>NZ_QQKA01000001.1 GCF_003493605.1 Haemophilus haemolyticus
TGGGCGATTAAAAACGGAATGTTATTACGGCAAACGATTTGAGACGTTCGAACAACTGGAAAAAACGATTCATGAATATATTCATTATTACAACCATGAGCGCATTCAGGGGAAACTAAAAGGACTCAGCCCTGTGAATTACAGAACTCAGTCCTTGAACTAAATCAGTCTAACTTTTTGGGGTCAGATCAAATTTCCCTTTTTTATTTGTTCGCTAAAATTACCGCTCTTTTCGGTGCTTGATAACCTTCAATGGTTTTACTGTGATCATTTGGATCTAAGAAATCAATCAGGCTTTCATTTTCCAACCAATCAGTTTTATGCTGTTCCTCTAATGTGGTTGTCGCTACATCCACACAACGTACGTTGGTAAAGCCAACTTTTTCTAGCCAGTTAATTAGTGCGGCGACAGAGGGGATAAAATAAATATTTTTCATTTTCGCATAGCGATCTGCTGGTACAAGCACAGTATTTACATCGCCATCCACAACTAACGTTTCTAATACTAATTCGCCACCTTTTATCAATTGATTTTTCAATTGGCTTAAATGATCTAATGGTGATTTACGATGATAGAGTACGCCCATTGAAAATACAGTATCGAATGCCGCTAATGGCTGCATTTGCTCAATACCTAGCGGGATAAGATTTGCTCGACGATCATTATTAAGCAGCTTGCGTACGGCTTCAAATTGGCAAAGGAAAAGTTCGGTAGGATCAATCCCGACGACTATTTTTGCGCCTTCACCTACCATTCTCCACATATGGTAACCGCTGCCACAGCCTACATCTAAAATAGTGCGACCTTGCAGTGGCGCTAAATGAGGAAGAACACGATCCCATTTAAAATCTGAACGCCATTCACAATCTACATGAATGCCGAAGAGATGATAAGGCCCTTTTCGCCATGGCATTAATTGTTTTAAATGATGGATAATTCGTTGTTTTTCGCCTTCTGAAAGGGGAGAAGTGCGGTCAGATTTTACCGCACTTTTGAGATCGATTTCATCAGCATGTAAATCAGGTAGGAAATCAACAATTTTACTCCATTTCGCATAATCGCCATGAGTTTGAGTTTCCCATTCTTTCAATTGGCGCGGTAAGGTCTCTAACCAGTCTGATAAATTTGTGGTCGCAATTTGTTGATAAAATGGGCGAAAGTCGATCATTTTGCTTCCTTATAGGCCTTTTCTGCTTTGTCAAAGGTATTTAGAACATTTTGTTCCGGTTTGCTAGACAGCAATGAGACAACAATAATTGCAAGGCTACCGAAAGCAAACCCCGGGATCATTTCATATACTTTAAACCAATCGGTATCAGCTGGAACAACTTCTTTCCAAGCAAATACTGTTACTGCGCCTACAAGCATACCCGCCATCGCACCTGATGATGTCATTCGTTTCCAGAAAAGAGAGAAAAGTACAACTGGGCCAAATGCACTACCAAAACCAGCCCAAGCGAATTCTACAAGTTTTAATACTTTGCTGTTTTCATCTTGTGCGATCCAGATAGCAAGTGCGGCAATAACTAATACCATTATTCTGCCAAGCCATACGAGCTCTTTTTCTGAAGCCTTAGGGCGAATAAAACCTTTGTAGAAATCTTCTGTGATTGAGCTAGATGAAATTAATAATTGCGCGCTTAATGTACTCATTACTGCCGCTAAAATAGCAGAAAGTAATATGCCAGAGATCCAAGGATTAAATAAAAGTTTTGCAAGTTCAATAAATACTTGCTCTGGTTCATTATTGACTGTGCCTGCAATGTTTGGATTGGCAAAGAAATAAGGGATCGCGAAGAAACCAATACCAATTGCACCACCTAAGCAAAGCACCATCCATGTCATACTAATGCGGCGAGCTTTGATAAGTGATTTGACAGAATAAGCCGCCATAAAACGCGCTAAAATATGCGGTTGCCCGAAATAGCCTAATCCCCAAGCAGCAAGACTTAATAAACCAAGCGGTGTGGTAGAAGTAAATAAATCCGTGAAATCTTTATTTACGGCAGCCTCAGCTTGTTCTAATACTGCGGAAAATTGAGCGGTATCAGCGAAACTTAATAACACAAAAACAGGGGTTAAAATTAATGCAAAAATCATTAATGTGGCTTGAATGGTATCTGTCCAGCTTACCGCAAGGAAACCACCGATGAACGTGTAAGCAATGGTTGCCGCTGCACCATACCAAAGTGCGGTGGAATATTCGACTGAAAATAAATTTTGGAATAATTTTGCACCCGCCACGACACCCGAAGCACAATAGATAGTGAAAAATACTAAAATAATCGTAGCAGAAATAATTTTTAATAATTTATGTGATGTGGCGAAGCGGTTGTGGAAATATTCTGGAAGAGTGAGGGCATTATTATTTAATTCAGTATAAATACGCAAACGACCAGCCACCAGAAGCCAGTTAAAATAAGCGCCAAGCGTTAAGCCAATAGCAATCCAGCCTTCAACTAAGCCTGATAAATATACCGCACCAGGTAAGCCCATTAAAAGCCAACCAGACATATCTGAAGCACCCGCAGACATTGCAGTGACAAAGCTGCCTAAACGACGTCCACCGAGAATGTAATCTGATAAATTATTCGTGTAATAATAGGCAAGTACGCCAATCAGTAACATCCCGAAAATATAAATAGTAAAAGTAATAAGAGTTGGGTCGAATCCAAACATTTTATAAGTCCAAAATGGGTTAAAAATTTCAGAAAGGGTGCATTTTACCTTATTTCGGGCTATTATTCTATTTAGACTGAATATTTGATGAAATTTAAGAAATTAGGAATATAAAATGGATGCTGTAGAGTTATTGATGAACGTAACGCCTAACGAAACACGCATTGCGCTAGTAGAAACAGGAATGTTGCGCGAAGTGCATATTGAACGCCAAGCCAAACGAGGAATTGTCGGAAATATTTATAAAGGTCGTGTCACTCGAGTGTTGCCTGGTATGCAGTCGGCTTTTGTTGATATTGGTTTGGAAAAAGCGGCTTTTTTACACGCTGCTGATATTGTATCCCACACGGAATGTGTAGATGAAAATGAACAAAAGCAATTTAAAGTTAAGAGCATTTCAGAATTAGTACGCGAAGGGCAGGATATTGTTGTACAAGTGGTGAAAGATCCCCTTGGTACAAAAGGCGCACGTTTAACAACAGACATCACATTGCCATCGCGTCATCTTGTTTTTATGCCGGAAAATAGCCACGTGGGCGTTTCACAACGCATTGCAAGCGAAGAAGAACGTGCCCGTTTAAAAGCATTAGTTGAACCGTTTTGTGATGAACTCGGCGGTTTTATTATTCGTACCGCCACAGAAGGGGCAAGCGAAGAAGAATTACGTCAAGATGCTGAATTTTTAAAACGCTTATGGCGTAAAGTTTTAGAACGTAAATCTAAATATCCAACCAAATCAAAAATTTACGGCGAGCCAGCGCTTCCTCAACGTATTTTGCGCGATTTTATCGGCACGAACTTAGAAAAAATTCGTATCGACTCTAAACTTTGCTTTGGCGAAGTGAAAGAATTTACCGATGAATTTATGCCTGAATTAAGCGATAAACTTGTTCTTTATTCTGGCAATCAACCTATCTTTGATGTGTATGGGGTTGAAAATGCGATCCAAACAGCGCTAGATAAACGTGTTAATCTCAAATCGGGTGGCTATTTAATTATCGAGCAAACAGAAGCGATGACCACCATTGATATTAATACAGGCGCATTTGTGGGGCATCGTAATCTAGAAGAAACCATCTTCAATACTAATATTGAAGCAACTAAAGCCATTGCTCAGCAACTACAACTACGTAATCTTGGTGGCATTATCATTATTGATTTTATTGATATGCAAACAGATGAACATCGCAATCGAGTACTAGAATCTTTATGCGATGCACTTTCTAAAGATTGTGTGAAAACTAATGTGAATGGCTTTACGCAATTAGGCCTTGTAGAAATGACTCGTAAAAGAACCCGCGAAAGTTTAGAGCATGTGCTATGTGATGAATGTCCAACGTGCCATGGACGCGGGAGGGTGAAAACTGTTGAGACAGTTTGTTACGAAATTATGCGTGAAATTATTCGGGTTTATCATTTATTCAGTAGCGAACAATTTGTTGTTTATGCCTCGCCAGCAGTTTCCGAATATCTTATTAATGAAGAATCTCACGGCTTGCTACCAGAAGTAGAAATGTTTATTGGCAAACGAGTAAAAGTAAAAACAGAACAGTTTTATAACCAAGAACAGTTTGATGTGGTGGTGATGTAATTAAAGTGCGGTTAAATTTAATCGTGTTTGTTCAGACTAGTGTTTTGGCATATACTAAAGCATATATTTAAGGAGGAACATAATGGAAAAAATCGCACGTTTATTTAGAAATGGTCGCAATCAAGCCGTTCGTTTACCTGTGGAATTTGAGTTTGACGCCACTCAAATTTATGTTTTCAAAGAAGAAAATGGCGATATTACGCTTTCAACTCGTTCTCGTAGCCAGCAAAATTGGCAGAAAGTCTTCGAATTGTTACCTACAATTCAATGTGATGAAGATTTTTTATCAGAAAAAGAACGTAAGCAAGAAGTGGCAACGCGAGATCCTTTTGAGGGCTTTTAAATGTATATGTTAGATACGAATACTGTGAGTTATTTTTTCCGTAAAGTGCCTTCTGTGGTAGAACGATTAAGGTTGCTTAATCCTGAAATTCTCTGTATTTCTTCTGTTACCGCCGCTGAATTATTTTATGGTGTAGCAAAGCGTAATAATCTGCAACTTTCACAGTTTCTAGATGCATTTTTATCTGCGATTTCTATTTTAGAATGGGATACGAAAACTGCTGAAATTTATGGCAAGCTAAGAGCTGAAATGGAAAAAGAAGGCAAAGTAATGGGCGTACAAGATCAGATGATTGCAGCTCACGCTTTAGCCAATGAATGTGTTTTAGTCACGAGTGATAAAGCCTTTGAGTTTGTCTCCAACTTGATTTTAGAAAATTGGTGTAGTGTTTAACTTGCCAAACAGTCAAATTTTGCAAAAGTTTTACAGAATTTGATCGCTTTTGTTTCATTTCTCCCTTCTTAGCTTAAAAATAAGATTTCTAGGTATTCCTTATTCTAAAAGGTTCTTGTTTTAAGGTGTTTTATACATCCAAATATTCTGTTCTTATAAGATATTGGATAATTTAGTGAATGCAGGATAGATGGAACAATCTGCCTGCTTCTTGTTGGTATTGAAAGTGCGGTAAAAATTTTTGAGATTTTCACCGCACTTTTTATTTATAAAAACAATATTTCCTTTATATCTTAATCTATATGAAGTAAAATTAGGCATCTTTTATTTAATATAGTGAGGATATAATATGTTTTTATATAATTCTGTAAACAAACAAACAAACAAACAAACAAACAAACAAACAAACAAACAAACAAACAAACAAACAAACAAACAAACAAACAAACAAACAAACAAACAAACAAACAAACAAACAAACAAACAAACAAACAAACAACACTAGTCTTTTCTTCCCATCTTGCACAATAACTACGGCTCTTTCTATTATTGGTGGAATATTCACTAATCCAGCTTTAGCTGATGCTTCTCCTCCAACCACTTCAAATCCCAACTTCTCAAATAATTTTGGAATGAAAGATATTAGTACATCTGAGCGTACGAGCAGTAACAATATCATTATTGGTAATTTAGAAACCAATAAAATTAATGGTGTTAAAGGTACTGATACTTCTAATACTAATTCTAAATTATCTCACGCAACTAATAATTTAATTGTGGGAAATAATAACGAGCTAACGGGGAATAGCACGGTGGTTGTAGGGCTTAGTAATACTGTAACGGGAAAGGATTATGGTAGTGGCAATGGCGACTTACAGGTTTACGGTTTGAGTAATACAGTAAAAGGTGCATCAAGTCAGGTGTTTGGGCAAGGAAATAAAGTGTATGGTGTCTATCACACTGTGTCTGGTTATTATAATGAAGTAGGCAAAGATAGCAATCAGGTAGATGATTATAGATACAACGTAGTATCTGGTTATAAAAATAAAGTGGAGGGGGAACATAACATTGTGTTTGGCGAAGCAAATGAAGCGAAGACATCTGACAATGCCAAACCTAAGGTAAATTATACAGTGGCGTTAGGATATAGCGTGAAAACCCTTGGAGATAATGCCGTGGCAATTGGCAAGCAAACCGAAGCAAATATGGGTTCTACGGTAATTGGTAAAGAAGCAAAGGCTACAGGTAATTATTCGGTTGCATTAGGGAAAGAAAGTAAGGCATTGGGAAGTTATACAGTGGCAATTGGTGACGGTGCAAAAGCCTCAAAATCGTCAGCAGTAGCTCTTGGTTCTGATGCAAAAGCTGAACACAATAATTCTATGGCCTTAGGGGCTGAATCTATAACCACAAGAGAAAATGAAGTTTCTTTTGGTAAAGAAAGTACAGAAAGATACATTGCTAATGTAAAAACAGCCGAAAAAGACACTGATGCAGTAAATAAAAAACAAATGGAAGATGGCGATACAAAAACTTTAGCAGATGCTAAAGTATATACCGATGATAAATTCAACCCATTAGATACAAAAGTGACAGGTATCGAAACTAAAATAACTGCAACAGAGGGGAAAATTACTCAAGTTGAAGGTAAAGTTACTGATGTAGAAACTAAAGTTGCTGGTGTGGATAACAAAATTGTTCAAGCAAAAAATGAAGTAGTTTCACAAATTACGGAAGAAGCTGTTAAACGTGAAGCGGGCGATGCAAAAACGTTAGCAGATGCAAAACAATATACCGACCTCAAATTAGGCACATTGCAAACGCAAGTGCATAATTTCCAATCAGATTTTAACGAGTTAAATGGCAAAATTGGTAAGTTAGACAGCAAATTAGAACGTGGTTTGGCGGCGGCTAACGCACTTTCTGGTTTAGTATTGCCACAAGCGGTCGGAAAAGCGAGTTTTTCTGCTGCGGTGGGCGGTTATGGCAGCCGTAATGCGGTGGCGATTGGTGTCGGCTACACACCAAAAGCAAATATCACATTAAAAAGTGGTATTGCCGTAAATGCAGGCAAAAACAGTAAAATTTCCTATCAAATGGGGGCTGGCTGGATTTGGTAAAGATAAAACAACCAATCTAATCGGATAAATTAGCATCTAAAACGAGCATTTTCTGTTTAGCATCAAGTTAAATCGAAAATGCTCGTTTTTTATTTGAATTATTCTTTCTTAAACACCAGATTTTTCTTAACTTCGTGAAACAGCTTCAATGTAAAATTTTTCATTTTAAATTTCCTTTTTTGAGTGTAAAAATAGTTAAAAAATAGATTTCATTAGATATACAAGAAAAAGTTGGGCTAAAACTGTCTTTAACTACCAGCCCTTATTGTCGATGCTTTCAACGAAATTGTGAAACATTAAGCAAAATGGTGAAAAAATTTAGAGATGCCACAGATAAATCTATATAATTAAATGATAGATAATAAAAATTGATAATTGAACTGGCAAAATATTTTACAAATTCGATTGTTCTAGTTTATTAAATGGTAAACTAGTTTTATATCTATGCTTACAAACAAAATAGGATTACGGTATGTTATTAGATCAGCATATTGAATTTAAGAATGTAAAGGGAGTGGGTAGTATTAATTTACAGCTCTCTAATAAAAAAATGAATGTGATTATTGGCTCTAATGGAGTCGGTAAAACTAAAACTTTGGAATCGCTTTACACGCAACTATTCTTTACGAATAAATATGTGGCAGATAATTTTTATGTTTATTCTGACAAAATTGTATTTGAAAAAGCACTTATTAATAAGACTAAGGTTTCTGATTTTATAAAAATGAATTCTTCTTATATAAGAATATCAGATGCTATTGAGTCGAAGAGTTTCCATGACTTTCCTATAATTTATTTGGCAGCACAAAATCGAGGAGAAATCCAACAAAAACAGGGTAATGTGGATGGCGCAATAGGTGAATTTGAGACAAGAAAAAAAGCCTATGTGAAATCTGTTATTGATAAAATGCAATACAGTTTTTCTACTTTAAATATGCAAGGTTCGATTGATGAATGGTTTATTCAGCGAGCAAATTCATCTAATCGATATCAACTTCGTGAAAATAATCGTGAGGTGGAATTGTTAGCTGTATTGCGAATTTTAAATCAGATTGACTCTCGCATAAGTGCAGCTCCTGAAGATTTTAAATCGCCAGATGGAGAACGTGTAACCATTAAATTAGATGGAAAAATACATTATTTGAGCGAGTTAAGTAGTGGATTTGCTTCTTTAATTAAAATTGTTCAATCTATTGTAGCTGGCTATTCTTATTTCACAAATTCTGAAGATATTGAGCAAGTAAAAGGCTATGTTTTGATTGACGAAATTGAAAGCCATCTACATATTGAATGGCAAACGAAGATATTACCGTTGCTAACAAAAATTTTTCCAAATACCTATTTTGTAATTACTACGCACTCTTCTCTAGTATTAACTCAATTAGTTGATGGAGCTGCATATCAGCTAGTTCAAAAAAATGATGTTGTGGTGACGGAACTTATTCAAAATGCGGGTCAAGCTGCGTTGATTGACTTATTAGATGAAGCGTTTGGAGTGAGTCTCAACAAGTTACGTCTTGAAAATACTACAGCAGAATCTCAATCTGATATGAAGAAAGCACTATTAGATTTATTAGGAGCTTAATATGTCTATAAATAAAGTCCCATTAAATAATAAAGTGCTATTAGATTCCAATATTTTAATTGCCGCAATTAAAAATAATCGTAGTACAGAGGCTCAGCGTTTACGTGAGTTGTTATCAGATTCGCAAAACATCGTTTATATTACACCGCTTATTTATTATGAGGTATTGCGTGGTGTTGATTGGGTGGATATTCCTAATTACGAAAAACATCTTGCGGTATTAAATAGACTCAGTAATTTGAATATTGATAAGCCGATTGCAAATTTGGCGGCTAAGTTATTTCGATATGAAAGACGTTTGCGTCAAGATAGTGGGCAAACGCCAAAGAAAATTGATAAGCATAATTTTGATATTATGCACTTTGCAACAGCTAAACAGAATGGATTGGCATTAGCTTCCATTGATAAAGATATTGCAGATTGGGATTTGCTTTATACGAGGTTGATAACTGAATAGTACTTACCAAGCGGTCAAATTTTTACTTAAGTCTTACAGAATTTGGTCGCTTTTGTTTCATTTCTCCCTTCTTAGCTTAAAAATAAGATTTCTAGGTATTCTTATTCTGAAAGGTTCTTGTTTTAAGGCGTTTTATATCCAAATATTCCATTCTTACAAGATATTGACGATTTAGCGAATATGGGGCCAGAGATTATTGCGGTAGATGGAATAAATTGTCTGCGTTCTGTTGGTATTGAAAGTGCGGTAAAAAATTTTTGAGATTTTTTACCGCACTTTTACAGACTGTTCTTTACATTTTTTCTTTTGTCATTTTCATTTTTTTATTTGATTTCATCTTTTTATCAGATTTCATTTTCATATCAGATTTCATTCCCATTTCATCAGACTTCATCATGTGGTCGGAGTGCATTTGCATGTCATCAGATTTCATTTCTTCTGCATAAACGGTTGTCGTACCAAATAACATAGTCATACCTAAGATTGCGCTTTTCAATGTAAAATTTTTCATTTTAAATTTCCTTTTTTGAGTGTAAAAATAACAACCTTAGTATGTTAAAGGAAGTGGGTTTCATTTCTTATATAAGTTTTAAAGGAATTAAAATGAATGTTATATCTGATCTTGAGCTTCAGCAAATTCGCACTCAAATGCTGACATTTGCACGATTGCAAGTTAATCAAGCTGATCTTGCCGAAGATTTAGTACAAGAAGCCTTTTTAAGTGCATTCAAAAATCTCGCTAATTTTAAGCATCAATCTGCATTTAAAACTTGGATTTTTGCGATTCTTAAAAATAAGATTATTGATTATTTACGTCAGAAAGGGCGGTTTGTTTTAGAAAGTGAACTTGAAGATGAAAATACCAATAATTCATTTTTTGATGAAAAGGGGCATTGGAAACCAGAACATTACCCGAGTGAATTACAAGGCGAAGAAGAAACCGTTTATTCCGATGAATTTTGGCTGATTTTTGAAACTTGTTTGACTTGTTTACCCGCTAAACAGGCAAAAATTTTTATGATGCGAGAGTTTTTAGAGCTTTCATCTGAAGAAATTTGTCAAGAAACGCATTTAACTTCGTCTAATTTACATACCACCCTTTATCGGGCTCGTTTACAGTTGCAAAACTGTCTTTCAAAAAAACTTTAGGAGAGATTATGCGTTGTCGCCAAGCCACTCGAATGATTTCCGAATCACACGAACGTTCATTAGATATACAAGAAAAAGTGGGGCTAAAAGTGCATTTAGTTACCTGCCCACATTGCCGCCGTTTTCAACGAAATTGCAAAACCTTAAGTATGATGATGAAGAAATTTAAAGATTCACATTAAGAGTGATGAAAGTATTAAAAAATACCGCTATTTTGACCGCACTTTATAGCGGTATTTCTAACTTATCCGTACGGAATTTTATACTCTCAAAGGTTTTATTTCTTCAGCTTCGCCAATAAACTCACTGCGCCCACAATTATAACTGCACCGAGCCAAAAATAGAGGTTAGGTGTATGATGCCAAAAGAGCCAGTCGAAAACGCTAGAGAAAATTACGCCAGTGAACGCAAAAGGAGTAATGATATTGGCGGGTGCGTATTTAAAAGCGCGCGTGAGTAATAATTGGAAAATCAATCCAAATCCGCCCACTAATAGCAATAAGCCAAGCTCGTATAAATTAGGGATTTTCCATTGGTTAATAAAGAAGACTGGTAACATGAATGTACCAATCAGATGAAAATAAAATACGATATTTTTTGGTGTGTTGTATTTGTTTAATTCTTGTAAGCCAATAAATGCCATTCCTGCCAATACAGCACCAGATAATCCTACCAACACATAAATAGGATCAACATTGCCATTGTGATTGGTGAGTAAAATAATGGAAACGCCAAGAAAACCGATTAAGCTACATAAAAGCACATTAAGCGGTGTTTTTTGATGGAAAAAGAGCAATAAAATCGGGATAAATAGGGCAGAGGTATTCATCAACAAGACAGTGATGGAAAGCGGTAAGAACTTCACGACATAAAAGTTAATCAACATACTCGATACACCCGCGGCATTACGCAGGATTAAAAATTTCCATTGACGAGTATCCACTTTAAAATCTCGATCTTTAATCACAAAAGGAAGTAAGAAAAGCAAGCCGATTAAAAAGCGTGAAAATAAGGTTTCACTTGCAGGGATTGTTTGAGAAGCCGTTTTGACAAATACATTCATCAAGGTAATGGAAAAGTACGCTGATACCATAAAACTAATTGCTTTGTGATAAAGTGAAGGAATGGAATGTGATTGCATATAGATTTTTACCTTAGAAAAGAGGGGGAGATTGGGCATCTTAACGCTTTATTATTGGTTATAACAATGGATTTTAGTCAATTTCTTTAAAAATTTTGCAAAAATCTGTAAGAAATCGAATTATCCGCCGTCTAACCTTATGTAACGTTAATTTTTACTTCATAAGGAAAAGCAATGAAACTATCAAAAACATTTCTATTTATTACCGCACTTTGCAGTGCTACACCAACTTTAGCAATACAAAATTCAACATCATCATCTGGAGAACAAAAAATGGCAATGGAAAATACACAAAACATCCGAGAAATTTATCTTGCTGGTGGTTGTTTCTGGGGTATGGAAGCATATATGGAGCGTATTCACGGTGTGAAAGATGCAATTTCTGGCTATGCCAATGGTAATACGGATAAAACCAGTTATCAGATGATTGGGGTAACCGATCACGCAGAAACGGTAAAAGTCACTTACGATGCAAACCAAATTTCGTTAGATAAATTGCTTAAATATTATTTTAAAGTGATTGATCCAACGAGTGTAAACAAACAAGGTAACGACCGTGGCAGACAATATCGCACAGGGATTTATTATCAAGATGGGGCAGATAAAGCGGTGATCGAACAAGCTCTCGCCCAGCTTCAAACCAAATATAAAAAACCAGTGCAAATTGAGGTACAACCGATTAAAAATTACATCGTAGCGGAAGAATATCATCAAGATTATTTGAAGAAAAATCCAAATGGTTATTGCCATATTGATATTACCAAAGCAGATGAACCTGTGATTGATGAAAAAGATTATCCGAAACCGAGTGATGCAGAACTTAAAGCGAAATTGACACCGTTGCAATATTCCGTTACTCAAAATAAACATACTGAACGCTCTTTTAGTAACGAATATTGGGATAACTTCCAACCTGGTATTTATGTTGATGTCACCACAGGAGAGCCTGTTTTCTCTTCAAATGATAAATTTGAATCAGGTTGTGGCTGGCCAAGTTTTACGAAACCGATCATTAAAGATGTAGTGCATTATGAAACCGACAACAGCTTCAATATGCAACGTACCGAAGTGTTAAGCCGTGCGGGTAATGCTCATTTAGGTCACGTATTTGATGACGGCCCGAAAGATAAAGGCGGTTTGCGTTATTGCATTAACAGTGCATCAATTAAATTTATTCCGTTAGCCGAAATGGAAAAGGCAGGATACGGATATTTGATTCAATCCATTAAAAAATAAGGAGATGTAGGATGTTAGATCAACAACTCCTTATTGGAACTGTATTTTTAGCGGGGCTTGCGTCTTTTCTTTCGCCTTGTATTTTCCCGATTATCCCGATTTATTTCGGTATTTTGAGTAAAGGCGGTAAAAAAGTCTTAAATACTTTTTTATTTATTTTAGGGCTTTCCCTTACATTTGTCAGTTTAGGCTTTAGTTTTGGCTTTTTAGGGAATATTTTATTTAGTAACACCACCCGCATTATTGCTGGCGTTATCGTGATTATTTTAGGTATTCATCAACTTGGCATTTTCAAAATTGGTTTACTTGAACGCACAAAATTGGTGGAAATAAAAACATCAGGAAAATCAACTGCACTTGAGGCATTTGTGCTTGGCTTAACCTTTAGTCTTGGTTGGACACCTTGTATTGGCCCGATTTTGGCTTCCGTGTTAGCTTTATCAGGCGATGAAGGATCCTCACTTTACGGTGCATCAATGATGTTCGTTTATGTTTTAGGCTTGGCAACGCCTTTTGTACTGTTTTCGTTCTTCTCTGATAGCTTGCTTAAACGAGTCAAAGGGCTTAATAAACATCTCAATAAATTCAAAATTGCGGGTGGTATTTTGATTATTGTGATGGGTATTTTATTAATTACTAATAACTTAGCGTAAAAATATGAAATAAAAGGAAATAAATATGAAAAAATTACTGGCAATTTTTTTGATGGCGTTTAGTTTAAACAGCTTTGCTGAAACCAATTTAGCGGATGTACAACTAAAAGATCTTAATAATCAACCTGTGACACTTTCACAATATAAAGGTAAGCCGCTATACATTAAAATGTGGGCGTCATGGTGTCCGATTTGCTTGGCTGGATTAGCTGAAATTGATGATTTAAGTGCGGAAAAAGATCGCAATTTTGAAGTGATTACCATTGTTTCGCCCGATCACAAAGGCGAAAAAGGCTCTGCTGATTTTATTGAGTGGTACAAAGGGCTAGAATATAAAAATATTAAAGTCTTGCTAGATGAAAATGGTGATATTATTGATCGTGTTCATGTTCGAGGTTATCCGTTTAATCTATTTTTAGATGCTGATTTAAATGTGAAGAAAACGGTGCCAGGGCATTTAGGTGCAGAGCAAATAAGTAAGTTTATTGAGAAATAAAATCAAGCGGCTGGTAATTAAAATTTAACCAGCCGCTTTTTTATTTCTGGCATAACGTAGATATTCTTTCATTGGGAATTTGGTAGATTGATAAAAAGTATATATTATAAATAGTGCTTAGATATTGAAATGGTCTTTACTTTTACAGACGAGATAAAAGTAATATTTGTGAAGGAAACAATGGAAGAAATAATTAATGGACTACTCATCGTGCTTGTGCCGATGATGTTGGGCTACTTAGTCAAAATACAGAATCAAAATGCGTTGGCATTTATTAATAAAATGGTGATGTTATTGCTTTACATTATTTTATTTATGATGGGGTTTATGCTTGGGCAACTCGAGCATTTAGAACAAAAACTGCCGATTATTGGTATGACTGCTTTGGAGCTATCCGCTATCATTCTGACTTGTAATATCGTAGGCTTGGCCATTTATGACCGCACTTTGCCTAAGCCTGTTAATTATTTACAGGAAGAATTGCCATCTCGTTGGCATTCGTTAATGGATTCAATTAAATTATTAAGTGCGGTAATTATTGGCATCGTTTTAGGTTGGCTGTGCAATGATTGCTTGCATTTCCCACATGGTTCCAATCTTTACGTGCTTATTGCGTTGATCTTTTTTGTCGGGATTCAGCTTCGTAATAACGGAATTTCCTTGAAAGAAGTCTTATTAAATAAGCAAGGCTTAATGATGGGGGCAATTTTTACCTTAAGTTCTTTAGTCGGTGGTGTTATTTCAGCATTTTTTCTAAGTATGCCGATTACTCAAGGTTTAGCCTTTTCATCGGGATTTGGTTGGTATTCTTTATCAAGCGTCGTGCTGACAAATGCTTGGGGACCGATACAGGGTAGTATTGCCTTTTTCAATGATTTATCGCGTGAAATTTTGAGCTTATTTTTGATTCCATTGTTTATGCAACATTATCGCTCTACAGCTATTGGGATTACAGGCGCAACGGCATTAGATTGTACATTGCCTATTATTCAAAAATCAGGCGGAATTGAAGTGACGCCTATTGCCATTTCTTTTGGTATGGTGACAAATTTATTACCACCGCTGTTATTAGTCTTTTTCTCGAGTTTTCCAATTTAATAGCGCGTTAATTTTAAGAGAAAAGAAAAAGGGAAATCAGATGATTTCCCTTATTTTTACGTTATCGTTACTTTTTCCAAATAACGTGAAATTCGCGATCTTCTTCTCGGTGAGAAATTAAGAATTTAGCAAAGACATCATCCATTTCATCTTGCTCATTGACTAAGCCCACCCACACTTCAGCGTATTCTTCTGGGTCAATTAGTACACCAATTTCTTCTTCCCAATCATCGGCAGTTTCAACAAATTCCACGCCGCCGCGTTCTTCAAATTGTAAATTGAATAAAAGAATATCAGCAGGATCTAAATTTTCTCCAGCCATTTCTAAGAAAATATCGTAAGCAATATCAATGGCTGTATCTGGATCAAGTTTTTTAATTTCTGTTGTCATAGTATTTTGTCGTAAAGGTTATGGCTAATAAAAAGTGAGGTTAAATTTCTTTCTCTTTTAAGCGTTTTATTCCATATGGGTTGGAAGTTTAATTTCTCGGATATTCATCGAAAAACCATCAATCATCAATAAGCGGCCACATAAATTCTTACCGATTTTTAACCGCACTTTAATTGCTTCTAAGGCCTGAATCGTGCCCACAATGCCGACGATTGGTGCAAGCACGCCAGCTTCCACACAACTTAATACATTTTGTCCAAATAATTTACTGAGATCACGATAAGTAGGCGTATTCGGCTCATAAGTGAAAACGGAAACCTGACCTTCCATTCGAATCGCTGCGCCAGAAATAAGAGGAATTTTTGCATGATTACATTGGCGATCCAACTGATTACGGATTTCCACATTGTCTGTACAATCTAAAACAATATCAAAGTGCGGAATGATTTCTGCGAGTTTTTCTTCGTCTAACTTCGCATTAATCGTCTCGATGTTTATATGTGGATTGATTTGCTTGAGTGCAATTTTGGCTGATTCTACTTTGGGCATATTCAAGCGAGCATCGCAGTGTAAGACTTGTCGCTGAAGATTCGAAAGAGAAACTATATCGAAATCCAATAGAGTTAAATTTCCAACACCTGCTGCTGCGAGATATTGGCTGGCTGCGCAGCCTAAACCACCAAGCCCAACGATCAGCATTTTGCTTTCTTTAAGTTTTTCTTGCCCGTCAAAATCTACTCTTTTAAGAATAATTTGACGATTATAACGCAATTCTTCTTCGTGACTAAGTTCGATCATTTTTTATCCTAATAAATGATTGAAAGGCTCAATCGTCACCGTTTCACCGGCAGAGACATTGCCACGTTCTTGTTCTAAAACGATAAAACAATTGCTTTTTACAAAAGCGCTAAAGAGATGAGATCCTTGGAACCCCACTGATTGCACTTCAATTTGGCCTTGTTCATTGATGTGATAAAAACCCCGTTGGAAATCTAAACGCCCAGGTGCTTTTTTCAAATTCATTGTGGCAATGGCTGAAAAGTGCGGTGGTTTTTTCCATTGTTTTTGGCCTTGCAGTTTAGCAATAAGTGGCTGAACAAGCTGATAGAATGTCACTAATGCGGAAACTGGATTGCCTGGTAAGCCACAGAACCAAGCGTTTTCTAATTTACCAAAAGCGAATGGTTTGCCGGGTTTGATTGCAATTTTCCAGAAATTTACTTGACCTACTTTTTCTAATACTGCTTTAGTAAAATCCGCTTCACCAACGGAAACTCCGCCACTGGTAATCACTAAATCGGCTTGGCTTTGTGCGGCAATAAATGCTTTTTCAAATTCAGCTTCATTATCAGGCAATAGTCCTAAATCAATGACTTCACAGTTTAGTTTTTCGAGTAATAATTTTACGGTGAAACGGTTAGTGTCATAGATTTGTCCGCTTTGTAATGGTTTGCCAACTTCGACAAGTTCATCACCAGTTGAGAGTACGCCGACTTTTAATTGGCGATAGCATTTTACTTCTGCAATGCCTAGAGAGGCTAATAATGGCAAGGAAACTGGGGTGAGTGGTGCGCCTTGTTCTAATACCACATCGCCTTTTTTTACATCTTCGCCAATACGACGGATGTTTTGATTTGGTTTAGGTAATTCACTAAAAGTGACGGTTCCGTCTTCATTGAGTATCACTTGCTCTTGCATTATCACTGCATCTGCGCCTTCAGGAATCATCGCACCAGTCATAATTCTGACCGCACTTTGTGATGACCATTCCCCTTGGAATGGATTACCTGCAAAAGATTTTCCTGCTACCGAAAGCGTTAAAGATTGTTGTAAATCAGATAAACGTACAGCATAGCCATCCATTGCTGAATTATCGAAAGAGGGAACATTAATAGGTGAAATAATATCTTCTGCACAAATTCGATTGGCGGCATCTTGTAAATTTAGGTATTCAGTTTGAGTCGGGAAGGGAATCTGTTCGAGCATTTTCGAGCGAGCTTGATCCAATGTAAGCATAGAAAATCCTTATTTGATAAAATTTGTCAGCTATTCTATATCTAAAGCCTAATTCATTCAAATTTGCAATTTTTCTCATTTTACCATCCTATTATCCTTTGCTAGAATAGCCGATTATTTTTTTAGGAAAGACTATTATGAGCAAAATTTCACTGGATGCACAAAATGTAAGAAATGCCTTGATTGAAAAAGGCATTGAAACACCTATGATTGATCCAACACAGGCTAAAGATGAACGTCGAGAAAGTATTGCAAAACACATGCATGAAGTGATGAAGCTGATTGGATTAGATTTGCGAGATGATAGTTTGGAAGAAACGCCAAATCGTTTGGCTAAAATGTTTATTGATGAGATTTTTAGTGGAATGGATTATGCGAATTTTCCAAAGATGACAAAAATCAAAAATCAAATGAAAGTCAGCGAAATGGTACAAGTGAATGACATCACGCTAACAAGCACTTGTGAACATCATTTTGTTACGATTGATGGTAAAGTTTGTGTGGCGTACTATCCAAAAGATTGGGTGATTGGTCTTTCTAAAATTAATCGAATCGTTTCATTTTTTGCTCAGCGTCCACAGGTTCAAGAGCGCTTAACCGAGCAACTTTTGACAGCATTTCAAACAATTCTTGAGACAGATGATGTCGCGGTATATGTGAAAGCGACCCATTTCTGCGTGAAAGCGCGTGGTATTAGAGATACAAATAGTTATACTGTCACATCTGCTTATGGTGGCGTATTCTTAGAAGATAGAGATACTCGTAAAGAATTTTTAGCTACAGTTCAGAAGTAAAAAATAGTTAATAAAATAGCCGCACTTTAAGATGAGTGCGGCTATTTTTATATTATCTCGAATAGAAAAGTGCGGGGAAATTTATCCGCACTTTTGGATTGTAGATTATTTAGCTGCTTTTAATTCTTGGTAATATTGTTCATAGAATTGAATTGCATCGCCAACATCATCTTGCCAGTGGCTATTTTTTAATACATCAGCAGGTGGATAAATCGCTGGATCCTCAGTGATTTCTTTTGGTAATGCTTTTTTCGCTTCTAAGTTAGCTGTTGGATAGCCAATTGCTAAGGTTAATTTTTCTGCAGCTTTAGCGCCTAACATATAGTTAATAAGTTTATGTGCGCCATCTGGGTTTTTAGCGGTTTTAGGAATTGCTAGAGTATCAACCCAAAGTACTGGACCTTCTTTCGGAAATACCATGTCTAAAGGTGCTTTTTCTTTTTTAGCAATACGTACAGAACCATTCCATAATTGACCTACTTCAACTTCACCCGAGATGAAAGAGTTAGCTGGGTTATCGGAATTGAAAGAAAGTACGTTTGGACGTAGTTTCAATAATTCTTCATAGGCTTGTTTGATAATGGCTGGATCTTGAGTATTTGGATCTTGACCAATTTTCAATAAAGCGATGTTGAATACTTCGCGCGCATCGTCTAATAACTGAACTTTGTTTGCAAATTCTGGTTTCCACAAGTCAGCCCAAGAAGTGAATTGAGAGCCTTTATAAGTGTTGGTATTGAATGCAATACCTGGTGCACCTAATAATTGTGGAAGAGAGTATTTGTTACCTTTATCATAAGGTTTATTGAGCCAATCAGGATCTAATTCTTTAATAACAGGTAATTTGCTGTGATCTAGTTCCATTAACATGCCTTCTCTAGACATTTTAGAGACGAAGTAGTTAGATGGTGCAATCACATCATAGCCACCAGAGGCACCTTGAGTTTTGAGTTTTGCATACATTGTTTCGTTTGATTCTAAACTTGCAACAATAACTTTAATACCTGTTTCTTTTGTGAAGTCATCTAAAAGACCATCAGGCACATATTCTGTCCAAGTGTAGAGATACACAGTGTCATTGGCAGTAGCCGGAGATTTTGCAGCTTCAGCTTTGCTCTCTTTATCATTACAAGCAGTTAAAGTTGCAGCTACTAAACCTGCAGTAATTAAACCTGCGAATTTTTTCATTTTTGTTTGTTCTCCGTAAAGAGTCGTAAAAAACCACCTGCCGAATGACAGGCATAAAAAAACGCCTTGATTGTGCGTCAAGGCGTATTCTATTTTAAATTCAAAGGTTTGTGAAACCTTTTGTTTATTAATGGTTATTTTTTCGTGTAATTAGCTGGCTTAAAACGACAAGAGCCAATGAAAGCACGATCATAATTGTTGCTAGAGCATTAACTTCAGGTGTTACACCGGTTTTCACTAGAGAGAATATTCTCAATGGTAAGATTTCATAACTTACACCGCTGACGAATGATGAAACCACAACATCATCTAATGAAATAGTGAAACTTAATAACCAACCAGATACAACTGCAGGTAATGCTAAAGGAAGGATAATTTTACGTAAAATGGTCACTTCGCTTGCGCCTAAGTCCTTTGCCGCTTCTAACATTCTAGAATCAAAGCCATTTAAGCGAGAGAAGATAGTTACGGTCACATACGGTAAACAGAAGGTCACATGAGCTAGTAATAAAGACCAGAAACCTAATGAAATACCGACAACCATAAATAACGCGAGTAAAGATACTGCCATTACAATATCTGGTGACATCATGACGATAAATAACATTCCGCTTACCGCTTGTTTACCGCAGAATCGATAGCGGTAAAGTGCGATTGCCGTTAATCCACCTACAATAGTAGCTAGTGTAGCCGCAAAAAATGCAATAGTTACCGAATGAATCGCTGCTTGTATTAAGGTGTCGTTATTAAATAAACGCTCGTACCAGTTCCAGCTAAAGCCTTTCCAGCTTAAACCATAACGATCTTCGTTAAAGGAATTGGTGACCAAAATGATAATTGGGATATACAAATAAGCGTATACCACAAACATAAATGCATTACGTAGTAAACGACTCATTATTCTAACTCCACTTTCTTATTCAATAGTTTGTTAGCGCGGTAGTACACGAAAATCAACAATGCCATTAGAACAGTTAAACCAATACTGATTGCAGAACCAAATGGCCAGTTACGAGAAATTAAGAATTCGCTCTTAATTACGTTACCAACCAGCAATACTTTTGCTCCGCCAAGTAAGTCTGCAACGTAGAACATACCCATTGCCGGTAATAATACTAATAAACACCCCGCGATAATGCCTGGCATGGTTAGTGGTAAAATGACACGGAAGAAACGTTGGAATGCATTTGCGCCTAAATCTCTTGCAGCCTCTAATAAGCGACCGTCTAATTTTTCAATCGCAGAGTAAAGCGGCAAAATCATAAATGGCAATAGTAAATAAACTAAGCCAATGATTACCGCAATTTCTGTATTCAAAATGCGAATGGGTTCACTCAAAATTCCCATGTCCATCAACATAGTGTTAAGTACACCTTTCACACCGAGAAACACTTTCATTCCATAAATACGGATCAACGAGTTTGTCCAGAATGGTAATACCACAAGGAACAATAAGAGCGGTCGATATTTAGGATTAATTTTGCTCATCATGAAAGCAAATGGATAGCCAACTAATAAGCAAATAATGGTAGCTATGCCCGACATATACAATGAATTCCACACAACTTGTGCATAAAGCGGATTAAATAAGTTTGTGTAGTTTTCAATGGTGATTGGGAAAGCGTAAAAGTCGCTACCGTCTCTAGTCAGAAAACTTACGGCGAATACCAATAAGTTTGGAATCAACACAAAGAAGATGAGCCAACTGAAGATAATCGCAACAGTAATTTTCTGGAATTTATTATTGATTATCTTCATCGTTGAGAACAACCTCCCAGCCTTCATGCCATGTGATGCCTACCCGTTGACCTACGCTATGATCCATATGTGGATCGTCTTCGTTAAAGAATTCACTTACAAGTACACGCATGCCATTATGATCAAATTCTACCGTTGATTCTAATGTCATTCCTTTGTAAGTGCGGTCAACAATGTGGCCGATAATTGCTTTAGAATGTTCATTTTCATCTAATTCTTCAATCACAATATCTTCAGGGCGAAGTAGTACTTGAAGTTTTTGATCTTTCTCAACAGGCATGTCTGTGTAAATATCACAAACTCGACCTTCCACATTTGCAAGTACAACTTGTTCTGACTTACGTTCAATCACCGTTGCTTCAAATACATTAATCTCGCCAATGAAACGAGCAACGAATAAGTTCGCTGGATCTTCATAGATTTCACGTGGAGAACCATCTTGTGCGATTTTACCTTTACGTAACAATACGATGCGATCAGACATTGTAATGGCTTCTTCTTGATCGTGGGTGACGAAAATAAAGGTAATGCCAAGCTGACGTTGTAACATTTTGAGTTCATTTTGCATTTGTTTACGCAATTTGTAATCCAATGCAGATAAAGACTCATCAAGTAACAACACTTTTGGTTTATTTACTACGGCGCGAGCGATGGCAATACGTTGTTGTTGTCCGCCAGAAAGTTGAGTTGGCTTACGATCTGCCATTTCTTCTAGCTGTACCATACGCAAGGCTTCTAAAACACGCGGTTTAATTTCGTCGTTTGGTACTTTTTGCATACGCAAACCAAAAGCCACGTTCTCAAAAATTGTCATATGTGGAAATAGCGCATAGCTTTGGAATACCGTATTAATATGACGTTTTTCCGCTGGCACATTGGTGATATCTTCACCATCTAAAATAATGCTACCTGAATCCAATTCTTCTAAGCCTGCAAGTAAGCGTAAAACTGTGGTTTTACCACAGCCTGAAGGGCCGAGAATAGTGACAAATTCACCGTTATTAATTGTAAGATTGAAATCGTTAATAATGGTGTTAGAACCATAGGATTTTTTGATTGAACGAAGCTCAATAATAGGCTTGTTTTGAAGCTGATTTTCCACTAGCTTTGGTTTTCTCCCTAATTTCACCAATGATTTGGTACTGAGTAGAAATAAAACCTGCAAGACTGCAGGGGCGACATATAAAAATAGGCGCCTATGATATAGTGAATTGTTAATAATTAAAAGGACTTAATGCCTTAGAAAGTAAAAAAACTGCCATCCATAAAAATAACGAGAAATTTAACCGCACTTTCGATGAATTTTACTTCGTTAATTTTATAAATATTGTTATATATCAAGGTGTTTTCTATTTTTCTCGTTAAACTAAAAAAGATTTTTTTAAAAGGAGCGAGAATATGATTTCTCAAACAGATAAAACAGAACTTTTAGAACGATTTTTACATTATGTGTCTTTTGACACCCAATCAAAACCTAACGCGAAGCATTCCCCTAGCTCTGTCGGGCAAATGAAGTTAGCCATGCAGCTGGAAAAAGAACTCATCCAGCTTGGTTTGGAGAATGTTGAAGTAAGTAAATATGCGGTGGTAACAGCATTTTTACCCGCTAATGATCCTAGCTTGACGAAAACCATTGGTTTAATTGCGCATCTTGATACGTCCCCGCAATGTAGTGGCAAAAATGTACGTGCCGAAGTGATAGAGCAATATCGTGGCGGAGATATTGCATTAGGTATTGGTGAGGAGTTTATTAGTCCTGTTTATTATTCTTTTATGCAAAAATTGGTCGGGCAGACTCTGATTGTTGCCGACGGAACCACTTTGCTTGGGGCGGATAATAAAGCGGGAATTGCAGAAATTATGACCGCACTTTCCATTCTTCAGAAAGAGAATATTCCTCATTGCAATATTCGTGTTGCTTTTACGCCTGATGAAGAAATTGGTTTGGGAATCCATTATTTCCCAATGGAAAAGTTTTCCTGTGATTGGGCATATACCATTGATGGTGGCGAAGTAGGGGAATTAGAATACGAAAACTTTAATGCTGCAACGGTAAAAGTGCGGTTTTTCGGGCGTAGTATTCATCCTGGTTACGCAAAAGGAAAAATGGTGAATGCACTGACTTTAGCTTGCGAGTTCCAGCAAGTTTTTCCAGTTGATGAAGTACCAGAAAAAACAGATGGGAAAGCGGGCTTTTATCATTTAGAAGATTTTTCTGGCGATATTGAGCAAGTAGAGCTCACTTATTTGATTCGTGATTTTGATGAGCAGAATTTCGCACAAAGAAAAGCCTTCATTAAAAGTCAGGTGGAAAAATTTAATGCTAAAAAAGGTTTGAAAAAGTCTATTGAGTTAGAAATTCAAGATAGCTACCAAAATATGTATGATGTGGTAAAAAATGTTCCTCAATCAATTGAACTTGCTGATCGAGCAATGAAAGCGGTAGGGGTTAAACCAAGTCACAAGTCGATTCGAGGCGGTACAGATGGGGCATTTTTAGCATCTAAAGGTTTAGCATGCCCGAATATTTTTACTGGTGGCTATAATTTCCATAGTAAACACGAGTTGGTTTCTTTACAAGGCATGGAAAAGACGGTTCAAGTAATTATCGAAATGCTGAAATGTAAAGAAGCGTAAAGATTTGTAAAGAAATGTAAAGATTTCTCTTGCTATTCTTTAGATTAATCAATATAATGACCCTGTTTTATCGAGATTCCTTTGATAAAGCTAAACTTTAGAGATTTTATTCATAAATTCCTTTTTGATGCCCCTAATGATTTAGGGGCTTTTTTTTATCTATTGTAAATGCGTTGTGTCATTTAGTTTTTCAAGGCTAAAGCCTTTTTCACTGTCATAATGCATGACGCTAATAGCTGTATTTAATAAAGATACTGATTTGTCTTTATCTCGGTGATTTTGCCAAGTTTCGCCATTGAGTAAAGCAATCAATAGACGCAAGGTATGGCCATGCGATACCACTAAAATATTCCCTTCTTGATGAATCTTAATGATGTCTTGTACTGCTGCGATAGCTCGTTTTGCTAGTTGTTCATAAGTTTCTCCACCATTCGATTCAGCTTTATAGTTTGCAGGATCATTAATCATTTGTTGGAATTCGGGTAAAGGTCGGATCAGTTCCACATTCGTTCCTTCCCAACTACCAAAATAATGTTCATTTAATCCACGATGTTGGAATAAGGGAATGCCACGATCGCCAATAATATAATTGGCTGTGTCAATGGTTCGTTGTAAACAGCTTGAATAGGCCGCAATAAAATCGATATTTTGTAAAGCTTGCCCAGTTTTTACCGCACTTTGAATGCCTTCTTCTGTTAATGGAGAATCTCCACTGCCTTGCATTAATCCTTGTTCGTTCCAAACAGTGCGGCCATGACGAATAAAATAAAAAGTCAGTTGTTTTTTCATTTTTAGGAATATTTATTGGTAAGGTTTATACGTTAAGTGAGGAATGTAATATTAAAAAGGGCGTTTAAAAACGCCCTATGTTTAGTTTTATTAACGAGAGTAATATCCCGCCATTGAGCTATATACTGCATTTTCACTTTGTAGCACTTGATATTTTGCGTTCAAAATCGCAAGTTGTGATGATTTTTCAGTATTGGCTGCAACTAGCCATTCGCGCAATTCTGATACGCCCGCATTATAGCGATTTCGATAATATTGCGTGATACGCTGATTGTAACTATGGGTTTGCTGTAAATTCCTTAATGTGCTTTGCGCTTGGGTAAAGGCAAAGTAGTTGGTATCCACATTATTGAGAGCCGTGGTAATACGTTGTTCGTAATTTAAACGTGCGGTTTCGTAGTCAGCTTCAGAAATTTTAACGTTCCATTTTACGGTGTTCCAATTTAGGAATGGTAGGCTAATTCCGACTGTGCCAGCAGCCACAGGATTGTGTAACGCCGTGCCAACAGTACTTGCGGTTGAAGATAGACTTCCACCTAAATTAACCTCTGGGAACCAACTTTTTTGAGTTGCTTTGGCATTTTTGAATGCACTACTTAAACGGAATTGCGCTGCTTTTACATCAGGACGATTTGCAATCACAGATACAGGAACATTCAAATTCACCCCGGCAGTTTTCACATTCATAATATGTGGGAACGTGATATTTAACGCATCATTTGGTTTTAGGTTAAGAAGATTCCGTAGCGTTTGTTCTGCCGTTTTGCGTTGGGTTTCAAAATTTAATTTGTTATTACGCGCTGTTAATACTGCTTGTTGTGCTTGATCAACACTGACCGCATCAGCCACACCCTGTGCTAAACGCGTTTGCATAATATTGCCAATATCCGTGTAATATTTGATCGTTTCGTTGGTTGTGCTAATTGCATCATTTAAATAAGCAATTTGATAATAAGTCGTGACCACAGAATTGATTAATGATAAACGAGCAGATTCCATGTCTTCAGCGGTTGCTTTGTGCGACCATTCTGCAGCATCAGCGGCATTGGCTAAACGTTGCCAAAGATCCAATGTATAGCTCACATTTAAAGAACCTTTGTGTGAAATGGCAGAGTTTGCACTTGTATCAACTCGACGTTGTGCCGCTGATGAAGTTGAACCATTAAATGCAGGCACTAAATTTGCACCCACTAAATTTGCACTGTAAAGCGCACGGTTTACAGCCACGGCTGCTTTAGCTAAATCTTTGTTGTTTATTAACGCTTGTTCTACTACGCGATTTAATTGCGCATCGTTATACAATGACCACCAATTTTCTTTTACATTATATTGCTTGGTAATTTCTTCATATTGCTTGTAATCTTCAAGGCTAGCTTGATAAGAATCGCCAATATTGGCACATCCCACCAATGCACCAGATATCAACAAAGCAAGCGTGATATTTTTCATTTTAAACATTGAGTTTTCCTTCTTACGAAAATGAGTGGAAAGTGCGGATGATTTTAACCGCACTTTTTTATTTATAAAATAAATATTGTGACCATTATTTATAATGAACGTTTGTTCAGTGGCAGGTATTTTAAAGTTAAATAGTAGAATTTGCACGAAAAAATTGTATTTCCTTTACATATCAATCTATTTAACGTAAAGTCATGTTTCTTTTTTGTTTTATCCTAGGAGGATATAATATGTTTTATTACAATTCTGCAAGCAAGCAAGCAAGCAAGCAAGCAAGCAAGCAAGCAAGCAAGCAAGCAAGCAAGCAAGCAAGCAAGCAAGCAAGCAAGCAAGCAAGCAAGCAAGCAATATTAATCTTTTCTTTTCATCTGTCAAACTAACCACGGCAGCTTCACTTATCAGCAGTTTGCTGATTTCCTCTCAAGCCTTTGCGGCGGATACTCCTGGACTGAAAGAATTTGATAATACTAATCTTGTTATCGGTAATTTAAAAAACAATAAACTAAATAGTCAAAGACCCTTGTTTATTTTTGGTACTATTGCAAATTATGAAGATAATTTAATTATTGGTGCTAAAAATGAACTAAAAGGTATTGAAAACAAAGGAACTATTATTACAGGTATAGAGAATATAGTAACAGGTATACATCAAGCAGATGACAATATAGGGCATAATCACGTTTATGGTCATAAGAATGTAGTAAATGGTGCTGGGCTTTCTATTTTTGGTAAAGAAAATACTGTAAATGGAAGTCGGAGTTTTGTATTTGGACGTGGTAATAAAATTGATGGGGAGGATAGTGCGAACAATACGGTGCTTGGTTTATTAAATAGAGTAAACGGTGTAGCGAATGTGGTATTAGGCGAATCAAGCGAAGCTCAGGCAACAGAACAAGGTGGAAAAGTATTAAGGGCGGTTGCTATAGGCAATAGCGCTAAAGCTCGAGGAACTCGTGCCGTGGCGATTGGTAACGAGGCAAAAGCGACTAAGGAAGATAGCATTGCCGTCGGTGGTTCTGCTAAAGCTGAAAGCGAATATGCTATTGCAGCAGGTTTTGATAGCAAAGCATCAGGCAAAAACTCAATTGCTGTTGGTAACAGTGCGCAAGCCACGGCAGAAAAATCAATGGCATTTGGTTTTTATGCAAAATCCGAATATACAAATTCTGTTGCGATTGGTGCTTCATCAAGAACAACAAGAGAAAATGAAGTTTCTTTTGGTAGAGATAAAATAAATGAAAATAATCCTAGCATCAAAAGAATTTTATCTAATGTAGCAGAGGGTACAAATGATTATGATGTTACTAATAAAAAACAAGTAGATGCAGGCGATGCGAAAACTTTAGAGACTGCTAAACAATTTACTACTGAACAAATCGCTTTAGAAGCAACTAAAAGAGAAGAGGGGGATACAAAAACTTTAGCAAATGCTAAATTATTTACCGCTGGAAAAATTGTTTCAGAAGCACTTAAACGTGAAGCAGGCGATGCGAAAACTTTAGAAGATGCAAATCAATATACAGATGGTAAAATCGCTTCAGAAGTGACTTTGCGTGAAGATGGCGATAGAAGATCTTTAGTAGATGCGAAGCAATATACCGATGATAAATTCAGTCCATTAAATACAAAAGTGGCAGGTATCGAAACTAAAATAACTGCAACAGATGGTAAAATTACTCAAGTTGAAGGTAAAGTTACTCAAATTGGAGATAAAGTTACTGATGTAGAAACTAAAGTTGCTGGTGTAGATAGCAAAATTGTTCAAGCAAAAAATGAAGTAGTTTCACAAATTACAGCAGAAGTTGCTAACCGTGAAGCTGGCGATACACAAACTTTACAAACTGCAAATCAATATACCGACCTCAAATTAGGAACATTGCAAACGCAAGTGCATAATTTCCAATCAGATTTTAACGAGTTAAATGGCAAATTAGGGAAATTAGACAGCAAATTAGAACGTGGTTTGGCGGCAGCTAACGCACTTTCTGGTTTAGTCTTGCCACAAGTGGTCGGAAAAGCGAGTTTTTCTGCAGCGGTGGGCGGTTATGGCAGCCGTAATGCGGTGGCGATTGGTGTTGGCTACACACCAAAAGCCAATATCACATTAAAAAGCGGTATCGCCGTGAATGCAGGCAAAAACAGTAAAATTTCCTATCAAATGGGAGCTGGTTGGGTTTGGTAAGCTAAATTGCCAAAAAACTTACCGCACTTTTTGCATTTATACATCGCCACGATAATTTCGTGGCGTTTTTTTATGGCAAGTTTTTACAATCTTTTATTTAAATCCAGTATTTCTATGGCAAGAACAAGAGATGAACCTTTATTTTCCCTTAGATTTGTATAGAATAGCCAAATATTTTTTTATTTTAACGAGAGAAAATGATGACAGAGACATCTTTGGGTGCTGCAAATACTCGCACTCACAATTTTATTACCCAAATTATTGATGAAGATTTAGCTTCGGGTAAACATAAAAGTGTGCATACCCGTTTTCCGCCTGAGCCGAACGGTTATTTGCATATTGGTCACGCAAAATCTATTTGTTTAAACTTTGGATTAGCCAAAGAATATCAGGGTTTATGTAACCTACGTTTTGATGACACCAATCCTGTAAAAGAAGACGTGGAATATGTGGATTCCATTAAAGCCGATGTGGAATGGTTAGGCTTTAAATGGGAAGGCGAACCGCGTTATGCGTCTGATTACTTCGATGCACTTTATGGCTATGCCATTGAGTTAATCGAAAAAGGTTTAGCGTATGTGGATGAGCTTTCTCCAGAAGAAATGCGTGAATATCGCGGTACATTAACTGAGCCAGGTAAAAACAGCCCATATCGTGACCGCACTATTGAAGAAAACTTAGCTTTATTTGAAAAAATGAAAAATGGCGAATTTGCCGAGGGTAAAGCAAGTTTACGCGCAAAAATTGATATGGCTTCGCCATTTATGGTAATGCGTGATCCTGTAATTTATCGCATTAAATTTGCCAGTCATCATCAAACAGGCGAAAAATGGTGCATTTACCCAATGTACGATTTCACTCATTGTATCTCTGATGCGATTGAGCGTATTACACATTCTCTATGCACATTAGAGTTCCAAGACAATCGTCGTTTATATGACTGGGTGTTAGACAATATTAGTATTGAACGTCCATTACCGCATCAATATGAATTTTCACGTTTAAATTTAGAAGGTACTTTAACCTCTAAACGTAAATTATTAAAATTAGTGAATGACGGTATTGTGGACGGTTGGAACGATCCTCGTATGCCAACGATTTCAGGTTTACGCCGTCGCGGTTATACCCCAGCTTCGTTACGTGAATTTTGTCGTCGTATCGGTGTGACTAAACAAGATAACGTGGTGGAATATTCTGCACTTGAAGCCTGCATTCGTGAGGATTTGAACGAAAATGCACCACGCGCAATGGCGGTGATTGATCCTGTTCGCGTAGTGATTGAAAACTTTGAAGGCGAAGAAACCTTAACGGCACCAAATCACCCTAATCGTCCTGAATTAGGGGAGCGTCAATTGCTGTTTACGAAAGAGCTATATATTGATCGCGCAGACTTCCGTGAAGAAGCAAACAAACAATATAAACGTTTAGTATTAGGTAAAGAAGTGCGTTTACGTAATGCTTATGTGATTAAAGCAGAACGTGTAGAGAAAGATACAAATGGTGAAATCACCACGATCTTCTGTACTTACGATCCTGAAACTTTAGGTAAAAATCCAGCAGATGGTCGTAAAGTGAAAGGTGTCATTCACTGGGTATCGGCTGTACATAATCACCCAGCTGAATTCCGTTTGTATGATCGCTTATTTACCGTGCCAAATCCAGGTGCTGAAGATGATATTGAAAGCGTGTTAAATCCAACCTCTTTAGTGGTAAAACACGGTTTTGTAGAACAAAGCCTCGCAAATGCGGAACCAGAAAAAGGTTACCAATTTGAACGCGAAGGTTATTTCTGTGCAGATAGTAAAGATAGCCGTCCTGAACATTTGGTATTTAACTTAACAGTAAGCTTAAAAGAAGGCTTCTAATTTTAATCAACCAAGTGCGGTCAAAATAAATGTGATTTTGACCGCACTTTTTATTTGTATCAACTATGCAACTTGAACCTAATTTTTGGCAAACAAAATCCCTGCTTGAAATGACCGAATCTGAATGGGAAGCCTTATGTGATGGCTGCGGCAAATGCTGTTATCGCAAATATATTCAAGGGCGAGGCAAACGCCAAAAACTTTATTACACTCGAATTGCTTGCAACCTTTTAGATGTGGAAACTGGAAAGTGCGGTAATTATTTAGAGCGTTTTAAAATTGAAACCGACTGCACCAAACTCACCAAAAAGAATTTACCTGATTTTCATTGGTTGCCTGATACTTGCGCTTATCGTTTACTTTATGAAGGAAAAACGCTACCCAAATGGCATCCGCTTATTTCTGGCTCTCCCCATTCTGTAAAAAATGCGGATATTTTGATTAAAAACGGTATTCACGAACGCGATGTGATTGATTGGTTTGAGTTTGTGATTTAAGTTTTTATAAAAAACTAGCGTTATTTGTGTAATTATTTATAATTTCGCGCCGATAATAATGACTTATGAGAATAAAATTCTATAGAGTTTTATCTGCTAAAGCGTCATATATTTAATTGATTATAGAAGGAATTATGACAATACTACAACCCAGCGTTAACCGCTTAGAAAAAGAAATTTTGAATAAAAATTATGAAGGTGCTTGCCAAGAACTTTTGAATATTTTACGGAAAATTGATGACAATTTTGGTGGGATTGATGGTATAGAATTTGATTTTCCTGAGCAAATTTCAGATTTATTAGAAAAGCGTACTCAATATTTTTGTACTCGCGTAGCTAATGCTATAACAGAGTTATTTACTGATCCTAATTTGATTATTTCAGAAAGTGGAGCACTGAGTTTTATTGGTTTTCAGCGTTGGTTAACGTTTATTTTTGCAAGTTCACCTTATGTGAATGCAGATCATATTCTAAGAACCTACAATATTAACCCAGATCCTGATGGTGATGTACACTTAAATACTGAGTTTTCTTCATTTGCGAAATTCTGTATTTTATATTTATCTGAATCAAATATTAATATTAATTTGGATGCGCTTTGGGAAATAAATAAAGAGCTTTGTGCATCTCTTTGCTTTGCTTTGCAATCACCACGTTTTATTGGCACTGGTACCTCGTTTAATAAAAGAGCGATTCTTTTACAATGGTTTCCTAAAAAGTTGGCTGAATTTGAAAATTTAGATAAATTGCCTTCTAGTATTTCTCATGATGTGTATATGCATTGCAGTTACGATTTTGCTCAAAATAAACATGATGTAAAGCGTGCGCTAAATCAGGTTATACGTAAACATTTGTTAGCTCAGGGGTGGAAAGATCGTGAAATAACTTCATTAGGTAAACGTCGTCGTAAACCTGTTATGGTAGTGCTTTTAGAGCATTTTCATTCCGCACATTCTATTTATCGTACTCATTCTACATCAATGATTGCTGCACGTAAGAAATTCCATTTGGTTGGTATTGGTGGAGAAGCAGTGGATCAGCTTGGACGCGAGGTATTTGATGAGTTTTTCCAACTTGAAGGCGATAGCATTTTCCAACGTCTTGAGTTTATTCGTGATAAGTGCGAAGAATATGGAGCAGCTGTTTTTTATATGCCAAGTATCGGTATGGATTTAACAACAATTTTTGCAAGTAATACACGCTTAGCTCCAATTCAAGCAATAGCATTGGGGCATCCAGCAACAACTCATTCTGATTTCATTGAATATGTGATTGTTGAAGATGATTATGTAGGCTCAGAAGACTGTTTTAGTGAAACATTACTCCGTTTACCAAAAGATGCACTACCTTATGTGCCGTCAGCATTGGCACCTGAAAAAGTCGATTACTTGTTCAGAGAAGAACCCGAAGTGGTAAATATCGGTATTGCTGCAACAACAATGAAATTGAATCCAACATTCCTTGAAACATTGAGAATAATTCGTGATAAGGCTAAAGTGAAAGTTCATTTCCATTTCGCACTAGGGCAGTCTTTCGGTATTACACACCCTTATGTTAAGTGGTTTATTGAGCAGTATTTAGGCGATAGTGCAACGGCTCATGCTCACGCGCCTTATCATCAGTATCTCAGTATTTTACACCAATGTGATATGATGCTGAATCCATTTCCATTTGGTAATACAAATGGAATTATTGATATGGTAACACTTGGTCTAGTTGGTGTTTGTAAGACTGGGGATGAAGTACATGAACATATTGATGAAGGGTTATTCAAACGTTTAGGTTTACCAGAATGGCTTATTGCACAGAGTGTGGAAGAATATATTGATTGTGCAGTAAGACTTGCTGAAAACCATAAAGAGCGTCTAGAGCTTCGTCGTCACATTATAAAAAGCAATGGTTTAAAAACACTTTTTAAAGGTGATCCTAGCCCTATGGGTAAAGTGTTATTAGAAAAAGTAAAGGCGTTAAAATTTTAATAAGATTTTATTCACGAAAAATTTAGTTTTATATTTAGCCTCTAAAAGTTAGATTTTACTTAACTGATTAGAGGCTTTATTTTGACGAAGATCACACTTTTAAATAAAGCCAGTTGTCATCACTTTCAGCTTGGTTATAATCCCTAACAAGAGTTATACAGTTGTCATGTGGTGTCTATGCAAATCTCGGATTCTCTCAAACAAAAAGCAGAAAAATGCGGTATCGCGCTTTCTCATTATGATATTGATGGACATCTTATTTTCGCAGATGAAAAGACAGTTTCAACTTTTGTTGAGCTTCTGCAGCCTCCGCCAAAAGCGAAAGGACAGTTTGACGATGTACTGGCTGCATTTGAAAATGAACCGATTGATTATCGACTCAATCGTCTAGATTTGCCGCCTGCTAGTGAATATCGTTATCAACTGATTGATGAATCTAATGTCATTCTGTTAGAAAAAACACTTTCAAATTTATCCGCACTTTCCCTGCCTCCACTTCCTTTTGGCTATTATCAATTATCTATTTTTTCTGATACTGAACAGTACCGCGTTCGTTTACTTATTTCTCCTAAAACAGCTTTTCAACCACCCGTATTAAAAAATAAAAAAGTGTGGGGCGTGAATGTGCAACTTTATAGTTTACGCTCAGAACAAAATTGGGGCATTGGCGATTTTGGTGATTTAGCTTATTTGATCGAAAAAAGTGCAAAATTAGGCGCAGATTATGTGGGAATTAATCCATTACATTTGCCGTATCCTGCTGTGCCAAAATGGGCAAGCCCTTATAGTTCATCCTCTCGTCGTTGGTTGAATTTTTTATATTTGGCAATTCCTGATTTACCCGAATTTAAGCGTTGCCGTTCAGTGCAAGATTGGTTTAAGCGTGAGGATATTCAAGAAAAAATTGGTAATTTACGTGAAAGTGATTGCGTCGATTATTCTTCAATTTGGGCTTTAAAATTAACCGCACTTGAGTTTCTATTTGATTTCTTTCAACGTAGTCAATCCGCTGAAATTGTGACACGTCGAAAAATCTTTGCCGATTATTTAAAAAACAAAGGGGAACCTTTGTTGTTACAGTGCTTATTTAATGTCTTGGATTTACAAGAACACGCTGATCATCAAGCAGAAGAAAATACCATTGGTTGGCTTGGCTGGCGTAAGGAATGGCAACATTTAAGTGCGGCAAAAAGAAAAGCCCTATTAAAAACACACCGTGAGCAAATCCAATTTTTTGCTTGGTTGCAATGGCTTACAGAAGAACAACTTTCCGCATTACAAAATCTTTGTAAACAGTCTGGTATGAAGTTGGGTATTTATGGCGATTTAGCGGTGAATAGTTCTCGTGGTAGTGCTGATGTCTGGAGTGATCCTGATTTATATTGTGTAAATGCCTCTATTGGTGCACCACCCGATCCGTTAGGCCCAGTCGGGCAAAATTGGAACTTGCCACCTTATAATCCGATGGTGCTAAAAGCACGTGGCTTTGCGCCATTTATCGATATGCTACGTGCCAATATGCAATATTTCGGTGTGCTACGCATCGATCATGTTATGGGCTTATTCCGTTTGTGGTGGATTCCAGAAGGAAAAACCGCGGCTGACGGTGCTTATGTGCATTATCCTTTTGATGAATTAATGGCGATTCTTGCCATAGAAAGTGTGCGCAATGAATGTTTGATTATTGGTGAAGATCTCGGCACCGTGCCTGATGAAGTGCGGTGGAAATTAAACGAGTTTCAAATTTTCTCTTATTTTGTATTGTATTTCGCCCAAAGAAATGGCGAATTTCCTCGTATATCTGATTATCCTAGAAATGCTTATGCCACTATTGGCACTCATGATGTTCCCTCATTACAAAGTTTTTGGCATTGTCGTGATTTAGAATTATTTAATCAACTCGGTATTTTGAATGGGGAAGTGCTTAAGCAAAAATACGATCAACGCGTCATGGATAAACAAGCCTTATTAAATAGTTTACATCGTGATAATTATTTACCACCACATTATGAAGGCGATGCGCTTTCTATGGCGATGCATGATCATTTAAACCGAATGATCCATCATTATTTAGCGAAAAGTAATAGCCGATTGATTGGTGTGCAATTAGAAAATTTACTTAGCCAAGAAATCAGTTTTAATTTGCCGGGCACCTCAAATGAATACCCAAATTGGTGCAAGAAACTTGCTCAACCGTTAGCGTTTATTTTTAGCAATGACGCTTTAAAAACGTTCTTTGTGCAAATTAACCAAGGGCGAAATGTATAAGGAGTAAATATGACAACCACAGTAACTCAAGCAATTATTGATGGTTTTTTTGATGCGAGCAATGGCGATCCTTTTGCTACGCTTGGTATGCACGAAACTGATCTCGGCGTAGAAATTCGCACCTTATTGCCAGATGCCAATCGAGTGATAGTGATTGAGCGTGAAAGTGGTAAAGAAATAACGGAACTTGATTGTGTCGATGATCGTGGCTTTTTTGTTGGTATTATTCCAAATTGTCGTCATTTTTTTGTTTATCAATTACAGGTTTTTTGGGGCAATGAATCGCAAATAGTCGAAGATCCTTATCGTTTTCATCCTATGATTGATGATTTAGAACAATGGCTACTTTCTGAAGGTTCTATGCTTCGCCCGTATGAAGTACTTGGTGCACATTTTATGGAATGTGATGGTGTGAGCGGAGTGAATTTCCGCTTGTGGGCACCTAATGCAAGACGAGTTTCTATTGTTGGTGATTTTAACTATTGGGATGGTCGTCGTCATCCTATGCGTTTTCATCTAAAAAGTGGTGTTTGGGAGCTCTTTTTACCAAAAACCAGTTTAGGACAGCTCTATAAGTTTGAATTAATTGATTGTCATGGCAATCTTCGTTTGAAAGCGGATCCTTATGCCTTTAGTTCGCAGCTTCGCCCTGATACGGCTTCGCAAGTCAGTGCCTTGCCAAATGTAGTGGAAATGACGGAACAACGTCGTCAAGCAAATCAATCAAATCAATCGATTTCTATTTATGAAGTACATTTAGGATCTTGGCGTCGTAATTTGGAGAACAATTTTTGGCTAGATTACGATCAAATTGCTGATGAATTGATCCCTTATGTAAAAGAGATGGGTTTTACCCACATTGAATTTTTGCCGCTTTCTGAATTTCCGTTTGATGGTTCTTGGGGCTATCAACCACTTGGACTTTATTCGCCAACCAGTCGTTTTGGCTCGCCTGAAGCATTTCGCCGTTTAGTAAAACGTGCTCACGAAGCAGGCATCAACGTGATTTTAGATTGGGTGCCAGGGCATTTCCCAAGCGATACTCACGGCTTGAGTGCTTTCGATGGCACGGCTCTTTACGAACACGCCGACCCACGCGAAGGTTATCATCAAGATTGGAATACCTTGATTTATAACTATGGACGTAATGAGGTCAAAAACTTCTTATCCAGTAATGCACTGTATTGGCTTGAACGCTTTGGTGTAGATGGTATTCGCGTAGATGCCGTGGCTTCGATGATTTACCGCGATTACAGCCGTGCTGAAGGCGAGTGGATTCCAAATCAATATGGCGGACGTGAAAATTTAGAAGCCATCGAGTTTTTAAAACATACCAACTGGAAAATTCACAGTGAAATGGCGGGAGCAATTTCCATTGCGGAAGAATCAACTTCTTTTGCAGGCGTAACTCACCCAAGCGAAAACGGTGGATTAGGTTTTAATTTCAAATGGAATATGGGCTGGATGAACGATACGCTCGCCTATATGCAGCTTGACCCAATTTACCGCCAATATCATCACAACAAAATGACCTTTGGAATGGTGTATCAATATAGCGAAAATTTTGTGCTGCCACTTTCGCACGATGAAGTGGTTCACGGTAAATATTCACTTCTTGGCAAAATGCCAGGCGATACGTGGCAAAAATTCGCTAACTTGCGTGCATATTACGGTTATATGTGGGGCTACCCAGGCAAAAAATTGCTCTTTATGGGTAATGAATTTGCTCAAGGCAGAGAATGGAATTACGAAGAAAGTTTAGACTGGTTCTTGCTTGATGAAAATATTGGCGGAGGCTGGCACAAAGGCGTGTTGAAGCTGGTTAAAGACCTCAATCAAATTTATCAAAAAAATCGACCGCTCTTTGAACTTGACAACTCCCCAGAAGGTTTCGATTGGCTTGTCGTTGATGATGCGGCAAATTCTGTGTTCGCCTTTGAGCGTCGCAGTTCAAACGGAGAAGGCATTATTGTCATCAGTAACTTTACCCCTGTGCCTCGTCACGACTACCGCATCGGCGTGAATATTGCGGGCGAATATGAAGAAATTTTGAATACCGATTCAATGTATTACCAAGGCTCAAATGTGGGTAATTTTGGTTGTGTCGTAAGTGAAAACATCGAAAGCCACGGACGAGAAAATTCGATTTCAGTGTCCATTCCGCCGTTAGCAACGGTTTATTTGAGATTGAAATCAGTAGAGTGATCCGTGGGTATAAATACCCCACGGTTAGGCATAGGCGTTCCCATTTGGAGAACCAAATAGTGGAATAGAATAGCAAATTACACCCCCAAAGGGGTTGGATTATAACTAACCTAGGGTAACTTGTTACCCTAGGAACAACGAAAGATATGTTTACGATTTACAACAACGGCAATCCTATTCCAATGGGATACTCACAAGCGGTCGAAAACAACGTGCAAATTACCAATTTTGCTCTGTTTTCCGCTGCGGCAATAGGCATCGAACTTTGCCTTTTTGACGAACAAAATCAAGAAACTCGCTTTCCAATGGTGTGTACTGAAAATGTGTGGCATTTGGCGGTAACTGGCGTGAAAACTGGTACGGAATATGGATTTCGTATTCACGGCGAATATGCCAACCCGAATAAATTAATGCTCGATCCCTATGCGAAAGCCGTGAATGGTAAACCTGATTTAAGTAGTAAAGAAAGTCGTTCTTGGTTCTTGCTTTTAGATAATCGCGACAACGCACATCTTGCCCCAAGAGCGGTTGTGATTTCGGAAGATTTTGATTGGGAAAATGATACCTCCCCCAATACGCCTTGGGCTGAAACCATTGTGTATGAATTACACGTTAAAGGGTTTAGCAAGTTAAACGAGAAAATCCCTGCGGCGTTGCGTGGTACTTATGCGGGCTTAAGTCATCCTATCAATTTAGCTTATTTAAAAAAATTAGGTGTGACTGCGGTGGAATTGCTGCCTGTTAATTTCCATATCAATGAACCGCACTTACAAGCACAAGGCTTACAAAATTACTGGGGATACAATCCCTTAGCGATGTTTGCGGTGGAACCTAAATATGCGGCAACAAATAATCCATTGGCTGAATTTAAAGCGATGGTAAAGGCGTTTCACAAAGCGGGTATTGAAGTTATTTTAGACGTGGTATTTAACCATTCCGCAGAATCAGAGCGAACTTACCCAACGTTCAGCCAGCGTGGTATTGATGACCAAACTTACTACTGGCGTAACGACAACGGGCATTACATCAACTGGACAGGCTGCGGCAATATGCTCAATTTATCCTCTGATGTAGGGCGAAAATGGGTGGTGGATTGTTTGCGTTATTGGGTGGAGCAATGCCATATTGATGGTTTCCGTTTTGATTTAGCCACTGTTTTGGGGCGTGATACACCTGATTTTAACTCGTCAGCTCAGCTTTTTACAGATATTAAAAATGAGCTAAGTTTACAGAATATTAAATTGATTGCCGAGCCTTGGGATATCGGACATTACGGCTATCAAGTCGGCAATTTCCCAAGTTATTTTGCCGAATGGAACGACCGCTTCCGTGATGATCTTTGCCGTTTCTGGCTATGGAAAAGTGGCGAAATTGGTGCATTTGCTGAACGCTTTGCAGGTTCTAGCGATTTATTTAAGAAAAATAACCGCTTACCACATACTACACTTAATTTTATTACCGCCCACGATGGTTTTACGCTTAAAGATTTAGTGAGTTACAACCAAAAACATAATGAAGCGAACGGCGAAGAAAATCGTGATGGTCGCAATGAAAATTACAGTTATAACCACGGAGTAGAAGGTTCAACGGATCTCCTTTCCGAACCGCAAAAAAGTGCGGTGGAAAATGACCGCACTTTCGCCCAGGCGGGTTTGCTAATGAGCTTGCTGCTTGCCAATGGCACGCCAATGTTGCTGGCGGGCGATGAGTTCGGGAATACCCAATATGGTAATAACAATGCCTATTGCCAAGATAACGAAATTACTTGGCTGAAATGGGCAAATTTTAACGAAGAATTATTTGAACTGACCAAGCAAACGATTGCATTTCGTAAGCAAATTGGCAGTTTAAACCGAGATCAATGGTGGTCGGGCGAGAATGTGCAATGGCTTAACATTGTAGGCGAACCGATGACAGTTGAAGATTGGCAAAATCAACAAACCAAAGCATTACAGGTGGTTTTAGATAATCGTTGGCTTTTGTTGATTAACGCCAAAGCCGAAGGTCAGGTGTTTCACTTGCCTAATGGGAAATGGAAGCCCCGAATCGGCACACATAATGTAACCCTTGAAGCACAACAAGCCGAACTTCGTTCAATGGGCTTTTGTATGCTGAATGACGAATAACAATAAGACTATGGAGATCCTTATGAAATCTGGCGACCTTAACAAATATGATTTAGTTAAAAATACTTTGGTGCTTGTTCTCGCAGGTGGACGTGGTTCACGTTTACACGAATTGACAGATAAACGTGCAAAACCTGCACTTTATTTCGGCGGCAACCGTCGTATTATCGACTTCGCACTTTCTAACTGCATTAACTCAGGTTTAAACCGTATCGGCGTGGTGACTCAATATGCGGCACACTCTCTACTTCGCCATTTGCAAACGGGTTGGTCTTTCTTACCGCAAGAGCGTGGCGAATTTGTGGATATGCTGCCTGCTCGCCAACAAATCGATGATTCCACTTGGTATCGTGGCACAGCGGATGCGGTATATCAAAATATGGCTATTATTAAAAATCACTATCGCCCGAAATATATTTTGATCTTAGCGGGCGACCATATTTACAAACAAGATTACAGCGTGATGTTAATGGATCACGTCAATAGTGGGGCAAAATGTACCGTAGGTTGCATTGAAGTGCCCCGTTCTGAAGCACACGAATTTGGCGTAATGGCAGTGAACGAAAACTTGAAAGTAAAAGCTTTCGTGGAAAAACCGAAAGATCCGCCAGCCATGGTGGGCAAACCTGATATTTCGCTTGCCTCAATGGGGATTTATGTATTTGATGCGGATTATCTTTATAAAATGCTTGAGCAGGAAGTTAATACCCCGCAAACTAGCCATGATTTCGGTAAAGATGTATTGCCAAAATGTTTAGAAGAAGGCACGCTTTATGCTCACCCATTCAGCCGCTCTTGCATGGGGCGTAACACCGAGGGCGAAATTTACTGGCGTGATGTGGGTACACTTGATAGTTTCTGGCAATCTAATATCGACTTAGTCTCTGAAAATCCACAATTAGACATTTACGATCAAAGCTGGCCAATTCGTGGTAATCCTATTCAGGCTTATCCATCAAAATTTTTCTACAAACACTCCAATGTGCACCCTGTAGATAACTCACTTATCGGCGGCGGTTGTGTGATTACCGATGCGTCGATCAGCAATTCTGTGTTATTCGACCACATTAAAATTGATGCATTTTCAAAAGTGGATCACTGCGTTGTGCTACCACAAGTTAAAATCGGTGAAAATTGCGTGTTGAAAAATTGTATTATTGATCGTGAATGTGAAATTCCTGATGGTATGCAAATTGGTGTAGATAGGGAAGAAGATAAAAAACGCTTCCGTATTAGCTCAACAGGTAAAGTGATTCTTGTGACCTCGAAAATGTTAAAGAAACTTGAGGGACATGAGATTGGCGAAGAAGGACATTTAGATTAGTTAGGAAAAGTGCGGTCAAAATTAACCGCACTTTCTGAACCTCCTCTTTAGCAAAGAGAGGAGTTGATCGAGCATTATTTACATTTACAGGGAAAACAAACACTCAATGAAAATCTTACACGTTTGCTCGGAACTCTATCCGCTCTTAAAAACAGGCGGGCTTGCCGATGTTTTAGGGGCATTACCCCAAGCACAGAACCAAATCGGGCTAGATGCCCGCGTTTTATTGCCTGCTTATCCTGCAATTACAGCAGGTATTCCGAATACCCAAGTGGTTGCCGAATTTGACAACTTCGCTGGGCATGTGGTGTTGCGTTATGGCGAATATAATGGTGTCGGAATTTATTTGATTGACGCACCGCATTTATATGGTCGCGAAGGCAATCCGTATCACGATGCTTATTACAACGATTACGGCGACAACTACAAACGTTTTGCTTTGCTCGGTTGGGTAGGGGCAGAGCTTGCTACAGGTTTAGACAGTTGGTGGCGTGCGGAAGTGGTACACGCGCACGATTGGCACGCGGGCTTATGTGCAGCGTATCTGTTCAATAAAGGTCGTCCAGCAAAATCGGTGTTCACTATTCATAACTTGGCGTATCAAGGGCAGTTTTCTTATCATCATTTATACGAAATTGGTTTGCCTGCGGGAATGTTTAATGTGGACGGTTTGGAGTTATTCGGACAAATTTCTTATTTAAAATCAGGCTTGTTCTATTCTGATGCAAGCACGGCAGTTAGCCCAACTTATGCCCAAGAAATCACGACACCAGAATTTGCCTATGGTTTACAAGGCTTGCTTTCTGGTTTAAAAGCTCAGGGTCGTTTGGTGGGGATATTAAACGGCGTGGACGAAAATATTTGGCATCCGAACGTGGATCAATACATTCCGCACCATTACAAGCTGAAATATATGGCAGGTAAAAAGAAAAACAAAGCCGAATTGCAGGCGTATTTTAATTTGCCACAAGATGAAGCCTCGTTGGCATTTGTAATGGTGACCCGTTTAACCGAGCAAAAAGGTGTTGATTTATTAATCGAAAGTGCAGACGAAATCGTCAAACAAGGCGGACAGTTGATGATTTTAGGTTCTGGTGCACCGCACTTGGAACAAGGTATTCGTGAGCTTGCTGAACGTTATCCACAAAATGTTGCAGTCAAAATTGGTTACGATGAAACACTGTCACATTTATTAGTGGCAGGTGGTGATGTTATTTTAGTGCCAAGCCGTTTTGAGCCTTGTGGTTTAACACAACTTTATGGTTTGCAATATGGCACTCTTCCTCTTGTTCGTAAAACGGGTGGTTTAGCCGATACAGTGGTGGATAGCACACCGGAAAATATTAAAGATCGCACGGCAACTGGTTTTGTGTTTGAAAGTGCAACGCCTGAAGCTCTCCGCCATTGCTTGCAACGTGCCTTTGCCTTATGGCAAAAACCACGTGCGTGGGCGATGGTTCGCATCGATGCAATGGAACAAGACTTCAGCTGGCGTAAGGCTGCAGAGCAATATAGAACACTTTATGAACGCTTGTAGTTTTATTCGTAAACTTTCTTAACAATCACACCGCTTGTGAAAGAATATTTTGCAAGCGGTGTGGTTGTGCTTGTTTTTTGCAAAGATAAGCATAAAATTCGAACTACTTTTGTAGGCTGTGTAAACAACATTCACGCACTCAAAGAGCGGTCAAATTTTGATTGATTTTTGTAAACGTGCGTGAATTTTGAAAATTCACACACCCTACGTTAATCATTTCTTAGCATTCTAATAGAGGTTTTACCTATGATAATGGATAACTTTGATTCTCCATTCCAATATAATCGTCCTGAAATGACCGTTGAAGCGATTAAAAAATCCATCGTTTACAAACTTATTTTCTTAATCGGTCGCTCTCCACGTGAAGCCAGCCAACGCGATTGGCTCAATGCAACACTCCACGCTGTGCGTGATTTAGTAACAGAGGGTTGGATCACTACTGCTCGCCAAACTCGAGCAGAAGATTCTCGCCGTGTTTACTACCTTTCAATGGAATTTTTAATCGGTCGTACGCTTTCTAATGCGATGATCGCAGAAGGCATTTACGGATTAGCACAGGAAGCCTTATCTGAATTAAATGTGGATTTAGAAGAGGTTTTAGAAAAAGAAGTCGATCCAGGCTTGGGTAATGGTGGTTTAGGTCGTTTAGCCGCTTGTTTTATGGATTCTATTGCGACCCTTGGTTTACCAGGTATGGGCTACGGTATTCGTTATGAATATGGTATGTTCCGCCAAAAAATTGAAAATGGTCAGCAAGTCGAGCGTCCAGATGCATGGCTTGAAAAAGGGGCACCTTGGGAGTTTATTCGTCCATCTAAACGCTTTACCGTAGAATTTGGTGGAAACATTCATTTCGAAGGCAAAAAATGCATTTGGCAAGATACCGAAAAAGTAACCGCACTTGCTTACGACCAAATGATCCCAGGTTATCAAAATAATTCTGCAGCAACATTACGTTTATGGTCGGCACACGCAGGCGAAGTGTTTAACCTTGCCGACTTCAACCGTGGCGAACATTTAGCCGCATTAGAAGAGCACTCCGCAAATAAAAATTTATCACGTGTACTTTACCCTGATGATTCTACTTGGAATGGTCGCGAATTACGTTTACGTCAAGAGTATTTCTTAGTCTCTGCATCGCTTCAAGATATTTTACGCCGTCACAAACGCACCCACAATAGCCTTGAAAACTTGGCGGATAAAGTGGCGATCCACTTAAATGATACCCACCCAGCGTTAGCGATTCCTGAATTAATGCGTATTTTAGTGGACGATGAAGGTTTCGAATGGAAAAAAGCGTGGGAGATGACGCGTAACATTTTCTCTTACACCTGCCATACTTTAATGTCCGAAGCGTTAGAAACTTGGCCAGTGGAAATGATGGCGAAAATCTTACCGCGTCATTTACAGATGATTTTTGAAATTAACGATCACTTCTTGGAATATGTCCGCACTTATGTGACAACTGACAACGATTTTATCCGCCGTGTTTCTCTTATCGAAGAAGGCTACCAACGCAAAGTGCGTATGGGATGGCTATCCGTGGTAGGTTCACACAAAATCAACGGGGTTGCCGAAATCCATTCCGATTTAATGGTAACTTCAACCTTTGCAGATTTCGCTCGCATTTTCCCAGAACGCTTTACCAACGTAACAAACGGTATCACACCGCGTCGTTGGTTAGCCGTGGCAAATCCACAATTAGCCGCATTGTTTGATAAATATATCGGCTCAGAATGGCGTTGCGATTTAAGCCAAATCGAAAAACTCAAACCGTTCACGCAAGAAAAAGCATTTAAAGAGGCTGTTGCTGACATTAAATTTGCTAATAAAGTGAAATTAGCGGAATACGTAAAACGCGAATTAGGGGTAGAGCTTGATCCGCACGCTTTATTTGACGTGCAAGTAAAACGTATTCACGAATACAAACGCCAAATGTTGAACGTATTACATATTATCGCTCGCTACAATGAAATGCTTGCTCATCCTGAACAAGATTGGCAACCGCGCGTATTTATTTTAGCAGGTAAAGCAGCTTCGGCTTACTATGCTGCGAAACAAACGATCCATTTAATTAATGATGTTGCTAATGTTATCAATAATGATGAGAGTTTGAAAGGCCGCTTGAAAGTGGTGTTCATCCCGAACTACAGCGTGAGCCTTGCACAGCTTATCATCCCAGCAGCTGATATTTCAGAGCAAATTTCCCTTGCAGGTACGGAAGCATCAGGCACGAGCAATATGAAATTTGCGCTTAATGGTGCATTAACCCTTGGCACGCTTGACGGGGCAAACGTAGAAATTTTGGAAAACGTGGGCGAAGATCATATCTTTATCTTCGGTAACACCGTAGAACAAGTGGAACAGCTTCGCCGCGATGGCTATCGTTCATTTGAATACTATCAAAACGATGCTCAATTACGCACAGTCGTGGATCAAATTATTGAGGGTAAATTCTCACCAGAAGATCCTCAACGTTATCATCAACTATTACAAGGCTTGCAATACCACGATTATTATCAAGCTTTCGCTGATTTCCGCAGTTATGTAGAAACTCAAAAAGCCGTAGATGAAAAATACAAACAACGCGACCAATGGATTGAAAGTACTATTCAAAATATCGTGAATATGGGCTTCTTCTCGTCTGACCGCACGATTAAAGAGTACGCAGAGAGAATTTGGAAAGTTGAGCCTGTTCAATTAGGTGATTAATTTTATATTAACAGCCAATAAATAAATTATCTGCATCAAGCCCGAGTTTGATGCAGATTTTTTTGAGTGTTAGTTACAAACAAAATTACATAAATTTTTAAGCCAAAATCACTACGGGCAGGTAGTATTTCATAGTCATTGTTTATCAATTTTTTAGATATAGTTTTTAATTAGATTTTAATTTACTTATACATAAAAGTTTTATAGAATTTTGAGTAGGATAATTTTTATCCTAAATTTATTAATTTAAAATTTAATCAACTTGAGGATCATTTAGATGAAAAAATATTTTCTCTTAACTGCATTAACTTCTTCTTTGGTTTTAGCTGGTTGTGCAAACGTTTCTTCTGAAGACTTAGGGGCTGATGTCTATGACACAACACAATTAAATACTAAGCAAGAAACTAAAACTGTCACGATCTTATCTGTGTTGCCAGCTAAAGTACTTGTTGATAATAAAGAAAATAAACAAATGGCTCAGGCAGCAGGTGCAATTCTCGGTGGTCTTACTGGTGCTGTATTAGGTTATCAACACAGTAATCTTGCGGCAGCTGCAGCTGGTACAGCTGGAGCTACAGGTGGGGCTATTGCTGGTTCTATGGTTAAAGATAAAGTTAAAGTTGAAGGTGTTAGTTTAACTTATAAACAAGGCACTAAGGTATACACTTCAACTCAAGCAGGCCGTAAATGTCAATTTAAACCTGGTTTAGCTGTGGTTATTACAACTAAAGCAAATGAAACCCGTATTCAACCAAATTCAGAATGTCCAGCTAAAAAATAATTAGGTGGTTAAACAATGAAAAAAAGTTTAATTATTCTTTTAACAGGCTGTGCTGTTATTTCACCTGCATTTGCAGATTTAGGATCTGATATTAGTGCTGTGGCAGCCGCAGAAAGTAGTGGTCAGCAAGCTGAGGCAAGAGCAGCGGCAAAGGCTCGTGCAGTAGCTCAAGCAGCAGCAAAAGCGCGTGCAGCAGCTCAAGCAGAAATTCGTCGTAAACAAGAAGCTATTGAACAACGTGAATATGAGAATCAAATGGCTGATAAAAAACGTGATCAGTCTTATGAAGATGAATTACGTCAGCTTGAGATTGAAGAGCGTAAGTTGGAATTAGCTCGTAAAAAAGCTCGTGTAAATCGTGAAGATGATTTTATTGAGCAAGAATTAAAAAGAGAGTCAGCTAAGACTGACGTTATTCAGTCTGGAGCAGATTCAGCACGTAATATTTCCAGTGGAACTAAAAATCTAATGGAAAGAGAAGGGGAAGCTAGAGTAAAAAAAGAATCAGGTTTCTTTAAATAATATTCTTTAATTCAAAGCTTTTTTAAAGGTCTCTCAGCAAAAGTTGGGAGGCCTTTTCTATATAATATTATTACTTATAAGATATATAGATTTATTATTTTTGATTTTTTTACAGAAAATTATAAATAGAGATTTTTCGTGATCCCTATCACAATATCTTGTAAAACCACTTAAAAACGTTACCTATTTTCATTCAATCAATGATACAGTTGTATCCGTTTGACTTTTTGTCATTTTAACGATGAATAGGCGAAAGTTTGTTCATTAATCTCATCAACCCAATCATCAATCAGAGGGAAACAGTATATGTTAATTGGTGTACCTAGAGAGCTGCTTGAGAATGAGAGCCGTGTGGCTGCAACGCCGAAAACGGTTCAGCAAATATTGAAATTGGGCTTTGACGTGATCGTGGAACACGATGCAGGTTTTAAAGCTAGTTTTGAAGATCAAGCATTTTTAGAGACAGGCGCGAAGATCGGTTCGTCGGCTGAAATTTGGCAATCGGATATTATCTTCAAAGTAAATGCACCGACAGATGAAGAAATCGCTCAAATGAAGGAAGGCGCAACGCTTGTGAGCTTTATTTGGCGTATGCAAAATCCTGAGTTAATGGAAAAACTCACCGCGAAGAAAATTAATGTGTTAGCCATGGATGCAGTGCCTCGTATTTCTCGTGCGCAAGCATTGGATGCACTTTCTTCTATGGCGAATATTTCTGGTTATCGTGCTGTCATTGAAGCTGCGCATGAATTCGGTAGCTTCTTTACTGGGCAAATTACTGCTGCAGGTAAAGTTCCACCAGCAAAAGTGTTGGTAATTGGTGCGGGCGTGGCTGGTTTGGCGGCAATTGGTGCGGCAAATAGCCTTGGGGCGATTGTTCGTGCTTTTGACTCTCGTCCTGAAGTGAAAGAGCAAGTTCAGAGTATGGGTGCGAGCTTCTTAGAAATTGATTTTAAAGAAGAAGGCGGCAGTGGTGATGGTTATGCGAAAGTGATGTCGGAAGAATTTAACCGTCGTGCGATGGAGCTTTACGCAGAACAAGCTAAAGAAGTCGATATTATTATTACTACGGCAGCCATTCCAGGTAAACCAGCACCTCGTTTGATTACCAAAGAAATGGTGGATTCAATGAAACCAGGTTCGGTAATTGTGGATTTAGCCGCTGCAACTGGCGGTAACTGTGAATATACTCAAGCAGGGGAAGTTGTTACAACTGAAAACCAAGTGAAAGTGATTGGTTATACAGATTTCCCAAGCCGTTTACCAACGCAATCTTCTCAACTTTATGGCACAAACTTAGTCAATTTATTAAAACTTTTGTGCAAAGAGAAAGATGGCAATATCAATATTGATTTTGAAGATGTGGTTCTTCGTGGTGTAACTGTTGTTCGTGATGGAGAAGAAATTCCACCAGCACAAATTCAAGTGTCTGCACAACCAAAACAAGAGACCAAAGCTGCACCAGTGGCAGAGAAAAAAGAATCTAAACCAACAGATCCTCGTATGAAATATGGTGTGATGGCAGGTGTTGGTGTGTTATTCCTTTGGTTAGCTTCTGTTGCGCCCGCTGCATTTTTATCACATTTCACTGTATTTGTTTTAGCTTGCGTGGTGGGTTATTACGTGGTTTGGAATGTTAGCCATGCACTTCACACACCATTAATGGCAGTAACAAATGCAATTTCAGGTATTATTATTGTGGGTGCGTTATTACAAATTCGTCAGCCAACAGGCAACCTATTTATCGATGCCTTAGCTTTTGTGGCGATTTTGGTGGCAAGCATCAATATTTTTGGTGGTTTCCGTGTCACACAACGTATGTTAGCAATGTTTAGAAAAGGTTAAGGAGCGCACAATGTCTGAAGGTTTAGTACAGGCTGCATATATTTTAGCAGCATTACTTTTCATTATGAGCTTGGCAGGACTTTCTAAACATGAAACTGCTAAAGCGGGTTGTTGGTTCGGTATTGTTGGTATGACAATTGCCCTTATCGCAACAATTTTTGGGCCTCATTCTGAAGGAACATTTTGGATCATTATTGCAATGATCATCGGTGGTGCAATCGGTGTTCAACGTGCATTAAAAGTAGAAATGACTGAAATGCCAGAACTTGTGGCGATTCTTCACAGTTTCGTCGGTTTAGCGGCTGTACTCGTAGGCTTTAATAGCTATGGTTTACACCATGAGGCATTAATGCCTGAAGGATTAGATGCAGCAGCACAAGCCGCATTTGTAGCTGAACAAGCGGTATTAACGAATATTCATAATGTCGAAGTATTTTTAGGTATTTTTATCGGTGCAGTAACTTTCACTGGTTCTGTTGTCGCATTTGGTAAATTGAGCGGAAAAATTAATTCAAAAGCATTAATGTTACCGCATCGCCATAAATTAAATTTAGCCGCACTTGTGGTATCTGCATTATTAATGGTTGCATTCTTGAATAATCCAGAAAGCATTTTTCCTGTGTTATTAATGACAGCGATTGCGCTTGCATTTGGATGGCACTTAGTGGCATCAATCGGTGGGGCAGATATGCCAGTTGTGGTATCAATGCTTAACTCATATTCTGGTTGGGCAGCGGCGGCGGCAGGTTTTATGTTGAATAATGATTTGCTCATCGTTACAGGCGCGCTTGTTGGTTCTTCTGGTGCAATTCTGTCTTACATTATGTGTAAAGCGATGAACCGTTCATTTGTGAGCGTAATTGCGGGTGGTTTTGGTAACGATGTTCAAGTTTCTTCAAGCGAAGAACAAGGCGAACACCGTGAAACTACAGCGGAAGAAGTGGCTGAATTGTTGAAAAATGCAAGTTCTGTAATTATCACGCCGGGATATGGTATGGCTGTGGCACAAGCACAATATCCAGTCGCTGATATTACGGCAAAATTGCGTGAACGTGGTGTGAACGTTCGTTTTGGTATTCATCCTGTTGCAGGACGTTTACCGGGTCATATGAACGTGCTTTTAGCCGAAGCAAAAGTACCTTACGATGTGGTACTTGAAATGGATGAAATCAACGACGATTTCGCTGATACCGATGTGGTATTGGTTATTGGTGCGAACGATACGGTAAACCCAGCTGCGATGGAAGATCCAAATAGCCCAATCGCGGGAATGCCAGTGTTAGAAGTATGGAAAGCACAAAATGTGATTGTGTTCAAACGTTCAATGGCTGTGGGTTATGCTGGCGTACAAAACCCATTATTCTTCAAAGAGAATACGCAAATGCTCTTTGGTGATGCAAAAGATCGTGTTGAAGATATCTTAAAAGCATTATAAAAAACACGTATAAAAATAATCGCACTTGGGGTTGCCTAAGTGCGGTGTTTTTTTATGGTGTTTAGTGACTATTTTCAGGATTTTCCAAAATTTCTGAACACAAGCCTAAACCAGATAAAAATTCAATAAATGCCCGCACTTTTATTGGTAAATGTCTTCTGTTTGGATAGACCACATGAATTTCTAATTTTTGTTGTTTATATTCTGGCAATACTTCGATGAGTTCCCCTTTTTCGAGAGATTGACCAATAATAAATCTAGGTAAATTCACAATGCCTAGTCCTGCTTTTGCCATTTCTAATAAGGCTAAACCACTATTGCTCACAACCTTTGATTGGATTTTGAAGCGCTGTGTTTGATTTATGCGTGAGCCAACCCAATTCACTTGATTCATTACATTTTTATAAAGTAAGCCATTGTGATGTTCTAAATTATCAGGTGTTTGTGGAATACCATTCGCTTCAAGATAGCTTGGTGATGCTACAAAGTGTAGCGTATTTGTGCTGATTTTGCGTGATACAAGAGAACTGTCCGCCATATGGCCGATACGTAATGCAAGATCATAGCCTTCTGCCACAAGGTCAATTTTTTTATCATTAAACTCAATTTCAACATGTAGATTAGGATGCTTGGCAATAAATAGCGGTAAATTCGGTACGATGAAAAGTAAACCAAAGTCACGAGGAACAGAAATAAGTAAATTTCCTTGTAATGAACTGGTGAGGTGGGTGATGCTAGAATCTGCTTCATCTAAATCAAGCAAAATTCCTTGGCAGCGTTGGTAATACATCATTCCTGCTTCAGTAGGCATAATTTTTCTGGTGGTACGTTGTAACAATCGTGTTTTTAAATGTTCTTCTAACTGTGAAACTAATTTGCTAGCCATTGCCACAGAAATATTTTGTTGCTTTGCTGCCAATGTAAAACTTTGGGTTTCAATAACTTTGCAGAAAATAGAAATCGCGTTGAGTTTATCCATTTATAGACCTTTTTTGAAAAAATGCTTGATTTTGCCTACATAACTTTGCACTATACCCCCAATTTTACAAAATTCTAGTGATATTAGGTAATCAAATGAGTAAATCCTTGGTGATTGTGGAGTCGCCAGCAAAAGCAAAAACTATTAATAAGTATTTAGGCAGCCAATATGTGGTGAAATCAAGTGTTGGACATATTCGTGATTTGCCGACGGTTGGTTCTACTACAGGCGAAAAAGCTAAACCAATTTCAACCAAAGGTATGGATGCCGAAGAAAAAGCAAAAATTAAGGCTGAGAAGGAACGTAACGCCTTAGTTAAACGTATGGGGATTGATCCTTATCACGATTGGAAATCAAATTATCAGATTTTGCCTGGTAAAGAAAAAGTAGTTTCCGAATTAAAATCGCTTGCTAAAAAAGCAGATCATATTTATCTCGCAACCGACTTGGATAGAGAAGGGGAAGCGATTGCATGGCATTTACGTGAAGTGATTGGTGGTAACGACGATCGTTTTAGTCGCGTGGTGTTTAACGAAATCACTAAAAATGCAATAAAACAAGCTTTTGAAAAACCTGAACAACTTAATATAGATCGTGTTAATGCTCAACAAACTCGTCGTTTTTTAGATAGAGTAGTGGGCTTTATGGTGTCTCCGTTACTTTGGAAAAAAGTCGCACGCGGGCTTTCTGCAGGTCGAGTTCAATCGGTTGCGGTTAAATTACTAGTAGAACGCGAGCGTGAAATTAAAGCATTCCAACCTGAAGAATATTGGGAAGTTGCCGTCCTTACAAACAATCAAAATAAACAATCTATACGTTTGGATGTCACGGATTATAAAGGCAAAAAATTTGATCCAAAGAATCAAAAAGAAGCACAAAGTGCGGTAGATTTTCTTAATGTTTCCGATTACGTTGTCACAAATTTAGAAACTAAGCCAACAAGTTCTCGCCCTCGTGCGCCATTTATTACATCAACGCTTCAACAAACAGCAAGTACTCGTTTAGGATTTGGCGTTAAGAAAACAATGATGTTAGCCCAACGTTTATATGAAGCGGGTTACATTACTTATATGCGTACGGATTCAACCAATTTGAGTCAAGATGCGCTTAATATGGCACGTAGCTATATTGAAAATCATTTTGGTAAACAATATTTACCAGAAAGACCAAATTTCTATTCTAGTAAAGAAAATGCGCAAGAGGCTCACGAGGCTATTCGTCCATCTGACATTCGAGCATTGCCTGAATCTTTAGAAGGAATGGAAAAAGATGCGGTACGCCTTTATGATTTAATTTGGCGTCAATTCTTAGCCTGCCAAATGCCGCCTGCACAATATGATAGCAGTACATTGACTGTGTCAGCAGGCGATTATACCTTAAAAGCAAAAGGCAGAATTTTACGTTTTGACGGTTGGACAAAAGTATTGCCACAGATAGGCAAAAATCCTGAAGATCAAGAATTGCCTTCAGTTACTGTGTCAGAAAAACTTGCTTTAAAAGAAGTACAACCAACTCAACACTTTACTAAACCACCTGCTCGTTTTACTGAAGCGGCTTTAGTAAAAGAATTGGAAAAACGTGGTATTGGTAGACCTTCCACTTATGCGGCAATTATTTCTACTATTCAAGAACGTGGATATGTTCGTACTGAAAATCGTCGTTTCTATGCAGAAAAAATGGGCGAAATTGTAACTGATCGCCTCAATGAATCTTTCGGGGAATTAATGAATTACGATTTTACCGCGAATATGGAAGATACTTTAGATAAAATTGCCTCTGGTTCAGTAAATTGGAAAACTGAATTGAATCAATTCTTCAAGGATTTTTCTAGCCAACTTTCTAAAGCTGAATTAGATGAACTTGAAGGTGGTATGCGTCCGAATAATCTCGTGGAAACCGATATTAAATGCCCAACCTGTGACAGAAATATGGCAATTCGCACGGCAAGTACAGGGGTGTTTTTAGGATGTACAGGTTATGCATTGCCGCCAAAAGAGCGGTGTAAAACGACGATTAATTTAATTCCTGAAGCAGAATTATTGAATGTTTTAGATGAATCTTCAGAAACCAAAGCATTAATGGATCGTAAACGTTGTACAAAATGTGGAACGGCAATGGACAGTTATGTAATCGATGCCCATCGTAAAATCCATATTTGTGGTAATAATCCAAATTGTGATGGATATTTAATTGAAGAAGGCTCATTCAAAATTAAAGGTTATGATGGCCCTGTTGTTGAGTGTGATAAATGCGGTGCAGATATGCATTTAAAACTTGGTCGTTTTGGCAAGTATATGGGATGTACAAATTGCGATAACACGCGCAAAATTTTGAAAAATGGCGAAGTTGCACCACCGAAAGAAGAGCCAGTACATTTTCCTGAGCTAAAATGTGAAAAATCTGATGCGTACTTTGTATTGCGTGATGGTGCGAGCGGTGTATTTATGTCAGCGCATAACTTCCCGAAATCCCGTGAAACACGTCCAGTTAAAATCGCAGAACTAGTGCAATATCGCGAGCGTTTACCTGAAAAATTAGCTTATTTAGCCGATGCACCACAAAAAGACCCAGAAGGGAATGAAGCGATTGTTCGTTTTAGTCGTAAAGAGAAGAAACAATATGTGACTTCTGAAAAAGATGGAAAAGCAACGAAATGGATTGTTGATTTCATCAATGGAAAATGGGTTGAACGAAAAAAATAACAAGAAAAGTGCGGTAAATTACCGCACTTTTTTGTTTGTAATACATTTTCTTATATTTTTTAGATTATCTGAGAATTAAAGGCTTGCGATAAGTTCATTAATTTTATTTTTCGCAGATGATTGTGCTTTTTCAATGGCTTCAGCTCCTAATCCAATGCCTTGTGCATAAACAAATTGCACATCTGTGATGCCAATAAAACCTAAAATTGATTTCATATATTGCGTTACTAAATTTTCTTCATCATACAACCCGCCAAATGCACATAACACAATGGCTTTTTTGCCTTTTAATAAACCCTCAGGGCCCTTTGCTGTATATTGGAAAGTAACGCGTGGACGTGCGATAAAATCAAAATAGCTTTTTAATTGTGTTGGTATGTTTAAATTATACATTGGTGCGCCAATTATTAATGTCTGTGCGTTTTTTAATTCTTCGATTAATTCATCAGACAACGCCAAAAGTTGTTTTTCTTCTGTTGTTTTTGGTTCTCCACGCACAGCAATTGCAGCTACGGTATCAAAATATGGAAGCGGTTGTTGGGCTAGATCGCGTACGACAATGTGATTACCTTGTAATTTTTCGATGACATAATCAGCTAATTGATTGGTCTGGGAGTTATTTCCTGAAATACTAGATTTTAATACTAATACGTTGTTCATTTTTATTCCTTGCTACCTAGTTAAAAGTGCGGTTATTCTAGCCTTTATTTTTAGGATATAAAGCCCCTAGCCAGAAAAACATTATTTCCTTTCTGTAAAATATGTGCATTTATTTAACAATACCTTAAGAAAGTGATAGAATTCGCCACGCATTTTTTGCCTAATTTTGCTCGTTCAATGGTAGGAATGAAGCCAAGTAGGGCAAAAGTGCGGTTAATTTTTATAGAATTTTAAACGAACACGTCACCTTTCGTATGGGTGACCACTGTATAAGGAAAAAACAATGCCAATTATTACTTTACCTGACGGTTCCCAACGTCAATTCGATCATCCCGTTTCTGTTCTTGAAGTCGCACAAGATATTGGTGCGGGTCTTGCTAAAGCCACTATCGCAGGTCGTGTAAACGGAGAACGTCGCGATGCATGCGATGTTATCGACCAAGATGCAACGTTAGAAATTATTACTGCAAAAGATGAAGACGGTTTAGAGATTATCCGCCATTCTTGCGCTCACTTGCTTGGACACGCTATTAAACAATTATTCCCAGATGTAAAAATGGCAATTGGCCCAACCATTGAAAATGGCTTCTATTATGATGTAGATTTAGATCGCTCTTTAACGCAAGAAGATTTAGATGCAATCGAAAAACGTATGTTGGAATTGGCAAAAACCAATTATGACGTAGTGAAAAAACGTGTTACTTGGCAAGAAGCGCGTGATACGTTTGAAAAACGCGGAGAGCCGTACAAAATGGCAATTTTAGATGAAAACATTGAACGTACTGCAACGCCTGCGTTATATCATCACTTAGAATATATTGATATGTGCCGTGGGCCACACGTGCCAAATATGCGTTTCTGTCAGCATTTCAAATTACAAAAAGTCGCTGGTGCGTACTGGCGTGGCGACAGCAAAAATAAAATGTTACAACGTATCTATGGTACGGCTTGGGCGGATAAAAAACAGCTTGCTGAATACTTAACACGCTTAGAAGAAGCGGCAAAACGTGACCACCGCAAAATTGGTAAAGCCTTAGATTTATACCATATGCAAGAAGAAGCACCAGGTATGGTGTTCTGGCATAACGATGGTTGGACAATTTTCCGTGAGCTTGAAACTTTCGTGCGTACTAAATTAAAACAATACGATTATCAAGAAGTAAAAGGTCCTTTTATGATGGATCGTGTATTGTGGGAAAAAACAGGTCACTGGCAAAATTACGCAGATTTAATGTTCACAACTCAATCTGAAAACCGTGAATACGCAATTAAACCGATGAACTGCCCTGGTCACGTTCAGATTTTTAATCAAGGTTTAAAATCTTACCGTGATTTACCAATCCGTATGGCGGAATTTGGTTCTTGCCATCGTAATGAATCATCGGGTTCTTTACACGGTTTAATGCGTGTGCGTGGCTTTACTCAAGATGATGCGCATATTTTCTGTACTGAAGATCAAATTGAGAGCGAAGTAACTAGCTGTATTAAAATGGTGTACGACATTTATAGCACCTTTGGTTTCACTAATATTGCAGTAAAACTTTCTACTCGCCCTGAAAATCGTATCGGTTCAGATGAAATGTGGGATCGTGCGGAAGCAGGTCTTGCAGCTGCATTAGCACATAACGGCTTGGAATATGAAATCCAAGAAGGCGAAGGCGCATTCTATGGTCCAAAGATTGAGTTTGCACTACGCGATTGTTTAGGTCGTGAATGGCAATGTGGTACCGTGCAATTAGACTTCGCGTTACCAGGTCGTTTAGATGCAACTTATGTAGCAGAAGACAATAGCCGTAAAACCCCAGTAATGATTCATCGTGCGATTTTAGGCTCAATTGAGCGTTTCATTGGTATCATTACTGAAGAATATGCTGGTTTCTTCCCTGCGTGGTTAGCCCCAACCCAAGCAGTTGTGATGAATATCACTGATAGCCAAGCTGACTATGTACAACAAGTCGTTAAAACCTTATCTGATGCAGGTTTACGTGTTAAAGCAGACCTCCGAAATGAAAAAGTGGGCTTCAAAATTCGTGAACATACTTTACGTCGCGTGCCTTATATGCTCGTTTGTGGCGATAAAGAAATCGCAGAAGGAAAAGTGGCTGTACGTACCCGTAAAGGTGCTGATTTAGGTACATTTACTGTGGAAGAATTTGCGGAAATCTTGAAAAATCAAGTAAGAAGTCGTGAATTAAAGTTATTGAATGAAGAGTAATACTTCTCGAAAATAACCAATATAATTTACTGTTTAAACAGTGAGTTCAATTTAACGGTGATCGTTTAAGCGATCACCGTTATTTTTATCTGTTTCAGATCTATTGAGATTTCATTTATTTTCTAATAAGTAGCTGCTTTTAATACGCTGACAAATCTGCCTGATTTTTTTAGGGCTTTTTGAGCCAACGCATCTATTGTGGCTTTTGTCGCTAACTGATCTAAATGTTGATAGGTATAAATGGCATCTGGATTATCTTGTTGCCAGTAACTTTCTTCAATAATCGAAGCAACTGAAACTAAAGAATCAAATTCACGTCGAATCTGAGTATGTTGTTCCGCTAGTTTTTTACGTAATAAATTTTCATCAATGCCATTTTTTACAATATCATCTAGCACCTGATTTGTAAGATGCGTAAGTTCCTCTACTCGCTTAGGATCGCAACTAAATTCAATTTTTCCCTCAATTTGTGGTGTATGAACATCTTGCATAAACCAACTATTTACAGAATAAACACCTGAAACTTTTTCACGTAGAATTAAGCGTAATTTTTCTTGCACAATATCAGCAAGAATATTGAATAAGTATTTTTGTTCCGCTCGCCAAGTATTATCTGCGGTAAGGTATATTTCTACATCAGCTCTCGGTTCTTTCAAACCATTCATAATAAATGATTGAGTTGGTGTATGAATAATAGTAGGGACAAAGTGACGTATCTGAGTTTTTGATTCAACAGAAGCTAAATAACGTTCTGCCAATTTCTTTACTTGATTAAGCTCAATATCGCCAATAATAAAATAGGTAAAATCTGTTTTATTTAAAATATAACGTTGATAAGCGTTACTTAATTGGTTTTTATCAAATGCGAATTGCTGTGCTTGTTTTTGAGTATAGACAGTTTCAATATTTGGAAAGCGTAGTTTTGAAACGGCTTGCATAAATTGTGTTTCTAAATCAATCTGTTTGAAATAATCACGGGTTTCACGTCGATATTTTTCTAAGGCAAGATCGGATATAGGGGATGAACGTAATTTTAAGCGGAACAATGTCAGTAAATTTTCCAAATCCTTAGGTTTAGATACACCAGTAAAACCTTGTTTATCATCATCAATCACAGTTGCAATTACCAATGGATCACGCGAAAAAATTTGATTAACCGCAGAAAGAGAAAGTTCTCCAACACCTGTTTCATCAACTACACTAACGGCAGCACGTAATAAGTGATAGTCCTTATCTGGGATAGAACGTAAACCACCTTGAGTAACAGCACGAAAATGTACTTGATTTGGAGTTTTGTCACTATAGTGGTAGATCAATTTACTTCCATTACTTAAACGAAATTCATAAATATCGCCACGATCCCAGTATTTTTCTTGAGAAAGTGAGCCTGTGTTAAATGTTAAGTGCGGTAATTTTTCGAGTTGTTTTTTTTCATCCCATTGATGTTGTTGCATTTTCATTGCATTGTTCCAATGAGTTTCTATTTCTGCTACATCAAAAGGCAAGGCTTTTTGTGGCAAGGGTTGAGTGATTAATAATAATTTTGCTTTTAATGTTAAGGTTTGATTTAACGTGCGTTGTAAATCAGCTAATGTAATTTGAGATAAAAAACGTTTATTGAGTTCATAACGATCATTCACGCTCAATACCACTTGCTTATTTGCCACAGAAGTAATGAGATCATCAGCAATTTTTAAACTACCAGAACGAATATTTAATTGTTTTTCATTGAGTTGAGTTAAGCGTTTAATCTCTCCGTTTAATTCATTTTGAGTAAAACCTTGTTGTTTTATACTGGCAATAAAGGCAAATAATTTATCTATCGTTTTTGAATATTGTGTATCTATAAGCTGGAGAGAAAAAATGCTTTGTAGTGTTTCTTTACCTAAATGAGTACGATAAAAATTTGCAGAATCTACGCCATTTTCTGTTTCCTTTTCCCATTTCTGTAAACGTAAGTTAAGCAATCGAGTGGTAATTTGCTGAATTAATTCCTGTTTATAACTCGCTAATGTATTGGTTTCAATTGTATTTTCAAAAAAACTTAATTCAATACTCGGAATTGTTGTGCCTTGTTCAGAAATAGAATCTAATCGCCATTTGTTGATAAGAGGAATATTAAAATCAATTTTTTCCAATGTTGTTTTAGTAATTGGGTTTTCTTGGGATAGGTTTTGTTTTAATAGTTTTACTACTTGTTTTGTATCAATATCGCCTACAATAATTACTGACATATTATCTGGTCGATACCATTTGTGGTAAAAATCAGCGACGCGTTTAGCTGAAATTGTTTTAATAATATCCATATCTCCAATAGGATCACGTAATACATAACGAGAACCCGCCATTTCAATAGCACTTTTCTTATTACCAATACGTAGCATTGGGCTCAAACGTCTCCGCCATTCTTCTTGTACGACACCACGTTCGCCATCCACATCTTTAGGCAAAAAAGTAATATTATTCATCCATTCATTGATGACATCAAACGCCAATTCTAATTTTTGCTGATTGTTGCTATCTAAATTTAAAGTATAGACTGTATTTTCAAAATCGGTGAAAGCATTAATATCTCGTGCAAACTTCATTCCAAGTTTTTCTAACGCATTAATAATTTGATTTTCTGGATATTTCTTTGAGCCATTAAATGCCATATGTTCAACTAAATGAGCAATGCCTTTTTGATCGTCATCTTCGTGCATTGAGCCTGCATTAATTACTAATCGAATATAAACGCGTTCTTTGGGTTCAGTATTTTTTAATACAAAGTATTGCAAACCATTTGATAGTTTACCGTGCTGAATATTTGGATCAAAAGGTAAATCACTATTGGGCGATAGTTCCAATGATTGACAAGCAATTAGTGAAAAGATAAGCAAAAAAAGTGCGGTTGTTTTTTTCATTATTTTTACCTAGAAAAAAGAAAACTCTACGCTAAGTAAAACGAGCGTAGAGTAGGGCTGGTGGATATTTCAAAAGCCCATAATCCCTATACATTGAAGAAAATTAGAATTGATAGCCAACTTCTAGCCAAAATTCACGCCCAGGCGTATAGACACCATATTCATCGCTAGTAGAAATAGTAGCGACTTTATTTTTACGTGTTTTATTAAGTACATTTAAAATATCTACTTGCAAATAAACGCTATGTTTACCACGAATGGTTGGTTGCCAACGAATGCTGCTATCCCATTGTGTATGTCTGCCGTAATGATAGCTACGATAGCGTGGAGGAGCATCGTCGTCATCGTTATTTTCATTAATTGGATCATAACGACGAATTGGTGCTTTCATATACACTTTATTTGACCAAGTAATATCGTAATCTGGTATCGTCATATCAATACCTAGACGAGCAATCCAATCTTCAGTGTTACTATTAACTTGTCGTAACATTTCACGATAAGTCATTAATTTACCATCTAAAGAAACAAGTTTATTCAGATCAAATTCTTCGCCATCGGCTCGTTTTGTATTTAACCAATCAAAACCAAGTGACGTAGTCCAATAAGTTTTACCTAATTTCCAAGGTTCTATATTGTTAAGTTGGAAAGTATAAATATCAACACCAAACGGACGCCCATTGATATAACTAGTTTTTCTTTTTCCCATTATAGGTTCTCGTTTCAATATGATACGATTTTTATTATCACGATGAATATAACCGAGTTTCAGTGCTAAATTACCCATATTTTGGTCAAAACTTAAACTTAATTCATCTGCATAAGGGCTTTTTAGGGATGAAAAGTTTTGATGCTGACGTGTTGGATTATTATTGAGCTTTAAAATGCCATTCGCTAATTTTAAAGAAGCAAAAGAACGACCGTAATAACGATTTAAACCTAGTGTAAATCCTGTATTATCCCAAGGTCGGTAACGTGCAACAAAACGCGGGGCAATATTATTGTTTTTTAAATAATCATTACGTTCAATGCGAATGCCAGGTCGAAATTCAAATTTACGCCATTTAATCAAATCTTCAGTATAAATAGCAATATTTTGATAACTGGTTTTAACACGACCTTTTGATGTTGTACTTTCTGGTAAAGGTAAAGGATCTATAGTCCCATCATTTTGTAAAGTAGATAATATTATTTTTGAATGAACATCCTGTGGGCGATAGAATTGATATTTAGTTGCCTGATAAATTCCGCCAATAGAAATAGAATGCTCGGTAGAAGCTAAATAAAAAGGATCCATTACATATTCAGTAGAAAAATGTAAATTATCTTGGGATAAACGGCTATTACCATATCCGCCTTTTTCAAAATTATACAGTGGTTCATAATCTTCATTTGACACAGATGTTGTTTCAACATTATTCGAGGATGATTTACGCTTATCCTTAAAACGATCGTATGCTAAGGTATTTGTCCAAACGCCAGAGTCAAATGAATGCACCCAAGCAAGCGTTGATCCCAATGCTTGATGATAATCGCTTACATTGTTATCTATATTTTCTCCAAAATATTTCAATTCTTTATAATTTGAATAACGTAAACCAAATTCAATACGTTCTTTTTCTTGCGGTGTCCAATTGAAATTTAATAAAAGATTATCGGAAAGTCGTTGATGATTTTGTTTGTCTAACTGTGCTTTATTATTGGCATTTTGATCAAAGCCAATTAAACGATTTTGTTCAATAGATGATGTTCTACGGCTATAGCCAAAAACCATTCCTAAATTATCATTTAGCCTTTTTTCAGCCAAAATATTGAATGTTTGTTTATCATATTTAGGTTGTAGCTCTGCCACTCCGACAAGATCTGGTCTTACTTGTTTAAGTATTTTTTGTACTGAGTCGCCAGCTTCCATTTTTGCCCAAGAGGAATTTGTCGTGCGATATTTAAGTTTTATGCTATCAGTGCCGCTATATTGTTTTGTTTTAGCAATAACGGCACCACCCATAAAGCCTCCTAAACTAGCAGAAATATTACTATCTTGTACTTCCACTTTAGAAAGCATAGAGGCATCAAAAAAATAAGCTTGAGTGTGACTAATTCCAGGTACAACTTGCATAGAACCATCAAAAATGTCGCTATCAGCAGTAAGTTCATTATTTATATTGACATTATCAACAAAATAAGCAGTTTGATTTGGATCGGCTCCGTTAATTGAAATATTTTCAGGCTTGATTTCTCCACGTTGAAAACCATCTTGGTCGCTATTTTCATAACGAATATGGGGATTAGAACGAAGGTAATCAGTGATATTACCATTTGATGTAGGCGTTTTACTTATCTCGTCAGAAGAGAGTGTTTTAACGGAAGAAAGTGATTTATTATTGTCGCCATACACAACAATTTCGGGCAATATATTTTTGTTGGTTGTTGGTTGTTGGTTGTTGGTTGTTTCAATAGTTTTCCCCATAACAAATGGACTAACAAATGTTGTGCAGAATAACAACATTAATGGCTTTTTTTGATACATAGTATAGTTCCCTAAAATAAAAGATATAAATAAGAATGATTATCATTATATTTTTAAAATTTATGAATGCAAGGGGAATTTGACTTAAAAGAGGTATCAAAGAAATAAAAAAACCGCACTTTAAAAGTGCGGTTATATTCAATTCTGTTTTTATGGAAGAAATTATTCTACGCCAACCATTACAGAAGTTGCTTTGATGATTGCGTACGCTTCTTTACCAACTTCTAAGTTTAATTCTTTAACTGCGGCTAAAGATACAGTAGAAGAAAGCACGTTACCGCCACCGATATCAATGTGAACGATTGCATTTACTGAACCGTTTTCGATTGAAACAACTTTACCTTTTAATTGGTTTCTTGCACTAATTTTCATAACATTTCCTTGTTAGTTAGGGTTTAGAAGAGCCTGTATTTTATTCCTTATCTTAAAAAAGACAAGTCATAAGTAAAAAACACAAGTGTTTAAAAATTTTTGGAAAATTGACCGCACTTTTATAGGCATTTTGCAGGTTTCGGCAAGCCTGCTAATTTTGTGGCTTGTTTTGCCGGGCCTTCAGGAAATAAGCGTTGCAAATAACGGCTGTTGCCTTTGTCTGCTCCCAGTTTTTCAGCCATGGCTTTTACCAACATACGAATGGCAGGGGAGGTGTTATATTCTTGATAAAAGTCTCGTACAAAGTAAATCACTTCCCAATGGGCATCTGTTAATTCAATATTTTCTAACTGCGCAATAGAGCTAGCGATATCTTCGTTCCATTGTTGGCTATGGAGCAAGTAACCGTCTTTGTCAGTTTCAACTTCCATTCCATTGATATTCAACATATTAATTTACTTCTTTAAAGTTAATCATTTCGTTGTTTGAAAAATCGGTATGATCTTCATCTTCAAATTGTATTGGCGTGATTTTTTCTTCATCAAATGCGGTATCGCCTTCAATGCCATCAATTAGTTGTCCATGTTTGATTCCTTTGAAATCAAATAATTTTGGATCACACATATGTGACAATGTAATGTTTTGCATTGCACTGAACATGGTTTCTAAACGTCCTGGATATTGGCGATCCCAAGTATTAAGCATTTCTTTTACAACTTGGCGTTGAAGATTTGGTTGTGAGCCACATAGATTACAAGGAATAATCGGAAATTCTTTCGCGATGGCATATTTTTCAATGTCTTTTTCTTTGCAGTAAGTAAGCGGACGAATCACAATTTGTTTGCCATCGTCAGAAATTAATTTAGGTGGCATTGATTTCATTTTGCCGCCATAAAACATATTTAAAAATAGTGTCGCTAACATATCGTCTCGGTGGTGTCCTAACGCGATTTTGGTTGCACCAAGTTCTGTGGCAGTGCGATATAAAATTCCACGGCGTAGGCGAGAGCAGAGCGAACAAGTGGTTTTTCCCTCTGGAATTTTTTCTTTCACAATGCCGTAAGTATTTTCTTGTACGATTTTGTAATCTACGCCAATGCTTTTTAAATATTCAGGCAATACGTGCTCAGGGAAACCCGGTTGTTTTTGATCGAGGTTCACTGCCACAATATCAAATTTAATCGGCGCACTTTGCTGTAAATTCAACAAAATATCGAGAAGCGTATAACTGTCTTTACCTCCAGATAAACACACCATGACTTTATCGCCATCTTCGATCATTCCAAAATCTGCTATCGCATTACCTACGTTGCGACGAAGACGTTTTTGTAATTTATTGAAATTATAGGTTTGTTTTTTTTCTTGTTGGGCTAAGTGGGTTAATTCTCTCATTCTGTTATCTTTAGTTATTCATGAAAGGCGCACATTATACGTGAAAAATAGGAAAAGTGCGGTCAATTCAAAAGAAGATTTTTAAGATCCGTAAAAAATCCTGTATAATCTTTCCAATTTTTTGTTCAATTTTAACGCTTTGCAATTCAATGATTGAAACATCCCAAACTATTCCTGAACTCGTCTCTTGGGCAAAAGATCGCGAGTTTTCTTTGAATTTACCTACCGAACGCTTGGTTTTCCTGCTGGCGATTGCAATTTATAACAACGAACGTTTAGACGGCGAAATGTTAGAAACCGATCTTGTGGATATTTTCCGCCACACGATGAATGCTTTTGAGCAATCCACCGATGCCATTGCAACACGAGCGAATAATGCAATTAATGAATTAGTGAAACAACGTTTGTTAAACCGTTTTAGTAGCGAATTTACTGAAGGCTTGGCGATTTATCGTTTAACACCATTAGGTGTTGGCGTGTCTGATTATTACATTCGTCAGCGTGAATTTTCCGCATTGCGTCTTTCAGTGCAACTTTCCATTGTGGCAGATGAAATTCAACGTGCTTCTGATTCTGCAGAAGAAGGTGTGAAGAATAACGAAAACGAACATTATTGGCGTCGTAATGTGTTTGCGCCATTAAAATATTCCGTTGCAGAGATTTTTGATAGCATCGACCTTTCACAACGCATTATGGATGAAAACCAGCAAAGTATTAAAGATGAAATTGCAGAGCTTCTTACTAAAGATTGGCAAGCTGCAATTTCAAGCTGTGAACGTTTATTAGATGAAACATCAGGGAATTTACGCGAATTGCAAGATACGCTAAATGCCGCGGGGGATAAACTTCAAACACAATTATTGCGTATTCAAGATTGTGTGATTGGGCGTGATGATTTGTATTTTATTGATCAATTAATTACCGATTTACAATCTAAACTTGACCGAATTATTAGCTGGGGACAACAAGCCATAGACTTATGGATTGGTTATGACCGCCATGTGCATAAATTTATCCGAACTGCCATTGATATGGATAAAAATCGCGTGTTTTCACAACGTTTACGTAATTCTATTCATAATTATTTTGAGCATCCTTGGTTCTTATGGACAGCGCAAGCTGAGCGTTTAGTCGATCTGCGTGATGAAGAAATGGTGTTGCGTGAAGATGATGCTTTAGGTGAATTGCCAGAAGAATTGCAATACGAATCCCTTTCAGATTTACATGATCAAATTGTAGAGCATATGCAAGACTTACTGATTGCTTATCGTGAAAATAACCGTCCGATTGATTTGAGTTTAGTGTTAAAAGAACAACTGGAAAATTATCCACTTTCTCGTCATTTTGATGTGGCTCGAATCATTGTTGATCAAGCCGTACGCCTTGGTATGGCGAATGATGATTTATCGGGTATTTATCCAGATTGGCAAGCAATTAATAAACGTGGTGCAGAAGTGCAAGCGCATATGATTGATAAGTATTGATTTTAAGATAATTTAAAAGCTAATTTCGACGGAATTACTCCTGTTAGATCTCCCTAATCCTTCTTTGCTAAATAGGGGAATAATAATGAAATAATCGATATTGAGATTATTTCATTGTGTTAGAAAATGCTGAAGGAACCAGCAAGAATTGATTTGCTAAAGAATATCCCCCTCTTTAGCAAAGAGGGGCTAGGGGAGATTTGGCAATAATGATTAACGAAGAAAGTAACTGAATAAAGTTTTAATAGAGAAATAACCTATGACAGACAACCTTCAAGATGTAATTTCCCCAAAACTCGCTGTGGCGATTGCAAATCCAATATTTCCAGCGGTAGATAGCCTGTTACGTTCCGGTCGCCATATCAGCACGGAGCACTTAGATAATCACTCATTTTTAATGGATTTCCAAAATGAATTAGACGGATTTTATCGTCGCTATAACGTGGAACTCATTCGTGCTCCAGAAGGCTTTTTCTATCTTCGCCCGAAAGCAACGACATTAATTGCACGTTCAGTACTTTCTGAGCTGGAAATGCTTGTTGGTAAAGTGCTTTGTTATCTTTATTTAAGTCCAGAACGTTTAGCTCAACAAGGCATTTTTAGTACGCAAGAAGTGTATGATGAATTATTAAATCTTGCCGATGAAGGAAAATTATTAAAAGCAGTTAATCAGCGTTCAAGTGGTTCTGACCTAGATAAACAAAAATTGGCAGAAAAAGTGCGGGCGGCAATTGGTCGTTTACGTCGTTTAGGTATGATTCAAACTGTTGGCGAACAAAATAGTGGGAAATTTACGATTTCTGAATCTGTATTTCGTTTTGGTGCGGAAGTGCGTAGCGGAGATGATCCATTAGAAGCACAAGCTCGACTTATTCGTGATGGAGAAGCGGCAACACCAGAATCCTTAGCGTTGGAAAAACAAGCACAATTAATGGAAAACGATGCAGAAAGTGCGGATGAAATTGACGAAGAATTTGACGGAGAACAAGAATAATGTCTGATGTTTTTGGATTAGAAAATGAAATCGAATTAGAGAGCGATGAAGTCATTATGGAAAATGAAAACGTCGAAGAAATCGTTGAAACGCCAATGCCTTTTAGCATGACGGCAAATAATGGTGTAGAGCGTGGTAAATTCCGTTCTTTAACCTTAATTAACTGGAATGGTTTTTTTGCGCGTACTTTCGATTTAGATGAATTAGTTACCACACTTTCTGGTGGTAACGGTGCAGGTAAATCAACCACAATGGCTGGATTTGTGACCGCATTAATTCCTGATTTGACCCTTTTACATTTCCGTAATACAACAGAGGCTGGCTCTACAGGCGGTTCTCGCGATAAAGGTTTACATGGTAAATTGCGTCCGGGTGTTTGTTACGCGGTATTAGATACCATTAACTCACGTCATCAACGTATTCTTGTCGGTGTTCGTCTGCAACAAATTGCGGGTCGTGATAAAAAAGTTGATTTAAAAACGTTCTCAATTCAGGGCGTTGAATTATCTCAAAATCCGACCGCACTTTTCACTGAAACAGTGGGCGAACGTCAAGCACGTGTACTTAATTTAAACGAACTCAAAGATAAAATTGAAAATATCGGTGCACAATTTAAACAATATCATTCCATCACCGATTATCACGGCATGATGTTTGATTTAGGTATTGTTCCGAAACGTTTACGATCAGCATCAGACCGAAGCAAATTCTATAAACTTATCGAAGCGTCTTTATACGGCGGTATTTCCAGCGCAATCACACGTTCTTTACGTGACTATTTATTGCCAGAAAATTTAGGTGTGCGCAAAGCCTTCCAAGATATGGAAAGTGCATTGCGTGAGAACCGTATGACTTTAGAAGCGATTAAAGTTACTCAATCAGATCGCGATTTATTCAAACATTTAATTACTGAAACCACCAACTATGTTGCTTCGGACTATATGCGTAATGCAAATGAACGCCGTGGCAATATTGAGGCTGCATTAGAATCTCGTCGCGAGTGGTATAAAGCAAAAGCAGAGCAGAATTTATCTCAACATCGTTTAGTTGATTTAAGTCGAGAAGCGGCTGAATTGGCAGAAAATGAACGGATTTTAGAAGTTGATCATCAAAGTGCGGTTGATCATCTTAACTTAGTGTTAAATGCTTTGCGTCATCAAGAAAAAATCACGCGTTATCAAGAAGATATTGCAGAACTCACCGAGCGTTTAGAAGAACAAAAAATGGTGGTTGAAGATGCGAATGATGCGTTAGAAGAAAGCCAAGCTCAATTTGAACAAACCGAGATTGAAATTGATGCGGTACGAGCTCAATTAGCAGACTATCAACAAGCATTAGATGCCCAACAAACTCGCGCACTTCAATATCAACAAGCCATTGCAGCTCTTGAAAAAGCGAAAACATTATGCGGTTTAGCGGATTTAAGTGTTAAAAATGTAGAAGATTATCACGCAGAATTTGAAGCACATGCTGAAAGTTTAACGGAAACCGTACTTGAGCTTGAGCACAAAATGTCAATTTCTGAAGCAGCAAAATCTCAGTTTGATAAAGCGTATCAATTAGTATGCAAAATTGCGGGTGAAATGCCTCGTTCTGCTGCGTGGGAAAGTGCCAAAGAATTATTACGTGAATATCCAAGCCAAAAATTGCAGGCACAACAAACGCCACAACTTCGCACAAAATTACATGAACTTGAGCAACGTTATGCACAACAACAAAGTGCGGTCAAATTACTTAATGATTTTAATCAACGTGCTAATTTAAGTTTACAAACGGCAGAAGAATTAGAGGATTATCACGCCGAGCAAGAAGCGTTGATTGAAGATGTTTCAGCAAGACTTTCAGAACAAGTGGAAAATCGTTCTACACTTCGTCAAAAACGTGAAAATTTAACTGCACTTTATGATGAAAATGCGCGTAAAGCCCCAGCATGGCTGACGGCTCAAGCTGCATTAGAACGTTTAGAGCAACAAAGCGGCGAGACGTTTGAACATAGCCAAGATGTGATGAATTTTATGCAATCTCAACTTGTGAAAGAACGTGAACTCACGATGCAACGTGATCAACTTGAACAAAAACGTTTGCATTTAGATGAACAAATTTCTCGTTTAAGTCAGCCAGATGGTTCAGAAGATCCGCGTTTAAATATGCTGGCAGAGCGTTTTGGTGGGGTGTTGCTTTCAGAGCTTTACGATGATGTAACCATTGAAGATGCGCCTTATTTCTCCGCACTTTACGGGCCTGCACGTCATGCTATTGTCGTGCGTGATCTCAATGCTGTGCGTGAACAACTTGCGCAATTAGAAGATTGTCCTGATGATTTGTATTTAATTGAAGGCGATCCTACCGCATTTGACGACAGCGTATTATCCGCACAAGAACTTGAGCTGGGTGTTGTAGTGCAAGTTTCAGATCGTGAATTACGCTATTCAAGATTCCCTGAAATTCCATTATTTGGGCGAGCAGCACGTGAAAAACGTTTAGAAGAATTACAAATTGAACGTGATGAAGTGGCAGAACAATATGCCCAAATTGCGTTTGATGTACAAAAATGCCAACGTTTATACGAACATTTCAGCCAATTTGTTGGGTTGCATTTGGCACTTGCGTTCCAGCCAAATCCAGAAGCGTTAATGTCTGAGATTAATCGCGAACGCAATGAAATTGATCGTGAATTAAACCAATTTAATAGCGGCGAACAACAATTACGCATTCAATTAGATAATGCAAAAGAAAAACTGCAATTACTCAACAAGTTAATTCCACAACTCAATGTATTAGCTGATGAAGATTTAATTGATCGTATTGAAGAATGTCGCGAGCAATTAGATATTGCAGAGCAAGATGAATATTTTATTCGTCAGCATGGCGTAACGTTGTCACAATTAGAGCCGATTGCCAATAGTTTACAAAGTGATCCAGAAAATTACGAAGGCTTAAAAAATGAATTAACTCAAGCGATTGAGCGTCAAAAACAAGTTCAACAACGTGTATTTGCGTTAGCTGATGTTGTACAGCGTAAACCGCATTTTGGTTATGAAGATGCAGGGCAGGCTGAAACTTCTGAACTAAACGAAAAACTTCGCCAACGTTTAGAACAAATGCAGGCACAGCGAGATACGCAACGTGAGCAAGTTCGTCAAAAACAAAGTCAATTTGCAGAATATAATCGCGTATTGATTCAGTTACAAAGCTCTTACGATAGTAAATATCAGCTTTTAAATGAATTGATTGGAGAGATTAGCGATCTTGGCGTGAGAGCTGATGATGGTGCTGAAGAACGCGCGCGTATCCGTCGTGATGAATTACATCAACAACTTTCAATGAGCCGTCAGTGTCGGTCTTATGTAGAAAAACAACTGACATTAATTGAAAGCGAAGCGGACAACTTAAATCGTCTTATTCGTAAAACCGAACGTGATTATAAAACTCAACGTGAATTAGTTGTGGCAGCGAAAGTGAGTTGGTGTGTGGTTTTACGTTTATCACGTAATTCCGATATGGAAAAACGCCTCAATCGTCGAGAGCTCGCTTATTTATCTGCAGATGAGTTACGTTCAATGTCGGATAAAGCTTTAGGTGCGTTGCGTACAGCAGTGGCGGATAATGAATATCTACGTGATAGCTTAAGAGTGTCGGAAGATAGTCGCAAACCTGAAAATAAAGTGCGGTTCTTTATTGCGGTGTATCAGCATCTACGTGAACGTATTCGCCAAGACATCATTAAAACGGATGATCCAATTGATGCCATTGAACAAATGGAAATTGAGCTTTCTCGCTTAACGGCTGAATTAACTGGTCGTGAGAAAAAATTGGCAATCAGTTCTGAAAGTGTTGCAAATATTATGCGTAAAACGATTCAGCGTGAACAAAATCGTATTCGTATGCTCAATCAAGGTTTGCAAAACATCTCGTTTGGTCAAGTGAAATCTGTGCGTTTGGTGGTAAATATTCGCGATACGCACGCGATGTTGCTGGATGCGCTTTCTGGTCAGCAAGATGAATATCAAGATTTATTCAACGATAACCGCATTACCTTTTCTGAAGCTATGGCGAAGCTCTATCAACGCATTAATCCACATATTGATATGGGGCAACGCACAGCGCAAACAATTGGGGAAGAATTGTTAGATTACCGTAATTATCTTGAACTTGAAGTGGAAGTATTCCGTGGTGCAGATGGTTGGTTACGTGCAGAAAGTGGCGCACTTTCTACTGGCGAAGCTATCGGTACAGGTATGTCAATTCTCTTAATGGTTGTTCAAAGTTGGGAAGAAGAAAGCCGTCGAATTCGTGGTAAAGATATTGTGCCTTGTCGCTTGTTGTTCTTAGATGAAGCAGCGCGTTTAGACGGTAAATCTATTTCTACCTTATTTGAGCTTTGCGAACGTTTAGATATGCAGTTACTTATTGCTGCGCCAGAAAACATTAGCCCAGAAAAAGGTACAACCTATAAACTCGTGCGTAAAATCGCAGGCAACCAAGAGCATGTACATGTTGTTGGTTTACGCGGATTCGGTGCGACAGAATAAGAATATAAAGACCAGAGAAGTGTGGTTGAAAACTTCGGTGTTTTTGACCGCACTTAAGCCTTTAAGGAAGGAATAATGAAAATCTTTACATCCAAAAAAGGACAATTATCACAACTGAAGCAGCAAAAATTTAAGCTGGAAAAGGATATTCAGCGTTTATTTGAAGAAAATCTTACCTTATTAAGTGGCTATATTTTTATTCGCTCGGAATTTTCTATTAAAAATTCACGTATTGATACCTTAGCTTTTGATCCTGAAACTCAAGCCTTTGTCATTATTGAATATAAAAGACAACAAAATTCTAGTGTGGTTGATCAAGGAATTTCTTATCTTAATTTGATGCTTGAATACAAAGCTGATTTTATTGTGGAATATAATGAAAAGCAAAAAGTCCCACTTAAAAGAAATGATGTGGATTGGTCACAATCTAAGGTGATTTTCGTTTCACCTGCTTTTAATGATTTCCAGATTCAAGCCACGAATTTTAAAGATTTACCTATTGAATTATGGGAAGTTAATCGCTTTGATAATGATATTATTACGCTCAATATTATTAATAAATCAAAATCAGCACCGAATATTAAAGCTGTTTCTATTGAAAAAAATGAAGAATTTTCTACATTAAAAGAAATAAAAGTTTATCAAGAATCTGATCACTTAAGTGATAAATCAGATTTTATTCAAGAACTATACGAAGATTTTAAACAAGGCATTTTAAATTTAGCTCCTGATATCGAAATTAATACCAGAAAACTTTACATTGCATTCAAAAAAGATCGAAATATTGCAGATATTCGTATCCAACAAAAGAATTTAAAAATTTGGATTAATCTTCCTTATGGAGAGTTAGATGATCCTAAAAATCTAGCAAAAAATGTATCTAATACTGGTCACTGGGGGAATGGAGATTATGAAATCACCATTGAAAGCACCCAATACCTTGAATACATTATGAGTTTAATTAAACAAGCTATTAAGGATTAATAAATGCACAATCTTATTCTTGCCATTCTTTGCAGTGTAGCTGTTTCAATCTTGCTTAAAATAGCTCGTAAAAAAAATATCATTATTGAACAAGCGATTGCATTCAACTACATCACAGCCATCACTTTCAGTTATTTCTTACTCAAACCTGATTTTAAAGATTTAGAATTTACTGATTACATTGTACAAAGCGAAAACTCACCCATTTTTTTAGCGCTAGGTTTATTGCTACCTAGCGTGTTTATTATTATGTCAAAAGCGGTGGAGTTTGCTGGAATTGTACGTTCAGATGCAGCACAACGTCTTTCGTTGTTTCTTCCCATTCTAGCGGCATTTTTAATTTTTCATGAAACATTAAGCCAATCTAAAATCATTGGCGTTGTATTAGCCTTTATTGGTTTGTTTTGTTTATTAACTAAGCCAAATCAAGGGCAAAGTGCGGTGAATTTTAAAGGTGTTTTAGGATTAATCGGCGTCTGGTTTGGTTACGGCATCATTGATATTTTATTCAAACAAGTGGCGAAAAGCGGCGGCGCATTCCCTGCAACATTGTTTATTTCCTTCTCGCTTGCAGCTTGTGTTATGTTTATTTATTTATTTTTAAAACGTGCCCAATGGACATCATCAAGTGTAATTGGTGGCATCGTTTTAGGTGTATTGAATTTCTTTAATATTTTATTCTACATAAAAGCCCATCAAAGTTTTGCTGGAAATCCGACGCTTGTTTTCGCAGGAATGAATATCGGGGTAATTTGCTTGGGTACGATAACTGGCGCATTAGTTTTTAAAGAAAAAATCAGTAAGCTAAATTGGCTAGGTATTATTTTTAGTTTATCAGCTATTTTCTGCCTATATTATTTAGATAAAATTATCGCGTAAAAGAGAGTAGTCATGGCAAAAGATTTCAGCTTTTTTATTTACGATTATGAAAGTTTTGGTGTAAATCCAGCAACAGATCGTCCTGCGCAATTCGCAGGTATTCGTACAGATGCTGATTTTAATATCATTGGTGAACCAATAATGTTTTATTGTAAACAAACCAACGATTATTTACCTGCTCCTGAAGCCGTAATGGTGACAGGAATTACACCACAAGAATGTAATGAAAAGGGGCTTTCTGAGCCTGAATTTGCTGCAAACATCTTATCAGAATTTTCCCAACCCAATACTTGTGTCATGGGCTATAACAATATTCGCTACGATGATGAAATGACGCGTTACACATTTTATCGTAATTTCATTGATCCTTATGAATACAGCTGGAAAAACGGAAATTCACGCTGGGATTTGTTAGATTTAGTGCGAGCCTGTTATGCCTTGCGTCCAGAAGGGATTAATTGGGCTTATGACGATGATGGAATGCCAAGTTTCCGCTTAGAAAAACTCACTAAAGCAAATGATATTGAACATGAAAATGCTCACGATGCAATGGCGGATGTATATGCCACTATTGCTATGGCGAAATTAATTAAAGAAAAACAGCCTAAATTATTCCAATATTTCTTTGAAAACCGAGGTAAAAAAGAAATCGAAAAATTGGTTGATACAGGCGCAATGGCGCCTTTAGTGCATGTTTCTGGGATGTTAGGGAATTATCGTGGAAATTGCACTTGGGTTGCACCTTTAGCTTGGCATCCAACAAATCAAAACGCATTAATTGTGTGTGATTTAACTGGCGACATAGATAATTTATTAGCCAAAAGTCCGGATGAATTGCGGAGAGATTTATATACTAAAAAATCAGAATTAGAAGAAAGAGGCGTTTCATCTGTTCCATTAAAGCTTGTGCATATCAATAAATGTCCTATTTTAGCGCCAGCCAAAACCTTGTTGCCAGAAACAGCAAATCGCTTGGGTATTGATCGACAATTATGCTTAGATAATCTTGCAAAATTACAAGCATCTTTTGATATTCGAGAAAAAGTGGTGGATATTTTTAATGAAGAACGTCAATTTGAATCGAATGATAACGTAGAAACTGAGTTATACAATGGCTTTTTCAGCAATGCTGATAAAAATAATATGGCTATTTTACGTAGTTTACCTGCAGAAAAATTAGCTGAACATGGCTTAGCTTTTGAAGATAAACGTATCCCTGAATTATTGTTCCATTATCGCGCTCGTCATTTTTATAAAACCCTCACACGCGCTGAACAAATTAAATGGCAGAAATACCGACAGAATAAACTTGAAAAAAGTGCGGTAGATTTTGAATCAAGTTTACAACGTTTAGCTGAGGAACATTCAGATAATCCTGAAAAACTATCTTTATTACAACAAGTATATGAATACGGTATAAAATTACTGGGTTAGTCGATACGTTGTCACTTTTTTTTTCAAAGAGCATGTTTTAATAAAAACATGCTTTTTTGTTATTTTTATTCTGGGAGTAATTTATCCAAAAAATCAACCAGATTTTACGTAGCGTAATCACATAGATTTAGTTTATTTCACTTTACATTTCCTTTACATTTAAATTCATCCGTTCAATAACTCTATAAAATGACGCGTTACAACGTGTTATCCAGCCTTGTTTTGTCTTGTTTTGCTAGTATCCGTGACTTGTGCATAACTGTGTGATTTATTTGATCCGTAGTTTTTGCTAACCCGATAACTAATTTCGCATAATGTATATTATGTTAAATATAGCAAGTGTAAAAGTAACTTTTGTGATGTGGTCAAAAAGGGATACTCTGCTTCTTCTCTATTCAAAAGTTAAAGCAATAATATTTAACTCTGGATTTGGATTGCGATATGTGAAATCTCAATAAATTGATAGAAGATTTGCTTGTAGATTTAACATCTTTAGTTTTAATTGTGACATTGTAATTATTTTATATGCCTAGATTACTCAAATGAGAATAATTACTTTTAATTTTTCTTTTTAAAATTAATTGGTTATATGAGTTTTATTTTAATAAAAAACTTGCAATTCTCATTTGTGAGCTTAAAATGAGAACCGCAAGTCAAGTTTTATTGCACTTTATCAATCAAATGGAAAGGAATTAGTTATGCTTAATCAAATCATCACAAACAAGCTAAATGACCAAATAAATTTAGAGTTCTACTCTTCTAATGTATATTTACAAATGAGTGCATGGTGCTCAATTCATGGCTATGAAGGTGCAGCAGCATTTTTACTTCGTCATGCAGATGAAGAATTAGAACATATGCAAAAATTATTCAATTATGTAAGTGAAACTAGCGGCATGCCGCTTCTAGGAAAAATCGATGCACCTAAGCACGATTATTCTTCATTAAGAGAAGTATTTGAAACAACTTTAGAACATGAAAAATTGGTAACGTCCAAAATCAATAAATTAGTTGAAGTTACTTTTGAAAATAAAGACTACTCTACTTTTAACTTCTTACAATGGTACGTAGCAGAACAGCACGAAGAAGAAAAATTATTTAGTGGCATTATTGATAGATTTAACCTTGTTGGCGAAGACGGTAAAGCGTTGTTCTTTATTGATCGTGAGTTAGCAACTTTATAATAGATAGGAGAAATAAAATGTTATCAGCAAATGTAGTAAAACTATTAAACGACCAAATGAACTTGGAATTTTATTCTTCTAATTTATATCTACAAATGAGTGCTTGGTGCGAGCAAAAAGGTTTTGAAGGTGCTGCAAAATTTTTATCAGCTCATGCTGCTGAAGAAATGCAACACATGCGTAAATTATTCACTTATTTAAATGAGACAGGCTCAGTTGCTCTAATTTCTGCAATTGAAGCTCCATCACACGAATATAAGTCATTAAAAGAAGTGATTGAAATTACTTATGAACATGAGAAATTGATTACCAGTAAAATCAATGAATTAGTAGGTAAAACTTTTGAAGAAAAAGACTACTCTGCATTTAATTTCCTACAATGGTATGTAGCAGAACAACATGAAGAAGAAAAATTATTCAGTGGTATCTTGGATAAATTGAATCTTCTTGGCGAAGATGGTAAAGGTTTATTCTTAGTTGATAAAGATTTAGGTAATCTTGCTACTGAAGCTTAGTCTAAGAGTATAAAATATTTATGAGCCTAGTATTACACTAGGCTTATTTTTTATACGTCAAATTTACGTCAAAGTCATCATTTGATACGTCAAATGTCATTGCGGAAAATGACGAAATTAGCGAAAAAGCACAAATAAAAAAGCCGTAAATCATTGATTCTCCTCGTGATTTACGACTTTACTTAAGTTGGTGCCTAGGGTCGGACTCGAACCGACACGTTTATTCAACGGCGGATTTTGAATCCGCTGCGTCTACCAATTTCGCCACCCAGGCTTAATGGTGTTGAATTATACGTATATATAAATATGTGACAAGTAAAATTTTTTAGAAATAATCCATTTGTTTTAAAAATGAGCAAGGATTTTCTGGTTTTTTAAAAATATCGCCAAATAAATGCAATAACTAAAATACATAACATGATTAGAATCTGAATCAGCCGTTTTTTTGTTAATTTTTCTGCTGCCATAATGCTTTACTCTTCTTAAAATGACTATTTAGTGGTATAATTATTGAGTTAGATCAATTTTACACTAATTTTTCGAAATATTTGAGGCTTACATGAAAAATTTCGTTGCAGAAACCAAGGCAGGACGCCGGGTTCAATCGGGAGGTTGTGCTATTCATTGCCAGGATTGCAGTATTAGTCAACTTTGTATTCCTTTTACGCTGAACGAACATGAATTAGATCAGCTTGATAATATTATCGAACGAAAGAAACCTATCCAAAAATCACAGGTTCTTTTTAAAGCAGGTGATTCCCTCAATTCAATTTATGCAATTCGCTCTGGTACAATTAAAAGCTACACTATTAGTGAATCTGGCGAAGAACAAATCACTTCATTCCATTTACCTGGTGATTTAGTTGGCTTTGATGCAATTACTCAAATGCAACACCCTAGTTTTGCACAGGCTTTAGAAACCGCAATGGTATGTGAAATTCCTTATGATATTTTGGATGATTTAGCTGGTAAAATGCCAAAATTGCGCCAACAAATTTTGCGCTTAATGAGTAATGAAATTAAAAGTGATCAAGAAATGATTTTGTTACTGTCTAAAATGAATGCTGAAGAACGTTTGGCTGCTTTTATTCATAATCTTTCTAAACGATACTCTGCTCGTGGTTTTTCAGCTAAAGAATTCCGTTTAACGATGACGCGTGGCGATATCGGCAACTATCTAGGGTTAACAGTTGAAACTATCAGTCGATTATTGGGACGCTTTCAAAAACTAGGTGTTCTTACAGTGCAAGGAAAATATATTACAATTAATGATCTCAATGCTTTAATTGAATTAACTGGCACGAATAAAACCAAAATAACATTAGTTGAATAATTTTTAAGGCGTGAATTTCACGCCTTTTTTGTATTCATTAAAAATAAATTTTGCACTAGATCACCTTTTTGAAAATCGAACCTTGCCATTCAAAAGATTCTTTCTTATTCTATGGTGAATTTTGGAGGTTGTTATGAAATTTAAAAATATCCTGGTTGTTCTCAATCCTGAAAATGAAAAACAATATGCTCTTGCGCGTGCCGTGCGTTTGGTAAAAGAACAAAAAAATGAAACTAAGGTAAAAATCACCGCACTTTTATCTGTATATGACTTATCTTATGAAATGTCGGCTTTACTTTCTTCTGAAGAACGTTCAGAAATGCATCAACAAGTAATCGAAAAACACCGACATGCGGTTCAATATTACTTAGATAAATATGCAGATCCTGAAATTGAATTGCAATCTCACATTGTTTGGAATAGCAACGAAGCTGAGGCGATTAAAGAAGAAGTCGAAGGCAACAATTATGATCTTGTGGTGAAATATACTAAAGATGAAGAAAGTTTTACCTCACTTATTTTCACACCAGTGGATTGGCAGCTTCTTCGTAAATGCCCTGTTCCTGTTTTGATGGTTCGCGATGGCGATTGGAAACATCAACGCCGTATTCTTGTTGCGGTAAATGTTTCTGGTGAGCAAGACTATCAAGATGAATTTAATCAAGAATTAGTGGAAACAGGCATGTCACTCGCTGAAAATCTAAATCGTGGTAATGTTCACTTGGTTGCAGCCTACCCTTCTGCTCCAATCAATATGGCGATTGATTTACCAGAATTTAATACTTCAGGCTATGAAAACGGTATTCGTGGCCAACATCTCATTAATATGAAAGCATTACGTCAAAAATTTGGTATTAGTGAAGACCATACTCATGTTCGAGAAGGTTTTCCAGAAGAAGTGATTCCTGAAGTCGCAAAAGAAATTGAAGCTGAGTTAGTGATTTTAGGTACAGTTGGCCGTACAGGTTTGTCTGCTGCATTATTGGGCAATACTGCGGAACATGTGATTAGTAAATTAAGTTGTAATTTATTAGGTATTAAGCCATCTAAAAAAGACGATTAATAACAGACATCTACATTTAGAAATTCCCTAAGTACTAAGTATTTAGGGAATTTTTTATACGTTATACAAATGTTTTGTGATCTTGATCACAAATTTGAAATTTTCTCTAAACTATCATTTAAATGATAGTTATTTTCATTTAATATTTGCGTTCATTTTATAAATGCTCACCTCTATTTTTTTATTAAGGAAAGGTATGAAAAAAACATTAATTGCAAGTTTATTGGTTTTAGCTGGTGCAGCGCAAGCTCATGAAGTTTGGGTTCAAGCGCCTGCAAAATTGGCATCTGGTTCTGTATTAAAAGCAGAATTAGCTTATGGGGACTACCCTTACGTAGAAAAAATTCCTGAAGCACGTTTAAAAATTTTTGCGCCAATGGAAATTATTCGTCAAGATGGTGAAAAACAAACCTTAGTTCAAAAAGGTGAAAACTATCAATATCAATCAGAGAAAGCATTGTCTGATGGCTCTTATTGGGTGACGGCGACTTACAAACCAACTTTTTGGTCACAAAATGCTGAAGGTTGGAAAATGGACAATTTGAAAGGATTAGAAAATCCAACTTATTGCGAACAAACTCAAATGTTTGGTAAAAGTCTTGTTACAGTTGGTAAAAAACCATTAAATGCAGAAATGGCAATGACAAGAGTTGGTTTACCACTTGAAATTGTTCCTTTGCGTGATCCAAGCAAAGTGAAATTAGGCGAACCGTTCCCTGTTCAAATTTTCTATCAAGATCAGCCATTAGCAGGCGAAACTGTAATTGCAACCGCTGATACTATTGTCGTGAAAGATCTTGAAGCAAGTACAAGCCATCGTGAACCACAAGGTTTTTCAGGTAAAACAGATAGTCAAGGGCGTGTGAATATCATTCCATTAATTGATGGTATTTGGAAAATTAAAGTTATTCATAAAACACCATTTGCAGATCAACAAATTTGTCAGCAATCTGCAAGCTATAGCACATTAATTTTACCGGTTGGTAAAGGATTGGCTAAACTTCCTCCAAAACCAGAACACCATCATCATTAATTTTGAAAGTGCGGTGGAATTTCACCGCACTTTTACATCCCAATTCAATAAAAAAATACAAAAATAGTCTATCTAAATTCTAAGTTATTCATTTGCATATCCAGATTTTGGCAGAGCTTTCCCATCTAAATATGCCAAATTATCTTTAAGTCTTAGCCGCCCTTCGGTAAACCATTTAATCACAAGCGGATAAATTTGGTATTCTTGCTCACGGGTTCTAGCTTCCACTTCTTCGATGCTATCTTCAGGGAAGATTGGCACTTTTGCTTGTAAGACAATCGCACCACCATCCACTTCTTCATTGACAAAATGAACGGTTGTGCCGTGTTCATTGTCGCCTGCTTCAATCGCACGTTGGTAGGTGTTTAAGCCTGCGTATTTAGGAAGAAGAGAAGGATGGATATTTAAAATTTTCCCTGTAAAACGTTGGGTAAATTTTGGGGTAAGAATTTTCATATAACCAGCAAGGACGATCAAATCTACGGCTAGGCTTTGCAAATAATCGCCAATTGCGTCGTCCATTTCAAGGTTATTGGAAAAATTTTTGCGAAGAAAGACCGCTTGCGGAATCTGTGCTTGTTTGGCTCGAACTAAGCCGTAAGCATCAGCTTTGTTACTTACCACACAAGCAATTTTGGCGGGAATATCGCCTGAATGGCAGGCATCAATAATAGTTTGTAAATTCGTTCCTTGACCAGAAATAAGGACGGCAATTTTTTTCATTTTCTTCCTTATAGAAATCAGCCCAAAAGGGCTGAATTTAAATTTAAGATTTTATTATTGAATCTCAACTTGTGCTTCGCCTTCGCCAAGATGTTCAATTTTGCCGATAACCCACGCTTTTTCGCCTGCTTGTTCAAGTAATGCAAGAGCCGTTTCAACCTCTTTTTCTGGTAATGCAATCACCATACCTACACCACAGTTAAAGGTGCGATACATTTCATAACGGCTGATATTGCCTTTTTCTTGTAACCAATTGAAAATCGCAGGCCATTGCCAGCTTGATTCATCAATCACCGCTTTTGTGTTTTCAGGTAATACACGCGGGATATTTTCCCAGAAGCCACCACCTGTTAAGTGAGCAATGGCGTGAACTTCAGTCTGTTTGATAAGTTGTAAAATAGACTTCACATAGATTTTGGTGGGTGCTAAAAGATGCTCGCTAAGCGGTTTGCCTTCTAATAAATCCGCTGGATTTGCACCGCTCACTTCAAGTACTTTGCGAATTAATGAATAGCCGTTTGAGTGTGCACCGCTTGAACCAAGAGCAATAAGCGTGTCGCCCGTTTTCACTGCCGTGCCGTCAATGATTTCTGATTTTTCTACCACGCCTACGCAGAAACCCGCCAAATCATAGTCGCCTTCGTGGTACATTCCGGGCATTTCAGCAGTTTCGCCACCGACTAACGCACAGCCAGACATTTCACAACCATCTGCAATACCTTTGATCACGCTTGCTGCCACATCAACGTCTAATTTCCCTGTAGCATAGTAATCTAAGAAGAAAAGCGGTTCTGCCCCTTGTACTATTAAATCGTTCACACACATTGCGACTAAATCCTGACCAATGGTATCGTGTTTTTTCAAGTCAATCGCAAGACGTAATTTTGTGCCTACACCATCTGTGCCTGATACTAAAATCGGCTCTTTATATTTGGTTGGTAAAGCACATAATGCACCGAAACCACCTAATCCACCCATGACTTCAGAGCGGCGAGTACGTTTTACATCGCCTTTGATACGTTCGACTAATTCATTCCCAGCGTGAATATCTACGCCAGCATCTTTGTAGCTAAGTTGTGTGTTGCTCACGATTAACCTCAATCAGTTGAAATAAAAATCGGGCAGATTATACCATTAAGCAAACGTTTGCGGTATTGTTAAATTAATTCATTTGATGACATTTTTAAAATTAAAATGAAATTGCTTGCAATCAAAATTTATTTGTACTACTTTAATAGTACAAATAAGCTCAGACTCTAGGAGAAAAAATGAAAACTACTACTGCATTAGTTACAGGTGCAACCGCAGGCTTTGGCTTGGCAATTTGTAAAAAGTTAATTGAAGCAGGCTATAAAGTGATTGGCACGGGCAGACGTGCAGATCGATTAGTAGAAATTCATTCACAATTGGGCAATAATTTTCTACCGCTTGCCTTTGACATTCGTGATGAACAAGCCACAATTAACGCTCTAAATACCCTTCCTGAAGGCTGGCAAGCGGTCGATTTATTAGTGAATAATGCAGGTTTAGCCTTGGGATTAGAGCCGGCACATAAAGCGGATTTACAAGATTGGTATCAGATGCTCGACACCAATATCAAAGGATTGGTTACTATCACTCGTCTTGTGTTGCCAAATATGGTGGCCCGTAATCACGGGCAGATTATCAATTTGAGTTCAATTGCAGGTACTTATCCTTATGCTGGCAGTAATGTATATGGTGGAACTAAAGCTTTTGTCACACAATTTAGCTTAAATTTACGAGCCGATCTGGCAGGCACAAAAATTCGAGTAAGCAATGTTGAACCCGGTTTATGTGGCGGTACGGAGTTCTCTAATGTGCGTTTTCACGGCGATGATGAAAGAGCGGCAAAAGTGTATGAAAACGTGCAATCAGTTCAGCCTGAAGATATTGCGAACATTGTATTATGGCTTCATCAACAACCTGAACACGTGAACATTAATCGCATTGAAGTCATGCCAACCGCTCAATCTTTTGCGGGAATGAGCGTTGCAAAAGATAACTAAAAAAATAATAGGAAAAAATATGTCAGACACACTTCTCAACCCTTATTTCGGCGAATTTGGCGGAATGTATGTGCCAGAAATTTTAGTGCCTGTTTTAAAGCAATTAGAACAAGCCTTTGTGGAGGCTCAAAATGATCCTACATTCCAAGCAGAATTTGCTGATTTACTCAAAAATTATGCGGGAAGACCGACCGCACTTACCCTTTGCCGTAACTTAACCAAAGGCACAAAAACTAAACTTTATCTTAAACGTGAAGATTTATTACACGGTGGTGCGCACAAAACCAATCAAGTGTTAGGACAAATTTTGCTTGCCAAACGAATGGGCAAAACGCGTATTATTGCCGAAACTGGTGCGGGTCAGCACGGTGTGGCGACCGCCCTTGCTTGTGCTATGTTAGATATGCCATGCCGTGTTTATATGGGCGCAAAAGATGTTGAGCGTCAATCGCCAAATGTGTTCCGTATGCGTTTGATGGGTGCGGAAGTGATTCCTGTACAAAAAGGCTCTTGTTCTTTAAAAGACGCCTGTTGTGAAGCGATGCGAGACTGGTCAGCAAACTACGAAACCACCCATTATTTACTTGGCACCGCTGCAGGCCCCCATCCATTCCCGACGATTGTGAGAGAATTCCAAAAAATGATTGGGATTGAGACTAAACGTCAAATTCTCGAACGAGAAGGTCGTTTACCTGATGCAGTGATTGCTGCGGTTGGCGGTGGCTCGAATGCAATTGGTATGTTTGCGGATTTCATTGCAGAAACCGCTGTGAAACTCATCGGCGTAGAACCTGCGGGTAAAGGTATTGACACGGGCGAACACGGTGCACCGCTCAAGCACGGCACAACAGGTATCTATTTCGGAATGAAATCGCCAATTATGCAAGATCAAGATGGACAAATTGAGGAATCTTATTCTATTTCTGCAGGATTAGACTTCCCTTCTGTCGGGCCGCAACACGCTTATTTAAATGCGATTGGTCGTGCTGATTATGTATCGATTACCGATGAAGAAGCCCTCAACGCATTCCAAGAATTGGCAAAACACGAAGGCATTATTCCTGCATTAGAAAGCTCACACGCCTTGGCTTATGCCTTGAAATTGATTAAACAAAATCCTGAAAAAGAACAACTTTTAGTGGTTAATCTTTCAGGACGAGGCGATAAAGATATTTTTACCGTTGATAAAATTTTAAATGGAGGAACGAACTAATGAGCCGTTTTGAAACGCAATTTGCGACACTTAACGCAAAAAATGAAGGGGCTTTCGTGCCGTTCGTTACCCTTTGCGATCCTACTTTTGACCGCTCTTTTGAGATCATTTGCACACTTGTCGATAACGGTGCGGATGCTTTAGAACTCGGTTTTCCTTTTTCCGATCCACTCCTTGATGGCCCGGTTATCCAAGCGGCGAATAATCGTGCTTTAACTGCAGGTCATAGCAGTGAAGATAGCTTTAAACTATTGGAAAAAGTGCGGTCAAAATATCCCGAGATTCCGATTAGCTTATTACTTTGTGCTAATTTAATTTTTGCCAAAGGCCTAGACGATTTTTATCAACGTTGTGCAGAAGTCGGTGTTGATGCTGTGCTTGTGGCAGATATTCCTTTACTCGCAAAAGAAGATTATGTACAAGCGGCTAAAAAACACGGTATTCAACCCGTCTTTATTTGCCCGCCAAATGCGGATGAAAAAACGATCCAAGGTGTAACCGAAAATAGCGAAGGCTATACTTATTTAGTTTCTCGCGCAGGCGTAACCAGTGCTGAAAATCAAGCTCACGCAGCGAATTTAGATACTCTTGTAGAACTGCTTAAGGCGCATAATGCCCCGCCAATTTTACAAGGCTTCGGCATTGCGCATCCTGAACAGGTAAAAGAAGCATTAACTTTAGGGGCAGCCGGTGCAATTTCAGGTTCGGCAACGGTGAAAATTATTGAGCAGAATTTAGATAATCACGAGCAATGTTTAGTTGAATTAGCTGAATTTGTTCAAGCAATGAAAGCAGCAACAAAATAAGCAAAAAAGAACCCGCACTTGTGGCGGGTTTCTTTTATCTACCGAGAAAATTAAAAATTTAATACTTTGTCAGCTTCCATTGTCCAGTCTGCCAACTCTGCCAACGTGCCGATTTCCACGCCCTCCGCCAACGGTAATTCAGTAATACCACGAGCATTTGTACAGGTTTTACAAAGTTTAATTGTCGCCCCTTGTGCCGTTAAAATTTCCAACATTTGTTGTAAATGATACCCTTCTGCTGGATTTTGTTGTGCTAAACCGCCAGTTACCGCATCAGACATTAAAAATATTTTTAAATTAACCGCACTTTTATGCTGCTCTTGCAACTGTAATGCCAAACGTAATGCACTAAAAAAATGTTCGTCACCATAAGGGGATGAATGGATAATAAATAGAATATTTTGCATACTCTTCTCCTTAATTTCGTTAATAACCTTGCTGATAAATTCCTTCCAACAATTTCACTGAAAGCAGGGCGAGATTAAAGCGTTGTTCATCTGCCACAGACCAGAATTCTACACCATTTTCTACCGCACTTATTTGACTTAAATGAAGTTTTACTGATTCTTCACCATTTTCTTGTTCTCCATTAAGCACAGGCGTAATTAAGGTTTCTTCTAAAGCGATAAGCTCGCTATTTTGCGGCTGATAGTCGAAATCATAATCTGAAAGTGTGGTGACTTTTTGTGCCAATCCATAAAATACAGGTACTTGGATTGCATGGAATGTAGCACGATCTAATTGAGGAAAAATTCGTTGTAATTGATTTGATAAATTAGGTGCTTGATGCGGATAGACATCAAACGCTAAGCGCGTTTCTTCTTCATCCAATGGAATACCGTTTAATAAACGGGCTGTTTGCCCCGCAAGTTTAGTCACTGTTTCTGCATCCATATAAGAAGCTGGCAATAAAGAAGTGACAAGCACTTGATTAAGATTCGTTTCTTGTAAAATCGGGGCAAGCGTTAAAGCAAGTTGGCTTACTTGTGGATCAGGCAAGCTAACAATGTTACGTTGTCTCAGTTCAAATAGTTGTGATTCATTTACCGTCGGGACAACAACGGGTACATCCGAAAGCGCACTACAAACGCCTAACATATCAATGACAATACAGCCCTGCTCTGCTGCTTGCGCAATATGGGCAACTTGCTCAAGTTTTCCTGCAAAAAAGATATAATTAAAATCAGCCCACTCAACTTCATTTGGCGAAAGTTGTTCAACGCCTTTATTGCGAAAACGAATATTTTGCTCTTCTTCAAAAGGTGTTATTTCAACAATAGAAACGCTGCTAATTTCAAGCGCACTTTGTTCTAAACGCTCTACAATTTTTTCACTTAATTCAAATTCTGCTGCTATCGCAATATTTAAGGTTGCGTCCATTTTTCTCTCCGCTGTAAAATAATCGACATTATTTTACACCAAAACCAGGAACGAAATAATGACACCCGCAATTGATTTACTTAAAAAACAAAAAATTCCTTTTATCTTGCACACTTATGATCATGATCCAAACAATCAACATTTTGGTGATGAAGCAGCAGAAAAATTAGGCATTGATCCTAACCGCTCTTTTAAAACCTTACTTGTGGCAGAAAATGGCGATCAGAAAAAACTCGCTTGTTTTGTGCTTGCAACGGCTAATATGCTGAATTTAAAGAAAACAGCAAAATCTATCGGTGTGAAAAAAGTGGAAATGGCGGATAAAGATGCAGCACAAAAAAGTACAGGCTATCTTGTAGGTGGAATTAGCCCGCTCGGTCAAAAGAAACGCGTGAAAACCGTGATAAATTCCACCGCACTTGAGTTTGAAACGATTTATGTTTCTGGCGGAAAACGTGGGCTAAGTGTAGAAATTGCGCCACAAGATTTAGCAAAAGTATTAGGCGCAGAATTTACTGATATTGTTGATGAATAACTGATGGATTTATAAACTTAAAGGCGGATTTATTCCGCCTTTTTGACTAATTCAACTCTTCCAATAATTTACCCAATCCACTCTGGCGTTTGACGGTCTGGCGAATTGCTGTTTTCCATATTTTTTCATCGGCAAATACAGTGAGTTCTTTTTTCGCACGAGTCACGCCCGTGAAAACTAATTCTCGCGACAATACTGGATTTACTTCTGTAGGAAGCACCATGACGGTATGTTCAAATTCGGAACCTTGAGATTTATGAATCGTCATCATAAAAGCGGGTTCATGTGCTGGAATTCGGCTTGTCAGCACTTCTCTATTGCCAAACCATACTTTACCATTCGCCAAGCACAGTCCAATATCGCCGTTATAAAGGCGAACATTATGATCGTTTTCAGTAATCATAATTGGCTTGCCGATATACCAATCTTGTTCATTACGGAACCAAAGCAATTTTTCCTCTCGCAACGCTAATGCGATTTCTTTATTGAGATTTTCAACACCTAAATCGCTATTACGAAGTGCGGTTAAAAATCTCACAGAATTAAATTGTGCTTGAATAGCTTCGGCATAGGAAATGCCTTGTTCATTTTTAGCGTTAGGATCAATTTTTTGTTTACGTAAATCATCCAACATTTTTAAGAAAGTGCGGTAATTTTCCACCGCACTTTTTACTACTTGATTAACCGTATCGCTTTCATCATTTAAGGCATTAAAGTGCAATTCTTGCGGATAATGTTCAAATAACCCAAGGCTATCGTCTGCTTTGCCTTTTTGAATGAATTCAGCTAACTTGCCAATACCTGAATCTTTATCAAAACGACGGCTTTCTGTTAGATGGCATAAACAATCACGTATTGGATTTGAACAATCAGTACCTTTTACTTCGTATCCTGTCGTCGCTTGCAAATATGCAGCTTGTTCATGACTATAAGGTTGATTAACAAATTGTGCCAATTCTCCCAATACAGCTCCCGCCTCGACAGAGGCTAATTGCGCCTGATCGCCTAATAAAATTAATCGGGTTTCGGGCTTTAATGCATTGATAAGTTTTGCCATCATCGGCAAATCAATCATTGATGTTTCATCAATAACTAATACATCCAGCTGCAAAGGGTTATGTGTGTTATAGCGCGTGTAATCATTAAAGGCATTCACGCCCAGTAAACTATGCAAAGTGCTGACTTTTTGTGGAATCGCATTGAAAAGTGAATCGGATAAATTCATTTTTTCTTGCATAAAACTTAACGCATTTTTAATCGACTCTTCCAAACGAGAGGCTGCTTTGCCAGTCGGCGCAACCAATTTGATGTGTAATTTACAATCAAATAATTCTTGTAGAACGAGCAATAAACGGGTAACTGTGGTGGTTTTTCCTGTTCCTGGGCCACCTGTAATAATCGAAAATGGACTTTTAATCGCCGTTGCCACCGCGACTTTTTGCCAATCTATTTTTTCCTGTTTTTCAGGGAAATATTTATCCAATTTTTGATGAATTTCATCATAAGAAAAGGCTAAAGTGCGGTGTTTTTTTAAAGTGTTTTTTATGTATTGTGCGATACGGTATTCATCTTGCCAAGCGCGATAGAAATACAACGCGCCAAATTGAAATGCCATTGGCGCAATTTGATTGACGGGATCTTGCGTAAATGCCATATGCCCGCACAACGCACATTGCCAATCTTCCACAGGTAAATAACCAATTTTTTCACGAATTTCAGCTAAATAATTTTCTTCCGTTGTACGATAAGCCAAACCAAATAAATTATGTTCTAAATAGCGATCTAATTGGCTGCAAGTATTTCCCTGCGTATAACGCCAACTACAAAGTGCGGCTAATAATATGGCTAAATTTTTGACTGGCTCCGCATAATCCGTATGGCATTGTTTATCTGCTATCAATTTAGCAAAATAATAATCACCTTGAGAAAGAATGCCCTGCTCTTTAAGTTTTTGTAATACAGATAACATTAAAACACCCCATCTAATTCTGTGATTAATTCAACACTTGGACGATCATAAAATACGCCAGATTGTGGCTCACCGTTCATTCCACGTAAGAAAAGATAAAATACCCCGCCGAAATCTCGCGCATAATCGTAATGAGGCACAACGCTTTGCAAATAACGGTGTAATGCCAGCGTATAAATTAAATATTGCCAATCATAGTGACTGTGTAACATTTCTTTTTTCAATATCTCTTGATTGTAATCAGCAAGGGTTGAACCTAAGAAATTAGATTTATAATCAACAAGATAATATTTCCCATTATGGCGGAAAACTAAGTCAATCGAACCTCGCACCATGCCTTGAATTTTTTCAAATTGAAGTGGCTCGCTTGGTAAATGATGATGGGCTTTCAACGCGCGATTAAACGCTTCAACATCAAAATGTTCCCGAATAGCCAGATAAAATGGCATTTCTTTAATGCAATCTTTATTTGCCAAATTAGCTAATGCTATTCCTATTTCATTAGAAAGTGGCGTATGTAAAATCTGTTGTAGCCAATTTTGTAGCGGCTCTGTAAAAGTTTCATCTAATTGTAGGGATTGTCTTAATTTGCCAATTTCTTCTGTATTTGCTAAATCAGAAAAATAGCAATTTTCAAAATGGCGATGCAATGCAGTCCCGACTTGTTTACCTCGTGGTAAATCTAAAATGCTTGATTCATTTTCGCTTAAAAGTGCGGTCGAAATTTTAATAGCATTTTGGCTATCATAATCTTTTACATCATCAAAAACAGCCTGTTTTTTACCCGCACTTTCAGTGAAATAATTTTGTCGGCGATGACCTTGTTCAATTGAAGTAAAACTGGTTATTCGCCAATCTTGCTCAATATTGCCCGTAAATTCTGCGGCTTTAAGCTCATCATTTTTTATATTGATTGATAAAGCCGTCAAAGCCTCTAAATTTGGCTTAGTGCAGATTTCCACATTATCTTGCATTTTTTCTTTAAAGGTTTGCAACAACGTCTCGGTATTTTTAGAATCTGACAAATTTATTTCTTTGCCTATTTCGCCTTGGCTTAATACATAATGTAAGGCATTCCATTTTTTATCAAATTGCGTAGGCAAAGAGAATGCCATTTGATATTTGGCACGGGTTAAAGCCACATAAAGTAAACGTAACTCTTCCGCAAAAGTTTCTTCATAAAGTGCGTTTAAATTACGATTTTCCATATCCCATAAGGTTTCATCTCGTTCTTTAGAATAATAAATATTGATGTCTTTTTTACTTGGATCTTTGCTCGGCACAGCTAAAAATGGTAGCCAAACTAAATCGTATTCTAAGCCTTTGGATTTATGGATTGTCACTATTTTTACCAACTGGCGTTCACTTTCTAAACGAATTTGAGCCTCTTGACGACCTTCGCCTTGAATTTGTTTTTCAAACCAACTAAGCAATTCAGCTTCACTTTCGTGTAGCGTGGCAGCTTGTTGTAAAATTTCTGCCAAATGTAGGAAATCCGTTAAATCTCGCTCGCCTGTTGCTTGGCTTAATAATCGAGCTGAAATGCCTTGCTCCAATAAAATTTGATGTAACATTGCCAATATTCCTTGGCGTTGCCAAGTTTGTTGGTATTGAGCAAAGCTATCTGCCCAACGTTGCCAATCTGCCTCATTTTGCTGAATTTGATGAATATCTGCCGCATTTAAGCCAAAAAGTGCGGTTGCAATCGCATTCAAAATTGGACGTTCTGCCACATTCAAACAGGCTTTAAGCACCCAAGCTAATTCTTTCGCAATATTGCTATCAAATACGCTATTTTGATCAGAAAGATAAACCGACGCGATCCCTAATTTTTGCAATTCATTTTTTACTAAAGCCGCTTCATTTTTATCACGCACCAATACGGCAATATTCTCCGCTTGTAAGCTTTTACAGGTATCTTCGTTTTGAAAAACTGCCTGATTTTCTGCCGCACTTTTTAGCCAATGTTGAATAGAAATAGCACATATTTTTGCCATTTCAGTTTTATTCACTTTGTCACTTTCAGTTTTATTTACTTTGTCACTTTCAGTTTTATTTACTTTGTCACTTTCAGTTTTATTTACTTTGTCACTTTCAGTTTTATTTACTTTGTCACTTTCAGTTTTATTTACTTTGTCACTTTCAGTTTTATTTACTTTGTCACTTTCAGTTTTATTTACTTTGTCACTTTCAGTTTTATTTACTTTGTCACTTTCAGTTTTATTTACTTTGTCACTTTCAGTTTTATTCACTTTGTCACTTTTAGTTAGATAAAAACGATAAGCTGGTTCGGCTTTGCCATTTAAATAAAATCGCAGATGATCATCACGAGAATCAACAGCAGTAAAGTTAATATTTTGATAAATAAATGGCGATTGAGGAAAATCAAACAACGCATTTACGCCATCAACCAAATGCTTCTCTGACCGATAATTTTTAGTGAGTTCAAAGCGAGATTGGGCTTCATCTGAGGCTTTTAGATAAGTAAAAATATCTGCACCACGGAAACGATAAATCGCCTGTTTCGGATCGCCAATCATAATAAAACCAGTATTTTTTTCGGGATTATCACGATAAATTTTTGAAAAAATAGCGTATTGTTGTGAATCCGTATCCTGAAATTCATCAATCATCGCAAAAGGATATTGGAAACGAATCATTTCCGATAATTCATCTCCTTGCTCACCTTGCAAGGCTTCACAAAGCAAACGCAATAAATCATCAAAGGATTTTTCTTGATGATTAAGTTTATAGTCTAAAAGTTTTTGTTGTAGACCTTGGCGATAATGATAAAGAGTGAGCTTGCTTAGTAAATCTGGTGTCATTAAGGCATTAACGCGCTTTTCAAGCTCTGCAAAAATCGGGGAATAAAAAGGCGTTGCGGGTTTTTTATCTTTATTTTTATCCGTTGATTCTTCGCAATTTTTCTCAATAGATGATTGTAGGAAATAGTCTTTCAATGTGGTATTAATTTGATAATCTCTAGGATTATTTGACCATTGATTAATTTTATTAATCCAATCCCCTAAACGCTTTACTTGGTACTTTTTACGATTTAACGATTTCAACTGATCTTTTGGATAATCTTTCACCAGTTCATTGGTAATAATCGCTGAAATTTCATCCGCACTTTCTAACCAAAATGCCTTTAATTCATTCAACGCCTTTTGATAACCACCAAGATATTGCGGTAAAAAGATTTGTATTGGTACAGATAACGCCTGTTTATTTTCAATCTCCACCTGCAAATCTTTACCTAAATCCGCTTTCAATAAAGACAACACATTTGCTGGTGATACTAATTCTGTCGCGATAAAATTCGCAGATTCAAAATCCAACGGATAAAAATGCTCTCGCCAAAATTCATTAGCAAAACGAACTAACAAATCAGATTGATCTTTAATTAATTCTAAATTGAAATGAATGCCAGAATGGAAAGCATATTGCATCAACATACGGCGACAAAAACCGTGAATGGTATAAATCGACGCCAAATCCATATTTTGTTCAGCTAGCTTTAAGCGATGAATTGCCTCAAAAATATCTAAATCCTGAGAAAGTGCGGTAAGAAATTCATCATTTTTAAATGAGGATTTATCTTTGGTTTCTGCAAAGGCTGTGAGTTTATCAATCGCATCTGTTATACGCTCACGAATTTTTTTCTTGAGTTCTTCTGTCGCCATTTCCGTAAAGGTTACCACCAGAATTTCTTCCACATTTAACGGACGAGAAAAGTTATTTTCTCCTGCCTTTAATAAAAGTCGGAGATATAAAGAACCAATAGTATAGGTTTTCCCTGTACCAGCGGATGCTTCAATTAAGCTAATTTGATTTAAAGGCAACGTGATGGGATTTAGTGGGATTGTTTCGGCCATAGATTTTAACAGATGAGAACTAATGGCATTATTTTACAAAATTTGAAGTCACAAATGCAAAAAAGGACGCTTTTCAGCGTCCTAATTTAAAAACTATTTCTCTAACTTCCTTAAATCATCACAAGCATATTGAGAACCGTTATCACAAGCCTTACGGAACCATTCTTTAGCTTCAGAAAGATTACGTTTCACGCCTTGTCCATTTCTATACATCACACCCAAATTATTTTGAGCAGCTACATTGCCTTGTTCAGCCAATGGCAGCCAAAGTTTGAAGGCTTTTTGATAATCGCGTTTATTGTAGGATTCAACGGCTTGTTGAAACTGCTGTTCTGGCGTATCTGCCCAAGCAGTAGATTGAAAAGAAAAAATTGAAGTAGCTAACAATGCGCTAGTGAGAAATGTTTTTGTTAGTTTCATAGAATAATCTCTAAATTGATTTATAAAAGAAGATAAATTTTTGTCCAGTAAGATATTTTCTTTTTACAGAGGTATTCACACTCAGTACAGATAAAAAACTCGGAGACAAAAACAAATTTTATTCAGCACGATTTTCTTGTTGCTTTTCAGACAAAGTAAATCCACTAAATCCCAATCCTTTTAATAAAAAATGAGTCACGTCTTTAGACAATGACTCCTTGCGACCTTTAAATCCACGCATATCACCAAAAGGCTCAAAACTTGCAATGTTTTTTATTTCTTCATTAACTAATTTGGCATATATTAAACAATCAGTAATAGCTTGTCGTAATTGATCTTCTTTTACTTGTTTTCCGTGTACTACTTTATCACGTATTTTTTCAGCTTCTTTTAATTGTTTTATAATACTATCTGGTAACGGTTTATTAAAAATATTCTTATAAATTTGTTTAAATCCATCACGTGTTAAATGATGATAATTCACGATATTTCTTGCAACTTCTATATCTGCAGCAAATAACTTTACAGCACCGCCATAAAGTAATCTATTTTGTCCTTGTTCGATTTTAAAAAACAAATAAGCAATAGCAATTTCGTAGTCACCTTTGATAAGTTCTGGAAGATATTCAAAATATTTTTGAATATCTTCTGGCAACGATTGGTATTCAGTCAAAATTCCTTTATAGCTCTTGATTATTTTTTTCATTTCTTCAGTTTTCATAACATGATCTCCATTATTTGCTTAAATTGTAAAAATTCTCACAACTCTCTGCTATACGACCATTAATACAAGCCTTACGGAACCATTCTTTAGCTTCAGAAAGATTACGTTTCACGCCTTGTCCTTCATAATAGTTTACACCCAAATAAAATTGAGCATTTGCATTGCCTTGTTCAGCTGCTTTGCGATACCATTTCACCGCTTCGGCATAATCTTGTTTGACGCCTTTTCCTTCGTAATACATATTACCCAAATTAAGTTGAGCATTTGCTTTGCCTTGTTCAGCTGCTTTGCGATACCATTTCACCGCTTCGGCATAATCTTGTTTGACGCCTTTTCCTTCGTAATACATATTACCCAAATTAAATTGAGTATTTGCATTGCCTTGTTCAGCCAATGGCAACCAAAGTTTAAAGGCTGTTTGATAATCACCTTTCTTTGCAGATTCAAGTCCTTGTTTAAATTGCTGTTCTGGCGTATCTGCCCAAGCAGTAGATTGAAAAGAAAAAATTGAAGTAGCTAACAATGCGCTAGTGAGAAGTGTTTTTGTCAGTTTCATAACATACCTATTAATTAACCTTAATTGAAATACCAAACTTTTTGTTTAGCAAGATGTTTTGTTGTTATCTCTGTAAAGAGATAACAACACCCAGTATACTGGGTGCAAAAAGGTTAAAAATTAAACTTTAAATAACTAACAAAAGTGCCTTTTTATTATTTATATTTAATCGCTTAAAAGATAGAAATAGGCTAAAAAACACACTGCTTTTAGGAGGACAATTTAGCGAAATTATCAATTTAGAATTTATAGAAAAGATAGACTTATCTATCATAATAATGAAAAAAGGACGCCTTTCAGCGTCCTAATTCTTCTTTATCTAAACTTTAAAAAATTAAAGTGCAGATTTTGCTTTTTCAACTAATGCAGCGAACGCTACTTTGTCGAATACAGCGATATCAGCAAGAATCTTACGGTCGATTTCAACAGATGCTTTTTTCAAGCCGTTGATGAATTTGCTGTAAGATAAACCATTTTGACGCGCTGCAGCGTTGATACGTGCAATCCATAATTGACGGAATTGACGTTTACGTTGACGACGGTCACGATATGCGTATTGACCAGCTTTGATCACTGCTTGGAAAGCAACGCGATACACGCGTGAACGTGCACCATAATAACCTTTAGCAGCCTTAAGAACTTTCTTATGGCGTGCTCTTGCAATAACACCACGTTTTACACGAGCCATTATTTAATCTCCTATGTAATATTTTTCTAAAATGAACTAATCGTACGTTTTGCTTAAATAACGGCTTATGCGTATGGTAAGCAAGCTACTACTAAAACTTGGTCTGCTTTCGCAACCATTGATTTATGACGTAAATGACGTTTACGTTTAGTTGTTTTTTTAGTCAAAATATGACGTAAGTGAGATTGTTTACGCTTGAAACCACCAGAAGCAGTTTTTTTGAAGCGCTTCGCTGCGCCGCGTACTGTTTTGATTTTAGGCATTGTTAAAATAACTCCGCATTTTTCGTTTAAAACAACATAATCAGGCGAACTTAAAAAGTTACTTGGAAGCACTGATCATTTCCATCATAAGGCAAATTAAATTGCCTTTTCAAAAGCAGTTAGGCTGCGTAGTTTGCCCAACGTGCAGTTGTCTTTTCATTTAAGTCAAACTTAAACAAAAAGATTTGCTGAGAAATCTCAGCAAAATTCTTATTTTTTCTTAGGTGCTAACACCATTACAGCCTGACGGCCTTCTAATTTACCTGGTGCAGATTCAACGACAGAAATTTCAGCTAAATCATTTTTTACGCGCTCTAACACATCAAAACCAATGTCTTGGTGAGCCATTTCACGACCGCGGAAACGCACGGTAATTTTTGCTTTGTCTCCGTCTTCTAAGAAACGGATTAAGCTACGTAATTTAACTTGATAGTCACCTTCGTCTGTGCCTGGACGGAATTTAATTTCCTTTACTTGCACAACTTTTTGTTTTTTCTTTTGTTCTTTAGCGGTTTTACTTTTCTCGTAAAGGAATTTACCGTAGTTCATAATGCGACAAACCGGCGGCTCAGCATTTGGGCTAATTTCAACAAGATCAAGCTCTGCTTGCTCTGCCATTTCTAGGGCTTGTTGAATAGAAACAATCCCTGCTTGTTCACCATCTTGGTCAATTAAACGAACTTCTTTTACACGAATCTCTTCATTGATACGGTTTGGGCGATTTACTGCCGGCGCTTTTTTTACGGTTTTAATAATCGTATTCCTTCTATTGGTTAATAGTAAAAATCTTTTCGCTAAAAATAAAAGATTTCAAATTTGTTGCCCGTTAAGGAACGGGAAAAATCTTGCGGATTTTATAGTATTCACACCACTTATGCAACAAAATTTAGCCTTTAAGCGAAATTTCTACGCTTAAACTTTCGCCAAATTCAAGTAAATGATGAATGCGAGCTGTTTCTAAGCACAACATTGTTTGATAGCCTGTTTCACTCATTCCACTCGTCTTTTTGTGCCAAGGATTCCAAAGGACAAATTGGCTTGCATTATGATGATGCAGTGCAATTGTACGATTGAAACTTTTATCTACGATTTGATTCTGCATTTTTTCTGCGGAATAAATGCAATCAACATTTTCAGAAATGTGACGCGGTGACGGAACGTTTTCTTGTTGTTGGTTTAAGCTATTAAAACAAGTTTCAGGTAAACCCTGTACTTCCACTCGATTAATATCCCCAATATTGAAATAGGTATGCAACGCTACTTGTGCAGGTTCTTCGCCATAATGTGTGAAAGTTAAATGACATTTATCTGTGAACACCATTACAATTTTAGCTTCGATAATATTTAAATCAGAAAACAACTCAAATTCTAACCGCACTTTATGTGCTGAAATATCATAATGGCTTAACTGCCATAAGCGAATACGAGCTGTGCCGTGCGCAGGTTGTTTTACGCCACCAAACCAAGGATAACAAATCGGTACACCCCCACGAATAGCGTTGCCACTTTCAAATAGTTCTACTTCACTTAGCCATAATACATCTTGTTTCGCATTTTGCGGTTTCCAACTTATAAGCTGTGCGCCTTGCAAGGAAATTTTTGCAGTTCCAACAGCATGTTTTAAGTGAAGAACTGGAATGTCGTTATGTTGAACAAGGTGAAGCTCTGGTGTCAGTATTTTTAGTAATGTTGTTTTCATGTTTATTCCTGTAGTTTTAAAAGATAAATAAGGTTCAGAGATAACAAAGGGCGTATCAGATACGCCCTTAATCTACGACTTTGGTTAAATTTCGTCAATAATTCGATAAACCCAATTTTCCAGCGGGTCATTCAGACGTTTCATCTCAGCGCGCATTTCTTCCAACATCTCTTTTTTGATGGTGTTATATTGTGAATCATAGAATAAATTATGCATTTCTTCCGGATCGTTACGGATATTATAAAGTTCACAAACATCAGTCGCATTAAACACGAGTTTATAATCTTTACGACGCCACATGCGTTGTTCAAAATACACAAAATGCCCCGCTAGCTGACCAAGCACACCTTTTCTTTGGTTATCTTGGTGTTGACGCATAATCGGGAGAATACTCTGCCCTTCAAAACTTCCAGGAACTTTTTGATTAGCTAAATCAAAAACTGTCGAGGTTAAGTCGTGAAGATAGACAAAGTTATCATCTTCTTGATTGACTCGGTCTGAATTTGGATCTTTGATAATCATCGGAATGTTGTAGGTGGCATCAAACATAAATTCACCTTTTTCAATCATTCGATGCGCTCCCATTGCATCACCATGATCTGCGGTTGCTACCAAGAAAGTGCGGTCATAAAGGCCGTTTTTTTCTAAGTATTCGAATAATTCACCGATTGCATCATCAATTAAGGTGATATACCCCCAGAATTTTGTGATGACCTCTTTCCAATGATCTTCGCTCGCCTCCCACATTCCCCACATTTTTGAAATGGTGCGGAAATGACCTGGTTTGCCCTCTAACGGTTTAAAGAAACTTTTATCAAGTACCACATCTTCTTTTCGATACATGGAATAATAAGGTTCTGGCACGATACAAGGCGTGTGTGGCCCCCAGAAGTTTATCCATGCAAAGAACGGCTTGCCTTCATCTAATGATTCTTGAATATATTTTTTCGCTTCATCAATGATGAAATAAGGGATAGTTTGATCTTTTGTGCCTGAGAGTAAACCGCAAAGTTCTTGTACTCTTAAATGTGGGTTATCACCAAAGTAGGCGCGACTTACTTCTGGGATTTCATACCCCTTTTCTTCTAACCATTCTTTATAACGATTAGAATGTGTTGGCGGTTGGTTAAAGACTAAATTTTTATATACTCCACTGCCGGGATAGCCATAACCATCAAAGTTATGACCTTTAATCCCGTAATCTTCGGGTACGGATTTAGTACCTACGTGCCATTTCCCTACAACATAAGTGTTATAGCCAGCCAATTTACCGATATTCGGTTTTTCTTGGCTAATTTCACCAGTACCACCTTTTTCCCCATTTTTAATAATGCCGTGAGACGACGGCATTAATCCAGTAAAAAGTGAAGTGCGTGCAGGACCGCAAACAGACGCTGGAGTGAAGGCGTTATTAAAGCGAACGCCATCTTTTGCCAAACGATCTAAATTCGGAGTTTTCACAATTTGGTGACCATAAGGCCCCAACATATCTTTACGAATTTGATCCAGTAGAATATAAATAATGTTCATTATTTAGCCTCTTTATCTCGTACAACAAATAACACGATAATTTGTAACACCGCCCATACGCCTAGCACCATTGATGGATTGCCAGATTCTGATGCCATACCAAGTGGTGAAAGGAAAGTATAAAGCGCAAGTAAACCTAAGATTAAAGACACGCTGGTTACTTTTAAGTATTTCCAGTTAGTTAAATCTACGTTACCTAAGTTTTCTTTGTTTTCAATGTAAGGTTCACGGCGTAAGAATTGTCCTAAGATGAGCATTAATACAACATCAAATACGAATAATCCGCCCATAACATACACAAAGTTGATTTTGACATTAAACACCCAAACGATGCAGAAGTACAAGATAACGTGAGCAAGTAAAGCGATACGTGCCGCTTTGCCAGATACCGTTTTGTTAAACATACCTACGGCAAATAAAGCAACGATTGGAATATTCACAAATCCTGCGAAACGTTTAGTGATTAAGAAAATACCATCTGTACCAAACATGAGTAACGGAGCGAAAATCATAGTGACAATAGCCATAATGGTAGAAACTTTTTTCGCATAAGAAATTAATTCTTCTTCTGACCGCACTTTTTTGCTGATAGAAGGCAATAGGTCTTTACAGTAAATGGTTGCTGCCGAATTTAAGAATGAGTTAAAGGTACTTAAAATTGCGCCAAATAATGCAGCAATAAAGAAACCTTGTAACCAAGTTGGCAATACTTTGTTTACTAATAATGGATAAGACGCATCAATTGGATTTACGCCTTCACCTAAAATATGGAAACTCAATAAACCTGGAAGGTTTAAAATGATCGGTAAAGTTAATAAGAATAGTGCCGCGATCAAAATACCTTTTTGACCTGATTGTAAATCTTTCGCACCTAAGCAACGTTGTACGATAGCTTGGTTCGTTGTCCAATAGAAAAAGTGAACAACCATAATACCGGTGAAAATCGTTGGCCAAGGTGTGGCATCTGTTTCGCTACCAATCGCATTCCATTTTTCAATGTACGTTGTTGTGATTGTGTGTAAACCTTCAGAGAAACTGCCATCGCCTAAATACATCAAGGCAAAGAATGGTACAAGCAATGCGCCAATGACTAAAATCACCGCATTGATCGTGTCTGATACCGCCACTGCTTTCAAACCACCAAAAATCGCATAAATAGCCCCTACAACACCAATCGCAATAACGGTGTAAGTTATGGCCGCCCCATAACTTAAGCCAAATGCGGTTTCTAAGTTGAAGATTTTATTAAAAGCGATTGCACCAGTATAAAGTGCGGTTGGAATTACGATGAAAAGATAAAAGACTAAGAAAAGCGTGGACATAATCAAGCGAGTTTGACGGTCGAAACGGCTTTCAAAAAACTCTGGCACCGTTGTATAACCGTTACGCAAATATTTCGGCAACATATAAAGTGCCAAGAAACAAAGCGGAATAACCGTTGGAACGGTCCATGCGATAATGGAAAAGTTTCCTTTATAAGAGACCGCATTTACACCGATCAGTTGTTCTGTTGAGAGTGAAGTTAATACCATTGAGCAACCAATCACTAAACCGCTTAATCCGCGACCAGCCAAAAAATATCCTTTTGAAGATTTTAAATCATCCCCTTTTGTTTTTAACCAAGAAATATAAGCAACCACACCAGTTACAATGAGGAAGCTGAGTATCGTCATAAGCATATGTTGTCCTCCCTATATCGATCAACATAGCGTAAAGATAATATAACGCTCTATAAAGGGTTATGATAATTGTCATATTAAGATTGTGAGGTGGATCACAGAAATAATAATTGAAGATAAATTCAATGGTTTTTATTTTCTGGCAGTTGAAAAAACAATAAAAAAATGCGGTCAAAAAACCATAAAAATTATGACCGCACTTTGATTAGAATCCTATTCGTCTTGCGAATAAGTTCCACTGCATAATTCAAATCATTTTTCATAATACTTTTCTCTGTCCATTTTTCATTGATGAAATAATACCCGCTTGTTCCAACTGTTCTAGAATTTGCCCAGCTCGATTAAAACCCAACATAAATCTGCGTTGAATCATTGAGCAAGATGCGAATTTTTGTTGTTGCACAAATTTTTTTACATCCTCAAAAGTGGATCGCGCGTATCAATTACTTTCATTGACATAATTTTTCTCCTCTGTCGTTTTTATAACTCCCTAGAAAAAGGCTTAAGAGTGCTATAAGAAGTAAAACCTTTCTTTTATGGGAAAATTATATGGAAGGGAGCGACAACGTGTGTCGTTTGCGAATGTTGAAAGCGGTTATTTTTAGAAGATTTTTTGCAAATAAGTTTATCTGTATTGCAAGATGTACAATTATCTGTTTATATATACATGTAACTTATTAAGGAAAAGAACATGAATAACCAAAACCCAATTGAAATTTACCAAGCTCAAGATGGCACAACTCAAGTGGAAGTGAGATTTGAAAATGACACCGTTTGGCTTTCCCAAGCGCAGATGGCTATGTTATTTGGTAAAGATATTCGCACCATCAATGAGCACATTACCAATATATTTGATGACGAAGAACTTGAGAAAGAATCAACTATCCGGAAATTCCGGATAGTTCGCCAAGAAGGTAAACGCCAAGTCAATCGTGAAATTGAGCATTATGATTTAGATATGATTATCTCTGTTGGTTATAGAGTAAAATCTAAACAAGGCATTAGTTTCCGCCGTTGGGCAACTGCACGTTTAAAAGAATATCTGACTCAAGGCTATACCATTAACCAAAAACGTTTACAGCAAAATGCTCACGAATTAGAACAAGCACTTGCGCTTATTCAAAAAACGGCAAATTCATCGGAATTAACGCTAGAAAGCGGTCGCGGATTAGTGGATATTGTCAGCCGTTATACGCATACGTTTTTATGGCTACAACAATATGATGAAGGTTTACTTGCCGAACCACAAACACAGCAAGGCGGTACATTACCGACTTATGCTGAGGCTTGTTCTGCACTAGCAGAGTTAAAATCACAGTTGATGGCAAAAGGTGAAGCAAGTGATCTGTTTGGACGTGAACGAGATAACGGCTTATCTGCGATTCTAGGTAATTTAGATCAAAGTGTATTTGGTGAACCCGCTTATCCAAGCATTGAAGCAAAAGCAGCGCATTTACTTTATTTTGTCGTCAAGAACCATCCTTTTTCAGATGGTAATAAACGTAGTGGCGCATTTTTATTTGTAGATTTCTTACATAGAAATGGGCGTTTGTTTGATCATAATGGGCATCCAGTTATCAATGATACTGGGCTTGCCGCACTCACTTTATTAGTCGCAGAATCTGATCCGAAACAAAAAGAAACGCTTATTAGGCTTATTATGCATATGCTTAAACATAAGCAAGATAAGTAACGATAAATAGCGACCGAAGTCGCTATTTGTTTAAAAAGTGCGGTCGATTTTCTATATATTTTTAACGTTCTCCAATAACTCGGCGACCAGTTTCGGAACGCCCTCACCCGCTTTTTCTTTTATTGCGATAACTTGCTTACGAACAAACCCTGTATTTGGATTAGGATCGATCAAATAGATAAGTGAACCGTATGGAGCTAAGTTTACCAATCCATTAGCTGGATAAACTTGTAATGAAGTGCCAATAACAATCACAATATCTGCCTTTTTCACTAACTTTTCTGCTTTAGGAAACATGGGTACATTTTCCCCAAAAAAGACTATATGTGGACGCATTGGATGACCGTGATTATCCTTATCCTCTAACAGTTGATCACCCAAACATGGAACAATGTAATCGGTATTAAAACTGCTGCGAGCTTTATTCAATTCTCCATGTAAATGGAGTACGTTAGTACTTCCCGCTCGCTCATGTAAATCATCCACATTTTGAGTGATTATATGAACTTCATAAAACTCTTCCAATTCAACCAAAGCCAGGTGTGCTGCATTAGGCTCTGCAGCTTGAGCATTACGACGTCGTTCATTATAAAACGCCAATACTTTTGCTCGGTTTTTCTTCAAGGCTTCGGGCGTACAAACTTCTTCTATTTTATGTCCTGCCCACAAGCCATCTTCCGCTCTAAAAGTAGGAATACCACTTTCGGCACTAATTCCAGCTCCCGTTAATACCACGCAAATTGGTTTATTTTTCTCTGTCATTTTTCAGGCTCCTTTTGTTCTAAAATTTCATCAATCTGTCTATCTCTAGCCATCATGCCAAATATATTCCCTGCTTTATAAAGAGGTTGATAAACATAACTTTCAATATGTAAGAATGGCTTATCTGAAAGGCGTTGGAAATATTGTGTACCAAAATGAACATGTTCGCCTTGAAATTTGCCAGCACCATTTTTAGTACGATCATCAATTAAATAATCGCCTTGGTTCAGGTTTTTATGGTGAGATAAAATTAACCGTTTGTACAATGCCGAGCCTTTTTCTTCACTGAAATAATGCTGAATCCATTTTACTTTATCGCTCCAAGCCGAAGGATTATGCCAAGGTGCGGTAGAAAGTGCGTAAATATGGTATTTCTTCATCAATTTATGAACGGCAGAAATCGCGTTTGGCATAGGGTCCATTAAGCTAAAAATGCCCTCGACTTCATCATATCGACCTTCATACTCTTGCTTGGTTTTCTCATCTAATTTTGCAATACCAGACGGGAAATCAACCATCACATTATCCATATCAATATAAACAATTTTCTTCATTTTAATGCCCTCTCTGTTGATGGCTTAATGATAAAATATGAAGCGACAATTTATGTCGTTATACTATTTCTTCTAAATATACACGCTCAATTTCAAACTGTTGAGATAAGCTTTCTAGCTGGCGTTGGATTGAACGAATATCACGTTGAACGCCAATATCAGCAAGTTTTTGTAAGATTTCTTCTGCGGTAATAAAACGAGTTTTTGGAATAAAGCGTAAAATTTCAAGTTGAATTTGAAGTGCGGTTAAGTTTGAGGGCATTTTTATCTCCCAAATTTGAAAAAAATCATTATAAAAAATGCTGGAAAATTCCAGCATTATACTTTTTAAATCCGTCTGACTTGCCAGAAGGCTTTCGACCAATAAGGGTTATTCATTGAAGAATAGACAACGCCCCCTCTGGTGGAAGCATGAAGGAATTTGTCTTCTTTTACATAAATTCCTACATGATAACCATTAGGGCCTCGGCCAGTTTTAAAGAAAATTAAATCCCCCGTTTGAATATCTTCTTTGCGGACATGTTTACCATAATTGGCTTGTTCAGTTGTACTTCTTGGCAAACGAAGATTAAAACGATCGAAGAAAGTTTTCTGCACAAAACCAGAACAATCTACCCCACGACGTGAAACACCACCGAGTACATAAGGCGTTCCTGCCCATTCATGTTGTTGTTCGCTCAACATGGCTATAGCCATAATCGGATCGCCGATTTGACCTTTATAGTTCATCGCATAATCATCATTTTGAAAACTAGAACAAGCGAATAAAAACAACGAGGCAGTAGCGATTAAAAATGATTTATATACTTTCATACCTTTTCATATGAAAAGTGCGGTAGAAATTCACCGCACTTTTTGTTGCTTACTATTTAGTTTTTTCTACACGAGCACGTAACTTTTGCCCTGGTTTAAATGTCACCACTCGGCGAGCAGAAACTGGCACAACATCACCTGTTTTTGGGTTACGCCCTGGGCGCGATGACTTATCACGTAGTTCAAAATTACCAAATCCTGATAATTTCACATCATGACCAGATTCTAGCGATGAACGAATCTCTTCTAAAAAGTTCTCCACCACATTTTTCGTATCGTGTTTAGATAACTGATATTTATCACTTAAATATTCAATAATATCAATTTTGGTTATCGTAGCCATATTAATCCCTTAATTCAGCATTAAAGCGTTGTTTTACCTCCGCTAATACTGCTGAAATCACTGCATTAATTTCTTCATCTCCAAGTGTTTTTTCATTATCTTGGGCAGTCAAGCTAATCGCTAAACTTTTATAGCCTTCAGCGACGCCCACACCTTGATATACATCGAACAAGTTCACTTGCACCAATTTTTCGCCGCCTGCTTGTTTACAGGCTACGATTAATTCCCCTGCTGGTACGTTATCTGCTACGACTAAAGCTAAATCACGACAGTTTGCTGGGAATTTAGAAATTTCTTTTGCTTGGACCACATTACGTGCCGCAATTGCATTCCAAAGAATTTCAAATACAAAAGTTTTGCCATTTAAACCAAGTTTTTGGCTAATAGATGGATGAATTGCACCAATAAAACCAATTTCTTGACCATCTAATTCAATAGCAGCAGATTGTCCAGGGTGTAATGCATCAAATTGTTTTGCAACAAAACGAACTCTATTACCCCCTTCAGTTAAAGAAAGTACTGATTCTAAATCGCCTTTAAGATCAAAGAAATCAACAGACTCTGCTTTACCTGCCCAATGTTCAGATTTTGCCGTTCCAGTAATCACCGCACTTAAAACAAATTCTTGACGCACGCCAAATTCAGCATTGGCATCTGGCACAAAACGCAATCCAGTTTCAAATAAACGAACTCGAGATTGTTGGCGATTTTGGTTATAAAGCACTGCACCTAATAAACCACTCATTAAAGACACGCGCATTGCGGACATTTCCACAGAAATAGGATTTGGCAATACAAGTGCTTCTTGATGTGGATGTAATAAACTTTGAATTTTTGGATCCACAAAGCTATAAGTAATGGCTTCTTGATAATCTGCATCCACAAGTGCGGTCTTAATTCGAGCTAAATCTAAATCAGATTCTTTGTGCTCACGCATGCGGAGATGCGCTAATGGCGCATTATTTGGAATGCTGTTATAACCATAAATACGCGCCACTTCCTCAATTAAATCTTCTTCAATTTCAATATCAAAACGCCAGCTTGCAGAAGTTACCGTCCAAATATCATTTGCATAAGTAACATCGAAACCAAGACGATGGAAAATTTCGGTTACGCTTTCTGTTTCAATATGATGACCTAAAAGTGCATCTAATTTACTACGGCGGAGTTGAACTGTATTAACTTTAGGAAGATGAACTTCACTGCTTGCTTCACAAACCTCACCCGCTTCACCACCACAGATTTCAAGTAATAATGCGGTTGCTCGTTCCATAGCTTTACGCGCTAATTCAAAATCCACACCACGCTCAAAACGGTGTGATGCATCAGTATGTAAACCATATTGTCTTGCACGGCCTGCAATCGCTAATGGAGCGAAAAATGCGGATTCTAAAATTACATCTTTCGTTTCACTATTTACGCCACTAGCTGCACCACCAAAGATCCCTGCCATTGCTAAAGGCCCATTTTGGTCGGCAATTAATAAAGTATTTGATTGAAGTTTTGCTGTTGAACCATCTAATAATACTAATTCTTCACCTTCTTTTGCTAAACGAACTTGAACGGGTTGTGCAACTTTAGCCGCATCAAACGCGTGCATTGGCTGACCAAGTTCAAGCAAAATGTAGTTAGTAATATCAACAATAGGATCAATAGAACGAATGCCACAACGACGCAATTTTTCTTGCATCCACATTGGCGATTCAGCCTTCACATTAACGTTTTTCACCACACGTAATAAATAACGTGGGCACGCTTCTGGTGCTTGTAAATCAATTTGAACTTTATCAGAAATTGTTGCTGGCACCGCTTCAAAGTGCGGTTGATTTACCGGCTGTTTATTTACCACGCCAATTTCACGCGCAATACCCGCAATGCTCAAACAATCCGCACGGTTTGGCGTTAAGCTAATTTCGATGGCATTATCATTTAAACCTAAATATTCACGTAAATCAGTACCGATTGGTGCATCAAGTGACAATTCAATAATACCATCCGCTTCAACATCAATACCTAATTCAGAAAATGAACAAAGCATCCCTTCTGATAGTTGACCACGTAATTTCGTTTTCTTAATTTTAAAATCGCCAGGTAATACCGCACCTTCTGTTGCGCAAGCGACTTTTAAGCCTTGACGACAATTTGGTGCGCCACACACGATATCCAATAAACGATCACCACCTACGTTCACTTTAGTTACACGTAATTTATCCGCATCTGGATGTTGTGCACATTCCACCACTTCACCAACAACGACACCATTAAATTTACCCGCAACGGCTTCTACACCATCCACTTCTAAGCCAAGCATGGTAATTTGCTCGCATAATTGCTCGGTTGAAACGGATGGATTCACCCATTCTCTTACCCACTGTTCACTAAATTTCATTTGTTGTTATCCTTTTAATTCAAATCCGAGAAATTACTTAAATTGTTTTAAAAAACGTAAGTCGTTTTCAAAGAACGAACGTAAATCTGTTACGTTATAACGTAACATTGTTAAACGCTCAACGCCCATTCCCACGGCAAAACCAGAATATTCATTCGGATCAATACCCACATTGCGCAACACATTCGGGTGCACCATACCGCAGCCCAACACTTCTAACCATTTACCATTTTTACCCATCACATCCACTTCGGCTGAAGGCTCGGTGAATGGGAAATAAGATGGACGGAAACGCACTTGTAAATCTTCTTCAAAGAAAGCGCGTAAGAAATCGTGCAATAAACCTTTCAATTCTGTGAAATTTGCTTTTTTATCCACATAAAGCAGTTCAATTTGGTGGAACATTGGCGTATGCGTTTGATCGTAGTCATTACGATACACACGTCCCGGAGCCATAATGCGAATTGGTGGCTGCATTTTTTCCATAGTACGAATTTGCACACCAGACGTTTGAGTGCGAAGTAATAATTCTGGATTAAACCAGAAAGTATCGTGATCGGCACGTGCTGGGTGATGTTTAGGAATATTTAAAGCATCAAAGTTGTAATAATCACTTTCAATTTCAGGGCCATTTTCAACTGAAAAGCCAAGTTCTGAGAAAAATTTTGTTACACGATTAATCGTCATGGTAACTGGGTGCAAGCCACCTGTTTCAACTTTGCGACCTGGTAAACTGACATCTACACGTTCTTTTTCTAATTTTTCGTTAAGTTCAGCCTGTTCCCACTCCGCTTTTTTTGCATTTAAAAATTCTAACGCAGCTTGTTTTGCTTCGTTAATTTTTGCGCCCATAGCCGGACGTTCTTCTGCTGACACATTACGCAATTCTTGCATTAATTGAGTAAAATGCCCTTTCTTACCAAAATATTCGACTCGGATTTCATCCAAAGCCGTTAAACTTTTATCCTGAATGGATTCAATCGCTAATTTCGCTTTCTCAACAAGCTCGTTCAGATGTTGCATAGTTTCCCCTGCTTCTCTTTTCTCTATAAAATAAAAAACCAAGTAATGATAATACCAAGTACTTAAAAAGTAAAAGAATAATACGAAAAATCATTGGTTTATAAAAAATAAAAATGGAATAACGTTATCGCTATTCCATTTTTTCTAGTTACCAACAGAATCGTTCATTCACAAAATTTTCTGACCGCTCTTTTTGCCATTTTTCTTTATTTTGGGGATTGGCAAAAAAGCGGGCTTGTTCCTGTAAACGTTGCATTAATTTTTCTTCTGCTTCTTTTAACGCTTTTTGACGATCTGCAAATTTTGCGGGTAATGCTGGTAAGAAAATGACTTCATAAGGATGCGCAATTGTCCATTTCACCGCATTTTCGGCAGCACGACTTTGTTTATCAAAATTGCAAAACGCATAAGCATTAACAAACTGCCCTACAACATGGCTGAACCCTGTATTATCCTGCACCGTTTGTTTTGGTAATTTCAACACATAAAGTGCAGTAATCAAACGATTTTGTCCACGATAAAACCAAGTAACAGCTTCATCTCTTAAGTCAAAATCGTAAGCCCGAGCGGCTAAGGTAAACATTGTCATTGGTGAAATACGAGCCGGATTTTCTTCAACAAATTTTACCGCACTTTTATAACCTTTTAGCGTATTTTCACGTAGCATAGGATCAATGGCTTTATGCACAAATACATTTTCTGCTTTTCCATTTTCCGCAGAATAATAAGGTTTGATATAAACATCCACCGTCTTCACTGGTTCTTTGCTAATAGAACTACAAGCAGTAATAAAAAGTGCAGTTATAAAACACAGTATTTTTAACATATGGATTTTCCTTATATAATGCTCAGCAAATTTCAGTATATTGCTCTTATGAAAATTCATCTAATCTACAGTCAAACCACATTAGAATTCAATAATGAAACAAGTTTACTTGATCATCTCGAGAAAAATAATATTCACCATGAATATCAATGCCGCAGTGGCTATTGTGGTTCTTGTCGTGTGAAGATCAAAAAAGGCAAGGTGTCCTATAAAGATACGCCCCTTGCCTTTATTCAACCTGATGAAATTTTATTATGCTGCTGTCACGTAGAAAGTGACATTGAAATTGATTTATAAATTATTTAAATCTAATACATCGGTCATATCAAATAAGCCATTCGCCTTATTTTCTAACCATTTACCAGCACGCACTGCGCCATTAGCGAAAGTCATTCGGCTTGATGCTTTATGAGAAATTTCTACACGTTCGCCAATATCTGCAAACCAAACCGTATGTTCTCCTACTACATCCGAAGCACGAATAGTAGAAAAACCAATTTCATCGCGTTTACGTTCGCCTGTGATTCCTTCACGACAAAATACGCCGTGCGTTTTTAAATCGCGACCTAAGGTTTTTGCGATATGTTCCCCCATAGAAAGTGCGGTGCCAGATGGCGCATCGACTTTATGACGGTGATGTGCTTCGATCACTTCAATGTCGCAATAATCCCCCATCACTTTTGCCGCTTTTTCTAAAAGCTTGAAGACTAAATTCACGCCAACACTGAAATTTGATGCAAACACAATAGCAATTTGATCTGAAGCAGCCTTAATTACAGCTTTACCTTCATCATCAAAACCAGTTGTACCGATCACCATTTTTTTATTATTCGCTACGCAAAATGCAATATGTTCAAGGGTACCTTCTGGTCGAGTAAAATCGATTAATAAATCAAATTTATCTTTTTGGCTTTCAAGATCGTCTGAAACTATTACACCAAGTTGGCCTATTCCCGCCAATTCTCCCGCATCTGCCCCTACTAAAGATGATCCTTTGCGTTCAAAAGCCGCACCTAGTTCTACTCCTTCCGCAGAATGAACCGCTTGAATTAATTGACGCCCCATTCTTCCGCCAGCACCAGCGATTGCAATTTTTAATGTCATGTTACTTCCTTTTTTATTAATGAATTATTTCGTTGATGCCGCTATAAACAAGCACACAACCAAAAAATAAAAATACAATGCCTGCCATATTATCAATATAGCGGCTGTATTGACTGTATAAACGCTTGGCAATATTACGTGAAAAAATCAATGAAATCACATAAAAATAACAAAATGTTTCTACCACAATCACTATAAAAGCCAAGATAATTTGCCACATTTCAGTGATATTTACCAAGACAAGCGACATCACGCTACTAAAATACACCACGACTTTTGCATTGGATAAATTCACTAAAAGCCCTTTCACAATTTCTTTTTTGATTGTGGTTTGCTGATTAAATTCAGTATCAGAGTGCGGTTCAAATTGAGCGTGTTTTTTGCTGCGGGCCATTAAAAAACCGATATATGCTAGGTAACTACCGCCTAGCAACATAATAACGCCATGTAATGCAGGAATAGTAACGAATAACACCGCCAATCCCAACATAGAAAGCATTCCCCAAAAAGCGATGCCAAGCGTTATGCCTAAAATGCCACAAACTGTATTACGACGAGAGTTACTTGCCGCCATCCGACTTACATAGAAGAAATCAGGCCCTGGCGTCATTAATCCAAATAAATGTACAATGATTAAATTTAGCATCACAACGTCCAATACTGAATAGCAAATACGACAATCACTGCATAAATTGCTGCTAAAACATCATCGACCATAATGCCAAAACCACTTTCGAGTTTTTCGTCAAAATAACGAATTGGGAACGGTTTTAAAATATCAAAAAAGCGGAATAACGCAAAAGCAGCCACAATCCATTGCCAAGATAATGACGGTATCGCCGCTAATACAATAAATACGCCGACAAATTCATCCCAGACGATAGAACCATGATCGTGCACGCCCATATCTGCAGTAGTTTTTTGGCAAAGGTAGCAACCGAGTAGAAAACAAAGTGCGGTGAAAATTAAAAAGGTTTTTACTCCTAATAAGGAAAGTAAAATCACGCCTAAAATTGTTCCAGCCAAGCTACCCCAAGTACCGGGAGCAGGATGAATTAAGCCCGAGCCAAAACCAACGGCAAGCAAATGGATAGGATTTAAAAGAGAGATTTTTTTAAGAGGATTATTTTCTGTCATTTTGATTCCTTAAAATGATCGAAACCGCTTGAAAAAGTTATATTCACAGGTTTTCCATCCCGTAAAAAACGGGGAGAAAAGTCGCCGCACTTTTCAGTGATTTTACCAAGGCAAGTACAAGGTACGTTCAGTTTTTTCAAGCGTAATTCTAATTCATCTTTAGATTCGGGCGGTATGGTAAAACAAAGTTCATAATCTTCTCCACCACTTAAGGCAAATTGTTCCGCTTGAGTGTGATCATATTTATTTAAAATCGATGATGAAAGAGGTAAATCTGTAAGTTCAACTTCAGCACTACATTGACTTCGCTCAAGAATATGCCCTAAATCAGAGATTACCCCATCGGAAAGATCAATGGCAGCATGAGCAATATCAATTAACGCCCGCCCAAGTTCAATTCTAGGTGTGGGTCTAAAATGTCGTTGTTGCAAAAAAACATCATCAGAATCAAGCGCACTTTTGCCCGATAAAATTTGTGTTAAACCCGCCGCACTATCGCCTAAAGTACCTGAAACATAAATTAAATCGCCGATTTGTGCTTTATGCCGACAAATTCCTTTGTATTTTTCGACAAAGCCTTGTGCCGTAATCGTAATAGACAAATTACCTTTTGTGGTATCGCCACCAATTAATGTGACGTTGTATTTTTTTAACGTGTGCAATAAACTTTGGCTAAATGTTGAAATCCAATTTTCGTCTACATTTGGCAAAGTTAATGCCAGAGAAACCCATTTTGGCTGTGCCCCCATTGCAGCAAGATCACTTAAATTTGTTGCAACCGCCTTATAAGCTAAATCTTCAGGTGAAATAGTTGGTAAAAAATGGGTATTTTCCACCATTGTATCGGTCGTAATAGCAAGCTGATAATTCTCTGGCACGGAAACCAGCGCACAATCGTCGCCAATAGATAATTGAACGGAATCATCAACTAATATTTGTTGCTGAAAATATCGTTTAATTAAATCAAATTCACCCATTGCCATTTTCACCTATCTTATAAAAGAAAAGGCACGCGTTAAAAACGCGCGCCATTTTCAGTTTAAAAGGGTTATTTACGCCCTAATGCTGGTGCGATTTTATCGAGTACGCCATTGATATATTTATGGCTTTCGTCTGCACCGAATACTTTTGCTACTTCAATCGCTTCATTGATAACCACTTTATATGGCACATCTAACTCGAAGCGCAATTCATAAACGGCCAAACGCAAAATTGCAGTTTCAATAGGATCAAGCTCATCAAAAGCGCGGTCAATATAAGGCGAAATTGAAAAATCAACGGTTTCAATATTTTCTACTGTTTGACGAAATAATTTACGGAAGTAAGGTTTATCTACCCCATCCATATCTTGATCTAACACAAAGGCTAATTCAACTTGTTCTGCAGTATTGCCAGATACCGCCCAAGAATACAAGGCTTGAACGGTACATTCACGCGCACGACGACGAGCAGAAGGCTTTTTAACTTGTTTTTGTTCTGTCATGATTTATGCCGCATCAATTTGTTGAATAAGATTAACCATTTCAAGTGCGGTTAAGGCTGCTTCTGCACCTTTATTTCCTGCTTTAGTACCAGCACGTTCAATCGCCTGTTCAATATTTTCTGTGGTTAATACACCAAAAGCGACTGGGATTTCAGCATCCATTGCAACCTTTCCTAAACCGCTGCTTGCTTCCCCTGCTACATATTCAAAGTGCGCAGTACCACCACGGATAACTGTACCTAATGCCACAATCGCATCAAATTTTTTACTTTCAGCTAAACGACGAGCAACTAATGGCAACTCATACGCACCCGGAGCACGCACGATAGTGATATTTTCATCTTTCACTTGGCCGATACGTTTTAATGCATCAATTGCACCTTCTAATAAACTTTCATTAATAAAACTGTTAAAACGAGCAATTGCTACTGCAACTTTTGCATTAGGTGCTGCGACTGAGCCTTCTAAAACTTTCATATTTTTTCCTATTATTAGCCATAATGATTTTGACCCGAGATTTTAGCATAAAATCGCGTATATTCAATATTAATAAGGCTTTACCCTATTTTATTTAGGGCTCATTTTTAAGGCTATTTTATTGTTCATAGCCCGCACCAACACTATATTTTTATGGAAAATTTCCTTCATTAAGGTAAACTATCAGCAATTTTATGTGAATTACATTCAGTTACAGAGGTTTAATATGTCTAAAGTGGCATCAATTGTTGATGTATTACAAGGGAAAGTGGCGATTGGTGAAACCGTCACTGTGCGTGGTTGGGTGCGTACCCGTCGCGATTCTAAAGCAGGCTTATCTTTTTTAGCGGTTTATGACGGTTCTTGCTTTGATCCAATTCAAGCAATTATTAATAACGATATTAAAAATTACGAAAGCGAAATTTTACGTTTAACAACAGGCTGTTCTGTGATTGTAACTGGTAAAGTCGTTGAATCACCTTCTGAAGGACAAGCCGTTGAATTACAAGCAGAAAAAGTGGAAGTGACAGGGTTTGTTGAAGATCCAGATACTTACCCAATGGCAGCAAAACGCCACTCTATCGAATATTTACGCGAAGTAGCTCACTTACGCCCTCGTACCAATATTATTGGTGCGGTCGCACGTGTTCGCCATTGTTTATCTCAAGCAATTCACCGTTTCTTCCATGAGCAAGGCTTCTACTGGGTGGCAACCCCATTAATTACTGCATCAGACACTGAAGGTGCAGGTGAAATGTTCCGTGTTTCTACACTTGATTTAGAAAATCTTCCACGTGGTGAAAATGGAAAAGTGGATTTCAGCCAAGATTTCTTCGGTAAAGAATCATTTTTAACGGTTTCAGGCCAGTTAAACGGCGAAACCTATGCTTGTGCATTAAGCAAAATTTATACTTTCGGCCCAACATTCCGTGCAGAAAACTCAAATACTACCCGTCACTTAGCTGAATTCTGGATGGTTGAACCTGAAGTTGCATTTGCAACTTTAGCGGATAACGCAAAACTTGCAGAAGATATGTTGAAATACGTATTCCGAGCAGTATTGGCTGAGCGTAAAGACGACTTACAATTCTTTGAAAAACATGTAGATAAAGATGTTATTACGCGTCTAGAAAACTTTGTAAACTCGGATTTTGCGCAAATTGACTATACTGACGCCATTGATGTGTTATTAAAATCTGGTAAGAAATTTGAATTCCCTGTTTCTTGGGGTATCGATCTTTCTTCTGAACACGAACGTTTCTTAGCGGAAGAATATTTCAAATCACCAGTTGTTGTGAAAAACTATCCAAAAGACATTAAAGCATTCTATATGCGTTTAAATGATGATGGAAAAACTGTAGCAGCAATGGACGTGTTAGCACCAGGAATTGGTGAAATCATCGGTGGTTCACAACGTGAAGAACGTTTAGATGTGCTTGATAAACGTATGGAAGAAATGGGATTAAATCCAGATGATTATTGGTGGTATCGCGATCTTCGTAAATACGGAAGCGTTCCACATTCTGGTTTTGGTCTTGGTTTTGAACGCTTAATTGTCTATGTAACTGGCGTGCAAAATATTCGTGATGTAATTCCATTCCCACGTGCGCCAAGAAATGCGAATTTCTAATTCAATTTAACTTTAATATTGACCGCACTTACCTAAAAGTGCGGTTAATTTTTTAAAAATTTTAAGGAAAGTAAAATGGATAAAATTAAACAACTCTTTGCCAACAATTACAGTTGGGCGCAAAGAATGAAGGAAGAAAATTCTACTTACTTCAAAGAGCTTGCGGATCATCAAACGCCACATTATCTTTGGATTGGTTGCTCTGATAGCCGTGTGCCCGCTGAGAAATTAACGAATCTTGAACCAGGTGAATTATTTGTTCACCGTAATGTTGCTAACCAAGTAATTCACACAGATTTTAATTGCCTTTCTGTTGTGCAATATGCCGTCGATGTGCTTAAAATTGAACATATTATTATCTGTGGCCACACCAACTGCGGTGGTATTCATGCGGCGATGGCAGATAAAGATTTAGGGCTTATCAACAACTGGCTCCTTCATATTCGTGATATTTGGTTTAAACACGGTCATCTTCTCGGTAAACTTTCCCCAGAAAAACGTGCCGATATGCTAACTAAAATTAACGTAGCGGAACAGGTTTACAATCTAGGGCGCACATCAATTGTAAAAAGTGCTTGGGAACGCGGACAAAAACTCTCATTACACGGCTGGGTATATGATGTAAATGATGGATTTTTAGTGGATCAAGGCGTAATGGCAACCAGTAGAGAAACCCTTGAAATTTCTTATCGAAACGCTATCGCTCGTTTATCAATACTTGATGAAGAAAATATTTTGAAAAAAGATCATCTTGAAAATATCTAAAGAAAACGCCCTTTCGGGCGTTATTTTTTTAAGATTTACCGTCAGCCAAATTTTTCTTTTCTTCCAATTCTTCCCAGCGTAAAAATGTTGTTTCTAATTCGGCTTCAGTATCCGCCAATGCTTTTAATTTAGCGTCGGTAATATCATGAGCCTGTTGGAAAAATGCTGGATCGGCTATTTCAGTTTGAAGTACGGTAATTTTAGTTTCTAATTCTTCCAATAGTTGTGGAAGTTGTTCTAGCTCACGTTGTTCTTTATAAGAAAGTTTTACTGATTTCGGCTTAGAAGTGCGGTCATTTTTCACCGCACTTTCTTCTTTTTGCACTTCCGTTTTCTTCGCTTTAGCCTGTTCTTCTGTTACTTTGCTTGCCCAGAAATTGGCTTGTTGCTGTTTCGCATCAAAGAATCCTCCCACATACTTATTCAAACGTCCTTCGCCTTCAAATAAATAACATTCTGTGGCAGTATTATCAATAAATTGACGGTCGTGGCTCACAATTAACAATGTGCCTTGATAATCAGTCAAAATTTCTTCTAAAAGCTCCAATGTTTCTACATCAAGGTCATTGGTCGGTTCGTCAAGAATCAATAAATTATTTGGTTTGAGCAACAATTTTGCGAGTAATAAACGATTTCGTTCTCCTCCCGATAAGGCTTTAACTGGCGTCATTGCTCGTTTTGGTGGGAATAAGAAATCTTGCAAATACCCTAGCACATGGCGTTTTACACCATTGACTTCAATATCTTGTTTACCATCTGCCACATTATCCATTACAGTTTTTTCAGGATCTAAATCAGCACGGTATTGGTCAAAATAAGCAATCTCTAATTTGGTACCACAACGAATTTTGCCAGATGTAGGTTGAATTTCCCCCAGCAATAATTTAATGAACGTGGTTTTCCCACAACCATTTGCCCCAACAAGCGCAATTTTGTCGCCACGTAAAATCGTTGTTGAAAAATCTTTTAACAAGGTTTTTCCTGCGATTTCGTAACTCACATCTTCCATTTCAAAGACAATTTTGCCTGAACGACTTGAGGTATCTAACTGTAATTTGGCTGTTCCCATTACGTCATGGCGTTGGCGGCGTTCCTCACGCATCGCTTTTAATGCACGCACTCGCCCTTCATTTCTTGTACGGCGAGCCTTGATACCTTGGCGAATCCAGACTTCTTCCTGTGCAAGACGTTTATCAAATAATTCATTCTGCAAAGCTTCAACGCGTAGATTTTCTTCTTTCGTGGTTAAATATAAATCATAATTGCCTGGATAAGACCGCAATTGACCGCGATCCAAATCCACAATGCGTGTTGCCATTTTTCGAATAAAAGAACGGTCATGGGAAATAAATACAATACTACCTTGAAAATCCAATAAGAAATTTTCCAACCATTCAATAGCTTCCACATCCAAGTGGTTAGTTGGTTCATCAAGTAATAACACATCAGGATCGCATACCAATGCGCGTGCTAATGCTGCTTTACGTAACCAACCGCCCGAAAGTGCGGATAATTTTATGTTTGGATTCAAGCCTAGTTTTAACAATACTTCATTGATTTTATTTTCAAATCGCCAGCCATCGGCGTGTTCTAATTTGGCTTGAACCTGTTCTAATTGAGTTAAAATTTGATCACTGTAATTTTCTTCCAACTGAACAGAAATATGATGATATTCTTTCAATAAATCCGTTAAATGCCCCACACCTTCCGCAACATAATCAAAAATATTGCCTTGCGCATTACGCGGTGGGTCTTGTTCTAAACGAGAAACCACAAGATCTTTTTCGTATTGGGTTTTACCATCATCCATGAGCACATCGCCTGCGATGATTTTCAATAAAGTTGATTTACCTGCGCCGTTACGCCCAACTAAACAAACGCGTTCATTCGGTTCAATATGTAATTCTGCGTGATCTAACAAAGGTGCATCACTAAAGGAAAGGTATCCATTGGTTAAACTAATTAATGCCACAACTGCCCCATAAAAATTCAGTGAAAATTAACCGCGCTATTCTATACGGTTTGCATAAAAAATCCCATCAATTCGATGGGATTCTCTATTAAATCAAAGTTGTTGATATACCCGCAATGCGTGCGCATCCGACATGCCTGCAATATAATCGCAAATAATCCGTTTCTTCCCTTTTTCTGGTGCATTACGCCAACGATTTGCAGTATTTCGCGGTAATAAACGCTCCGGATCAGATTCAAAAATTTGGAACATTTCTGTCAACATTCTCTGCCCTTTATATTCGATTCGTTGAGTATCCACATTGCGAATAACATAATCCCAAACGAATTTTTTAAATACACCAAGTGCAGCAATCACTTCAGGTGGCAGCTCTGCGTTATAACGTAACAATGGTTCATCAAAATTTGCCGTTAATTTCCACCGCACATTGGTAATAAAAAAGTTAACCAATGCGCCAATAGCTTGTTTTCGCTCAAAATGTTTATCAGAGAAAAGTCGTTGGCTAATTGAATCAATGTTTTCATGCAACCAAGCTGATGGAATTTGTTTTAATGCGGAATGCGCCGCTTGCCATTGATGAGGATTGACAACGCCGGTCACAATGGCATCTTCTAAATCATGCACGCCATAGGCAATATCATCTGCCAATTCCATAATGCTGCAATCCAGAGATTTAAACCGAGTATGTAAAGATTCAGTTGGATTTTCCCGCACTTTTTTAAATTGACAGAATAAAGTGCAGTCATTTTCAGAAAGATTTTCCAGCAACCAATTAAACATTTTTAAATCATCGCGGAAAATGCCTTTTCCTGGAATCCAATCATGAATACGCACAAAACGCGGATCAATATTGCGAGAAAAATTAAGTTCTGCATATTGAGGCGAGGCTACATCTAACAACGCGGGATATTTCACTACACCCAATAGTGTTCTACGTGTTAGATTCATCCCTGCATTTTCAGTGTAAGGCTCAAGTTTCGTTAAAATTCTAAAGGTTTGTGCATTACCTTCAAAACCGCCCTGCTCTGCCATCATATAATTTAATGCCGTTTCGCCACCATGCCCAAAAGGTGGATGCCCAATATCATGCGCAAAACACAAACTTTCGATAAGATCGTTGCTCGGCAATAAAGGTTTCAACTGCTTTTGTAACTCATTTTTATCAATATTTAATGTTTGCGAAAGGCTTTCAAAGGTTTCTAAAAATTTAAGCTGTGCAACGAGACTACTACCAATCTGTGCGACTTCTAAAGAATGAGTTAAGCGAGTGCGATAAAAATCATTTTCGCCAATTGCGTGAATTTGGGTTTTTGCTTGCAAGCAACGAAAGGCGGCAGAATGTAAAATTCGCCCGCGATCACGACGAAATGGTGGACGATTATCTTTTTCGCGTGGAGGATCAGGAAGAAAACGTTCTGTCCAAGAAGAATCAATGATAAGTGGTTTCATATCGCTTTGTTTTATTTCGTTTTTCTGCATTATCTAATCATTTAGCGCAAAAAACAACCGCACTTTATCTAGAACAAACACAATCTAGAATAAATAAAGTGCGATTTAATTTTTATTGATATTTAAACAAAGAAATAAATGAGCTTAAATACAAATGGGGCGAGAATAGAACTAATAATCCCACAAAGCACGAGAGAAATAGAACTGTAACTGCCTGCGGTTGGGTTGGTTTCCATACAACTTACTGTACCAAGTGCGTGAGATACTGCCCCGACAGATAATCCAATCGCTTCTTGATGTTTAACGCGTAATTTTTTCAACACTAAATAACCAAATACAGAGCCTTGCAAGCCTGCAACAACAACCCCAACTGCAGTAACGGCAGGGATTCCCCCTAGATTATGTGAAACTTCCATCGCGATTGGTGTAGTGATTGATTTTGGTAATACCGTCGCCACCATTTCAGGCGATGCGCCAAGTATGAGCGCTAACACCGCCCCGCTTAACATCGAGAAAAAAGAGGCGATCACCACAATAGATAAAATAATTTTCCATTGTTTGGCGATTTGGCGAAGTTGTTCATAAAGAGGTAATGCAAGAGCAACGATACTCAAGCCTAGTAGATTATTAATAGGCGCATTTCCTGCCATATAATCATCATAAGGAATCTTGCCTATCACTAAAATCACAACCAAAATTAATACTGTTAAAATAAAAGTATTAAAAATCATTGATTTCCAACGTTTGCTAATTTGCAGTGCAAGCCAAAATCCGAAAATTGTCAAAAATGTATAAAGATAAATAATGTACTGCTGCATATAAAACTTTCCCACTATAATTAAGCTGATTCATTCATTTGTTTGGCTTGATTCTCACGGCGCTTAACCACTTTTTTACGCTTGTGTGTAAAAGATTGTAAATGGAATAAATGATTCCCTAACAAGCCCATGATGACCAAAGTTACGCAAGTGCTGACAACATTAGGAATCAATAAAATATTCACTTGTTCTATTAATAAATCTGAATATTTAATGATTCCAACACTTACCGGCACAAAAAGCACCGCCATAAAACGAATCAATAAGCTCGCGCCTAAATAAATCCAATCTAAATGAATTAATCGTGTCGTTAAACCTAAAAAGAGCAATAATAATCCCCAAATACTTCCAGGTACACCGGCAGGCACATAATGAGCGATAAGATTTCCGAGATATAACATAATGTACAAAATGACCAACGAACGGGCCAATAAAAATGATTTTTGAATCATATACAACCTTTTTTCAACTATTTTCATAATGTTTCAAAATTATTTTACGCTTTTTTTTTCTGAATTGACCAGTTTTTTTCGGTAAAATAACCAGACTTAGATCAAGAACCTTGCAAAATGATAAATCGAAAATCGCTATTGGCTATTTTATTACTAATTTTTACCGCACTTTCTGCGTGCTCTAGTGAAGAAAATACTTGTCGTGTCGTTGGCATTAGTGACGGCGATACGCTTACCTGCCTTGCTAAAAATAATCGACAAATCAAAGTGCGACTAGCTGAAATTGATGCGCCAGAGAAAAAACAAGCTTTTGGACAAAAATCTAAAAAAGCATTGTCTGATATGGTTTATCTCCGTGATGTACGTCTTTCTTTAAAAGGTCAAGATCGCTATCAACGCACATTGGCGATTGTTTATTATCAAGATAAAAATATTAATTTAGAAATGGTTAAACGAGGTATGGCATGGGCTTATAAGCAATATTCCCATGATCCGATTTATCTTCAAGCGCAAGAAAATGCACAAGCCAAACGAATTGGTCTTTGGGTGGACAATAATCCGATTGAACCAAGTCAATGGCGCAGACAAGAGAAAAATCAATATGGCTTTTGATTATCAAACGTTCCGTCAAGAATTTCCCTATTTCCAACGTGAAGATTCTGTTGTTTATTTAGATAACGCCGCTACCGCGTTGAAACCTCAAGTGTTAATTGATCGCACCGCCGAATTTTATGCTTCTGCCGGTTCAGTACATCGTAGCCAATATGATGCGACCCAAACAGCACAATATGAACAGGCTCGCACACAGGTTAAAGAATGGGTTAATGCAGAAGATAAACGTGCTGTTATTTGGACGTCGGGCACAACTCACGCGATTAACTTAGTGGCAAATGGATTACTACCACAATTAAACGCAGAAGATGAAATTCTGGTTAGCCAAGCAGATCATCATGCTAATTTTGTCACTTGGCACGAAACGGCGAAAAAGTGCGGTACAAAAATTCGAGTTTTACCGATTTTAGATAATTGGCTAATTGATGAAAATACGCTTATTTCCGCCCTTTCTGAAAAAACTAAACTCGTTGCACTGAATTTTGTTTCAAATGTCACGGGCACAGAACAGCCGATTAAACGCCTGATTCACCTTATCAAAAAACATAGTAATGCCTTGGTTTTAGTGGATGCAGCACAAGCGATTAGTCATATTAAAATCGATTTACAAGATTTAGATTCGGATTTCCTCGCATTTTCTGCCCATAAAATTTATGGCCCAAATGGGCTTGGCGTTTTAACAGGAAAATTGACCGCACTTTCTCAACTTCAACCGCTCTTTTTCGGTGGAAAAATGGTTGATCGTGTATCAAATGATCGTATTACTTTTGCCGAATTGCCTTATCGTTTAGAAGCAGGCACACCCAATATTGCTGGGGTTATTGTCTTTAATGCTGTGCTGGATTGGCTACAAAAATGGGATTTTACGGCAGCAGAACAGCACGCCATATCCTTGGCTGAATTTGTCAAAGTGCGGTTAAAATCTTACGAGAATTGCCGATTATTCAATTCCCCTCAACCAAGCACTGTCGTTTGCTTTATATTTGACGGCATTGACTGTTCCGATCTTTCTACACTTTTGAGCGAACAAAATATTGCACTTCGTGTGGGCGAACATTGCGCCCAACCTTATTTAGCACGCTTAGGCGAACGCACCACATTACGCCTATCTTTTGCCCCTTATAATACACAGGAAGATGTAGAGGAATTTTTTACCGCCTTAGACAAAGCACTGGATTTATTACAATGATAGAACAATTAAAACAAGCTAAAAATTGGGAAGATCGCTATCGCCTGATTATTCAAGCTGGCAAAAATTTACCTCGACCAAACGATGATAAACTCGCTCAAATGCAACCCATTACTGGCTGCGAAGCACAAATGTGGTTTCAAATTATTCCTAAAAATGACCGCACTTTTCAATTCAACGGATTTAGCGAAGCCAGAATTATGAATGGCTTGCTTTGGATTTTACTCAATCAAATCAATGGCAAAACAGCGGATGAATTGAATAAATTTGATATTACTGCCTTTTTTAGCGAGCTCGGCATTTCACAACGTTTAAGCGAAACACGTTTAAACGGCTTAAACCAAATCGGACAGCAATTAAAAAATTTATGTATTTAATCGAGACCTATTTTCGCCTGATTGCCCTTGAAAATAACATTGAATCGCAAAGCCGTTTACTTAATGCGGTGATCGATCAATGGCGGTATAACGGGCAAATTATCGGACGTGAAATTCCTTTATATTTAGCGGAAGAAGATGGCGCACAAGGCTTTGCTATGCGTGTCATTTGCCCTGAGCAAGATAGTCTTTTCCCGCAAAATAATAACGCAGAAGTGAATCTAGCATTACAAGAAGCTGAAAAGTGCGGTGTAATTTTTTATGGTTTTCAACTTGTGGGTGATGATTTCAATTCAGATCAAACGGCAGAAAATGCATCACCAGCTTGGCAAGTGCTTTACACAACCCATTTACAAAGTTGCTCACCGATTCATAGCGGAGAAAATTTCGCACCAATCCCTTTATATAAACAGTTGAAAAATCAACCGCACTTAAGCCAAGATCTGATTAAATGGCAAGAGAATTGGCAAGCCTGCGATCAACTACAAATGAATGGTGCGGTATTAGAACAACAATCTTTAGTAGAAATTTCTGAGCTTCAAAGCACGCTTTCAAAACATGGGCGTTATTTAGCACAAGAAATAGAAAAAGAAACAGGCATACCGACTTACTATTATTTATATCGTGTAGGTGGGCAATCTTTAGAATCTGAAAAGTCCCGTTGCTGCCCTTCTTGTGGTGCAAACTGGGCATTAAAAGACGCGATTTTTGATACCTTTCATTTTAAATGCGATACCTGTCGATTAGTTTCGAATCTATCGTGGAATTTTTTGTAAGTAATTTATAAAGTGTCGAAATTTGTAAAACTCGAATACTTAATCGGAGAAAAGATGAATTATCAAGACAACAGCTTAAAATCCTTAAAACTCGGTCAAAAAACAGAATATGCCTCTCAATATGACCGCAATTTACTACAGCCTGTGCCACGTGCGTTAAATCGTGATGGATTGGGCATTACTCAAAACCAACCATTTACTATCGGCGCCGATATTTGGACGGCTTATGAAATCTCTTGGCTCAACGAAAAAGGCTTGCCACAAGTGGCTATCGCAGACATTTATCTGGATTATCAAAGCCAAAATTTGATTGAATCAAAAAGTTTTAAACTTTATTTAAATAGCTTCAATCAAAGCAAATTTGCCGACTTCAATACCGTTCAACAAACTATGCAACGCGATTTAAGCGAATGTTCGCAAGGCGATGTAAAAGTGCGGTTAAATCCAGTGGCAGTTTACGATTCTCAAAAAATTGATCACTTACAAGGTGATTGCATTGATGAACAAGATATTGAAATTACCAGCTACGAATTTAACGCTGATTGGCTGAAAGATTGCGTATCTGATGAAATTGTCGAAGAAAAATTAGTCAGCCATTTATTGAAATCTAACTGCCTCATTACTAATCAGCCAGACTGGGGAACGTTACATATTCACTATATTGGTAAAAAAATCGATCACGAAAAATTATTGCGTTACGTTGTATCGTTCCGTCAACACAATGAATTCCACGAACAATGTGTCGAACGTATTTTTTGCGATTTAATGCACTACGCAAAACCAGAAAAACTCACTGTTTACGCGCGCTATACTCGTCGTGGCGGATTAGACATTAATCCATTCCGCTCTAATTTTGAGAATTTACCTGAAAATTTAAGATTAGCGAGACAATAAAAAAATGCGGTGAGATTTCACCGCATTTTTCCCTACCCTTGTTTCAAATCATTTGCCTGCTGCAATAGCTGACGGCTTTCTTTTAAGAATTGTTCAGAATAATCGCCAAACCAGTCATGCACCTTGTGGAAAGCATCAATAAAACCTTGACGATCATTATTTTCAAAGAAAGTTAAGGCTTCTTCGTAAGTTTGTTTTAGCGTTTCAATTACCGCTAAATTTTCTGGTTTATCCATAATAATATCTGCATAAAGCTCTGCATCTTGCGCAAATAAACGACCGATCATTGCAAGTTCTAGGCGATAAATAGGGGAAGAAAGCGCCAATAAATTAGTAAGATTAACGGGCTGTTTGGAAAGGTGTAAACCATTCGCAAAAGTTGAAAAATGGCGCAAGGCTTGTATATAAGTCATATTGTGATCGTGTTCTGTGGCATCGATTTGATAAATTTTTGCGCCCCAAATTTGAATTTGCTCAAGTAACCATTCGTAACGTTCGGGGAAACGGCCATCACAACGTACAACCACTTGTTTCGCCATACTTGCAATATCTGGCCCAAACATCGGATGTAAACCTAAAACAGCACCAGAATGGATTTCAAGCATTTTGGCTAGCGGTTCACGCTTAACAGAGGTTAAATCTGCAAGTAGCATATTTTCTGTTAAATAAGGTTTTAAGCGTTCAATTGTTTCTAAGGTGAGATTAATAGGGACGGAAACGATCACGACATCAGCATTCACTAAAATACTTTCAGCTACCGCCCAATCTTCACGATCTAAAATAGAAATTGGATAGCCAGATGCACGTAAATAACGGGCAAATAAGCCACCCAATTTACCATAACCGCCCACGATAACAATTTTGTGAATATCAGGATTGATAGTTTTAAAACCAAATTGGTTTTCATTGGCATAGGATTCGCGCATAAAACGGCGTAGAACATCTTCAATCAGATCTGCTGAAATGCCTGCTTTTTCAGCTTCTAAACGACGCGCTTGGAGCATTGCTATTTCACGCTCTGGCGCATAAATAGGTAATCCATGTTGATGTTTAACTTTACCGACTTGAGAAACCAACTCAAGACGTTTAGCAAAAAGTTGGATAAGTTCGCGATCAAGCGAATCAATTTCAGAACGTAAATCTTTAAGGGCTTCCATAAAACTCACCTGCAAAATTTAGTTTACATATTTTGTAAAAAATTAATTACAGATGAGATTACTAAAATTTTATAGGAAAGGCAATTAAGTTATGCGGATTGCGTGATTAAGCGTTGTGGGCGAATAATATTTCCATCGATTAATGCCACACCTAAGAATAAATTCTCTGCTGAAAATAACCGCACTTGACCGCTTAATTGCTGGTCGTTAGCAAATTTCACTCGCTGACCAAAGCCAATGGCTTTACTCTGATCTGCATCTAAATGCAAAGCTGGCAATTTACTTACAGCAGTATCGGTTGGCAATAATAAACGATCCAATTCACTTAATGGAAAACTTTCAGCGAGCAGTTGTAACTCATCAATTGGCATCATTTCTGCTACGGGGTAATCCGCTACGGCTGTACGGCGTAACATTGTCACATGCGCGCCACAACCTAGCACTTCACCTAAATCATCTACTAAGGTGCGAATATAAGTGCCTTTTGAACAATGCACTTCTAAGGTTAAATAAGGAGCGTTATATTCAATAAAATTGAGTTCAAAAATCGTAATTGGGCGCGCCTCACGCTCAACCGTAATACCTTGGCGCGCATATTCATAAAGCGGTTTACCGTTATGTTTTAGTGCAGAAAACATGGTTGGCACTTGTAAAATATCTCCACGAAATTGTCCAAGTGCGGTCAAAATTTGCTGAGTTTCAACATGAACTTCACGCGTTTCCACGACTTGCCCTTCCGCATCGGAAGTATCAGTACGTTCGCCTAATTTTGCCGTAACAAGATAACGCTTATCGGCATCAAGCAAAAATTGTGAAAACTTAGTTGCTTCACCCAAGCAAATCGGCAACATCCCCGTTGCCAACGGATCGAGCGCGCCAGTATGCCCTGCTTTGTTCGCTTGAAATAAACGCTTCACCTTTTGCATGATGTCATTTGATGACATGCCTTGTGGTTTATCCAACAAAAACACACCATCAACATCACGCCAGCGTTTACGAGGTCTAGACATTAGTTGCTTTCCTCAACGTGTTTTTTCTCGTCTTCACGCACAACATTTGTTACAAGATTTGACATACGCATCCCTTCTACTAAGGATTGATCGTAAATAAAGCGAATCTCTGGCACGATACGTAAACGCATCGCTTTGCCTAGTAATGAACGAATATAAGGCGATGCTTTTTCTAGGCCTTTCATGCCTTGCTCAATTGCCGTTTTATCGTGATCGAATAAAAAAGTCACGAAGATTTTTGCGTAAGATAAATCACTCGACACTTCCACATCAGAAACCGTCACTATCCCAATACGGGGATCTTTCACTTCGCGTTGTAAGATTACCGCTATTTCTTTTTGTATTTCTTGAGCGACGCGATCGCTACGTTTAAATTCTCTTGCCATAGTTATTCCTTATTTATAAAAGCGCCTCATTCTACTGGAAATCATTGTATTTAGCACGCAAAAATCCCTTTCAGCATGATGCTGTTTGTAAAGAAATTGAATATAACCATAAGAAATACTTTTATCTAAAATAAGATTATTTCATAAGGCTGATATAAAAAGGGCGATTAAAAACACTATGATTTTTAACCGCCCTTTATTTTGTCAAAGGTTAGATTGAACGTTTAACTTCAACCACTTCAAACACCTCGATTTGGTCACCGACTTTTACATCGTTGTAGTTTTTCACGCCGATACCACATTCCATACCGTTGCGAACTTCAGATACATCATCTTTGAAACGACGAAGAGATTCTAATTCCCCTTCAAAGATAACGACGTTGTCACGTAATACACGGATTGGATTGTTACGTTTCACTACACCTTCGGTCACCATACAACCTGCGATTGCACCAAATTTCGGATGACGGAATACATCACGAACTTCAGCTAAGCCAATAATTTCTTGTTTAAATTCAGGCTCTAACATACCGCTCATTGCTGCTTTAATTTCATTCAACAATTCATAAATGATTGAGTAATAACGTAAATCAATGTTTTCCGCTTCAATGACACGACGCGCAGATGCATCAGCACGAACGTTAAAACCAACAATGATGGCATTAGATGCTGCAGCTAAAGTTGCATCAGTTTCAGTAATACCACCTACACCAGAACCAACCACTTTAACTTTTACTTCATTGGTAGAAAGTTCATTTAGTGCTTGAACAATCGCTTCCACAGAGCCTTGTACGTCCGCTTTCACAATAACGTTCAATTCAGCCACATCTCCTTCAGACATATTGCTAAACATATTTTCAAGTTTCGCTTTTTGCTGACGAGCTAATTTCACTTCACGGAATTTACCTTGACGATATAACGCAACTTCACGTGCTTTTTTCTCATCACGTACAACGGTTGCTTCATCACCCGCTGCAGGCACGCCTGAAAGACCTAATAATTCAACTGGAATTGAAGGACCTGCTTCATCCACTTCTTTCCCGTTTTCATCACGCATTGCGCGCACACGACCATATTCAAAACCACAAAGTACGATGTCACCTTTACGTAGTGTACCTGATTGAACCAAGATAGTTGCCACAGGGCCACGACCTTTGTCCAAGTAAGATTCAATGACTACACCACTTGCCATGCCGTCTTTTACAGCAGTCAATTCAAGTACTTCAGATTGAAGCAAAATAGCATCTAATAAATCATCAACACCTGTACCTTTCTTCGCAGATACTGGAACGAATTGAACATCACCACCGAATTTTTCAGAAATGACATCATGTTGTAATAATTCTTGCTCAACACGGTCTGGATTGGCTTCTGGTTTATCGATTTTATTTACTGCAACCACTAAAGGTGCACCCGCTGCTTTTGCGTGTTGAATTGCTTCGATAGTTTGAGGCATCACACCATCATCGGCTGCAACAACAAGAACAACAATATCTGTTGCTTTTGCACCACGTGCACGCATAGAAGTAAACGCAGCGTGTCCCGGAGTATCCAAGAAGGTGATCATTTTGCCATCATCCATTTCTACATGATACGCACCGATATGTTGGGTAATACCACCCGCTTCACCTGCTGCAACTTTCGCTTTACGAATATAGTCAAGTAAAGAGGTTTTACCATGGTCAACGTGTCCCATGATGGTTACAACTGGCGCACGCGTTACTTTTTCTGCGTTTACATCGCGATCGCCTAATACTGCTTCTTCAAGCTCATTTTCATTGCGAAGAATTACTTTATGACCAAGTTCTTCTGCTACTAATTGAGCGGTTTCTTGGTCGATAACTTGGTTGATAGTAACCATTTCGCCCATCTTCATCATCGTTTTGATGATTTCAGTCGCTTTTACAGCCATCTTATTCGCTAATTCAGCAACGGTGATGGTTTCACCGATTACAACATCCGCTTTTACAGCTTGAACTGGTTTAGTAAAAGCTTGTTGAAGTGCGGCACCTTTTTTGCCGTTTTTACCTTTACCAAACTTAGCGTCTTTTTGATTTTTACGATTAGATTCGCGCTCGTTTTTCGAGTTTTTGCTATTTTCATCGTCACGACCGCCTTTTTTCGCTTTCGCTACTTTATTTTTCCCACGGCCACGATTTTCGTTACGACGATCTTCTTCATCTTCTGCTTCAAGTGCATATCTTGAACTTAAGTTGTAATCAGAATAGTCTTCAGAAGAAGATTCATTGTCTGAATCATCTGCTTCAGCATAACGTTTCGCTTCTTCTGCTGCACGGCGAGCTTGTTCTTCTGCTTTTTGACGAGCTAATTCTTCAGCTTTACGACGAAGTTCTGCTTCTTCTGCTTTACGTTTCTCTTTTTCAGGATCAACAGATTTAGCTTTAGAATCTACCGCACTTTTTGCTTGCTTAGCTGTTTCTGCTTTCGCTTTTTCAGCTTTTGCTTTTTCATCAGCTTCTTTCTTAGCTGCTGCTTTTTCAGCTTCTAAACGAGCTTTTTCTTCTGCCGCTTTTTGTTCAGCAATTTTTTTAGCTTCCGCTTCTTGCTGTGCTTTTAATTTTGCTTCTTCTTGTTGAGCAATATCAGTTTTTACTGTGCGTTTTTTACGTACTTCTACTTGTACTTCTTTGCTTTTACCGCCAGTTATGGTGCTGCTTACTGTTGTTTTTGTTCTGCGTTGAATGCTTAATTTTTTTGGCGCATCAGCCTTAACATCTTCAGTCATTACTACTCTCCTTATTCTTCGCCAAACCAACAGATATTACGTGCAGCCATAATTAAATCTGCTGCCTGTTCTGCTGTTAATTCTTCAATATCTGCTAAATCATCTACACCCTGTTCGGCGAGTTCTTCGAGAGTAGTAATTTGTTTTTCAGCTAATTTGAATGCCACATGGCGATTCATGCCATCTAAATTCAATAAGCGATCTTCAATATTCGCTTTTTTCAATGCTTCTTCTTCAGCTACTGCTGCGGCTGTAATCGCATTTTTAGCACGAGTTTGAAGTTCTTCGACAAGATCTTCATCTTCTAAACCATCAATTGCTGTCAATTCATTCATTGGAACATAAGCAATTTCTTCTAAACTTGTGAAGCCTTCTTCTACAAGGATTTGTGCAAATTCTTCATCAAGTTCTAATGCGTTCATAAATAAGTTTAAAACTTTGTTATCTTCTGCTTGATGTTTTGCATTTAACTCATCAGTAGTCATTACGTTTAGTGTCCAACCTGTTAATTGTGTTGCTAAACGCACGTTTTGACCATTACGACCAATTGCTTGTGCCAAGTTAGCTGCTTCAACTGCAATATCCATAGAATGATTATCTTCATCAACGATGATAGAAGACACATCAGCTGGAGCCATAGCATTGATCACAAATTGTGCTGGATTATCATCCCAAAGCACGATATCTACACGCTCACCACCAAGTTCATTGGTAATGGCTTGAACACGCGCACCACGCATCCCTACACAAGCACCAACTGGATCAATACGTTTATCGTTTGATTTCACCGCAATTTTAGCGCGAGAGCCAGGATCACGAGCCGCACCACGAATTTCAATCATTTCCTCGCCAATTTCAGGCACTTCAATACGGAATAATTCGATCAACATTTCTGGTTTAGAACGTGTCACAAATAATTGTGCAGTTTTGCCTTCAGGATTTACTTTATAAAGCACACCACGAACACGGTCACCTGGACGGAAATTTTCACGTGGTAACATATCTTCACGAGCAATCATCGCTTCTGCTTTGTTGCCAAGATCTAAGATGATACTGTCACGACTTACTTTTTTCACAGTACCCGTTACAATTTTGCCTTCTTCAGCACGGAATTGTTCTACAACTTTTGCACGCTCAGCTTCACGAATTTTAGTGCTAATTACTTGGCGTACAGTTTGCATTGCAATACGGTCAAATGCGATAGATTCGATTTGATCTTCTACATAATCGCCTAGCTGAAGATTTGGATCTTCAAATTGTGCCGCTTCCAAAGTAATTTCTTTCGTCGGTACTTTGACTTCATCAACAATTAACCAACGACGGAAAGTATCAAAATCACCTGTTTTTGGGTTGATTGATACGCGAATATCTGTTTCATATTCGTATTTTTTCTTGGTTGAGAGCGCAATAGCACTTTCTAACGCTTCAAAAATTTTCTCACGTGGTAATAACTTTTCATTGGATACGGCTTCTGCCGCCAGTAAAATCTCTTTACTCATTTTTTCTTTTGCTCCTTTTAAAATTTTGCAACAACATTCGCTTTTTGAATGTTACCAAAGACTAAAACTTGTTCCTGTCCATCAACGATTAAAGTCACCATATCGTTTTCAATACGCGCTAACTTACCTTGCCATTTACGGCGTTCCATTACAGGAATCCGCAAATGCACTGCGATATCTTGCCCAATATAGCGTTCAAATTGCGGCAAGGTAAATAGTGGACGATCTAAACCTGGTGACGACACTTCTAGATTGTATTTATCCGCAATTGGATCTTCTACGTCTAAAATTGCGCTCACTTGACGACTTACATCTGCACAATCATCGACAGTTACGCCACCTTCTTTATCAATAAATAAACGCACAGTCATAAAACGGCCTGCGCGTTGACATTCAATGCCCCAAAGTTCACAGCCTAAATCCTCTACTGCGCCTTGTAGCATTTGTTGTAAATTTTGTTCTAATGTAGCCAACTTCTACTCCTATACTGTAGTGTCAGTTTTTAGTCAAAATAACTTCTTTTAATTAATCTAAAAACTTCTACAAAAAATTTTAGGCATAAAAAAAGGGTTAGGTTCACAGGAACCTAAGCCCAGTTTTTATTAAATTTCTTATAGAAAAAAACCCCAAAACTGGGGTTCTTTTACTGAACTTATTATTGGTTGCGGGGGCCGGATTTGAACCGACGGCCTTCGGGTTATGAGCCCGACGAGCTACCAAGCTGCTCCACCCCGCGTCCGAAATATGGAGTGCATTATAGTGATAAAAATTTAAAATGCAAGAAGTTTTACTAAGTTCCTTAAAAACTTTGCTAAAACTTACCGCACTTTTCATCATCATTAGAATCGAATACCTGAACCTATCCCTAGTCCTAATCCAACGCCGTTACTTCCGCCACCGGCGCTGACGCCACCACCTACAGCACAAGCAGCTAATATGCTTGATAATACAATAATAAAAAGTGTTTTCTTCATCATTTTTCCTTTATTAATAAAATCTCAAATAAGCGATAAACTGCAATTAGATCTGTCTTTGCAATAGGTTTAAAAGGTAACAAAAGATAGTAAATCCAGCGAAAACGCTGCAAATATATAATCATATTTTGCCAATTTTTCTCTTCACAATGTGTTTGATAATATAATGCTACTTTTTGAATAAAAGTGTCCGAAATATCTTCTTCTCGACATAAACTATCAAAGAAAAATAACATATCCCGAATAACTACCCAATTTTGATTTTGGCTATTTGAGCGAGATTCAAAATCAAGAAAAGTAACCTTTTCTTTATCCCAAGTAATATCTCGAATAGCAGGGCGACCATGCACTAAATTTTTAGCATGTAAATCAATTAAAGCGAGACAAGCATCATAAATAATTAAAAATTTCTGTTGTTCATCTATATTTTTATTACATAGCCATTGTGATACAGTCAGCCCCACATTTTCCAACACAAAAAAATGATCACTATAATAAAAGACTTTTGGCACTGGCGCATTTTGTTCAGCAAGCTTCAATAAAGTTTGTAATTCATTTTTAAAAGATTGCTTAGGGCGAGGTTTTAATAATAGCCAAATCCCTTTCAATTTTTCAGGTTGTTTCAACCAATATTTTTTTCCTTCATATTGAAAAGGATAAATTCGTTCATCTCGATGTTTTGTTACCAGTTGCTTCACATATTCTTGAAAATCATCATTTGCCATCATATTCCCACTACTTTAGTATATTATTTAATCATTTATAGTTTAAATAGAAATTAATTTAATATTTTCTATGATAACGTTTATCAAAAACTTTAAAATAAACTTTATTTACCACTAATAAAATTAAAAAATAACAAGAATATTATAGATATTTTAAAAATTTATTACAATTTAATAAGGAAAAGTGCGGTGAAAATCTAAGAAAAATTTTTACCGCACTTTTGTATGAATTAATAAAGAAAAATTAAAATGCTGAGGTATCTTGGAATAGTCCTACTTTTAAATCTGTCGCGGTATAAATAACACGACCATCTACTTCAACTTCGCCATCAGCCATTCCCATAACTAGTTTACGATTAATTACTCGTTTCATATGGATTCTGTAAACTACTTTTTTCGCTGTTGGCAAAATTTGTCCTGTGAATTTAACTTCGCCAACCCCTAATGCTCGCCCTTTTCCTTTGCCACCAATCCAGCCTAAATAAAACCCAACAAGCTGCCACATCGCATCCAATCCTAAACAACCGGGCATCACTGGATCGCCAATAAAATGGCAAGCAAAAAATGGCAATTCAGGCTTAATATCAAGTTCTGCCTCAATGTATCCTTTACCGAAAGCACCTTTTTCTTCATTCATTTCAACAATGCGATCCATCATCAACATTGTTGGTGCGGGTAATTGCGGCCCTTCTTTACCAAATAATTCGCCGCGACCTGACGCGAGCAAATCATCATAAGAATAGCTACTTTTTTTATTAAGTGTACAAGTGTTTTGCATTTCAGATTCCTTTATATATGATAAATCCAGTTTATAACTGATATATGTATTTTAAAAGGAACGCAGCAAACTGTAAATAGCTAACACTTGTTCGCAAAACTTGTCGGAGCAGTCACTCTTAGAAATTATAGAGAAAAGAAAAGCGAAGAAATGCTCGCTTTTCTCTATTAGGAGCGGAAAAAACGCCAAAAACTTTTTCGTTCGGAATCGGCACGTCCCTCAATACGACGTTGAATAAGACGAGATAAAGGCTCAGTTTTTTCTGTATAATCTTTGTTCTCATCTAACAAATCACGCTCAAATAACAATTCACAAGCCTGATAAATATCTTCCACAGGATAAATAAAAAACTCGCCATTTTTTACCGCACTTTTCACTTCATCAGATAAACTCAGTTGCTGGATTGTTGTCATTGGAATGATTACACCTTGTTTTCCAGTCAAACCGCGACGTTGGCAAATAGTAAAAAAGCCTTCAATTTTATCATTTACACCACCCACAGAATGAACAAGTCCAAATTGATCAATCGATCCTGTAATTGCGATATGTTGAGGCAAAGGTAAATCGGCTAAAGCACTGGCTAACACGCAAAAAATCGCCAAAGATGCACTATCGCCATCAATTTCTCCATAAGACTGTTCAAACACCAATGATGCAGAAAATGGCAATTGCGAGGGCAAATCTAAGATATTGGAAAGGCAAGCCTGTGCAATCATCATACCTTTACCATGAATATTTCCAGCGAGTTCATTTTTTCTTTCAACGTCGATTACCTCCCCTTCGCCGAATTGCACAATACAACTAATACGCGAAGGCTCGCCGAAACATATGGGTGTACCAGGATATTCAATTACCGAAAGCCCATTAATTTGTCCAACAATTTCGCCTTGCGTTTCGACATAAACTTGCTCGTTTAAAATATCTGCATAGGTTTGTTCTTTTAAAAAACCATATTGCGCTAATTTTTGTTGAAAAATATCCTCAAAATCCACCGCACTTAATGCAGTTTTTTCAGCAAAAGTTGAAGCATCCTGTAATGTTTCTTTTAATTTGAGAGGAGATGCGTTAATTAAAAAACGATCTTCACTTTCACGCACCAATAATTGATAGAGTTTATTTAACGCCGAAAAATCTAGCTCAATATTTTGCTCTTGAGCCATTTGTTGAACATAACTAGCCCAAGTTTTTTGTTCCTCCACTTCAGCCACAGAAACATAACTTTCAATTTCAGCATAATCGGCGAAAGAATAAAGATTTTCTTCTAACTCAGCCAAAGTGGCTAATTCAGTACGATTACCAAGTACAATCACTTTTAAGCTCAGCTCATAGCCTGGTATATCACAAGGTAAATTTTTAAATGGATGGGCTGAATACCAATCAAAAGTTTGGGTTTGCAAAATTTGTTTTAATCGCCCCCATAAATCAAATTGAGATAACAATGTTGCCGCACTTAAAATCAAAACACCACCATTAGCCTTATGCACCAATCCCGACACTAATTGAATATCTTGCGAACTCGGATGAAGCCGAAAACTACCAAAAAGCTGGAATTGATCACAATACAATGCACTTAACACGTCCCCTTGACTGGCAAAATTATCATCTAAAGATTTTGCAGGATCAGTATAAATATACGGAAAAGAAAAAGAATCCCCCTGCTCTATCACATAATTCACACCAAAAATTGACCGCACTTTATGATGATTTTGCGATATAAAATTTTGTAATAACTCCGCATATTCAACAGGTTCGCCCACTTTCATCATTAGTAGTGAACGTGTCGGATGGCGTAAAAATAAATCGATAGCCTGTGTGGCATTCGGTTGTAACGCCCAAAAATCTACTGGTTCTAAAGGAAAATCTTGAATTGCTAAATCAGGTTGCAATGCCTGCCAATTTAAAGATTGCTCAATAGCTTGTTGTTGAGAAAATGATGAACTCACGGCTGGTCTCTTTCTAGAAAAATTGACCACATTATCGCATATTTAATAGCCTTGTGAAAATCCACTAGAAAATCAGCATAAAAACACGTATATTAATACAGTTACCACGTCACTCAATGATAAAAAATGAAATACCAAAAACTCGAAAATCAAGAAGCAAATTGGAAATGGATTTACCTAATTCGTAAACATCGCGAAGGGGAAAATATTACTCGCTACGAAGAACGTAGTTTACAAGAAGCCAAAGCGCAAGAATTATTAGAATCCCAAAATTATCCAGAAAAAATTGAAGAATGGATTAAGAATCATCTTTCCCCAGCCTTACCAATTAAGCTTGATCAAGCCATTCGTGCACGCCGTAAACGCTTTTTTAATGGTGAAAAACAACATACCAAGAAAAAATCCATTGATTTGGAATATGCGGTTTGGCTACGTCTTTCTAAATATTCTCGAAAAATGAAAATGACACTTTCGGAAACAATTACCTATATGATTGATGAAAGAGAAAGCAAAGCACAATTTGAAAATCAAATGGCAGCAATGAAAACCAGTTTAAAGAATTTATTGAAATAAAAAAGACAAGCTGCAATTCTTGTCTTTTTGAGTTAGGACTAATAGAGAAAAATTTAGAGTATTCGCATTACTCTTGATTATCCACAAGTGGAATTATTTTCGTTGCATGAGATCCTTTGTCTCCGTGGATAACTTCAAATTGCACCTTTTGACCTGCTTTTAATGAACGATAACCGTCCATTTCGATCACTGAATAATGTGCAAAAATATCGGCATCCACGCCTTCTGCGGAAATGAAACCAAATCCTTTTGCATTATTGAACCATTTCACAACACCAATTTCCATAAAAGACCTCTCTAGGCTTCGCCTACTAAAACAATAAATCAATAAGACTCTCGCCTTATCACCTCGTATGGACGTTATATTTAAATATTTTGATCGGTTATGCAATGAGCAATATTCAAAAATGATAAGTAGATCACAAAAAATTTAATTTTCTGGAGTTTTTTTATCATTTTTATGAATTTCTCGTAGTGCTTTCGCCACTATTTGAATCGCTTCTCCGCTACTAATCCCTTTTGCCATAAGTTCTTGAATTTGTTCAACTGCTTTTTGTTGCTGTTCGTGTGTTAAGTTAATATCAAACATTTTCCCATCCAAATTGATTCATTAATTGATGCCATTGTTCATCTAATCCTGCTGTAATTGTTATTTGTTCTTTCGTTATTGGATGAATAAATGACAAACTATCAGAATGTAAAAATAACCGAGAACAGCCAAGATGCAAGGTTAACGCACGATTTTGATGCAAATCACCATATTGCGTATCACCTAAAATTGGGTGAAAAATATGTTTCATATGGCGACGTAATTGGTGTTTTCTGCCTGTATGAGGGATTAATTTAACTAAAGAATAACGCGCCGTTTGATAACGCCCAGCAGGATAAGGCATTTCGACTATTTTTAATCCTTCATAATCAGTAACGGCTTTTTGAGGCTCTTTATCTTCTTGAGAAAATTTATCTGCGATTTTATCCAATTGAATTTTTAGTGGATAATCTATCCGCTCTTTTCCCTGTAGATACCCTCGCACTACAGCCAAATAAGATTTCTGAACGCACTTTTGTTCAAACTGTTCACACATTAGATTCGCAATTTCACTGCTCAATGCAAATAACAACACGCCAGATGTCGGTCGATCTAAACGATGAACAGGAAATACATGTTGGCCAATTTGATCTCGCAAGGTTTGCATCACAAATTGAGTTTCATGAGGATCTAACCAACTACGATGAACCAACATACCAGCAGGCTTATTCACCGCAACGAGAAACTCATCTTGATATAAAATTTCTAACATTCGTTCTTGTTCAGAAGTTCTTCTAAAGCAACTAAAGGAGTTAATAGTTGTTGTAACTCATCAAATTCCTTCATTGCTTCTTCAATATAAGGAGAAATAGCAATTTTATTTGGTAAAGCAGAACCACTTTCTAACAATGCCTGCATGCGTGGAATAAATACCCACTGTAGCCACTCATCAGCAGACATCGTATCAATTGAAAAAGGCTCCTCACTTAAAAAAGCCTCAGCAGCAGGGGGCATCGTTTGCCATAAATTAAGCTGCTGCATGGTAATTTGAAGCTGTTCAAGATGCCGTTTAGTTTGATTACGCATATTTTATATCCTAATTAATGAATGTTTTTTGCAAATACACGCACATTTGAAAAACCATTTTCTTTCAAATATAAGGCTTGTAATTTGCTCATCACACCACGTTCACAATACAACACGTAATTTTTACTTTGATCAAGGCTACCAAATTGAGAGGAAAGTTTATAGAACGGCATTTGAATGACGTCATGTGTATCTGATTCAAATGGATTTTCATCCGCTTCTTCTGGGCTACGAATATCCAAAATCACTTCATTTTCACCTAATACAGAAATAGCCTCGACTTCCACGACTTCTTTTTCTGTTTCTTCTGCGATCTGGCGAATATCTAAATATTTCGCATTTTGTACCGCACTTTCAAGAATCTCAAAATTAAAATGCCCTTCTTCTTCTAGAATCTTTTCACGAACCGCTTTGATCGTAGGATTTTTTGAAATCACACCACAAAATTCAGGCATAGATTTTGCAATATCGTCAGTACCAATTTCTTTCGCCATCGCGATAATTTGTTCTTTATCATGCGTAATTAACGGGCGTAATACTAAGGCATCAGCGGCTTCATCAATCAAGCGTAAATTGGTTAAAGTTTGGCTAGATACTTGTCCTAATGCCTCCCCTGTCACAATCGCTTCAATATTAAAACGTTGAGCGACTTTACTTGCTGCTCGCACCATCATCCGTTTTAATACAACGCCCATTTGGCCGTTATCGACTTTCTCTAAAATCTCACCGACAACCCCTTCAAAGTTAATCGCAATAAAGCGCACTTTATGTGAAGAGCTATAACGTTGCCAAATATGATAAGCCATTTGTTTTACGCCAATTTCATGGGCTGCGCCGCCAAGATTAAAGAAACAATAATGAACTCGCGAACCACGACGAATTAGCATATAACTCGATACACCAGAATCAAATCCCCCTGAAATCAAAGAAAGCACATCCTCTTGCGTCCCAATCGGATAACCGCCAATCCCTGCGTGACGTGCTTTAACTAACATCATTTTGTCATCTTCAATATCAATACGAACGGTCACATCTGGATTTTTCAACCGCACTTTTGCGCTTTCAATATGTTGATTTAATCCACCGCCGATATAACGTTCTGCTTCAATCGAACTAAATTTATGTTTTCCTTTACGTTTTACTCGAACGCAAAAGGTTTTGCCTTGAAGTTGTTGCGATACATCCTCAAGCGTCAATTCAAAAATATGATGTAAATCGGTAAACGGTTTTTCTTCAACTTCTAAAAAATGATGAATACCAGGAATACGTTGTAACAAGGCGATTAATTCTTCACGGTTCTCTTCATTTTTTGACCGCACTTCAATGTAATCCCAGTGACGTACAACTGCAGTTTCTTCATCATATTTCTGTAAAATATTGCGGATATTAGAGGTTAAAATTTTTGCGAAACGTTTACGAACAGTTTCGCTCTTAATCATGATTTCAGGAAAAAGTTTAACGATAAATTTCATATAAATAGCTTAGGTATTTCTTGGGTATTTAAAGTGGCGAGTATTTTACGCAAAGATAGTGAAAAGTCCACTGGTCCTAGCTTGAAATAATTTTTTAACAACTCAAGTAAAATACAGTACAATTACAAGCAATTTTTACCGTGAAAAAGGATAATTCCATGGCGCGTAAACCCGCATCTTCACAAGATTTTGAAACAACGTTAGCTCAGTTAGAAAATATTGTTACACATTTAGAAAATGGCGATCTACCGTTAGAAGAAGCGTTAAAAGAATTTGAACAAGGTGTGCAACTCGCTAAGTTAGGACAAGAACGTTTACAACAAGCAGAACAACGCATTCAGATCTTATTGCAAAAAACAGAAGATGCCCCACTGAATGATTATGAAGGGAATGCTTAATGGGTCACTTTTCTGAAGAATTACAACAGGTTCAAACTCGTATTAACCACTTTTTAGAAGCTCAATTTGAGGGCATTGAAAGTCATAATGCGCCTTTGCTTGAAGCCATGAAATACGCATTATTACTTGGTGGTAAACGGGTTAGACCTTTTTTAGTTTACGCAACAGGTCAAATGCTTGGCGCTGAGAAACAAACCTTAGATTACGCCGCTGCGGCTATTGAAGCCATTCATGCCTATTCCTTAATTCACGATGATTTACCCGCAATGGATGATGACAATTTGCGTCGTGGGCACCCTACTTGTCATATCCAATTTGATGAAGCTACGGCTATTCTTGCCGGCGATGCCCTTCAAAGTTTTGCTTTTGAAATATTAACTAAAACGCCAAATATTTCTTCTGAACAAAAACTGGCTTTAGTGCAAATTTTAGCGCAAGGCGCTGGCGTACAAGGAATGTGCTTAGGGCAAAGTTTAGATCTTATCTCTGAGCATAAACAAATTAGTTTAAGCGAATTAGAATTAATCCATCGTAATAAAACGGGCGCATTGCTGATTGCTGCATTAAAATTAGGTTTTATTTGTTCCCCGCATTTTGGCGACAAAACGTTAGAACAATCCTTAACACAATATGCAGAAGCCATTGGCTTAGCCTTTCAAGTTCAAGACGATATTTTAGATATTGAAGGTGATAGCGCAGAAATTGGCAAACAAGTCGGCGCCGATCTTGATTTAGATAAAAGTACATATCCAAAATTACTTGGATTAAGCGGCGCAAAACAAAAAGCGCAAGATCTATATCAAAGTGCTTTGTCTGAATTAGAAAAAATTCCTTTTGATACAACCGCACTTCGTGCATTAGCTGAATTCATTATTACTAGAAAAAGTTAATATCGACCGCATCAATGCTCACAAAGTGCGATCAAAAATTATAACGTTTTTAAAATGACTAACAATATGAACAATTACCCCTTATTATCTTTGATTAATTCACCAGAAGATTTGCGTCTTTTAAATAAAGATCAGCTACCACAACTCTGCCAAGAATTACGCGGTTATCTTTTAGAATCTGTTAGTCAAACTAGCGGGCATTTAGCATCAGGTTTAGGCACTGTAGAGCTAACTGTTGCACTACATTACGTATATAAAACCCCATTTGATCAGTTAATTTGGGATGTGGGACATCAAGCTTATCCACACAAAATTTTAACGGGTCGTCGAGATCAAATGTCCACAATTCGCCAAAAAGACGGCATTCATCCTTTTCCTTGGCGTGAAGAGAGTGAATTTGATGTATTAAGCGTTGGCCACTCCTCTACTTCTATTAGTGCTGGATTAGGTATTGCTGTCGCCGCAGAACGAGAAAATGCAGGTAGAAAAACGGTATGCGTAATCGGTGACGGCGCAATTACTGCTGGAATGGCTTTTGAAGCGCTGAATCACGCAGGTTCTGTTCATACTGATATGTTGGTCATTTTAAATGATAATGAAATGTCAATTTCAGAGAATGTCGGTGCGCTGAACAATCACCTTGCTCGAATTTTCTCAGGTTCTATCTACTCCACATTACGAGATGGAAGTAAAAAAATTCTCGATAAAGTTCCACCGGTAAAAAACTTTATGAAAAAAACCGAAGAACATATGAAAGGAGTGATGTTCTCACCAGAAAGTACATTATTTGAAGAACTCGGTTTTAATTATATTGGTCCAGTGGATGGGCATAATATTGACGAATTAGTGGCAACACTTACGAATATGCGTAATCTGAAAGGTCCACAATTTTTACATATAAAAACAAAAAAAGGTAAAGGATACGCGCCCGCAGAAAAAGATCCTATTGGTTTCCACGGCGTACCCAAATTTGACCCAATCAGTGGTGAATTGCCTAAACACAATACCAAGCCAACTTATTCGAAAATTTTTGGTGATTGGCTATGCGAAATGGCAGAAAAAGATTCAAAAATTATTGGTATCACACCAGCAATGCGCGAAGGCTCTGGCATGGTGGAGTTTTCTCAGCGTTTCCCAGAACAATATTTTGATGTGGCAATTGCGGAGCAACACGCCGTCACGTTTGCTACTGGACTTGCTATTGGCGGATATAAACCCGTAGTTGCGATTTACTCAACATTTCTACAACGTGCTTACGACCAACTAATTCACGATGTTGCGATTCAAAATCTCCCTGTATTATTTGCGATTGATCGCGCGGGTATCGTAGGGGCTGATGGCCCAACACATCAAGGGGCATTTGATCTCAGCTTCATGCGTTGTATTCCAAATATGATCATCATGACACCAAGTGATGAAAATGAATGCCGTCAAATGCTCTATACTGGTTATCAATGTGGGAAACCAGCTGCTGTCCGTTATCCTCGCGGAAATGCCATTGGTGTTGAACTAACACCTTTAGAAATGCTTCCTATCGGTAAATCACGTTTAATTCGAGAAGGTCAAAAAATTGCGATTTTAAACTTTGGTACTCTGCTACCTTCTGCGTTAGAGGCAGCAGAAAAACTTAATGCCACTGTTGTCGATATGCGTTTTGTGAAACCGATTGATATTGAAATGATTAATGTGCTTGCTCAAACTCACGATTATTTAGTCACATTAGAAGAAAATGCAATTCAAGGTGGAGCCGGATCTGCTGTTGCGGAAGTGCTAAATTCATCTGGAAAATCGACCGCACTTTTACAGCTTGGTTTACCTGATTATTTTATTCCTCAAGCAACACAGCAAGAGGCATTGAAAGATTTGGGATTAGATTCAAAAGGAATTGAAGAAAAAATTCTAAATTTTATTGAAAAACAAGGTAATTTATAAAAATAAACGCGATGATAACTTCATCGCGTTCTTTCTTAATCAACAATTCTTAAATGGGAAACTGATTTTGTTTTCTTTTTTTCTTCTCGTTTTTTAGGACTCTCTACAGCCTCATGAAAACCAGTTGGTTGTTCAGTATCTGGCTCAGAATTAAGTTCATCGTAAACCTCTTCTGGTTCAAACATCACGCCATCACCATTTTCACGAGCATAGATCGCAAGCGCTGCTCCCATTGGAATATACAGTTCACGAGAAACACCTTTAAATCGGGCATTAAACTGAATGAAATCATTTGTAAGTTGTAAATTGCCCGTAGCATTAGCAGACAAGTTCAATACAATCTGCCCATCTTTTACATATTCGACAGGAACATTCACACCTAAGTAAGTCGCATCAACAACTAAATAAGGCGTGAAACTATTATCTACTAGCCAATCATAATAGGCGCGTAATAAATAAGGGCGCTTAGGAGAAGCTTTGTATTCCATTATTTATCATCCATTAAATTTTTTGGTGCAACCTCACCTACAGACTGCAAGAATGAATCTCGACTAAATACACGATCCATATATCCCTTAATCGGTTTACTACCTGGACCTGTAAATTCTACACCTAAATGTTTTAATTTCCATAATAATGGTGCAACGTAACAATCCACTAAACCAAACTCTTCATTCATGAAATAAGGTGTTTGCTGGAAAACTGGTGTAATCGCTAAAAGTTCTTCTTTTAATTGTTTGAGCGCTTCAGCTTTTTCACTTTCTGTACCATTTTCTGCTTTCTTAAGAGTTGGATACCAATCTTGTTCAATTCGTAACATCAAAAGACGATCTTTTGCTCGAGAAACTGGATACACTTGCATTAATGGTGGATGCGGAAAACGCTCGTCAAGATATTCCATAATAATTCGTGAACTAAACAAAACAAGATCACGATCAACTAACGTTGGCACCGTAGCATACGGATTTAATTCCATTAAATCTTCTGGTAATGCTTGCAAATCAACTTCTTCGTTCTCATAAAGTACACCTTTTTCAGCTAAAACAATTTTTACCTGATGACAGTAAATATCATCTTTATTTGAAAAAAGGGTCATTACTGAACGTTTACTTGATGCGCTGGACATTTATTCCTCCGAAGATCTAAAAATATTCTATATTTTATAAGGGTGTGTATTCTACCACAAAGCGTAAGTCATTTGCCAAATAATTCTTTTTTATTGTTTTATAATCAATAAGTTAGATAACAAAAAAAGCAGAGATTTCTCTCTGCTTTTCTTTTTCGAAACGAAAATAAAAATTAACGTTTTGAGTATTGTGGACGACGACGTGCTTTGTGTAAACCCACTTTTTTACGTTCAACGCGACGTGCGTCACGAGTAACGAAACCAGCTGCACGAAGTGCTGGGCGTAATGTTTCATCGTATTCCATCAATGCACGAGTGATACCGTGACGGATTGCACCCGCTTGACCAGAAATACCACCACCTTTAACAGTGATGTATAGGTCTAATTTATCAGTTAACTCAACCAATTCTAATGGCTGACGTACTACCATGCGCGCAGTTTCACGGCCGAAGTAAACGTCTAATTCACGTTGGTTGATAGTGATTTTACCACTGCCCGGTTTGATAAATACACGAGCTGAAGAGCTTTTGCGGCGACCTGTGCCGTAGTTTTGATTCTCTGCCATTTTCTAAACCTCGTGATTAAATATCTAATACTTGTGGTTGTTGTGCAGCGTGTTGGTGTTCAGCACCCGCATACACTTTTAATTTACGGAACATTGCACGGCCTAATGGACCTTTTGGCAACATACCTTTAACCGCAATTTCAATCACTGCTTCAGGACGGCGAGCGATCATTTCTTTGAAAGTCGCTTGTTTAATACCACCTACATAGCCAGTGTGCCAGTAGTAAAGTTTATCTGTTTCTTTACGACCAGTTACTGCCACTTTGTCTGCGTTAATAACGATGATATAATCACCAGTATCTACGTGTGGAGTGTACTCAGCCTTGTGTTTACCACGAAGACGGCGTGCTAATTCAGTCGCTAAACGACCTAAAGTTTTACCTGTCGCATCTACTACGTACCAGTCGCGTTTAACCGTTTCTGGTTTTGCTACAAAAGTTTTCATTAATTAATTACCAAAAATTAGTTTGATACCCAGTGTTCTTATGAACACAACCATTGATCTTAATCGCCACCCCTTCGAGTGAGATCTCGATAAAATAATGTACGATGGGAATTCGCACATTTACAGGGTCGGTGTATTATACATATTTATTTCATGAATGCTAATTTTTTATGCAATATTTTAGTATTTTTGCTGAAACCTATTTACATTAACTAAATTAATGTTTTTAATGAATTTATTAAAATTGACTCATACATAAAGTTATTTTATTGTTAACTTTGTTAACTCAAATATCATCATACTAGCTATAGGAATTTTTATGAGCTACGCTAAAGAAATTGACACACTTAATCAGCACATCGCTGACTTCAATAAAAAAATTAATGTTTCTTTTGAATTTTTTCCACCCAAAAATGAAAAAATGGAAACACTTTTATGGGATTCGATTCATCGTTTAAAAGTGTTAAAACCAAAATTCGTTTCTGTTACTTACGGTGCAAACTCTGGCGAGCGTGACCGCACTCATGGTATTGTAAAAGCAATCAAACAAGAAACTGGCTTAGAGGCTGCTCCGCATTTAACTGGTATTGATGCCACACCTGAAGAATTAAAACAAATTGCTAAAGATTACTGGGAGAGTGGTATTCGTCGCATCGTTGCGTTACGCGGTGACGAACCAAAAGGCTATGCTAAAAAACCATTTTATGCGTCAGATCTTGTGGAATTACTCCGTTCTGTCGCTGATTTTGATATTTCTGTAGCCGCTTATCCAGAAGTTCATCCAGAAGCAAAATCAGCACAAGCAGACTTGATTAATTTAAAACGTAAAATTGATGCAGGTGCAAATCATGTTATCACTCAATTTTTCTTTGATATTGAAAGCTACCTACGTTTCCGTGATCGTTGTGCATCAATTGGTATTGATACTGAAATCGTGCCAGGCATTTTACCCGTAACTAACTTTAAGCAGTTACAAAAAATGGCTTCTTTCACTAATGTGAAAATTCCTGCATGGCTTGTTAACGCTTATGAAGGATTAGACGATGATCAAACTACTCGTAATCTTGTAGCCGCAAGTGTGGCGATGGATATGGTGAAAATTTTATCTCGCGAAGGCGTGAATGACTTCCATTTCTATACGCTAAACCGTAGTGAACTAACTTATGCAATTTGTCATATGTTAGGTGTAAGACCAGAATAACTCAAAGATAAGAAATCTTTCTTCCATAAAATAAGGGGCGTTGTTTACGCCCTTATCTAAATATAAAAAACTTTAACCGCACTTTATTATTTGACTAACTCTGTTTGCATATACATTAATCGATCAATATCCGTCAAATAATGTCCCAATTCTTGCTCTTCTGGTTTATGCAAATAAGGTATTTTACCTAAAAGCGGCGCATCAATATGCTTAACAAGCAAATCAACAATTTCTGCATAGTAGCTTAATAATGGATTAACTCGGTTAGCTATCCAGCCCAATAACGGCACACCTAGCTGTTGAATCGCTTGCACAGTTAACAACGCGTGATTCACACAACCATCTTTAATACCAACCACAAGAACCACAGGCATTTTTCGTTGTTCAACCCAATCAGCAAAACTTTTTCCATCCGCCATTGGAGTCATTAAACCAAACGAGCCCTCAACCACCACAGACTGATAATTTTTATTTAATCGAGTTAAATCATGATTAATTTTATCTAACTTAATACGCGTCCTATCTTGTGTCAGCATCGGTGCGCTATGGCTAAAGGTATAACTATTAATATCCTTATAGGACACATTTTCTTTGGTAGAATCCATTAATGTTAATACATCTGAATTTGATACATTATCATAGTCTGATGTATTTTCTTCTTGCATCGCTGGGTAAATACTTTCCTCACCGCAACAAGCAATGGGTTTATAACCAACCACTTGCACACCTTGCTTTTGCAAGGCTTGAATAATCGCGCGGGTTGCCGTGGTTTTTCCCACATTTGTATCTGTCCCCGCAACAAAAAAGCTACTCATTTTTATCTCCTTTAAAAAGTGCGGTGAATTTTAAAAGAATTTTTCCTTTAAAAATTTGAGATAACGCAAATTTTCTCTTTTTCGTATCAAAAATAAACAATTTATTTGATCTCACTCAAGCTATTAAATAAACCATCATCTTGTTTTGGTATTTGCAAATAAAATCCTTGTTGTTTAATTTTTTCCAATACCTCATTACTATCTACATTATGTAGCGGCTTGCCCCCAAGTAAATTAAACATCATGACTAATTCTGGTTTTCCAAAGTGGCTCAGTAACACTTCTGACACTTGAGAAAAATCCTCTCTTTTTGCGATATACAGATAGCATCCCGGTTTCTTTTTACTTTTATAAATTGCACATAACATATTTTGTTTTCCTAAATAAAAAATCCCTATTAAATTTCTTTAACAGGGATTTTATCATTTAAATTGATTAAAGAATTATTTTGCCGCTTCTTTTACTGCATCAGCTGCTTGAGTTGCTTTTTCAGAAACCGCATCTTTAACTTCAGTCATTTTAGAAGTAGCAGTATCTTTTATTGCATCCATTTTTGATGATGTAGCCTCTTTCATTTCAGTTGCTTTTTCTTTCATTTCACTTACTTTTTCTGATGCAGCTTCTTTCATTTCACTTACTTTTTCTGATGCAGCTTCTTTCATCTCACTTGCTTTTTCTGATGCAGCTTCTTTCATTTCACTTACTTTTTCTGATGCAGCTTCTTTCATCTCACTTGCTTTTTCTGATGCAGCTTCTGTTGCTGATTTAATTACTTCTTTCGCATCTTCCACTTTCTCTGCTGCCTTATTTTTCACGTCTGTAGAAAGCTGCTGTGCTTTTTCCTTTACTTCAGTCATTGTATTAGCTGCAGCATCTTTTGTTTCTGATGCGGCTGATGCTACAGTTTGTTTCGTATCCTCAACTTTTTGTTTTGCTTCTTGCTTATCAAAACAACCTGTCACGGCTAAAGCTGAACCTAAAACCAATGCTAATGTTAATTTTTTCATTATTTTCTCCATAGAATAATTTGATTATTACAAAGCCCTATTACTTTGATGCAGTTTAGTTTACGGTAATTTTCATAAAAAGAAAAACAGTAATAGTAAAACTTTACCTTTATTTAAAAAAATTACTTTATAAAACAACATCTAAGATGTTGATTTTTAATAAATTAAATAAAAACCAATAAAAATTTTATTTTTTGTAAAAAAATAGTTTATTTTAAATAAATTACAGGAGATGCTTGATGCATCAATATTTCTGATTTATTACCATCCCATAATAATTGAGCAATCGTTGCAGGATAAAATGGTATTGGATTTCGTTTTCCATACAGTTCAGCAACGATTTCTCCCACTAAGGGCAAATGAGAAATAATCAATACAGACTTAATGCCTTCGTCTTTCAGCAGCTCTAAATAATCAATGACTGAATGCGCATGGCCATAAGGGGTTATACCCTCCCAAGTTTCAAGTTTATTTTCTAACTCCAAATCAAACGCTTGATTAACTTGATGAAAGGTTTCTTGAGCTCTGACATAAGGGCTCACTAAAATACGGTCTAGCGAATTAATTACTAGCACGCTTAAATGCTGTTTTAACCACTCCCCTTGCGAAAAAGCTTGTTTAATACCATAAGCAGTTAAGCGACGGGCTTTATCGCTATCAGCCATTACTTCCGCTTCTCCGTGACGCATAATAAAAATGTTCATTTTGCTTTCCTAAAAACTTTATAAAAATAAACCGCACTTAGTAAAGTGCGGTCAAAAATTAATTAATTTTTCTTCACAGCTTCTGCAATTTCTTCTGCACATTGTTGTGCAAGTGCAGCGTCTTGGCATTCCACCATAACTCGAATAAGTGGTTCCGTACCCGATTTACGCAATAAAATACGACCTTTGCCTTCTAAACGTTTTTCAACGTCTGCGGCAACAGATTTTACAGCGTCACTTTCAAGTGGATTTTCCCCGCCTGCAAAACGTACATTGATTAACACTTGTGGGAATAATTTAACCGCACTCGCTAATTCATTTAATGATAATTTATGCTGTGCCATCGCCGCCAATACAGCTAATGATGCAACAATGCCATCTCCCGTTGTATTTTTATCCGCAATGATAATATGTCCAGAATTCTCCCCCCCAAGCGTCCAATCATTTTCAACCATTTTTTCCAATACATAACGGTCTCCCACGTTTGCACGTAAGAAGGGAACACCAAGCATTTTTAAGGCTATCTCTAGGCTCATATTACTCATTAATGTGCCAACGACACCGCCTTTTAATTGACCTGAACGCAGTGCTTCACGCGCAATAATAAAGAGAATTTGGTCGCCATCGACTTTATTTCCTAAATGATCAACCATCATAATGCGGTCGCCATCACCATCATAAGCTAAACCAACATCAGCTTTCGTTTCAATAACCTTAGCTTGCAACGCTGTTACATCCGTTGCGCCACATTTTTCATTAATGTTCAAACCATTTGGATCCGTACCAATTTCAATAACTTCCGCACCAAGCTCTCTCAACACGTTAGGTGCAATATGATAGGTTGCACCATTTGCACAATCTACCACGATCTTATAACCTTCCAGGCCTAAGTGAGCTGGGAATGTGCCTTTACAAAACTCAATGTAGCGTCCTGCTGCATCATTAATACGACTTGCTTTACCTAATTCTGCAGATTCCACACAATCCATCGGTTGCTCTAACATCGCTTCAATGGCTTCTTCAATTTCATCAGGCAATTTAGTGCCTTTTGCTGAAAAGAATTTAATGCCATTATCATAATAAGGATTATGAGAGGCTGAGATTACAATACCCGCTTCAGCACGGAAAGTTCTGGTTAAATAAGCAATAGCTGGTGTAGGCATAGGGCCAGTAAATGCAGCAGATAACCCCGCAGCAGCTAAACCTGCTTCAAGGGCTGATTCCAACATATATCCAGAAATTCGAGTATCTTTACCTATTAAAACCATTTTAGAACCTTGAGAAGCCAATACTTTTCCTGCTGCCCAACCTAATTTTAATGCGAAATCTGGTGTGATTGGATAAGTACCCACTTTTCCACGAACACCATCTGTTCCAAAATATTTACGATTTGCCATAATACAATTCCTTTAATTTTTTATCGTTATAAAATCATCAGGCATTTTCTGTTGCCTGCCAAACTTTGAGCATATCTGATGTTGCTGCAACATCATGTACGCGTAAAATTTTTGCACCTTTTTGCGCAGCAATAAGCGCACCTGCCGCACTACCTATCACTCGCTGATCGACGGCTTTATTAAGCACAGCGCCAATCATTGATTTGCGAGATAATCCCGCTAACACAGGATATCCACTATGACAAAATTCATTCAGATTTTGTAATAATTGATAATTATGCTGTACAGACTTACCAAAACAAAATCCCATGTCCCAAATTAAGTTTTCTTTTTTAACACCAGCAGAAAGACATTCATTAGTACGTTTCTGTAAAAAAGCGAATACATCTTGTACGACATTCTCATAATGAGGATTTGCCTGCATCGTTCTAGGTTGCCCTTGCATATGCATGATACAAACAGGTAAAGCTAGTTTTACTGCGGTTTCTAACGCATTTGGCTCTTGCAAAGCACGAATATCATTAATCAAATCCATTCCAACACTTGCTGCTTCACGCATCACAACTGCTTTTGAAGAATCGACAGAAATCCAGCAATCAAAACGGCTTCGCACCGCCTCCACTACTGGCACAACACGATGCAATTCTTCTTGTTCAGAGACTTCATCCGCATCATTAGGACGCGTAGATTCACCACCAATATCAATAATTGCCGCCCCCTCTTCCAACATTTTTTCAACTTGAAAAAGCGCTCTATCCAAGCTAAAAAACTGTCCGCTATCAGAAAAAGAATCAGGCGTAAAATTAAGGATTCCCATAATTTGAGGCACGCTTAAATCAAGACATTTATTGTTCGCGTAAAGTTTCATAAAGTGCGGTCAATTTTTAGATTAATTTTAATTGGGCGATTATAACGGAATACGCTGAAGAAAAAAATCATTAGGGAAAAATAAAGCCTTTCCGAGGAAAGGCCTTGTTGATTAGATAGTTGATTAGGAATTAGAATCTACCGAATTTTCACCCACACTTTGAGCATTATTGCTATTTGCATAAGCAGCCTGCCCGGTGTGCTCTTCCCATCCAGATGGTGGTGTGACTGGTTCACGATTCATCAATTGTTTGATTTGTTCTTCTTCAATGGTTTCATATTTGACCAATGCATCTTTCATCGCATGAAGAATATCCATATTATCAGTCAAAATCTGTCTTGCTCTCGCATAGTTACGATTTACAATTGCACGAACTTCTTCATCAATAGCATGAGCCGTTTCATCTGACATATGTTTTGCTTTCGCCATTGAACGACCTAAGAAAACCTCACCCTCATCTTCCGTGTAAAGAATTGGACCTAATTTGTCAGAGAATCCCCATTGCGTCACCATATTACGCGCGATATTAGTCGCTACTTTAATATCATTTGATGCACCCGTTGAGATATTTTCCTCACCATAAATCAAATCTTCTGCTAAACGCCCAGCATACAAGGTAGAAAGCTTACTTTCTAATTGTTTTTGGCTAATACTAATTTGATCACCTTCAGGTAAGAAGAATGTCACACCCAACGCTCGGCCACGGGGAATAATAGTCACTTTATGTACAGGATCATGTTCGGGAACTAAATAACCCACAATCGCATGACCTGCTTCATGATAAGCAGTCGATTCTTTTTGCTTATCTGTCATAATCATGGTACGACGCTCTGGCCCCATATTGATCTTATCTTTCGCTTTTTCAAACTCAAGCATGGTGACCGTACGTTTATTCACTCGAGCAGCAAACAAAGCAGCCTCATTCACTAAATTTGCTAAATCTGCACCGGAATAGCCAGGCGTACCACGCGCTAATGTCATTGCATCAACATCTTGTGCTACAGGCACTTTACGCATATGGACTTTTAAGATTTGCTCACGACCTTTTACATCAGGTAAACCAACAACAACTTGTCGGTCAAAACGGCCTGGACGAGTTAAAGCTGGGTCAAGCACATCTGGGCGGTTAGTTGCCGCAATAACAATTACGCCGTCATTACCACTAAATCCATCCATTTCAACCAGCATTTGGTTTAAGGTTTGTTCACGTTCATCATGTCCACCGCCTAAACCCGCACCGCGTTGGCGACCCACAGCATCGATTTCATCAATGAAGATTAAGCAAGGTGCATTTTTCTTAGCCTGTTCAAACATATCACGTACACGAGACGCGCCAACACCCACAAACATTTCTACGAAATCAGAACCAGAAATAGTGAAGAATGGAACTTTTGCTTCCCCTGCAATCGCACGAGCCAGTAAGGTTTTACCTGTACCTGGAGGCCCTACCATCAGAATACCTTTTGGAATTTTACCACCCAAGTTTTGGAATTTATTCGGATCACGCAAGAAATCAACGATTTCGCCCACTTCCTCTTTGGCTTCATCGCAACCAGCTACATCCGCAAAAGTCACCTTAATCTGATCTTGATTTAGCATTTTTGCACGACTTTTACCAAAGCTCATCGCTTTGCCGCCACCGCCTTGCATTTGGCGCATAAAGAATACCCATACGCCAACAAGGAATAACATTGGGAACCAAGAAATTAAAATTTGGGATAAGAAACCACGTTTTTCAAATGGCGTGCCTTCCACTTTCACTTTTTTGCTTAATAAATCATCAAGCAATTTTTTGTCTTCAAGTGGTGGCATTACAGTTGAATATTTAGAACCATCGGTTTTCGTTACCGTAATTTCATTGGCATCAAAACGCGCTTCTGTCACTTGTCCATTGCTTACATCGTAAACAAAGGTTGTATAATCAGTAGAATTATCTACCGAAGAGGAATTAAAACTCTGGTATGCAGTCATCATAATGACCGCTACTACCACCCAAAGCACCAGATTTTTGACCATATCGTTCAAAGTCTAACCTACCTTTCCTAAGTTAAAAAATTTTTTACAAGATACTACACATCATTAGCAATGAAAAGCTATCAAAGCAATTAGCCTTTATAGCCTGTCGCCACAATATATACTTCACGAGAGCGTCCGCGTGATGCTTCAGGCTTACGCACTTTCACCACATTAAATAAAGAACGAATTTCTCTTAAATATTCATCAAAGCCTTCCCCTTGAAAGACTTTAACAACAAAACTTCCTTTGCTTGCCAAGACCTGTTTACACATATCTAAAGCAAGCTCGACCAAATACATTGCGCGTGGAATATCCACTGACGGCATTCCACTAAAATTTGGTGCCATATCAGACATTACAACATCAACTTTAGCTTCGCCTACGCGCGCTAATAAAGCATTCAAAACATTTTCATCACGGAAATCGCCTTGCAGAAAATCAACACCTACAATAGGATCCATTTCCAAAATATCACAAGCAATTACACGACCTTTGCCACCAATTTGTCCCACCACATATTGCGACCAACCGCCAGGTGCAGCGCCAAGATCGACCACAGTCATTCCTTGTTTAAATAATTTATCCGTTTGCTGAATTTCATCAATCTTAAAATAAGCGCGTGAACGCAACTTTTGCTTATGCGCTTTTTGCACAAATTGATCACTAAAATGTTCATTTAGCCAGCGAGAAGAACTCGCTGAACGTTTTTTCTTTCCCATAATTTTCTATTTTTGGTAGTAGTTTTGCTTATATTTGGTTACAATCTGCCGAATTCAAGCCGAGACTGATTGAAATCAGTGAAGAACATTGAGAAAATCAACCGCTCTTTTTAATTAGGAATCCTTATGACAACCTTATCAACCAAACAAAAACAATTTTTAAAAGGTCTTTCGCACCATCTTAACCCAGTCGTTATGCTTGGTGGAAATGGCTTAACCGAAGGCGTACTTGCTGAAATTGAAAATGCACTTGATCATCACGAACTCATCAAAGTAAAAGTTGCTGGCGCAGATCGCGAAACCAAACAACTTATTATTGATGCAATTGTGCGTGAAACCAAAGCAGCACAAGTACAAACTATCGGGCATATTTTGGTGCTTTATCGCCCAAGCGAAGAAGCGAAAATTCAGCTTCCACGCAAATAACAACAAAAGTGCGGTCATTTTTAACCGCACTTTCTTTATTTAAATATAATTCACTTCAATAATATCAAACTCAACGATACCGCCAGGCGTTGTAATATTAACGGTATCATCTAATTCTTTACCAATTAAACCTCTCGCAATTGGTGAATTAACCGAAATCAAACCAGATTTAATGTCCGCTTCATCATCGCCCACAATTCGATAAGTGACTTCTTCGTCTGTATCTGTATTTACAAGCACAACGGTTGCACCAAAAATAACTTTACCGTTATTTGGCATTTTTGTTACATCAATAATTTGAGCATTACCAAGTTTACCTTCAATCTCTTGAATACGCCCTTCGCAAAAACCTTGTTGCTCACGAGCTGCATGATATTCTGCATTTTCTTTTAAATCACCGTGCTCGCGTGCTTCTGCTATCGCTTTAATAATTTCAGGACGACGTACATTTTTTAAGAAATCCAATTCTTCACGTAATTGTTCTGCGCCACGCACAGTCATTGGAATTTGTTGCATTGTTTTTCCTTTTACTAAATAAAACAAAAACCACGGCAAAATCCTAAAATCTTGCCGCAGTATTATTAAAAATAAACTTGAAATGAGAAAATGATTTACTCAATTTCATTAGGGGCTTATTATTGTTCGTCTAAAAAAAAATAGCAACCATAACAAACCTAATATGAAAAAATTATCTTCAATTTCCACCGCACTTGGATCCTTTTTACTTTCCGTAAGCTTTAGCCTTCCAACCTTCGCAAACATTAATGTTTCAGACTTAACACAAAAACTGCCTGAAGGCTCTAGCGTAGGTTTCATCGCAAAAAATATAAATCAAAATCAAATTATTGCGGATTATAATGGCTCGATCTTTATGCTTCCTGCGAGTACACAAAAAGTTTTTACTGCCGTTGCCGCTAAACTCGCATTAGGTGATCAATTCCAATTTGAAACCGCTCTTTTAAGTAATGGGAAAATTCAAAATGGGAATTTAGATGGTCACTTAATCGTGCGTTTCACAGGCGATCCAGATCTCACAAGTGGCCAACTTTATACCTTACTTGCAGAATTAAAAAAACAAGGCATCAAAAAAATTAATGGCGATTTAATATTAGATACCTCTGTTTTTTCGAGTCACGACCGAGGATTAGGTTGGATTTGGAACGATCTGACCATGTGTTTCAACTCTCCCCCATCCGCTGCGAATATTGATAACAACTGTTTTTATGCGGAACTCGATGCCAATCAAAATCCCGGTGAAACAGTAAAAATCAATGTGCCTGCACAATTTCCAATTCAAGTGTTCGGACAAGTCTATGTAGCGGATAGCAATGAGGCGCCTTATTGTCAGCTCGATGTTGTTGTACACGACAATAATCGCTATCAAGTAAAAGGATGTTTAGCCCGTCAATCTAAACCTTTTGGCTTAAGCTTTGCCGTGCAAGATACGGATGCTTATGCTGCCGCGATTATTCAACGTCAATTAAGACAATTAGGTATTGAGTTTAATGGCAAAGTTATGTTGTCCCAAAAACCACAACAAGGTCAGCTATTAGCAAAACATTTATCCAAACCATTACCAGATTTATTGAAAAAAATGATGAAAAAATCGGATAACCAAATTGCCGATTCATTGTTCCGAGCTGTGGCATTCAATTACTATAAACGCCCAGCGTCCTTTCAATTAGGCACATTAGCGGTTAAATCCATCTTGCAAAAACAAGGAATTCGTTTTGGTAACAGTATTTTAGCCGATGGCTCTGGCCTGTCTCGCCATAATCTTGTGGCACCTAAAACGATGCTATCCGTTTTAGAATACATCGCCAAAAACGAAGATAAATTACATTTAATGGAAACTTTCCCCATCGCAGGTGTAGATGGCACGATCAGTGGGCGAGGTGGATTAATTAGTCCGCCATTAGTCAAAAATGTGATTGCTAAAACTGGTTCTTTGAAAGGGGTTTATAACCTCGCCGGCTTTATGACAAACGCTCGAGGGGAAAAAGTGGCTTTTGTACAATTTATTAATGGCTACTCAACAGGCGATTTGGAAAGCAAAACAAAACGAGCACCATTAGTACAATTTGAGAGTGGCTTATATAACGAAATCTATAAATACTAATAAAGCCTTCTAAAAAACACCGCACTTTGCCATCAAAAGTGCGGTGTTTTTTTATAGCTTTTTAAAAAATGCTATTGATCAATGCAAGATTATTAAATGATAATAATTTTCATTGCTTAAATTGTTATATTTTTTTATACTCGCCACTCCTTTTTAACCTAGATTTAACTTTTGGGAAGCAACTTATGAAGTTTAAATTAAGCTTAGTTTACACCGCACTTTTTGCTGGAGTTTCTGTTTCTGCCATAGCAAAAATTCCTCAGCAAACTGATACTGAAACGTTAGAGCAAATTACTATCCAAGATACAGGTCTTAAACAAAACGGTTATCGTGTAACAGGTACATCTGCCGTCTCTAAAGCTGAAGTACCCGTATTTGATACGCCAAACACCGTAAATATCCTTTCAACACAACTTTTACAAGATCGTAAACCAAATTCTCTTATTGATGCACTTTATAACGTCAGCGGTGTGAGTCAAGCGAATACTCTAGGAGGTATGTTTGATGCCATTCAAAAACGTGGTTTTGGTGGAAACCGCGATAACTCAATTATGCGTAACGGTTTACAAGCTGGCCCAGCTAAAAACTTTAGCGCGACAACTGAAACCGTTGAAGTTTTAAAAGGACCTGCATCTGTACTTTATGGCATTCAAGATCCAGGTGGTGTGGTTAATATCATTACTAAAAAACCACAAGAAACGCCACGTTATGTTGTTGGTGGAACCTTAGGTAATCATAGTATGTGGGGAACGCAATTAGATTTCACTGGTGGTTTAGGAAATGGTTTTGCTTACCGCTTTATCTATGACAAACAAGAAAAAGACTACTGGCGTAATTTTGGCAAAGTGAAAAATACGACTTACGCACCATCACTTTCTTGGGAAAATGATAAAACTAAAGTGCTTCTTTCTTATGAACACAAAGATATTCTTGAGCCATTTGATCGTGGTACAAATCTTTTAACAGCAACTAATGCATTACCAGATATTCCTGTATCGCGTCGTTTAGATGAACCAAATAATGAAACAATCGCAAAAACCGATAACATTGATTTTAAAATTGAGCACAAATTAAGTGATAGTTGGAAATTAAATGCGGGTTATAGCTATGCTCGTTACAAATATTTCTACAATCAAGCTCGTATTACAAATATTAACGTTACAGATGTTGCTATCCCTGCAGTTAAAAATAAAAAGGGCGAGATTACCTCTCCTGAATTAAGCGCGCGTTATGTACGCCGAGCCATTGAACAGCAACAAGGCGATCAACGCGTTCATAGCGGTACATTAAATATCGTTGGTGAATTTGGTATTGGTGATATTGCTAACCGCTTTGTAGCGGGTATTGATGCAATGCGTAATATTCGTGATCTTGGTCCTATTTATAATCAAGGCATCATGAATTCTGATATCAATATTGATAATCCAAACTATACCAGCCCTGTTGCGGAACATAAAAATGGTAACGGCAACGCCTACCAATATAACTATCTCAAAACTGTTGGTGTTTATATTCAAGATACCGCCTACTTTACAGATAACTTTATTATGACGGGCGGTTTACGTTATGAGTACTTTGATCAATTTGCAGGACGTCATTGCTTAAATGCGGCTCCTGCAAACTGTAAAAAAGGTCAAAATCCAACAAAAACTGGAAATACTGATCAGCACGATGGCAAATTATTGTATCAATTAGGTGCCGTATATAAATTTACGCCACATATTGCGACCTTTGCAAACTATGCTGAATCTTTCCGCCCACAAATGAGTGTAGCAACACCTGTTAGCGGCGATTTAAAACCTGAACAAGGCAAATCTTTTGAAATTGGTGCAAAATACGAAAACTCGGGCTTTAATGCGACACTTGCATTATTCAATATCAGTAAACGTAATGTGGCTGAAACCGTTGGTTCAGGTTCAAATGCACAATTAAATATCGTCGGCAAACAACGTTCTCGAGGTATGGAATTTGATCTTAATGGTCAAATTACAGATAACCTAAGTGTAGCAGCTAACTATACATACACTAAGGTAAAATCACTTGAAAATGATAATCCTAAAACCAAAGAATCAGTGGGTAAACAACTTTCAGGTGTGCCAAAACATCAAGCATCTCTGTTCCTAGCTTATAACGTAGGTAAATTTGATTTTGGTAACATCCGTATTGGTGGGGGGGCTCGTTATTTAGGCTCATGGTATGCCTACAACGATACTTATACAAAAGCATACAAATTACCTCATGCCGTGGTATATGATGCCTTTATTGCTTACGATACCAAAATCTCTGGCAAGAAAGTCTCTTTCCAACTTAACGGTAAAAACTTAACAGATAAAACTTACTATCCATCTACCTCTGGTAACGCAACAAATACGTTAATCCCTGTTGCATTAGGTTATGGACGTGAATTTATCTTCAACACTAAAGTTGAATTTTAATTGAGTGCACAATAAGGGCGAATATTTCGCCCTTTTTCGTTTTTTACTTTATGGATAATCAATGAACTGGCAAAGCGAACTTAATAATAGTTTAAACTGGATTTTAACCGCACTTTTTTGGGTAATATTGTGCTTTAGCGTAACAATGTTAGCCTTAAAACAAACTACTTTCGGCAAAAAATTCTGGTGTATCGTGTCACCATCGATTAATAAAAAAACCAGCATTAAACTAATTTTAATGTTGTTAGTGCTATTTATAATGATATTGTTGGAAGTACGATTTAGCGTGCTTAATTCATTTTTTTACAATGGATTGTATAGCTCAATGCAAGAACTAAACATTGAGAAATTTTGGTTCTTTGCAAAACTAAATGCTCTTCTTGTGGTAGCACAAGTTATACATGCCATTGCTGATTACTTCTTTCAACAAGTTTTTGAAATTCGTTGGTTGGAAAATCTTAATGCAACACTTGTTAAACGCTGGCTAAATAAGAAAAAATACTATCGCCTAAAATACGAACGAGATTTACCAGATAATATCGATCAACGTATTGAACAAGATGCAAGAGAATTTATTACCAGTACCGTACAAATTGTGCGAGGCGTAATTAACTCAGTACTCACGACCATTGAATTTACGATTATTTTATGGTCACTTTCTGGTGTGTTAACTTTATTTGAATTTAATATCGAAAAAGGCGTTGTTTTCTTCATTTATGCTTTTATTATTTTTGCAACACTCATGTCCGTGTGGATTGGTCGCCCTCTAATTAAGCTGAATTTTACGAAAGAAAAACTCAATGGCGATTATCGTTATTCCTTAATCCGTGTACGAGACAATGCAGAAAGCATTGCTTTTTATAATGGAGAGCCAAAAGAACAAACTTTCTTACAACATCAATTCCGTCAAATTATTCATAACCGTTGGTCCATTGTATTAAAAATGTTAGGCTTAAATAGTTTCAACTCAGGGGTAACTCGCGTGGCTAAATTATTGCCTTTAATGTTACAAGCACCACGTTTCTTTTCTGGTCAAATAAAGCTAGGTGATATGCATCAAACAGTCCAAGCATTTAACCGATTAATGACCGCACTTTCATTTTTCCGCTTGTTCTATGAGCAATTCACACTCTATCAAGCACGCTTAAATCGTCTTTATGGTTTTATAACAAAAATGGATGAATTAGATAAACAAAACGTTCATCACCCTTTTCATTGTTCTCATCGTGTCGCCTTAAAAAACTTTGGCATCAAAGATGAACAAGGCAATATATTACTCAATAATTTGAATATTAATTTAGAAAATGGGGATGCTTTATTGATTCAAGGTGCATCAGGAACAGGAAAAACATCGCTACTAAAAGCAATTGCAGGAATATATCCTTTTGAAACAATAGGCATTGCGGAACACCCATGCATGGGAAGCTTATTCCTACCACAACGACCTTATATGCCGCAGGGTACTTTACGAGAAGCAATTTGTTATCCAAATATCAATCCAAGTCACGCAGAATTAGAAAAAACCATGAAGGATTGTGCGCTAGGAAAATACATACACGCACTTAATGTAAAAAATGACTGGCAAGCAATTTTATCGCCTGGTGAACTTCAAAGAGTGGCGTTTATTCGTATTTTACTCACAAAACCAGATGTCGTATTTCTCGATGAAACAACTTCCGCATTGGATGAAACAACCGAGCATTTACTCTACCAAACAATTAAAGAGCGTTTGCCCGAAATGATCATTCTCAGCGTAGGTCATCGTAGTACATTACAGCAATTTCATAACAAACAACTAAAATTAGATGTATGTTTATTATGTGAAAATTAGAAGATGGCAAGTTAAGAATATATAAACCAAATATTTTGTTTATTTTGATGCTAGTCTAAAGAACGCCTATAAAATTAAAATAAAACTATGAAAAAAGCCCTCGATATCGAGGGCTTGATTTTTTACTATCGTAATAAAAATTAGCGACGTAAACCTAAACGAGCAATAGTGCTTTGGTATAAAGCAAGGTCTGTACGTTTTAAGTAGTCTAAAAGTTTACGACGACGAGAAACCATACGTAATAAACCACGACGACCATGGTGGTCTTTTTTGTGCTCAGCAAAGTGAGCTTGTAAGTGGTTGATTTGTGCAGTTAATAATGCGATTTGAACTTCAGAAGAACCAGTATCTTTCGCATCACGACCAAATTCAGCAACGATTGCTGCTTTTTTTTCAGTACTTAGAGACATTTTTTACTCCTAAAAGGTAGTGTTGTTAATACATCATTCGCCGATCTCTAACTCAGCGATGACAAGGAGCCTGTATTCTAGCGATGAATAGGCTTAAATGCAAGGTTTAAAGCTAAAAAATAAAATTGAAAAACATTATATCTTTTCAATCACCACTTTTATATCCTCTGGTGGTGCATAATAAGGTGCAGAAGTAATAAATAAACGAATACCTAATTTGGCGTAATCTGATACATTATTTTTATTTACTCCTCCAGCGACAGAAAGCAGAATATCTTTCTGTTTTGACTGAAGTAGATCTAAAGCCTTTTTCACATCCTCCAATGACCATTTATCAAGTTGAATAATATCTGGCTCAGCTACATACATTTGCTCAAATTGAGCATAATTATCTGCTTCTAAAGTAATTTTATTTTCAGGCGCTTCTTGACGTAATCTATCCACAATTTTCACCCAATCATTTGGATCAGAAAGTAAGTTTCGATGATTAGTAAAAACCAAAAGAGTTTCGCTGATGCCTTGTCGATGAATATGCCCACCAGCGGCTAATACAGCATTCGTGGCAAGTTTACGCGTATTAGGAATACTTTTACGCGTGCAAGCCACAACAGCACTTGGATTAACCGCTTTGGCATTGGCAATCATTTCTGCCGTATATTGAGCAACTCCACATGACCATTCAAGTACCAATTGCACCACTTTCCAAGCTTGATGTAATTGTTCAGACATTCCTTCCGCACTTATCAGCAAAGCACCTGATTCAACCCACTCACCTTCTTTTACATATAAGTGCGGTTGAATATCCAGTTTTTTTAATAATTTTTCCGCAACAGAAACGCCCGCCACAATCCCTGCATTTTTACGCTTAAAAAGAATGTTTGCTGGAATATTTTCAATACCAAGGGCGTGAGTGGTTAAATCACCACGATAAATATCCTCAAGCAATAAATCATCCAATTCTTTATCTGAAAAATAAATCATTGTTCCCCCTTAAATTAGTTGTCCTTGATATAAATAAACCTGTTACTTCAAAACGGGGCTTTCTCTAATAATTTCATATAAATATTAAAGCAATAAAAAAGGTTGGGACTCCCCAACCTTTCATCTAATCTTTCAATAATTTAATTTTTTCAATCACATTTGTTGTTGAACAACCATTTTCAAAGTTTAGCACTTTAACATCACCGCCATTTGCCCAAACTTCTTTTGCGCCAGCAATATCTTCGGGTTTGTAATCACCGCCTTTGACTAAAAGATCCGGTAGAATTTCACTGATTAAACGCTGTGGGGTGTCTTCGATGAATTGCACCAACCAATCCACGGATGCCAAACCAGCAAGTACCGCCATACGGTTTTCAAGATTGTTAATTGGACGACTTTCACCTTTTAACCGTTTAACGGAATCATCGCTGTTTACCGCGACAATTAAACGATCGCCCAATTTACGTGCATTTTCTAAATAAGAAACATGCCCTGGATGCAAAATATCGAAACAGCCATTAGTCATCACTATTTTTTCACCGCGCGCTTTAGCTTGTGCTACAGCATCTTTTAATTCAGCTTCACTCATAATGCCAAATCCTGTATCAGGGCGAGCATGAATAGCATTTTCAAGTTCCACGGTCGAAACCGTTGAAGTCCCCAATTTACCCACGACAATTCCAGCGGCGACATTGGCTAGGTAACAAGATTCTTCGAAAGAACGTCTATCTGCTAATGCAGTTGCTAATACACTAATAACAGTGTCACCAGCTCCCGTCACATCAAACACTTCTTTTGCGACAGTTGGCAAATGATAGGGTTCTTGATTTGGACGCAATAATGTCATGCCTTTTTCAGAACGCGTCACCAAAAGTGCGGTTAATTCAATATCAGAAATTAATTTTAAACCTTTCTCAATAATCTCTTCTTCTGTATTGCATTTGCCCACAACAGCTTCAAATTCAGACATATTGGGTGTCAATAATGTCGCACCACGATAACGTTCAAAATCAGTTCCCTTTGGATCGATCAACACTGGCACATTTGCTTTGCGTGCAATTTGAATCATTTTCTGAACATCTTTAAGCGTGCCTTTGCCGTAATCAGAAAGAATCAGAGCACCGTAATTTTTCACCGCACTTTCTAACTTCGCTAATAAATCCTTGCAATCTACATTATTGAAATCTTCTTCAAAATCAAGGCGGAGCAGCTGTTGATGACGAGATAAAATACGTAATTTAGTAATGGTTGGATGGGTCTCTAATGCAACAAAATTACAATCAATTTTTTGCTTTTCTAATAAGTGGGAAAGTGCAGAACCTGTCTCATCTTGTCCAATCAATCCCATTAATTGAACGGGTACATTAAGTGACGCAATATTCATCGCCACATTTGCTGCACCACCCGCACGTTCTTCATTTTCCTGTACACGAACCACTGGCACTGGAGCTTCTGGTGAAATACGGTTGGTTGCGCCGAACCAATAACGATCAAGCATCACATCGCCTAATACGAGTACTTTTGCTTGCTTAAATTCTGCTGAATATTGAGCCATTTTAAAATCTCTCTATTTGAATAACCAAAATTGTGACGATTTTACCACAACTCAAATTTACGATAAACTACGCCCCTAACTTACGTGGAAAGAACAATGAAAAACAAAAAACTCCCTCAATTTCAACCGCACTTTTTAGCCCCAAAATACTGGCTTTTTTGGCTAGGCGTGGCAATTTGGCGAAGTATTTTATGTCTTCCCTATCCTATTTTGCGCCATATTGGTCATGGTTTCGGTTGGCTGTTTTCACATTTAAAAGTGGGTAAACGTCGAGCAGCCATTGCACGCCGTAATCTTGAACTTTGTTTTCCTGATATGTCTGAAAACGAGCGTGAGGCGATTTTGCAAGAAAATCTCCGCTCAGTAGGCATGGCAATTATCGAAACTGGCATGGCTTGGTTTTGGTCGGATTCACGTATCAAAAAATGGTCAAAAGTTGAAAGCTTACATTATCTAAAAGAAAATCAAAAAGATGGAATTGTTCTCGTTGGTGTTCATTTCTTAACGCTAGAACTTGGCGCACGCATTCTTGGTTTGCATCATCCTGGCATTGGTGTTTATCGTCCAAATGATAATCCTTTGCTTGATTGGCTACAAACGCAAGGTCGTTTACGCTCTAATAAAGATATGCTTGATCGTAAAGATTTACGCGGAATGATCAAAGCTTTACGCCACGAAGAAACCATTTGGTATGCGCCTGATCACGATTACGGCAGAAAAAATGCCGTTTTTGTTCCCTTTTTTGCGGTACCCGATGCTTGCACAACCACTGGTAGTTATTATTTATTGAAATCTTCACCAAACAGCAAAGTGATTCCATTTGCGCCATTACGCAATAAAGATGGTTCAGGCTATACCGTGAGTATTTCAGCGCCTGTTGATTTTACGGATTTACAAGATGAAACGGCGATTGCTACGCGAATGAATCAAATCGTAGAAAAGGAAATCATGAAGGGCATATCACAATATATGTGGCTACATCGCCGTTTTAAAACGCGCCCCGATGAAAAGACGCCTAGTTTATACGATTAAAAGTGCGGTCGAATATCACCGCACTTTTTGATAGAATTTTCTCAAATTTAAAAAATTAACGAATAATCTCACCATGACAACCAATTATTCAGCTCAAGAAATTACCGTTCTTAAAGATCTCGAACCAGTGCAAATTCGCCCGGGAATGTACACTGACACTACTCGCCCTAATCATTTAGCACAAGAAGTTATTGATAACAGCGTAGATGAAGCCCTTGCGGGTTTTGCCACAAAAATTGAAGTAATTTTACACCCTGATCAATCCATTGAAGTAACGGACAATGGTCGCGGTATGCCTGTGGATATTCATCCTACGGAAGGCGTTTCTGGCGTAGAAGTGATCCTGACTAAACTGCATGCTGGTGGTAAATTCTCCAATAAAAATTATGAATTTGCGGGAGGTTTACACGGTGTGGGGATTTCTGTGGTGAATGCGCTTTCTGAACGCGTGGATATTCAAGTTAAACGCAATGGTGAAGTGTATAAAATTGCCTTTGAAGACGGCAATAAAGTAGAAGAATTGGAAGTCATTGGGACTTGTGGCAGACGCACAACGGGAACAACCGTTCACTTCAAACCAAACCCAAAATATTTTGACAGCGCAAAATTTTCCGTTAGCCGCCTACGCCATTTATTAAGAGCGAAAGCAGTCCTCTGTTCAGGGCTTGAAATCAAATTCATTGATAAAGTAAACAATACTCAAGATATTTGGTTATATGAAGATGGTCTTTCCGATTACCTTATCGAAGCAGTTAACGGCTTTGAAACACTTCCGGAAAAACCATTCGTTGGTGAATTTAAAGGAACAAATGAAGCGGTTAGCTGGGCATTACTTTGGTTACCAGAAGGTGGCGAACTGATTGGCGAAAGCTACGTAAACTTAATTCCGACTATTCAAGGCGGAACGCATGTTAATGGCTTACGTCAAGGTTTATTAGATGCCATTCGTGAATTTTGCGAATTTAGAAATCTATTACCACGCGGCGTAAAACTTACCGCTGATGATATTTGGGATCGTTGTTCTTACATTCTTTCCCTTAAAATGCAAGATGCGCAATTCGCGGGGCAAACCAAAGAACGCTTATCATCACGCCAAAGTGCGGTGTTTGTCAGCGGTGTTTTAAAAGATGCGTTCAGCCTATGGCTCAACCAAAACGTACAAGATGCTGAAAAATTAGCAGAAATTGCCATTAGTTCTGCACAACGCCGATTACGCGCAGCAAAAAAGGTCGTACGAAAAAAACTTGTTAGTGGACCTGCATTACCAGGAAAATTAGCTGATTGTGGCTCACAGGATTTAGAAAAAACGGAATTATTTTTAGTAGAGGGCGACTCTGCGGGTGGTTCAGCAAAACAAGCGCGTGATCGCGAATATCAAGCGATTTTGCCGTTACGTGGAAAAATCTTAAATACATGGGAAGTTTCACCGGATCAAGTATTAGGTTCAACTGAAATTCACGATATCGCCGTGGCTCTAGGTATCGATCCTGATAGCAATGATTTATCACAACTTCGCTATGGCAAAGTATGTATTCTCGCGGATGCTGATTCCGATGGTCTTCACATTGCCACCCTACTCTGTGCTCTGTTCTTACGCCATTTTCCGAAATTGGTACAAGACGGTCACGTTTACGTCGCAATGCCACCACTTTATCGGATTGACTTAAATAAAGAAGTCTTCTACGCATTAGATGAAAGTGAAAAAGAGGCAATTTTAGATCGGTTGAAAAATAAAAAAGGCAAACCGAATGTTCAACGTTTTAAAGGTTTAGGTGAAATGAACCCATCACAATTACGTGAAACAACAATGGATCCTAATACGCGTCGCCTTGTTCAATTAACTTATGATTTAGAAGAAGACCAAGGCGCGGATACATTAGAACTCATGGATATGTTGTTAGCGAAAAAACGTTCCGAAGACCGTAAAAATTGGTTACAAGTGAAAGGCGATCAGGTTGATTTATCTGTTTAGACTAAATTAATCTCAACAAATCCGAATTTTAATAAATTAAGAATATATTCAATTAACAGAAACCAAAATGACAAATATCAATTATGAAGGCATTGAGCAAATGCCTCTACGCACCTTCACCGAAAGGGCTTATCTCAACTATTCCATGTATGTCATCATGGATCGTGCGTTGCCTTTTATCGGTGATGGTTTAAAACCCGTTCAACGCCGTATTGTATACGCGATGTCTGAGCTTGGCTTGAATGCCACGGCAAAATACAAAAAATCTGCCCGTACCGTCGGTGATGTACTCGGTAAATTCCATCCACATGGTGATAGCGCTTGTTATGAAGCAATGGTGTTAATGGCACAACCCTTCTCTTATCGTTATCCGCTTGTAGATGGTCAAGGCAACTGGGGGGCACCAGATGATCCAAAATCTTTCGCTGCCATGCGTTATACGGAATCACGCCTCTCTAAAATCTCTGAAATCTTGCTAAGTGAACTCGGACAAGGAACAGTAGATTATCAGCCAAACTTTGATGGAACCTTGGCTGAACCACAATATTTACCTGCTCGTTTACCTCATATTTTATTGAACGGCACAACAGGTATTGCGGTGGGTATGGCGACAGATATTCCACCACATAATATTAACGAAATTGCTGATGCGGCAGTAATGTTGCTAGATAATCCGAAAGCGGGATTAGATGATGTACTTGAAATTGTTCAAGGCCCAGATTTTCCAACAGAAGCGGAAATTATTTCACCAAAATCAGAAATTCGTAAAATTTATGAGCAAGGTCGTGGCTCAATAAAAATGCGTGCGACGTGGAAAAAAGAAGATGGTGAAATTATTATCTCCGCGCTTCCACATCAATCTTCGCCATCTAAAGTTATTGCACAAATAGCCGAACAAATGACGGCAAAAAAACTGCCAATGCTAGAAGATATTCGAGATGAAGCCGATCACGAAAATCCAATTCGCATTGTGCTAGTTCCTCGCTCAAATCGCGTCGATACTGATGCGTTAATGGCACATTTATTTGCTACCACAGATCTTGAAAAAAGCTACCGTGTAAATATGAATATGATCGGGCTTGATCATAAACCTGCGGTAAAAGGCTTATTAGAAATCTTAAATGAATGGCTTACTTTCCGCCGAACAACCGTGACTCGTCGCCTTCAATATCGCCTAGATAAAGTACTCTCTCGCTTGCATATTTTAGAAGGGTTGATGATAGCCTTTTTAAATATTGATGAAGTTATCGAAATTATACGTCACGAAGATGATCCAAAAGCAGAGCTTATGGCACGCTTTAATTTAAGCGATGAACAAGCCGATGCAATTTTAAATTTACGCTTACGTCATTTAGCGAAATTAGAAGAAAACCAACTCAAAGCTGAACAAGATGAACTTGAAAAAGAGCGGTTAAATTTAGAAGCAATTTTAGGATCAGAACGCCGTTTGAATACGCTTATCAAAAAAGAAATTCAAGAAGATGCGAAAAAATATGCCAGTCCACGTATGTCTCAACTGGTCGAACGAGAAGAAGCCAAAATGATCTCTGAAAGTGACATGACGCCAGCAGAGCCTGTCACAGTCATCTTATCAGAAATGGGCTGGGTACGTTGTGCTAAAGGACACGATATTGATCCTAAATCATTAAGCTACAAAGCGGGTGATAATTATCGAGCTCACGCTTGTGGCAAGAGTAATCAAGCCGTTGTATTCATTGATAGTACGGGGCGAAGTTATGCACTCGATCCGCTTTCATTGCCTTCCGCTCGCTCCCAAGGCGAACCACTTACAGGTAAACTAAATTTACCCGCTGGTGCGACCATTGAATATGTCGTAATGACGAGTGAACAGCAAGAATTATTGATGGCTTCTGATGCAGGTTATGGTTTTATTTGTAAATTTGAAGATTTAATTGCACGTAACAAGGCTGGAAAAGCCTTGATTTCTTTACCAGAAAATGCCAAAGTGTTGAAGCCTAAAACATTGATAAATTCTACCGTACTTGTTGTCGCAATCACATCAGCTAGCAGAATGTTGATTTTCCCGGCAAAAGATTTACCGGCATTATCAAAAGGCAAAGGTAATAAAATTGTGACAATTCCTGCCGCAAATGCAAAAGAGCGCAGCGAATTGTTAGTGAAATTATTGCTTATTTCAGATCAAGCAAGTCTTGAATTTCATTCCGGAAAACGAAAAATTGTATTAAAACCGGAAGATCTGCAGAAGTTCCGTGCTGAACGAGGCAGAAAAGGTTCGACATTACCACGCGGATTACATACCAATGTTGAAATAGTAGTAATCGAACCGCAACACAACACATAATTTAAACACAACATAGGGAGATCCAATTTATGAGTCATACATTTAGCACGTATGAAACCCTTGCACTAGCAAGCTTAGTCTTGCTCTTGGGTTATTTTCTCGTTAAACGAATCAGCATCTTAAAAACCTTCAACATTCCTGAGCCAGTTGTTGGTGGTTTTATTGTTGCCATTGGTCTTTTAATTTGGAATAAAGTAGACGGTACATCCTTTAACTTCGATAAGAATTTGCAAACTACCATGATGTTAGTGTTCTTCACTTCTATTGGTTTAAGCGCAAACTTTTCCCGTTTAATTAAAGGCGGAAAACCACTCGTTGTATTTTTATTCATTGCTGCATTATTAATCTTAGGACAAAACGTCATTGGTATTGCAAGTTCAATGGCATTAGGAATCCATCCCGCTTATGGTTTACTTGCAGGTTCAGTAACTTTAACAGGTGGTCACGGCACTGGAGCTGCTTGGGCAGATACATTTGCACATCAATTTAATCTACAAGGTGCAACTGAAATTGCCCTTGCCTGTGCAACTTTCGGTTTAGTCTTTGGTGGTATCATCGGTGGTCCTGTCGCTCGTTTCTTATTAAATCGCCAAAAACAAGGCGAAAATCCTGAAAATGATGAAGTTGATGACATTCAAGAAGCATTTGAACACCCAACTTATAAACGTAAAATTACCGCACGTTCATTAATTGAAACAATTGCAATGATTTCAGTATGTTTATTAATTGGTCAATATTTAGATGTACAAACAAAAGGTACTGCACTCCAATTACCAACTTTCGTATGGTGTTTATTCACTGGTGTTATTGTCCGCAATATTTTAACCAACATTTTCCGTTTCCAAGTAGCAGAATCCGCTATTGACGTATTAGGTAGCGTAGGCTTATCCATCTTTTTAGCAATTGCTTTAATGTCATTAAGACTTTGGGAACTTGCAGGTTTAGCAATTGACGTATTAATTGTTCTGGCTATTCAAGTAGCATTTATGGCTGCCTTTGCAATTTTCATTACTTATCGAGCAATGGGTAAAGATTACGATGCCATCGTATTAAGTGCTGGACACTGTGGTTTTGGTTTAGGCGCAACCCCAACAGCAATCGCAAATATGCAAGCTATTACCAGCCGTTTTGGGCCATCGCACAAAGCATTTTTAATCGTTCCAATGGTCGGTGCATTCTTTATCGACCTAATCAACGCAGCATTATTGAAAATCTCATTTGCAGTTGTAAATATGCTCGCGTAAAGTGCGGTTGAAATTGACAATGTTTTAGAGAAATGCCTTTATCTTGAATTGATAAAGGCATTTATTTTAAGAAAGAAAAACAAAAGGAAAAATTATGCACGAATTATCTCTTTGTCAAAATATGCTAGAAATAGTAGAACAACAATGTAAGAGCCACGATATAAAAAAAGTCACGGATCTTTGGTTGGAAATTGGCGCACTCTCTTGTGTAGAACCTGATGCATTAGAATTTTGTTTTGATATAACTTTTCAAGGTACGGCTGCTGAAGGCTGTAAACTTCATCTCATTCCTATTGCAGCACAAGCCTGGTGTTGGCAATGTCAAAAATTAGTTGAGATACAAGCTCATCATGATTCTTGTCCAAATTGTGGCAGCATACACTTGCAACGACAAAGCGGTGATGAATTACGTATTAAAGAAATTGCCTTTGAATAGACCGCTCTTTTTAACATTTCCAATATTCTTACCCATATCATATTTCATTAAGCATAAAAAAGGACAGGCATAAAGCCTGTCCTAATCATGATAAATATTATATTAAGCCACAAGTGCGGTTTCTTTTAAACGAGATTTGAGCTTAGTATATTCAGTTACAACATAGTGCTCAGCCCAACGTTGATCTTCAATTTTTTCGATACGCACTGCGCTGTATTTATATTCCGGAGTACGAGATCCCGGATTTAAATGTTCAGCGGTGAGTTCGTTACATTTTCCGATCCACCATTGGTAAGTCATATAACACGCACCTTTGTTAGTACGAGAACTTACATCAGCACGAGATATAACTTTACCACGAGATGAAGAAATCCAAACAAGCTCATTATTCTTAATACCTAAAGCTTTCGCATCTTGATCGTTCATTTGAACGAATCCTGGCTCATCAGCCAACGCAGCAAGTGCACGGCAGTTACCCGTCATTGAACGGCAAGAATAGTGACCAACTTCACGCACTGTAGAAAGCACTAACGGATATTCTTCAGAGACTTCTTCCATTGGTGGTTCCCAATCGCAAGCAAAGAACTCTGCTTTACCATTTGGACGGTCGAAGATTTGACCTTCATACAAATATGTCGTGCCTTGATCTTCAGGGCCTTCATCCGTACATGGCCATTGAATATAACCCAAGCCTTCCATTTTCTCGTAAGTTGCACCTTTATAAATTGGGCAAAGCTCACGCAACTCATCCCAAATTTCTTTGGTATTGTTGTAATGCATTGGATAACCCAAAGCTTGTGCCATAAGACTAATGATTTCCCAGTCGTCTTTCACATCACCAACAGGATCCACCGCTTTATAGAAACGTTGGAAACCACGGTCTGCTGCACTATAAACACCTTCGTGTTCTGCACAAGATGTTGCTGGTAAAATCACATCCGCTTCCGCTGCCGTTTGAGTCATAAAGATATCTTGAACAATAATAAACTCAAGATCTTTAAAGGTTTGTTTCATGGCATTCAAATCAGGTTCAGTTTGTAAAGTATCTTCACCCATAATATAGAATGCTTTGAGTTTACCTTCTGCCACAGCATGTGGTACTTCACTCAATGGTACACCTGGTTTGGTTGGAATAGACGGTACGCCCCATGCTTTCGCAAATTTAGCGTTGATTTCTGGATCCGCATAGCTTTGATAACCTGGTAAGGTATTATATAAAGCCCCCATGTCACATGCGCCTTGTACGTTGTTTTGACCACGCACAGGGTTTACACCAACATTTGGTTTACCTAAGTTACCAGTAAGCATTGCCAAGCTTGCCAACGCACGTACAGTTTCCACACCTTGACGGAATTGACACACGCCCATACCCCAAAGAATTGTCGCTGTTTCTGCTTTCGCATAAGTGCGGGCAATTTCTCTCAACATTTCAGGCTCAATGCCAGTGATATGTTGAGTTGATTCAGGTGTATAAGCTTTTACAGTTTCATAGAATGCATCGAAATTTTCGGTATGTTCATCGATGAATTTTTGATCTTGTAATCCTTCTTCAAGAATCACGTTCATCATTGCATTCAAAAATGCGACGTTGCTACCATTGGCAAGAGGCGCATAAATGTCAGCAATACGAGCGGTTTCGATTTTACGAGGGTCACAAACAATAATCTTCGCCCCTTTTGCTTTTGCGTGGTTAATACGACGCGCCACAATAGGGTGAGATGTTGAGGCATTATACCCAAAGATAAATACGCATTTAGTGTCTTCAATCTCAACGATTGAGTTGGACATCGCGCCATTACCCACTGATTTGAGCAGACCTGCTACAGATGGGCCATGTCAGACACGTGCACAACAGTCAATGTTGTTATTGCCTAATACCGCACGAGCAAATTTTTGCATAACGAAATTCACTTCGTTACCTGGTCCACGAGAAGAACCCGTTACCATAATTGACTCGTTGCCATATTTTTCTCTAATTTCTTGTAAACGTTTTGCAGAATAGGAAATAGCCTCTTCCCAGCTCACTGGCGTGAACGGCTCACCACGTTTGTAGCGAATCATCGGTTGAGTTAGGCGAGGAGTGAGGATTTTTGTGTCATGCACGAAATCCCAGCCATAATATCCTTTCAGGCAAAGCTCCCGTTCGTTTGTTTTACCGTTTGCACCTTCAGCACCCACAATTTTGTTGTTCTCAACCAATAGATTGATTTTACAACCTGAAGCGCAATACGGACAGACAGTAATCACTTTTTTAATTGCCATAGTAATGTCCTTATTTTAGATAACCAGAATGAATTACTCATTCCGAGTAATATAATACGCCTAAATAAAGAACATAGGCTTATAAATTCTATGGATTTTTTGATATAAAACAGGTTTTAGATAATTTTTTAATATTCTGAGAAAACTCAAAGAAAAATGACCGCACTTTTGATAGCTAGGTCATTAGAAGAGGTGTATAAAAATTGGTATGAATAATAAGGCTTTACAAATATCAAATTTTATTTATTTTTCTTATTCAAATAAATCTGCTTTTCAACATAATTTATCATCTGTAACGCAATATCAACTCCGCTTGTTTTTTCAATCATTTCTAAGCCAGGACTGGCATTTACCTCTAAAACCAATAATCCATTTTTTGAACAAATTAAATCCACGCCAGCCACATCTAAACCGATAGCTTTTGTTGCTCTAATGGCTATCTGTTTCTCATCATCGCTTAGGGTAATTTTTTCAGTTTTTCCGCCACGATGACAATTCGCTCGAAACTCACCATCTTGTCCAATTCTCTGCATCGTTGCTACAACTTGATCACCAATCACAAAACAACGAATATCCGCATTGCCCGCTTCTTCGATAAAATCTTGCTGCAACATAGATATATTGGTTTGCTTAAAAGCTTCCATAATGCTCACCGCACTTTGTGGTTTTTCAGCCAAAATCACTCCAATTCCTTGTGAACCATTTAGCGTTTTTAAAATTGTCGGCGAACTGATATGAGGTGTCGTCGCCTGAGCTTGTACTTCACCGCCACTTAAAAGTGAATTGGGAATAGGAACACCAGCCTTCAGCAAAAGTTGCAAACTTTTCCACTTATCACGTGCATTTAAAAATGCCTGAGATGAATTTAAACAAAAAGTCCCTTTGCCTTCAAAATGCTGTAAGACTGAACATCCCATTTGTGTACTTGTTGTGCCAAATCGAGGCAAAACAGCATCATAATTAGGCAATAAATAAGGATCCGATTCTGAATTTTCTTGATAAAAAATCTGAAAGTGCGGTGGATTTTGCGAGAGTTTTAATAAGCAACGATTCGGATCTAAAATATCCATCTCATGCCCTTGATGTTCAGCCGCTTCTTTTAAGTGTTGGCAACTATAAAGACGAGGTTCGCGGCAAAGCATTAGTAATTTCATAATATTTCACTCATTGTCTACGATGTTCCGTATATTACACGAATAAAAACACTTTATGTAGACGATAAAAATCGGGTAGAATTGCCTAGAATTTTTAACTCAAAAAAGGAAATCTTATGTTCGTTGTTATTTTTGGTCGTCCTGGCTGCCCTTACTGTGTGCGTGCAAAAAACCTTGCTGAAAAATTAAAAGGCGAAGTTGCTGATTTCGACTATCGTTATGTGGATATTCACGCAGAAGGCATTACTAAAGAAGATTTATCAAAATCTGTCGGCAAACCAGTAGAAACCGTACCACAAATCTTTATTGATGAAAAACCAATCGGTGGTTGCACTGATTTTGAAGCATTAATGAAAGAACAATTTGGTATCGTTGCTTAATTTTTCTTTTTAATTTACAAAAAAGCCACTTTCAATTGAAAGTGGCTTTTTTCATAAAAGAGTCTTAACTGTTATAACGTTTAAAAATTAATGTTGCATTTGTACCACCAAAACCAAAGCTATTTGACATGACAGTTTGTAATCCTGCATTTTCTTTCGTCTCAGTAACGATATTGCAACCTTCAGCGGCTTCATCTAAGGTTTCGATATTAATACTTGGTGCAATAAAGTCATTATCAAGCATTAATAAAGTATAAATTGCTTCGTGTGCACCTGCTGCCCCTAAAGAATGACCAGTCATTGATTTAGTTGAAGAAATAGCTGGGATTTTATCGCCAAATACATTTTTGATTGCACCTAATTCTTTCACGTCACCTACTGGTGTAGATGTACCGTGTACGTTAATGTAATCAATTGGGGTATCTATAGTTGCCATTGCTTGTTTCATACAACGCTCTGCACCTTCACCGCTTGGTGCAACCATATCGTAACCATCAGAGGTTGCGCCATAACCTACAATTTCAGCGTAGATTTTTGCACCACGAGCAAGTGCATGTTCTAATTCTTCCACAACCACAACAGCACCACCACCAGCAATAACGAAACCATCGCGGTTTGCATCATAAGCACGAGATGCTTTTTCTGGCGTGTCATTGTATTTAGTTGAAACTGCCCCCATTGCATCAAACTCAGTAGCACATTCCCAAGATAATTCTTCTGCACCACCAGCAAAAACCACATCTTGTTTGCCTAATTGAATTAACTCAACCGCATGACCAATACAATGTGCAGAGGTTGCACAAGCAGAACTGATTGAATAGTTCACACCACGGATTTTATAAGGGGTGGCTAAACAAGCGGAAACACTTGAAGCCATAGTTTTCGTTACAGCATAAGGGCCAATTGCTTTTACACCGCGAGGGCCACGTACCGCATCACACGCCACTAATTGATTATGTGCAGAACCTGTACCTGCACCAATCACTAAACCAGTACGATCATTAGAAACTTGATCTTCTGTTAAGCCTGCATCCTCAATCGCTTCACGCATAGAAAGATAAGCATAAGCCGCTGCATCACCCATAAAACGGAACACTTTACGATCAATGTGCTCGCTTGGGTTTAATTTGATTGTTCCGGCAACATGGCTACGCATATTCATTTCAACAAACTCAGGCACAACTTCAATACCTGATTTACCTGCTTTTAATGAAGCCAATACTTCTTCTTTGTTGTTACCGATACTTGAAATAATCCCAAAGCCTGTAATTACAGCTCTTCTCATTGCTTCTTCCTTATTGTTTTATATGTAAAAATAACGGCTCAAAATTACTACGAAATAAAAATATTTCAAGCAATAATTCATTTGTTCGACCAGTTTAGAAAATCGCGTTATTATACGCAAATTTCATTAGGCAAGGAAGGAATAAAAAATGACCTTTAGCGTGCAACATGCTGAGATTCACTTCAATCAAAACCATATTCCCGTCTCCGATCAATTCGATGATGTCTATTTTTCTAACAAAAATGGATTAGCAGAAACAGATTATGTTTTTCTACAGGGTAATCAACTTTGGGAACGTTGGATAAGCCACAACGAGGCTAATTTTGTCATCGCCGAAACAGGATTTGGTACAGGATTAAATTTCTTCGCGGTAAGCCAATTATTCCGTGAATTTCGCCAGCAACACAAGAATCATCCTTTAAAACGCCTAAATTTTATTTCCTTTGAAAAATATCCGCTAAAAATCACCGCACTTTCGCAAGCGCATCTTGCCTATCCGCAGTTTGAAGATTTAAGCGCTCATTTGCAACGTTATTGGCCTTCATTGATTCTAGGTTGTCATCGTATCGATTTTGGAGAGACCACGTTAGATTTATGGCTGGGTGATGTATCAGAAAACTTGCCACAACTTGGCGATTATATGAATGAACGTATTGATGCTTGGTTTTTAGATGGTTTTGCTCCGAGCAAAAATCCTGAAATGTGGAATGATGATCTTTATAATCTGATGTTTCGTTTCACAAAACCCAATGGTTCTTTTGCCACCTTCACCGCAGCAAGTGCGGTCAGAAAAGGGCTTGAATCCGCAGGCTTTAATGTGACCAAGCGTAAAGGCTTCGGCAAAAAGCGAGAATGTTTAAGTGGGCTAAAAATACAATCAAACTCTACCGCACTTTCCACACCTTGGTATCTTGCTCAGCCTGCGAAAATGGAAAAACAAGATGTCGCTATTACCGGCGGTGGTATTGCTTCTCTTTGTGCTGCCATTTCCTTAGTAAAACGTGGGGCAAAAGTCACCATTTATTGTGAGGATGACGCGCTTGCACTCAATGCCTCAGGCAATAAACAAGGCGCATTTTATCCGCAACTTAGCGATGATAATGGGCTCACCGTTGATTTTTACCTGCACGCTTTTAGTTACGGTCGCCAATTACTTGATTGGGCGAACACACAAAACATAGCGTTTGAACACGAATTTTGTGGCGTGGCACTATGTGCTTACAACGAAAAAAGTGCGGTTAAATTAACAAAGATTTCTCAGCTTGGTTTGCCGAACGAAATCTTCCAAATACTGAATGCTGAACAACTCAGTGAAAAAGTGGGATTACCGCTTAATTGCGAAGGCGGTTGGATTGAGCAAGGCGCTTGGCTTGCACCAAGACAATTTGTTCAAAATGCCTTTTCATTTCTTGAAAAGCAGGGGGTCGTCATTAAAACCTCACAAAAAATTACCGCACTTTCTCAACAAGAAAAAGGTTGGGAACTAGAAAATACGCAAGGTCAAACATACTGCCATGAAGTCGTCATTCTTGCGAACGGATATAAAATTACTGATTTTGTTCAAACAGAAAAGCTACCGCTCTACCCTATCCGCGGGCAAGTTAGTCAAATTCCAACATCAGAAAACTTACTCAAACTGAAATCTGTGCTTTGTTATGATGGCTATCTCACCCCAGCCGATCAATTAAAAACCTCACATTGCATCGGCGCAAGCCATATCCGTGATAATGTTGATCGCCATTTTAGCGAACAAGAACAACAAGAAAATCAACAAAAACTCCAACAAAATATCGTCCAACCTTGGACGCAAGATGTGGATACATCAGGTAATCTCGCTCGTGTAGGCATCCGCTGCTCCGTAAGAGATCTTGCCCCAATGGTTGGAAACGTACCTAATTTTGAACAGCAACAAGTGGATTATTACAATCTATTTAACCTCCGTCGTCGTAAACAACCTATTCAAAGTGCAGCCAATTTTCAGAATCTTTTCTTAATCGCAGCCTTAGGTTCTCGAGGTCTCACCTCCGCTCCACTATTAGGCGAGACCTTAGCCTCAATCATTTATGGAGAGCCATTACCAATAAGCGAAGCTATATTACATAACCTTTCAGCTAACCGAGCTTGGGTGAGAAAGTGGTTGAAAGGAAGCATCGTGGAATAATTTTACTGCAAAAAAATAACAGCACAGGTATTAAACTTGTGCTGTTCACATAATAAACGTAAATTTTACTTCACTCTTCCACAATTCAAACAATACAAATATTGACCTTTAGGATCATTAAATTTGGTTAATACATTCAATTCTTTTTGTAATTTTTGAATTGGAGCTGGCAGACCAAGCCATTTAACTAACTGCTCTTGCGTACCTTTTTTAGTATCACGTAATAAGGTGCTAATTAAACTAACATTATCATCAGTGAACCATTCCACGCTAAAATCTTGTACTGCAGTATCTTGACGTTGATTCACTAATTGCTCTGCTTTATTGACCGCTTCATTAAAAGAACCAATCTCATCCACCAAGCCATTTTGGAATGCATCACTGCCTAACCAAACCTGACCTTGAGCAAGTTTATCTACTTGTGTTTTAGAAAGCTGGCGACCTTTGCTAACAATTTCTAAAAATCTATCATAACCATGCTCAATTTCTGTTTGATAAATATCTTGCACTGGTTTTGCTAACGGAGAAAACGCGGATGTATTAGCTAATTCAGTGGTTGAAACACCATCTGCACTCACCCCGATTTTCTTAATGCTATTTTCAAAAGTCGGGAACATCGCGAAAATACCGATAGAGCCCGTAATGGTGTTTGCATCGGCAATAATATAATCCGCAGTGGATGAGATCCAATAACCGCCAGATGCGGCCATTGCTCCCATAGATACGATGACAGGCTTATCGATTTTCTGTAAGTTTTCTGTTTCTTGACGAATAATTTCAGAAGCAAAAGCACTACCGCCTGGTGAGTTGACGCGTAAAACAACGGCTTTTACGGAGTTGTCATCATGAGCTTTTCGAAGAATTCGTGCAATGGTGTCGCCACCTGCATTTTCATCATCACTTTCACCATCGATAATCGTTCCCTCAACATTCACAACTGCAATTTTATTTGGTACATTGTAATGTTCTAAACGATCGGGTAGTTGACTCAAATAATCATCAAGTTCAATGAGATTCGCTTTCCCGTCACTCCCTTTACCAAAAAGTGCGGTGAGTTTTTTATCTAAATCCAAACGAGTTACAACATCGGTTACTAATCCACGTTGTTGTGCGTATGCCGTACTATTGCCTTTTAATGCTTTAAGATCCGATAAATATTGTTTCGCATTCGGCAAAACATTATCTTTCTTAATCTTACGATTTTCGCTGACGGATAAAACATAATTGTTCCACATTTCACCTAACCAACGCTGCATATTTGCTTTTGCCTCAGCCGACATATCGTTGCGTAAAAATGGTTCAACTGCTGATTTATACGTTCCCACGCGGAAAATATGAGGTGTAACGGCTAATTTGTCGAGCATTTCTTTGAAATACAAATTCTCTTGTGATAAACCGTGAATATCCACACTCCCAATTGAATTTAGATAAATTTCATCTGCAAAGCTTGCTAAATAATATTGTCCTTGGGAATAATTATCCGCATAAGCAATCACCGGTTTTCCTGCATTTTTAAACTGGCTGATAGCGCCACCAATAAAATCTAATGCGGGTAAATCTGCCCCTTCAAAATAATTGAGATCGAGCACTAATCCTTTAATTTTAGGATCATCTTCCGCTTGTTGAATGGCAAATACCACATCAAACGTCGAAATTTTTCGAGGGACGTGCTCGCCATTCAATTCGCTTAACGCATCTTGCCAACGAAGTGTTTCATCTCGGTTGTCCGCTAGATAGCCATCTAAATTCAGTAATAACGCGCCTTCCCCTGTTAATGTTGTAGATTTTTTTCCACCGCTTGAAAAGCTAATAATCGCCACTAGCAATAGTACAAAGCCTAAAAACACAACATTCATCACAAGATCACGAATAAAACATAGCGCTTTCCAACATAATTTTAATACTCGAAACATACAAATTACCTTTAAAAAATTTGCGCTAGAGTATCACAAAGCCTTGTCAAAAACTATGCTATAATCCACCGCACTTTTATTCATCGGGAATAATAAAATGGACGCGTTAACTCTTTTAACAACAAGAAAATCAAACAAAAAATTGACCGCACCTGCGCCTAATACAGAACAATTTAAACTTATTCTCCAAGCAGCAATGCACGCACCAGATCATGGAAAATTACATCCTTATCATTTTGTTGTAATGGAAAATGATGGATTAAATAAATTGGAAACGCTACTTAAAGCAGCCGTTGTGGAATTTGATTTGGGTGAAGAAAAATTAAAGAAAGCTGAAAATTTAGCACATCGAGCACCTATGGTCATTGCTGTCGTAGCAAAGATCGACCCAACTATCGCTAAAGTACCTGGATGGGAACAAATGTTGAGTGCAGGCTGTGCAACTTATGGATTACAACTGGCTGCACAAGCGCAAGGATTTGATAATGTTTGGATTTCAGGGAAATGGGTTAATGGCACTGCATTACGAGAAGCTTTCGGATGCTGTGAACAAGATCGTGTGATTGCGTTAGTCATGATTGGCACAGGCATGGAAAAAGCCGAACGTGAATGCCGTGTTATCGATACAAAAGATTTTGTAACCTATCTATAAAATATTTCTTGCTTTCCTCAAGACTTAGAGGAAAGCAAAATATTGCACTACTCTTCTTCCAATTCATCCGCCATCGCCGCCAATATTTCTCGTGTAAGAAGGGCTAATACACGATAAAAAGGCAAAGTTGCTTGAGTTTCTACTTGAGTTAAAAACTTCGCTGCACAAGGCAATAAAAAGGTTTCAAAGAATTCTTGTTGAGCCACTAAAGAATCCGAATTATCTTCAAGCCAAGAGGCTGTGAGCAATAATAAAGCAAAATGATCCGCACTTTCCACCTCTGGCATATTGCGTACAAGGCGAAAATTCATAAATTCTTCAACATCAATGTCATAAGCTGAAATAGCAGTCATAACTTTACCATTGGTACCAAATAATTTTTGATACTCTTGGTTCAATAAATCGAGATCAATTTTAACTTGTAAGCTATTCAGCGCTAATTCACTTTCTTTATCAGTATCTAACGCCCAAACTTGACTCAAACCTTTTTGCTGTAACCAAACAAACGCGCCTGCAAGTACTTCATCAATAGGAGAACGATAAAAAAGATTACCGAATAATCGACTAATTAATGAAAAATTATTAATTTGTTTTTCAGACATTACGCTTTTTCCTTTAAAAGTGCGGTCAATTTTTCTTTTGTTTTTTGAGCGGCAAGTTCAATCATTGCTTTGCGCGCCTCATCATCAATTAAATGAATATCACCGAATAATTCAAACTCAACATTTTCAATGCCACAGTAATTAAACAATCCATTAATTAAACAATGATTGAGGGACTTATCCACACCAAATTCTTTATATTTATCAACATTACTGCCAATCGTAATAAATTGCTGCATTTGCTTATTTTTGAGCAATCCCACTGATTCGCCGTTTTCCGTTTTATAGGCAAAGCCATGGCTTAATACGCGATCTAAATAGCCTTTCAAAATTGCTGGAAATCCCATCCACCAAAGAGGATAAACCAACGTAATAAAATCCGCTTGAAGAATAAAATCATGCTCTTGCTGAATATCTGCTGGAATAATACCTTTGTTAGCATTCTGCAATTCTTCATGAGATAAAATTGGATTGAAATTCATTTCATAAAGATCACGAAAAAATACATTTACACCATTTTCTTGACTAACTTGCTCAATGCGATTGGCAATCGCTCGCCCAAAACTACGCACAGAATTAGGGTGAGCAAAAATAATTAAGTGGTTCATTTTTCTTACCTATTTGTAGGGAAATAAAACGTGGCAGAAGTCTATCAAAATAGACCGCACTTTGCATATAAAATCACATAAAAAAAGCGGGCATAGCCCGCTCTCTTATTTGCATCATAATTATGCTGCGTTTTTACGTTCTTCTTCCATACATACTGCCGCAGTAAATAATACGTCAGTTGATGAGTTTAATGCCGTTTCAGTTGAGTCTTGTAAAATACCGATTATGAAACCAACACCGATCATTTGTGCTGCTACATCATCTGAAATACCAAATAAGCTACATGCTAATGGGATTAATAATAATGAACCACCTGCCACACCAGATGCACCGCAAGCACAAAGAGAAGCCACGATACTTAATAAAATCGCACTAACAAAAGAGACTTCCACACCTAATGTATGTACTGCCGCTAACGTTAAAATTGTGATCGTGATTGCAGCACCCGCCATATTGATGTTAGCGCCCAATGGAATAGAAACAGAATAAGTTTCTTCATCAAGGTTTAAGCGTTTTGCTAATTCAATATTCACAGGAATATTTGCCGCAGAACTACGTGTAAAGAATGCGGTTACACCACTTTCGCGTACACAAGTCCATACTAATGGGTACGGATTACGACGAATTTTCCAATAAACTAATGCTGGGTTAATAACAAAAGCAGTAAATAACATTGTACCGATTAATACTGTAAGTAATTGCACATACCCCCCTAATGCGACTAATCCTTTATCAGATAAGGTTTCAGCCACTAAACCGAATACACCAAATGGCGCAAAAGAAATAATGACGTGAACAATTTTTGATACGCCTTCAGCGAAATCAGATAATACGTTCTTAGTTGCATCAGATGCATGACGTAACGCCAAACCTAAACCGATAGACCATGCTAATACACCAATAAAGTTTGCTTTGAAAATCGCATTTAATGGATTGTCTACCACATTTAAAATAAGGGTAAATAAAACTTGCCCAACAGCTTGCGGCGCTGAACTTGCATCTTCTTTGGTTGCAAGAACCACTTCCGTTGGGAATACGAAACCAGCAATAACAGCAACAAATGCAGCTAGGAATGTGCCTAAAAGGTAAAGCACAATGATTTCTTTCATATTGCTTTTCGTACCAATCTTACGGTTTGCAAGCGCAGCCATAACAAGGAAGAAAATCAAAATTGGCGCAACAGCACGCAATGCTTTAACAAAGATGGTACCTAAAACGCCTACTTTTTCCGCAATATTAAAACCCAAAGCACCTTCAAGTGCAGGTCCAACAAGTGCAATAATGATCCCTAGAACTAAACCAGTTGCAATTCTTTTTACTAAATTGCCCTGGAATAACAGACGAAATAAACGAGATGTGTTCATACTTTTATCTTTCTTTTTAATAAATTTAACTTCAGATTGTTACCAATCCACCTACAAGGGAATTAAAGATAGCGTAAATTCTTATCGAAAGAAAATATTTTTTGTTATTTTTTATCCAATAAGTGAACTTTTTTCTAAATTTGTTAGATATTTTCTAAAAACATACTTATAAAAAAATTTTTTATTTAACCTATTGACACCCTGTATGAAACACCAGTAGAATTTAACTGTACAAAAAAACAAGGTAAAAGGTTATTTATCCATATTATTTAACAGGAGATAAGAGAATGAACAACCAAACTTTGACTGCGCAATATGAAATGGATTTTTCTTATAATCCACTCCCTTTTTTCAGTGATATGGATGACAGCCTTAAATTCAATAAAAAACTAGACTTAAATCTTTATTGCATTAAACGTCCAAAGCAAACCTGTTTTATTCATGTAACCAATCCAAATATGTTAGCTTGGGGAATTGAAACTGGAGATATGCTAGTCGTTGAAAAAAATGACGAGCTTTATTCAGGTGATCTTGTTGTGCTAGAAGAAAATAATGAATTTCATGTCTATGAATTTATGGCGCATAGCGGCAATTACCTTTTCATGGCATTGGATTCCACTACACCAAATATAAATACCAAAGATTGGTCAAATTTACCTATTGTCGGCACCGTAACCAATACGATTCATCAAATGAAACGTCGCGATAAAATGAAATGGGCAGCGTAGTTAGAGGCAAATAAAAAAGTGCGGTGAAAATCAACCGCACTTGTATCTAGATTATATTTCAATTAATTACTCGTCACTTTACGTCTAGCAATCACTGCATCAGAAAGTTGTTGCAATAATCTTTCAGAATCTTCCCATCCAATGCACGCATCCGTGATACTTTGTCCATAAGTCTGTGCTTTGCCATCAACTAAATCTTGACGGCCTTCCACCAAATGACTTTCTACCATTACACCAAAGATTTGTTTAGAACCAGATGCGATTTGATGACACACATCTTGGCAAACATCCATTTGTTTCTTATATTGTTTACAGCTATTTGCATGGCTAAAATCAATCATGACATGAGGGATTCGGCCAGATTTCTCAATATCTGCACACACTTTTGCCACATCTTCAGCATTGAAGTTTGGTCCTTTATCTCCGCCACGTAGAATAATATGACAATCTTCATTTCCCTTAGTTGAAACAATCGCTGAATGACCAAATTTGGTTACAGATAAGAAATAATGAGGGGATTCTGCAGCGCCAATTGCATCTAAAGCAACTTTCACACCACCATTAGTGGCATTTTTAAATCCAACAGCACAAGATAAACCAGAAGCTAACTCACGGTGAACTTGTGATTCAGTCGTACGTGCACCAATTGCGCCCCAGCTCATAAAATCTGCCACATACTGTGGCGTGATCATATCTAAAAATTCACCGGCAGATGGCACACCTAAATCATTAATATCAGAAAGTAATTTCCGTGCAATGCGTAAACCATCATTTAAACGATAAGTATCATTTAAATACGGATCGTTAATTAAACCTTTCCAGCCCACAGTTGTACGTGGTTTCTCAAAATACACACGCATAATAATTTCAAGGCTATCTTTATATTTTTCACGTAATGGTTTTAAACGGTTTGCATACTCAATTGCCGCTTTCGGATCATGAATAGAGCAAGGACCGATAATCACTAATAAACGATCATCTTTACCATGAATAATATTATGTGCCTCATGACGAGTTTGCTTCACTAATGCCGCAGCATGTTCACTAGCAGGGTATTTTTCTAATAAGGCAATGGGTGGTAACACCTGATCGACTTTTTCAATTCGCGTATCGTCGTTTGCCACGACAATTTCAATTTTCTCTTTAGCCATATATCACTCTCAAACTTTCAAATGTTGTGTTTTAATTATGTAGGTAATCTACACTTATTTTTTGTACTAGTAAACTAGTTCGTCGTGTTTTTTTTAGAACAAAACCTACAGATTCTCTATTAAACTATCTTTGGTGCATGCTTGCAAGCCGAATAAAGTGAAATATTGAGTGAATAAAAGACAAAAAAATACCGCACTTTCATGCGGTATTCACAAAATTAATGGCTACTTAATACTTGTGCTGGTTGTAATTTAGCTGCCCTACTTGCTGGATAAAGACTAGCAATTAAACTCAATGCAAGCGCTGCGACTAACACCATCAAAACATCCAACCAATGTAACTCACTTGGCAAAAAATCGACAAAATACACATCGCCCGATAATAATTTCTTACCGATAACCCACTCAATGCCTTGAATAAAAGTTGTCAAATTTAATGCAAGTATAATGCCTAATACAATACCAATTAAGCAACCTTTCATTCCTGCCTGTAAGCCATACCAAATAAAAATACGTTTAATGAACGCATTATTCGCTCCAAGCGTGCGCATAATGGCTATATCGCCTTGCTTATCTTTTACCGCCATAATCAGCGTAGAAACAATATTAAAACATGCCACCCCAATCACGAGCACCATCGCGATATACATCACTGTTCGAATAAGTTGAATATCGCGATACATATAACCAAATTTACCAATCCAGTTTTGAATATAAAGCATCTGCGGATAATCATTAAGCATAGATAAATCCAGATTTTTCACAGAAAAAGGATCATCTAATTTCAATTCAACACCTGTTATTTGATCTGATTTATAAGCCAAAAATTCTTGCGCTTGAGCAAGCGGTAATAAGGCATAACTATAATCCAGTTGCCCATCTAAACGTAAAATTGCAGTGACTTGCACGCGTTCACGAGTGGGTTGAGCAAATTGTTCATCGCCGTTTTGCTGAGAAATAAGCAAGGTAATCCAATCCCCTACTTTTACATCAAGTTCTTTAGCAATACCTGATCCCAAGACCAATCCGCCTTCTTTCTCAAATTTGTTCCAACCTTGCTCTTGTACAAAATTGCCAATTGAACTTACGTTATCTTCAGCTTGTTTTTCAACACCTTTGATCTGAACCACTTTCAGTTTTGAGCCATTTTCTACCAATGCAGTAAAACTAACAAAAGGAGAAATACCTTTAATTTGGGCATTTTGTTGTAAGCGTTTTTCTAAATTTTGCCAATGATGAATTGTGGGATCTTTCGCTTGAGGAGCAGAAAAAATCTCAATATGTGGCACGACAGCCAAAATCCGTTGGTTAAGCTCACGCTCAAAACCGTTCATCGCACTTAAACCAACAATTAAAACTGCAACCCCCAGCGCAATACCAATAGCTGAAAATTTTGCAATTAACGCAACCAAAGGATTTTTCTGCTTACCACGTTGATAACGCCAACTAATAAAAAACGGCGTATTCATCATACACCTTCCTTCAAAATACCATCTTGCATCACTAAACGGCGTGATAATTTTTCAGCAAGCCCCATATCGTGAGTGACTAATAAAAAAGCGATATTTTGCTCTTGGTTAAGTTGTTGAATGAGTTCAAAAATGCTTTCTGTGGCCTTGTGATCGAGATTCCCTGTTGGCTCATCCGCTAAAACTAACGATGGATTATTCACCAAAGCTCGCGCAATCGCCACACGCTGACGTTCCCCACCAGAAAGCGCAGATGGACGATGGGTAATTCTATGGCTTAATCCCACCGCGCTTAACATTTTTTCGGCACGATCTTTCGCTTCTGTTTTATTTTGATGACCAATCAACATCGGCATCATCACATTTTCAAGTGCGGTAAAGTCCGCCATTAAATGATGGAATTGATACACAAATCCTAAATAACGATTACGCAAAGCCGCTAATTCATTAGCCGATGCTTTTTGCAAAGATTGTCCATTAATAAACACTTCACCACTACTTGGCTGATCAAGTCCCCCTAAAGTGTGCAATAACGTACTTTTCCCTGAACCTGAGCTTCCCACAATCGCAACCAACTCTGCGGGTTCCATAAAAAAAGAAACGCCTTTTAACACTTGCGTTTGATTTTCACCTTCTTGATAAAATTTATTGATATTTTCGCATTTTAATAAATAGTTATTCATTTTTTACTCTTTTTAACCGCACTTTAGCGGTAAATCATCTCATTAAAAACTGGCGCGAGTCTATCACACTTTTCCCTGAGCTTAAATTTCAATGCGCCCAAAGTATTCAAATCTCGTTTCAGGAAAATATTTTTTAAGATAACCCTTTAAATAACCTTGCGTCTCTTGACTAATGATGGGATCGTATTCTGGATAACCGTTATACATTACGCTTAGCACTGACACCCCATGAGAACGACAAGCCTCTAAACTTAATAATGTGTGGTTAATACTACCTAATTTTCCCGATGTCACTAAAATCAAAGGGTAATTATTTGACTGGATATAATCTAACGTCGTCGCGTCGTCACAATAAGGCACCATTAATCCTCCCGCCCCCTCCAACAATACATAATCATATTTTTCTGCCAAAAGTGCGGTGGATTTTTTAATAATTTTTTCATTAATTTCTCGCTCTTCGAGCTTTGCAGCTAAATGAGGAGAACAAGGATATTCAAAAAGATAAGGGCAGGTTTCGCCTTGTAAATCTTCTGCTGTCAAATCAATGCCTTGAATCTTTCGATGTACAAGCAAATCATCAGCAATATTTTTACAGCCTGTTTGAATCATTTTTTGTGTAATAACGGAAAAGCCTTGTTCCATCAACTTTTTAGCATAAATGCCTGTTGCAACAGTTTTACCTACATCGGTATCAATGCCCGATACAAAAATAACCTTGCCCATAAATACGCCTTACTGATTTTTAGCATGAGAATAACGTGCGATAAAAAACAATGGATGGTAAGTTAACCCCACTTTACCCGATGGCAAACTAAAAGCCTGCAAGTAATCATCAATAAATTTGTTGAGATTTTTTCTTGTCCAATTTTTTCGGTTCGTGGCTGTTACACCGGTATATTTCAGATGTTTGAGTACATCCAATGGCGTATCAAACTCTAGTATTACAGTAAAATCGTCACACCATAAAAGCTCAAAACCATTGGCTAACCAATTTTGCCATTGAGATAAATTCGGATAACTTAACCCCACATTCGCCATTTGACGAATCTCTTTTAAATTATCTTCACCAAAGCTAGTAATCGCCAATAAACCATTAGGTTTCAATCCTGTTTTACAATGGGAAATAAAATTGTCAGGATAATGAAACCACTGCACGGCTGATGCACTAGCAATCAAGTCAAATCGTCGTTGAAAAGAAAAGTTTTCCGCATCGCCACAAGAAAAATCAAAGGGTTGAATCAGCTTTTCAGCGAGTAGAGAGCGCACATCGCACAAATCATTAAATAACCAATAATTGGCTGAAATCTGTTTCTGCAACAACGTACTCAACATACCAGAACCGCAACCAAGCTCCAAAACACTATCTAGTGACCCATTTGGTAAATAGTCTTGCAAATGCATCATTAACTTAATATTCATTTTTTGTTGAATTAACGCATGTTCATCATAGCTATTTAAGGCTTTTTGGAAGGCGTGTTGAATACGCGATTTATCTACGGAAGTTAATGATTCCATAATGCCGACCAGTGGGTAAATCTTGAAAACACATAATGCTCACCCTCTATTTCCTGAACGGCACAACGGGATGCCCAATATTTGTGCTGATTAGCTGGCGTAAAAATTTTATCGCGAGAACTAACCCATGCATTTGCCCAGTGAATAAGATCGGTGCGTTTATCCTGCTGAATCATCGCAAAAAGTGCGGTGAGTTCTTGATGAATTTCGTTAAATGGTCGTGCAGAAAATTGCTGATAACGTTCAAAAGATACTTTGTCACCACAAATTCTACGTTCAAACTTTGAACGAGTATTTTCTGTGAGATTATCTAACGTACCTTTAAAAATAGCATAGGGAATACCGAAGCTATCATCACAAGGTAAACCTGTGCCATTCACTGCTGTTGCTGATTGTAAGGTGATTCCTTGTAATACTCGCTCTGCCACCCAAACACCCATTGACCATGCGACTACACGAATTTGCTGATAGGCGGAAAAATGAAAATCCAAATTTAAATCTTGATAATCATAGCAAATCAATAAATCGTGATTTTCCGGCAAAATCAAATGATTTACAGCATCGGGCGGCGTTCCCCAACCTGCAAAATACAGGATTAAATGTCCGCCTTGATGATTGTAAAATTTTGTTTTCATATCATATCCTTACAGGCACGCCGCAAACTGCCGCACTTCATCCGTTGTCATATCTGCCGTTAAAGACAGGCGGATTCTGGATGTGTTTTTGGGTACTGTCGGCGGTCTGATGGGCAGGCAATAATAACCCTGCCTTTGCAGATATTCCGCTTTGGCAAGGGCGGCTTCATTCCCGCCTAAAATATAGGGGACGATACAGGTTTGGCTCGGCATTATTTGCGTCCGATGCGCCACTTCCCGCCGTAAAAATGCACTTAACTGCTCAAGATGGCTTCTTTCTTTTGAGAATTGCGGCAATCGTTCAAAAATAAAATAAGTCCAAGCCACATTAAACGGCGGCAATGCGGTTGAAAAAATCAATGGGCGCATTTGATTAATCAAACATTCTTTCAATACTTGGTTGCAGACGGCATACGCCCCCACCGAGGCTAAGGCTTTACCGAAAGTGCCGACCAATAAATCAATCTCGGCAATCAAATTATCCCGTTCGGCAATCCCCAATCCGTTTTGCCCATAAACACCGATTGCGTGGGCTTCATCCACATAAAGATAAGTATTGGGAAACTGTTTTTTTAATTGGACAAGCTGTTTCAAATCCGCCACATCGCCGTCCATACTGAAAACAGATTCGGTAACGATAAAAGTGCGGTCAAATTTTCCGACGTTTTTTTCAAGCAGATTTTTCAAATGTTCATAATCATTATGACGATAACGGAAAAACGCACACCGGCTCAAACGGATGCCGTCAATCATACTGGCGTGGACAAATTTATCTGCCAAAATCAAACTTTTCGTCGTCGTCAAAGCAGGCAAAATACCGAGATTGGCGTGATAGCCGCTGTTGAACAATAACGCGCTTTCCCGTTGGAAACGTTGTGCGACAAGCTCTTCCAAATCGGTATAAATAGGAAAGTTGCCCGTTAATAAACGCGATGAAGAACTGGTAAAAGAGGGAAAATTACCGCCGTATTGCTGCAAAAAAGACCGGCGCAAGTTTTCATCTGATGCCAAACCCAAATAATCATTAGACGACATATTCAGCATTTTGCGGTTTTCCCGCGTAATATACCGCCCTTGATGAATCAAATCCGGAATCGAACGATATTGATTTTGCGCGCCGAGTTGTTCAAGCTGTTGTTTAAAGACGTTCATTATGATGTAAATATTCCTGAGTTAAAGCCAGAATCATGCCTTTTGTTAATTTCTGAAGTTCATCATCTTTAATCACAAACGGCGGCATAACATAAACCAATTTTCCGAAAGGTCTAATCCAAACACCTTGTTCCACAAAACGCGGAACTAAAGTTTTCATATTTACCACACTTTTCATTTCGACCACCCCAATCGCCCCTAATACGCGAACTTCTTTGACATAATCTTTTTCAGATAAAGGCGAAAGCTGTTGTTTTAAGGAATGCTCAATTCGCTGAATATTTTGTTGCCAAGTACTTTCCAACAATAAACGGATAGATTCCGCCGCAATTGCACAAGCCAACGGATTTGCCATAAAAGTGGGGCCGTGCATAAAGCATTTAGCCTCACCACTACAAATAATTTGTGCAATTTCAGTGCTTGTAATGGTTGCCGATAAAGTTAAATAACCACCTGTTAAGGCTTTACCGATACACATAATATCTGGCGAAATGCCTGCGTGTTCGGCTGCAAACAATTTTCCTGTTCGACCAAATCCCGTAGCGATTTCATCAAAAATCAGCAAAACGCCATATTGTTTACAAAGTGCTTGTGCTTTCACTAAATAAGTTGGCGAATAAAAATACATACCGCCCGCACCTTGTACAACAGGTTCTAAAATCAGTGCGGCGATTTCATTACCTTTTCGTTCAAGTAAATCAGCTAAAGGTTCAATCGCATAATCATTCCAAGATTCATTAAATGGAATATTGGGTTGAGGAAGGAAATATTGTACGGGCAGGCTATGATGAAATAAATGATGCATACCTGTGGTTGGATCACATACCGACATCGCATTCCAAGTATCGCCATGGTAACCAGAACGGATGGTGGCGAATTTTTGTCGTTGTGCTTCCCCTTTTGCGTGCTGATATTGAATAGCCATTTTCATCGCCACTTCCACAGCGACAGAACCACTATCAGCAAAAAAGATCTTATCTAATCCATTTGGCAAAATTTGTACCAATAATTGAGCTAATTCCACCGCGGGTTCATGGGTAAAACCGCCAAACATAATATGGCTCATTTTTGCCAATTGATTCTGTGCCGCCGCATTTAAGCGTGGATGATTATAACCGTGCAACGCCGCCCACCAAGAGGACATACCATCAATTAAACGACGACCATCTTTTAAAGTTATCATCACGCCATCAGCACGTTCTACCGCATAAAGCGGCATATCAGAAGAAACGGAAGAATAAGGATGCCAAATATGTTGTGTATCAAAAGCTAAAAGTGATTGTTCATCCATCATTCATTTACCATTAAAAACTTATTCGTATCGCAAAGCAGCGGCAGGTTCTACTTTCGCAGCTCGATAAGCGGGATAAAGTGTAGAAAGTAAAGAAAGCAACAAGGAAAATCCAATGACAAAAATCATTTGAATAAAAGATAATTCTGTCGGTAAAAAAACACCCTGTGGATTTACCGCACTTACAATGTCCGTTAAATTCAACGTGACTAAAACACCCAAAATAGCACCGAGCAATGTGCCAACAAATCCCACCAGTAATCCTTGATAAATAAACACTGAACGCACTTGGGATTTTGTTAAGCCCTGAGTTTGCAAGATCGCAATTTCCCCTTGTTTATCCACCACCATCAAACTTAATGAAGTCACGATATTGGAAATCGCCACGACAATGATCAAACTAATCAACAATCCCATCATATTTTTTTCCATTCTCACCGCTTGGAAAAATTCACCTTTTTGCACACGCCAATCCGTAATTTTTTGTGTTGGGAAATGTTGTGGGAGTTCTGTAATTTGGAACGGATCATTCAAAAATAAACGATAGCCCTGAGCTTGCTGCGGTTGAATACGCATTAAGCGACCAATATCTGTAATATTAGCAAAGGATTCGTAACCAGATGCTTCGCCATAATCATAATAAATATCGCTAACCGTAAATAAACGCTGCATTGGCACGCGACCAAACGGTGTATATTGGCTGTTTTCCGTAATCATCAAACGGATTTTATCCCCTACATTCACGCCCAATTTTTTGGCCAGTTGATCACCAATGACCAATTTAAATTCACCTGTCGGTAAAATTTCATTAAATTTAGCCTGATCAAAAGATTCAACCAAGGGATCATCAGAAAATGATTGAATACCAATGATTTGTCCTGCACTCACGCCTTTTGTCGTTTGATAAATCACATTTGTTGTATTGATCGGCACCGCTTTTTGGACAAAGAGCGGTAAATTTTCTAATGTTTTTTCTGTAGAAATGGTCTGTTCTTCACTCACAATCGCGTGAGGAATAGAAGATAGCACCTGTTGTTTTTGGTAACCTTCTAATCCATTCATCACAGAAAGCACGATAATCAATGCCATCACACCTAGCACAATCCCTAGGCTTGCAAGATTAGCCACTAATTGGCCAAAACGATCCGCACTTTTCGCACGCCAATAACGTAGCGCAATATAAAGAGAAATAGGAAAATTCATTATTTTTGATTTAATTGTTGTACAAATTCTTCGATGTTTTGCATTACTTTGCCAACTAATGTAGTCACTGCACTATCACTCGCCCAAGCAATATGCGGGGTGATAATTAAATTAGGCATAGTTTTTGCAGCTAAAATTAACGGATTATCTTTTTCTGGTGGCTCTTTTACCATTACATCCAAAGCCGCTCCGCCTAAATGCCCCGTTTTTAACGCATCAACTAAGGCAACTTCATCAATCAAAGGCCCACGCCCTGTATTAATCAAAAATGCACCTTTTTTCATTTTGGATAAGGTGTCTGCATTAATTAAATTCTTTGTTGTTTCAGTTAATGGGCAATGCAACGTCACAATATCCGCTTGTCTTAATACTTCCTCAAATGGCGTATAACCTTCACGGCAAAAAGTGGCATCTTTGTGTTCTGCATAAAGCACCTTCATTCCCACGGCATTCGCCAAACGCCCCACTTCTGTCCCTAAGCAACCTTTACCAAATACGCCTAATGTTGAACCGCGCACATCTGTAATTGGGTAATCAAAATAACAAAATTGTTTGCTTTTAGGCCATTTTGCTTCCGATTGATCGCGTAACCAACCTGCAAAGCTGTGTTTTAAAGAAAAAATCAGACCGATTACGTGTTCTGGTACTGTTGTGCTGGAATAACCTGTCACATTACGCACGGCGATGCCCATTTCTTCTGCGGCCACAAGATCAACATTATTTGTACCCGTTGCAGTAATCGCAATCAACTTTAACTTAGGTAATTGTTTTAACGTTTCTCGATCAAAAATGGCTTTGCTCGTAATAACAATATCAGCATCTTTCGCTCTTTCAATCGTTTCTGCAGAAGAAGTATGCTCATATTCAATCCAAGTATGCGCAAAACTTGGACGAGGAATAGGGATATGGTTCGGGATAGCTGTACTATCCAAAAAGACGATATTCATTGTTTCTCCTTTTATATACAAAGTGCGGTCAAAATTAACCGCACTTTTGGTGAAATATTTTCTTAGATTGAAGTATCCAGTTCAGGGAAAGATTTTACTAAATCATCAATGGCTTTTATTTGAGAGACAAAACCTTCAAGAGCAGAAAGAGGCAATGCAGAAGGACCATCACACTTCGCTTGATTTGGATTTGGATGCGCTTCTAAGAATAAACCTGCAATTCCTACTGCTAAACCAGAACGCGCTAATTCTGTTACTTGCGCGCGACGACCACCTGATGCAGCTCCAAATGGATCACGGCATTGAAGTGAATGGGTTACATCAAAAATAACTGGGCTACCCTTAGATGCTTTTTTCATAACACTAAAGCCAAGCATATCCACAATTAAATTATCGTATCCAAAGTTTGTTCCACGATCACAAAGAATGATTTTATCGTTGCCACATTCTTCGATTTTTTCCACGATATTACCCATTTGACCAGGGCTTAAAAATTGTGGTTTTTTCACATTAATCACTGCGCCTGTTTTCGCCATCGCTTCAACAAGATCTGTTTGACGAGCCAAAAAGGCTGGAAGTTGAATAATATCGACAACATCTGCAACGGGCTGACATTGATAGATTTCGTGTACATCGGTAATAATTTTTACACCGAATGTATCTTTTAATTCTTGGAAAATTTTTAAGCCTTCTTCTATACCAGGACCGCGGTAAGAATGAATAGATGATCGATTCGCTTTGTCAAAAGAAGCTTTAAATACGTAAGGCACGCCAAGTTTCTCCGTCACTTTCACGTAAGCTTCGCAGACTTGCATCGCCATATCACGACTTTCAAGTACGTTCATTCCACCAAAAAGCACGAAAGGTTTGTCATTTGCAACATCAATATTGCCAATTTTTACAATTTTATTTTGCATAAATTTTCCTTAAATCAATGGAGGGGAAAAGGATCTTTATCAATCTCGCCCTTAAGTTCTAAAAGTTGAGTTCGGATTAAAGCTGCAGTTGGGTCTTCCGGACAACGTTCCACAAAAAATTCTAAATCTTTTAATGCCGAAGAGTAAGCACCCATCTGAGCTAAAACTAAACCGCGATCACGGATGTGATAAGGATCTTCATCATTACCAATCAGTAAATTCTCAATATAACGGTATGCCATGTCGTTATGCTCTTCGCGGATGAGCGCATTCTTCGCCAGTTGCTCAAAACGAGAATAAAGTAAAGAAAGATCGGCTCTATCAAGTTCTTCAGGTTGAATTTGCACACCAAAGCCAAATGCACCTTCATAAAGTTGCTGTAATTTTTCTTGCGATATATAAGTGCCATCCCAAGGATCAATAAAAGCTACTTCATCTCTGACTTCGGCACGTAAAATGAGCTGTGTTGGGAAATTTACTGGGTAAATCGGCAAATCCAATACCTCGGCTAAATAAAGCACAATTGCTCCAAGAGTCACTGGCATTCCTTGATGATGCTCCAATACATAAGGCAAATATAAATTGCGTGCGTAGAAATACTCTTCTGAATCGCAATGAAAGCCCCAATCACCATAAAATAGCTGTAGTAACTGATGAATCTGCTCTTCTTTCGGCCAATCTGGCGAAATTTCTTTACGCGCTCGACGTACAAGCCCGCCAATTTTTCCCCGAAGTTGCGCTTCTGATGTACCATCATCTGAGATGGTATTATAAAAATGCACAAATTGATCATATAACGCACGTCGATAATATTTCATTACTTCTTCCAAAAACCTAAAGTGACGCGCTCATTGTCGCCATAATCACGCACGGTTTCAACCATTTCCCAATGATTTTCTTGGAAAATCGACCGCACTTTTTCGCCTTGTTGCCATCCGTGTTCAAGCAATAATGCGCCATTAGAATTCAAATAACTCGGCGATAATTCAATAATATGACGTAAATCAGCATAACCCGCATCATTGGCAACTAATGCAGAAAGCGGTTCAAAACGCACATCTCCTTGATGTAAATGTTCATCTTTAGCATCAATATAAGGCGGATTGCTGACAATAAGATCAAACTGCCCTGTTATATTTTCAAACCAACGGCTCTGCAAAAATTGCACATTTAACTTATTTTTTTCTGCATTAGATTGAGCTAACGCCACAACATCAGGCATAAGATCAACACCAATTATTTCTAACAAAATTAGTCGTTTTTGACAAAGAGGTGAAAGCTCCGATGATAATGCTAACGCGATAGCGCCTGTGCCAGTGCCAAGATCAAGAATACGAAAGTGCGGTGGATTTTCTTGTAATTTGTCTAAAGCAATTTGTAATGCCTTTTCCACTAAAGTTTCGGTATCTGATCTTGGAATCAAGGTGCCTTTTGAGACATTTAATGGCAATGACCAAAATTCTTTTTCGCCAAGAATATAAGCGATAGGTTCGCCTTTTAGACGACGATCTAAAAGTGCGGTCAATTTTAACCGCACTTTTTCATCAATCTCGGTATCATCAAAAGCAAGGATTCGCGTACGCGATTTACCAGTAGCATGTTGAAGAAGCACAAGCGCATCAATTTTACTATTTTCAGTGGGATTTTTTTGTGCTAAATCCGCAATCGCTTGTGCCAGCCATTCTTTATAATTCATTATTTTTCGTCTTTTAACACAATTGTGCCAACCACTAAATCAGTTAAAGAACGACGATCATCGCGCACAAGTGCAACAATACCGCTAATAATCAATAAGAAACTTGTCCATGCCAATAAAATATCAATAATCTCACGGCCGATGTATTTACCAAATTCAACAGGCTGATTAGTATGATAATTAAATACGCGCAAGCCTAACCAACGTTTTGCCATTGTTTGGCCATAAGTTTTCATGAAATATAACTGAAAACCAGCATATACAATCGTCCCCACTACACCGGCAAAATCCCCCAATACAAAACCAAGACCAACCATCACCCAAAATACAAGCCCATTAATTATACTTGCAAGCCAACGTTTAAAACGGCTCGCTTGAGCAGGTTGAGAAGGTTTGAAAGCAGAAGAAAATTCAGCATCTTTTTGATTTTCAATAATCATTTTATTTCTCCGTAAAGTTAAAAAGGACATCTGAAATCAGATGCCCCTATCATTAATTCTGTTCAGACAATGCCGCTAACTGATCCGCTTGATATTCGGTAATAATCGGCTGAATCAGTTCATCAATTTTACCATTCATTACTTCATCCAAACGGTAAATTGTGAGATTGATACGGTGATCTGTGACTCGACCTTGCGGATAATTATAAGTACGAATTTTATCAGAACGATCGCCCGAACCTAATAAGTTACGGCGCATATCTGTTTGTTCTGCAGCTTGGCGTTCTTGCTCTGCTTGAACAATACGTGACGCTAATACCGACATTGCTTTCGCTTTATTTTTGTGCTGTGAACGCTCATCCTGACATTCCACCACAATACCTGTTGGAATATGTGTAATACGCACCGCAGAATCCGTTGTATTTACATGCTGACCACCAGCGCCTGATGAGCGATAAGTATCAATACGTAAATCTGCAGGATTAATTTCTGGCATTTCAGACTCTGGCAATTCTGGCATTACCGCAACAGTACAAGCAGAGGTATGGATACGCCCTTGTGATTCAGTTTTTGGTACACGTTGCACACGATGACCGCCAGACTCAAACTTTAACTGACCATACACACCTTCGCCAGTGACTTTAACAATCACCTCTTTATAACCGCCTTGCTCACTTTCGTTAGCACTTAGCATTTCTACACGCCAGCGTTTACTTTCAGCATAGCGACTGTACATACGGAATAAATCACCGGCAAAAATACCCGCTTCATCACCGCCTGTTCCCGCACGGATTTCTAAATAGCAGTTATATTCATCATTAGGATCTTTCGGCAGTAAAAGAATTTGAAGTTGCTGTTCCACTTCTTCAATTTCCACTTTGGATTCTTCAATTTCCATTTGCGCCATTTCTTTCATTTCAGGATCGTCGAGCAATATTTCAGCTTCTTCAATATTTTGATTTAATTGCGTCCAACGATTAAAACATTTCACCACTTCTTCAAGTTGCGAATATTCTTTAGAATACGCACGGAATTTATCCTGATCACTAATTACAGAAACATCGCCTAATAAGGCTTCTAGCTCTTCATAACGTTCTTTTAAACTTTCTAATTTTGCAATAATGGAATCTTTCATCATTTGTAAGTCACCGAAAATAAAATCGGCGTATTCTAGCCGATTTTAGGGAGAATTGACAGCGAAAAGGAAATTAAGAATTTCAGACGCTTTGTTGGTGACTTACTATTTATGAGTCTCTTCTTTTTGATTGAGCTCACGATATTTATCACACCCTTCTTGACTGCGTAAATCGCAAGCATCGCCAAAGTATTTTTGGGCTTTGGATTCATCTTTTTCCAACTCTCCTAGCTTAATTAACACTTTCGGATCTTTGCTTAACACCAATTCTTCTTTAATCGCTTCGATTTTTTCTTGAAACTCAGGTTGTTTTGGTAAATCATCACGACTAAGAATATTCAGTTTTAAATCGGTTATATCAGTAATTTTTTTCTCTTTACAAGTCGAATGTTCATTACATCTATTCAGTAGTTCTTCAACCATTTCCTCATTCTTTGGACTAACTAAACCTAATAAATAAAGCGTGGCTAGATTTTGGTAAATATCAAAATCTACACGTCCAAGTAATAGTAGAAAAAAATCAGATGAACTATTTATTTTTATATTTTTGTAAGCTTCACTATACCAATAAAATGCTTTCTGCCAATCTTGTTGCACACCATCACCATAAAAATAGGCATTTCCTAAATGTGCTTGAGACGCTGGAAATCCTGCTTCAGCGTTTTGGGTCAATAACATTATTGCACTTAAATTATCTCCTTTAGCAACCAAGCGGAGTGCCTGGGAATCTTTCGCATTATAACTCCCTAATTGAGCGGCTTTTTCAAGATATTCATCTTTTCTTTGCTTATCTAAATTGGATAATTGATAATAAGCCTCAGCATAATTCTGTGCCACAGCTTTCTCATACCATTTTTTAGCAAATTCTTCTTGATCATTACTTTTATAGATTTTAGCCAACTGAAATTGTGCAGCTGGATAACCTTTTTCTGCTAACACACGCAAACGCTCAGCAGGGAATTGGCTTAATTCATTACGCGCTTTTTGATCGTTATAATGCTCTTCACGCTCTAATAAACGTTCTAACTTCCGAATTTCTGCCTGTTCTGGGTAATATTGGGTAAAATACACCGCTCCGCCACCAATCACCGCCAATAATAAAACAGCTAAGGTTAATTTTTTCTTCATTATTTTGCTCCCTAATTTAATTCTTTATACATCTCACAACCTTGTTGAACGCCATTATCACAAGCCTTGCCAAACCATTCTTTGGCTAAAGCTTTATTTACTTGAACACCTTTTCCTAAAATATATGATAATCCCAATATAAATTGAGCCTGTGCATCTCCCTGCTTCGCCAAAGGCAACTAAAGTTTAAAGGCAGTTTGATAATCGCCCCTCGTCGTGGCTTCAACGCCTTGTTGGAATTGCTGCTCAGGTGTATCTGCCCAAGCAGTAGAATGAAAAGAAGCAAGTGAAAAGCCTAGAATGGCAGTAGTGATAAGTGTTTTTGGAAGTTTCATAGAAATTAGTCCTTTATTTTTGTAAAAAATTATAAAACAAACTATTGTTTAGTTGATAATATTGATTACACTGCCTGTAAAAAGGGCAAGGAATAATATAATTTTAAATGCGTGCCACATCAAATTTACTTAAATCAATACGATCTTCTGTGCCATAAAAAATAGCAAGAGCATGGCGTAACGTTTCAGCTCGTTTTGGTAAACCTTTTTCCGCGTAGATTTTCACTTGCTCATACACAGCTTGTTTAAAAGGCTGTGTATCGCCCGGATTGCCATTCAAATTATCCGTACTGGCAAAATAACGGAAACCTGCCGCTGTTGCTAAAATCCACTCTAATGCTTGCGGTTTAACTTCAACTTTTTCAAAGTCACGCTGGCGTTCTTCAGAACGTCCATCTGGCTCATACCAATAACCAAAATCTTCTAGTTTACGGCGTTCTTTGCCTGCAACTAACCAATGGGCAATTTCGTGCAATGCACTGCTGTAAAATCCTCGCGCAAAATAAATCGCGTTATAAGGCACTTCATCATTTGCGGGTAAATAAATGGGCTCATCACCGCCTTTGACTAAGCGAGTATTGTATTCTTCTTCAAAACATTGATTAAAAATTGCAATAATATCTTCTAATTTATGTTCCATGGTATCGACTCCTAAAAAACCGCGAGATTATATCACCAGAGGCTCATTTGTTCTTGTTTATTTTCTTCAGGTAAATTGACATGTAACCCAATCAAACGAATCGATCGCCCTTTTGCTCGCATAAAAATTTGGGGAAGTAATTGCTGAAAACTCTCCAAAGAAAGTGGCAAACCTGTTTTTTCTAAAGTGGTTACTTGAAAATCTTCAAATTTAAGTTTCACGCCGATTTTACGAAATGCAGATAACGGTATATTAGAACTAACACGTTCAAGGCGACGAATTAGCTCTTGATAAAGATTATTTAATAAAGCTAAAGCTTGCTCAACTGTGTGAATGTTCTCAATCAACGTCTGTTCTACGCCGACTGATTTACGTTCACGGTGGGCTTGTACTTCACGATCATCAATGCCATGACTAAAGTCCCAAATACGTTTACCCGCTTTACCAAATTGATTTAATAAGACGATTTGATCAAAGTTTTGAATGTCAGCACAAGTTTCTAATCCCATATCAAGTAATCGTTGTGATGTTACTTTACCCACACCAGGAATTTTATTTAAAGATAAGGTTTTAATAAATTCACTGGCTTCGTTCGGTTTAATCACAAATTGCCCATTAGGTTTATTCATATCCGAGGCGATTTTGGCAAGGAATTTTAAAGGCGCCACACCTGCCGAGGCAGTTAAATTCAACTCATCAAAAATGGCTTGGCGGATTTCTTGTGCGATCCAAGTAGCTGAGCCAGAACATTTTTGGCAGTGCGTAACATCTAAATAAGCTTCATCTAAAGAAAGTGGTTCAATAATATCGGTGTAACGCTGGAAGATTTGATGAATTTGTGCTGAGACTTGTTTATACAACGCCATATTCACAGGCACAAGAACTAGATTAGGACACTTTTTTATGGCTTGAGCCGTTGGCATTGCACTATGTAAACCAAATTTTCTCGCCTCATAATTACAAGTTGTTAATACACCTCGTTGACGAGAAGAACCACCTACAGCAACAGGCTTTCCCTGTAAATTAGGATTTTCACGAATCTCAATTGATGCGTAAAAACAATCCATATCAATGTGAATAATTTTTTTATCTTGTAGCATAAAAAAGTGCGGTTAAATATTTTCTAATATTAATCAAGCAAACAACTGTTTAAATATACACTTAAATTAATATCCTTGCAATTTAACCTTTTATAAATGCCCTTTAAAGCAGCAATTCAATCAATCTCAACTTTCCCTACCTTTCTTTTTTTGTTAGACTAACACGCAATTTTGGGGCTGATTCAGGATTCGACGGGATTAGCGAAGCCCAAGGTGCACGTCGAGGTGCGGTAGGCCTCGTAAATAAACCGCAAAAAAATAGTCGCAAACGACGAACAATACGCTTTAGCAGCTTAATAACCTGCATTTAGCCTTCGCGCCCCAGCTTCCGCTCGTAAGACGGGGATAACGCGGAGTCAAACCAAAACGAGATCGTGTGGAAGTCGCCGTTTGAGGATCGAAGCACTAAATTGAATCAAACTAGCTTAAGTTTAGCGTGTCTGTCCGCATGCTTAAGTGAAATTAAAGACGAGACTAAACGTGTAGTACTGAAGGTAGAGTAATTTCGGACGGGGGTTCAACTCCCCCCAGCTCCACCAAACAAAAAAAACTAAAGCCTTGATTATCAAGGCTTTAATTTTATTTAATCATTAACAAATTCTTGGTAATGGTTCATTTGTTGGTAAATCTAACAATCGACTTTGTCCAAAAATGCCTACTAAACGCACTTTTTTATCGGTTGTCACTTCACCAATCACAGCCGCATTTTCACCTAATGGATGACAACGAAGTGCGGTCAAAATTTCTGGTGTTTTTTCAGCTGAAGCAACGATAACAAGCTTGCCTTCATTAGCGAAGTTTAATGCTTCAAGACCAAGTAATTCACAAATTCCTCGCACTTCTTGGCGAATTGGTAAGGCTTGTTCATCAATATTAATCCCTAGCTGTTGTGCCTGTGCAAATTCATGCAAAACAGCATTGACTCCCCCACGGGTCGCATCTCGAACTGCTTTCACACCATCTACTTCGCGTAAATTTTCAATCAATGGATAAAGCACGGCGCAATCACTGTGAAGATCCGTTTGGATACCCAATTTTTCTCGTAAATTTAAAATTGTTGCGCCATGATCCCCAATAGTGCCGCTAACAATGATTTTATCGCCAGCCTGAATGTTATGAACACCCCAATCCAAATTTTGAGGAATAACTCCAATTCCACTGGTATTGATAAAAATCTTATCCACTGCGCCTTTTTGTACCACTTTTGTATCGCCGGTAACCACCTGAATGCCCGCAGCTTTTGCGGTTTCAGCCATTGATTGAATAATTGCTTTAAGATCCGCAAGCGGCAAGCCTTCCTCCAAAATAAAGCCACAGGATAAGTATTTTGGCATCGCACCGCACACCGCCACATCATTTGCAGTGCCGCACACTGCTAATTTCCCGATGTTACCACCAGGGAAAAAAATGGGATCAATCACAAAACTATCCGTGCTAAATGACAGTGTTTCGCCTTGCTTTGCTAATTCGGTTAATGGAATTCTTGCCTGATCTTCCCCTTGCGCCAAAATTGGATTGGCAAAGGCTTCAACAAAATAATCTTGGATCAATTTCTGCATGGCAGCACCGCCATTACCGTGCGCCATTGTGATAAATTCGCTCATTTTATTCTCTCCGATATTGATAATAGGCTGCACATGCACCTTCGGAAGAAACCATTAATGCGCCATAAGCATTATCTGGATTACAACCTGTGCCAAATAATGGGCAATCAGATGGTTTACAACGCCCAGTCAAGACATCGCCGCAACGAGAATTAGGATCATCCGCCACCTGTTGCGCTTGGCTTTGGAAATAAATTTCGGCATCAAATTCACGATAAGCATCTGTCAATTCCACGCCTGATTGTTCAATTTCTCCCAAGCCACGCCATTCACTGCTTGCTTTAAGCTGGAATACTTCTTGCATTGAACGTTGGGCTAAAGCATTTCCGTGATCATCAACAATGCGTTTATATTGATTTTCGATTTCACAACGGCCATCAACAAATTGCTGCACTAACATCACAATCGCCTGCAAAATATCTAAAGGTTCAAAACCTGTAATCACAAAAGGTTTGTGATATTTATCGACAATCCCTTGATAAGGCGATGAACCAATCACCATACTCACATGCCCTGGCGCAAGAAAACCATCAATTTTGACTTGATCTTGTGCTAGCAAGCTATGTAACGTTGGAATAATTGTGATGTTTTGGCAAACAATCCAGAAATTTTTTGTTCCTAGTTTTTTGGCTTGTTGAAGCGTCACTGCTGTGCTCGGCATCGTCGTTTCAAATCCTAAGGAAAAAAAGACGACTTTTTTATTCGGATTATTTTGTGCAATATTCAATGCATCCAAAGGAGAATACACAATGCGAACATCTGCGCCTTTCGCTTTTGCTTCTAAAAGCGAACCTTTGCGACCTTTCACCCGCATTGCATCACCAAAGGTACAGAAAATAACATCTGGTTTTAGTGCAATTTCAATACAAACATCAATACGTCCCATCGGAAGCACACAGACAGGACAACCTGGGCCATGAATAAATTCGATACTTTTTGGCAATAGCCGATCCAATCCAAATTTAAAAATCGTATGGGTATGCCCGCCACATACTTCCATTAAATACAATGGATTCTGCGCCGTAAAGTGCGGCATTTTTTCCATCAATTTTTCAAGTTGCGCCACTAAACTACGGGCAAGTTCAGGATCGCGAAATTCATCAACAAATCGCATCGATTATCCTTGTTTACGTTGTTGTTCTAGCCAATTTAACCACTCACTGAGACCTTGTTCTGTGGTAGCGGAAAGTTGAATCACTTCAATATTCGGATTCACACGTTTTGCATTAGCAATGCATTGTTCTACATCAAATTTCAAGTAAGGTAATAAATCCACTTTATTTAAAATCATTAAACTTGATGCGGCAAACATATGCGGGTATTTAAGCGGTTTATCTTCGCCTTCTGTCACTGATAAAATCACCACTTTCGCTTTTTCACCCAGATCAAATTCAGATGGACAAACTAAATTTCCCACATTTTCGATAAACATAATACTGTCAGCTTGAGGTCTTAATTTTACCATTGCTTCGCTAATCATTTGTGCATCCAAGTGGCAGCCTTTGCCTGTATTTACTTGAATAGCCGGCACGCCAGTAGCACGAATACGATCTGCATCATTTTCAGTTTGTTGATCGCCTTCGATTACATAACAAGTGCGGTCATTTTTGAGGGCATTTAGCGTCGTCGTTAAAAGTGTGGTTTTGCCTGAACCCGGACTCGATACAAGATTCAAAGCTAAAATATGTTGTTTCGCAAAGAATGCTCGGTTGTGATCCGCGAGTTGATTATTTTTTCCAAGAACATCTTGTTCGATTTTTAACAAACGTTTTTGAGTATCGTCTGAATCGACTGGTTTATTGAAATGAAATGTTGAATGTGAAAAGTTTGGCGTACCTGATTGATGACTTCCTTGATCATCATGAGTATGAGGTAATTCACCAATACGGACTTGCTCTGGATGTCCGCAGCCACAGGTTGTACACATAAATCCTCCGTTTTAATGTGATTATTTGGGCTGAGATTTCAAACTGACTTTCAACAGAAATGATGTTTAAAACACTCAAAACCCTTAGCTTTGTCAACAAATTTGCAACAAGCATAGCACAATCAAAATTCGGCTTTTTGATGAAGATCATAAACTAATAATTTCTGTGGCTAATTCGTTAATAAATCCATGATGATGGGATGAAATCAAAATGGGTAAGGAAAGTTCTCGCAAAAGTGCGGTCAATTTTTCAGTATTTTTTCGATCTAATCCATTGGTGGGTTCATCTAATAATAAGATTTTTGGTTGCATCGCTAAAACACCTGCAAGTGCGGTGAAATTTTTCTCACCACCAGATAAGGTATGTACCATACGATCTTTTAAACGTGTAATACCAAGACGTTCTAATTGCTGTTCTGCAATATGATACGCCTGCTCTATAGGCACGTTTTGATTTAATGGACCAAAGGCAATATCATCTAATACTGTTGGGCCAAAAAGTTGATCATCGGCATTTTGAAAACAAATACCAATCGTGCCACGAAACGGTGCAAAATCTTTTTCTTCACGACAAACTTGGCCAAATAGTTTAATTTCACCTTTGGTTACAGGAACAAATCCCAACAAAGCAAGCAGTAAAGTGGTTTTTCCTGATCCAATTTCCCCTTGTACGAAAAGGCGTTTTTGACCTTCCAAGGTAAAACTCAAATCTTGAATAATTGCTCTACCATTGCGTTCTATACAAAGATTATTTACAGCTAACATGTTATTTTTCTCTCTTTTTTCCGAACTGAAAACCACGACATTTTAAAGCCATTTGTGCCGTTTCGGCTTTCAGCAGGGCATGAATCAATAATAAAGCGACACTTTGAGCCGTCACATAAAGGGTTCGGCGATTAAGCCCAGGACGAAATCCACGAGCGCGCATGGCAATATCCATTTTTTGACGCAATTCGCCAAGCAGTGCAATGTAACGTATAGTCAGCACAAAAAGTTGAATTAATTTTTCTGGTAAAGGCAATTTACCAATAGCTTGAACAAGCACCGCATCATTAATATTCCACAAAAAAAGCCAAAGTGAAATCAACAATAAATGAGTCCGCAAACTCAATTTTTCTGCTAATTCTATACCTTGAAAATTGAGTTCAATGCCATTTTCTCCAATTTTCCAACTTAATGTCGCCCACATTAAAGCAATAAAAATGATTAAAGCAAACCAACGTTTAAGGTAAGGCAAAAAAGATTTTTGACTGAACTGCAGTGAAATAAAAAAGAGAGAAACAGCAAGCACATTAAGGGGAATAAGCCAAGTGAGATCACTCAATCCACTGATGATTAGCCCCCAGATAAACAGATAAACCAACCTAAAGTGCGGTTGAAACAAGCAGTGAATTTTCATTAAGAGACATTCTCGGTACGATTCATGACTTCAGGATACATTTTACCAAGCAAGGTAATCACTCCTACGCTGATAATACTATCCAAAATAAATACCGGAATATGAGAGACTAGCAAGAGCCAAACAAGATTCAGATAACTTTTTCCACCATCTAACATCAGCACAAAAGAAGCAAGCGCCCCTGCTCCGCCAACGCCAATAACGCCAGCACCAATACCGACTAATAAGCGATCTCTTAAAGCCATGTTCGGTTGTAAACGAGAACGGAAAAGATAATGAGCAATCACCGCTGGCGTTGCCATCACGCAAAGATTAACACCTAACACTGCAAATCCGCCAAAAGAAAAGAAGATGACTTGCAATAAAAGTGCAATGAGGAATGCAGGAAAAACAGCCCACCCAAGAAATAAACCAGCCATTCCATTTAAAATTAAATGCACGCTACCAATTCCTACAGGTACATGAATGGTTCCTGCCACAAAAAATGCAGCCGCAAAAAGTGCGGTGAGCGGTAAACGTTCTGATTCTAAACGACGTAACCCCACGGCAATGCCAGCAACAGCAAGCACTGCGCCAGCTAATAAAATAGGCGTATGTAACACGCCTTCAGATAAATGCATTAAATACGTCCTTGTTTAATTTTACGCGCATTACGTAAAGCAATAAGTCCAGCAATACCAACGATATAACCGATTCCGCCTAAAATATCATGCAAATAAATTTTATCTTTTAAATGCGCAATATCTTCACGAAGAAGCATTAAATCTGCACCGCTTTGATTTTCGGCAGATGTATGAGCGGCAACCACTGACGCACGGTGTCCTTCATCGCCTTCCACCACAACTTTTAAGGTTGTATGTGGCACATCAGCAATCGAAAGCTTAAATGCACCTTGGCGGTCTGTTTTTCCAGTTAAAACAGGATCAGAAACACCTGATCGGAAAACTTCTAAATAAGTTTCAGCTGCTGGGGTCATATCAGAATAATAGGATTTACCAGAGAGTGTTTGCCCATCATATTGGGCAAACACATAAAGCGCGTGGGCATAAGCATTCGGGAGATAGCAAGCCGCAAAAAGTGCGGTTAAAAAAACAATTTTCTTCATCCCAAATCCATATTATTGCGCATCAAAAGTTAACATATATTCTACAGAGCGACGATCGTAATCCGCATTATTAGTTACTTTTTCCTCAAACTCTGCCCATACTTTGTTGAAACCTTTAGTTGGCGTAAATTGAGCGATACCTTTTTCATTAGTTAAATTGAACGGAGCATCTTCACTCACGCCCACTTTAATGCCTTGAACTGGTTTGCCATTATGTAACACAAGGATAGAAAGTGGTTTGTTCGCTTGTGCTTTTTCTTGAGGAATCAATTCGTAAGCTTGTTGATGAGATTTGAAAGATTCAGCATCCCATTTCAAAATCGCTTTACCAAATTTAACAGGATTGGTACTAAATTCTGCTGTTGGTTCTTCACGTTTTGTTTTTTCAACGTATTTACCGCTTGGTAATTTTGACCATACGCCATTATCGAAATGAACGAATACTAAATCTGATTTAGGCATAAGATAGGCTTCGCCATTTCTGAATTGGTAATCAACGGCAGTTAATTTTCCTTGCGCATTTAAGGCTTGGATAGATTTAAGTTTAGATTCTGGATAGGTTTCAGTTTGTTCATGTCCAAATTTCACCACGTATTCACCTTTAGCTGAAGCAGGTTCAAGCCAAACATTGTGAGCGTTAGCAACAGACATACCTAAAAGTGCGGTTAATCCCACTGCGATTTTTTTTAATTCCATTTTGGATACTCCTTGTTTGTTTTTGTTTAAGAAAATCTGAATGCATGATAAAATATGAAGTAACTTTAGAGTCAAGTCATTTTTTAAGGAAATTGATGAAAATTGGAGCACTTGCTAAAGCCCTAGGCTGTACCGTAGAAACCATTCGTTATTATGAACAACAGGGTTTAATCCCGCCCCCAAAACGCACTTCAGGCAATTTTCGGCAATATAATGAAGAACATTTACAACGTTTATCGTTTATTTGTAACTGCCGAAATCTAGATATTTCATTAAGTGAAATAAAAAGCCTACTGAATTTAGAAAATGCCTCCAAACAACAAGCAGAAGAAATAAATCGCGTGTTAGACAAACATATTAAAGAAGTGGCCATACGAATTCATGAACTCGCCCATTTGCGGATGAAATTAATTGAATTACGTGAGAAAACAGTCTCGAATGATGAAGATCCAATGAAATTGCTATTGCAACATAGTGGCGTGAAATTTGTGCGATTAAAATAACCGCACTTTTAGATTATGGCTGATTAGATAAACGCTGTTTTGCTTCCTTATTACCTAAGTCAGCAGCTTTCTTCAACCATTCCAATGATTTTTCAGGTTGGTTTTGCGAGCGATAAATATTGCTTAACATCATCATCGCATCCGTATCTTTAGCTCGAGCTGTACGTTCAAAAAGCTTAATGGCTTGCTCTGTATTTTGTTTGACGTAATCGCCACGTAGATACATAACGCCAAGGTTATTTAGCCCTTTCACGCTGCCCTTCTCTGCCGCTTCGCTAAACCACCAATAAGCCTTTTCGTAATCTCTCACTGTACCACGCCCAAGGTTATATAACATACCTAGATTGCTTTGAGCGGTGATATTTCCTTCTAAAGCCATCGGATACATAATATCGAAAACAGAGATCCATTGTTGTTTATTGGCAAAGTCTTGTGCCAAATTCATTCTTGCTTGATCATCCATTTTCGAACTCGCTGTAATATCAACGGTTTTCATCGCCCAAATAGGCAAGCTACAAGAAAGTAATACTGTATGAAAAAATAACTTCAGTTTCATTTACAAGGTTGCTATTAAAAGTAAAATAAAAAACACGGCAGTAATCGCAAATTCGGTTAGTCCAACTTGCATAACAGAGAGCTTTTTAGTGGGCAGATAAACCGCTCGCACTAATCCAGGGACAAAAGCTAATGCTAAAATAAATTGTTGCGAAACCACAAAAATCAGCACACATAATAAGTGAAAAATTACTGACGCCCAAAAATAACGTGGATTTTTTCGCTCACGCATCATAGATTTCACATAAAGTGTTGTTCCAATAAAAAATAATGTTGGATAAATCGCTACCCAAAGCATTTTTTCATCAAAAGTGCGGTCAGAAAAATAATAAGATCCCATTCCTGCTAGGGCAAAAATTAAGATCCCCGCTAAATCATTCCATAAATTGCGCTCATCTTTTTTCTTGGTGAAATAAATGTTTACCACGACAAACGGCAGCATGGCAAACATAAAATACAGCACTTGCCAATTATAAATTAACGCCGGAATCGCCAAAATCACGGCGGCAGCAAAATAAATCACAGACCATTTTTTGTATAACTCAAGATTTTTACCTTTAAATAAATTCAAAAAAGGATACGTCATCAAATAAAGCGAAAACCATCCTAATAGTAAAAATACGTGCGCCCATACAGGATTGGCAAGTAACATGCCGTAAATAAAAGGCACCAATGCCATAACAATAGCGCCATGCTGATTAGAGATAAGCAGTTTCATAATGATTAAATAATTGAGAATAATTATCGGGTATTCTAGCCTAGTAAAGAGGATTTTACAAAGTGGTAAACGCTATTTAGAATAGAAGAAAATACCCCAAAGGAGAACCCTATGACAATTCAACGCATTTTACCCAGTGCACGTTTAAGTGAAGTTTCAATTCATAACAACCTCGCCTATTTTGCAGGGCAAGTTCCAGAATTAACCATCGAGCAAAATGCCTACGAACAAACCAAAGAAGTATTAGGTTTAATTGATAAATTGTTAGCAGAAATTGGCTCCAATAAAAGCAACATTTTAACCGCACAAATTTTCTTGGCAGACATGCAAGATTATGCACAATTAAATCAAGCTTGGGATGAATGGGTCGATCATGTTAGCCCACCAAGTCGAGCGACAGTGGAAGCTAAATTAGCGGATCCTCGTTGGAAAGTTGAAATTGTTATTATTGCAACTTGTTAGTTTTTTAAGCCGAATAAACAGGAGAATATTATGGAAAATTGGACAAATGAAATTTGGGTAGCAATTGGTATCGCTTTTATTGTTGGGTTATTTATTGGTTACATTATTGTGCGTTTAACCAAAGGATCCGTAAAACATCAAGCTAAAACAGAGGCTGAATTAAAAACAGTCAAAACCCAACTTGATACACAAAAGGCGCAAATCGAAAAACATTTTGCAGAAAGTGCTGAGTTATTCAAAACCTTAATTAACGATTATCAAAAACTTTATCGCCACTACGCAACTTCCTCCAATAATTTACTGGGCGAAAAAGATCACAAAGGTTTATTCACCCAACAGTTAATTACTGCAACAGATAAATCTCAAAATGAACAGCCTAGAGATTATTCGGAGGGCACATCAGGCTTATTTAAAGAAAATAAAGAAGAAAATTAAAAAGCGCGGCTAAAAATAGAAATATTTTTAGCCGTTTTTATATAGGAACAATTTATTGTTCTCTTATATTACTCATAAAACCTGGATAAAACAAAACCCCGCGATTAGTTTCACGGGGTTATGAAAGGGTTAATTGGTGCGACTAGCTGGACTCGAACCAGTGACCCCCACCATGTCAAGGTGGTGCTCTAACCAACTGAGCTATAGTCGCACTGCATAAAGTGTTTGGAATTATAGATATTTTTAATCTGAAAACAAGTATTTTTCTTAAAACTCGAGATAACTGGCAAAAAAGTAAACAGTATTACCTTAAATAACAGGGCTGTTTTTGATTTCCAAATTTTTTAAGCGTATAATGCGCACCAATTTTTCATCTGGCTAATATGTAGCCAAGTAAAATAGTATCTTTAAAATTTTGTGATTATTGACGGAGTAAATAATGTCTAGAAGACTAAGAAGAACGAAGATTGTATGTACTATGGGCCCATCAACTGACCGTGATAACAATCTTGAAAAAATTATCGCAGCGGGTGCTAACGTAGTTCGTATGAACTTCTCTCACGGTACACCTGAAGATCATATCGAACGAGCAGAACGTGTACGTTCTATCGCGAAAAAATTAGGTAAAACCGTGGCAATCTTAGGTGATTTACAAGGTCCTAAAATTCGTGTTTCTACCTTTAAAGACGGTAAAATTTTCTTAAGCGTTGGCGATAAATTCATTCTTGATGCAGAGTTACCAAAAGGCGAAGGCACTCAAGAATCCGTTGGTTTAGACTATAAAACGCTTCCACAAGATGTTGTGCCGGGCGATATTCTTTTATTAGATGATGGTCGTGTTCAATTAAAAGTATTATCAACTGATGGAGCAAAAGTTTTCACTGAAGTTACTGTTGGGGGACCATTATCAAATAATAAAGGTATCAACAAATTAGGCGGTGGTTTATCTGCAGATGCATTAACAGAAAAAGATAAAGCAGACATTATTACAGCGGCACGCATTGGCGTTGATTTCTTAGCCGTTTCTTTCCCTCGTTCAAGTGCTGACCTAAATTATGCGCGTGAACTTGCTCAACAAGCTGGTTTAAATGCAAAAATCGTTGCTAAAGTTGAACGTGCAGAAACCGTAGCTAATGATGAGGCAATGGACGATATCATTTTAGCATCTGACGTAATTATGGTTGCTCGTGGTGACTTAGGTGTAGAAATCGGTGATCCTGAATTAGTCGGTGTACAGAAAAAATTAATCCGTCGTTCACGTCAATTAAATCGTGCTGTAATTACAGCGACTCAAATGATGGAATCAATGATTAGCAACCCAATGCCAACTCGTGCTGAAGTAATGGACGTTGCAAACGCAGTATTAGACGGTACTGATGCAGTTATGCTTTCTGCAGAAACGGCTGCTGGTCAATATCCTTCTGAAACAGTAGCAGCAATGGCTGGCGTATGTTTAGGTGCAGAAAAAATGCCAAGCATTAACGTTTCTCGTCACCGTATGGATAAAGAATTTGAAACCATTGAAGAGTCTGTTGCTATGTCTGCAATGTATGCAGCAAACCACATGAAAGGTGTTGCAGCAATCGTCACTTTAACTAGCACAGGCCGTACTCCATTATTAATGTCACGCATTAGCTCTGGCTTACCAATCTTTGCCTTATCTCGTAACCAAGAAACGTTAAACCTTTGTGCACTATACCGTGGTGTAACTCCAGTTTATCATGGTGAAGATAGCCGCACAGAAACCAGTGCAAAAGTAGCACTTCAATCATTAAAAGAAAAAGGTTACTTATCTACTGGGGATTTAGTGCTTGTTACTCACGGTGGTCAAGGTGCGACACAAACCAACGTATGTCGTACATTAATTGTTGAATAATCAACAATCTAAATACGTTAAAATGAAAGAGCGGTGGATTTTTCCACCATTTTTTATTTCCTTTTTTCACCGCACTTTTCACTTAAATCCAATAGATATTTGCGGTATCATAGGCGACATTCTAGTATCGAAATAAGTCCTATGGCCTCACAACCTCAAATCAAATCTTCTGACAAAAAAACGGCACAAATAAGTATTCCACCGCACTCACTTGAGGCTGAACAAGCCGTGTTGGGTGGCATCATGCTGAGCAATCAACATTGGGATGGCATTGCTGAACGTGTGATTGCTGACGATTTTTATACTTTTCAGCATCGTCTAATTTTTACAGAAATGGAACATCTAATGCGTAATCAATCACCTATTGATTTAATTACGCTAGATCAAGCCTTAAGAAGCCGTGGTGTAAGCGATGAAGTGGGTGGATTTGCCTATCTAGCTGAACTTTCCAATAATACTCCGAACGCAATTAATATTTTGGCCTATGCAGATATTGTGCGCGAGAAAGCCATATTACGAGAACTTATTTCGGTAGGAAATCGCATTGCTGAAAATAGCTATTCTCCCAAAGGGCAAGATATCAAGTTAATTCTTGATGAGGCTGAACGTGAAGTGTTTGCGATTGCAGAAAAACGGACTACTTCTAGCGAAGGCCCACAAAATGTGATCAATGTGCTGGAAAGTACCATTGAAAAAATCGATATTTTAAGCAAACTTGAAAATCATTCAGGTGTAACGGGCATTACGACAGGTTTCACTGATCTTGATAAAAAAACGGCAGGTTTACAGCCTTCTGACTTAATTATCGTTGCAGCACGTCCGTCAATGGGTAAAACTACTTTCGCCATGAACCTTTGCGAAAATGCCGCAATGGCAAGCGAAAAACCCGTTTTAGTATTTAGTTTAGAAATGCCCGCAGAACAAATTATGATGCGTATGATCGCATCCCTTGCTCGCGTTGATCAAACTAAAATCCGAACAGGTCAAAATTTAGATGAAATCGAATGGAACAAAATTGCCAGCGTAGTGGGAATGTTCAAGCAAAAAAATAATCTTTTTATCGATGATTCTTCAGGTTTAACTCCTACCGACGTTCGTTCGCGCGCACGCCGAGTTTATCGTGAGAATGGTGGATTAAGTATGATTATGGTGGATTATTTGCAATTAATGCGCGCACCCGCATTTTCAGATAACCGAACACTAGAAATCGCAGAAATTTCCCGTTCCCTCAAAGCGCTCGCTAAAGAATTACAAGTGCCAGTAGTCGCCCTTTCTCAGTTAAATCGTACTTTAGAACAACGTGCGGACAAACGCCCTGTAAACTCAGATTTACGTGAATCTGGCTCTATTGAACAAGATGCAGACTTGATTATGTTTATTTACCGAGATGAAGTCTATAACGATAACTCGGAAGATAAAGGGGTTGCAGAAATTATTATCGGTAAACAGCGTAACGGCCCGATTGGTCGAGTGCGGTTAAAATTTAATGGGCAATTCTCACGCTTCGACAATCTCGCCGAACAACGTGAATATCATGATGATTATTAAGGAATAACAATGAATGTAAAACCGGCGACAGCGAAAATTAGCTCGCACGCCTTAAAACAAAATTTAGAAATAATTAAACAAAAAGCACCAAATAGTAAAATCATCGCTGTGGTTAAAGCAAACGCCTATGGTCACGGCGTTGTGTTTGTCGCATCAACTTTAGAACAAAATGTTGATTGCTTTGGCGTGGCGCGTTTAGAAGAGGCTCTGGCATTACGTTCCAATGGTATTACTAAACCGATTTTATTACTTGAAGGCTTTTTTAATGAACAAGATTTGCCCGTCTTAGCAGTCAATAATATTGAAACTATCGTACATAATCGTGAACAATTGGAAGCACTAAAACGTGCGAATTTACCAAGCCCAATTAAAGTTTGGTTAAAAATAGACACAGGCATGCATCGTTTAGGTGTTGCATTAGATGAAGTGGATTTTTTCTATAATGAACTTAAAAAACTTCCATATATTCAACCGCACTTAGGCTTTGTTAGCCATTTTAGTCGCGCTGATGAATTAGAATCCAATTATACCCAACTTCAAATCAACCGCTTTTTATCCGCCACAAAAGATAAACAAGATGAACGTACTATTGCTGCGTCAGGCGGCATTCTCTTCTGGCCTGAATCTCATCTGGAATGTATCCGCCCAGGTATTATTATGTATGGCATTTCACCAACCGATACCGTCGGCGCTGAATTTGGTTTAACGCCAGTGATGAATTTAACTTCATCATTGATTGCTGTTCGTAACCATAAACAAGGTGAACCTGTTGGATACGGTGGCATTTGGACAAGTTCACATGATACAAAAATCGGCGTTGTGGCTATTGGCTATGGCGATGGATATCCTCGAGATGTGCCTGAAGGCACGCCTGTTTATTTGAATGGTCGTATCGTGCCAATCGTTGGAAGGGTTTCAATGGATATGTTAACCGTTGATTTAGGACCTGATAGCCAAGATCAAGTAGGTGATGAAGTAATTCTATGGGGTAAGGAATTACCTATTGAAACCGTAGCTAAATTCACAGGAATTTTAAGCTACGAGCTAATTACAAAATTAACTCCGCGTGTTATAACTGAATATATTGATTAATCTGTTAATCACTGCATTTTCTGAAAAGAGGGATTCATTCCCTCTCTAATAAAAATCCCAGAAAGTGCGGTTAAAATTTCAATTATTTTTAATGAAAGGAAATACTATGAAAAATATTAACCCAACTCACACCCAAGCGTGGAAAGCTCTTGAAGCACACAAAGCTGAATTATCAAACACTACTATCCAAGATTTATTTAAACAAGAAAAAAATCGTTTTGACGATTATTCTTTAACATTCAATAACCAAATTCTTGTAGATTTTTCCAAAAATAATATCAATCAAACAACCCTTTCACTTCTTCGCCAACTTGCTCAAGAATGCTCTCTTGATAGCGCAAAAGAAGCAATGTTTACTGGCGATAAAATCAATCGTACTGAAAATCGTGCTGTGCTACATACCGCACTCCGCAATCGCGCTAATACGCCAGTGCTTGTTGATGGTAAAGATGTTATGCCTGAAGTCAATGCTGTGCTAGCTAAAATGAAAGATTTCTGCCAGCGTATCATTTCGGGAGAATGGAAAGGCTATACAGGAAAAGCCATTACTGATGTTGTGAATATTGGTATTGGTGGCTCTGATTTAGGTCCTTATATGGTAACCGAAGCACTTCGCCCATATAAAAATCATCTAAATATGCACTTTGTTTCAAATGTGGATGGTACACATATTGCGGAGACCTTAAAAAAAGTAAATCCAGAAACCACTCTTTTCTTAGTGGCATCTAAAACGTTTACCACTCAAGAAACCATGACAAATGCGCAAAGTGCACGTGATTGGCTACTGAAAGCAGCGAAAGATGAAAGTGCGGTTGCAAAACATTTCGCAGCATTATCAACCAATGCCAAAGATGTAGAAAAATTTGGTATTGATACCAATAACATGTTTGAATTTTGGGATTGGGTTGGTGGCCGTTACTCTTTGTGGTCGGCTATTGGTCTTTCAATTGCACTATCAATTGGCTTTGAAAACTTTGAAGAGCTATTGAATGGTGCGCATGAAATGGATAAACATTTCCGCTCTACTCCAATTGAAAAAAATATTCCTACCACTTTAGCATTAGTTGGTTTATGGAATACTAATTTCCTTGGTGCACAAACAGAAGCGATATTACCTTATGATCAATATTTACATCGCTTTGCGGCTTATTTCCAACAAGGTAATATGGAATCAAATGGTAAATATGTCGATCGTGATGGCAATGTCATTAAAAATTATCAAACTGGCCCTATCATTTGGGGAGAACCTGGTACAAACGGACAACACGCGTTCTATCAATTAATTCACCAAGGCACTACTTTAATTCCTTGTGATTTTATTGCGCCAGCCCAAAGCCATAACCCATTGGCAGATCATCACAATAAATTGCTTTCTAACTTCTTCGCACAAACAGAAGCATTAGCATTCGGAAAAACAAAAGAGGAAGTTGAGGCTGAATTTGTAAAAGCGGGTAAATCTTTGGATGATGTAAAAAATATCGTTCCATTTAAAGTATTCACTGGTAATAAGCCAACTAATTCGATTCTCGTTCAAAAAATCACGCCATTTACCTTGGGAGCATTAATTGCTATGTATGAACATAAAATCTTCGTACAAGGTGTCATTTTTAATATCTTTAGCTTCGATCAATGGGGTGTAGAACTAGGCAAACAACTTGCAAACAGAATTCTTCCTGAATTAACAGATTCTGAAAAAGTAGCAAGTCATGACAGTTCAACCAATGGGTTAATTAATCAATTTAAAGCATGGCGTTAATTGTTTATTTAATATAAAATATTTAAACAATTATAATTTTATATAAAGGACTAAATTCCATATTTATTATAGGATTTAGTCCTTTAAATTTATCTTTAAGATGTTATGAATAGATATAGCAATTTTTAATTGATTGTTTTTTGTATGTTTAATAATAAAAAAATCAGCGCCTTAACTGATTAAGTTAAGACGCTGATTAATAATATATTAAGCGTTAACGCTATTAGTTATAGCACAGAAACATTTAAGTTTGAGCCACCACCAACAATACGAACTCGGCGACCAGCTACAAAACTGCTGTCAGCCTTTTGAACAACAACGATCTCTTGACCGTCATCTTTCTTAATTACAAGTTCAGCACCGTTTACTTGACTCATTTTTTCTTCGATTTTGCTTCCAGCTACTGCTCCGCCGATTGCGCCAACTACTGCAGCAATAGCTTGATCACGACCACCGCCAATTGCACTACCTGCAATACCACCTAAAGCACCACCAAGCGTACCAACAACACCTTGATTATCCGCTTGGATTTTAACAGGACGCACAGAAACAATCGTACCATAAGTAATTGAACGAGCTTCTTTAGCTTGAGACGCACTATAAACATCACCGCTGAAAACATCAGTATTTGCACAACCAGTTACACTAAAAGCAACTAACAGTGCTAATGCCATACTTGTTTTTTTTATATGCTATGTTCCCTCTGAAAAGGAATTAAAGTGGATTTCTCGGAGAAAAAGTTGAAATGTTTTTAGTATTACCATTCTCTGATACTAAAACACAAGCCCCCACAACCAAGGTTGAATCATACTTGTGAGTAAGCACAACTTGCTCACCTTCTTGTTGATTACCTGAACAATTATTTTTACGGATGGTTAATTTAAGATTTTCACCTTCCATTTGACTAAAAACGATTTGACCTTTATAAGCATTTTCATCTTTTTGGAAAGAAGAACAAGCGCTTAAACCTACAGCTGCTAAAACCGCTAATGCAAGAGATAATTTTTTCATTTTGCTAAACCTCGAGTATTTTCTTTATAGAATAAGGATGAACCTTAATACAAGTATGATTTGATGTCTTATCAACAAAACTTACTGCAATAGATGGATTAGGTAATCTCTCGCCATCCACTTTAGGCTCGCTCACTTTAATGGTTAATTGAGTTAATTTGTCCCATAAAAAATACATATTAACACGGTCAATCCATTCATTTATCGATTCATTCGGTAAAAATGGCACTACAATCTCAATATGTTCCCAACCTTCAATTGGATATTTTTTATTTTTAGGAAGTGGAAGTTCAATAATATCCACAAATTGATTGGCAAATTTAACTGGTTTTTCTAATTCAATAAGATAAATCTTACGACCATTAACAATATTATCAGATAAAATTCTACCGCACTTTAATAAAAGTATCAGCCAATTTTTAGCACTTTGCTCACTATTTACCCGTAATGCAAGGTGATCGATTTCATAATGAGACAAATCTATTGTCATTTCTTTGGCTAAATGCTGAATTTTTCTTTCAAATATTGCTAAATCTGCTGAAAGTGCGGTCAAATTTTCCTGTAAATTTGTCATTTTGTCCCTTTGAGAAATATACAAAGAACGGTATCATAACTGATTATTTTTATTATTCAATTTGAACATAGGAAAAAACGTGAATATTCAATCTATTCTATCCGATAAAATTAAACAAGCGATGATTCTTGCAGGAGCTGATCAATCTTGCGATGCGCTTGTTCGTCAATCAGGCAAACCACAATTTGGCGATTATCAAGCCAATGGCATTATGGCTGCAGCAAAAAAATTAGGTTTAAATCCACGAGAATTTGCTCAAAAAGTTTTAGATAATCTTCAACTATCTGATATTGCAGAAAAATTAGAAATTGCAGGCCCAGGTTTTATCAATATTTTCTTAAATCCAACTTGGCTAGCAACTGAAATTTCAGCTGCACTTTCCCACAAAAATTTAGGTATTCAAGCTACCAATAAACAAACAGTTGTGATTGATTATTCCTCTCCAAACGTAGCAAAAGAAATGCACGTAGGTCATTTACGCTCTACAATAATCGGCGATGCTGTAGCTAGAACCCTTGAGTTTTTAGGTCACAATGTCATCCGCGCTAATCACGTAGGCGACTGGGGAACGCAATTCGGAATGCTTATTGCTTATCTTGAAAAAATGCAAAACGAACACGCCAGTGAAATGGAATTACAAGATCTTGAAGCCTTTTATCGCGAAGCCAAAAAACATTACGATGAAGATGAAGTATTCGCAGAAAAAGCGCGTAATTACGTCGTGAAATTACAAAGTGGAGATGAATATTGTCGAGCTATGTGGAAACGTTTAGTCGATATTACTATGCAACAAAATCAGCATAACTATGATCGCTTAAACGTCACTTTAACCGAGAAAGATGTAATGGGCGAAAGTCTTTATAATCCTATGTTACCAAGCATTGTAGAAGATCTTAAAAAACAAGGTTTGGCTGTAGAAAATGATGGTGCATTGGTTGTTTATTTAGATGAATTTAAAAATAAAGATGGCGACCCAATGGGCGTAATCGTTCAGAAAAAAGACGGCGGTTTTCTTTACACTACAACCGATATAGCTGCAGCAAAATATCGTTATGAAACATTAAAAGCTAATCGCGTACTTGTTTTTTCAGATACTCGCCAAAGCCAACATATGCAACAAGCTTGGTTAATTACTCGTAAAGCAGGTTATGTACCAGACAGTTTCTCATTAGAGCATAAAAACTTTGGGATGATGCTTGGTAAAGATGGCAAGCCATTTAAAACTCGTACTGGTGGCACGGTAAAATTAGCCGATCTATTAGATGAAGCCATCGAACGCGCCACTGTATTAATTAATGAAAAAAATACCAATTTATCTAATGATGAAAAAGAAGCCGTGATTGAGGCTGTCGGTATTGGTGCGGTGAAATATGCAGATCTCTCCAAAAACCGTACTACTGATTACGTTTTTGATTGGGATAATATGTTAAGTTTCGAAGGCAACACTGCACCTTATATGCAATATGCTTACACCCGTATTCGTTCGATCTTTAATAAAACTAATATAAATTCGACCGCACTTTTGGCTGCACCTTTAACTATTAAAGATGATAAAGAAAGAACGCTTGCAATCAAACTTCTACAATTTGAAGAAGCCGTGCAGACTGTCGGAAAAGAAGGCACACCACACGTGCTTTGTGCTTATTTATACGAACTAGCAGGCATCTTCTCGTCATTCTACGAGCATTGCCCAATTTTAAATGCTGAAGATGAGGCCGTAAAATTAAGTCGTTTGAAATTAGCATTATTAACGGAAAAAACCTTGAAACAAGGTTTAGAGTTACTCGGTATTAAAACCGTAGAAAAAATGTAATTTAGATAATTAAAATCCCTTTCTCACGAAAGGGATTTTTTATTCTGTAAATAAGCATAAAAAAAGTGCCCCAATGGGGCACTACTCGGAAAGCAAAATAGATGTCGGCTATTTAAGATAGCACTTGTTTTTAGTGGTTTCAGAATAAAGAAATCCGATCAGTTATGCAAATACATATTTTTAGATTTGTGAACTTGGTCACGATTTTTTTATTAAAACCTTAAAACAACAACGTTTTTAATAAAGTGCGGTAAAAATTTTATTAAAATATTTCCGCACTTTACGCCCCTACTTTAGAGAATATTCTTTTCTCCACGAGATACACTAATCAAGCCAGAACGAACAATTTCTAATAATGTGGTTTCTTCTTTCAGTGCAGAAATAAACGCATCAACTTTATCATTTGTACCGCTTAATTGGATCGTATAAGATTTAGGTGTAACATCTACAATTTGACCACGGAAAATATCCGCTAATCGTTTAATTTCATCGCGAGATGATCCCACTGCTCTTACTTTCGCTAAAACAATTTCTCGTTCTATATGTTCCTGCTCACTTAAATTAACCACTTTGAACACATCCACTAATTTATGGAGTTGTTTTTCGATTTGCTCCAATGCCTGAGCATCGCCCACCGCTTCAATAGTCATTCGGGAAAGCGTTGGATCATCCGTTGGCGCCACCGTCAAACTTTCAATATTAAAGGCACGTTGAGAGAATAAACCAACAACACGCGACAATGCTCCCGATTCATTTTCGAGTAAAACAGATAAAATTCTACGCATTAGTTTGTCTCCTCTTGAGGTTTACTTAAAATCATTTCATTCATTGCGCCACCACGAATTTGCATTGGATACACATGCTCAGATTCATCTACATTAATATCCACAAATACTAATTTATTTTTAATACTGAATGCTTCTTGCAATTTACTTTCAAGTTCATCTGGCGTAGCAATTTTTATACCGATATGACCATAAGATTCAGCCAATTTCACAAAATCAGGCAAGGAATTCATATAGGTTTGTGAATGACGACCAGAATAAATCAAGTCTTGCCATTGTTTTACCATTCCTAAGAAATGATTATTCAAACAAATAATAACAACAGGAATGCCATATTGGGTTGCGGTAGAAAGCTCTTGAATATTCATTTGAATACTACCATCGCCAGTAACGCAAACAACAGTTCCTTCAGGATGAGCTAATTTCACACCAAGTGCTGCAGGAAAACCAAAACCCATTGTGCCAGCACCGCCAGAATTAATCCAATGACGAGGTTCATCGAATGGATAATGTAACGCAGCAAACATTTGGTGCTGACCTACATCAGAAGCGACATAGGCTTGTCCTTTCGTGAGGCGATATACGGCTTCTATTACTTGTTGTGGTTTAATCACACCAGAAGTGCGGTCAAATTCCAAACATTTTTTTGCTTTCCATTGGTTGATTTCTTGCCACCAACTTTCAAGATCTGTTTGCGATCTCAAGCCTTCTTCATTCAATAAACTCAAAAATTCTTCCAATACATTTTTCGCATTTCCGACAATTGGAATCGCAGCTGGCACATTTTTAGAAATCGAGGTTGGATCAATATCAATATGAATCACTTTTGCATTTGGGCAATATTTTTCTAAATTATTTGTCGTGCGATCATCAAAACGAACGCCAATCCCCAAAATAAGATCACTTTCGTGCATTGCCGTATTAGCTTCTAAAGTACCGTGCATACCCAACATACCTAAGAATTGTTTATCTGTACTTGGATAAGCTCCTAATCCCATTAATGATGAAGTCACTGGCAAATTTAAACGTTGTGCAAATTGAATTAACTGTTTACTACATTCAGCAGCAATCGCGCCACCACCGACAAAAAGTATTGGTTTCTTCGCCACTAAAAGTGCTTTTAACGCTTTTTTAATTTGACCTTTGTGTCCATTTACTGTGGGATTATAAGAGCGTAACTCGACAGATTCAGGGTATTCATAAGGATATTTAAAATTCGGATTTACAGTATCTTTTGGAATATCCACCACAACAGGGCCGGGACGACCCGTAGATGCAATATAAAAGGCTTTTTTCAAAGTAGATGGAATATCTTCCGCCTTTTTTACAATAAAGCTATGCTTCACAACAGGACGAGAAATACCCACCATATCGCATTCTTGGAAAGCATCACTGCCAATTAAATTACTCATAACCTGACCCGAAATGATAACCATAGGCACAGAATCGGTATAAGCCGTTAAAATGCCAGTGATAGCATTTGTTGCACCAGGTCCCGAAGTCACAAGTACACATCCTACTTTACCCGTTGAACGAGCATAACCATCCGCCATATGCACCGCGGCTTGTTCGTGGCGAACTAAAATATGTTCAATACCACCTAGCGTATGAATTGCATCATAAATATCTAATACCGCCCCACCAGGATAACCAAATACATACTCTACGCCTTCATCGCGTAAAGATTGAACCACCATCTCTGCGCCAGATAACTTCTTCATTTTTCACTCCTTAAATTCACCGCACTTTTAAAAATACGAACAGGTTATGTCGATGTTTCACATCATACAAAGTAAAAAAAATTTGTCTAGCCACTAAAACAACAAAAAAATTAATTAAAAAAATATAAAAAACCAAAAATAAATGAAAATTTAGTTTTTTATAAAATCTTTTATTAATAAAAATAAAAAAATGCGACAAAATGCCGCATTTTATAAAATAGTAAAAATATTATTTTTTATTCAATTTTTTGAATTAGATCACACTTTTAGCGTTTTTTAACTACAAATACAATGACAATCAATGAAACTGCCGTTGCTACAAAACCAGCTAAACCTGAATAAGTAAACCCTACAACAATGTAACCAATAGCCGTCGCTGTTGCAACTGTAGCAGCATAAGGAAGCTGAGTAGTAACATGATCAATATGATTACATTTTGCTCCCGTTGAAGACAAAATTGTTGTATCCGACACTGGCGAGCAATGGTCTCCACATACAGCCCCTGCCATTACTGCAGATAAACAAGGGAGCAATAATTCTGGTGCCGCATTCGCTGCCATTGCTGCGGCAATTGGTAACATAATGCCAAATGTCCCCCAGCTCGTACCTGTTGAGAACGCCATCGCTGCACCAAGAACAAAAAGTATAACAGGCAAAAATTGCATTGGAATATTACCTGACACAAGAGAAGATAAATATTTACCTGTTTGCATATCTCCTACGATTTTATTAATTGTCCAAGCAAAAAATAAAATTGCGATTGCGCCTGACATTGATTTAATTCCCACAATCCAAGAACGTGCATATTCAGGAACACTCACTTGACGATCAAGGATAATTAATAAAGTAGAAATAATAATTGAACAGAATCCACCTACAACCAAAGATGTTCCTACTACTGTGTTTTCAAATGCACCTAAAACACTAAACACTTTGCCATCCGCTGCTAATACATCTGCACCCGTGTAAATCATCATTGAAACTGTTGAAATAATTAAAACTAAAATAGGCAATATAAGATTACGTACGTGACCTTTTGCACCCGTTTCTTCTTCTAATTCATTTTCAGAATTTTCCAAAGCTAATTGTTCATGGCGTGCCATTGAAGCAATATCGAAAGAAAAATATGCCACAAAGAACACCATGATAATTGAGAAAATTGCATAGAAGTTCATTGAGCTCATTGCCACGAATGCACCAATTGGTGTGTACTCAGTGATCGAATAAGTCGCTAATAAACCGCCTACTAAGGTAATAATATATGCACCCCAACTTGAAACTGGCATCATTACACACATCGGCGCTGCCGTTGAATCCAAAATATAAGCAAGTTTCGCACGAGAAACTTTAAAACGGTCTGTCACTGGACGAGCAATTGCGCCTACAGCAAGACTGTGGAAATAATCGTCAATAAAAGTAACAAAAACTAATGATGCAGCTAATAATTTAGCACCACGACGGCCTTTAATACGGTTTTGTGCCCATTCAGCAAACGCACGGTTACTGCCTGATACGGTTAAAAGTGCGGTTAAAATACCAAGCAATAATAAGAACAAGACAATGTTCATATTAGAGTTAATTGCGCCATCAGCATAAACAAGTGAAATCACGTTGCTTGATAGATAACTGAAAGATGAGCCAATATTCCAGCCACCTAACATTAACGCACCAACAATAATCCCTGCACTGAGAGACACCAATACACGACGGGTTGCAATGGCCAAGACAATCGCCAATACAGCTGGAATGATTGACCAAACTGAGGATGAAAAATCGATAAGTTCCATTAAGAGATACCTACAATTAATGGAGAGAACGGAAAGCAAAGGACAGAATAAGACCAGAACAACCGTAGCGCTCCATAGTTAATCAAAAAAAACTATGACAGTGTCGCCCCTTTCGAGTACGCCACCAACCAAACAAAATGACTTCTGTTTGATTTCGGCAATCATTCCTTTCTTTTTTCTTCATCGTTATCCACTCTGAAAAAATACTTATAATGATTGCACCTCTACTTTTGTAGTGATTCAAGAGATTACCGTAAAAAAATCCAAATGCCAACAGGTTTTATAAAATTTTTTATTGGATTGAATTAAAAATATAAAAAATAAACAAAAAGAAATTTAAAGATATATACCTGCTCCGACCATTTATTTAAAATAGATATTTACAATAAATATTATTTTCCCTATTATTAAATAAGTTTTCCACATACAAGATTATTTTATCGAGGTTTATTATGAGCGAATTAGCAAAAGGTTTGACAAATCTTCGTAGTTTACGTGCGGCAGTGCGCGAATTAACTTTAGAACAAGCGGAAAGTGCTCTTGAAAAATTACAAACTGCTGTTGAAGAGAAACGTGCTAATGAAGCAGAATTAATTAAAGCAGAAACAGAGCGAAAAGAACGTTTAGCTAAATATAAAGAATTAATGGAAAAAGAAGGTATTACACCTGAAGAATTACAAGAGATCTTTGGTACAGCAGCAACATCTGCTAGAGCAAAACGTCCACCTCGCCCAGCAAAATATGCATTTATTGATGAAAATGGCGAGCGTAAAACATGGACTGGCCAAGGCCGCACACCACGCCCAATTCAAAATGCATTGAATTCTGGTAAATCATTATCTGATTTCGAAATTTAATTTTTCTATTTGAAACTAGAACCCATTTTTATGGGTTCTATTTTTTTATCTAAACGTAACACACAACATTATGATCGAAAAAAAAATATTACTCACCGATTGTCCCGATGATAAAGGCTTAATAGCTAAAATAACCAACATTTGTTACAAACATCAACTAAACATTCTGCATAATAATGAATTTGTAGATTTTGAAACCAAACATTTCTTTATGCGCACAGAATTAGAAGGTATTTTTAACGAAGCTACTTTATTAGAAGATCTAAAATATAGCTTACCCGAAGGAACGCATTGTCGATTAATTGGTACACAACGTAAACGAATTGTTATTTTAGTCACCAAAGAAGCTCACTGCCTCGGCGATATTTTAATGAAAAATTATTATGGTGCGCTTGATGTAGAAATTGCAGCAGTCATCGGCAACCATGATAATTTACGCGAGCTCGTTGAGCGATTTAATATTCCGTTTCATTTGGTTAGTCATGAAGGCTTGACTCGTATTGAGCACGATAAATTATTAGCTGAAAAAATTGATGAATACACGCCAGATTATATTGTTCTCGCTAAATATATGCGTGTGTTAAATCCTGAATTTGTTGCTCGTTATCCAAATCGAGTGATTAATATCCATCATTCATTCTTACCTGCTTTTGTTGGCGCGAAACCCTATCAACAAGCCTATGAACGAGGTGTAAAAATTATCGGCGCAACGGCTCATTTCATTAATAATGAATTGGATCAAGGCCCAATCATTATGCAAAGCGTCATTAATGTGGATCATACTTATAGCGCTGAAGCCATGATGCGCGCCGGTCGTGATGTAGAAAAAACCGTGTTAAGTCGTGCCCTTGATCTTGCTTTACACGATAGAATTTTTGTTTATAAAAATAAAACGGTGGTGTTGTAGTGGAAAAAATCACCCTTGTGCCAATAAGTGCGGTTGAAGGAACAATTAATTTACCAGGTTCTAAAAGTTTATCGAACCGCGCATTACTTTTAGCCGCCTTAGCTAAAGGCACAACAAAAGTAACCAATTTATTAGATAGCGATGATATTCGACATATGCTTAACGCCCTCAAAGCGTTAGGCGTACGCTATCAGCTTTCTGACGACAAAACTATTTGTGAAATAGAGGGATTAGGCGGAGCATTCAATATACAGGATAATCTTTCGCTCTTTCTTGGCAATGCGGGGACGGCAATGCGTCCATTAACCGCTGCGCTTTGCTTAAAAGGCACCTCCGAAGTTGAAATCATCTTAACGGGTGAACCTCGTATGAAAGAGCGTCCAATACTCCATTTAGTCGATGCTTTACGTCAAGCGGGTGCAGATATTCGCTACTTAGAAAATGAAGGTTATCCTCCACTCGCAATTCGCAACAAAGGGATAAAAGGTGGAAAAGTCAAAATTGATGGTTCAATTTCATCCCAATTTTTGACCGCACTTTTAATGTCTGCGCCACTTGCAGAAAATGACACAGAAATAGAAATTATCGGTGAACTAGTCTCTAAACCCTATATTGACATTACCCTTGCAATGATGCGAGATTTTGGTGTTAAGGTTGAAAATCATCACTACCAAAAATTTCAAGTTAAGGGAAATCAATCCTATATTTCGCCTAATAAATACTTGGTAGAAGGCGATGCCTCATCAGCCTCTTACTTTCTTGCAGCTGGAGCAATTAAAGGAAAAGTGAAAGTAACAGGCATTGGCAAAAACTCAATTCAAGGCGATCGTTTATTTGCTGATGTATTAGAGAAAATGGGGGCAAAAATCACTTGGGGAGAGGATTTTATTCAAGCCGAACGTGCTGAATTGCATGGCATTGATATGGATATGAACCACATTCCAGATGCCGCAATGACGATTGCAACCACTGCTCTTTTTGCTAAAGGGGAAAGCGTCATTCGAAATATTTATAACTGGCGCGTGAAAGAAACAGATCGTTTAACAGCAATGGCAACCGAACTCCGTAAAGTCGGTGCAGAAGTCGAAGAAGGTGAAGATTTTATTCGCATTCAACCGCTCGTACTCAATCAATTTAAACATGCTGATATTGAAACTTATAACGATCACCGCATGGCAATGTGTTTTTCTCTAATCGCTCTGTCCAATACACCAGTGACGATTTTAGATCCCAAATGTACAGCCAAAACCTTTCCAACATTTTTTAGTGAATTTGAGAAAATCTGCTTAAGAGGTTAAATTAAAAAAGTGCGGTAAATTTCAAAAAAGTTTTCAAAATTAACCGCACTTTCATTCCATTCTTAAAAAATCCCAAATTGAGATTATTTATACCGTTTTTTCACCGCACTTTTATCTTGCTCACGTAATCGTTCTAGTTTTTCCTTAATCTGAATTTCCATACCTCTATTTGTCGGAAAATAATATTGAGTGTCTTTTAATTCAGGCGGGAAATAATTTTCACCTGCCGCATAAGCGTTAGGTTCATCATGAGCATAACGATATTCAGCACCATAGCCAAGCTCTTTCATTAAATTAGTCGGCGCATTGCGTAAATGTGGTGGAACATCGTAATCGGGCAAATCTTTCGCTTGCTGTTTTGCAGTGTTAAATGCGGTATAAACGGCATTACTTTTTGGCGCTACCGCAAGATAGATAATGGCTTGGGCAATGGCTCGCTCCCCTTCATAAGCCCCGACTCGCGTAAAGCAATCCCATGCAGCCAATGCGACTTGCATAGCGCGAGGATCTGCATTTCCCACATCTTCTGAAGCAATGGCAAGTAATCGGCGCGCAACATATAAAGGGTCTCCACCCGCTGTTAAAATTCGTGCATACCAATACAATGCAGCATCTGGTGCAGAACCTCGAACAGATTTATGTAGCGCAGAAATTAAATCATAGAAACGATCACCTTGTTTATCAAATCTCGCTTGGCGTTCGTCTAAGACTTCTTTTAATAAAGTGCGGTCAATTTTCTTTCCATTTTCCGTTTCATCTGCCATATCCACCATTAATTCGAGGAAATTCAAGGCCAATCGCGCATCCCCATTAACATATTCGGCAAGTACTTGCAGTAAATTCTCTTCTAAAATTAACCGCTCTTTACCCAATCCACGTTCGGGATCTTCTACGGCTTGCTGCAAAACTTGTTCAATTTCAGCAGTTGTGAGTGATTTCAGCACATACACTCGAGCACGAGAAAGCAACGCATTATTTAGCTCAAAAGAGGGATTTTCTGTTGTCGCCCCAATGAAAATAACCGTTCCGTCTTCAATGTGCGGTAAAAATGCATCTTGCTGGCCTTTATTAAAACGATGGACTTCATCCACAAATAAGATAGTTTTACGATCCGCAAGACGATTTTGTTTTGCACGATCAATCGCTTCACGAATTTCTTTGATGCCACTCGTCACCGCAGAAATTCGCTCAACTTCAGCATTAATACGTTGGGCAATAATTTCTGCGAGCGTTGTTTTTCCCGTACCTGGAGGCCCCCAGAAAATCATAGAATGAATATGCCCAGCTTGAATAGCTTTACGCAGCGGCTTACCTTCACCAATAAGATGAGTTTGCCCAAAATACTGCTCTAGACTCGTTGGACGCATCTTGGCTGCCAGTGGACGAAAATCATTTTCGGCAAAATCAAAATTGAGATTAGACATATTTATTTCTCACAAAATTGAAGGGCGTATTTCTACGCCCTTATTTAAAATAATCATTTGTTATTTTTTACGTTGGTCATCCACTTCAACTCCTTTTTCTGGCTTGAATTGGAACAAGCTATCAGACAAGGTTTGATTCGTAATATTACGTAAAACATAAAGATTGGTTTGCCCATCTTTCTCTGTCGTACTGAAATTTCTTAATACGCCATTTGCATCGACGCGAATATCAAATTGCTTGATATTACTTTTTGAAGATTTGGGTTTCAATACGAAAGTATCCACTTGTTGCATGACCGAATATTGATCCCAATGGCTTTTATCATTACTTGTAAGCAAGACAAAAGGGGTGTTATTTACCGCATCTTTCACCCATTGTGCTGTTACTTGTTGCACAAATGGATCGTAGAACCACAAGGTTTTACCATCAGAAATAATCTGGGTTTCTTGAGGAGTTTTAGTATCCATACGGAATAAATTTGGGCGTTTAATTTGAAGTTTGCCACTTCCCTGTTGAACATTTTTGCCACTTCCAGAAGTCACTGTCTGCACAAATTCAGCGCTTAACACATCGACTTTGGCTAAACGCATTTGCAATTCACTTGCCGCATCAGCCAATGCCAAATTACTCAAACCAAGTAAGGCAAGTGCGGTAAATTTTAACGTTGTTTTTTTCATTTTACTTTCCTTTTAAATTAATATTCCGGACGACGCGATAAAATCTCACGCTTACCATTTTGCATTGGGCTAACAATTCCTTGTTCTTCCATTTGATCCATAATACGAGCGGCTCGGTTGAAACCCACGCTGAATTTACGTTGAATAGAAGATACTGAGGTTGTACCGGTATTAATAACAAAATCCATTACTTCATCAAAGAGTGGATCTAATTCCCCACCGCTTGATATCCCTTTTTCTGAACTTTCCTCATCGTCAGCGCTTTCTAAAATGCCATCGATATAATCCGGTTTACCACGTGCTCGCCAATCATCCGCAATACGAATAACTTCATCATCACTCATAAAGGCACCATGAACACGCACTAAATCTGATGAACCTTGCCCAGAATAAAGCATATCACCACGACCTAAAAGGGCCTCTGCCCCACCTTGATCAAGAATAGTGCGTGAGTCAATTTTACTTGCAACGGTAAAGGCAATACGACTTGGGATATTCGCTTTAATTAAACCGGTAATCACATCGACAGAAGGACGTTGTGTCGCTAAAATTAAATGAATGCCGATAGCTCGCGCTTTTTGTGCTAAGCGAGCAATGAGTTCTTCAATTTGCTTACCCGCTACCATCATTAAATCAGCAAACTCATCGACAATAACCACAATATAACTCAATTTTTTCAATGCAGGTGGCATTGCATCCATTGTATCGCCAGGTCGCCAAATTGGATTTGGCACTGGCATTCCCATTGCTTCGTATTCATCAATTTTTTCATTAAAGCCTTCAATGTTTCGTACGCGTAAAGCTGAAAGCAACTGATAACGACGTTCCATTTCATCTACGCACCAACGCAACGCATTAGCGGCTTTTTTCATATCCGTTACAACTGGTGTCAGTAAATGCGGAATATCATTATAAACAGAAAGTTCGACGACTTTAGGATCAATCATAATAAATTTCACATCTTCTGGTTGAACACGATAAAGTAAACTTAGAATCATCGTATTCACACCAACAGACTTACCTGATCCCGTAGAACCTGCTACCAATAAATGTGGCATTTTTGCTAAATCAACAATGACTGGTTTGCCACTAATATCTTTACCTAAAGCAATAGGTAAAGTTGCCTTGCTATCACGGAATTCATTGCTATCTAATACATCACGTAATGGCACCATTTGACGATGAAGATTTGGGGTTTCAATACCAATATAAGGTTTACCTGGAATAACCTCTGCCACACGAATAGAACGAAACATCAATGCTCTTGCTAAATCGGTATCGATGCTCGTGACTTTTGACGCTTTCACCCCAGGTTGTAATTCTAATTCATAACGCGTAACAACAGGGCCAACAAGCACATCTTTTACGCTGGCTTTTACATTAAAATTGCGTAATTGTTGTTCAATACGTTGAGACGTTTCAAAAACTTCTTCTTGCGTAATATTTTGTTCCACTGCTGGATGTTTTGATAATAACTCTAAACTTGGTAACGGTGTACTAGGCTTTTCACGTTTAGTTGTTTGCTGTTGGAATGCAGGATGAATCAAGCTACCGCTATAACCTTTATAGTTAGGCGATTCTTCTTGACTTTTGTCTAATTGAACATCCCTCATATCATCCTGTAAGGATACGTTAAATTTTAATTCATCATCACCCAAACGGACTTTTTCATCAGCTTGAACATCAAAATTATTATCCGCCATTTCCGTATTCAAAGATTCATGAGTCGGTTTTAATGAAACTGTTGGCATTTCATCATTTGTAAGCAAGGAAATCTTAGTAAAATCATCCGCACTTTGATTCATTGATACATCATCCTGAACAGCAGGCTTTATCGGTTTATTCCACACTGGCACAAAATCATTTTTACTTACTATTTGTCTATGTAAATCACTCGATAAATTCACGCTAGGTAATGCTTCAGATTCAAACTCAAGAGAAAACTGAGTTTTTACACTCTCTTCAGGAGAAACTTCATATTCTGACTTAATAGAAACCTCTGGATTTAAACCATGAATATTAATTAAATGCGAAGGATGATTAACTGAGTTGTTGTCTTCTTCCTCTAAAGACGATTTTTGAGTTTCAATCTCACTATTTGGTTCTACATTAAGATTATTTTGATCTAGATTTTCTGTTTCTGAACTATCTGATTTTACAATCACGATTTGCTCTAATTCTTCCGTTGATATTTCTTGCTCAACACTTCCTTCCTGCTCATTTTTCATTGTCAACCAATGATAAAAGGCCACAATCAGTCGAATTAATGAGGCTCCAGAGCAAAAAATAAAACCGATTAAAGCAAATGTAAAACCAATTAAAACTGCTCCGAATTTACCTAATGCTGGATAAAGCCAATTTACAACAAGTGAACCGCCCAATACGCCACCACTTAAATAAAAGGCATTGCTTTGCAAAAGCAACATACTCATTACGCAAAGCCCAATAATCAACATGGTAAAGCCAAAACCACGTAAAATAATTCGAGTACAGGAAAGGTTTTTAACCGCTTTTGTTTTCAATAAATAGACAGGTACAAAAAAAACTGTAAAAGGAATAATATGGGCGACATAGCCTAAGAAAACAAAAGAAAGATCAATAATCCACGCACCAAATGCGCCGACTTTATTAATTGTTTCACCATGCGCACCAGCCGTTGCCCAAGAATTATCAAGCGGAGTATAACTTGACCAAGCAATAATTAAATAAAGCCCGAAAAGTGCGGTCAATCCAAGCAAAAGTTCAGCTAAATACTGTCTTGGTGTAAATCGTTCTGTTATTTGTTTAATCATATTATTTCAATACAAGGAAATTGGTTTGTTTTACTTCTTCCATCACAACATAAGTGCGAGTGTCGTTTACACCAGGTAAACGCAATAATGTCGTCCCCAGAAATTTTCGGTATTCAGCCATATCGGCAACACGAGTTTTTAATAAATAATCAAAATCGCCCGATACCAAATGGCATTCTTGAATTTCTTCCAACTCTTGAATCGCAGCATTAAATTCCTCAAATACGTCAGGTTTTCCACGAACTAACGTAATTTCCACGATCACAAGCAAAGGCGCTTCCAATAATTCAGGATTCAACAACGCACGATATCCCATAATTACACCTTGTTTTTCTAGACGTTTAACACGTTCTAAACAAGGCGTAGGTGAAAGCCCTACTTTTTTCGACAAATCAATATTAGAAATTTTACCGTTGCGTTGTAATTCATTAAGAATTTTTATATCAATCGCATCCAGCGCTTTATTCAGTTTTTTTTCCATTTTCTTATTTTTCTTTGAATAAAAAGTATGTTTATTTTAACAAATTTTGCTAACATTTTCAGTACAACGGAATTAGATAATTCATTTCCATTGAGTCTATTAATTATCTCTAATGGAAGTATTTAGAAATTATCCAATACAGCTAGCGCATCGGAAAGTTTCTTCACCGTAAAAACTTGCATATTTTCGACCGCACTTTTTGGTTTGTTGCCAAAAGGAACAATCGCGCGTTTAAAGCCATGCTTTGCCGCTTCACTAATACGTTCTTGCCCACTTGGAACAGGGCGAATTTCTCCCGCTAATCCAACTTCGCCCAAAATCACTAAATCTTGTGGCAAAGGGCGATTACGAAAACTAGAAATTAATGCAAGCAACAAAGCCAAATCCGCACTTGTTTCACTCACTTTTACACCACCAACGACATTTACAAAGACATCTTGATCAGCCATTTGTAAACCACCATGTCGATGTAACACCGCCAATAATAGTGCTAAGCGATTTTGCTCTAATCCCACCGCAACACGGCGAGGATTTGCTAGCATTGAATGATCCACCAAGGCTTGAATTTCAACTAAAAGAGGACGAGTGCCTTCCCAAAGTACCATAACGGAGCTGCCCGATGTAATCTCATCACCACGACTTAAAAAGATCGCCGATGGATTTTTTACTTCTCGCAAGCCTTGCTCGGTCATACCAAATACGCCTAATTCATTCACCGCACCAAAACGGTTTTTATGGCTACGCAAAGTTCGATAGCGAGAATCGGCTTCGCCTTCTAATAGTAATGAACAGTCAATCGCATGCTCTAACACTTTCGGCCCAGCAAGGGTTCCGTCTTTCGTTACATGCCCCACCATAATAATGGCGACTTGGCGGGTTTTCGCATAACGAGTGAGGAAAGAGGCGCATTCTCGCACTTGTGCTACACTTCCTGGCGATGATTGAATATCCGCTAAATGCATTACTTGAATGGAATCCACCACTATAATTTGCGGTTTTAACTGATCCGCCAAATTACAAATCTGTTCCACGGAGGTTTCTGACAACATTTTTAATTGATCGTTTGGTAACCCCAATCGACTTGCACGCATCGCAACCTGTTGTAATGATTCCTCTCCCGTCACATAAAGTGCGGTCATGTTTTTCGCTAAACCACACATGACTTGTAATAACAAGGTACTTTTCCCTGCACCAGGATGCCCACCAATTAAAATCGCACTTCCCGGTACGATCCCGCCGCCCAGTACGCGATCTAACTCATTAAAGCCACTGGAAAAACGTGGTGTTTCTTGCAAACTAATTTCAGATAGCGTTTGAATTTTTGCCTGAGTTTCACCCGCGTAGCCACTGAAACGATCATTTTTTGATTTTGCCGTGGAAATTAACCGCACTTCCGTGATTGTATTCCATGCTTTACAAGCAGAGCATTGCCCTTGCCAACGAGAAAACTCTGCACCACAATCGTTACATACATAAGCTGTTTTCAGGGCTTTAGCCATTTTTTATCCTTCTCATCCTTTAACCGAGTATTCATATACCTACAACTAAATATCATTATATTATTCAGGGCAAGCTTACATAATGCCTAGAAGTATAGCTTACCCATTTGCACGGTTGATTCGCATTACGCTGAAAATCTCATTAATTTGATCATTCGCTCAAAATAAACTCGACTTTTCAAAAGTGCGGTCAGTTTTTCAATAGTTTTTTCATTGTCTTTCGTTTCACTATGAAAACGAATCAAATCACGGATTTCAGCAAAAATTTTCTGATTGCTTTCTAACAGTTCTGGTAATAGCGTTTCTTTTTGTTTCTCTGTTACCACTGCTTCTAAGATTTTTCCATTTTCATCATAATAATGATAAAGATTAAAAAATGCCCCTACTCGCTCGACTGTTTTCATAAAATCTTGGCTAAAAAGTGCGGGAGAAAAGGATAAGGTTTCTTCCAAAAGTTTCTGTTCCATTTTCAACACGGAATTAAATTTTACACAAAAATCTATTGCACTTTCTTCTCGTTCTTCTTTTAAGAAATCACGCCATTTATTGAGCCAATCCGTCAAAAATTGTTTTGAACCTAACAAATAACCCCGCTTCGCTTTACTTGCACTACTAAAATAAATATCTCTTTCGAAAGGCAAAGTTTCCACAAAATCAAAAAGATCCTGCACATTGCCAGATTTCAATTCAAACTCAATTTCACAAATAGGCTGCTTAGATTCGCCTGCAATAATTTTGCCTTGATCGAACGCCACTTCAATTTTGGATTGTTGAAATTCAACTAACCAAAAAGTGCGGTTAAAATCTGTGGAGAAAATAGGTTGTAGTGTAGAACTAGGTAATTGTTCAAAAGGATAAAGTTCTCTTAATTGGTCATTGGTTGGCGTTTCTTTTTCAGTTAATGGTAAATTATATTCTGGACGACTATGCAATCCACCAACAACTTCGCCGTTAGTTTTAAGCGTTAATGTAAGTTCCTGATCTTCTTGACGAATACGTAATCCCATCTTTTGTTTAGCAAGAAAATGATCGGGATAATCATAATAGGTGTTACTCAAAAATAAATTTTGATGTTCTAAAATCGTAAATTTTGCAAGATATTGTGGCAATTCAATACCTATTTGTGGCGAAATCGCCAATTTTAATTCAATTTCTTGTAGCATAATATTCCTTACTTAAATTAACTGTTTAAATATACAATACAATAAAAATAAATCAAGATTTTTGTGGTGTTTTACTTTACATATTAAATAGCTATAAATGAATTTTTATTTATTGTGATTAAAATATTGCGACTTTTAAATAAAAAAATAATCCGAAAAACATAAACAGATTTCATCGGATAATATTGATAATTTTAAATAACAAAGCCAGATTAAAATGTGAATATTTACTAATCTAAATTAGCAATAATTGTGAAATGTCAATTAAAATAAGTAAGATGAAAATATGAATATTTTCATCTTACTCAGCATTTTCAAAAATTTTATCTTTGTTCGGGGTAAATTACTTCAGATGTAACCCATTTCATCCATAGTTGCTCTAATAATGGGATTATTGACGTAGTATCTTCAACCATTGTATTAAGAGCAGACAAAACATTTTCTAATGAATTTGGTTGTTCTTGTAGATAACTTAACAACCAGTAATCTAACTCTGAAAGGATTTGTTGCTGAATCCTAAAATCACTATCACGCCATATAATAGCTTGAATTGGCGTGTCATCAAATTGTTTAAAGTCACTTGATAAAAAATCAACGTCATAACTTTTTAAATAAGCTGCGCCAGATAATTGCATTACGCTATGTCTATTCCACTCAAATTTTTCAGGCACTTTGGCTAAAGAAACTTCTGCGAGTAATTGTGTATTTTCAAAATCCATCAATGCCAATATATTTGTATCAAATATCTCTTTTTCTTGACAAAACAAGAGAAATTCTCCTGCAATATCTTGGAAATAAGGAGAATGGGCATTACCATTTTGCACAAAATTTTCTTTAGCATTTTTCCAATACTCTGGCTCAATATGCAATGGTGCTTCAACAAAACAACGATCAATAAAACCAAAAGCATTATTACGAACTAAACGTGTATATACCGCTAAACGGTTTGCAGCATAACCATTTAAAGGATCTGCATTACCTAACCGAATAGCATTTGCCAATGCTTGCTGAGTTTCTTTCAATGATGACTTAGGCTGCATAAGACATTACCTCTGTGTGAGCGTATTTTTGCTGTAATTGTGCAATATGCTCAACTTCGGCGTAAAGTTCTGCAAATGGTGGGAAGTTGAAATCACGCTCCAATAATGTTGGGGGAATCGTAGGTAGTCGTTGATAGGCATATTCGAGTAAATCCCATACAGTGCCTTTTACAGCTTCTCCGTGTGTATCAATTAATAATTCAGGTAAATGGCGATATGCTCCTTTTACTTTATTAAATGATTCATCTGCTGAATTCTCTACAACTTGTGCAGCAGAATGTTCTTCATCGTGCCCTGCAATATGAATGTAATTAACACGTTTAACATCCACTTGATCTAAAAAGACATAAGGATCAAGCAATCCGTGATTAACACCATTAACATAAATATTATTCACATCTAAATGAATACCACAATCAGCCTCTTGTGCAATAGCATTTAAAAATTCTACTTCATTCATTGTGCTAGTGGGAGAGTGTAAATAATAAGAGGTGTTTTCTAATGAAATTTGTAATCCTAAAAAATCTTGCACATAGCGGATTCTCTGAGCTACGTGTTTTACAGCTTCTTCTGTAAATGGCATAGGTAATAAATCATATAAATGCCCTTCACATTCACAATAACTCAAATGTTCAGAAAAAAATGTCGAATTATATTGAGTCATTAATGCTTTAGTATTTTTTAATAACTCGCGATCAAGTGGTGCTTGCCCGCCTAATGAAAGTGATAATCCGTGTACCGCAAGTGGATATCTTTCAGCTGCCTGATCAAATTTATAACGAGCGGCTCCCCCCATTTTTACCCAATTTTCTGGAGCAACTTCCATAAACTGAATCGCATTATTTGATGATAAATTCAAAAAATCATCCGCTAAATCTCGACGATACCCTAATCCTGCACCTTGTAACATAATTATTTACTCCTTTTAATACAACACTGGTGTAAACTTACACCAGTGTTATGTATGGCATCTAGATTTAAATACGATTATTTAGAACCGCATTTACCTTCGCCACATTTGCCTTCAGCAGCTTTCGGTTTGCTCGCACCGCATTTACCCTCGCCACATTTACCTTCAGCAGATTTAGCTTTGTCTGCACCGCATTTACCTTCACCACACTTACCTTCTGCTGCTTTCATTTTGACACATTTATCGCCCACGCAAGGTGTTGCTGTATTCTCAGTATTGCTTGACTTTGATTCAGCCTGTGCTGCTGTCGCTACTGCCATCGTTAATGCACTTGCTAATGCTGTTAATGTTGCTAATTTTTTCATTTGAATAATCTCCTAGAGTTTGAATTTTGAATAAATAATTAGAGAAATTTCAACCAGCTTTTAGTTGGATAAACCTTCTTAATAAGCGTGTCTAAAGAGAGTTTCCCCGCTCCCTGCGTAATTAAGATTAATAAAGTCACCACATAAATCAATGGTAATTTATAACCATTATCACATACGTTATAACCTGAATCGGCGTGAATGCTATACCACGCGACAGAGATTAAAATCGTTAAACTTAATGCACTAAAACGTGTTAGCACCCCAAATATCAGCAAAAATGGGAAAATTAATTCTGATCCCATTGCAACGTGCCAATTAATATCAGCTGGAATAAGATTAAATGGAAAAGGAAAACGATCTTGTATTTCAGCGAACCAATTTTGTCCATTCCATTTTTCTAATCCTGCCTCAAAGAACTCCCACGCGAGAAAAAGGCGTAAAATCAATAAACTTACGCCACTGCCGATACCTTGCATCTTACAATCCTTCATTTTTTTACCTTTCAAATTTTCTCGCTTTTAAAGCGAAAAGTGTATTGAGTTACTTATCTTACCACACTAGGAAATATTACCCAGTTATTTAGTTAGTCGAAGATAAACCTTTTTTCTTACAAATTTTTTTGAAAAATTTTAACTATCAACAAAAATCGGGTAATATGCACACGAATTTTTAACCCCTTAATTTGGAGTAAATCACTTATGGCAATGAATAATATTCTCGGATTATTTGCCCATTCGCCTCTCAAACCGTTACAAAAACACTCTGAAAAAGTGACCGAATGTAGCGATCTTTTGATTCCTTTCTTTCAAACGACTTTCTCAAAAGATTGGGAACAAGCGGAAGAAAAACGCTTAGCAATTTCTCAATGTGAACGTGAGGCAGATAGTTTAAAACGGGAAATTCGGTTGAAATTGCCACGTGGTTTATTCTTACCTATCGACCGAACTGATTTATTAGAATTAGTCACGCAACAAGATAAACTTGCCAATTATGCCAAAGATATTGCAGGCCGTATGATTGGACGACAATTTGGCATTCCAGAAGAAATGCAGGACGAGTTTTTGCATTATGTAAAACGAAGTTTAGATGCTATTCATCAAGCCCACCGAGTAATCGAAGAAATGGATAAGCTATTAGAAACAGGTTTTAAAGGTCGTGAACTCAAATTAGTCAATGATATGATTCAAGAACTTGATTCAATTGAAGATGATACAGACCAAATGCAGATTAAATTGCGTAAAATGCTTTACACTATCGAAAGCCGTTATAATCCAATTGATGTAATGTTCTTATATAAAATTATTGAATGGGTTGGCGTTTTGGCTGACCAAGCACAACGTGTTGGCTCGCGTATAGAATTAATGCTCGCGCGTTCATAATCAACAAAACATAGGAAATAAACTATGGAAATTATTAGTCAATATGGTTCTTGGTTGGTGTGGATCACAGCAGCCTTTGGCTTTTTTATGGCATTCGGAATTGGAGCGAATGATGTCTCAAATTCAATGGGAACATCCGTAGGATCTGGTACTGTAACAGCCAAACAAGCAATTATTATCGCATTAATTTTTGAATCTGCTGGTGCCTATCTAGCTGGTGGTGAAGTAACAGAAACCATTAAAAGTGGTGTAATCGATCCAATGCAATTTGTCGATACGCCAGATATTTTAGCTCTAGGTATGCTTTCAACCTTATTTGCATCGGGTGCTTGGTTATTTATTGCAACCAAAATGGGATGGCCAGTTTCAGGGACTCATACGATCATTGGTGCAATTATTGGATTTGCCTGTATTACGATTGGTCCTGGCGCAGTAGATTGGTCAAATATTGGCAGCATCGTTGGTAGCTGGTTCATCACGCCTGTCATCGCAGGAATTTTGGCTTATGCAATCTTTGCAAGTACGCAAAAACTTATTTTTGATACCGAACAGCCATTAAAAAATGCACAAAAATATGGTCCTTATTATATGGCGATTACCGTATTTGTGCTTTGTATCGTAACAATGACAAAAGGTTTAAAACACGTTGGTTTAAATCTTTCAGGTAAAGAAACACTACTTATTTCACTTGTTATCAGCCTTATTGGCATGCTATTTTTCCACTTCTATTTTAAAAGCAAAACCTTCACTCAATCAGCAAACAAAGGCACTTTTGGTGCAGTAGAAAAAGTCTTCAGTATTTTAATGTTATTAACCGCTTGTGCGATGGCTTTCGCTCATGGTTCAAATGATGTAGCCAATGCAATTGGTCCACTTTCAGCGGTTGTATCAATCGTTGAACAAGGCGGTAAAATTGTTTCAGGTGGAGCCTTAACTTGGTGGATTTTACCCTTAGGTGCATTAGGTATTGCTGTGGGCTTAATTACTATGGGACAAAAAGTGATGGCGACTGTTGGATCTGGGATCACCGATTTAACCCCAAGCCGTGGCTTTGCTGCTCAATTTGCTACTGCGATGACCGTTGTCGTGGCATCAGGTACAGGCTTGCCGATCTCAACAACTCAAACTCTTGTTGGGGCAATTTTAGGTATCGGTTTTGCACGTGGTATCGCAGCACTCAATTTAACGGTTATCCGAAATATCATTAGTTCTTGGATTGTCACATTACCAGCAGGTGCATTTTTCGCCATCATTATTTTCTATGTGCTAAGAACTATCTTTAATTAATTGATCTCAATAAAAAGTGCGGTTAATTTTAACCGCACTTTTGTTGTGATGTTTAAGGGGAAAAAATGAAAAAGATATACAAAGCCTTAATCTCATCTTTACTTTTAAGCACATCAATAAATGTTGCTTATGCGGAAACCCAATATGTTACTGAAAATCTAAGCACGTTTTTACGTCGCGGTGCTGGCGAACAATTTAAAATTGCAGGTTCAATTCAAGCAGGCGAAGCGGTGAATGTATTAGATCGCCAAGGAAAATACACACTCATTCGCGACAATAAAAATCGTGAAGCTTGGATTTTAAATTCAGACTTAAGCAACACACCAAGTAGTAAAGAAGAAAATCCAAAATTAAAAGCTCAAGTTCAAGAATTAACCTTAAAACTTAGTCGTTTAGATAGCGATTGGCAACAACGTACCGTCGAAATGCAGCGTCGAACCAAACAAGCTGAGCAACAAAGTGCGGATCTTTTAGAACAAAATTCTCAACTGAAACGTGAACTTGAAATGACCAAAAATAAAAATCGTGATTTAGAAGCAATGCTTGATGCAGGTAAACGAGAAATTGCGATCCAATGGTTTATTTATGGCGGTTCAGTATTGGGCGTAGGCTTACTCTTCGGCTTGCTTATTCCTTATGTATTACCAAAGCGTCGCCGTCGCGATGGTTGGGCATAATCACAAATGAAAATTTATTTAGTTGGTGGGGCTGTTCGCGATCAATTATTGGGGTTACCAGTAAAAGATCGTGATTGGATTGTGGTAGGCGCAGACCCCGCTACTCTACTCTCTCTCGGTTATCAACAAGTAGGCAAAGATTTTCCAGTTTTTCTCAATCCTAAAACAAAAGAAGAATATGCGCTTGCCCGAACAGAACGTAAAGCTAGTGCAGGTTACACGGGCTTTATTTGTGATTTCTCCCCAACAATTACATTAGAACAAGATTTAATTCGACGAGATCTCACTATTAACGCCATGGCTCAAAGCGAAGACGGTGAAATTATCGATCCTTATGGCGGAAAACAAGATTTAGAAAATCGAATTTTACGCCATATTTCTCCCGCTTTTTCAGAAGATCCTTTACGAGTATTACGCGTAGCACGCTTTGCAGCCCGTTATCATTCTCTCGGTTTTAAAATCGCATCGGAAACATTGGCTCTAATGGCAGAACTTGCCCAATCGGGAGAATTACAACATCTCACGGCGGAACGCGTTTGGCTAGAAACAGAAAAAGCCTTAAACGAAAAAAATCCTGAAATTTATTTTGAAACTTTACATAAAACAGGTGCATTAAGCGTTTTATTTCCTGAAATCGATGCCCTTTATGGTGTGCCAAATCCTGTAAAACATCATCCCGAAGTGGACAGTTTTATTCATACCATGTTGGTATTAAAACAAACAGTTCATTTAACTGAAAATAACCATAATCTAAACAAAAGTGCGGTTCGTTTTGCCGCCATTTGTCACGATCTTGGCAAAGCTCTTACGCCTCAAAATATTCTTCCCCATCATTACGGACACGAGCAAGCTGGCATAAAACCGACTAGATCATTGTGCAAACGCTTGAAAGTCCCAAGTTATTTTCAAGAACTTGCAGAACTAACTTGTGAATTTCACACGCATATTCACAAAGCCTTTGAGCTTCGAGCTGAAACCGTCATAACGCTGTTTAATCGTTTTGATGTGTGGAGAAAACCTCAACGCTTTCAAGAATTTCTACAAGTCTGTCTAGCTGATACTCGAGGAAGAACAGGTTTTGAAAATAAAGACTATCCACAAATAGATTACATCAATCAATTATTACAAGCGGCAAATGAAGTAGATGTGCAACAAGTTATTGCAGATGGATTTGAGAAACAAGCAATCAGAAATGAATTGACGAGACGAAGAATCTTAGCAGTTAAACAAACAAAAGCGAATTACCAAAAAATTAACAAATAAAAGTAACTTTACTCAATTAAACTAAATCCTTAAAATATGCGAGCTTATTGACTTGATGAATAATATGAAAACGTTTAAATTTCTTACCGCACTTTTTGCCACTGCTATTCTAACCGCTTGTACATTAGATATGGATCGACCTACAAATGTGCAATATATTGATAAAACAGATGCGATATGGCAGCAGCATTTACAACAGATTCAAAAAATTCAATCCTATCAAGCTAAAGGACAAATTGGTTATATCAGTCCTACAGAACGTTTTTCTAGCCGCTTTGAATGGCAATACCAAAATCCAAAATCTTATACGCTTAAACTCTATTCTTTAATCAGTAAATCTACCCTTTGGATTCAAATGCACCAAAGTGGGATGACAATTTCAGATAATAACGGTAATCAACAATCTGCAGCCAATGCCAAACTACTATTACAAGAGATCATTGGCATGGATGTGCCATTAGAACATTTAGCTTATTGGTTGAAAGGCGAACCAGCAATTAATGCAGATTATCAAGTGGGTACCAACCATTTACTTGGTGCATTTACTTATCATGTGGATGGCTCTCAATGGACAGCAGATTATCTCACTTATCACTCAAACAATTCGATGCCTGAAAACATTCTGCTAAAAAATGACAGCACGAAACAAACTTTAAAAATTCGCGTGGATGAGTGGATTTACTAATGAATACATTAATGAAATCACATCAATTTTCTACCGCACTTTGTCAAAATACAACACAATCAAATGGGAAGTCATTGCGCTTCCCTAGCCCAGCCAAACTAAATTTATTTCTTTATATCAACGGAAAATTGCCGAACGGATACCACGAATTACAAACGCTTTTCCAATTTTTAGATTTCGGCGATTGGTTAGAAATTAGTATCCGTGAAGAAGATAATCAAATTGTTTTAACCCCAGAAATTCCAAATCTAAAAACAGAAGATAATCTAATTTATCGAGCTGCAAAACTTTTACAAGAAAAAGCCAATATTCAATTTGGTGCAAATATTCATTTAGATAAAATTCTTCCAATGGGAGGCGGTGTTGGTGGCGGTTCATCCAATGCAGCAACCGCATTAGTCGCGTTAAATTATTTATGGCAAGCCAATTTATCCATTGATGAACTGGCAAAATTAGGATTAACTCTAGGCGCGGATGTGCCAATATTTGTACATGGACAGGCTGCTTTTGCTGAAGGTGTCGGGGAAAAAATCACTTATTGTGAACCTACCGAAAAATGGTTTGTTGTATTAAAACCCGATGATTCCATATCAACAGCTGTCATCTTTCAAGATCCAAATTTACCACGTAATACGCCGAAAAAATCCCTGGAACAACTTTTGAGTGAACCTTATAAAAACGATTGCGAAAAAGTTGTGGTAAATCATTATTCAAACGTTGAAAAAGCGTTAAACTGGTTGCTACAATATGCGCCGGCAAGATTAACAGGAACGGGAGCATGTGTTTTTGCTGAATTTGATAATGAAGCAGAAGCGCAAGCGGTATTTAGACAAAAACCAGAAGCATTTTTTGGCTTTGTTACGAAAGGACTCAATGTTTCTCCCTTGCACGCAATGTTGAAGCAGCTATCATCAATTCATATTCATCGACAATCTAAACCTGAGGTTTTATAAAATGCCTGACATTAAACTCTTCGCGGGTAATGCAACACCTGAACTTGCAAAACGTATTTCTGAACGTTTATATATTTCGCTAGGCGATGCGACTGTCGCACGTTTTAGCGATGGAGAAATTCAAGTTCAAATTAATGAAAATGTGCGTGGTGCGGATGTATTTATCATCCAATCAACTTGTGCGCCAACCAATGATAACTTAATGGAATTGATTGTGATGGTAGATGCGTTACGTCGAGCATCTGCTGGTCGTATTACTGCCGTCATTCCTTATTTCGGCTATGCTCGCCAAGATCGTCGTGTTCGTTCTGCTCGTGTACCAATTACTGCTAAAGTTGTAGCAGATTTACTTTCAACTGTTGGTATTGACCGCGTATTAACCTGCGACCTACACGCAGAACAAATCCAAGGTTTCTTTGATGTTCCCGTAGACAACGTATTTGGTTCTCCAGTTTTAATTCACGATATTTTGAAAAAATCTGATCTTGAAAACCCAATCGTAGTTTCCCCAGATATTGGCGGTGTTGTACGTGCTCGTGCTGTGGCTAAATTATTAAACGATACGGATATGGCTATTATTGACAAACGTCGCCCTCGTGCAAACGTAGCACAAGTAATGCATATTATCGGTGATGTTGCAGACCGTGATTGTATTTTGGTGGATGATATGATTGATACTGGCGGTACGCTTTGTAAAGCGGCTGAAGCATTAAAAGAACGTGGTGCAAAACGTGTATTTGCTTATGCAACTCACGCCGTTTTCTCTGGTGCAGCAGCCAAAAACTTAGCCAGCGATGCCATTGATGAAGTTGTTGTTACCGATACTATTCCTCTATCAGAAGAAATGAAAGCAATCGGTAAAGTCCGTGTATTAACACTTTCTTCTATGTTAGCAGAAGCCATTCGCCGAATTAGCAACGAAGAATCTATTTCTGCGATGTTTAACTAAATTAAAATTTCGATAAAAAATACCGCACTTTTATCAGCTAAGTGCGGTATTTTTTTACCTATTTTATTCAACCGTTACACGCGCAAATTTTCGTTTCCCCACTTGGTAAACATTTGTGCCTTTTGGTGCATTGTCTTTTACGTTATCGACTTTTTCTCCGTTGATTTTCACGCCGCCTTGTTGAGCAGAGCGAATTGCTTCTGAAGTGGAAGGAACAAGTCCCGCTTCTTTTAATAAAGTAGCTAAACCTATTTCGCCAGAAAACGTAAATTCAGGCATTTCATCAGGCATTGCGCCTTTTTGGAAACGATTAATAAATTCTTGTTCTGCAGCGTTTGCTGCCTCTTCATTGTGGAAACGTGCAATTAATTCTTTTGCTAATAAGATTTTTACATCACGTGGATTTTTGCCGTTTTCTACTTCCGATTTTAATTGTGCAATTTCGCTTAATGGGCGGAATGAAAGAAGGTTATACCAATTCCACATGAGTTCATCGGAAATGGACATCACTTTACCGAACATATCGCTTGGTGCTTCTGTTACGCCGATATAGTTACCAAGTGATTTGGACATTTTTTTCTCGCCGTCTAAGCCAACGAGTAATGGAAGTGTAATTGCAACCTGTGGTTTTTTGCCTGCTGATTTTTGTAATTCACGGCCAACAAGTAAGTTGAATTTTTGATCTGTACCGCCTAGTTCCACGTCTGCATCTAATGCAACAGAATCATAGCCTTGCAGTAATGGATAAATAAATTCATGGATGGCAATAGGTTGGTTATTGCCAAAGCGTTTTTTGAAGTCGTCACGTTCAAGCATACGCGCAACGGTGTAGTTGCTTGCAAGACGAATCATACCTTCCGTACCAAGTTTGCTTAACCATTCAGAGTTGAAGACGATTTTGGTTTTTTGTGGATCGAGAATTTTATAAATTTGCTCTTTATAGGTTTCAGCATTGCGCAATACATCTTCACGGCTAAGTGGAGGACGCGTGGCATTTTTGCCTGATGGATCGCCCACCATTCCAGTGAAATCACCAATTAAGAAATAGACTTCATGACCGAGTTGTTGAAATTGACGTAGTTTGTTTAATACAACAGTATGCCCTAAATGAATATCTGGTGCGGTTGGATCGGCGCCTAATTTTACTTTTAATGGGCGATTTTCTTTCAGTTTTTCGATTAAATCCGCTTCTGAAAGGATTTCATCAGTACCGCGCTTTAGTTCCGCGAGAACGGTATTAATGTCAGTCATTATTATTTCCTAATTATGTTTTTTGAAAGGTTTTATTATAGGGATTCTTGGCAATTTGTGAATAAAAAAAACGCCTATTTGTGGGGAAATAGGCGGGAATGTTGGAGTGATTATCTAATATTGTTGTTGGAATGATTAGATGATAATTGTTATCAATAACCTTGTCAATAATTAAATGAAAATAATTCTCAAAAAAATATTATTTTATATAAGGCATCGATTCTGTTAAGGAAAGTGCGGTGGGAATTCCATTAGAAATTTCAAATTTACCTGCATAAGCATAGGCTTCAACGCCTTGCTCCATTGCTTCTTTTAATAAGCGATCATATTCAGGATCGATATATTCTGCGATTTTGAAACGATCAAAACCATTATGTAACCCAGCAAATAATACCACTGCGCGATGACCTTGTTTTTTCATTGCGAGTAATTCGCGGACATGTTTTTGTCCACGCATAGTCACAGCATCGGGGAACATGCCTAAATTTCCTTTCACTAAAGTGATTGATTTCACTTCCACATAACAATCGGGTAAGCCTTCACCTTTCAGTAAGAAATCAATTCGGCTGTTTTCTTCGCCGTATTTCACTTCTGGATAAATTTCATCATACATTGCCAATTCTTTGATTTGCTTATTTTGCAGTGCTTCAAAGACAAGCTGATTGGAACGATGCGTATTGATACAGCAAAGTTGCCCATTCGCAAGTTGAGAGAGTTCCCAAGAATGGGGATATTTGCGGGTTTGGCTATCAGAATGTGAATACCAAATTGTGTCTCCTTTTTCACCGCAGCCAGTCATCGCACCTGTATTGGCGCAATGAATTGTCATCACATCACCAGTTGGTAGTTCAATATCCGCAAGAAAGCGTTTGTAACGACGAATTAATTTTGCCGATTGTAAAGCTGGAAGTTGCATAAAGTTCCTTATTTGAGTTTTTCTAAACGTTGTAAAATGGCGCTGTCACTCATGGCTTGCATTTTTTTCATTCTCAAAGAAAGCAAGATTGCGGCGAAAGTGAGTGAGACCACAAAGGCAATCCAGAAACCTTTTGCATCAATGTGTGGCACAAGCCAATCTGTACGGCCGAGTGTGTAACCCAGTGGCACACCAATTACCCAATAAGAGAAAAGGGTAATATATAAAATAACTTTAGTATCTTTATAGCCCCGTAAAATGCCGCCAACCACCATTTGGACGGTGTCTGAAAATTGATAAAGTGCGGCAAATAATAATAAATTTGCCGCCATGGCGATGACAATTTCATCGGTTACGAAAATAGAGGCAATTTCATAACGGAAGAAAATCGTAATTAATGCGGTAATGATTGTCACCGTTAGCCCTAATAATAATGCGGCATAGCTCATTTTTTTCGCATTTTGTGGAGAGCCAGAACCCAATGCTTGTCCGACTAAAATCGTTGTTGCCATACCAATTGACAGGGGGAACATAAAAATGAAAGAGCTGGTATTCAATGTAATTTGATGGCTCGCCACAATGGTTGAGCCTAGCGGAGAAAGCATTAACGAAGTGAGGGCAAATAACGCCACTTCACAACAAAGTGCAATAGCAATGGGCAAGCCTAAACGCAGTAGTTTTTTAAGCGTTTTGGGATTCGGCATTTCAATTAATTGGCTAAATACTTTTAGCGAGCGTTCTTGAGTATTCGTGTAGGAATAGAACATCATCATTAAGCACATTGCCCAGTTCACAATCGCTGTCGCAATACCACAGCCCACTGCACCAAAAGCAGGCATGCCAAATTTTCCATAAATAAAAATGTAATTAAGCGGAATATTCAGCAGTAAACCTAAAAAGGTAATGACCATTGCAGGCTTGGTTTTGGCAATCCCATCATTTAAACAGCGAAAATTAATCAGCATCAAATAAGCAGGCAATCCCCACAACATCGCATGTAAATAATCACGTGCTAAATCTGACATTTTGCTTTCCATTTGCATATATTGCAGCGGAATTTCACAGAAATAAATCAGCAAACCTAAAGGAATACTTACGCCTAACACAATCCAAATGCCTTGGCGAACTTGGTGGGCAATGCGATGGCGTTGGCCTGAACCGTTTAAATAAGAAATAGTCGGAGGCAGCGCTAATAATAAGCCTTGACCGAAAAGCACCAATGGCATCCAAATAGACGCGCCAACAGAAATGGCAGCCATATCAGTAGAACTTACTCGACCTGCCATAATGGTATCCGCTAATCCCATTGAGTTTTGTGCGATTTGCGCTAACAAAATGGGTAAAGAAATTTTAATTAATTTTTTAATATCAGCGTGATATTGGGATAAAAGACGAAAATTCATAAATTTGATATACTAAGAAAAATTTTTAGAAAAGGAGAAAATATGTTTACTGGAATTGTACAAGGCACTGCGCCTATTCATTCAATTACAGAAAAGGCTAATTTTAGAACACAAGTGGTAAAATTACCACCTGAAATGCGTAAAGACTTAGAAATTGGCGCATCGGTGGCAAATAACGGTGTATGTTTAACCGTGACTGAAATTAACGGCGATCTTGTTAGCTTTGATCTCATGCAAGAAACCTTAAGAATTACGAATCTTGGCTTGTTGAAAGTAGGTGATAATGTAAATATCGAACGAGCTATGCAAATGGGAACAGAAATTGGCGGACATTTATTATCTGGTCACGTCTATTGTACGGCAAAAATTTCAGACATTATTGCCAGTGAAAACAACCGACAAATTTGGTTTGAACTGCCAAGCGCAGATGTAATGAAATATATTTTAACGAAAGGATTTGTTGCCGTAGATGGTATTAGCCTCACTATTGGTGAAGTAAAAGGCACGCAATTCTGTGTGAATTTAATTCCTGAAACTTTGCAACGAACTTTAATGGGGCAACGTAAAGTGGGCGATATCGTGAATATTGAAATCGATCCACAAACACAAGCCATTGTGGATACAGTGGAAAATTATTTAAAAGCGAGAAATTTATAGTTTATTGAAATAAAAAGAGCGGTTAAAAAAACACAGAATTTTTTAACCGCTCTTTTGTTTGATGACTTGGTTTATTTTTTCGATTTTTTCCATTTCCAGAAAAGAAATAGGGCAAGTAAAGCGATAAGCACATAAATCACTATTTGACCTTTTTGGATTTGAGCATGTAACCAGTCTAAATTTTTTGCGCCCAGTTCGCCTAAATAAACCCAAATTGGCACAGAAATAATGGCAGCACAGAAATCAATTAAGACAAAACGTGTGTAACTTACACGGCGAGTAATGCCAGAGACCATATAAATTGGGGCTCGCAAGCCGGGTAAAAAACGTGCGACAAATAATACTCGGTTGCCGTATTGACTGAATTTCTCACGCACCATTCTTAAACGTTGTAATGTCACGATTTTACGCATTGGGCGGAAACGTAAAATCTTCGTACCATAAATACGACCAAGCCAATACATACTAGAATCACCCGCAAGTACACCAATCATACTGACGAGCAACATTAAATGCGAATTAACACTTTCAGGATAAAGCCCCGCAATGACACCGCCAGAAACTAACGTGATATCTTCCGGAATCGGCACACCAAATCCACAAATAATTAAAACAAAAAGAACAGCCCAATAGCCGTAATCAGTAAAAAATCCAATCAGAAATTCCATAATCTTCCTACTTTATTTTTTATAAATATCGTAAAAAATTGCTAAGCATTCTAATCTTTTCAGGGTAAAAAACCTAGAAAAAGTTTGCTTTGAAAAGAGGGATATTCTATAATTCTCCGTCTCAAAGCATAGCTCGGTGCTTATTCTTTGAGAACAATATTTGGAAAATTGCTGGGTCGCCTGCAATTTTCTTTCTTTTAACATTAATTTAAAGAGAACATTAAAATGGCATTTAAATTTAACGCTGAAGTTCGTACAGCGCAAGGTAAGGGTGCGAGCCGCCGCCTGCGTCATAATGGTCAAATTCCTGCAATCGTTTATGGTGGTAGTGAAGAGCCAGTTTCAATCATCTTAAACCACGATGAATTAAACAACGCGCAAGCACATGAATCTTTCTATTCTGAAGTGATTACTTTAGTGATCGGTGGTAAAGAAGTTGCAGTTAAAGTGCAAGCAATGCAACGTCACCCATTCAAACCAAAATTGGTTCACATTGACTTCAAACGTGCGTAATTCACAAGTTTGAACAAAGTAAAAAAGCTAAGATATCAGTCTTAGCTTTTTTGTTCTGAGTATTTTAATTATTTCTTAATAAATACCTAAACTTTAATTTTTTATCAAATAACGTTTTAAGTTTTCACCAACAAATTCTAATTCTGCTTTTCCATAGTTTGGCTGAAATTCTAAAAAAATCACCCCAGCCTTTCGACAAGCCTCCCGTTTCACTGCATCACGCTTCGCTGCATTATCCTGATAATGTCCCTGCCCTTGATATTCAATTACTATTACGGCATAGCCGTTCTTATCTACAATCAGAAAATCTACTCGTTTACTATTTATCGCAAAATGGGCCTCTTTATCTATTGATTCTAAAAACTCTCCCATTGAAACCTGAGTAAATAAACGGAACTCTTGATAACCTTTAGACAACAACTTTTCTAAACGAAGAAAAAGTTGATATTCACTCTTATTCATCAAGGCTTTTCTTTTATACTTACTCAATATGACGACATCAAGATGATCATTTTTATTCACAATATTAATTTTATTTTCTGTCGAAAGATAAAGACGACTCTTCTTTGCATTACGACGAGTTGATCTCGATTTAGATGAAAATAAGCCAATTAGAAATAAAATAACAAAAATAAAGATAATGATGTATTGTAAAGAAAATTCCATATTGCTCTCCTAAATGAACAGGAAAACAAGGTAGCATTAATAGAATATTACTTTATATTACAAATAAATGTGTTTGAGATCTGGATCGCAAAAACAACCTTAAATAAGACAAAAAACTAGCTTTTATTAGAAATATGAGAATTTAAAAAATATGGCTGGGGTACTAGGATTCGAACCTAGGGATGCCGAGATCAAAACCCGGTGCCTTACCGCTTGGCGATACCCCAATAGAGAAATCTTTGATTAGATATAAAGAAGATTTATTTGATAGTATGGCTGGGGTACTAGGATTCGAACCTAGGGATGCCGAGATCAAAACCCGGTGCCTTACCGCTTGGCGATACCCCAACTACTATTTGACTTACAAAGCGATAAATGGTGCGGGACGAGGGACTTGAACCCACACACCTCTCGGCGCCAGAACCTAAATCTGGTGCGTCTACCAATTTCGCCAGTCCCGCAAATTTGGTGGCTACAGCGAGATTCGAACTTGCGACCCCAACATTATGAGTGTTGTGCTCTAACCAACTGAGCTATGTAGCCACTACCTTAATTTGCCTAACCATATCGGCTTTGCGGGGCGTATTATGCTGATTTTGACTATACTCGTCAAATACTTTTTTTAAAATATTTGGATTTTCCTTTTCATTTGATTATTAATAAAACACATCAACTATTTTTTACGCATTTATAGTCTGAATTAGCAACGAGATTATTTAGTTTGATGCTTTAAATTTTCTTTCTTGCCACAATCAGATTTATGACAAAGATCATATCTAAATATAGTTATGTTTAAAAAACAAACACTCTCTAAATTTTAAACAAAAATCTATTTGACAATAAAAAGCTAACTCGTTATTTGTATAGCTAATTACATAAAAAAACACACAACATCAATGGAGTATCTTATGTCCCATCTCTCAGTCGCCAAATTTGGCGGAACATCTGTAGCCAACCATGCAGCGATGACGGCTTGTGCAAAAATTGTCATCGCTGATCCAAATACACGCGTAGTCGTGCTTTCTGCATCAGCTGGGGTGACGAATTTATTGGTCGCTTTAGCAAATGGTGTAGAAGCGACAGAACGTGAAAAATTAATTGATGAAATCCGTCAAATTCAAGAGAATATTTTGAATGAGTTAAAAGACGACAGCCGTGTTCGTCCGATTATTGAAAAATATCTTGAAAATATTACCGCACTTTCTGAAGCAGCTAGTCTTGCAACCTCTCCCGCATTAACCGACGAACTCATCAGCCACGGTGAAATGATGTCAACTCAAATCTTTATTGAGATTTTACGTGAACAAAACGCATCGGGCACTTGGGTTGATGTACGTACAATTGTTGCAACCAATAACCATTTTGGTAAAGCCGCACCGAATGATGAACAAACCCAATTAAACAGCGATAGCATTTTAAAACCATTAATAGACCGAGGCGAATTAGTCATTACACAAGGTTTTATCGGACGTGAACCAAGCGGTAAAACAACCACATTAGGCCGTGGCGGTAGCGACTACTCTGCTGCCTTGTTAGCCGAAGTATTAAATGCAAAAGACGTTTTAATTTGGACTGATGTTGCGGGTATTTACACAACCGATCCACGCATTGTTCCAGCTGCACAACGCATCGACACAATGAGTTTTGCTGAAGCAGCTGAAATGGCAACCTTTGGCGCAAAAGTGCTACACCCAGCCACATTGCTCCCTGCGGTACGCAGCAATATCCCTGTTTATGTGGGTTCAAGTAAAGCTCCAGAAGCGGGCGGAACTTGGGTTACTCGCGATCCTCAACCTCGTCCAACTTTCCGTGCAATTGCATTACGCCGAGATCAAACTTTACTCACTCTTTCAAGCTTAAGTATGCTGCATGCGCAAGGTTTCTTAGCGAATGTATTTAACATTTTGGCTAAACACAAAATTTCAGTAGATACTATCACCACATCAGAAGTGAGCGTTGCATTAACATTAGATAAAACAGGTTCAGCATCTTCAGGGGCAGAATTACTTTCAGCTGAATTATTAGACGAACTTCGTCAATATTGTTCAGTAAAAGTCGATACTGGATTGTCATTAGTTGCATTAATCGGTAACGACTTACATATCGCTTCTGGTGTCGCAAAACGTATTTTTGACACACTTCAATCTTACAACGTGCGCATGATTAGTTATGGCGCAAGCACCAACAATATTTGTATGCTCGTGCAAAGTGAACATGCTGACGAAGTCGTTCGTTCATTACACAAATCTTTATTTGAATAAAGTAGAAAGCCTAAAGTGCGGTGAAAAATCACCGCACTTTTTCTTTTATATCATTGAGATTAAAACTGAAAAAGAGTAAAGTAAGCAACTGTTTATTTGACTAATTTAACCGAATAAAAGGCGGAAATTATGGGAAAAAGCGTTGTTATCTTAGGCGCACAATGGGGCGATGAAGGTAAAGGAAAAATCGTTGATCTGTTGACTGATCGCGTAAAATACGTAGTTCGTTATCAAGGCGGTCATAACGCAGGTCACACACTTATCATCAATGGTGAAAAAACCGTATTACGTTTAATTCCATCTGGTATGTTACATCCAAACGTAACTTGCTTAATTGGTAACGGCGTTGTAGTTTCGCCTGAAGCATTAATGAAAGAAATGGGCGAACTTGAAAGCCGTGGTATTAAAGTTCGTGAACGTTTATTAATTTCAGAAGCTTGCCCTTTAATCTTGCCTTATCATGTGGCTATGGATCACGCTCGTGAAGCAGCACTCGGCAAAAAAGCTATCGGTACAACTGGTCGTGGTATTGGCCCAGCTTATGAAGATAAAGTAGCTCGTCGTGGTTTACGCGTAGGCGATTTATTTGATAAAGAAGCCTTTGCCGAAAAACTCAAAAATATACTTGAATACTATAATTTCCAATTAGTGAACTACTATAAAGTTGAACCTGTCGATTATCAAAAAACCTTAGATGATGTAATGGCAATTGCCGATGTGATTACGGGAATGGTGGCAGACATCACTACAATTCTTGATACAGCGCGCAAAAATGGTGAGCACATTTTATTTGAAGGCGCACAAGGTACCATGTTAGATATCGACCACGGTACTTATCCGTATGTAACCAGCTCAAACACAACAGCTGGTGGTGTTGCAACTGGTTCTGGTTTTGGCCCGCGTAACTTAGACTATGTACTTGGTATCATCAAAGCTTACTGTACTCGTGTAGGTGGTGGTCCATTCACAACGGAATTATTTGATGATGTGGGTGCTGAAATTGCGCGTAAAGGTAACGAATTTGGTGCGGTAACAGGCCGTCCTCGTCGTTGCGGTTGGTTCGATGCCGTTGCAATTCGCCGTGCAATCCAACTCAACTCTATTTCTGGCTTCTGTATGACCAAACTAGACGTGTTAGATGGTTTTGATGAAGTAAAAATCTGCGTTGCTTACAAAATGCCAAATGGTGAAATCGTTGAATATGCGCCATTAGCCGCGAAAGATTGGGAAGGTGTAGAACCAATTTATGAAATATTACCAGGTTGGAAAGAAAATACTTTCCGCATCACGGATGTAAATAAATTACCACAAAACTGCATTAACTATATTAAACGTATTGAAGAAGTAACTGGCGTACCTATTGATATTCTTTCAACTGGCCCTGATCGTGTAGAAACGATGATTTTACGAGATCCATTCACTGCTTAATTTCTTTTGATTTTCAGACCGCACTTTAAAAGTGCGGTCTTTTTTTACCTTGTTTTTACAAAAAACTAAAAGGGCTAAATCCATTACAGAACTTAGCCCTTTAATTTACTCGCTATAAAGTGCGGTTAAATTACCAGAAATATCCTACTGCGGCACCACTCGTCACTTCACCTTGCGTGTTAGCCCCCATTGAGAAACGAATACCATATTTACCATTATCAGAAACACGAGAGTAACCCACAGCCACTGCAGCTTGGTCTTTATGCTGACCAATACCCGCTGTTGCGACAGATTGACCTGGTTTATGCGGTTGTAATAAGTTAGCCATCGCAGCAGAAGTCGCCATGCCCGCATTCATACGGTTGCCTAATTTATTAATTTGGCCTTGTAACTTATTACCCATCGCATGTAACTGGCTACCATTTATAGCATCTTTAGAAGTTGCTGAAATTTGACCAGGTGCAACATCAGTAATTTTCGCACCATTCACACTAAGTTCAGCAGGCTGAGCTGGTGTAGCTGGGCTAGTCGCTGTTGCTAGTTTTGCAGGTTGTGCTGCTTTACCCGTAATCTTAGGTCCTTCTTTACCAAATTTGACACTATCAAATTGAGGGTTCATTGAAGTTGCAATCGCAATATCACGACCATTACGAGTAATCTCGATATTGTTACCTGCATTAACATTAACCGTCTCATCCATTTTTACTTTAGTTGGCGAAGTATGAGCGGAAATCACTTTACCAGTAGAACCTTCAACCTTACTAGAATGAATATTAATACCACTATTCTGTAATTGATCAACATTCACCGCATCACTTGGTTTCGTACCCCATGCAACATTAGAGATGACGGTACCGCCCGTACCTTTATCTAAGCCTTTATCTTTTAGATATTGTACTTTAGCTTCTTCCTTCGCTGCATCCGCTGCAGCTTTAGAAGCGGCCTCAATAACATCCTTAGATTGACCTTTCAATAAATCCTTAATCTTCTCTTCTGCGGCTTTTGCGGCAGCTTCTTGTTTACCCGTCAATTCAGCAAGCTGAATTGGAGTTAAATCTTCTTTACGACTTGTTGAGGTGTATTTATCTCCTAAGCCATCAGGATCCATTGAAGCTGATGTACGAACGTTACTTGGTTCTACTTCTTTGGTTGTATCAAGTGTACCATCTGATTTAACTAGGTGCCATTTACCATCAGCAGCTTTAGCAACCTTATTACCATCCTTATCTTTAGAGGTAATTTGACTAATTGGTAAATCAACATTAAATCTCACATAAGTATTTGTGATTTTTTTACCATCTTTATTCACCTCATCCATAGTTGCAGCTTGAACTTTGGTATTTTTACCATCGGCAAAACGAACATTGTCATCTGGATTTACTTTCTCAAGTTTATCTGCTGATAACGCTTTACTATCATCATTAAATGCTTCATTAGCTTTAGATGAATCAGCCAAACCAACATTCCAACCTGATTCTTGAATAGCAGTTGCTACTGTATTTCCTGTTACAAATCCTGAACCATTATTTTCAACTTTATCTTTATTTGTAGTTTCAACTGGTTTAGTTTTATCAACTTTACCATTTACATCTTTTTCATAAAGTTTTCCATCTTTATCTCTTATTGCTTCTATAACTGTTCCATCTTCTTTTGTAACTTTTACATTATTTGTTACAGTTCCTTCTTTGATACCTACTGTAATTTCACGAATTCCATCAGCAGTAGTTTTTCCAGTGACTTCAATACCATTTCCACCTTTAAAGTCTACTTTGTTAGCATTACGTACTTGGTCATTATAGTTATTATCTGGCGTTCCTACTACCCATCCAAGTTTTTTAGCATCTTCAACAGATAACGCATTAGTTGATTTTGAATTATCTAAATCTGCTAATCCTGCTTTATCTGGATTTACTGGTGTTAATGGAGTTGCTCCAACCACTGGTTTTCCATCTGTTCCAACTTTTCCTTTTTCATACCATTTTCCATCATTTGCAAGTGTTAATTCTTTATTATCTTTATCTTTAACAGTTGTTCCTACTGCTAGTTGTATTGTTTTAGTTCCACTCGCTACATTTCCTAATTGTGTAGGTGTTATAGTTTGTTTATTTGGTTCAGTATCAGTATTTGAAACATTAGGATTTACAAGATTTGCTTGTATATTTTCCTTAGCTTTCGGTTGTTCGGCTAATGCTCCATCTGCATTTTTATATGTCTTAGTTGTTGGATCATACACTTTTCCTTCTAAATCTTTAGGATCGTAATATTTTCCATCTTCACCTTTTTTAACAATGTTTCCATCTGCATCTGTATATTTTACAGGTAAATCTACAACATCAACTTTTACAGTTGTTACTGTTTTAACTTTTCCAGAAGCATCTAACACTTCCCTCGTTGCAAGTTTCACATTAGTATTATCACCATCTGCAAATCTTAATTCATCATTAGGATTTACTTTCTCATCTTCATTTTTGAAATCTGATGCTGATAATGCTTTATTATTTTTACCTACAACAAATCCTGATTTTTCAATAGCATCTGCAACTTGGTTCCCAGTTACAAACTTAGATCCATTATTTGGTTTGTTAGTTGCTATCGGTGTTGCTGCCGCGGTTCCTGCTGGCGCTGCTCCATTTGTAAGTGTCGTTCCTGCTGGGTATACATTTCCATTAGAATCAATTACTGAATCTGTTGCATAAACATTTCCATCTTTTGCTACAGTTCCTACTGGATCTTTTCCTTGTTTAGGTTGTCCATCTGTTCCTATATCTTCCGGTTTATACGCTTTATCCCCAACTTTAACAAGTTTAGTTCCATCAGCTTTTGTTATTTCTGTTGGAGTTACTTCTCCAGCTTCCATTTCAAATGTTAATGTTCTTACACCTTTATCATCAGTTTTTCCACTTACTTGTATTCCATTTTTGCCAACGAATTTCACTTCGTTTGCGTTACGTACTTGATCAGAGTAGCTGTTGCCTTCAGCGGACACTACCCATCCCATATTTTGTAAATCGCCTACTGTCGCTGCGTTGTTAGGGTTAGAATTGCTGAAATCAACAAGACCTGATTTACCAATATTATTTGGCACACCTGCTATTGGAGTAGCATTTCCTTTTGGTTTACCATTTGCTTCCACTTGATCTGCTGGATACCATTTGCCATCGTTAGCTAATTTCACTGGTTCTTTCGCATCTGCTTTTGTTGCACCAGGTTTCAATACACCATTTTCAACTTTATCAGCAGGATAGAACTTATCGCCTACTTGTACAAGTTTTGTACCATCAGCTGCTACTGGAGCAAATGTTTTCGCACCGTTCGCTACATTACCCAATTGACTTGGTGTGTTAACACTGTTACCTGGGTTATCTTTTGTATTCGCTACATTTGGATTTACCAAGTTAGTGTTCACAGTATTTGGTATTGCACCAGCTTTTGGTGTAATTGTTGGCGGTTGTGTTGGATCCGCTGCATTTGGAGTTACCTCTACTGCATCACGTGGATACAATTTGCCATCGTTCGCACGTACATATCCATTAGTTGGATTACCAGCTGTATCTCTTTCGATATTTGGTGTGCCATCTGGATTTGCACGGTAGAACACATCGCCTACTTTTACCACTGGTACTTGTTTACCTGTTGTTGGATCTGTGATTGTGTTGGATACAGGAAGCCCTGTTACATTCACTTGTACATGAGACGTTAAGTTATCGTCTGTTGTCACAGATACGGTTGTATTACCACCATCACGGAAGTTCACAGTGTCAAATGGTTTTACGAAGTCTTTCGCTGCACCATTGTTTTGTAAGTTCCAACCTGCGTTCAATACGTCAGAAACTGTGGCTGCATTGTTACCAATGTACTTCGGATTAGCTTGTCCATCTTTTGTTTTTGGATTTGCTAATGCCGCAGCTTCTTCCGCTGTTAATGGCGCTTTGTTGATATTTTCTACATCGCCTGCTTTTTCTTTACCATCTGGAGCCGTAATCGTTTTAGAACCATCATTTACATTTGGAATGTTATTTTTTACATTTTTCAATGTCGTTGGGCTTGTTGTGCCTTCTGGTCCATTGATGGATGTAATCACATCACCTTTTGGAACTTCTGCACCAGATCCATCAGGCTTTTCAAAGAATTTAAGCTCTCCTTTTCCAGTATCTGGATTTGTAACCATCTTAGGATATACTTTTGTTCCATCTGCTTTTGTATAGTTCACTGGTGTAACAGAGTTATTCGTAGATACTTGGTCATCTACTTTCACAGTGATAGTACGTACACCGTCGACTGTTTTACCAGATACAATCGCAGTGCCTGCACCTACAAATTTCACTTCGTTTGCATTTTTCACTGTATCTGTATACGCCTTGTCTGTTTCACCTGTTGTTTTATCCGAAGATACAATCCAACCCATGTTACGTAGATCACCTACAGTAGCGGCAGTGTTGTCGCTTACTTTTGGTTTGAAACCATCTGTTGGAGTCGATAAATCGATTAAACCATTATTCGCTTTTGTAGATCCTGGAACTTCTTTTCCATCTACTGTATCACCATATTTTTGTAATCCAGATGTTACATTTCCTAGTTGTGTAGGATCTGTCGTTTTCTTATTCGGCTCTGTAGTTGTATTAGTTACATTTGGATTCACCAATTTAGATGTTAATGGATTTGTAGTGGTATCAATCGGTTGAATTACCACACCATTTTCATCGAGAGGTTGACCATTGGCATCGACCTTAGTGCTTGGTTTACCATTCTCATCCACTGGTTGACCTTTATCGTTGACTTTGTAGTATTTATCTCCAATTTTAGATACTGGTGTGCCATCTGCTGTTGTGTATGTCACAGGTAACCCTGTTACATTGTACGTTACATTGCTTGTAGTGCCATCATCTGATGTAGTAACTACCGCTGTTGTATTGATACCATTCACAAAGTTTACAGTATCATATGGTTTTACGAAATCTTTCGCAGTGCCATTATTTTGTAAGTTCCAGCCTGCTTGTAATACATCGCCTACTGTTGCTGCATTATGTGTGTTTACATAATTATTCGCTGTTGGATTTTTTGTATCTACACCTGCATGGCTTGTCGTCGGTGCTGTTGTATTTGTTTTAGCACCATCCAAGTTACCTTCTACATTAGACAATGTAGTTGGTGTTTTTGTGCCTTTTGGCCCATTTACGGAAGTGATTACCTCACTAGGCGGAATTTCTGTACCTGATCCATCTGGGTTCGGATAGAATTTAACGGATTTAGTGCCATCCCCATTATCTACTTCTTTAGGATATACTTTCGTGCCATCTTTTTTCGTATAGCTCACAGGTGTAACAGATTTATTCGTAGACGTTTGGTTATCTACTTTCACAGTGATTCTACGTACACCTTTGTCATCTGTTTTACCAGACACAATAGCCGTACCTTCGCCAATGAATTTCACTTCGTTTGCATTTTTCACTGTTGCGGAGTACGCATCAGTAGTAACTGTACCATTTGCTCCTGTAGTTTTATTAGAAGATACAACCCAGCCCATGTTACGTAAATCACCTACGGTAGCGGCGTTATTGTCCGATACTTTTGAACCTGCACTTGAGTTGCCTAAATTTATTAAATCTTTTTTGGCATCAGTACCGCCATAATTGGTCAGTCCGCTGTTTACATCCGTAATCGCCTTATCACCTGCACTAATGCCGTCTTTATTGACAGTTATCGCTTTAGGTGCTGTGCCGCCTGCCGGAGTCGGAGCCTGAATGGTCAATCCGTCGCCATTTATTTTGGTGGTTACATCACCTTTTTTAAACTCGGCAGAAGTTAAGTCGCTGAGGGTTTTAGATAACGCATAGGTAAAGGTTTTTTCCGAGCGTTTTAATAGCAAGTTTTTACCTGCGTCTAAAGTCAATACGCCATCTGCACCCACTTGTTGGGCATCCGTATCACTATCCGCAGTCTTATCGCCTTCAGCCAGCTCTTTACCTGAGTTGCTTGCCTTCGCTTTCCATGTAACCAAATTTTTAATCTTGGTTTCACCATCTGCAGTAATGTTACTTAGATTTTTATCGGCTTTGTCATCAACAGAATCGATTTTCGCTTTGGTCTCAGCGTTAATTTTAACTGTTACGCTATCTCCTGATGCCTCCGTCTCAATGCCATTTGCACCATTGATATTAAACTTCATCCCCCCAGCCTTATTCAAACTTTGACCGTTTGTTTCGCTCTTATTGTCGCCGCCCAATTTGATATTGTTATTGGCAACGGCGTTAAATTGGCTGCCGTTAATCGCATCTTTAGAATCTGCGCTAATGTTTCCGTCTGCGACGTTGGTGATTTTGACCGGATCAGTTCCGTTGCTGCCGGATACTTTCAAATCGTTACCGTCGGTTTTAGTTAATTTAGGACCTTTATTCCCACCGAGTTGTACGCTGTTGAACTCAACATCATCTTTTGTCGAGAATGTGAATTTACCGTCAGTTTGAGCAATTTTGATGTTTTTATCGGCTTCGAAAGTTACTGTATCGCCAGCTTTGACTTCTTGCTCTTTCTTGCCACTATTTTCGCCGTTTGTTGTGGCAGCAGAAGTTGCCTTCCAAGCAGCCGCTTTAATGGCATCTGCCACGTTGCCTACGGTGGCGATTTTGTTTTTATCGGCATCGGCTACGGTTGGTACAGATGAGGCAGTAATGTTGCCGGTATTAACTTTTAAGCCGTTGGCATCGGTTGTAAGGGTGTTATCGGCAGTTTTTACTTTAACGCCGCCATTTGTTACTTCTAAAGACTTATCTGCTGCTTTTACCTTGATTTTGTTGGTCGTAGCATCTTTTTCTAAACCATCACCAAGGTTTACGCTGTATTTGATTTTACTGGTTTTATTGTCTGTATTTTCAACAGATACAGTTGTGCCGTCGCCGTCAATAAAATTAACGGTGTCATAAGCGGTAACAAAATCTTTTGCCGTGTTATTTCCTTGCAAGTTCCAGCCTGCATTCAATACATCGCCTACGGTTGCAGCATTATTAGAGTTAACTTCATTAGCTGCAGTTCCCAATGTCGGTTTTGTTGCTGAAGTTGTCGGCGCAGTTGTACCGGTTTTCGCACCGTCAAGGTTGCCGGCCACATTGGTAATCGCATTGCCGCCGTTGTTTAAACCGTTTTGAGTTAATGAAACCAGATTCTTGCCTGCAGTTTTCGGAGTAATAGTTACACCGTCGTTAGTCAGCTTGGTTGTCGGCGCATTTTTGCCTGTGCCTTTAAACTCTGCACTGGTCAGGTTGGTTAATTCAGGGTTCAGGCTGTAAGTTACTTTACCGTTCGCTTCCTGTTTCACGGTTAAGTTTTTACCTGCAATCATTTCAACGGCTTTGCCCGGGTTGATGACTTCGTCACCGGTAGATTTAGTATCTTTTTCACCGCCTTCAGCTTTGGATGTTTTCAGCGTGAAGCCGGAGTTGTTGATCATATCCGCAACATTTTTAGCCGTAGCAACGCCTTTGTTATCTACAGCGTCATTTAATGCAGTTTCGGCAGCTTTTACTTTATTCTTAGCTGCTTCTTTTTCTGCTTCAGTTGCTGTATTAGGCAATGCAGCCAACTCGTCTTTTGCAGTTTTTAATGCATCTTGGAGTTTGGAATCGGTTGACGGCGCAATCACAGAACCGTCTTTGCTTGAAACCAGCTTGGCAGTTTTAGCATCAGGCACTTCCACATCAACGGTAATAGTGCGCACGCCGTTCACGGTTTTACCCGATACTTTGGCTGCGTGTGTGCCCACGAATTTCACTTCGTCCGCATTTTTCACTGTTGCGGAGTACGCATCAGTAGTAACCGCACCATTTTCACCTGTAGATTTATCAGAGGACACAATCCAACCCATATTACGTAAATCACCTACGGTAGCGGCGTTATTGTCCGATACTTTTGAACCTGTACTTGAGTTGCCTAAATTTATTAAATCTTTTTTGGCATCAGTACCGCCATAATTGGTCAGTCCGCTGTTTACATCCGTAATCGCCTTATCACCTGCACTAATGCCGTCTTTATTGACGGTTATGGCTTTAGGTGCTGTGCCACCTGCCGGAGTCGGAGCCTGAATGGTCAGTCCGTCGCCATCTATTTTGGTGGTTACATCACCTTTTTTAAACTCGGCAGAAGTTAAGTCGCTGAGGGTTTTAGATAACGCATAGGTAAAGGTTTTTTCCCAGCGTTTTAATAACAAGTTTTTACCTGCGTCTAAAGTCAATACGCCATCTGCACCCACTTGTTGGGCATCTGTATCACTATCCGCAGTCTTATCGCCTTCAGCCAGCTCGTTACCTGAGTTGCTTGCTTTCGCCTTCCATGTAACCAAATTTTTAATCTTGGTTTCACCATCTGAAGTAATGTTACTTAGATTTTTATCGGCTTTGTCATCAACAGAATCGATTTTCGCTTTGGTCTCAGCGTTAATTTTAACTGTTACGCTATCTCCTGATGCCGCCGTCTCAATGCCGTCTGCACCATTGATATTAAACTTCATCCCTCCGGCCTTATTCAAACTTTGACCGTCTGTTTCGCTCTCATTGTCGCCGCCCAATTTGATATTGTTATTGGCAACGGCGTTAAATTGGCTGCCGTTAATCGCATCTTTGGAATCTGCAGATATGTCGCCATCTTTTACATTGGTAACTTTTACTGGAGCTGTTCCATTAGGGCCAGATATTTTCAAGTCTCCATCATCTGTTTTAGACAATTTAGGACCTTGATTACCACCGACTTGTACAGTTGTAAACGTTACATTATCTTTCGTAGCAAATGTAAATTTGCCAGCATCTTGTGTAATCTTGATGTTTTTATCGGCTTCGAAAGTTACTGTATCGCCAGCTTTGACTTCTTGCTCTTTCTTCCCGCTATTTTCGCCATTGGTCGTTGCATCAGAGGTAGCTTTCCAAGCAGCCGCTTTAATTGCCTCTGCCACATTGCCTACGGTGGCGATTTTGTCTTTATCGGCATCGGCTACGGTTGGTACAGATGAGGCAGTAATGTTGCCGGTATTAACTTTTAAGCCGTTGGCATCGGTTGTAAGGGTGTTATCGGCAGCTTTTACTTTAACGCCGCCATTTGTTACTTCTAAAGACTTATCCGCTGGTTTTACAGAAATAGTATTGCTTGCCGTATCTTTCTGTAAACCATTACCAACGTTCACGTCGTATTTGACGTTTACGTTGCCAGTTTCTTTGCCGTTTGCACCTTTATCTTTTTCAACAGTTACGGTTGTGCCACTGCCGTTCAAGAAGTTCACTTGGTCGTCTTTATTGATTGTATCGACTTTGGTTTTGCCGTTGCCCGCGATATTCCAACCGCTTGCTTTTAATTGGCTTACGTTTACAGCATCATTGTCGTCTTTACCGTCAGCAACATTGGTGATTTTGACCGAATCAGTGCCATTCGCGCCGGAAACTTTGATTGTGTTGCCGTCGTGGGTGATTTTCGGACCATTATTACCAAATTGAACAGAGCTAAACTCCGGTGTATCAGTGGTTGCAAACTCAAACGATTTATTCGTATTGTTGTGTGTAACCGTTAAGTTTTTGCCTGCTTTAAAGGTCACCGTATCACCAGCTTTCACATTGTCTGCTACATCCGCTGTTACACCATTACCTGAAGCCGCCGCTTTCCAATAGGCTTCATTAATCGCACTTGCTACAGTTTCTGCTGTTGCAAATGTATTGCCTGTCCCTTCTGCTTTAACCTTACCGGCATTAGTTGTATCAGCTTTGATTGTCGTGGTGTTTACACTGTATTTCACTGTCGAGGTTTGACCATCCTTGCTTTCAACAGACGCAGTTGTGCCATCACCGTCCACAAAATCCACAGTATCGTAGGCTTTTACAAAGTCAACCGCTGTGCCCTTGCCTTTCAAGTTCCAACCTGCATTTAATACGTCACCCACGGTAGCGGCATTGTTTGGATTGACATAATCTGTGCCTTTCATATTCGTTGTATTTGGCACTGCTTGAGTTTTCGTGGCATTACTTGGCGCAGCTGCTGTATTTGCAGTGTCGCTATTTTTAGTAGCAGGAAGATTAGATTTCACATTAGAAATCGCATTGCCACCGTTGTTCAAGCCGTCTTGATTCAGCGTTACCGTTTTCTCCGGCGTATTTGCAACCGCATCTGCCGGTGTTGTTACTGTAATGCCTGCATTGGTCAGTTTGGTAATCGGCGCATTTTCACCTGTGCCTTTAAACTCTGCCGATGTCAGCCCGTTCAAAATCGGATTGAGCGAGTAGGTAAAGTCCGTACCTGCCTGTTTGATTATCAGGTTGTTGCCTGCTTTAAAGGTTACGCTGCCGCCCGCGCTGATTTTTTCGGTGGTTTGGGTATGACCGGACGTTGCGAAGCTGCCGCCGTCGGTACCGGACGTAATGCTCCACGCGGCATTGTTGACGGCATTTGCCACCGCATCAACTGTTGCCAGTTTGCCTTTATCTGCTTTAACAGGACGCACTTGACCCGCTTTTTCATCAGTACCTTTGTTAGTATCTGTAACCGTTTCGGTCGAGCCTGTAACCGCCTTCACTTTGCCGTCTGTGCCGACAGTGATTGTTGTACCGTCGGTATCAACCGCAACTTTGTTGTCATCATCCGCATCAATTTTGAGGCCTTTACCTGTATTCACATTAATGCCGTCTGCACCAACAGTCACACCATTGCCTGCTTTGGCTTTAATTTTGTTGGTCATAGCATCTTTTTCCAAACCATCGCCGAGGTTTACGCTGTATTTGATTTTACTGGTTTTATTATCTGTATTTTCAACAGATACACTTGTGCCTTCGCCGTCAATAAAATTAACGGTGTCATAAGCGGTAACAAAATCTTTTTCCGCGCCTTTTTCTTGCAAGTTCCAGCCTGCATTCAATACATCGCCTACGGTTGCCGCGTTGTTTTTGATGTCATCTACATTATTCGGTTTGTCTGCTTTAGTTGTCGGCGCAGTTGTATCTTTTTTCGCACCATTTAGGTTGCCGGCTACATTGGTAATCGCATTGCCGCCGTTGTTTAAACCGTTTTCGGTCAGACTAACATTCGGTTTTTGCTTACCGCCGGTCGTCGGCGCAGCGGGCGTAATGGTAATGCCGTCTGAACTGATGTTCACCGTCGGTTTGCCGTCGGCTTTAAACTCTGCGCTGGTCAGGTTGGTTAATACAGGGTTCAGGCTGTAGGCAAAATCAGCTTTTTTGACTTTCTTTTTAACTGTTTTGGTTTTGTCAAAATCATCCTGAACTTCAATTTCAACTTCGGTTTCATCACGGTCTAACTTCAAGTTGTTGCCGACTTGGAGTTGGACTTTATCTTGTGAACGGATTGCGGTTTCATAATCCTTATCCGTGGAATTTGTATTTGCTTTTTTAGATGTGAATTCGCCTGAAGATCCCGTTACCACATTACCGCTTGTGTTAAAACCTGCTGCAATTTTTTTGGTGATGGAGTTTAACTGGGAGCCGTTGATGGCATCGGTAGAATCTTCCGCCACGCGACCGGCCGCCACGTTTTTTAATTGGCGTTCTGCGCCGGAGCTACCAAAGGATACTACGTCGCCTTCAGAAGTATTGATACCGCCTGCCCATTTAAATGTATAAGCAATATCCTTTGAGCCATCAGAAACAATATTGCCGTCGCTGTCATAGTTCACACTTAATTGGCGCGTACCCAGCAACTCAGTAGTAGAACCCGTACCTATTGCCACCGCATTTTGGAGGGTTGCATGCGCCCCTGTACCCAATGCCAAAGAACCGATAACATCGGCACGCGCACTCGCACCAATGGCTGTTGCCAAATCACCTTTGGCTAAAGAATGCACCCCTAGAGAAGTGGAAGCATGACCGTTTTTATTTTTTGCACTAGAAAAGTCAATGCTCTTTACAGTCATCTCACGCCCGGTCAATTCTTTAAATGCCTCAGCGATTGTACCTGTAGTCGGTGTTGTCCCCGCAAAACTATAGTGGCGGACAATGTTCTGACCGTTAATTCTCTCAGTTACATCTTTACTGATTATTGAGTTAGTTGCTTTGTCAAAAGATGTGTTTTGTTTAGAAGCTGATTTAACATCCGCCCCGCCAATCATAATAGAGGAATCGCCTTGCGCATTAGTGCCCAAGCCGATTGCCAATGCACCTTCTTTACCGGTTGCCTTAGCTTTATAACCGATTGCCACATCGCCTTCTTTTGCCAAAGAAGCCGTACCTGCCGCCACTGCATACTTACCATCGGCAAAAGATCCCATACCGATGGCTACCGCCGCTTCGGCATTAGCTTGAACTTGTGAACCCGCACCGATTGCCGTTGCACCGAAAGCACCTTTACGCACCAAAGCATTCGTACCAAGTGCCGTTCCCAATGGTGTTCCTGAATGAGCTTGTGCTCCTAATACTACTGAACCATCTTGTGCATAAGTTGCTTTATATGCCGTATCTAACTTGGTACCAACAAGATCATTATAAGTCGCACTAATTGTTTTATCAGATATTTCTGCATCTTGATTATGGTCTATTGTGTCTGTAACAGCAAAATTTTCTTTGGTTGATTTGTAATATTTTTTATTTGCAAATTGAGTAATATCATTTCCACCTAATGCAATAGCACCCATACCAGCAATAGTTTGAGCCCCTATTGCCACAGATTGGTCTCCTATAGCACGTGCATTACGACCTAAGGCTGTGCCTTCATTAATATTTACATTTGTGTATCCGTTAGTACCACCTGCTATTTTTTGATAATCTGCAACATTTTTAACACCAAACGCTTTTTTCAGCACTTCATCATTATTATCAACATCTGTAGCATTCTGCACAGGCATACCATTATTATCTAACTTTCTAAATCCTGCTCCGGCACCGGCCCCTACTGCAACAGAAGAGTTTACAGAGCGTCCATCAGTTTGATTTACCCCTGTATAAGCACCAGTACCAATAGCTACACCGCCAGCATCTCCACCATTAAGATTTTTCCCAGCATTGTTAGTTCCCGACATAGCACCATAACCAATGGCAATACTATGACCTTGACCTTGATCTCGAGTTTCAGCTTCTTTACCGAAAGCAATATCATTAGCTTTATTTGCTTTACTGGAGTTACCAAAAGCCATTGCAAAATTAGCACCGGTATTTGTTTTACTGCCATATCCTATGGCATAACTATCGTCACCTAGCGCGTTCGATCCAGCTCCCAATGCTACAGATGAAGGACCACTTGCTATTGTGTTATAACCTAAAGCAAGACTATTATTATGCCTTGCAGCAGAGTTATACCCTATAGAAATAGATCTAGGATGACTTGCATTGCTTCCCCATCCAATGGCATAACTATTCTCGCCTGTAGCTTTCGCTTTATTTCCCAATGCCACAGATTGCTTACCACTTGCTTCAGCATCCTTACCGATAGCTACAGCAGTATCGGATGTTGCTTTTGAGTCTTTACCAACAGCAATAGATTCGCTACCACTTGCAGTAGCCGTCCCAGTTGAATTAATCTGAATCAACCCACTTGCAGCATCAGCCGCATAAGCCGAATGACCGCTTAATAACGTCAAGGCGATGGCTGAAGATTTAATAAAATTGCCTGAAAATTTGACCGCACTTTTTTGTGCATTTGATGAGCTTTGTTTTTTATGTGCTTTGGTTAATTCGGATACCGCCACCCAAGATTGGGTTGCCCGGCTCCATACAATACGGAAAATTTTATTCATAAATGCCTCACTAACCATATAAAAAACAAATTCACACTTCTTTTTTCTATTTATAAAGAAGTGAGAAATAAAAATCGCACAGAGTATATGACTATGCAGATAAAACTCAATAAAAGCGCGAACAACTGCTTTTTTTTTAAACAGTATTTGCATATTATTTACACAAATATATTTATATTTACAGTCTTTCAGCGAGAAAAAAGTTAAAAAGTGCGGTTAATTTTGGGGATGTTTTTTGGGGGTAAAGTTTCAGCGACTTGCCAATAAAAATCTGCCCTTAATCAGTGAGAGTCAAACTCACTTTTCAGGGCAGATGATTAAAGTGCGGTATTTTTTATAAGTTTTTTAATTATTCTTCGATAGAACGTAATAATTCGTTAATGCCTACTTTACCTAAAGTTTTTGCATCCACTTTTTTCACGATCACGGCGCAATATAGGCTATATTTTCCACATTTTGATGGAAGGCTACCAGATACCACCACAGAACCTGCTGGTACACGTCCGTAGTGAATTTCGCCCGTTTCACGATCATAAATTTTGGTTGATTGACCGATGAATACACCCATTGAAATAACACAGCCGTCTTCTACAATCACGCCTTCTACCACTTCTGAACGTGCACCAATAAAGCAGTTATCACCGATAATGGTTGGGTTAGCTTGTAATGGTTCTAACACGCCACCAATGCCTACACCACCAGATAAGTGAACGTTTTTACCGATTTGTGCGCATGAACCTACTGTCGCCCAAGTATCTACCATAGTGCCTTCGCCAACGTAAGCACCAATGTTTACATAAGATGGCATTAATACGCAGTTTTTAGAAATATATGCGCCTTTACGCACCGTTGCAGAAGGCACAACACGGAAACCTTCTTCAGCAAAACGCTCTTCGGTGTAATCCGCAAATTTTAATGCCACTTTGTCGTAATATTTGGTTTCTGCACCATCAATGATTTGGTTGTCATTAATACGGAATGAAAGTAAAACCGCTTTTTTTAACCATTGGTGTGTTACCCATTCGCCATCAATTTTTTCTGCAACGCGATATTTACCTGAATCTAATCCTTCGATCACTTCTTCAATTGCTGCGCGCGTTGCTGCATCAACGGTTTTTGGTGTAATTTCTGCACGTTTCTCAAATGCAGCTTCAATAATTGCTTGTAAGTTTGACATTGTATTTCCTATGTTTTGTGTGAATAAGATGGAATCTGTTTTATCATATTTTCGCTTGCTGCGCAAAAACACCTAAAAAAATCACCGCACTTTGTCTTAAAACAAACTGCGGTGATCGTAAAACATAATTGATTAAAAAATTGAAAGCGCTAAACCACAAACGACTGACATACTCAATACAACTGCAATCATTGCATAACCAAAATCACTCATGTTTTTCTCCTCACTAAAAATGAGGCCACATTGTAACAAGATTGTTTTAAGAAAATCATCCCTTTTACAAAAAAATTTCAATAAAAGTAACGAAATTTTTTACAAACCTTTATAATAGGCAAAATTTTTTGGGGATCGAAATATGGCAACAATTAAAGATGTGGCAAAAATGGCTGGCGTGTCCACCACAACGGTATCTCATGTTATTAATAAAACCCGTTTCGTAGCAAAAGATACGGAAGAAGCCGTTCTATTAGCAATTAAGCAACTTAATTATTCACCCAGTGCCGTGGCGCGCAGTTTGAAAGTCAATACCACAAAATCCATTGGGATGATTGTGACGACCAGTGAAGCACCGTATTTTGCGGAGATTATTCATTCTGTTGAAGAACATTGCTATCGACAAGGTTATTCTTTGTTCTTATGTAATACACAAAATGAACCTGAAAAAGTCAAAAACCATTTGGAAATGTTGGCGAAAAAACGGGTTGATGGTTTGCTGGTGATGTGTTCTGAATATACGCAAGATTCATTGGATTTACTTTCATCATTTTCCAGTATTCCAATGGTTGTAATGGATTGGGGCCCCAATGCTAATACCGATGTAATTGATGATCATAGTTTTGATGGCGGTTATTTAGCAACCAAACACCTTATTGAGTGCGGCCATAAAAAAATCGGGATTATCTGTGGTGAACTCAATAAAACTACGGCAAAAACTCGTTATGAAGGCTTTTTAAAAGCAATGGCAGATGCAAATCTTGAAGTGCATGAACCTTGGATTTTCGAAGGTGCATTTGAGCCTGAAGACGGTTATGAATGTATGAATCGTTTACTGGCTCAAGAGGAATTACCAACAGCCCTATTCTGTTGTAACGATGTGATGGCGTTAGGTGCAATTTCTGCACTGACAGAAAAAGGGTTACGCGTACCCGATGATATGTCCATTATCGGCTATGATGATATTCATGCTTCACGTTTCTATGCGCCACCATTAACCACTATTCACCAATCGAAGCTACGATTAGGCAGACAGGCGGTGAATATTTTATTAGAGCGCATTAGCCAAAAAGATCAAGGCGTTCAGCAATATAGCCGTATTGATATTGGCCCTGAGCTTATTATTCGAAAATCCGTTAAATCAATTTTATAAAATTTATTAAAAACAAATCGCACTTTTTAAACAATCCATAAAAAGTGCGGTTCTTTTTTATCTATTTTTTAGCTTTTCTTGATTATCTTCAATGTTTCTATGAATAGCATTTGCCCTATCTTCCGTTTTTAGCTATATCTATCGCCAGCTTACAAATTTTATTTTTTACTTTTAGGAGTTCCTATGACACAAGAGTACACCACTCTGCGCAATAACATTAGTATGTTAGGGCGTTTTCTCGGAGAAACCATCAACGATGCGCAAGGTGCCGATATTCTCGAGTTAATCGAAAATATTCGTAAACTTTCTCGTAATTCTCGTGCGGGTGATGATAAAGCAAGACAAGAATTGCTCGACACGCTAGGTAGTATTTCTAATGAAAATATTATTCCCGTCGCACGTGCTTTCAGCCAATTTTTAAACCTCACTAACATAGCTGAACAATATCAAACGATTTCGCGTGAACATTCTCTAGCACAAAGTTCTTCTCAATCCTTAAGTGAACTTTTCAAACGCTTAAAAGAACAAAATGCCTCAGTGGAAGACGTGCATAAAACCGTCGAGAAATTATTAATTGAGCTTGTTCTGACCGCACATCCAACAGAAACAACACGTCGTTCACTCATTCATAAACATATTGAAATCAATAAATGTTTAAGCAAGCTAGAACATCATGATTTAACTGAAAAAGAACGCAATATTATTGAGCGTCTATTACTTCGCTTAATCGCTGAAGCATGGCATACCAACGAAATTCGTACTGTTCGCCCAACGCCATTTGATGAAGCCAAATGGGGCTTTGCGATGTTGGAAAACAGTTTGTGGCAAGCTGTGCCAGAATTTTTACGCCAACTCAACGAAACCGCTCGTGAATTTTTAGGTTACGATTTGCCAGTAGGATTAAAACCTGTGCGTATTTCCTCTTGGATGGGTGGCGACCGTGATGGAAACCCATTTGTCACCGCACAAATCACCAAAAAAGTACTTTATTTTGCCCGTTGGAAAGCGGCGGATTTATTCTTACAAGACATCAGCAAATTAGCCGATGAACTTTCAATGGTGAAATGTAGCGATGAATTTCGTGCTAAATACGGCGAACATTTAGAACCCTATCGTTTCGTGGTGAAAAATTTACGCAATCAGCTTACGGCAACATTAGCTTATTTTGATGATCACCTATCAGATCGCACACCGCGCGTATCCGAAAGCGAGATTATTTTAGAAGATAATCAACTTTGGGAACCGCTTTACGATTGTTATCAATCTTTAATTCAATGCGGTATGCGTATTATTGCAAATGGTTCATTGTTGGATATTTTGCACCGTATTAGCTGTTTTGGCGTGACTCTTTCTCAAATGGATATTCGCCAAGAAAGCACACGTCACACCGATGCCATTGCTGAAATTACGCGCTATATTGGTTTAGGTGATTACTCTCAATGGACGGAAGACGATAAACAGGCTTTCTTAATTCGTGAATTAAGCTCTCGCCGACCATTAATTCCGCAAAACTGGACGCCATCGCCTGAAACCAAAGAAATTTTAGACACTTGCAAAGTCATTGCTCAACAAAAACAAGGTGTCATTGCGTGTTATGTTATTTCGATGGCACGCAGCGCATCTGATGTTTTAGCCGTTCATTTACTCTTAAAAGAAGCGGGCGTGCCATATCATATTCCTGTCGTGCCATTATTTGAAACCTTAGACGATTTAGATGCAGCCGAAAAAGTGATGACTCAACTTTTCAATGTAGGTTGGTATCGTGGCGTTATCAATAATCGTCAAATGGTGATGATTGGCTATTCAGATTCGGCAAAAGATGCCGGAATGATGGCAGCCTCTTGGGCGCAATACCGTGCACAAGAAGCCTTAGTGAATTTAACTGAAAAACTTGGCATTGAACTCACCTTATTCCATGGACGTGGTGGCACGATTGGTCGTGGCGGTGCGCCAGCACATGCGGCATTGCTGTCTCAACCACCTCGTTCACTAAAAAATGGTTTACGTGTAACAGAACAAGGTGAAATGATCCGATTCAAACTGGGTTTACCCGCTGTAGCGGTAGAAACCTTTGATCTCTACGCCAGCGCCATTTTAGAAGCAAATCTTTTACCACCACCAGAACCGAAACCAGAATGGCGTACTATAATGGACGAGCTTTCCACTATTTCTTGCGACATTTATCGTGGCGTGGTTCGTGGTGATAAAGATTTCGTTCCTTATTTCCGCAGTGCAACGCCAGAACAGGAACTCTCCAAATTGCCACTTGGCTCTCGCCCTGCAAAACGCAATCCAAATGGCGGCGTGGAAAGTTTACGTGCCATTCCTTGGATTTTTGCATGGATGCAAAATCGCTTAATGCTGCCCGCTTGGCTAGGTGCGGGAGCCTCTATCCGTCAAATTATTGGACAAGGAAAAGGCGATATCATTCATGAAATGTGCGAAAACTGGCCGTTCTTTTCAACGCGGATCGGTATGTTGGAAATGGTATTTAGTAAATCGGATGCTTGGCTTTCCCAACAATATGATCAACGATTAGTGAAAAAAGAACTTTGGTATTTAGGCGAAAATTTACGTAAGCAACTTGAAGATGATATTCAAACTGTGCTTTCACTTTCTCACCAAAGTGAATTGATGTCTGATTTACCTTGGATTGCAGATTCAATCGCATTGCGTAATATCTACACGGATCCACTCAATCTACTGCAAGTGGAATTGCTTCACCGTTTCCGTGAAAATCCAGAGCAAATAAATCCCGATGTGGAACAAGCATTGATGATTACTATCACAGGTATCGCGGCTGGAATGCGCAATACGGGCTAGAAAAATGAAAAAAGTGCGGAAAATTTTCCGCACTTTTTTATTCAAATCGATCACTTAATAAAAATTGTAAAACCCCATCCATTCTCAAATGAGGAATACTCTCCCCTTGTTCTAAAGGCTGAGGTTCAAAACTATCGAAATCAAAGTGCGGTTGTTTTTGCCAAAATTCTGTTCTTGGTAATTTACTTGGCACCGTTCCTGGATAAAGCGTAATCGGTTGTTTATCAATAGAACGAATCCCTTGAATTGCTTTAATTTCTTTTCCTTGCTGATTTACAATCACTTGCTTTGTGGTACGAACAGCCGCAATGGCGGTATATTCCGTATCAATTCCTTCAAATTCTACATGGCGACCGCCCTCTTGCACAATTTGGCGCATTAAACTCACTAAATTAGGAATTTGATCACGAGTAATATGATCCGCCTTCGTCGCAACAAACATTAATCGATCAATTCGCGGAGAAAACAAACGATGAAGAAAATTTCTGCTGCCATAATGGAAATTATTAAATAACTGATTTAAGCCCATTTGCATATCTAAAAAGGCTTGCTGACTGTGATTTAAAGGCGTTAAACAATCCGCCAAAATAACTTGGCGATCAAAGGTAGAAAAATAATTTTCGTAAAAACCTTTCACAATTTTATTGCGATAATAATCATAACGTTTTGTCAGCACGGCAAAATAGCTATTTGATTTAGCTGTTTTTTTCAAGGTTTGCCACTGTTCTTCTGAAAGATGAATTAATGGGAAAAATTGTAATGCGGGCGCACCGTCTAAATCACTTGGCAATACAAATCGACCAGGTTGAATAAATTGCATTCCTTGCGCTTTACATTGGTGTAAATAATCCGTATAACTTTTCGCTATCTTAGCTAAAACATCTTCATTTGCGACCGCACTTAAATCCAAATCCTGCAACATAGCAAGCCAATTTCGCGCTAATTCTTCGCGAATACCTGTGGTTGCCTTGACTTGTTCTTGTGACCATTGTTGAAAATCTAGATTTAACAACGGCAAATCGAGTAGCCATTCCCCTGGATAATCAAAAATATCCAGATAAAGCGTGCCGCGTTCTTTCAAATGACGTAGCAAGCCAGATTGACGTTGAAAACGAATGGCTAAACGCGTTTCACTCACACCCCGAGTAGACTGAAACCATTGAGGCGGATTTTGTGACAAATCATTTAAATTACTTTCATAATCAAAACGTGGCACGCTGAGATCTTGTTGAGATACACGTTTTACCGCCAAGATCGCATCATTTCTAGCCGCTTCAAACAAGGGCAAATGCTGTGATGAATTTTGATTAATGGAGAGAAGTTGATTGATTAAACTTGTAATAAACGCCGTTTTTCCACTCCGACTTAACCCAGTTACCGCCAAACGCAAAGTGCGGTCAAAACCACGATTAATGATTTGATTGATTTCGTTTTGAACCCTATTAAACATTCAATATCCTAGCCATTTTTACTAATATGCCTTACAATTTGGCACATAATTTATCACAATGTATTTGTTATGTTACGCAAAAATCTTACGTTTTTCTGTTTTATGTTTGGTATTGGCTTGAACTCTCAACTTCAAGCGGCCCCGCGCGTACCAGAACACCTAACAGAAAACGGATTAACTTATTGTACTAATGCCTCTGGATTTTCTTTTAATCCACAAACTGCGGATGCAGGCACCAGTATGAATGTCGTAACAGAGCAAATTTATAACAAACTTTTTGAAATCAAAAACCATAGCGCGAATGTTACGCCCGTGCTCGCACAATCCTATTCAATTTCATCAGATAACAAAGAAATTTTGATTAATTTACGCCGCGGGGTTAAATTTCATCATACTCCTTGGTTTACCCCCACTCGTGATTTTAATGCGGAAGATGTGGTGTTTTCAATTAATCGTGTGTTGGGTCATGACACCTACTTGCCAACCTTAGCAGAAACAGCAATTACCTATAAAAATCCACAATATAAAGTGTTTCACGAGCAAGCAAGAAAAGTTCGCTTTCCTTATTTTGATAGCATTAAGCTTAATGAAAAAATTAAATCAGTGACCGCACTTTCACCTTATCAAGTGAAAATTGAATTGTTTGAGCCAGATTCATCGATCTTGTCGCATCTTGCCAGCCAATATGCAATTATTTTTTCACAAGAATATGCCTATCAATTAAGCGCAGATGATAATCTTGCTCAATTAGATACTCACCCAGTGGGCACAGGACCTTATCAAGTAAAGGATTATGTGTATAACCAATATGTTCGCTTAGTGCGTAACGAAAACTATTGGAAAAAAGAAGCAAAAATTCAAAATATTATCGTGGATTTATCTACTGATAGAAACGGGCGACTCGTCAAATTTTTCAATAATGAATGTCAAATAGCGTCTTATCCTGAAGTGAGCCAAATCGGCTTATTAAAGAGTAACGATAAGCACTACTATATGCAATCCACTGACGGAATGAATTTAGCATATCTTGCTTTCAATTTTGAAAAACCATTGATGCAGGATCGTAGTATTCGAGAAGCCATTTCACAAAGTTTGAACCGCGCACGCATTATTCACAACATCTATCACAATACTGCGACAGTGGCGAATAACATTATTCCTGAAGTATCTTGGGCTTCTAGCGTAAACACGCCAGAATTTGACTTTGATTACAGTCCAAAAGTCGCGAAGAAAAAATTAGAAAATAAACATCTTTCGCTCAATTTATGGGTGATTAATGAAGAACAAATGTATAACCCAGCCCCTTTTAAAATGGCGGAAATGATTAAATCCGATTTGGAGCAAGTGGGCGTGAAAGTGAAAGTGCGGACAGTGACACGCACATTTTTGAGTGAGCAACTTCGCAATAAATCAGAAAATTATGATTTAATTTTAGCTGGATGGTTAGCAGGAAATCTTGATCCTGATGGATTTATGCGCCCTATTTTGAGCTGTAATACGCAAAATGAAATCACAAATTTATCTAACTGGTGTAACGAAGAATTTAATCATTTAATGGATCGCGCGATTGCCACATCTAATTTATCTGAACGAGCGCGTGCTTATAATGATGCTCAAGAACTAATTCTACAGGAATTGCCAATTATCCCTATCGCGAATGTAAAACGCATTTTGGTGGCAAACAGCCAAGTAAAAGGCGTGGAAATGACACCTTTTGGTAGTCTTAACTTTTCGGACTTACGCTTACACAAGGAGAAACCCTAATGTTGTGGTCTATTATTCGCCATACCCTTTGGGTAACATTACTCTTGCTTGTGTTATCTTTGCTAAGTTTCGTGATTTTATTGCGAGATCCGCTTAATGCAGATCTTGTCACTCACAATATTTATACCAGTTATTTTAATTATTTAAGCACCTTATTACATGGCGATTTTGGGATTACTTATAACGGTGGGAAATCGCTGATAGATCTAATTCTAACTGTGCTTCCACCCACATTAGAGCTATGTTTTACCGCACTTTTATTGGCATTCATTCTCGGCGTACCGCTTGGCATTATAAGTGCGGTAAATTCTCAGCATATTTTCGCAAAAAGTTTAAAAAGCTTATCTTATCTTGGTTTATCAATTCCGATATTTTGGCTAGCGCCGATTTTGCTTTATGTCGCAGCGGTAAATCATTGGGAAATTGCGTCTATTGGGCAATACAATTTACTCTATGAAATAAAACCGATTACTGGTTTCCCAGTCATTGATGTTTGGTTTATAGATGTGCCTTATCGCACCAAAATTGTACAAAATGTTTTGCAACATTTAGCCTTACCAACACTGGTGCTTTGCATTTTGCCAACAATGGAAATTATCCGAATTATTCAACAACGAGCAGAATATGTTTTGAACCAAAATTTTGCCAAAGTTGCCACAACACGGGGTTGGTCAAAATGGAAAATTCTCCATCAATATGTATTCCGTAACACGTTTCCTCTGCTTGTTCCACAAGTACCGCGCGTGTTTACCCTAGTATTAACTCAATGTATGTTGGTAGAAACCGCTTTGGGCTGGCCAGGAATTGGTCGATGGCTGATCGATGCCGTAACGCAACAAGATTACAATAGTATTTCAGCGGGTGTGGTTGTCATTGGCGTTTGCATTATTTTAATCGACACTTTAATTAAAGCGATAACATTAGTGCTTGATCCATTTAAAAAGAAAGGTTGGTATGCAAGATAAAGAACCTGAAGAATTTCGAGAAAATACTTCAATATTCCAAATCTGGCTGCTATTTCGCAAAAATACTGTTGCGTTGTTCAGCTTTTATTTATTAACGTTGTTAATTCTAACCGCACTTTTCAGCGGTTGGATCGCGCCTTATGCTCATAATATGCAGTTTGTCGGGCAAGAATTAATGCCGCCATCTTGGGTCGAAAAAGGTCAAATCGCCTTTTTCTTTGGTACTGATGATTTAGGCCGTGATGTACTAAGCCGACTAATTATGGGCACAAGTTACACTATTGGATCATCATTACTAGTCGTGCTTGCAGTTGCCTTAATTGGTGGAACCCTTGGGATTGTCGCTGGTATGTTGAAAGGCTTAAAAGCGCGTTTTGTCGGTCATATTTTCGACGCCTTTTTATCGCTCCCTATTTTGCTCATTGCTATCGTGATTTCCACTCTGATGGAACCTAGTTTATTGAATGCAATGTTCGCAACACTTTTAGCGATATTGCCGTATTTCATCCATGCAATTTATCGAGCAATTCAACAAGAATTGAAAAAAGATTACGTGCTCATGTTAAAACTCGAGGGTATTTCTAACTGGGAATTATTAAAAAGTACCATTTTACCTAATATCACCGTAATCTATGTTCAAGAAATTGCACGAGCATTTGTTGTCGCCATATTAGATATTAGCGCCTTGAGTTTTATTTCCCTTGGCGCACAACGACCAACCCCAGAATGGGGCGCAATGATTCGAGATTCTTTAGAACTACTCTACCTTGCACCTTGGACAGTATTACTCCCTGGCTTTGCAATTATTTTTACCATTTTATTAAGCATTATTTTTAGCAATGGCTTAACTAAAGCTATCAACCAATATTACGAATAATTTATGGCACTACTAGACATCCGTAACCTAAATATCGAAATACAAACCTCAAACGGCCTCGTTAAGATTGTGGACGGCGTAAACTTATCGATTAATGAAGGGGAAATTTGTGGGCTTGTTGGCGAATCAGGTTCTGGTAAAAGTTTAATCGCCAAAATAATTTGTAATGCCATCAAAGAAAACTGGATTATTACCGCAGATCGCTTTCGCTTTCATGATGTAGAGTTACTAAAACTTAGTCCCAATAAACGCCGAAAATTGGTCGGCAAAGAAATATCTATGATTTTCCAAGATCCCCTTTCTTGTCTTGATCCAAGTCGGAAAATTGGTAAACAATTAATCCAAAATATCCCGAATTGGACATTTAAAGGCAAATGGTGGCAATGGTTTGGTTGGAAAAAACGCCGTGCCATTGAATTATTGCATCGTGTAGGGATAAAAGAACACAAAGACATCATGGCAAGCTATCCTAATGAATTAACAGAAGGCGAAGGACAAAAAGTCATGATTGCTATTGCAGTGGCAAATCAGCCTCGATTGCTCATTGCCGATGAACCGACTAATGCATTAGAAGCGACAACAGCATTACAGGTATTTCGATTACTTTCTAGTATGAACCAAAACCAAGGCACAACCGTTTTATTGGCTAGCAATGACATCAGAAGTATTAGTGAATGGTGCGATCAGATTTCTGTACTCTATTGCGGGCAAAATACGGAATCAGGCCCAACGCAAATGTTGCTTGAAAGCCCTCATCATCCTTACACGCAAGCATTGATTAATGCCGTGCCTGATTTTACTCAGCCTTTGGGATTTAAAAGCAAACTAAGCACCTTAGAAGGTACCGTGCCAATTTTAGAACAAATGCCTATTGGTTGCCGTCTTGGTCCTCGTTGTCCTTTTGCACAGAAAAAATGTATTGAAAAACCAACTCGATTCAAAATAAAACAACATGAATTTTCTTGCCACTATCCAATTAATTTACGTGAGAAAACCTTCAAAGAAAAAGCAACGAGTGCACCATTAACCCTTGCAAGCAAAGGAAATGAATAATGCCGTTATTACAAGTAGAAGATTTGACTAAAACCTTCAAAGGCCGCAAGCGTTTATTTGGCACGAGTGACTTTAATGCGGTAGAAAATGTAAGTTTTTCTCTTGAGCGCCAACAAACTTTGGCGATTATCGGCAAAAATGGTTCTGGAAAATCAACGTTAGTAAAAATGATCGCGGGCATTACACAGCCCACTTCTGGCAGAATTTTATTTAACGATCATGAATTGCAATTTGAGGATTTTCAATACCGCGCGCAACATATTCGAATGGTGTTCCAAGATGCGAATTCAGCGTTTAATCTTCGCTTAAATATCGGTGAGGCATTAGATGCGCCGCTACGTTTAGCAACAGATTGGGATGAAGAACGTCGCAATCAAAAAATCTTTGAGACACTGTTACTTGTAGGGCTTTACCCTGATTACACTAATCTAAAAATCAAAAATCTTTCTATCAGCCAAAAACAGCGTGTCGCTTTAGCACGCGCGCTGATTTTAGAACCTGAAATAATTATTATAGATGATGCACTTGGCAATCTAGATGCTTCAGTACGCATTCAGCTACTAAATTTAACCCTTGATCTGCAGCAACATTTAGGTATTTCTTATATTTATGTAGGGCAAGACCTTGGAGTGATTAAGCATATTGCAGACACGGTCATCGTGATGGATAAAGGGAAAATGATAAAGAGCGGTACGCCTAAAACGCTATTTACCGATCCACAAACAGATGTAACTGGCCGTTTAGTGGAAAGTTATTTTGGAAAAATTTTGGATGAAAGTGCCTGGGTAAAGGAAACTCACACTAACTAAGGAAAGAAAAAAATGAACACTCGTCCCTTTTATTTCGGACTTATATTTATCACGATTATCGCTGTATTTGCCAGCCACTTAGGGAGTACCGACTTTTCTCATCACTATCATATCAGCGCCTTAATTATTGCCATCTTGCTGGGAATGGCAATCGGCAATACCATTTACCCGCAATTTTCTGCACAAGTGGAAAAAGGTGTATTATTTGCGAAAGGTCCTCTTCTTCGCACCGGCATTGTGCTGTATGGTTTTCGACTCACCTTTGGCGATATCGCCGATGTTGGATTAAATGCTGTCGTCACTGATGCAATCATGCTGATTTCAACGTTCTTTTTTACCGCACTTTTGGGCATTCGTTATCTAAAAATGGATAAACAATTGGTTTATCTCACTGGGGCAGGATGCAGTATTTGTGGTGCAGCAGCGGTTATGGCGGCAGAGCCTGTTACCAAAGCAGAATCTCATAAAGTTTCAGTGGCGATTGCCGTAGTGGTCATTTTCGGGACGCTTTCTATTTTTACTTATCCATTTTTCTACACTTGGTCACAAAATTTAATTAACGCTCATCAATTCGGTATTTATGTTGGCTCTAGCGTGCATGAAGTGGCTCAAGTTTATGCGATAGGGGGAAATATTGATCCTATCGTGGCGAATACCGCCGTCATTACCAAAATGATCCGAGTGATGATGCTCGCACCATTTTTATTAATGCTTTCTTGGTTATTAACACGTAGTGATGGGGTATCAGAAAATACCTCTCACAAAATTACAATTCCTTGGTTTGCTGTACTTTTTATTGGCGTTGCGATTTTTAATTCTTTTGATTTATTACCAAAAGAACTCGTGAAATTATTAGTTGAAATCGATTCTTTCTTATTAATTTCAGCGATGGCTGCACTTGGCTTAACGACACAAGCAAGTGCAATCAAGAAAGCTGGATTAAAACCTCTGATTTTAGGGATACTGATTTATTTATGGCTAGTGATTGGTGGATTTTTAGTGAATTATGGAATATCAAAATTAATATAAAACTCACTTAAAATTGACCGCACTTTTAAAGTGCGGTCAATTTTTTATGAAGAATATTTTCAGATATGGTTATTTAAAACATGAAATTACGCTTTATTTCAAAGTACGATTTAATAAACCATCCTCTAAAAATAAAGGGCCAATTGGGCGTTTAGGAATATCAAACTTCTGCGGATAAATCACATCAACCAAATACAATCCATCGGGTTTTGCTGTTGGTGCAGCAAGCTGACGATTTTTCTGATCAAGTAACCATTGCATCCATTCAATCGGCTTATTTCCAGCACCGACCTCAATCAAACTTCCCACAATATTACGCACCATATGATGCACAAAAGCGTTCGCCTGAATATCAACAATAATATATTGCCCGATACGAGACACATTCAAATGATGCACATTACGCCAAGGCGTATGAGACTGACATTGTGCAGCGCGGAAAGAGGAAAAATCATGTTCTCCTAATAAACATTGTCCTGCTTGATGCATTTTTTCCGCATCTAAATCTAAATGGCAATGAGTCATTCCCCCCGCTAAAATCGCAGAGCGTAATTTATTACAATAAAGAATATAGCGGTAACGGCGTGCTGTTGCGGAAAATCTAGCATGGAATTCATCATCAACTTGTTTTGCCCAACTCACTGCAATGTCATCAGGTAAATGAGCATTAGTGCCAAAAGCCCAAGCTTTCTCAGGACGAATCACATTGGTTTCAAAATGAACAACCTGCCCCGTTCCACTTACGCCAGAATCCGTTCGACCCGCACAAAATATTTCAATTTTTTCATTCGCAATACAAGAAAGTGCCTTTTCTAATTCTTCTTGTACACTGCGGACTTTTTCTTGTCTCTGCCAACCATAATAATTTTGCCCGTTATACTCAATGCCTAATGCAATTTTCATTTTTTACCTTTTGGCTTAATAAAGTGCGGTTATGGTAGCTCAAGTTTATTTGGAGCGCAAATGCATAAAAACACTCCAAAATTTATTCAAAAATAAGCGATAGTTTCTAAAAATTGCAGTAATAAATGTGAATTTTTTGTGATAAAGATCCCATTCTGATAATCTGCCATTAGAGTTTACACTCCAAACTCCCTATAATTAACTTACGCATTATGAAAAACTAAAAGGAAAATTATGAAAACATTGAGTGAATTTATCGTTGAACGCCAAGCTGAATATCCAAACGCAAAAGGGGAATTGAGTGGTATTTTGTCGTCAATTCGTCTTTTAGCAAAAATTATTCATCGAGATATTAACAAAGCAGGTTTAACAAATATTCTAGGTCAATCTGGTGTTGAAAACGTACAAGGCGAAAGTCAAATGAAACTTGATTTATTCGCCCATAACACGATGAAAGCGGCATTAATGGCACGTGAAGAAGTGGCTGGGTTTGCATCTGAAGAAGAAGAAAGTTTTATCGCATTTGATACGGAACGTGGACGCAATGCAAAATACATTATTTTAACTGATCCCCTTGATGGTTCTTCAAATATTGATGTAAACGTATCCGTCGGTACAATTTTCTCTATTTACCGTCGTGTATCTCCAATTGGCACACCTGTCACCTTAGAAGATTTCTTACAACCAGGGAATAAACAAGTTGCCGCGGGTTATATTGTTTATGGTTCATCAACTATGTTGGTATATACCACTGGTCATGGGGTTAATGGTTTTACTTATGATCCATCAATCGGTACATTCTGTCTTTCTCACGAAAACATGCAAATGCCAAAAACTGGTCGGATTTATTCCATCAATGAAGGGCAATACCTCAAATTCCCGCAAGGTGTGAAAAAATATATTAAATATTGCCAAGAAGAAGATAAAGCAACCAATCGCCCTTACGCCTCTCGCTATATTGGTTCACTTGTAGCAGACTTCCACCGCAATTTATTAAAAGGCGGTATTTATATTTACCCAAGTGCAACCAACTATCCAAATGGAAAACTCCGTTTATTATATGAAGGCAATCCAATTGCATTTTTAGCGGAGCAAGCTGGTGGTGTGGCAACAGATGGTTATCACCGAATTTTAGATATCGAACCAACCGCACTTCATGAACGTGTTCCATTATTTGTGGGTTCACAAGATATGGTAAAAAAAGCGCAAGAAATGATGGAAGAATTTAAAGAATAATAAAAATCCCCTCGACTAAAAGAGGGGATTTTTATCAATAAACCGATTAAAAAAACCGAACTTAATCTTCGGTTTTTCTTTTTCATTACATAACACGGCGCGATTGAGTGTAAGTTCTAGCCCAGTATTCTTCATCAAGGGAACTTATCGTCACACCTTGCCCTGTACTTGCATGCATAAATTGGTTATTACCAATATAAACACCAACGTGATTATTTTTACGGAAGAAAACTAAATCGCCTTTTTTAAGTTCTGATTTATTAATTTTTCTACCTAAATGACGCTGTTCAGCCGTAGAACGAGGCAATTCAATACCAAAAACTTCAGAAAAAGTTGTTTGCATAAATGCTGAACAATCAATACCACGTTTAGTCGTACCGCCCATACGATAACGAGTGCCTACCCATTCATTATAAACACCTGCTAAAGCCTTATCGCCCATCAATGCAGATGAACGGTTTGTTCTCACTTTGTGGAAAATCCCTGAACGATTACCTTTTTCTAAATGACTAATCAAACCGGTTAATTGAGTATCATCACTTTCTGAAATAACTTGGTGATTTGCCGTTCGAGGACCATTAGAACAAGCGGTAGCTAGCGTCGCTAAACCGATAATAACTAAAATTCTTTTCAACATAATTTCAAATAATTAAAAGAAATAAAATTTCATAGAGGCTATCAAAATTTGAATAAAATTGCCAGTAAAAATCCAATTTTAATGGGATTTTTGTGATCTTTTGCGCAATTTTGGTTTAATTTGTACCACCCACGGTAATTTCATCAATTTTTAGTGCGGGCTGTCCAACACCTACTGGCACGCTTTGTCCCTCTTTACCACAAACGCCAATACCTGGATCAAGTTTGCTTTCATTCGCAACCATAGAAATCTTTTGCATCACTTCAATGCCACTACCGATTAAAGTTGCGCCCTTAACTGGTTTTGTGATTTTTCCTTTTTCAATTAAATAAGCTTCTGAAGTAGAAAAGACAAATTTACCAGACGTAATATCCACTTGCCCGCCACCAAAGTGCGGTGCATAAATGCCCTGTTCTACAGAAGCAATCAAATCATCAAACTGACTTTGGCCCGCAAGCATATAGGTGTTAGTCATTCGAGGCATTGGCAAATGCGCATAAGACTCACGTCGTCCATTCCCCGTAGGTGCTACGCCCATCAAACGGGCATTCATTTTATCTTGCATATAACCTTGCAAAATCCCGTCTTTGATGAGTACATTGCACTGGCTTGGCACACCTTCATCATCAATAGTTAATGAACCTCGACGATTTTCAATCGTACCATCATCTACAATCGTACATAACGGTGAAGTTACTTGCTCACCAATCTTGCCTGTGAAAAGTGAACTTTCTTTACGATTAAAATCCCCTTCTAAACCGTGACCTACCGCTTCGTGTAACAACACACCCGGCCAACCAGCACCTAATACAACAGGCATTAATCCTGCTGGTGCTGCAACTGCACTAAGATTTACGAGTGCTTGACGAACCGCTTCTTTAGCAAATCTTACAGCTCTAATATCGCCATCAACAATTTCAAAGAACCAATCTAAACCGAAACGCCCACCTGAACCACAGCTGCCACGCTCACGTTTGCCATTTTCTTCAACTAAAACAGAAATAGATAAGCGAACTAAAGGGCGAATATCTGCGGCTAATGTACCATCCGTCGCCATGACTAATACTTCTTCATAAACGGAACTGAGGCTTGCTGAAACCTTGGTTACACGATGATCTTCTGCGCGCGCTGTACGATCAACCAAATGTAATAGCTCAATTTTTTTCTCTTTAGTCAAACTTTCCAAAGGATTAATCGCTGCATAACGAGCAATAGGATTTACAACATTAAAAGCAGATGGCGAAATCAAATTCCCCTGTTTTACTTGCGCGATCCCCTTTACAGCCTCCGCACATTGCTGCAAAGAGGCGAGATTAATTCGATCGGCATAAGCAAAACCTGTTTTATCACCAGAAACTGCTCGCACGCCAACACCACGATCAATATGAAAACCGCCTTCTTTTATAATGCCATCTTCCAATACCCAACTTTCATCTTGGCTAAGTTGAAAATACAGATCGGCATAATCAATATTGCGATGCGACATAACATCAAAAATATTGAGTAATGTTTGAGTTGAAAGATTACTTGGTGTCAGTAATGTATTTGAAACTTGGTTTAACATATTTTTTCCAGTCTAAAAGTAAATATCTTGTAAGAGCTTGTATCAGTTTGGAGCAACCGAACAGATTAAAATCGGATGAATAAAGTGCGGTTAATTTTGAGGTTATATTTCCAAATGCGCTAATCCAAATTGATACAAAGCATTCTTCTTATAACCATACAACTCAGCAACAATAGCCGCCGCTTTTTTTAGCGGTAATTCCTCTGCAATTAATTCAAGCGCCTTCACCGCTTGTGGGGAGATTTCATCGTTATTGTCAGACTTTGGTTTGCCTTCAACAATCAAAACCATCTCGCCTTTTGTACGATTTGGATCTTCTGAAAGCCATTCTCGTAAATTTTTAATCGTATTACCCGTAATCGTTTCCCAAGTTTTAGTAATTTCGCGGGCTAACACAATATATCGTTCTTCCCCTAACACCAATTGCATATCTTCTAGCGTATCTAAAATACGGTGAGTGGATTCATAAAAAATCAAAGTGCGGTCTTCTTCTGCGATATTTTCTAATTTATCTTTGCGCGCTTTACTTTTCGCAGGTAAAAAGCCTTCAAAACAAAATCTATCAGAAGCAATCCCCGATGCACAAAGAGCGGTAATTGCCGCACATGCTCCGGGTAAAGGAACAACGCGAATACCAGCTTCACGGCATTGGCGTACTAAATGAAAACCAGGATCACTAATTAATGGCGTCCCCGCATCAGAAATCAAAGCAATATTGCTACCTTGTTTAAGTTTTTCCACCAAAATATGGGCTTTTTCTTGTTCATTGTGATCATGCAAAGCAAAAAAGGGCTTTTTGATACCGTAATGACTTAATAAAAGGCCACTATGACGGGTATCTTCTGCTGCAATTAAATCCACTTGAGCAAAAGTATCTAAAGCACGCTGGGTAATATCCTGTAAATTGCCAATCGGCGTAGCAACAATGTATAAAATTCCGGTTAAATCAGTCATTTTTGTTTGCTTTTAAGTTATGAGATAAGTAAGATCTGCCACAACTATTGTCTGTTAATGATGGAGCAAGAATGTCTATTCTATTACAAGGCGGACGTTTTAAAAAACGTTTAATGCCAATTTTATTGTCAATGGCCTTAGCTGGCTGTTCAAATCTACTTGGCAGCAGTTTTACGCAAACTTTACAACAAGATGCGAATGCAAGTTCTGAATTTTATATGAATAAATTAGGACAAGCACAAGAACTCGAAGATCAACAAACCTATAAATTGCTCGCGGCTCGCGTGTTAATCAGTGAAAATAAAGTTGAACAATCAGAAGCTTTATTAAGTGAATTAGGTGAATTAAATGATGCGCAAAAATTAGATCGTACATTAATTGAAGCGAGAATTTCTGCTGCAAAAAATGCTAATGAAGTCGCTCAAAATCAATTACGTGCATTGGATTTAAATAAATTAAGCCCGTCACAAAAATCTCGTTATTACGAAACCTTAGCTATTGTTGCTGAAAACCGTAAAGACATCATTGAAGCCGTAAAAGCGCGGGTAAAAATTGATGAGAATTTAACAGATGTACAACGTCGCCAAGATAACGTTGATAAAACTTGGGCATTGTTACGTTCAGCAAATACTGGCGTAATCAATAATGCTTCAGATGAAGGCAACGCGGCTTTAGGCGGTTGGTTAAACTTAATCAAAACCTACAATGATTATATTCGTCAACCAGTTCAATTAAGCCAAGCATTACAAAGTTGGAAAAATGCTTACCCAAATCATGCAGCCGCAACGTTATTCCCAAAAGAATTGCTTACATTGCTTAATTTCCAACAAACGAATGTGTCACAAATTGGTTTACTCTTGCCATTAAGTGGTGACGGACAAATTCTTGGTACAACCATTCAATCGGGTTTCAACGACGCGAAAGGTAACTCAACCATTCCAGTGCAAGTGTTTGATACCTCAATGAATTCTGTACAAGATATCATTGCGCAAGCAAAACAAGCGGGGATTAAAACGTTAGTGGGTCCATTACTAAAACAAAATCTTGATGTGATTTTAGCAGATCCTGCTCAAATTCAAGGTATAGATGTGCTTGCATTAAATGCCACACCAAATTCTCGTGCGATTCCTCAACTTTGTTATTACGGACTTTCTCCAGAAGATGAAGCTGAATCTGCCGCCAATAAAATGTGGAACGATGGCGTGCGTAATCCACTTGTCGCAATGCCACAAAATGATTTAGGGCAACGCGTAGGCAATGCCTTTAATGTACGTTGGCAACAATTAGCAGGTACTGATGCGAATATCCGTTACTACAATTTGCCTGCGGATGTGACCTATTTCGTTCAAGAAAATAACTCAAATACAACCGCACTTTATGCCGTAGCAAGTCCAACTGAGCTAGCAGAAATGAAAGGTTATTTAACAAATATTGCGCCTAATTTAGCGATTTATGCCAGCTCACGAGCAAGCGCAAATGCAACAAACACTAACACGGACTTTATCACACAGATGAACGGTGTACAGTTTAGTGATATTCCATTTTTTAAAGAAACCAATTCTCCACAATATCAAAAATTGGCCAAAACAACTGGCGGTGAATATCAATTAATGCGTTTATACGCAATGGGTGCGGATGCTTGGTTACTCATCAACCAATTTAATGAATTGCGCCAAGTACCAGGCTATCGCTTGAGTGGCTTAACAGGGATTTTAAGTGCTGATACCAACTGTAATGTTGAACGCGATATGACTTGGTATCAATATCAAGATGGTGCAGTTGTACCGGTCGCAAACTAATGTTTTCTTTAAAACGTCAACAAGGGGCGAGCTTTGAGCATCAAGCTCGCCTTTTTTTAGAATCAAAAGGCTTAACATTTATCGCAGCTAATCAAAATTTCAAATGTGGTGAACTTGATCTTATTATGAGTGACAAAGAAACAATCGTTTTTGTTGAAGTTCGCCAACGTTCTAATCATGCCTTTGGCTCAGCAGTAGAAAGCGTAGATTGGCAAAAACAACAAAAATGGTTAGATGCCGCAAATTTATGGCTTGCAAAACAAAACATGAGTTTAGAAGACGCTGATTGTCGTTTTGATTTAATCGCCTTTGGTAAAACGCCCCAAGATATTCAATGGATTCCTAATTTTCTCGATTAATGGCTTTTTATGATGTTACAAAAAGTAAAAGATATTTATAGCGAAAGTATTCAAATTCAAATTGCTGCGTCTAGCATGCTTTCGGAAAATATTGCTAACGCCACCCAAATGGTAATGCAATGTTTGCTAGGCGGCAATAAAGTAATCGCTTGTGGCGTCTCGCGTTCTTATGCCAATGCACAGTTTCTCGTATCTAACTTACTTAATCGATACGATTTAGCAAGACCAAGTTTTCCCTCTGTGCTCTTAAGTTTAGAAAGTGCGGTGGGTTCTTCTCTTGTTTTTGAACACTCGCCTGAAGAATTGTATTGTCACCAATTTAATGCCGTTGCCAAACCGGGCGACTTACTTATCGCTTTTTCGCCTTTGGGAACAGAGAAAATCGTGCTAAACATTATTTCTCATGCAGTAAATAAAGAAGTTAATGTTATTGCACTCACTGGCTCTAATAACGATGCCATTCAAGGAATTTTAGCCGATAGTGATTTAGAAATATCGATTCCAGCAACCAAAGAAAGTCGAGTCCTAGAAAACCATCTTTTTGTTATCAATGCCCTTTGTGAATTAGTTGACCATACGTTGTTCCCAAGTGCTTGACAGAAAAATAAATTACTTTCAAACTACCAGTAGTTCAATCTCAAAAGGAGTTAATATGAAATTATCCCCATTAAAAAAACTGGCTATCGTACTTGGAACAACAATCTTTTTACAGGGATGTGTTGCAGCTGTGATTGGAGGTGGAGCTGTAGCAGCTAAAGTAGGTACCGATCCTCGAACAACTGGGGCACAAATTGATGACGAAACACTCGAATTCAAAGTAGAAAATGCCGTTGAAAAAGATGCCCAAATTAAGTCTGAAGGTCGTGTAAATGCCGTATCTTACAATGGTCGAGTGCTTTTAATCGGTCAAGTTCCTAATAGTGGTGTAAAGGAAACTGCCACAGCTCTTGCAAAAGGTGTTGAAGGTGTCAATGACATTTATAACGAGCTGACTGTTGGCCCGAAAATCTCTTTTACACAAATCAGCAAAGACAGTTGGATTACTACGCAAGTCAAATCAAAAATGTTAGTCGATGATCGAGTTAAAGCAACCGATGTTAAAGTTATTAGCGAAAATGGAGAAGTTTTCCTACTTGGTACCCTAACACACGCTCAAGCTGATGCAGCTGCAGATATTGCAAGTAAAATCAGTGGCGTACAAAAAGTAATTAAAGTTTTCAAATATCTCAACTAATCTTCAAAGTGCGGTAAAAATTCAACGAATTTCAACCGCACTTTTCTCATTTTTACAAGTAAAAAATTTGATTTTTTGCTCTTTCGAAAAAACCGTTTATTTTTAAATAAGTTACCTATTGTCAATAATTCAAGCAAAAAATTTATTGCTTGATCTCAAGCAAAAAACACATTACCTTGTGCGTGATTTTATTAAAAACACTATATCTTGTGTTTAACATCGCCATAATAACAAGGGTCGTACAATGAATAAAAGCTTAATGGTAACCAAGCGTGATGGCACGCAGGAACAAATCAATCTTGATAAAATCCACCGTGTTATTACATGGGCAGCAGAAGGTCTAGACAATGTATCTGTTTCCCAAGTTGAGCTTCGCTCACACATTCAATTTTATGAAGGCATTCGTACTTCAGACATTCACGAAACCATTATTAAAGCAGCCGCAGATTTAATCAGCAAAGATACGCCTGATTATCAATTTTTAGCTGCTCGCTTAGCGATTTTCCATTTACGCAAAAAAGCCTACGGTCATTTCGATCCCCCTCGTTTATACGATCACGTCAAAAAATTAGTACGTATGGGCAAATATGATCATGCGTTGTTGGATGATTATACTCGTGAAGAATGGGACACAATGGACGGCTTCATCGACCATTGGCGTGATATGACGTTCTCTTATGCTGCCGTGAAACAATTAGAAGGTAAGTATTTAGTTCAAAACCGTGTGACGGGAGAAATCTACGAATCAGCACAATTCCTCTATTTACTGGTTGCCGCAAGTTTATTCTCTAAATATCCAAAAGAAACGCGTTTGGATTATGTAAAACGTTTCTACGATGCAACATCTACCTTCAAAATTTCCTTACCAACGCCAATTATGGCGGGAGTTCGCACACCAACTCGTCAGTTCAGCTCTTGCGTACTAATTGAATGTGATGACAGCTTAGATTCAATTAATGCAACAGCATCAGCTATTGTGAAATATGTTTCACAACGTGCGGGGATTGGTATCAATGCAGGTGCAATTCGTGCATTAGGTAGTGAGATTCGTGGCGGTGAAGCATTCCATACAGGTTGTATTCCATTCTATAAATACTTCCAAACTGCGGTGAAATCTTGCTCGCAGGGTGGCGTTCGTGGCGGTGCTGCGACACTTTATTACCCAATTTGGCACTTAGAAGCAGAAAGCTTACTTGTGTTAAAAAATAATCGTGGTGTAGAAGACAACCGTGTTCGTCATATGGATTATGGCGTCCAGTTAAACAAATTAATGTATCAACGTTTAATTAAAGGTGGTGAGATTACTTTATTTAGTCCATCTGATGTACCTGGGCTTTATGAAGCATTCTTTGCGGATCAAGATAAATTTGAAGAACTGTACGTAAAATACGAACAAGATCCAACTATCCGCAAACGCACTGTCAAAGCTGTTGAGATTTTCTCTTTATTAATGCAAGAACGTGCATCAACAGGTCGTATCTACATTCAAAACGTAGACCACTGTAATACTCACTCTCCATTTGATCCACAAGTGGCACCAGTTCGCCAATCTAACTTATGTTTAGAGATCGCGTTACCTACTAAGCCGCTTGAGCACATTAATGATGAAAATGGAGAAATCGCACTTTGTACCCTTTCCGCATTTAATTTAGGTAAGATTGAAAGCTTAGATGAATTAGAAGAACTTGCTGATCTTGCCGTTCGTTCACTTGATGCATTATTAGATTATCAAGATTACCCTGTTGTGGCGGCAAAACGTAGTTCACTTGCTCGTCGAGCATTAGGTATCGGTGTCATTAACTATGCTTATTACCTTGCGAAAAATGGTGTTCGTTATTCTGATGGTTCAGCTAATGATTTAACTCACCGCACTTTTGAAGCCATTCAATATTATTTATTGAAAGCCTCTATGAACTTAGCAAAAGAGCAAGGTGCTTGCGAATACTTCAATGAAACCACTTATGCAAAAGGCATTTTACCTATTGATACCTATAAGAAAGATTTAGATGCCTTAACACAAGAGCCATTACATTATGATTGGGAAAGTTTGCGTAAAGATATTCAAGAATTTGGTTTACGTAACTCAACATTAACCGCCTTAATGCCATCGGAAACGTCATCGCAAATTTCCAATGCGACTAATGGTATTGAGCCACCACGTGGTCATGTAAGTATTAAAGCATCAAAAGATGGTATCCTAAAACAAGTTGTACCTGAATATGAAAACTTAAGCGACAACTACGAATTACTTTGGGATATCCCAAGCAATGATGGCTACTTACATCTAGTCGGTATTATGCAAAAATTCGTAGACCAAGCGATCTCAGCCAACACCAACTACGATCCAAAACGTTTTGAAGACGGTAAAGTACCAATGAAAGTGTTGTTAAAAGATCTTTTAACCGCTTACAAATACGGCTTAAAAACCCTTTACTACCAAAACACTCGCGATGGTGCCGAAGATGCTCAAGAAGATCTTGATGACGGCTGTGCTGGTGGGGCTTGTAAAATCTAACTATTTACTTTCAAATTATTAGCGGGCTTTAGTCCGCTACTTGTAACCTATTAATTACTATTGGCAAAATTAAGGTTGCCAAAACGGGGAACAATATATGGCATACACCACTTTCTCACAAAACAAAAACGACCAATTAAAAGAACCAATGTTCTTTGGTCAAAACGTTAACGTTGCGCGCTACGATCAACAAAAATATGAGACTTTTGAAAAGCTCATTGAAAAACAACTTTCTTTCTTCTGGCGTCCGGAAGAAGTGGATGTGTCACAAGACCGTATCGACTATGCCGCGTTACCTGAGCATGAAAAACACATTTTCATCAGTAACTTAAAATATCAGACCTTGTTAGATTCCATTCAAGGCCGTAGTCCGAACGTGGCACTATTGCCTTTAGTGTCTATTCCTGAATTAGAAACTTGGATCGAGACTTGGACATTCTCTGAAACCATCCACTCTCGTTCTTACACGCACATTATTCGCAATATCGTGAACGATCCGTCTATCGTGTTTGACGACATCGTAACTAACGAAGAAATCATTAAACGTGCGCGCGATATTTCTTCTTATTACGACGATTTAATCCGCGACAGCCAACTTTATAGCCTATACGGCGAAGGCACTTACACGGTAGATGGCAAAGAATGTGTTGTCACATTACGTAATTTGAAAAAACAACTTTACCTTTGCTTAATGAGTGTGAATGCACTTGAAGCGATTCGTTTTTATGTATCGTTTGCTTGCTCCTTTGCCTTTGCTGAACGTCAATTAATGGAAGGTAATGCGAAAATCATTAAATTTATCGCACGAGATGAAGCCTTACACTTAACCGGCACACAGCACATTTTAAACATTATGGCTGCAGGTCAAGATGACCCAGAAATGGCAGAAATTGCGGAAGAATGTAAACAAGAAGCCTATGATTTATTCTTAGCGGCTGCAGAACAAGAAAAAGACTGGGCAGATTATTTGTTTAAAGACGGTTCGATGATTGGTTTGAACAAAGACATTTTGGTGCAATACGTGGAATATATCACCAATATCCGTATGCAAGCGGTCGGTCTTCCATTGCCATTTGGTGCGCGTTCTAATCCAATTCCATGGATTAACGCATGGCTTGTTTCTGACAACGTACAAGTGGCACCACAAGAAGTGGAAGTGAGTTCTTACCTTGTTGGTCAAATTGACTCAAAAGTTGATACGAATGATTTTGGGGATTTCGATCTCTAATTAAAAACACATAAGAAAATAACCGCACTTTGGAATATTCTTTTTAAATATTTAAAGTGCGGTTAATTTTTTGTTCATTTTAAAAGGCTTTCTAACACAGAAAGCCTTTTATTTCTTAGATTTCCAATAATAATCTTGTTGGATCTTCCAATAATTCTTTAATTGTCACTAAGAAACCAACAGATTCACGACCGTCAATTAGGCGATGATCATAAGATAAGGCAAGATACATCATCGGACGAATCACCACTTGACCATTAAGCGCAATCGGGCGTTCTTTAATTGCGTGCATCCCTAAAATCGCACTTTGTGGTGGGTTGATAATTGGGGTGGACATAAGAGAACCAAACACACCGCCATTTGTAATAGTAAAATTGCCGCCAGTGAGATCTTCTACTGTCAATTTACCATCACGACCTTTTTCGGCTAATACTTTAATTTGTTTTTCGATCTCTGCCATACTGAGCTTATCGCAATCGCGAAGCACTGGTGTGACTAATCCACGAGGAGTCGAAACCGCAATACTAATATCAAAATAGTTATGGTAAACAACATCATCGCCATCAATAGAAGCATTAACTTCAGGATAACGTTTTAATGCTTCCACAACGGCTTTGATATAAAAAGACATAAAGCCTAAACGTACTGAATGTTGTTTTTCAAATTTTTCGCCGTAGGTTTTACGCAAAGTCATTATCGGCTGCATATCCACTTCATTGAAAGTGGTAAGCATCGCCGTACTATTTTTGGCTTCAAGTAAACGTTCAGCAATACGTTTACGCAAACGGGTCATTGGCACACGTTTTTCAGAGCGTGCGCTATAAGCCACCGTACTAATTGTATTTTGCTCAGTGGCAGCTTCTTGTTTCACTTGCTGAGCTTGTCGTTTTGCGATTTCACGTTCAATATCTTCACGCGTTAAACGACCGCCTACACCCGAACCTTGAATTTGATCTGCTTGTAAATCATATTCTGCTAATAAACGACGAATTGCTGGGCTTTGATCCGCATTATGATTATGACTATTTTCAATCGCTGCATTTTGACGATCTGATGGTGTGGGTTCATTCGTTGCTTTTAACGTCGCTGAACTGACATCTCCTTCTTGAGCCGTAGAAATTTTTCCTAGCAACTGTTTACTCACCACTGTTTCGCCCTCAGCTTGAACAACTTCTGCCAACACGCCATCAGAAAGTGCGGGAACTTCTAGCACGACTTTATCCGTTTCAATTTCCACAATAACCTCATCACGTTTCACAGTATCGCCCAGTTTTTTATGCCAAGTGGCAACAGTTGCATCAGCAACTGATTCAGGTAGGTCTGGAACAAGAATTTCGATTGTCATTTTATTTTTCCTTTTCTTCTTTTTTACTCTATATCTTAATTATCTTTGCTCCCCTATTTACAGAGGAAAGCAAAGATATAAAAACCTTTATTAAATTAACCGCACTTTAAAAACTCAACGCATCTTCCACTAACTGTTTTTGCTGTTTAGTGTGAAGCGACATATAACCCACAGCAGGCGAAGCTGAAGCTGGACGCCCTGCATATTTGAGTTTAACGGATTCTGGAATTGCTGATTCAAAATTATGTTTGCTGCAATACCAAGCCCCTTGGTTAAGTGGTTCTTCTTGGCACCATACATAATCCGTGACATGCGCATAAGGCACAAGCGCTTTCTTCACATCCTCATGCGGGAATGGATAAAGCTGCTCAATACGAATAATCGCTACATCTTTCTGATTATTTGCACGACGTTGTTCAAGTAAATCGTAATAAACTTTACCTGAACACATTACCACACGTTTTACATCTTTAGGAGCAAGCTCGTCAATTTCTCCAATTACCGTTTGGAAAGTTCCATTAATCAACTCGTCTAAACTGGACACTGCCAATGGATGACGTAGTAAAGATTTTGGGGAAATGGCAATCAATGGACGGCGCATTTTACGTAAAGACTGACGGCGCAACATATGGTACACCTGCGCTGGCGTTGATGGCACGCAAACTTGCATATTTTGTTCAGCACAAAGTTGCAAATAACGTTCAAGACGAGCAGAAGAATGTTCTGGGCCTTGTCCTTCATAGCCGTGTGGCAACAACATTACCAAACCGCACATTCTGCCCCATTTTTGTTCGCCAGAGCTAATAAATTGGTCAATAACAATTTGCGCACCATTAGCAAAATCGCCAAATTGAGCTTCCCAAATAGTTAAAGTTTTTGGATCTGTCGTTGCATAACCATATTCAAAAGCAAGTACAGACTCCTCTGAAAGTACAGAATCCCATACTTCAAAGCGACCTTGATTGGCGTGCAAATGTGTTAATGGCACATACCCCGTACCATCATTTTGATTATGCACAACGGCATGGCGATGGAAAAAAGTACCTCGTCCCGCATCTTCGCCTGATAAACGAACATTAACACCTTCATCAAGTAAGGTTGCATAAGCCATGGTTTCAGCCATACCCCAGTCGAGCAATTTTTCGCCTTGATACATTGCTTTACGATCATTATAGATTTTTTCTACGCGAGGATGCGCACGTAAACTTTCAGGATATTCACACACACGTTTGGCAAGGGTTAAAAAACGTTCCTGCGAAAATTTACTTTCATAAGGTGCAGTCCAATCATAATTAAGATATTGCAACCAATCCATTTTTGCCGCGTCCATTTCACGCCATTCAGATACCACTCGATCGCCATTATCTAACGCATCACGATAATTATTTGTCATTTCAATAACTTGTTCTTCAGTTATTACAGCTTCTGAAACTAAACGATCAGCATAAACTTTACGAGGTGTAGGATGTTTTTTAATGATGCTATACATCATTGGTTGAGTGGCTAATGGTTCATCTGCCTCGTTATGACCGTGGCGACGATAAGAAATTAAATCAATAAAAATATCTCGTTTGAATAAATTACGATATTCCACCGCCATACGCGCAGCAAACGCCACCGCTTCAGGATCATCGCCATTAACGTGAATAATCGGTGCTTGAATCATTTTCGCAATATCGGTGCAATACTCTGTGGAACGTGTGTCATTCGGGTTAGATGTGGTAAAACCAATTTGGTTATTAATCACGATTCGAATAGTACCGCCCACACTATACCCACGGGCATTTGACATATTCAATGTTTCTTGAACAACTCCTTGTCCTGCCACAGCTGAATCTCCGTGAACAGTAATAGCAAGCACTTTGCTATGTTCTGTATCATTCATACGAGTTTGTCGAGATCGAACAGAACCAATCACAACAGGGCTTACGATTTCCAAATGGGAGGGATTAAATGCCAAAGTTAAGTGAACTCGCTTATCATCTACAGCGAAATCAGAAGAAAAACCTTGATGATATTTCACATCCCCCGTACGTTCACTGGAATGTTTACCTGCAAATTCATCAAATAAATTTTCAGGCTTTTTACCTAATACATTCACGAGCATATTCAAACGCCCACGGTGTGCCATTCCCATTACCACATCATTTACCCCTTGGCGACTAGAATGGCGAATAATTTCTTTCATCAATGGAATAAACGCATCACTTCCTTCTAAAGAAAAGCGTTTCGCCCCAGGGAATTTCGCACCAAGATAACGTTCTAAACCGTCTGCAGCCGTCAGTTCACGCAGAAAATTCACGCGTTCTTCAGATGTAAAAAGCGGTTTCTCTAACACACTTTCCATCTTACTCTGAAGCCACATTTTCTGCTCCATATCCTGTACGTGCATAAACTCCAAACCAATTGAACCGCAATATGTTTCTTTCAACATTTGAGCTAATTCGCCAAGTTTAATGGTATCTCGTTTGTAAACGTACTGATTAATATTGAAAGTTTCATTGAGATCTTGTTCAGTAAAACCATGATGGCGATAATCTAATTCAGGAACAGAAGACACTTTCCAACGATAATAATTGAGGGGATCAAGATCAGCCTCTAAATGGCCACGAAAACGATAGGCATTGATAAATTGTAGAACTTTCACTAATTTTGCGCCAGCTTCAGGATCTATTACTGTCACTGCTTCATTATGATTTTCCCGCGCTAAACGACGAAAATAATCTCGCACTGGTGTATGGGGCTGTTCAAGTGCGGTCGTTTTTGGTAAAGAATCAAAAGTTGTTCGCCAACTTTCCTCCACCGACTGAGGATCACTCAAATAGCTTTCATAAAGTTCTTCTATATAAGATTGATTTGCACCGCCTAACGCTGTGCTGGCTAACCAATCATCAAATGCCTTGTTTTGCTGCATAATTACCTCTTTATTATGATATTTGAAGCAATATTTTCGCTCCATTTTTTTACGCATTATACATAGGATTAAAAAGGAAATAAGCCTCTTATAAGAAATTGTTACAAATTTGTGATCTAGTTCAAACTCTTTGAATTTCAAACAATAAAAAACCGCACTTCATCTCTTAAACAAAGTGCGGTTATTTTTACTTGTGTTTTTAAATTACCACATAAATCCTACGCTTGCTCCACCGCCAGAATAGCCACTTGATGAAAGAGCAGCGTTAATTTTCAAACTCACTGAACCATCAGAAGATAAACGTGAATACCCCACTGCGAGTGAATTTGCCCCTTTAAAATTCCCTACCCCGACAGAAACACCTTGTTTACCGGGTATGGAAGCAGATTGCAACCCTCCAATTGCAATCGCACTCGCAATCCCTGAGCGGTATTCTTTTGTCATTTGTTGATTACGTTTTTCAATATGTTCAATTCTTGAACGATGCTCTTTTACAATTGTATCACTGCGTTTTTCAAGTTTATCAATGCCTGTTCGATATTCTTGTGTCATCGCATCACTGCGTTTTTCCAGTTTATCAATACTTGTACGGTATTCCTGTGTCATCGCATCACTGCGTTTTTCAAGTTTATCAATACCTGTACGGTATTCCTGTGTCATCGCATCATTACGTTGTTCAATCTTTTCAATACGTGGAGTGATTTTTTGAGTTTCAGCTTTTAGTGCATTTAACTGACGAACATTCACTGCATCATAATCTTCAGTACCATCGGCGACATTAGTGATTTGACGGTAAAGATTATAATTGCCATCGCCTACAGAAACGGTGTTAGGGCGGTTGGCAAGTGAACTTGCACCCAAAGCAACAGAGTTGTAAGCGGTTGCTTCACTTTCATAACCCAAAGCCAAACTTTTTTCTGCTTGTGCCTTGCTGTGCATTCCGAAAGCAGAACCGCGATAGCCAGTTACCTGAGTTCCGCCGCCGACAGCAGTGCCTTCAATTGCAGCAACCGTAGAAAATGCACCTATTGAGGTAGCAAATAAGTTATGCGAAGATGCTTTCCAACCAAATGCTAATGCGCCGTAAGTTGCTCCACTTTTTTTGATAATATCAGCTTCAGAAGTTCGATCTACACTAATTTTATTTACACGACCTTCTGCATCTACTTCTAACACTTTACTGTTTTGATTATCAATTTTATTACTTTTTCCTTTTTCCAAAACAGCCACTCGGCTACCAACACCGATAGCCATTGCACCAATCCCATCTTTACTATATGAATATGTACCAATAGCAATAGCTTCATTACCTAGAGCTTCAGCTTCACTACCAAATGCTAAACCACTTTTTGGTGCTTTAGCTTCACGCCCAATAGCATAACTAAATGCATCGCCTTGTTCGCCTGTGGTCGCATTATCCAGTCCTGCTTCAGATTTATAACCAATTGCTATTGAACCCAAATTTTGAGCTTTAGCCAAACCTCCAATTGCTACGGAAGCGTGAGACGGTTGCCCGTTAGATTGATTTAATACTTGACTTTCATCCCCCAATGCCACGCCAAAAACTGTATTTCTAGGGACAGTTCCATACTCTGGTGTCCATTTTGGATCGGCAGCAAAAGATTGAATAGAATAAAAAGAAGTGGAAATAATTAGACTGATTAAAGAAAGGCGGGTTAAGCTTTTATTAGTGCTTGCTTGCTTGCTTGCTTGCTTGCTTGCTTGCTTGCTTGCTTGCTTGCTTGCTTGCTTGCTTGCTTGCTTGCTTGCTTGCTTGCTTGCTTGCTTGCTTGCTTGCTTGCTTGCTTGCTTGCTTGCTTAATAATTTTCATGGTTTTGCTCCTTTGTCAAGAAAATAATTGAGGTCGTCGATTTTAACAGAATATAATTTCCAAAAATGTGATCCACTTCACATTTTTGGAAATCAAATAAAAAACGTGGAAAAAATTTACCGCACTTTTAGGCTAATTGATCATTTATTTTGCACTTGAGTGATCAATAACCTCCAAGGATTTAAGATTTAGGATTTAAAAATGGATTGGTCTTCTTTTCTTGCCCAATGGTTGTGTAAGATCCGTGTCCAGCGATAATAATAAGATCGTCATTCAACGGTAATAGTTTTGTTCTGATTGAAGAAATCAATGTTTCATAATCCCCTCGAGGAAAATCAGTGCGACCAATACCACCTTGAAATAATACATCGCCTGTAAATGCCACTTTTTTCTCGTGTTCAATAAAACCGATATGCCCTGGTGTGTGTCCTGGTAAATGTAAAATCTCGAAATTAAAGCCATCTAATTTTAAAATTTCGCCCTCTTGATTAAACCAACGATCAGGCAAAAAAGCGTCAATATTTGGTAAGCCAAAACGTTGGGCTTGCTCGGGTAAACTTTCAAATAAAAATTTATCTTCTTCTTGAGAACCCCAAATTTCAACGCCAAAATGTTGTTTTAATTGCATTGCAGCACCAACGTGATCTAAATGACCGTGAGTAATCAAAATCACTTTGAGATTTAAATTCAGTTCTTCAATGCGTTGAATTAGGCGTTCGGCTTCGCCACCTGGGTCAATAATTGCGGCATTTTTTTCATCATCCCAAATCAAAGAACAATTTTGTTGGAATGCGGTAACGGGGATAATTTCGATATTCATTTTTGCTCCTTATAATCGATAAAATTGTTGAGTATTCAAAAACAGTTGATTTTGAACAGAATGTAATGGCAAAGATTTTAATTCAGCTAGTTTTTGCAATACTGCAAATAATTGTTCAGAAATGCCCGCACTTTCAAATCCCTCGTGTTGCCAAGGGCTGTCCGTTTCAATCATCAAGCGATTTAAGGGTAAATGTTGTGCGACATATTGGGTTTTAGGGTTCCATAAAATATCAGGCGTTAGGCTTGCAAAATAGGGTGTAGATAAAAATTTCTGAAAAGATTTTTCATCTGTCTTAAACCAATGAAAATGGGCAAATTGAATATTATGTTTCTGCAATAATTCAAGGGCAATCTCTACATCGTTATGTACAATATGCAAATTTAACGGCAAATCCCATTTTTTCGCGATCAGAATAAACCGCTCCAGTAATTCAATGTAAGGCACGTAATCTAAATTCGGATTTTCTCGTTTAGAATAATGTGGCAAGCCCACCTCGCCAATGGCAGAAATTAAGGAATGATGTTCGTCAATCCATTGAAATAATTCTTTTTGTTCTTCTAAACTAGGTAATTGCTGTTCAGGATGAAAACCAGCTGCAATATAAAGTTTCTCTGGGTAAGTCTGTTTTAAATTCAGCAGTTTTTTAGCACTTGCAAGATTCATACTTACCGCAAGCATACCTATAATCTTTGAATGACCAAGTGTTTGCTGAATATTCTCGTCAGAGAGTTGGTCTAAATGAAGATGGCTGTCAAATAACATATCTTTCCAATGAAAAACCGCACAAAAGTGCGGTTAATTTTACATTTGTTTTACACGCCTTTCCAAGTTCTCACAGGGCCTGTATCTACGTGAATAAAATTGCTGGTTGGATAATAACCCACGCCACCATTTCTAAGACTTTCCGCAGAAGATTTCACTTTAATCAAAGGCACACCTGCAATACGAAAATCAATGGCTTTTCCTTTAATGTGATAACTATTTTTCGCTACACCGCGACTTTGGCGACGACGCATTGCATTAGTGGCAGCTGAACGATAACCACAAATGACTTCAATTTCAGCATTACGTAAACCTAAATTAGTTTGAATATTATAAAATTTATGGAATAAATTTGGATCCATTTTATGCACTTGATTTGTTCTTTTATCACGCATTAAATAATCCAATTTTTTTAACATCGCAGGCGAAAAACCTTTTGCTAAAGAAAACTCGCCACTTAATCTTTCGCCCGTATTAATATTGCGGAAAGTTAAAATACGAGGTTTAGGCGTTGAAACCATTGCTAATACAGAATTGGGTAAAATAGATATTCCTAACGCAATACCGCCCAGCGATAACCATTTTCGTTTATTTTGATCCACATAATTCATTATAGCTCCCTTATTTTATTGAAGATATTTTTTTACAAGATCCCAATTAATCTCAGCAAGATTAATCTGACGATCATAACCATAAATATCAGGTAAATTTACAATATTTCCGTTTTCAATCCACGCAGTAACATAATATAAAAAGACAGGATTATCCGAGCGTATCGGCGCAGAAGTGGTTTTTTTACTTGCTAATACTGTATTTTTTCGAGTTTCTGTCCAACCTGCTTCTTTTAATAAAATACTAGCAAGTTGATCAGATTTTTCCACACGCACGCAACCAGAACTTAATGCGCGATCTTTACGGCTAAACAGTCCATGATTCGGCGTATCATGCAAATAAATGGCATCTGAGCTTGGCATATTAAATTTATAATTACCCAATGCACTATCGCCAGCGGCTTGTCGAACACGATAAGGGAATTTATTACTAATAGATTCCCAATCAATAGAAGCTGGATCAACGACATTTCCCTGACTATCTAAAATTGAATAATTATGCTCCGCAATATAATTTGGATCCGCTTTCATTTTTGGCAATAAATCTTCATTGATTAAACGAGTTGGCGCATTCCAAGGGGGATTAACGACTACATTGCTTAATTTACTATACATTACTGGTGTTCTGCGCGAATTTTTTCCAACAATCACCCGAGACTCTAAAATCAGCTCACCATCCCGATAATACTGTAATTTATAACTTGGAATATTTACAAAGATACCATTGTGAAAATCAGGAATTACTCGCAAACGCTGTGCATTAATTGCAAGTTTCTGCCCGATCTCTGATAAGCCTGATGCAGATACCATTGATGATAACGCTTTAACAGTTTGATGATATAAGTGATTATCGCCTGATAAACCTTGTATGAAACCTAAAAGTTGATCATTTTCTACCGCACTTAACCAACGTTGAATATGCTCATCTGCAGGTTGTTGAGATTGATAGGCACTAGGCGAATACAGCCAACGTTGAGCTTGCGCGCCTACATTTTGAGTATAATACAAATAATCTAGCAATATATCGCTTAATAAAACATCATAAGCTAATCCGCCTTGTTGCTCGATCAATTCAAAGGATTCTAAGGATTTTGCTGAACGTTTAGAAATACCGCTAGCCACCATCGCAGCATAATCCTGTAATAATTGGCGAGCCGCAGTATTATCTTTCCATAATGGTGTATATTTACGTTCTGCATATAAACGAGCTAACAAAGGCTTAAACTGTAAAGCATGCTCACCGATTTCATGGGTTAGCGACATCTCTAGAATCGCTTGCTTTTCTTGCGCTAGACGAGATTGATCAAATTTAATTTCTTCTTCAAGCTTTTGTTTTTCTTCTGGAGATAAATGCGAAACATCAACGCCATGAAGTTTCTCCGATTGCCCATTTTTTGCAAAATCTGCTAAAGCACATCCCGATGTCATCATTGATAATGACAATACAAATACTGAGAGCTTTGCAGTGGTTTTAAACATAGCCATTCCTTAAACATTTCCTAAAAACAACCGCACTTTATTTAAATGCTAAAACAAAGTGCGGTTAAAATAATTTTATTTTTTCTCTTCTACCGTTTCTGTTGGTTTCTGAATTTCTTTACCAATATCCTGTTTGCTCAAATTCAACGTAACAAAATCTGCTGCCATTTTTTCAGCTTCTTTTAAGAAGAAATCTGGTGCTTCATAATCTTTCGGCAAATCATCAATATCTTTCAACGCTTTCTTGCCCTCACGTTTAAAACGTTCATTAATATCTTTTAAACGTCTTGCATCATCCTTATCATTTTCGGCTTTACGTGTTTGATAATTCAACGATAAGAATTTGCGATCACGGCGCTCATTACGAATTTTTAAATCTTCATTCAATGCAACAAATTCAGGATCTTTAGCAATACGCTCAAGATGTTTTTGATTTAATACATCAACATCTTTGCGAGCATTGCCAACTTCAGTATAAGTTGCAGATGGAATTTTATCCCACGGCAATGCATTATCTTCTTTATCTTCACCATATTCTTTCGCATCAATAATTTCAGGGAAATTAATATCTGCTGCGACACCTTTTAATTGGGTTGATCCACCATTAATTCGATAGAATTTTTGGATAGTATATTGCAATAAACCTAACGGTGTCTGATCCAAATCATACACAAAATTCAAAGGGCGACTTTGCTGAACGGTACCTTTACCATAAGTATTTTGTCCAATGACAATACCTCGATTGTAATCCTGCATTGCTGCTGCAAAAATTTCTGATGCCGAAGCGCTATAACGATTAATCATTACAAACAAAGGTCCTTTATATTGTTGTTCAGCATCATCGTCTTCATGTACACGAATTCGTTGGTAAGCATCACGTACTTGCACAACGGGACCATTCGTAATAAACAAACCACTTAAAGCAACCGCTTCTGTTAATGCGCCACCACCGTTCTCACGCAAATCAATAATTAACGCATCGGCTTTTTGTTTCTCAGCTTTAACCAATAATTTTTTAACATCCTCAGTTAAACCAATATAAAAACTTGGCACTTTGATTACCGCAATATTTTTACCATCGGCTTTATCCATGGTTAATTTTGCAGCTTGATCTTCAATACGCACTTTATCGCGCACTAAAGTAATAATGCGTGATTTTCCACCTTTAGACGGCTCAATTTCTAACCGCACTTTTGTGCCTTTTTTACCTTTGATTTTCTCAACAATATCTTCTAAACGCCAGCCAACGATATCTTCGATTTCACCTGTTGCTTGGCCCACACCAATAATTTTATCTCCGGGATGTAATTTTTTGCTTTTCTCCGCTGGTGCGCCAGGAACAAGCGACTTAATGCTAGTTTCATCATCTTCTGATTGTAACGTTGCCCCAATCCCCTCAAGAGAAAGATTCATGCTTTCGTTAAAACTTTTCGCGGTTCTTGGTGCAAGATAGCTGGTATGTGGATCAATTTCTCGAGCAAATGCATTCAAATAAGTTTGAAGAATATCATCTGCCTTCGTTTGAGTTAAACGGCGAATTGCCAAATTATAACGTTTGGTGAGTTTTGTTTTAATTTCTGACCATTTTTTATCTTTTAATTTAAGATTAATAATGTCATTTTTTACTCGTTCTTCCCAAAGTTTGTTGGCTTCCTCTTCGTTTTTCGGAAATGCCGCTTTTTCACGATCAATTTCAATTTGATCCTGTCCATTCAAATTAGGCTCTTTATCTAATAAAGACAAGGCATAAGCATAACGTTCATAACGACGCTTCATCATTACATCATAAATATCAAAAGCAGCAGAAAGATCACCTTGATTTAACTGGTCATCCAACTTAGTGCCATATTTTTGACGAAGTTCATCTACATCAGATTGCAAAAAGGTGTTATGGCTAAAATCAATATTTTTAATATAACGATCAAAAATCTTCTCAGAAAAAGCATCATCCAATGAGATCTTTCGATAATGCGATTGGGTCAATCGAGTCGTTGCACGCTTAGTCGCCAACTGATTCGCTTCGCTTGCTGTTGGAATAGTAATATCGCTCAGTTTTAATTTGGGTTGCACAGCAAAAGCAGGCACAGAACCGATTAACAATGCCGATAACAATGCGCGAGTAATCACATTTTTTGAAATATTAGATCTCATAACCTTTCCCGAGTAAAAATTAAATCATTATGCAAATAAACGATCTGCAGCTACGCTCATAACCAAACCGTTTTCAAGCTGAACACGAGCTGAATCTTTTAGAACTTCCACTACTGTTGCTTTTTTCGCATGATCACCAGCTTTCACTTTCACCACAGAACCAACAGAAATTTGTGAAAAATCAACCGCACTTAATGAGGGCTTATTGAAATGTTTAGCATTTTTATTTGCAGGTTTACGTGGGCGTTGTTTTTGTTGTGCTTTTTTTGCAGCAGCCTCTGCTTTACGTTTTTCAGCAACACGAGCTTTTGCATCTGCAAGCTGTTGAGCTGCATGAGTTACATGTTCAGCATCTAACACGCCGGCTGGATTACCTTGTAAATCTACGCGCACTGCGCCTTCGCGACAACCATGTAAATAACGCCAATTTGATGTGTATTGACGAAGAGCCTGACGCAACTGAGTTTTGCTTACACGCTCATCATCTTGTAATGCTTCCGCTAAATCTTGGAACAGACCAATTTTTAATGGTTTTGCTTCGCCTTCTAAAATAAAGCAAAGTGGGAATTTTTCAGCCAAATACGCAATAATATCTTTTGTATTGGTTAATTTTTGTGAATTTACTTGCGCATCAGCTACCTGAACGCTAGATTGAGAATCAGTCATGTTAGTTATCCTAGGGTAAATATAAACCGACTTAGTTTATCGCACTTTTTACAAAATTTACAATGAATCAAAACATTGTGAATAAATTTCGCACAAAAATAATCAAGATCACTTCACATACAAGCTGAAACAAGGCTAAAATGCGCCGTTTTTAACAACTGAATAAAAGATAATCTTTCGTGCAAGAATCAAACCTCACACAAAAATCATTTCAAATTATAAAATGCGAAGAATGTGATGCTAGTGTAGAAACACCTTTAGTATTAAATAAAGATGAACAAGCTGAATGTCCACGTTGTCATCACCATTTAGCGACAGGTGGGCGTTGGTCTGTTCATCGTTGCGCAATGGTTGCTTTGTCGATCCTTATTTTGATGCCATTTGCCTTGGGTTATCCCCTATTAAGTCTTCATTTATTAGGTGTAAAAATTGACGCATCTATTTGGGAAGGTATTTGGAAAATGTCAGTGGCAGGCTATGAATACACTGCCTTTATGGTGTTTATCTGTGCCGTTGTGATGCCTATTACCTTTGCAATTTTAGTCATCATTCTCTGGATTGCAAAAATTTTGCATATTAAACCACGCAGTGTTTTGCTTTTTTTAGGTTATATAAAACCTTGGGTTATGTTTGATGTTTATTTAGTTGCGCTAGGCGTGACGATGTTCAAAGTGCGTGAATATGCAACACTTGAAATTAATGTTTATTTAATTCCCTTTATTTTCACCGCACTTTTGACAACCTTACTTTTTATCAAATTAAACCTTAAAGCATTATGGAAAGAGTTTTATCCCGAAAATGAACCCGCTTATGATGCAAACAACATTGAATTATGTGATGCTTGTAACTATACATTTTCAAAAAACGGTATTCATTACGATAAAAAGAACAACCCACGCTGTCCGCGCTGTTTATCTCCGGTTCATATTTCAGATAATATTAAGTTACAACGCACTTGGGCAAGTTTGATTGCAGGGATTATTATGCTCTTCCCAGCAAATTTATTACCCATATCAGGCATTTATTTAACAGGAGCACTCTCTGAAGATACATTAATATCTGGTGTAATTTCTTTTGTTAACATGGGCAGTTATTTTGTTGCTTTCGTGGTATTCTTTGCGAGTATTTTTATCCCAATCAGTAAAGCTGCAATTTTACTTTATTTACTAAGTTGTGTTCATTTTAAATGGCGACACTCTATAAAATGGCAAATACGTTTATTACATATTGTGCATTTCGTTGGACGCTGGTCGATGCTCGATTTATTTGTATTAGCCTTAATGATGTCACTAGTAACACGCGGTGAAATTATTAATTTTACCGTTGGTCCCGGCGCATTTTACTTCGGCGCTGCCGTATTCTGCAGCATGATTTCAACCTCACAATTTGATAGTCGATTAATTTGGAAAATTTATGACAGAGAAAAATAGTTCTTCAATGAAAGATCAACATACAGAAATGACAGCGGCAGTTCGAAAAACTCGTCGTATTTCTCCATTTTGGTTACTTCCCTTCATTGCATTATGTATTGGAGCAATTTTATTCTTCCAAATTGTTAAGGAACGTGGGACAAGCATCACGATTACCTTTACCAATGGTTCTGGTATCGTTGCAGATAAAACACAAGTTCGCTACCAAGGTTTGCAAATTGGTGTGGTGAAAAAAGTAAATTTCACAGATAACATGCAAAAAGTGGAAGTTGTTGCCAATATCAATCCTGAAGCATCAAGTATTTTGCGTGAAAATACAAAATTCTGGCTTGTTCAACCAAATGTTTCACTTGCAGGCATTTCAGGTTTAGATTCTCTCGTATCAGGCAATTACATCACTCTTCAACCGGGTGATGGCGATCGCGAAGATGAATTTATTGCGGAAGAACAAGGCCCTATTGCCCAAGTTTCGCCGGGAGATTTGTTGATCCACTTAATTTCTGATGATTTAGGCTCAATTTCCATCGGTGCATCCGTCTATTTTAAAAAACTACCTGTAGGAAAAATTTACGATTACCGGATTAATAAAGACAATAAAGTAGAAATAGATGTGGTGATTGATAAAGCCTATGCACAGTTTGTGAAAAAGGATTCACGCTTTTGGAACATTAGTGGCATTAACGCCAATATTAGCCCGTCAGGCTTAAATCTTAATGTGGAAAGTTTAAATGCGGTTGTACAGGGGGCGGTTTCCTTTGATTCACCAGCTGACAGCCCTAAAGCAGATGAAAATAGTCATTTCACGCTCTATACCAATTTAAAAGCGGCAAAACGTGGGATTGAGGTCAACGTAAATATTCCAGCATCCGCTGGTCTCATTGCAGGACAGACCGAAGTTTATTCTCAAGATAATCCTATCGGGATTCTTTCTAAAATAAGTGCGGTTGAAAATAACGATGAAATTTTAGAAGGCAGTTTATTGATAGATCCAAACCAAGCCTCTTTATTTAAAGCGAATAGCAAAATCGTACTTCGCAATAAAAAAATGGATCTTGGTCATTTAGCAGATCCCAAAAAATTCTTTCGTGGCGAATATTTTGATGTCATTGCTGGAGATGGTGAAACTAAGCATCAATTTGATGTCATTAAAGAAAATGAGTTATTACTCAATGCACCTAATACATTAGTTTTAACACTCACCGCACCAGAAAATTATGGTGTAAGTGAAGGGCAAAATGTGTTTTATAACAACATACCAATCGGACAAATTGTTTCACAAAAAATTGATGTAAATGGTGTGCAATTTAAGGTGGCGATTGCCTCGGAATATCGCAATTTAATTCACGAAAATAGCCAATTTGTGGCAGCAACCAACTTTGATATTAGCGTTGGATTAGACGGATTACGTTTTGAATCAGCAACACCAGAAAAATGGTTGCAAGGCGGTGTACGAGTGCTGGCAAAACAAGGTCAAGGAAAAGCGAAAGATAACTATCCACTTTATCAAAATATTAGCAATGCTGAACATGGCATCACAGGAAATATTCTTACGCCAACGATAACCTTACACACCCAAACGTTACCAAGTATTGATAAAGGTTCTCTCGTACTATATCGTCAATTTGAAGTGGGAAAAATTTTAAATATTAAACCTAAAACTAATAGCTTTGATGTGGAGGTTTATATTTATCCCGCCTATCAACATTTATTGACCGATAAAAGCCTCTTTTGGGTAGAAAGTGCTGCGAAAATTGATGTCACACCGAAAGGCATCAGTATTCAAGCAACACCACTTGCACGTTCCTTAAAAGGGGCGATTAGCTTTGATAATGGCGGATCAGGTAATAATCGAACACTTTATGCAAATGAAAGTTATGCAAAATCTATCGGACTTGCCATCACCTTAACGGCAGATGATGCAACCAATCTGAGCAAAGGGATGAGTCTGCGCTATTTGGGTTTAGACGTAGGCCAAATTGACAGTATTCAGCTTGATGCAAAATCTAAACGCATCACAGCAAAAGCGTTAATAAACCCGAATTATATGAATATGATTGCAAAAGAAGGTTCTAACTTTACGATTATCTCACCACAAATTTCAGCAGGTGGAATAGATAATCTTGATAGCCTATTACAGCCTTATATCGATATTGAAATTGGGAATGGCAACACAAAAACACAATTCAATTTAGTTCAAACAGCTCCACAACGTAATAAATTTAGTAATGGTACGCCATTTATTTTAGAAACACGTGATGCGATGAATTTAAGTGAAGGTTCACCAATTCTTTATCGAGGCGTAGAAGTGGGTACAGTGAAAAAATTTGAGCTTAACAGTCTTGGTGATCGCGTCTTAGTGCATATCGCAATAATGCCGAAATATAGCCATCTTGTTCGACAAAATACAGAGTTTTGGATTGCATCAGGTTATGACTTTACCTTAGGCTGGAAAGGTGCGGCATTTAATACAGGAAGTGTTCAACAGTTGCTAAAAGGTGGTATTGCTTTCTCCACGCCAGCAGAAAAAGAAATTCAACCACAGGCGCAGCCAAACAAACGTTTCTTACTTCAAATAAAACGCCCTGAAGAAGTACAAACTTGGGGAAGCGGCGCATTACCACAATAAATAAAAAATGGATTAAACGGTAAAAGGTTTAATCCATTTTTTATTATCGATTTAAATAGTCCAATAAATTTTTCCACTGTAATTGCATATCTTTTATACCCAACTCATACATTGCCTGCAATTTATTGGGATCTTTTTCAATGCGCTTAATCTTCAAATCAACAGAAGGTCGAATAACAAAAATATCGCCTTTTTCTGCTAGCTTAATCACATTTTCAACTTGTCGATTATACATGGCATAACGCTGATTTACGGCATCTGCAAAATGTGGATAACGTCGATAAAACCATTTGGCAATCCAAATCATTGGCTTAGATTTTCTATAATCTAAAGTGCGGGTAAGAATAACAATGATTTTATCGTATCCTAGCTTCCGCATTTGTTCGACAGGAATAGAATCCACAATGGCACCATCCAAATAAGGAATCCCGTCTATCTCAACAGGACGAGAAACATAAGGCATAGCGGAAGTGGCACGCAACACCTCCATTTGGGCCAAAGGATCTATTAATTTGACATATTCTGCTTGTGCAGTTTGTAAATTAGTTACAGCCACATAAAAATCGATATCTGATTCTTTAAAGGTTTTATTATCAAACACATCATATTTGAAAGGTACTTCATAAAAAGCAAAATCTTTATTCACGATATTGCCTGTGCTCACCAAACTTTTAAAACTGATATAACGCTTATCTGATATAAATTTCTTGTTGTAACGAATTGCACGCCCTTTTTGCCGAGAAGGATAATTAACCCCAAACAATGCACCTGCAGAAACAGAAATGATACCATCCACCCAAAAATCTTTATCTAAGAAGGTATCTAGCACACCCGCGGTGTACATGCCTCGCATCGCCCCACCTTCTAATACCAAGCCAATTTTCATTGATTTTTTAACTTCTTCCATTTGAAAACAACACATAAAAATATTGCGTGCCATTTCTGAACACGCAATTATTTGAACAATCTGAATTAATCCCGTTTCCGACTCAGCAACCACCAAATCATCACGATAAATAGCAAACTTGGCATTAGCGCACCGAAAACAGCAGGCATGTTATAAACAACGCTCATTTGCCCGAAAATTTCATTTACTACATAGAACAAAAAGCCAAAACAGATGCCTGTTACAATTCTAGCTCCTGCTGTCACACTGCGTAAAGATCCAAAAATAAAAGATAATGCCAATAACATCATCACACCAACAGACACAGGTTGGAAAATTTTCCGCCAGAATGTGAGTTCAAAGCGACTCACATCCTGACCTGTTTCACGTAAAAATGAAATGTAATTATACAAACCTGAAATAGACAATGATGTAGGACGTAAAGAAACCGCACCTAATTTATCTGGCGTTAAATTTGTTTCCCATTTTTCCGATAAGCGATTACTTGTCGTGATTTCATCTTTGCTAATCATAGAATGGTTCACTTGACGTAAAGTCCATTTACTTTCATCTTCCGAATAACTTGCTTGGTTAGCATGTTTCAACTCCGTCAAATTACGATGCTGATCAAAAGTATAAATATAAATATCGTTTAATTTTGCGTCATCAGTAACACGTCGAACAAACACAAAATTATTACCATCTTTTGCCCAAACCCCATTTTTCATGGAAAGCATTGAACCACCAGAAAGCGCTCGAGCACGCATATCACGCGCAAACTGTTCTGTTTGCGGAATCCCCCACTCACCAATCACCATTGTTAACAACACTAATGGTAATGCGGTTTTCATCACAGCCATACCAATTTTAAAACGAGAAAATCCAGCAGCTTGCATAACAACGAGTTCGCTTCGACTTGCAAGATTACCTAAAGCCATTAGAGCACCAAGCAATGCTGCCATAGGAAAGAAAGTTTCAATATCTTTTGGAATGGTTAAGCCAGTAAAAGCCACCGCTTGCCAAATATCATAAGTACCTTTACCCACACTACGAAATTGTTCCACAAATTTAATAATGGCAGAAAGCCCAACTAATGTAAGCAAAGTAGCAAAAATCGAGCCAAGAATACTTTTTCCAATATAACGATCTAGGGTATTCATCATTTTGCTTATCCTTTTCTACTGAATAAATGGCGGAATTTATACATCGCTGCGCTATCCCAACCGTTTAACACGATACCAAGCAACAAAAAGCCAATATTAACAAGAGGCATAAAAATAGCAGCATCTAATTTTCCTGCTGCCCCCGCAGATTTAAAGGAACTTTGTAATAAAAAATAAATTAAATAAAGTAAAAGTGCGGGTAAAATTTTGGCAAATCTACCTTGTCGAGGATTTACACGACTTAATGGCACAGCAATTAACGCCATGAGTGGAACCGCCAGGATTAATGTAATACGCCAATGAAATTCAGATTTCGCAGAAGAAGAATCTAAACCGATAAGTTGAGACAACGTTAATTCCGCTACTTCATCATTCGTATTTTCTGTTTCCTGATGACCTAAATAGGCTTGATATTCATCAAAATGCGTAATGCGGAAATCAGGCAAAACAGACGTACCTTCAACTCGTTGCGTATTTTGTAAATTCAGAATTTGATCGCCATTTGGCAGCGCTTTTAATTCGCCTTTTTCAGCAGTCACAACTGACGGTTTCGTTTGTCCTTTTGGTGCAGTTTGGAACAAATACACGTCATTGATTTGATTTCCCTTGATACTATCAATAAATAAAACAAAATTGTTGTTATTCGTTGCTATAAACTGACCAGAAGCAAGCGCCCCCATTGTTGGATTCGCTTTGGCATCTTCCACAATTGCCGCTTGTTTTTGAATTGACCAAGGCGAAAGCCACAAGACGTTATAAGCAGCAAGTCCCGCAGTAATCAATGAAAGCATTAACGCTACACGCACTAAAACACGCTGTCCGACACCGCAAGCACGCATCACCGTTATTTCACTTTCCGCATAAAGACGACCAAAAGTGAGTAAAATCGCAATAAACAAACATAATGGCAACATTAATTGCGCCATAGCAGGCATTCCAAGCCCTAGCAAGGAAAATACCAAATCAGCTGGCACTTTACCATTAGCCGCAGATCCAAGTACGCGCACTAACTGCTGAGAGAAAAAAATCAGCAATAAAATGAACAAAATGGCGACTTGGCTCTTAAATACTTCTTTCGTTAAATATCGAATTAAAATCATCTTATTTCGTTTGTTTTTCTAAATCTAAAACGGGGGAAAACTGGATAAAATCGGTCGCGTATGATACCTTATTTTCGCTGAATTAAACAGAAATTTAAGGACAACAAATGAAATATCAAGCAAAAAATACCGCACTTTCTCAAACCACTGATTGCATTGTTTTAGGCGTCTATGAAAATAATGAATTTTCAAAAAGTTTTAATGAAATCGATCAATTAACCCAAGGCTATTTAAACGATTTAGTGAAATCAGGTGAGCTAACTGGCAAATTAGCTCAAACCGTTTTACTTCGTGATCTTCAAGGTTTATCCGCTAAACGCGTCTTAATCGTTGGCTGTGGCAAAAAAGGAGAACTCACGGAGCGTCAATATAAACAAATCATCCAAGCTGTCTTAAAAACGCTAAAAGAAACCAACACACGTGAAATAGTTTCTTATTTAACTGAAATTGAATTAAAAGATCGCGATCTTTATTGGAATATCCGCTTTGCCATTGAAACAATTGAACACACCAATTATCAATTTGATCATTTTAAATCTCAAAAAGCAGAAACCTCTGTTTTAGAATCTTTCATCTTCAATACAGATTGTGAGCAAGCACAACAAGCCATTGCTCATGCCAATGCGATTAGCTCAGGTATAAAAGCAGCACGCGACATCGCAAATATGCCACCAAATATCTGCAACCCCGCTTATCTTGCTGAACAAGCAAAAAATTTAGCAGAAAATTCTACCGCACTTTCTTTGAAAGTTGTGGATGAAGAAGAAATGGCAAAACTTGGAATGAATTCTTATCTTGCCGTCTCAAAAGGCTCTGAAAACAGAGCTTATATGTCTGTTTTAACATTCAATAATGCGCCAGATAAAAACGCCAAACCCATTGTACTTGTCGGCAAAGGATTAACCTTTGATGCAGGCGGTATTTCACTTAAACCTGCTGCAGATATGGATGAAATGAAATACGATATGTGCGGTGCAGCTTCTGTTTTCGGCACAATGAAAGCCATTGCAGAATTGAATTTGCCATTAAACGTTATTGGTGTTTTAGCTGGTTGTGAAAATCTGCCTGATGGCAATGCTTATCGCCCTGGCGATATTCTCACCACCATGAACGGTTTAACCGTAGAAGTGCTGAATACCGATGCGGAAGGTCGCTTAGTCCTTTGTGATGCCCTTACTTATGTTGAGCGTTTTGAACCTGAGCTTGTTATTGATGTTGCCACCTTGACGGGGGCTTGTGTGGTTGCCCTTGGCCAACACAATAGCGGCTTAGTTTCTACAGATAACGATCTTGCTAATGCACTACTCCACGCCGCAATAGAAACCACTGACAAAGCGTGGCGTTTACCATTAAGCGAAGAATATCAAGAGCAACTTAAATCGCCTTTCGCCGATCTTGCCAACATTGGCGGTCGCTGGGGTGGCGCAATTACAGCGGGTGCATTTTTGTCTAACTTCACGAAAAAATATCGCTGGGCACATTTAGACATTGCCGGTACGGCTTGGCTACAAGGCGCAAATAAAGGTGCAACTGGCCGCCCTGTTTCGCTATTAACCCAATTTTTGATTAATCAAGTTAAATAACCCAAAAACTGGCACACGTTGCACCTTTAAATCGATTACTCTGCTAGTTCGGTTTGCTCGTGTGCCATTAGTTCCTGACCCACATCATCAAGCAAACTTAAATAACGTTCATATTGTTTCAACATATCAGCAATCAATTCATCTTGATCCATATATTGAACATCGTAACCTACTCGTCCATCAAAGAAATAAGTGTAAGGCTCGTAAGTAACACTATGCTGAATGTGCGGTAGATTTTCATCGTTAATTAATTGCTCTGACACTTCTCGCCCAACAGATTTAATACCATACATAAAATCTCGCATTGATTCTTTATGAATTACCAATTCCAAAGCTGGCTCTTCTTGTTCAAATAATGTGTTGATTTCTACACTTAAATTATATTTTCCTGTTAATTCTTGACGTAATTCTCGCATAGCGGGTAACGCCGTATTTTTAAGAAAACGTAAAATATCTTTCTCTTGCGTTTGGTTCATCATTTGCTCTAAATGTGATTTCCATTTATCGCCGCTCCAGAAAATGCTAGTTGGATTGACTTTAGTAGAAAAATATTTTTTATCCGCAATTAAGCCTTTCCATAAACTAAAACACATTACCAACATCAATAAAGCAAAAGGCAAAGCAACAATTAATGTCATTGTTTGCAAATTAGCAAGTCCACCAGACTGCATAAGCACAATTGCAACAACAGACATTAAAGTTCCCCACATTATGGCTTGCCACGCAGGCGAAGCTAAACTTTTATCACGAGATGCAATGTTGTTTAACACATAAATGCCTGAATCCGCTGAAGTGATAAAAAACAATGAAATCACTAATAAACTCACAAAACCAGTTATTGTTGGTAAAGGCAGATAATTTAAAAATTTAAATAATAAAATTTCTGGGGAAGAAATAAATTCGCCAAGCCCACCTGCAGCAATGCCATCATTTAGCCATACCGCTGTATTACCAAAAACAGTAAACCATAAAATACCAAATAAACTTGGAATAACTAATACGCCAAAAATAAATTCACGGATAGTTCGTCCTTTAGAAATACGGGCAATAAATAAACCCACAAACGGAGCCCAAGAACACCACCAAGCCCAATAAAGCACAGTCCATCCACTAAACCAGCTAGTATGTTCTTGTTCATAAGCATAGGTTTTAAAACTGAGTTGCACTAAATTGCTGAAATAATTACCAATGTTGTCGCTAAAGGCAGATAAAAGGTATAACGTAGGCCCTGCAATTAAAACAAAAAGAAGTAAACAAAATGCTAAAGTTAAGTTAATTTCACTTAATATTTTCACGCCTTTTCCAACACCAGAAATGGCAGAAAACACCGCTAAACACATCACCACAACAATAACGCCAACTTGTAAAGCAAAGCTGTTCTGACTTATCCAACCTATTTGTTCAAGCCCTGCACCAAGCTGTGATGAACCGAAACCTAATGTGGTAATAATCCCAAATAATGTGGCAAGTAACGCCATAACATCAATCGCATCGCCGATTTTGCCATTAATACGATCTTTTAATAAAGGATAAAAACAAGAACGCAACGCTAAAGGTAATTTATAACGAAACCCAAAATAAGCCAATGCTAAAGCAATGGTGCCATATACTGCCCACGCGTGAATTCCCCAGTGGAACAGAGTGTGAAGTAAAGCCTCTTGTTGTTTATGTTCTGCAGAACCTGCTGTAATGTCAGAAAGATAATGGGTTAATGGTTCTGCTACGCCAAAAAACATCAGCCCTACCCCCATTCCAGCGGCAAATAACATTGCAAGCCAAGATAAGAAACTAAATTCAGGTTCTTCTTCATCCTGCCCTAATTTTATATTGCCAAGACTACTTACTGATAAAATTAATAAAAATCCTAAAAACACTGAAAAAGTGAGTACATAAAACCAACTAAAATTAGCAAAAATACCACTTTTAGCTTGATTCAATAATGCCTGTGTTTGCTCTGGTGCAATAAAAATCATTGCTATCAGTAACAACACAAAAAATAATGTAACGCCAATTACCAAAGGATTAAATGACGTTCGCTTTGCCATAAATTGAGATAAAGACAAACTTTTCCCCTTAACGATTAAGTGAATAGATTAAAAATAGATTTAATAAACATTGCCTAAAGGCAAAAATGTGTAATGGAACCACTACAAAGGACAGCACATAGAAGTGCGATTTTGAAGGAAACGTTCAGTAGGAATTGAAGGATTGTTTCCAAAAAGTGAGAACATAATAACAAAATGTGATTATTATTTCAAATTAGTGAAGATTAAAGCTGTAAAAATGCGGTGAAAATTCACCGCACTTTATACTTGTTTCAATCTGAATTATTAATATGACAACATATAATCCAATGTAGGGTGTGCGTAAGCTCACGCGTTTAACTCAAATGATTATCCTTAGGCATATTTATTTTTCGTGGGCTTATGCCCGCGTTACAGTTGCTTTCATTGAAGATAAGGAGGCTTCAGGAAATAATGGTGTAATGTTAAAGGTTTTATGCTGCTTGATTTGCCACAAATCATAATTAGCTTGCATATTCAACCAAAAATTAGGAGAGGTATTATTTAGCAATTGACTTAAGCGAACTGCCATCTCAGGCGTAATCGATGCTTGTGCATTGACAATACGCGATAACGCCACGCGACTAATACCTAGGCGTTTTGCTACATCAGTAATACTGGCACCATTAAGATATTCTCTCAAAATAATACCCGGATGTGCGGGGTTGTACATTCTCATATTATTACTCCTAGTGATAATCTTGATAATCAACAATTTCAACATTGCCTTCATTGAAACGAAATGTTAAACGCCAATTTCCATTTACTTTCACTGACCAATGTTCTGCCAAGTTGCCTTTAAGGGGATGAAGATTCCAGCTTGGTACAGCCATATCCAAAGGGGTTTGAGCAGCATCAAGTGCGGTTAAAAGCAAATTAAGTTTACTAGCATGCTTTGTTTGAATGCCAGAGGTTGAACCCGTTTTAAAAAAGAGTTCCAGCCCTTTGTGCTTAAAAGAAAGAATCATAATCACTCCACTGTATAGCTAAAGTATACAAAATAGCGAATAACTTGTAAAGTACTTGTATACAAAAAGGAAAAACAATGACAATCTACTACAAAAACGGCTTTTTTGATGGCACTGACGGCGGTTTTGTGCCTGAAAGTGCGGTAGGAATTAGCGTTTAACCCAAATAATTATCCTTAGGCATATTTATTTTTTCGTGGGCTTACGCCCACCCTACGGACTTGTTTTAGCTTGGTTATTAATATGACAACATATAATCCAGTGTAGGGTGGGCGTAAGCCCACGCGTTTAACCCAAATGATTACCCTTAGGCATATTTATTTTTCGTGGGCTTACGCCCACCCTACAGGCTTGGTTATTGATACGACAAGGTATAAGTCGCAAGACCTTCTAATTGCCCACCATCTACTTTTTGAGTTGAATTTAGCTTCACTAGCTGTGGAGTCAAAGTAACAGAATATTTATTAAGCCCATCATAAACTAATCTAAATTGATTTTGCGTATTTATTTTTGAACTGTCTGGGCCAAAACTAACGTATGTATTATCCTGTTTCTTTAATTTCACGCCTACATTTACACCTTTTGAAGGATCACCAGTATATTTCATCGTTAAAATACTTGTTCTATTATTAAGATTGTTATCGTCTGTAAACACAATCCATGGCTCAATGTTTCGATTTGCTCCACAATTTACCTTAATAGTAACATCTGATGCAGTAATATCTTTTAAGCCAACATCCTTGTTTTTAATTGTGCCAAAATCTCGGGTTTCATGCCAACCTGCCTCTGTCCAGCAAGTAGCAGCAGAAATTCTGAGCGTAACATTCTTACCATTAATAGTCGCACCACTATCTTCTGTAACACGAGGTCTAAAACCACTTGTATCTCGACTATCTCGTCCATTCAAGGAAAATGCACCAAAAAAGGAATGTTCTAAGTTTAAACTAAAATCCCCACCTGTTGGGAAATTAAAATCACTCGGAGCTTGATCCCTCACATCAATTGGCTCAATACTCATGACGGGCTGAATAGTAACATCATATCCAAATGCACATCCAGTAGGAAAAGTTAGCTCATATCCTTCAACATTATGCCAACCTCTAAAAAAATTATTCGCTGGAAGTCGTCCTGAAGGTCCCCCTATATTTGTTTTAATTTTAAAAAGAAAACCTAGATAAGGGAAAGATTTTAATTGAAAAGCAATACCTCGAGACGTATTAACTCTTGTCCAAATAGATGAATCTAACCGGAATGCTCCTTCAAAACACTGAGAAATCCCCCCAGTTCCTCCATTTGCAGTGATGGCGTAGTCTGTCATTGCAATCTCTTTTTTACCTAAGGCATTAATCAACTTTGTCATATTGATGGTATTAATCCCTTTTTTAGGATTATCTCTTGGGAATTGGTAAATATCTGATGTCACTGCATTATTAGGATAGGTGGCAACATTTTGCGCTTCAGGGAAACGAATACATCCGGAATAGATACCCGTGTTACATCCATCACGATGCCACACTCCTACTCGTGAAGCAAAAGCAGGTGCTTGTATTAAACTAAGAAAAAAACAAAGAGCGGTCAATTTTTGAAATGTTTTTACAAATTTATTCATAGAATACCTCAAAGGTCATTTCGCTGGCGACTTTGCCAGGTTTGTCTGCAGATCCAGCTGTTACAGCATAGAATTTTGCTGTCAGGGTAATGTCAAAAGTGTCTCCATTTGCTTTTGCCCCAAGTTTTGTGCCTGTGTAGACACCACCTGCTTGAGTGTTTTGTGGCAAATTTTGTTTTGTTACATTAATCACTTTTCCAGCCTCACTGCCTGCTGTGGCAAAAATTTGTATGCCTACACTATTTTTATTGCCTGAGTTGAGTGTGTTTTGTAAATAGTATTGTATATTCGCAAAATCCCCATTAACTATCTGAACATTTGAATAAGGCGAAACAAAATAGTATTTCAAGCGATTTGCCTTGTTCGTATTCGGTGTTTCGCCACAATTTCTTACAGAAAGAGTAAAGTCTTTTCCACCAACAGTTGTCCCTACACCTGTAAACTGATGGCTTCTTACCCGCCCTAAATCGACGGTTTTACCTGCGGTTTCGGTGGTAATATTACATAGTTTGGCAGCAAGCACCTTACCTGAAAAAGTCACTTTGCCTTGATTTTCAGCATAGCCTTGTGGCAAGCCGAATAGCAAAAATAGCACGCCTGCCCATAAGCTCGTTTTTTTCATTTTAACTCCTTGCTTATTCATAAAAGGCGGCAAAAATCACTTCTGCTCGCACATCGCCTGCTTTATCATCTTTGCCATCTGTAATGGCATAAAAGCGTGCTTTTAAAGGCAATTTAAAAGCGTGCTTTTGCCCTGTTACCGCCTCTGCCCCGAGAGTATCCCCATTCGGGCTTGAAACAAGTGCTTCAGTAGGAAGTGGTAATGCATTGTATTTAATTTCAATAGGATTGCCTGTTTTGGTTAATAATTGCACCCCAACGCTATCTTTATTGGCACCTGTTTCAAGATTTGGTAACACACCTTTGACTAATAAACTAGGCTTGTTTGTGGTATTCATTAACACAAATTTCAGTTTATTGGTTTCATTGATTAAATCGCCGCATTCTTCCACCCAAAGATCGAAATCTTTTTCGCCTGCGGTATGGTTGGCTATGCTAAGTTCATTGGCATACACTGTGCCGAGATCAACTTGTTTATTTTCATAGCCGCTATGCACTTGACAAGTGCCACCATTTTTAATCGTTACAGTAAATTTCACCCAACCATCAGATGCTGAGCCAAAAGGTGGCACAAATAACAAGCAGAATAATCCTATCATTTGGCGGAATAAACGCTGTTTTTTCACTTTTTTCATCAGTTTATCCTCCATTTATTGACACACTTTTTCATATTGTTGCATTTGGGTGGCATTGTCTAAATTCACGCTGTAATCAAAATGGCATTGGTTTTGCTCGCCATTTCCCCAGCTGACTTTGATTGTGCCTTTTGGCTGTTGTAAACCACCAGCAAACAGCACACCATTTTGCACCACATAGCCGACAAATTGCCCTTGTTCGTCATAAGCTTCGGATGCCATTGGCAATAATTCGCCGTTAGTACGGGTTAAGTTAAACAGTACGAGGCGATTACGTTTAGTTTCAAAATCAATCACATGAATACTATTGGCTCGCGGAATAATTTTTTTCTCCGTACCATCAAATTCAATATTTAACGGTAAATTTTGCGGATCGATACCAATTTCATTAATGCGATAAGGCTGGGTGTAAGGCACAATGGCATTACCGAACCAATCCAACATTTGCCCTTGTCCGCTATTCACTTCCGCACCAGCTGCGCCATCTGCATGCACCACTGCAAAACTATCGCCAACAGATTCGCCAAAGGTTATTCCGTGGCGATGTGCAACCACGACACCAGATAAATTAGAACTCATTTGACGAGATCCACGATTATCTCTAGAAGCAGAAGCATCAAAGTCGAAATAAGAATTACGATAACTCATATTTGCTGACATATTGCGATATCCCTCTTGCCCAGAGTTGCCATATACGCCATAACTCCATTGACTATTTTTACCAAAACTTCCATTGATACCAATTTGGCTACTGCTATTACCTGCCGAATTCCGTGCGTAATTAGACGAAAGTGAATGGTTATGACCTAACGGCACGCTCATACTCAAATAAACTTGGTTATCGCGCTGCCCACTTTGTCGATCAATCGTTTGTGAAAAGCCGATTTGATAACTTAGCCATTTAAAACGATTCGCATAAGAGAGTTGATATTGATGATAACTGCCTGATTTATTCCAATAATTACGTGTTGCGCCAACTAAATATAAACTTCCCCATTTATCAAAATCTTGAATAATGGATAGTTGGTACTGATTTTTAGGGCGAGGCGATAACACAGAAAAAAAGCTTTTCCCAATGAAATGATTCGCATTAATCACGTCACTTAAACTATAAAAATCACGAGAAGAATAACGATAAGCTGCTAGCGTAATATTGGTGCGAGTGCGGTTAAAATTAATACTGTAATTACCATGTAAACTATAACCTTTTCGCACGCTTGGCTGTGTGTTCATTGCACCATTTTCATCCACAAGACTGTGCGGCAAAAAGGTACTACGAGTCCAAGTACTATCTACAGAAAACGCACCAATCGGGGTATTCAATCCTAACCCTAACGCACCTGACAAGTAATTTTTACTATAAGTCACGCCCGTATTAATGGTGATATTATTATACAAACCATATTGCAACATACTTTGTGCGACATTATCAGGATAGATTTCTTCCCCACTGCGATAACGCCCTGCAGCGACTTGATAGCGGAATTGTCCCATTCTAATTAGAGGGGCAACATTAGAAAACGGCACGATAAATGACCGCACTTTACCGTCTGCCTCTTTGATTTCCACCGTGAGATCGCCGTTATAGCCACTAGAATAAAGATCATCGATCACAAAAGGCCCAGGCGTGACATTAGTTTGATAAATGATATTGCCATTTTGATAAATGCTCACTACGGCATTACTATTTGCAATCCCCTGCACACGAGGCGCAAAGCCAAGTTGTGATGGCGAGAGCATTCGATCATCAGAGGAAATATCAATACCACGTAATGCAAACCCTTCGACCACTTGTCCAGATGTATAAAAATCGCCTAAAGTAACCAGCCCACGAATCGGTGCAAAATCTCTCTGTACATAGGTTTCGTAAGTTTGGTATGGCGTATTGTAGCTTTGCCCTTCACTTTGGCTCCAACTTTTTGAACCAGAATGACGAAATGCCCAATTACCTAAATTAACCCCTGTTCGCAAATTTAAAAACATTTGCGAAGATTGCGAACCTTGGTTTGCATAACGACTGTGGTTAATATTGTAATCAGCAAACGCTGCCACATCGCCTGTTTGCCAACGGCTTGGTGCAATATAATCGCGTGGACGATTGATGGTTAAAGCTTGTGCAATAGTAAATTCTAAACGCTGTTGCCCTGTGTTAAATACTGCTTTCCCGTCAGGAATTGCGTCTTGAATAAACACGCACTCATTCTCACTTGGTGAGAGTTTGATCGCGGCTGATTCTAAATCCAACAAGGCTTCTAATTCAGGGGTAAAACAAAGCTGTGCAAAAGGTATATTTGCATTTTCATTATCACGAAAACGCAATGCCATTTCGCCTTTTTCTTTGCCATTTACCCAAACAGCAGCGGGGTATTCTCCAGGTAATACGCTGTTTTTTTGTTGAAAACGTGCAACATCAATGTTAGAACCATTACCGCCCATATTCAGAAAGCCAGCACTAAATTCCACATCTTCATCTTCTACATTCAAGCTTTCTGGTGTATTTGGTACGTTTTCCGCCTTTGTATACAAGGGGAAAAAAGCCAATCCAATTAAAAAACCAATTAGACTTAAATGCGGATTAAAAGAAAATTCTCTCATAATATCTTGTCAATAATTACGTGGCTTACGCTCACGATAAAATGAATATAACCAACGATAACAATTTGAATTAAACGCGTGGGCTCACGCCCACCCTACATTAATCACTCTCACAACATTGAATATTGCTCATATCCATTACATTGAATATATTCATCACATCCCCCAAAACCTCGTAGGGTGGGCGTAAGCCCACGGTCAAATGAATATATTCATCACATCACCGCAAAACCTCGTAGGGTGAGCGTAAGCCCACGGTAAAGTGAATATATTCATCGCATCAACCCAAAACACCTCGTAGGGTGGGCATAAGCCCACGGTAAAATAAATATATTTCATCGCATCCCCCAAAGCCTCGTAGGGTGGGCGTAAGCCCACGGTAAAATGAATGTATTTCATCGCATCCCCTCAAAACCTCGTAGGGTGGGCGTAAGCCCACGGTAAAGTGAATATGACCAATCATAACCATTTGAGTTAAACGCGTGGGCTTACGCCCACCCTACATTAGCTATCTCAGCGGTTAATTGATGGTTGATTCGCCTGCTACGTCGCCGCCATAATCATTAATTAACGACCATTTCACTTTTTGTCCGTTATTTACACCTTTTACATTAAATTCTCCCTGGCTAAAAGGGGCGACCATCACGGCTTCAGGGGCGGATTTACCACCAACTGTGGCTTGTGTAAAAGTTAAATAATAAGGTGTTGGATTATCTGCCCAAAGTTTGCCGCCTTTGGCTTGCCAAGACACTTTTTTGTAGGCTTCTGCTGGTGGATAAGGCAAATTGCTTGGGCGGTAAAAGAGTTTTAAACGGCTACGCACCGAAAACTGCAAATAATTCGGGTTGTCTTTTAAATAGGCTTTACTTGGTTTAGGTGGAATATCCAATAAGTTAAAATAATAAAGCGATTCGCGATCTTGTGGTAAAGCTTGTGTGCCAGTAAAGGTGATACGCAAGGTTTGCCCTTGATTCCCCTCCACACGCGTGACGGGTGGCGTAATAATAAATGGCACCTGTGCTTGGCTGCCTTGTTTGTCTTCAATCCAGCTTTGCACCAAAGCAGGGGAAGAATCTTGATTATTCAATTGCACATTGAGACTGCTTTGATTCCCTGGGTAAATTAAACGCGTACCCAGAATAATCACACTAGCGTGAGCGGAAAAGGTGGCAAATAAACAGGATAAAATCGCAGAAATAAAAATAGATTTTTTAGAAAAGGACAACATACATCACTCTCTTAGCATAAATAATGATACCGAAAAGCCCACCAAAAGGTGGGCAAGGGAATAAACGTAATATTTTGATTACTCGTATGCTAAGTCTAATTCAGCTTCTGCTTTTACTTTACCTGCTTGAGATTGGCCTGTTGCGTAGTAACGGGCAAGGAAGTTTATCGCTGGCGTTGTAGAAAGATCAGTTACGCTTAATTTAGCATCAGCATCATTTTGTCCAATTTTTAATCCATTGCCGTTAATATTAGCAAATTGAATATTAACATTTGTAGCTGGATCATTAGTCTCAATATTTTTTAATGTAAACTGATTAGCAGTATCTACTTTTTCAGTATGGTTAAAAGTAACAGAGACTTTATTTTGAGTAGTTTGATGAACTGTACCTACATGTGGAGTATGAACGCCATTTGTAACGGTACAGTTTTCTAAATGAATAGTAACTAATTGTTGAGCTGCCACGTCACCTGTTTGTTTTAAACTATTTGTGCCTACTTTATCCAAAGTGACAACTTTATTTCTATCATTTGTAGAAATTTCACAAGTTTGAGTCACAACTTCACCATTAACGGTAATTTTTGCATGAGTTGCGGGTTGGTTTTGTGTTGTTACCGCCGTTGCAAACGCACTATTAGCACCAACCACCCCTAATGCTAATAAAGCTAAGATTGTTTTTTTCATTTTAAACATCCTATATAAAAACTTTAGAATAAATTTCATCCTAGATTGGATGACCACGTTTAAACCCGATAATTTAGAGTGAAAACTTAACTATTCTAAAAAAAAAAAAAAAAATGCAATCTGTATAAATATCAGGGTAATTTAATAAATTTCTTTATTTTTCTAGATATTAAGCAAAAAAAAACGCTTGTAATATAACTACAAGCGTTTTTTATATTATGTCGTATTAGTGTTTTATCAGGTATGCTGTTAATGCAACAATGGCACTTATAAATCCGAATAATTTCCAAAGTAATGCATTTTCAAGCTTTAATATATCTTGTTTTGTTGCTGTATTTTCATTAACCCATTTAATAGTAGCCTGTGTAGAATTATGAAGTTCTGATTTCATCACAACATTTTCATTAATATATGTTTTGAAATTATTTTCTAATTTTTCAATTTGATGATCTAGCATAGATGAAATTGAATCCTTTAAATTCTGTTCCAACTTCACTATATCATCTTGGCAAAGCATTTTATCTTCAAGTGAATTAAGTAATGACATATTTGAACCGTTATTATTCATATTCTCCCCCTTGATACTTCGGCAATTCTCTCATAATTTCAATTAAAATGTAAACTTATTATCTTAACATTCCATAAACATTTAAAAAAACAAAGTGAGGTCATTTTTACTACATAACTGACACCGCTTTAATTTGAACATAGACATCTTGCCCAACAGCAAAACGCAGTTCATTTTGCGCCCATTTACTAATACTTGCCCAAATCTTATGCCCTTCCACTAATACGGCAAGATCCACTCGAGAATCTTGTATCTCAATTTGTGTAACTTGACCACGTAAAATATTACGGATGCTTGTTTGTTCTGGCTTTTGTAGCGTGATAGAAACATCTGAACTATAAATACAAACTCGCACTCTCTCGCCTACATTTGCGGGCACTTGATGAATCCAAAGTACTTGTTCGCCTAAGGAAAGTGCGGTCATTTTATAAGGTGGATTATGCAAATGAACGGGCAAGGCAAGTACACTACTCTGTTCGCTTTCTCCTTTCCAAGGGGCAAAAATAGGACTATTCCAAATTTTTTCTACGCTGTCATAGGCTTTTACAATGCCGTTTTCCATCAGTACGACCCGATCAGCTAAACGCAACAGTTCGTCCAAGCTATGGGTAACATATAAAATCGGGATATTAATTTCTTTAGAAAGACGTTCCAAATATTGCATTAGCTCGCGTTTGCGGGGAACATCAAGGGCTGAAAGTGGTTCGTCCATCAGTAAAATGTCGGGTTCTGCCAATAATGCTCGACCAATTGCTACACGCTGCTTCTCACCACCAGAAAGCGTGAGCGGATAACGCTTTAATAAATGAGTAATACCGAGAAGATCGACAATATAATTAAAATCATCTTGCGAGACATTTTTCATGCCATATCTCAAATTGCCTTTCACGGTGTAGTGAGGAAATAAGCGCGCATCTTGGAATACATAGCCAATTTTACGCAAATGAGTCGGCAATGATTCTTGGCTTTCCATATCCACTAAAGTGCGGTCATTTAAACGGATGAATCCTTCGTCTGGTTGTATCAAACCACTGACGAGATTAATCAGCGATGTTTTGCCTGAACCAGACAAACCGAAAATTGCGGTTACGTCTTGATCTGGCACTTGTATATTCGCTTGCAAGGCAAGTTGCCCGAGCTGTTTTTTCACATTAATCTGCAACATTTCCTTGTCCTAATTTTTTCTGCATTCGCTTGCTCAACCACTCTGACAATAGCAAAGAAATCAATGAAAGAATGATAGCAAATAAACATAAGCGAGCGGTTTGTTCTTCTGCTCCCGGTGTTTGAATAAAAGAATACATCGCAAGTGGAATCGTTTGAGTTTCGCCTGCAATGTTCGATACAAACGTAATGGTCGCGCCAAATTCCCCCAATGATCGTGCAAAACCAAGCACGAGCCCAGCTAAAACTCCAGGTAAAGAAAGTGGCAAGGTTATTGTAAAAAATACACGCCAAGCGGAAGCGCCCAATGTTTGCGCTGCTTGCTCCAATTTAATATCAATATTTTCTAAAGAAAGTCGAATCGCGCGAACAACCAATGGAAAGGCAACCACTGCAGAGGAAAGCACCGCACCTTTCCAACTAAAACCAAAAGATAAGCCAAACCACTGATATAAATACTTACCAATGAAACCATTTCGCCCCATTGCAACTAACAATAGATAACCAATAACCACAGGTGGCAATACTAAAGGCAAATGAATCACGCCAGTAATAAGGGATTTGCCATAGAAGTTTTTGCGCGCTAAGAGCCACGCGACAAAAATGGCTAACGGCAAACTCCAAAGCATAGAACTAACAGCGACACTCAGGCTTAAATTAATCGCTGAGATTTCCATTGGCGTCAGATTGAAAAATGAAAAAATTTGGGTAAGCAAAATAAATAGCCTCTGTTTAAATGCCTGATTAATGGGAAAAATCCCACATTTACGAGAGATATAATAACGCTAATAACAAAGGGCAGAAATATCTGCCCTTAATAAATGTTAAAATGCCACCTTATTTTGCAGAGAAACCATACCCTACAAGCACTTTCTTCGCTGCATCTGATTCTAAATATTTCAAGAAATCGCGAGAATCCGCATTATCGTGACCTTTTACAATAGAAACAGGATAAACAACCGGTTTATGGCTATCCGCTGGGAAAACCGCAACCGTTTTAACTTGTTGGCTCACTTTTGAGTCAGTGCTGTACACAATACCGTAAGGTGCTTCTGCACGTTCAACTAAAGCCAATGCACCACGCACATCTTTAGCACGCGCTAAACGATCTTGCACTTTATCCCATAAATTTAATTTGGTTAATGCTTCTTCTGCATATTGGCCAGCAGGTACGTGCGCAGGATCGCCAACAGATAAATAGCTATCTTTTAAGGCATTAATCCATTCACCTTTTGCAATATCCACAGAATTTACCGCACTTTTTGCTGGTGCGATTAAGACTAAATCATTACCCACTAAAACTTTTTCGGTTTCTTTCACGGTTAAATCTTTTTCAGAAAGATATTTCATCCATTTATTGCTTGCAGAAACAAAAATATCTGCTGGCGCGCCTTCTTCAATTTGTTTTGCTAAAGTTGAAGAAGAAGCGAAAGAAAACACTACTTCATTTTTCGGATTTTGTTTTGCGTAATCTTTTGCGACTTGTTGTAAAGCATCCGTCATTGAAGCCGCTGCAAATACAGTCACTTTAGCGGATGCCGCAAAAGAAAAGCCTAATCCTGCGATTAAAAGTGCGGTTGAAATTTTCGTTAATTTTTTCATAAATCATCTCCTATGATTAAACGTTATTTACTTAATTATATATTGAAATAAATAACAATCATATAGCAAAAGAAAAATTATTTAGTAAAATATATAACGCTTAGGCTTACCACTTAGGATTACTTAGGGACAGCAAAATGAAAAATACCGAGATCTTACTCACCATTAAACTTCAACAAGCACTTTTTATCGATCCAAAACGAGTGCGTTTACTCAAAGAAATTCAACAATGCGGTTCGATTAATCAGGCCGCTAAAAACGCAAAAGTGAGTTATAAAAGTGCGTGGGATCATTTAGAAGCAATGAATAAAATCAGTCCTCGCCCATTGCTTGAACGAAATACAGGTGGAAAAAATGGCGGAGGTACGGCGCTTACCACTTATGCCGAGCGTTTGCTACAGCTTTATGATTTATTAGAACGTACGCAAGAACACGCTTTTCATATCCTACAAGATGAATCCGTGCCGTTAGATAGTTTGCTCACGGCAACTGCCCGTTTTTCTTTACAAAGTAGCGCACGCAATCAATTTTTTGGGCGAGTGGCACAACAACGAATCATTGACTCTCGTTGTGTTGTGGATGTGAATGTGCAAGGATTACCAACGCCGTTGCAAGTTTCTATTACTACCAAAAGCTCGGCGCGCTTGAAACTGATTACAGAAAAAGAAGTGATGCTGATGTTCAAAGCCCCTTGGGTCAAAATTAGTGAACAACCATTGGGAAATCAATCTAATCAGTTCCCTGTAAATATCAAATCACTAAATGAAGAAGAAGCCATCCTTCAATTTGCTGAAAGCGATATTGAATTTTGTGCCACAGTCCACCAACCAAATCAATGGAAAATCGGGCAACAGGTTTGGATTCATATTGATCAAGAGCAAATTATTTTAGCGACCCTAGGTTAATCCCAAAGTACGGTAAATTTTGGAAGATCATTTTGATCATACACAAAAAAACAGGCTTGATGCCTGTCTTTTTGTTATTAATTAAAATCCTAAACTAATTAGAAATATTTTTTACAATTAGCGTAATTCCATCCACACGTTCAACTTCAATCAATGCGCCAACCGTGAGATTATCGCCTTGAATACGCCAAGTTGTATCACCAAAAGCACCTCGACCAATTCCATTTGCGCCAAGATCTTGAACAATGCCTTGCTTACCAAGTAAGGCATGATCACGTTGATTTAATGTTGAATGAGATTGATCATGGCGATCTTTACCATGTTGATATTTCCACCAAATCACAGAAAGTATGCAAGCTAATAGCGCGTAAAAAATAGCAAGTGAGGCAAGAGAAAGGCTTGGAAAAAGAAATTGTACAAATGCCGTCACTAAAGCTGCTAATCCCCACCATAGTAAAAATATCCCGGGTGTAAGCACTTCACCAATAAGCAAAATAAAGCCTAAAATCAGCCAATGCCAAAGCGTCCAATTTATTAACCAATCCGTCATAGATTCTCCTATTTGTTATAAGGGCTTTTCATTACAAAAGTGCGGTGATAAACGATTAAAAAAATCACCGCACTTTATCTAAATTAAGATTTTTTATCGCCCTTTAATAACTCCGCAATACCAGCAACAGAACCAATTAAATTGCCTGCTTCTAATGGCATAAGCACGACTTTACTGTTTTCTGAACTACCGATCTCTTTCAATGCTTCCGTGTATTTTTGTGCAATAAAGTAGTTAATCGCTTTGGTGTCACCGCTGGTAATTGCTTCTGATACCATTTGCGTTGCTTTTGCTTCAGCTTCTGCGGCTCGTTCTCGGGCTTCAGCTTGTAAAAAGGCTTCTTGTCGCTCCCCTTCCGCTTTTAAAATTCTAGCTTGTTTTTCACCTTCAGCACGGAGAATCTGAGCTTGGCGAATCCCCTCAGCCTCTAATACTTCAGCACGTTTATTTCGTTCCGCTTTCATTTGAGCATTCATTGAATCAATCAATTCACGAGGCGGACGAACATCACGAATTTCAATACGGGTTACTTTAATCCCCCATGGATTTGTCGCTTCATCCACAATAGCCAATAATCGACTATTAATAGAATCACGTTGGGAAAGCATTTCATCAAGCTCCATCGAGCCAAGCACGGTTCGAATATTTGTCATGGTTAAATTGATGATAGCTTGTTCCAAATGATTCACTTCATAAGCCGCACTTCGCGCATCAATTACTTGCACAAAACAAACCGCATCAATAGAAACATTGGCGTTATCTTTAGAAATCACTTCTTGGGAAGGAATGTCTAAAACTTGTTCCATCATATTAATTTTACGACCAATACGATCAACAAAAGGCACCACTAAATTTAGCCCAGGCATTAATGTTCTTGTGTAACGACCGAAACGTTCGATTGTCCAGTTATAGCCTTGTGGTACGGTTTTCACTGTAGAAAACAAAATTAATGCGACTAATATCACAAAAATTAATGTGGAAATAGCAAATCCATCAAGCATATTTTTCTCCTTTAGTGGATAGATTGTATAAAAAGTCTATCAAATCCACCCGCACTTTTATAGCCTATTTTGTATAAAATTAAGGCAATTTTGCCACCACTGCATAGCCTTCAATTAAGCCTTCCACTTCATAAGCCGCACCTGCAGTAATGAAAGCTGCCTCACCTTTTTTCAAAGAAAGTGCAGTCGTTTCTGAGCGTAGATTTAACTGCCCCTTCATCACCAATAAAATACTCGCACTTTGTGCTTTTAAATGATGAGTTTCACCACATTCATATTGAATATTTTGCAAAGCGAAATCTTGCGCCGGCGTAGCATAAGTAAATATACGCGCGTCTTGAGGTGCCGACGGGATAATTTTAGGCGCTACTTCACGACAATCTACAATTTTAAGCAATTCTGGAATATCCACATATTTAGGCGTTAAACCACCGCGAATCACATTATCTGAACAAGCCATCAGTTCGATATTTTGCCCACGCAAATAAGCGTGTGGAATGCCCGCATCTTGGTAAATTCCCTCGCCTTTTTTGAGGTGCACAATATTAAACAAATAGAAACAAATTAAACCTGCATCTAATTTATCTAAAGAAATATTCATTGCATCAATGGTGTAAAGCACCCAATAATCTGGATTAGTTAAATCCAGATTATTAGCCTCATAAGCTGCTTGATTCTCTAACAGAATTGGAGCAAGCCATTGGTGTAATTGAGCTTGTTCTGCTTGCATAATATCGGCATAGAAAGCATGTAAATCTTGTTCATGCAATTTTTTTGCAAGCGGGACTAAAGATGATCGTGCCTCTAAAGTTTTGATAATATCCAATTTATTTTTAAAACCATGCAACAACCAGAAATCAGATAAAGCAATCATCATTTCAGGTTTATGATTGTTATCTTTATAAGTACGTGTTGGTGCTTTTAAATCAATGCCTTTCGCATTTTCTTCCGCAAAGCCTATTTCAGCTTGCGTTTTTGTTGGATGAAGTTGAATAGAAAGAGGCTGGGCTACATCAAGAATTTTTAATAAATAGGGTAATTCATCACCAAAACTTGCTCGGCTTTGTGCACCAAGTGCGGTAGGATTTTTCTGTAAAAATTCAGTAAATAATACATTTTCACCATCGACTTCAATGGTTGAAGGCGCAGAATGATGTGCGCCTAACCACCATTCAGCATAATATTGATTTTCTTCTGCAGGAATATTCAGTAATTGAGGAATATATTGATGCCCTCCCCATACATAATTTTGGAGTGAGCCAGTGAGTTTATAGATCATTGTTTATTTCCATTTTAACTAACGTAATTTTTTTACCGTGGGTAAGTATACCCACGGTTAGTTATAGTCGTTCCTCTTTGAGGAACCTCACACTACCCCAACGGGGTAGCACTTAAATTAGCCTAGGGTATACTTACCCTAGGTACTATAATAAATAAAAAATCCGCACAAAGGCGGACTTTTTTATCGTAAAGAAATTATTTAGTTAAGCTTAATACCACTGACTCTCCAGCGACGACTTCACCTGATTTTTTCACGATGCAAGAAATTTCATCCATATTGGAAATAACAATGGGAGTTAACACAGATTTTGCTTTTGATTCTAATAAAGGAAGATCAAATTCAATCACAGTATCTCCACGTTTAACTGATTGACCTTCATGTGCAATACGAGTAAAACCTTCACCTTTCAGCTCAACGGTATCAATACCAAAGTGTACAAATAATTCTACACCTTCTTTTGATTCCATTGAGAAAGCATGGTTGGTTTCAAAAATTTTACCAATCACACCATCCACCGGCGCAACGATTTTGTTACCGGTAGGGCGAATAGCAACACCATCACCCACGATTTTTTCAGAGAAAACTACATCGGGAACATCTTCAATATTTACAATATCACCAGAGATAGGTGCATAAATTTCAACTTCCACAGATTTGTTTTCTTTTGAACCGAATAACTTGTCAAATAAGCCCATTTTAATCTCCTATCAATTCATAGATGGCTGTTATTTTAACGTAAAATCAAACAATTTTGTTTAATTTAATACATTTTCCGCCAAAAATTCTTCGATTAACTGCTCAATTTCCGAAGCGGTCGGTTTTTGTAATGCGGCATTAGCAAGGGCTTTTGCATCTTGGAAATTCACATTACGGATTAACTTTTTAATTCTAGGTACAGAAATCGCACTCATACTAAATTCATCTAATCCCATACCAAGTAACAATAAGGTTGCACGTTCATCACCGGCTAATTCACCGCACATTCCCGTCCATTTGCCCTCTGCGTGAGAAGCATCAATCACTTGTTTAATTAGACCAAGCACAGATGGCTGCATCGGATTGTAGAGATGCGAAATTAACTCATTGCCTCGATCCACCGCCAAAGTATATTGAGTTAAATCGTTAGTACCGATACTGAAGAAATCTACTTCTTTTGCTAAGAATTTTGCATTTACAGCAGCGGACGGTGTTTCAACCATTACCCCCACTTGAATATGCTCATCAAACGCTTTACCTTCCGCACGTAATTCCGCTTTTAATGTTTCAATAACCGCTTTTAATTCTCGAATTTCTTCTACAGAAATAATCATCGGGAACATCACCGCCAATTTACCAAATGCTGAAGCACGCAACACCGCGCGTAATTGTGCATTTAAAATTTCACGGCGATCTAACGCAATACGAATCGCACGCCATCCTAAGAATGGATTCATTTCTTTTGGTAAATCTAAATATGGAAGCTCTTTATCGCCACCAATATCCATAGTACGAAGCACGGTTAAACGCCCGTTCATTGCTTCTACCACTTCTTTATAGGCAATGAATTGTTCTTCTTCCGTCGGAAGCTGTTCACGATCCATAAATAAGAATTCAGTTCGGTATAAACCGATACCTTCCGCACCATTGCGATCTGCCCCTTCACAATCACGGATTGTCCCGATATTCGCGACCACATCAACTTTATGTCCATCCAAGGTGATTGCTGGAAGATCTTTTAATTTAGCTAACTCGGCTTTTTCCTGAGAAATTTTAGCTTCAAGTGTTTTTAATTCATCAATCTGAGATTGTGTTGGATTGATATAAACTTGATTATTTATGGCATCTAAAATTAAGTAATCACCCGTATTGACTAATTCGGTCACATTATTTGTGCCTACAATCGCTGGTAATTCTAAAGAACGCGCCATAATAGAAGTATGAGATGTTCTACCACCAATATCAGTGACAACCCCTAATACTTTTTCAAGATTAAGCTGGGCAGTTTCTGATGGAGTCAGATCATAAGCGACAAGGATTGATTCTTCTTGAATATCGCCAAGATCTACTATGTACATGCCCAAAATATTTTTAATTAAACGGTTACCAATATCACGAATATCACCAGCACGCTCTTTTAAATATTCATCATCGATCTCCGACAACATTGTGACTTGTTGATCAATAATTTTGCTCGCTGCAACTGCGGCATTAACTTTATTTGAACGAAGATAATCAAGAATTTCTTCTTCTAATTCTTCATCCTCAAGAATCATCAAGTGACCTTCAAAGATTGCAGCTTTTTCTTCGCCTAAAGAAATTAATGCACGCTCTCTGATTGAATTAAGTTGTTCCACCGCCGCGCTACGTCCTTCGTAAAATCGAGCGACTTCTGCGTCAATTTGATCATCAGTAATTTTTTGTGTATCAAGAACAATCTTTTCTTCTTTAAGAACAAGTGCCTTACCAAAGGCAATACCAGGTGATGCGAGAATACCAGAAATCATAGATACCTTCCGAAATAATTAAAAAGGAATAGATAAACAATAGCCATAAAATTTCACAATTTTATGGCTAAGTAAGAATTATTCTAAAGTTGGAATCAAAGCGACTAAATGCTCAACTGCCTGCTGCTCATCTTCGCCTTCAGCAGAAATGGTGATCACCGTACCCTGTGTTAAACCTAGTGTTTGTAGCTTAAACAAACTTTTTGCACTTGCGCTCTTACCAGCAGATGTTACTGTGATATCAGAAGAAAATGCTTTGGCTTCTTTCACAAATTGTGCTGCTGGACGAGTGTGTAAACCGTTTGGCGCGGTGATTTCAACATCTTTTGAGTACATAATGCTACCTCTCTACTAAATAATAGTTAAAAAAATACAAAGATAAAATCCGCCTTAGTATCCTTGTTCAAAAGCGAATAATCAAGAATAAACACTAAAAAAATTGAATTAGATCATAAAAAAACGCAGGATTTGTTTATTTATCATCCAGCTTGCGCAATCGTTAAACTGCTGAAAAATGACGTTGTGATTTTGTTTCACTTAAACTTTCAATTAATCGATGATAATTATCATAACGAACAAGCGAAATCTTGCCTTGCTCGACGGCTTCACGTAACGCACACCCTGGATCGCTCAAATGTTTACAATCACGGAATTTACAGGTGCCTAATACATATTGAAATTCTCGATACCCTTTTGTGATTTGCTCCGCATCTAAATGCCAAAGCCCAAATTCTCTAATTCCTGGTGAATCAATTAAATTACCACCTTGTGGCAAATGATACAGACGCGATGAGGTCGTGGTATGCTGTCCTAAGCCTGATGTTTCACTCACGTCTCCCACTTGAGCATTTACGCTAGGCAAAATATGATTAATTAAACTCGATTTACCGACACCAGATTGCCCAACAAAAATCGCCGTGCCTTGTGCCAAAAGTGCGGTTAATTTTTCCATATTTTCACCGCTCTTTGCTGAAAGCATTAAAATTTCATAGCCAATATCTTGGTAAATTTTAAGTTGTTCTTCAATTTCTTGACGCTGTTCCTGCGCCAATAAATCCACTTTATTCAAAACAATTAATGGCTTGATTTCAGCTATTTCACACACAACAAGATAACGATCGATAATATTTAAGGAAAGCGTTGGCAACACCGCTGATACAATAATAATACGATCAACATTCGCCGCGATGGGTTTCAAACCATCGTAATAATCTGGGCGAGAAATTTCATTTTCTCGCGGATGAATCGCCTCAATCACGCCACTCACACCTTGTAACTGCTCATTGCCTTTACGCCAAACAACTTTATCTCCCACCACCAAACTCGACAAGGTACGGCGCAAATTACAACGATAAATTTCGCCCTGTTCATTTTCTACATCTGCGTGAATAGAATAACGTGTGACCACAACGCCTTCTTGCGATTCGCCCAGCATTTCATCTGACCATTCAGCCTCTTTTTTCTTATGGCGATGCAATGTTTTCGCATTATTCGATTGAATTCTTCTAGTTTGGTTTTGAGTTAATTTACGTTTAGCCATAAAAGTGCGGTCGTTTTTTCCCTTGTTTTTGGTAAAATGAAAAAAATTTTGCATAGGATACCTGATATTATGCCATTCGATAAACAAAATCTTATTTGGATTGATTTAGAAATGACCGGTTTAGATCCGGAAAAAGAACGTATTATTGAAATTGCCACTATCGTAACAGATAAAAATTTAAACATTTTGGCAGAGGGCCCAGTATTAGCGGTTCATCAGTCTGATGAATTACTCAATAAAATGAATGATTGGTGCCAAAAAACACATAGTGAAAATGGCTTAATTGAACGCGTAAAAGCCAGCAAACTCACCGAACGTGCAGCAGAATTGCAAACCTTAGACTTTTTAAAAAAATGGGTGCCAAAAGGTTCGTCGCCAATTTGCGGTAACAGCATTGCCCAAGATAAACGCTTCTTAGTGAAATATATGCCTGATTTAGCTGATTATTTTCATTATCGCCATTTAGACGTAAGTACATTAAAAGAACTTGCTGCACGTTGGAAACCTGAAATTTTAGAAGGCTTTAAAAAAGAGAATACGCATTTGGCGCTAGATGATATTCGAGAATCAATTAAAGAGTTGGCTTATTATCGCGAACATTTCATGAAATTAGATTGACGAAAACTTCAACAAAAAATTGCTTTTTATGAAATTGCCCTTGCAAGCCCTAAAAATATTTGTATAATGCGACCTCATTCACTGATGTGAACTGCGGGAATAGCTCAGTTGGTAGAGCACAACCTTGCCAAGGTTGGGGTCGCGAGTTCGAGCCTCGTTTCCCGCTCCAATTTCACATTATAAAAGCATTATTGCGGGAATAGCTCAGTTGGTAGAGCACGACCTTGCCAAGGTCGGGGTCGCGAGTTCGAGCCTCGTTTCCCGCTCCAAATTTCAATCCCTAGCCAAAAGGCTGGGGATTTTTTCTATCTACAAAACATATCGACCAAACTCTAAAGTGCGGTGAATTTTCTCAAAAAATAAAGGCTTGTAATTTAATAACACAAGCCTTTATTTTTATGCTTTCTTCAATCGTTTTGCGCGACGTTTCATTCTTCTTACCCAACGGGTAATTCGCCATGCACGCGTAATTGAATACACATAAAGGAAAAATAAAATGAAAAAGCCGACAAACATCGCCCACTCATTCACATAATAAACTTCCCCTAAAATACCGATAGTTGCACACACTGCCGAAACAAACGTAATCAATAAAAAGGCTTGTCTTGATGTTAAACCCGCTCTCACCATTAAATGATGAACGTGTAAACGATCTGGACGGAATGGGCTTTTACCTTTACGTACACGGCGATAAATAATCGCAACCATATCAATCAAAGGAATCGCAATAATCCAAAGTGCGGTTACTGGATTCATAGGATGCCCTTTTCCTTGCGTACTCAATAACAAAATCCAAATAATGGTAAAGCCAATTAATGTACTCCCCGCATCCCCCATAAACACCTTATATTTCGGTCCAAATGGAATCCCTAGATTTAGCATCAAATAAGGTAAAATCGACACAATTAAAGCAAAACTCCAATGCGCCATATCCATTTGCCCATCTCGATACATTAAAATACCAATCGCCGCAAAAGAAACACAAGAAAGCCCACCGAGCAATCCATCAATACCATCAATCATATTAAAGGCATTAATAATCGCAATAGTGGCAAATACAGTGATAATCAGCCCAATAGACCCCAGCGTTAATTGGAAAGGCCCTAAAATTTGACCAAGATGATCAAGATAAACATTCCCAAGATCGATCATTAAAATTGCCAGAATTGCTTGAATGCCTGCTCTTAAAAAAGGGCTAATATCAAAGCGATCATCTAAAATCCCAATCGCCAATAAAACAAAAATACTGAACAAATAGAGATACGGTAATCGAAGTTGATCCCATTCCATCAGGTAATAGAAAAGATTTCCAACAAAAAGCGACACGCCACCGATTAGCGGAATTGCACCTTGATGACGTTTACGATAGTTTGGCTTATCAACTAATCCAATCCAATTGGCAATTGGTCGCATCACAATCAATGTTAAAAACGCGCCAAGAAAAGTAACAAAAATACTCAACATAATGTGATCCTAAAAATTTTTTGCAAAGGATAACATAAGGCAAATTTACCTAGAAATATATTTTTCAAGAACCACAATTTTTCACTTCAACGCCCGTATTTTTATAAAAAAATGCGGTCAAAATTGACCGCACTTTTACTTTTATCCTTTATTTTACCAGTGGAATCCTACACTTCCCCCCGCATTCACATCACTTCGGCTATTGACACTCGCTCCCAATTTAACCTCAATTTTGTTATTGGTTAAACGTCTGCCATAACCGACCGCTAATGCGTGCTCGCCTTTATAAGTGCCTACTGCCACAGAAACCGCAGACTCTCCAGCAAAATTTCCCCCTTGCAAGAAAGCAATCGCTGTCGCACCCGCAATCCCTGCCCGCAAATCTTTGTTCATTTTTTGCATATTGCGATCGAGTTGTTGAATAGATTGCTGATCTTTACGGATTTGCGCTTTCAAACTATCGTGTTCAGTACGAAGCTGTTGTAACTCTGCTTTACTCGCTCCGCTACTTAACATCTCAGCAAATTCAGTTTCGGATTTCCCATGGTTAGCAGGCAGTTCTTTCCAACTTTCATAAGCAGATTTTCCTTTCTCGCCTTTAAGACCTTGTTCTCCTTGTTCGCCTCGTTCGCCTTTAAGACCTCGTTCTCCTTGTTCGCCTTTTAATTCAGGCATTTGCTTAATGGCTTCTTTATCTAATGAAACAACGGTTTTTCCATCTTTTTCTTCTGCTTTCAAACCGCCTTCAAAAGTATAAAGTTTTGTAAAAAACGTTTTAAAGTTATCTTCTGTAAAAATGGTTTTACCGCTAGCCTTTAACACACCATCATCAGCGGTAAGTGAAACGGTTTTATCGCCCTCTCCCAATGTAACAGCAGTAAAACTTGGGGATTTCAACATTCCAATACGCAATACGCCACTATCGTTAAATGTCACTAAATTATCAGAAGTGTACTTTGCTTTATTATCATCGTTATAAACCAAACCACTTTTGCCCTGAATCTGCAAAATATTACCAATTTCTGTTTTAATTAGTTTATTTTGAGTGCTATCTTTAGTTTTATCATAATCATTCATCGCAAATGTTAAACCTGCGTTTTTTAATGATTTCAATTGAGCCACGTTTACCGCATCGGTGTCTTTTGTCCCTGCAGCAAGATTATTTAATTGGCGAGTAATTCCTTCTTCTTCATCGCCGAGAGAAACTGCCGCAGCAGTAGAAAGCCAAGTGCTAACTTCTTTACGTTTGGCTTTCAGTTCTGCTTGTTTGGTTTCATAAGTTACTTTCGCTTCGTCACGTTGTACTTTAGCAGTGCTACTTACTGGTGCGGACACGCCTAAACCATCTAAAAGTCCACCTAGATTTAGACCACCTAAACCAGGTATATTTTGAATGCCAAATCCTAGCAGTTTTTCATTTTCATAAGCTTTTTCTTTAGTTTCATAATTTTGTTTAGCTGTTTGTAAATCAGCTACTAGCTGTGCTTCGCCATCTTTAAATTTCTTCACTTGAGTTTGAATTTCATTATTAGTTAAATCAGTTAAGCCATAACCCTCTTTTAACCTATCCACCTGCGCAGATGAAGCACTCCCCAATGCCACCCCATTTGAAATAGAACTCTTAGCTCCTTCGCCTAAAACTACAGAACCTGCTGCATTTTCCGCTTTAGCACCATTTCCTAATACTAAAGCTCCTGCAGAAGTTGTTGCTGAAGCGTGATCGCCACCAACAAAAGCACTATCAGAACTTGTCACACTAGCTCTATTCCCTAAAACTACCGCTTTGTTTGATTTTTCTGATTCTGTCTTACTTCCCAATACAATCGTATTTTGGGAATTTACTGCTTTTGCTGCGAAACCAGTAACAATAGAAATATTTGAATTCGTTGCATTAGCTTCAACACCTTGCACAATGGCTTTTTCTGATTTATCTGCCTTTGATTTGAAACCAGTTACAATCGCTTTTTCTGATGAATTAACGGTTGTATTTACACCTGTGGCAATTGCATTTTTTGATGAACTAATAGTTGAATTTGAACCAGTTGAAATCGCATTTTCTGATGAATTAATCGTTGCATTTGAACCAGTTGCAATCGCATTTTTTGATGAACTAACGGTTGCATTTGCACCGGTGGCAATTGCTCTGTGAGAGCCTGTTATATTAGCTCCAACCCCCACTACTACAGTGTTATCAGAATTAACAGATGTTGCGTTATAACCACCAATAAAGGCATTAGAAGATTTATTAGAAGTTGCTTGCCAGCCTATTGCAACGGAATTTTGAGAGTCTGTTACATTAACATCTAAGCCTAAAGCCACTATTTTTCCAGATTTTTCTACTTTTGCATTAGTTCCTGCAGCTAAACTATACTCAGAATTAAGAACCTTGGCATTCTTACCTAAGGCTATTGAGTATGGAGATACTGTTACATTAGCATTTGCCCCCACAGCTATTGATGCAGCAGGATTATTAGTTGTCATATCCTTTGGGTGTGTATATTTCGTATCTGAATCTTTAACTAACGCATTAGGACCAATAGCAATACTTAACCGAGAATTCTCAATTTTAGCGTCATTATTTTGAGCTGTTCCGCTAGCTGTTACATCAGTATCATTGGTAATTTTTACATATTTTGTTAAATCACTTGTGGTGTCAGCAAGGGCGAGATGGGGCAGGCTTAGAGCATAAATACCTGCAATAAATGAAAATAATTGATGTGGACGAGTTAAAAGTCGATTACTATTTGCTTGCTTGCTTGCTTGCTTGCTTGCTTGCTTGCTTGCTTGCTTGCTTGCTTGCTTGCTTGCTTGCTTGCTTGCTTCGATTTTCATAATAAATTTTCCTGTGTCAAGTAAAAATAAGGCTGCGAATTCTAACATAAAACTGAATAAAAAATGTGTTTTAATTTACTTTCTTCTCTATTTATTTCCATTCATTAAAAAGAAACCTTTGCTTTGTTATTTTATATCATTGATAAAATAGAGATATTTACCTAATTTGCTGAATAATAACACGGTTCAATCTTTCCCTTTCCTCTCTCGCAAGTGCTTGCCCAAATTGGTTCGTCAAAATAAAAAAATCCTCGGCTTTCTCGCCCACAGTGGTAATTTTTGCATTCAATAAATTGAGATTTAACTCAGTGAAAATCTGGCTCACTTGCGCTAATAACCCAGGTTTATCCAACGCAACCAGTTCCATTTCAGTATGCTCTTTTTTGTTTTCATGTAAAAAACGAACGTCGGTTTGTACAGTGAAGTGTTGAAGCTGACGATTCGGCGTAATAGAAAGTACGGGTAATTTTTCACTTTGAAGAGCTACTGTTAGGGCTTGCTCTAGTTCTCGACGACGATCAAATTCCACTAATTCCCCGTTAAGTTCTGTGATGATAAAGCTATCAAAAACATAACCATCTTGTGTCGTAATAATCTGCGCATCATGGATACTGAATTTTTTTGCACCAATGGTACTCACCACTTTATTAAATAAATGCGGTTGATCTTGGCAATAAATAAACACTTCCGTACCGCCAAGTGAAAAGCGATTACTAATTTTCACTAATAATGCCTCAGCGAAATCCACCAACAAACTTGTATGCCACGCAATTTGTTTTGGCGTATTACGCACAAAATAATCTTCAGGACAACGAGCCCATAATTGCTCAATCGAGATTGGCGTAATATCGGAATAATCCTGCGTTAAAATTTGTTGTGCAAGTTTTCGGTTTTCTGCCGATTTTTCTGAGTAATCAAGCAATTCTTTCATGCCTTGTGCAAATTGTTGTTCGGTAAATTCATATAAAGAGGCAAAAAGCGAACGTTTCCAGCTATTCCATAAATTACCATTGGTTGCACAAATATCCGCCACCGTTAAACAAGTGAGATAATCTAATCGAACTTGATTTTGCACGGCTTCCGCAAAATTCATGACGACTTCAGGATCATGAATATCACGGCGTTGTGCAGTAATTGACATAAGCAAATGGGATTTTACGAGCCAAGCAAGAGTATCAATTTCTCGACGATCTAAATTATGTAATTGTGCAAAATTTGCCACATCCTCTGCACCAAGTTCTGCGTGATCACCGCCTCGCCCTTTTGCAATATCGTGGAATAACGCCGCAATATAAAGCAAAGTGCGGTCAGAAAGTTGGCTAAAAATTCGATGAGCAATAGGATGTTCTTTCGCACTTTCCTGTGACAGAAAACTTTCCAATTTCAACATCACACGCAATATATGCTCATCCACCGTATAAATATGGAATAAATCAAATTGCATTAAGCCCTCAATGGCTTGCCACTGCGGAAGATACGCTGTTAATACGCCATATTGGTGCATCGGCATAAACGCACGCTTAATTGCATTGGGTTGATTAAATAAACGTAAAAACTTTTCACGAGCCGCAGGAATTTCACATAATTTTTGTGGTAATTGCTCTAAGGAAATTTGTAATTGACGCAAGGTATCAGAATGAATATTGACCTGTTCGTACTGCGTTAAATAAAAGAATAGATCTAAAATTCGCTCTGGTTTTTCTTGAAAAACAAGGCTATTACGCAAACATAAACATTGGTTAATCAGTTGAAAATCATCGTCTAACTGTTCAATCACAGTAGCCTGATTTAATGAAAGCACATTTTCTCGATAATGCTGAATCAGCAAATTACTAATAAGGGAAATTCGGTGCAATGCTTGGAAAAAACATTTCATCATTTTTTCCACAGCTTGATTGCCATCCCCTCGAAAACCCAACAATTCACTGACTTTAATTTGACGATCAAACAACAGACGATTATCGTAACGTTTCAAAATCAAATGCAAAGCGAACCGCACTTTAAATAAAAATGCACGACTTTCTTGTAGTTGCTGATATTCTTGAGGATAAATAAAACCACTTTGTAAAATGGCTTCAAGGGTCAAAGCCCCCGAATGGTGCAACGCTACCCAATACAACAAATGCAAATCACGCAAACCACCGGGGCTGTACTTAATATCTGGCTCAAGGTTATAAGCCGTATTGTGATAACGCTGATAACGTTCTATTTGCTCTTGCACTTTGGCATTAAAAAAACCTTCTTTCGACCAAAAATCAGCACGTTTTACCAATTCATTTAGCGCATCAAAGTGCGGTCGATTTCCAGTGAGAAATCTTGCTTCTAATAAATTGGTGGCAATCGTAATATCTTGTTTTCCTTCCGATTCGCATTGTTCTAAGGTTCGAACACTATTTCCCACCTCAAAACCACAATCCCATAAAAATTGGATAAATTGGGTAATCTTTTCTTCGATCTCTGGGATTGGTGTTTGCTCGACTAAAATCAAAAAATCTAAATCCGACAAAGGAAACATCTCACGCCGTCCATAACCGCCTACAGCAATTAAAGAAATCCCCAGTTGTTCACTTAATCCCATTTCATGCCAAAGTTGAATCAATAAGGCATCATAAAAATCACAGCGATTTTCAATAAGCGCAAAAATGGAATAACGAGAAAAATTCTCGAGCTCAAATTGCTTGAGATTTTCTCGCTCAATTTTGACCGCACTTGGTGTGAGAGGAAAAGATAATGACAAAGGAAACAGCATGTTGATTGCCTTTTAGTGGTTCTAAGTGGTTTTATTATATATCCCGCATGGGCTTACGCCCACCCTACAATTTTAAGGAAAATCAAATGGCAAACGTAAGATGGGTATAAACCCACGCGTTAAAGCGTAATGCTCGTGTTATAAATATTTTCCTATATTTTCAACGTGGGCTTACGCCCACCCTACAATTTTAAGAAAAATCAAATAACAAACGTAAGATGGGTGTAAACCCACGCGTTAAAGCGTAATGCTCGTGTTATAAATATTTTCCTGTATTTTCAACGTGGGATTACGCTCACCCTACAATTTTAAGGAAAATCAAATGGCAGACGTAGGGTGGGCGTAAGCCCACGCGTTAAAATCTTGATACCTGTGTTATAATATTTTCCTATATTTCCTACAAAACCTCCCCCACCTTAGGGGTATATAAAATATATAAGGAACTTGATATGTCACGGTATCGACGCATGAAAGTTGAAAATGGTATGTATTTTATCACAGCGGTTTTGCAAAATCGTAAAGCGAATTATTTAATCCGCTATATTGATGAATTTCGTGCAGCTTATAAAGAAACACAATCACATTGCCCATTTGAAACTATCGCTCTCTGTATTTTGCCCAATCATTTTCATTTGATTATGCAACTACCTGAAAATGATATGAATTTTTCTAAACGAATACGTTTATTAAAATTAAATTTTACAAAACGTTTACCCTTAGAATGTCGCCAACCAACAGCAAGTCATATCAAACGCAGAGAAGCTGGTATTTGGCAACGCCGTTTTTGGGAACATTTAATTCGTGATGATCAAGATTTAGTAAATCATTGGGATTATATTTACTACAATCCCGTAAAACACGGTTATGTGCAAGCTGTGAAAGATTGGGCGTATTCATCTTTTCATCGTGATGTTAAAAGAGATATTTTTCCCGAAGATTGGGATGGTAATCCTAAATTGATGATTAAGGGAGAAATATAATAATTTAGCCCAGCCTATAATAGCCTATAATATAGAACACTGCGTGGGCTTACGCCCACCCTACAAAACCTATGCTACCCCACAAGACCTAAGGCACCTTACAAAATTCATAGAATTCTTATTAATAAAAAAGGGCGTATATGATCTGCACCCCAAAAGTTGGACTAAATAACCAACTCACTAAGGTGCAGATTTTTTATGACCAAATACAATTTTCTTTTCAAGCAACAAGTCATCGAATTTTATCTTCAAAATGGTAAAAATAGTT
>NZ_QQKA01000002.1 GCF_003493605.1 Haemophilus haemolyticus
TCCGCCACTCGTCAGCAAGAAAGCAAGCTTTCTCCTGCTACCGTTCGACTTGCATGTGTTAAGCCTGCCGCCAGCGTTCAATCTGAGCCATGATCAAACTCTTCAATTCAAGTTCAATCGCTCAATATACTGCTTAGCTATAAATAAAAACACTACTTAAAAAAGTAATGATGAATTTTCAGTTAAGCACCTATTAAGACTTCAAAATTAAAAAATATTTTTAAAACAAGTCAATCAACAAGTGCCCACACAGATTGTCTGATACATTGTTAAAGAGCAAAAAACAACGACGCACTTGTAAATTTAAATACTTCACAACAGTGCGTCGTTGTGTGCGGTGCATTATAGGGATTTTCAAAACCCTTGCAAGTACTTTTTGTAAAAATATTTAAAAAAATGATCTTTTGATGGAAATATAAACATTTCATCCAAAAGTGCGGTTAGAATGACCAAATTTTTATCGCTATAATTTCTTACGCAATGAAACTTCACCACCATTAAACATCTGGATTTTATTGCCACATAATACTTTTAAATAACCGTGTTCATCTATGCCTTGTTCAATACCTGAAATAACGCCTTGTTCAGTCAGCACATTTACTTCACTATTTGAAAACGCATTATATGATTTCCACGCCTGTTGAAATTCCGCATTAATACCATTTTTCTCAAAGATATTTAAACGTGTATATAAATGTTGTATAAGTTTGGGTAATAAGGTTTGTCGCTCTACATCAGGATCTATTTCACATACTTCCGCATAGGGCTGACTAATTTCCGTTTGTTTTGGCAACGACACATTAATACCTACGCCAATCACTAAATTGAGCATACCATTTTTATGGTTAGCAATTTCAACTAAAATACCACCTAACTTTCTTCCATCAAACAAAATATCATTTGGCCATTTCACTTGCACATTTAGCACCTCGGCAATCGCCAAACCGATGACTAAACTTAAACCCTCAATTGATTTGCTAGGCTCAAACGTCCAATAAAAACTAAACATGATTTGCCCAGCAAAAGGCGATAGCCATTGACGTCCACGTCGCCCGCGTCCTGCAGTTTGATATTCAGCCACACAAAGATCGCCTTTTTTTAAGGAAGGAATATTTTGTAGTATCCATTCATTTGTAGAGGAAATAATCGGCTGATAATGGATACTATAAGGAAAAAGTGCGGTTGAAATTTGCTGAGGATTTAATAAAGGAAGACTAGGCACTAAGCAATAATTTTGGCCATCAACGACAATATCCAAGCCTAGCTCACGTAATTGTTTAATATCCTCTTCAATATCCAAAGAAAACTTTTCCAATTCAAACCGCACTTTCGGCTGACAATCAGCTAAATATGTCAATAAAGCGAAATTCATCATTTTCCCTTATAACAAACAGAGCAAAAATCATAGCACAAATCCCAAAATTTCGTTTTCAAAATTAAGTAAAATCTGTATAATCCCGCCGCAATATTTTTTAACTTCAACTTATTAGCGAGAATATTGCAATGTCACTACGCATTAAACAAGAAGCCCTTACTTTTGACGATGTTCTACTCGTCCCAGCACATTCAACAGTGCTTCCAAATACAGCCAATCTTTCAACCAAACTCACTAAAGAAATTCGCTTAAATATCCCAATGCTTTCAGCAGCAATGGATACCGTAACTGAAACCAAACTTGCGATCTCTTTAGCGCAAGAAGGTGGCATCGGCTTTATTCATAAAAATATGACCATTGAACGCCAAGCGGACCGTGTTCGTAAAGTGAAAAAATTCGAAAGTGGTATCGTTTCCGAACCAGTAACTGTTTCACCAAATTTAACGCTTGCCGAACTTGCTGAAATGGTGAAGAAAAACGGCTTTGCTGGCTACCCTGTTGTCGATAGTGAAAATAACCTAATTGGTATCATTACTGGACGCGACACCCGTTTCGTAAAAGATTTGAGCAAAACTGTTTCACAAGTAATGACGAAAAAAGAAGACTTGGTAACAGTAAAAGAAGGGACGAGTCGCGAAGAAATTTTGGAATTAATGCATCAACACCGTGTTGAAAAAGTATTAGTGGTTAATGATAGTTTCAAACTTAAAGGTATGATTACCGTTAAAGACTTCCAAAAAGCGGAACAAAAACCAAATGCATGTAAAGATGAATTCGGTCGTTTACGCGTGGGTGCCGCTGTAGGTGCAGGTCCTGGTAACGAAGAACGTATTGATGCATTAGTAAAAGCTGGCGTAGATGTATTGTTAATCGACTCTTCACACGGTCATTCTGAAGGCGTATTACAACGCGTTCGTGAAACTCGAGCAAAATATCCAAACTTACCTATCGTTGCGGGTAACGTAGCAACGGCTGAAGGCGCAATCGCATTGGCAGACGCAGGTGCAAGCGCAGTGAAAGTAGGTATTGGTCCTGGTTCTATTTGTACTACTCGTATCGTAACCGGTGTAGGTGTTCCACAAATCACCGCTATCGCAGATGCTGCTGCGGCATTAAAAGATCGTGGTATTCCTGTTATCGCTGACGGTGGTATCCGTTTCTCTGGCGATATTGCAAAAGCCATCGCTGCAGGCGCAAGCTGTGTAATGGTTGGTTCTATGTTTGCTGGTACTGAAGAAGCACCAGGTGAAATCGAACTTTATCAAGGTCGTGCATTTAAATCTTACCGTGGTATGGGCTCATTAGGTGCCATGGCGAAAGGCTCATCAGACCGTTACTTCCAATCTGATAACGCAGCGGACAAGCTCGTACCAGAAGGTATCGAAGGCCGTATTCCATACAAAGGTTACTTAAAAGAAATCATCCACCAACAAATGGGGGGCTTGCGTTCTTGCATGGGCTTAACTGGCTGCGCAACCATCGAAGAATTACGCACAAAAGCAGAATTCGTCCGCATCAGTGGTGCGGGTATTAAAGAAAGCCACGTTCACGATGTAACGATTACTAAAGAAGCACCAAACTATCGGATGGGCTAACAATGAATAAAAGAGCGGTTAAATTTGCCCGCTCTTTTGAACTGTTTCATGCAATAAAAGGAACTATAATGAAGAAATTTATATTACTGATTCCATTTATTCTATCAGCCTGCACATTACTCGGCCCGACTTATACTGGGGAAACAACCGCAGACGATTTACTAAAATATGATACGGCAAGTAACATAAACCTATTTTTCAGAGCAATCCATAATTGTACGCCTAAACAAATTCACACTCAGATCGATGATGTAAAACTAAACAACAAAACTTCCACTGTAGATTTAGTGAATGAAACTTGGACAGTAAAAGGCTGTGATAAAACTGAAATATTTCACATTAAATATATCAGCGATGGACACGGTGGAACTTACATCAATATGACAAAACAAAATTAACATAAGGCAAAAAATGACAAACATCCACAATCACAAAATCCTGATCCTCGACTTCGGTTCACAATATACTCAACTGATTGCGCGTCGTGTGCGTGAAATCGGTGTGTACTGCGAACTTTGGGCTTGGGATGTAACCGAACAACAAATCCGTGAATTTGCTCCAACGGGTATCATTCTTTCTGGTGGCCCTGAAAGCACAACTGAAGAAAATAGCCCGCGTGCGCCTGAATATGTGTTTAACGCAGGCGTTCCAGTGCTCGGCGTTTGCTATGGAATGCAAACGATGGCAATGCAACTTGGCGGCTTAACCGAAACATCTGATCACAGAGAGTTCGGCTATGCTTCCGTTTCTCTTGAAAATTCAACCGCACTTTTTGCAAATCTTAACGATAATTTAACCGCTTCTGAGCCAAAATTAGACGTTTGGATGAGCCACGGCGATAAGGTAACGCGCTTACCAGAAAACTTCAAAGTAACTGGCACAACGCTAACCTGCCCTATCGCAGCAATGTCAGACGAAAGCCGTCGTTTCTACGGTGTGCAGTTCCACCCTGAAGTAACGCATACTAAAAAAGGCTTGGAATTATTAACCAACTTCGTAGTAAACATCTGTGGTTGCGAAACTAAATGGACAGCAGAAAACATTATCGAAGATGCCGTTGCTCGTATTAAAGAGCAAGTAGGCGATGATGAAGTGATTTTAGGCTTATCTGGTGGTGTGGACTCTTCTGTTGTTGCATTACTTTTACACCGTGCTATCGGCAAAAACTTACACTGCGTATTTGTGGATAACGGTTTGCTTCGCTTACACGAAGGCGATCAAGTCATGGAAATGTTTGGCGATAAATTCGGTTTAAACATCACTCGTGTTGATGCTGAAAGCCGTTTCTTAGGTGAACTTGCAGGCGTATCTGATCCTGAAGCGAAACGTAAAATTATCGGTAAAGTATTTGTTGATATATTTGATGATGAATCGAAAAAACTCACTAATGTGAAATGGTTGGCACAAGGTACGATTTACCCTGATGTGATCGAATCTGCAGCAAGCAAGACAGGCAAAGCCCACGTAATTAAATCACACCACAATGTAGGTGGCTTACCAGACTATATGAAACTCGGCTTAGTGGAACCGCTACGCGAATTATTCAAAGATGAAGTACGTAAAATCGGTTTGGCATTAGGCTTACCGGCTGAAATGATCAACCGCCACCCATTCCCTGGCCCAGGTTTAGGCGTCCGTGTATTAGGCGAAGTGAAAAAAGAATACTGCGATTTATTACGCCGTGCGGATGCAATCTTTATCGAAGAATTACGCAATAGCGGTTGGTATGAAAAAACCAGCCAAGCCTTCAGCGTATTCTTACCAGTGAAATCTGTAGGTGTGATGGGCGATGGCCGTAAATACGATTGGGTTATTTCCCTACGCGCGGTAGAAACCATTGATTTTATGACCGCACATTGGGCTCATTTACCTTATGATTTATTAGGCAAAGTGTCTAACCGCATCATCAATGAAGTGAATGGCATTTCCCGCGTCGTATATGACATTAGCGGGAAACCGCCAGCGACTATTGAGTGGGAATAAACTCGCTTTTTAAATCCTGATCTAGACTAAGGCACGTTTTCCTCACGTGCCTTTATTTATTAATTTCACCGAAAATTGTCGTTTTGATTGTAGATTGTTGTTGAAGAAAAGATTAGAAAGGAAAAATGTTCAGAAAAAGATCAAAAAGTGGTCGTATTTTAAATACATTAGGCGTAAACTAAAAAGACATTTCGATTTCCTTATCAGCAGGATAAAACTATGTCATCACAAACAAACAAACAAACAAACAAACAAACAAACAAACAAACAAACAAACAAACAAGATTATCAAAAACACTTGATTTTAAAATAAATAAAGTTGCAGCTTTATTATCTATTTTATTAGTTACACCATTAGGATATGCCACTGATGTGACGAACAGAGACGTTTTCGATCTAATTAAATTTGGTAACGGTTCAGGAAATGGTGATGGAATGGGCGGCGGTACGCCGGGTCCAATACTCACAAACTCTGGTGGAAGTATTGCTATAGGTTCGCACTCTAAGCTTACAGGATCCGAACATTCCTATGTACTGGGAAGTTATGCGACTCTTACAAATTCTAACTATTCATCTGCTATTGGAATTAATACTGTTTTAAATAAATCAGACTATACATTTATTGGTGGAGCAGGAGCTAATGCAACTAACTCGAATAAGAGCGTTGCTTTAGGACTAAGCGCAACCGCAGAAAACTCAGCAAACAGTTTCATTAGTGGTACATTTTCTAAATCTGTTAATTCTAACGATAGTACAACTATAGGTGCTTATTCTAATATCAATAATTCTAACTTTAGCTTAGCCGCAGGTGCACAGTCTAAAGTAGAAAATTCTGAGAACAGTGTCGCATTGGGTGCATTAGCAACAGCTAAAGAATCAGCAAATAGTTTTGTAGGAGGCATACAGGCTAAAGTAGAAAATTCTAAGAGCAGTGTCGCATTGGGTGCATTAGCAACAGCTAAAGAATCAGCAAATAGTTTTGTAGGAGGCATACAGGCTAAAGTAGAGAAGTCTACTAACAGTGTGGCCTTAGGTTCGTCTGCTACAACTAATAATTCAGGTTGGTCTATCGCTGTAGGTGACAAGTCTAACGTAACTAAATCTGAACAAGGTATAGCTATAGGTTATGCCTCTACCGTTAATGATTCTAAATTTAGCTTAGCTGCAGGAAGTCAATCTAAAATAGAAAACTCAATGAACAGTGTTGCATTGGGTACATTAGCAACAGCTAAAGAATCAGCAAATAGTTTTGTAGGAGGCATACAAGCTAAAGTAGAGAAATCTACTAGCAGTGTTGCTATAGGTTCATCTGCAATAACTAAAGATTCAGGTTGGTCTATAGCTGCAGGTTCTAATTCTAATGTAACTAAATCTGAACAAGGCATAGCGACTGGTTATGCCTCTACAGTTAATAATTCTAAATTTAGCTTAGCCTCTGGTGCACAATCTAAAATAGAAAATTCTGAAAACAGTGTTGCTTTAGGGGTTAAAGCAAGTGCTGAAAATTCAAGTGGTAGTTTTGTTAGCGGGGCATTCTCTAAAGTAAATAATTCTAAAAACAGTGTCGCAGTAGGGACAACAGCTAGTACTGAAAATTCAGAAAATAGTTTTGCTGGAGGGGCATTTACAAAAATAACATCTTCTAATAATTCAGTTACTGTTGGTTCTGGCTCTAAGATAATTAATTCGGAGGAAGGTATAGGTATTGGTCACGACTCAAGCGTTAAGTATTCTAATTATGCTTTAGCTGCTGGAGCAAGATCTGAAATAGAAAATTCCGAAAATAGTGTTGCTTTAGGCTCTAAATCTAATGTTACTGATTCCGATGGAAGTATAGGAATCGGTCTTAAATCAACCATTAATAATTCTATTTATGCTTTATCTATTGGCTCTAACTCTAAAATTGAAAATTCAGTGAATGGCGTTGCGCTAGGTGTAAATACAATCTCTAAAAATTCAAATGGTAGTTTTGTCGGAGGGGAATTTGCTAGCGTTGAAAATTCAAGAGCTGCTATTGTAGTAGGTTCTCAAGCTAAAGCTAAAAATGCTATTGGAGGGATTGCATTGGGTGATTTTGCATCTGTTAGTGTTTCAACTGGCGTAGCATTAGGAAGCAACTCAGTGTCGAATGTTGATAAATTACAAATAGGTTATGGCTTAGAAGCAAATTCAGAAATAAAAAATAAAATAGATACATTTAAAAAAGCTGAACAACAATTGTTGGTTACACTAAATGATGCAGAAGAAGAATATAAAACCAAAGACAAGGCTTATGAACAAGCAAGCGATGAACATCGTGCTACCGCTAAAGCAGAACGTGATGTAGCCAAAGCAAACTATGAAACCAAACAAACCGAACTGAAAGAAAAACGTAAAGAGATTAGTACTTGGCTCTCTACTGCTGCGGCAGTTTCCCTTGGTAATGAAAAAGAAGGCATTACTCGCCAGTTAAACAACCTTGCAGCAGGGACAAAAGACACCGATGCAGTAAACGTAGCTCAATTAAAAGCGATAGAAGATAAAGTAGCATCAGGTGGTGTGGAGACTGCTCGTCAATTCAATGACGTGAATACAAAATTAGAGAAACATACCTCTCAATTAGATTCTCAAAAAGAGCAGCTCCAATCACAAAATAATAGATTAAATACGGTAGAAACCAATGTAAATCGTCATCAAGTAGAAATAAATCAAGTAAACACAAAATTAATGGAGCACCAAACTCAATTTGAAAAAGTCGATAATCAGTTCCGTCAATTAGATAAACGCTTGAATAAAATGACAGCCGAATATCGTAGTGGTATTGCAGGCAGTAATGCAATGGCAGGTGTGCCAACCGTACAAGCTGCAGGCGAGTCAATTTTTGGTTTGGGAGTGGGTTCATTTAAAGGGGAAAGTGCAGTGGCTGCAGGCTATTCTACTGCCTTGAAAAAAGGGAAAGTAGTGGTGAAATTCAATGCCTCCATCAATTCTCGAGGCGATATTGGTACATCAGGTGGCGTGGGCTGGAAGTGGTAATCACGAACAAATAACAGCACATATTTTCTTGTGTGTTCGTTAATTGTGAGAGGTTTATTCAATACCTGCACTGCAATAGAAATGATTCTCTTTGCAGTGCAATTTTTTCGCAAATTTTATGAAGAATTAACTTATTTTGGTCGTTTGTTTTAAGAATAAATATCCAAGCGTTGCTGAAACCGTTGAACCAAGTAAAATACCTAAACGAGAAAGCGTATTAACACTTTCTCCAGCATCCGCATCAAAAGCAAGGCTTGCTAAGAACATTGACATCGTAAAACCGATTCCACATAAAACTGCGACCGCAAAAATTTGTTTAAAATTGATCCCATCTGGTAATTTAGCTAATCCCAACTTAACGGAAATATAACTAAATCCGAAAACACCGACTGGTTTACCTATAATTAAACCGCACGCGATAGCCAATAATAATGGCGACGAAATCATACTTACATCAATACCGTCAAAACTAACGCCCGCATTGGCAAAAGCAAAGAGTGGTAAAATAACGAAGGACGACCAAGGCGCTAGAATGTGCTCAAAATCGTGTAATGGTCGTTCACCTTTTTTACCTTTTAATGGAATGCAAAAACCAATAATCACGCCAGCCAACGTCGCATGAACACCAGATTTTAAAACAGAAGCCCATAAAATTGCTCCAACCACCATATAGGCACAAAGCGCGCTAACTCTAAAGCGGTTTAATAAAACCAAAGTTAAAATAGAAATACCTGAGAAAATTAGAGCCTGTACACTTAATTCATGAGAGAAGAACAGCGCAATTACAACAATTGCGCCTAAGTCATCAATAATAGCGAGTGCGAGTAAAAAAATCTTGAGAGGCAATGGTACTTGCTTACTCAATAATGCCATAATGCCAAGCGCAAAAGCGATATCAGTCGCCATAGGAATAGCCCAGCCGTTTGCAAGGCTAGGATCCTGTTTTGCAATAAACCAATAAACCGATGCGGGCACAATCATTCCACCCACCGCAGCAATAGCAGGGAAAATAGCTTGTTGGTAGGAAGAAAGCGCGCCTTCGAATAATTCTTTTTTAACTTCCATTCCCACTAACACAAAAAACACCGCCATAAAACCATCGTTAATCCAATGGATTAAGGTTTTATTAATAGAGAAACTGCCAATTTGCAAACTGACTGGCAAATTCAAAAAATCATTATATTGATTGCTCAATGGCGAATTAGCCAGCAACATCGCTACTGCAGCAGAAAAAAGCAACAAAATACCACCAGCGGATTCTAATTTTAAAAAGCGTTGAATCAGTTGTACCACGCAAACTCCTTCCAAAAATAAATAACAAAAAATTAACAAAGGCTGAATCCTAGCATATTTTTGCCCTCAAAGGGAAAAGAGCGGTGGATTTTGCAGGGATTTTTATCGAATTGTCGATAAGATTCTTCATATTGTGACGAAATTCACATTTTTAGTTTTACAGAATAGGGATTTTCTACACTTTGTAGTAGAATGCAGGCCTTTTTATTTTTAGAGTCAAAAATTATGTTTTCACGTAAAGATATTATCATTTTAGGAATGATGATCTTCGCCTTATTTTTAGGTGCAGGCAACATCATTTTTCCTCCAATGGAAGGATTCTCAGCTGGACAACATTGGATGAGTGCGTCCTTAGGATTTGTCTTAACTGGTGTTTTAATGCCATTTATCACGCTTGTTGTGGTGGCAATTTTAGGTCGTGGCGAAGAACTTACTAAAGATTTACCAAAATGGGCGGGCACAGGTTTTCTCGTTATACTTTATTTAACCATTGGCTCTACCTTTGCTATGCCACGCATCACAAATGTTGCTTATGAAATGGCGTGGTTGCCATTAGGATTAGCGGAAGATAATGCTAGTGTTCGTTTCCTCTTTTCACTCATTTTCAACTTAATCGCGATGGTCTTTATGATTCGCCCAAATACGATCATTTCAAGCGTGGGTAAATTTATGACACCAGCATTGCTTGTGTTATTAGTGGCTGTAGCCGTCACTGTCTTCATTTCACCTTTATCTGAAATTCAAACACCAAGTAAAGCTTATGAAAATGGCCATTCTTTATTAATCGGCTTAACCAGTGGTTATCAAACCATGGACGTACTCGCAGCTATTGCTTTCGGTGGAATCGTCGCTCGCGCACTTGCAGCAAAAAATGTAACTCAACCCAAAGATATCGTGAAATACACTATCTCAGCTGGATTTGTTTCAGTCATCTTACTTGCGGGTTTATATTTTTCGCTTTTCTATCTAGGCGCGACTAGTGCTGCAGTTGCAGAAGGTGCAACTAATGGCGGACAAATTTTCTCTCGTTATGTAAATGTATTATTTGGTTCTGCTGGCACTTGGATTATGGCAGGTATCATTATATTAGCAAGCTTAACAACACTTGTTGGTGTAACGAGTGCCGCAGCTGATTATTTTTCAAAATTCTCTGTGCGTTTTTCTTACCCATTCTGGGCCGCACTTTTTACCGCAATGACAATCACTGTTTCACAATATGGTTTAACGGATCTACTTCGCATAACGATCCCAGCTTTGTTATTAATTTATCCAGTAGCTATTGTGCTTGTATTATTGCAATTCTTACGCAAAAAACTTCCATCAATAAAATTTACATACAACAGCACATTAATCGTAACTGTTTGTTTTAGTTTATGTGACAGCTTAAATAACGTTAAAATGTTACCAGAAAGCATTAATTCATTATTGGAACACTTCCCTCTTTCATCTGAAGGAATGGCTTGGTTGGTTCCGACTTTAGTGATGTTAGTTGTAAGTATTTTAATTGGAAAGGCATTGCGTAAAACCCATTCTTAATATCACAAAGTGTTTTATTTATCTTTCAACACTCTCAAGGGTTGCATATCACTATTGCCTACAATCACTCGACTCGAATCAGAACGTAGGCAAGTGCCGCCATAATGTCCTCCAACAGTAAAAGTACAAACTTGCAAATATTGATCTTCCACTTGTGGTAAACACCAAAGTTGTTGATAAATGTTTTCTTGTTTGCCAAATTTACCCTCTGTAACACCTAAAGTGGCATTATTTTCGCCAATAAGTTTAACATTATCTCCCCGACGACCTGCAATTGGTTTTTGTGCGTAGCCATTTTGGATTAAGTTTGGTGTGAGATGAAAACTTGCCTCTAACAAATAACGATGATTAGGGAATAAAGACCAAAGCACAGGCAAAATCGCCTTATTGCTTGGAATTGCCGTCCAAAGCGGTTCATAAACCAACACTTCTGGGCGAAGTAGTACATCAATTAACCGCACTTTATCTTCAGGATAACCTGTACGAATAGGCGGAGCCACTTCCATTCCTGTTGCATCTTCACGAAGTTGTTCCAGCATGGTTTCCCATGCCCAGGTTTTCCAAACAGTTTGAACTTGGTTATTTTCATCATCAATCAGACGACCACGATTATCCCAATGTAAACCTTCCGTGCCATGAATAATTTTGGCTTGGAACCCTGCTTGTACCAATGCTTGTTGCATAAACATGGCATGATAATCTTCTTCATCATCATGATCTTGCAGAATATGAACTAATTTTGAGGCTTGACTATGTTGCCAACAATCAGCTAACGCATTACGCAAACCATCAGACGGATTTTCCCCCAATACGCCACCAGCTTGTTTTGCCCAACGATTCATAATATCGCCAGCTTCAGCATGGCAAGAGGCTGAGTCTGCATTATATTCATAAACTTTCAAACCTCGTTCACTCATACAAAAATCTAAACGACCAGTAATCGTTTGATAACGGCGATTTTGCCAAGAAAGTCTTAAGCGTGGCCAAAGGAGCTTCGGAATATTAAAATACTGCAACAGATTATCATCTTTAAGTACTTTGTCTGTCGCATGCAGATACATTAAATGCAGTTCATTAGTAGCGTGAATTAATTCCTGTTGAGCACTTTCAGACATAGCAAAATAGCGATATTGATCAGAATGGCTCACTTTATGCCCGCCCATCGCCTTAATATAAGCCATATCAAATGGTTCATTTTCATTTAACCATTTCCCACTAAATTGACCGTGATTGTCAACATGATGAGCTTGTAATCGAAATGCGGTTGATTTTGGGAAAGGTTGGGGTTCTGAAAATTCAGTATCGTTTGTTTGAATCATCCAACCAAGAATTTTAGTATCATCAAAAGTATCTTGTAGAAAATAACCTTGTTCTGAAACAATCATCGGCAATTCACGCGTCCATTGCTGACCACTTGGCAAGCGGGAATGAATCACATTTTGCTCGGCGATTCGGACGCTATCAGGCAACACCTCGGTGATAATTGCTACATGCCCCGTGTGTTTAAATTCACCCCCTTCTTGCCAAATTAATAGGGAACCTGCTTGAGGTTTTCGTTTGCAACCATTAGCAAATGCCTGCAAGGGTAACAAGGTATCGTTCACCACTTGGCGTAAAAAACGTAAAGAAAAAATCTCGTACGCCATACCGACATCGGCAAACACAACGCCATGATTGAGATATAAATAACGACGTGCAAATTCCACACACTGCCATTTATAGCCCATATATTCTCGCCCTAGATAACTCCGAAATGCGGCATCATTCGGGAACTCTTTATCATCTGCAGTATTGTAATCAGAGGAATAAATTGCCACGCCACCAGGCGCATATCCAAGCAAGCTACCAAAAGGATCGTGGGTAATGATATTGGCTGAACGTTCTGTCATAGTATCTTCCGAGTAAAAAATGAATGCGGTTAGTATAGATCTTTTATTTTTATTACGGAAATCAATAAAATTTTTACCGCACTTTTTTCGTAGCAAATTTTTGATTTATCTCATCTTTTCATCAAATCATTCTTTACCATTTAACTTCTTAGATTAAAATGAACGTGCTTTTCGAGTATTCGAGAGTACACAATTTAGTTTAACTTTAGATATCACAAGGGTTTCATTATGAAAGGATCAAAATGGCCTGTGGTTGCAGGTGCTGCACTTGGTATCATCGCTCCACTACTTACTTATAGCGGAAATCCTGGCAACATGGGATTCTGCGCCGCCTGTTTCTTACGCGATACAGCTGGTTCCATTGGCTTACATCAAGCCGCTCCACTTCAATACATCCGCCCCGAACTCATCGGATTAATATTCGGTGCGTTAGTGAGTGCGTTATTTGCAAAAGAATTCCGTGCTCGTGGTGGTTCATCACCATTCATTCGCTTAATTTTAGGGGTATTTGCCATGATTGGTGCCCTAACATTCTTAGGTTGTCCATGGCGGGCATATTTGCGTTTAGGTGGTGGCGATTTATCTGCGATTGCAGGGATTGTCGGTTTATTTGTCGGTGTACTAGGTGGAATTTTCTTTAGCAATCGAGGATTTTCTCTCGGTAAAGCAAAAGAACAAGCCCCCATCAGTGGATGGATTTCTGTCATTATCGCGGGTTTATTACTTATTGGCGTTATTACACAATTTAGTTTTGGCGAAGGTTTACCGCTTTATTTCTCACAAAAAGGCCCTGGCACACAACATGCATTTTGGGCATTATCTTTAGCAGGCGGGCTAATCATAGGCGTATTAATGCAAAAATCACGTTTCTGCTCAATTGGCGCATTCCGTAATTTTATTCTATTCCGTGATTCTTCGTTATTGAACGGTGTCATCGCTTTAGTGGTATTTGCCGCAATTACCAATGCTTTACTTGGTCAATTCCATTTAGGGTTTGAACAACAACCTGGTGCACATAATCAATATCTTTGGAACTTCCTCGGCATGGCACTTTGCGGATTATGCTTCGCCCTTGGCGGTGGTTGTCCTGGCAAACATTTAGTTCATCTTGGTGAAGGCGATAATGACTCCGCTATTTTTGTGCTTGGTATGCTTTTAGGTGCAGCTGCTGCGCATCGTTTAAGCCTTGCAGCTTCTGGCTCTGGCATTGGTGAATTCACGCCTTATGCTTTAGTTCTTGGATTTATATTCTGCGCCTATATTGGCTTTACCAAAAAATCGGCTTAATTCACTTTCTATCTGCACTTATCACGAGTGCAGATTTTATTCTTCCCCAAAAGGTTAACTATAACCCATTTGAATATCTACAATATTTAAATAAATAGATAAATAAAAAAGGGCGTACATCACGCCCTTAATCACTTAGTTTAAAGATTATTTTCTTAATGCTTTTTTCAATTCAGCCAATTCTTTTTGCATTGCTAACATCTCTTGTCGCAATTGTAAAACTTCCGCAGAATTGACCGCACTTTGTGTTGAAACTGCAGGTTTGGATTTGTTACCGAATTTCCAAGAAACACCTGCACCAAAAGTTTTTTCCGAACCAGAAAAACTACCCGCTACATTAAGCAACACATTTTCAGCAGGCTTAAACACTGCACCCATTGCCATCGCTTGTGCATTTTTATAGCTTCCCACGCCTAAAGACAACGCAAATTTATCATCTTCGCCTAATTGTGCAGGTTTTAATGAAGCCAGCGCAGCAGCACTTGCGCCAACTCGGTTAATACGTAAATCTGTTCGATTTAAACGCGTATTTACGTGAGTAAATTGGCTATCAATTTGACCCAGTTTATTGTCTGTATTATCTAAATGGTTATTGACTTGAGTGAATTTATTATCAACTTGAGCAAATTGATTATTCACTTGACCAATTTTAGTTTCTACCGCATTTAACTGACGAACATTCACTGCATCATAATCTTCTGTACCATCGGCGACATTAGTAATTTGACGATAAAGATTATAATTACCATCGCCTACAGAAACGGTGTTAGGACGGTTAGCAAGTGAATTTGCGCCCAAAGCAACGGAGTTATCAGCGGTTGCTTCGCTTCCATAACCTAAAGCCAAACTTTTTTCTGCTTCTGCCTTGCTGTGCATACCAAAAGCAGAACCACGATAACCAGTTACCTGACTGCCTCCGCCAATTGCAGTACCTTCAATTGCAGCAACCGTAGAAAATGCGCCCAAGGCTGTGCCGAACAAGTTATGCGAAGATGCTTTCAAACCAAAAGCTATTGCCCCATAGGTTTCACCCTGCTTTTCGATTAAAGATTGTTCATTTTCACGTTTAATATTAATTTTGGTTGCTTTACCATTTTCATCCACTTCAATGCTTTTGTTGTCTTGTCCTTGAATAGTATTCTTTTTACCTTTTTCCAGTTTTTCTACACGGCTTCCTGTACCGAAAGCGGTTGCACCGTATCCGTCCTTACTTTTTGCGGCAGAACCGATGGCAAGAGAGTTTTCTCCTTCAGCTTCTGCACTGAAGCCAAGTGCAACCCCGCCTTTGGGTGCTTTGGTTTTTGCACCAATAGCGGTACTGAAATTCCCGCCCTTATCGCCCAAACCTGCTTGTGCCTCATAACCCACCGCTAAAGATCCCAAGTTTTTTGCTTGAGAATTTCCACCGATGGCGGCAGCTCCGTGAGATTTGCCATTTTCAGGATTGAACACTTTACTGTCATCCCCCAAAGCTATTCCCCAAATAACATTACTGGGAGCAGTCCCATACTCAGGTGTCCATTTTGGATCAACGGCAAAAGATGGAATAGAATAAAAAGAAGTGGAAATAAGTAGACTGATTAAAGAAAGGCGGGTTAGACTATTTTGCTTGCTTGCTTGCTTGCTTGCTTGCTTGCTTGCTTGCTTGCTTGCTTGCTTGCTTGCTTGCTTGCTTGCTTGCTTGCTTGCTTAATGATTTTCATTGTTTTGCTCCTTTGTCAAGAAAATAATTGAGAGCAGTCATTCTAACAGAAAATAAAAAGAAAGGTATTATTTTAAAATTAATTGATTTTAGTAGTCATTGTGAACGCATAAATAGCCACTTAATAGCAGGTAAAAGCCTCTAATTCTAATCTATATTAGAATTAGAGGCTATAAAAAATCATCACTATTATAGTGCTGGGGAAAGATCGTTAAGTTCTTCAATTCTTAACATTCTAATATCTGAAACAGAAGGTTTAAACCAAGAATAGGTTTGCGATAATTTTTGTGCGGCTAAAACGCATTTAACAGCTGTCATTTCAGAATTGCCAAAATAAACACTTCCTTGTTGGTGATCAAACCCTAAACTTTCAAGTGTTCTTTTTACATCGCCATAAGCATTTTGCCAACTCTCGGTAGCATATAGTGCTTTAAGTGTTGCGGTATCTAGATCAAAAGCAATAGCATACATAGTAAATAACCTCGTAATAAATCAATCATTGCTTCAATTTTATAGCAAACAAGACTTACAAATCAATTTAATTACTAAAAGATTTATTTGTATTTTAAAATATCCTTAGAATATACAGTGATAATTTTATCCCCATCTTGCATTATCCCCCTTACAGTGTCAAACTCTCTGCACTTTTTAAAACTGTAAAAAATAATGACAAAAAAACGTAAAGACTTAATCAACCAAGATCCAAATTACCAACGAGAATTGGAAAAATACGGTAATCCAATTCCGAGCCGTGAATTTATTTTAAGCGTTATTCGAGACAATAATGCGCCGATGAATCGGGATGAAATTTTGACCGCACTTTCCATTCGAAATGAAGATCAAATAGAAGCGATGCGTCGCCGATTACGCGCGATGGAAAATGACGGACAATTAGTGTTCACCAAACGTAAACGCTATGCCTTACCAGAAAAATTAGATTTATTTAAAGGCACGGTAATTGGTCATCGCGAAGGTTTCGGTTTTTTACAGGTCGATGGCAAAAAAGATGATTTATTCATTCCAAACCATCAAATGCAAAGAGTCATGCATGGAGATTTTGTCTTAGCGCAACCTGCTGGATTAGATCGTCGTGGTCGCCGTGAAGTGCGAATTGTGCGCGTATTAGAAAGCCGTAAAAAACAAATTGTGGGTCGGTTTTTCTTAGAAAACGGTTTTAGCTATGTGGTGCCTGATGACAGCAGAATTGGTCGTGATATTCTCGTGCCAAATGAACATCGTAATGGCGCACGAATGGGGCAAGTTGTGGTTGTCGAATTGCAAGAACGCTCTGCTAGTTTTAACCAGCCAATTGGCGTGATTACTGAAATCCTAGGCGATAATATGGCGAAAGGAATGGAAGTGGAAATCGCCTTGCGTAACCACGATATTCCCCATAAGTTTCCAAGTGCGGTGGAAAAATACGTAAAAAAATTCACTGAAGAAGTCCCAGAAGAAGCCAAAAAAGGTCGTGTGGATTTACGTCATTTACCGCTTGTGACCATTGATGGCGAAGATGCGCGGGATTTTGATGATGCTGTTTATTGTGAAAAACATGGCAAAGGCTGGAAACTTTGGGTAGCGATTGCGGATGTCAGTTATTACGTACGTTTACGTTCTGCTTTGGATATAGAAGCGTATAATCGTGGTAACTCAGTCTATTTCCCGAACCGAGTTGTACCAATGCTACCTGAAATTTTATCCAACGGCTTATGCTCTCTTAATCCTCAAGTAGATCGTTTGTGTATGGTGTGTGAGATGCAAATTTCTGCCAAAGGTAAGCTCACAGATTATCGTTTTTATGAAGCAGTGATGAATTCTCACGCCCGCCTCACTTATACCAAAGTAGCAAAAATGCTTGAAGGCGATGAAGAATTACGTGCTCGTTATCAAGGACTTATTCCACATTTAGAAGAATTGCATCATCTCTATAAAGCATTACTCAATGCCCGAAAACAACGTGGTGCCATCGATTTTGAAACCATTGAAACTAAGTTTATTTTCAATGCAATGGGAAGAATTGAGCGTATTGAACCCGTTGTTCGAAATGATGCTCACAAAATCATTGAGGAATGTATGATTCTTGCGAATATCGCAGCTGCTAATTTTATGGAAAAACATAAAGAGCCTGCGTTATATCGTATTCATGCCACCCCGAGCGAAGAAAAATTAACATCTTTCCGCACTTTCTTAAGTGAGTTTGGTTTAACTTTAGAAGGTGGCTTAAAACCAACTACAAAAGACTATGCTGCGCTCTTAGAAAAAGTTAAAGAACGACCAGATCATGAACTTATTCAAACAATGTTGCTCCGTTCTTTAAGCCAAGCTGTCTATCACGCTGATAATATCGGGCACTTTGGTTTGGCTTTGGAAGAGTATGCACACTTTACTTCGCCAATTCGCCGTTATCCAGACTTAACACTTCATCAAGGCATCAAATATTTACTCGCTAAAGAACAAGGCGCAAAACGTAAAACAACTGATACTGGCGGTTATCATTACTCTTTTGATGAAATAGATTTACTTGGCAATCATTGTTCAATGACCGAACGCCGTGCTGACGACGCAACTCGTGAAGTGGCAGATTGGCTGAAATGCGAATATATGCAAGATCATGTTGGTGGTGAATTTAGCGGTGTTATTTCATCTGTGACTGGATTTGGTTTATTTGTACGCTTAGATGACTTATTCATCGATGGTTTAGTCCATATTTCCACCTTAGAAAACGATTATTACCAATTCGATGCAGCAAAACAACGTTTAATTGGCGAAAATAGCGGAATGCAATATCGCTTAGGCGATAAAGTTCGCATCAAAGTTGAAGCGGTACATTTAGAAAATAAAATGGTCGATTTCTCGCTGATGGGGAGTGAACGTAAACCTCATCGCGCTGGAAAAACCGCAAAAGAAAAAGCCAAGAAAGTCTTTAAAGAGTTACCCTCTAAAGCATCTAAAAAACGAAAAAGTGCGGTAAAAAAGAAAGATGTTTCTAAGAAAACATCTAGAAAACGCAAATAATTCATTCCCTATTGTAAGAATGAATTAAAAATTCAAATAAGAAAAAGAGAAATTTATGTCAGAACAAATCTACGGCATTCATGCTGTTAATAGTATTTTAACTCATTCACCAGAACGTTTAATTGAAGTCTTCGTACTTAAAGGCCGTGAAGATAAACGTTTACAGCCACTCTTAAACGAGCTTTATTCACTAGGAATTGGTGTGCAATTCGTTAATCGACAAACACTCGATAAAAAAGCTGATGGTGAGGTTCATCAAGGTATCATCGCTCGAGTGCAAGCAGCAAAAGAACTTAATGAAAATGATCTTGATGAAATTCTTGCGAATAAACAAAATCCGCTTTTATTAGTTTTGGATGGCGTGACGGATCCACACAACTTGGGAGCATGTTTACGAACAGCTGATGCGGCTGGCGCAGTGGCAGTGATCGTACCAAAAGATAAATCAGCACAATTAACATCTATCGCGCGTAAAGTGGCTTGTGGTGCAGCAGAAACCGTGCCGTTAATTCGTGTAACCAATCTTTCTCGCACTCTGCGTGATTTACAGCAAAATCATAATATTTGGGTGGTTGGTACTGCTGGCGAAGCCACTGAAACCATTTATCAAAGCAAACTGACCGGGCCACTAGCACTTGTTATGGGCGCAGAAGGCGAAGGGATGCGTCGTTTAACGCGTGAACATTGCGATCAACTGATTAGTATTCCAATGGCTGGTTCAGTTTCATCATTAAATGTATCTGTCGCAACAGGGGTATGTTTATTTGAAATTGTGCGTCAGCGTTTAGGTTCATAAAAAAGTGCGGTAAATTTTCTTTGAACTTCAAAATTAGACTATTTACTTAAGGACTGACGACGATATTGTATTGAACTCAGTTTTTTTAATTTCACTTGAATTTATCGGTAATTATTGAGTTCTACTTTGTGGGGGAAGATCAAAATTTACCGCACTTGTTCTATAAGATAATTCCACTATCTGCTTTGGTAAAATTCATTACAAATAAACTTTTATAAGTTCTTACATGAAATTCACCCGTCAATACTCGACGTGTGAATGCGTGATAGCTTTCCATATCTTTTGCATGGAGTAGCAACATAAAATCATAGTCCCCTGAGATTTCGTAACAGCTCACCACTTCGTCTTCTTGACGCATTTTCCGTTCAAATTGCTCTTGATAATAAGAGTGTTGATTATCCATCTCAACCATGACAAATACGCTAATCGTACGCCCAACCGCTTTTGGAGAAACGACTGCAACACGTTTTGTAATAACGCCCGAATCAGTTAATGCTTGTACACGTCGTTGACAGGTTGCAACGGAACTATTCACTTTCTCTGACAGTTCTTTTAACGGAATCATGGCATCTTGTTGTAATACATTCAAAATATGACGATCTAATTTATCCAGTGTTTGCATAAGATAATTTCTCAAAAATATGACTATTGAGAAAAATATTATCACAATAAAAATAAAGTTGAGATTTTTTATTGTCTTGAGATTTTATAATAATCATATTGATGAGATGAGGTCTAATATGAAAGTAGTCACTCAAGGCGTATTATTGTGCATTTTTTCACAATGTTTATTTGGCATATTGTATCTATTTAGTATATGGCTCCAACCACTTAGCGGAACGGATGTTTTTGCGTGGCGTATGTTAACCATGATCTTTGGGTTACTTTTAATTTTATTCCCGACTATTGGTTGCTGCTCTCTTTTGTCTCTTATCACGATAACTTTAAGAAAAAGTTGGACGCGTTGGATTTTATTTTTACTGGGGACATTAGATGCGGGAAGTCAATTCTGGCTCTTTATGTGGGCACCGCTAAATGGCGAAGGGATAAATATTGCGATGGGATATTTTCTTTTTCCGCTGATTATGGCTGTTTTAGGATGGGCTTGGTTAAAAGAACGTTTATCATTTATTCAGAAAATCGCGCTTTTACTGGCTGCCTGCGGTGTTGCACATGAATTATGGCACACTCAAAGTTTTTCATGGACAAGTTTGTGGGTTTGTACGGTTTATCCATTTTATTATCTAAGCCGTAAATGGATGAAAATCCCTGCTCTACAAGGAATTACATTGGATATTATTTTAATTTCGATTCCTTGCTTTATTTATATTCTTTCTCAAAGCGATACACTTTCTTTAGTTACGCAAGAATATCGTTATTGGTTATTGCTACCAGCACTTGGTATTGTGAGTGCGATTTCGCTTTCAGCCAACTTAAAATCTAGCCAACAAATTCCAGTCAGTATTTTTGCGGTATTGAGTTATATCGAACCCATATTGCTTTTTTTAATAGCTGTCTTTGTGCTGGATAACCAAATAACCACAAGCGACTATTTTACTTATGTGCCTATTTGGTTAAGTCTCATTGTGATTGGCACAGAAGGTCTTTTAAACAAAAATAAAGTGCGGTGAAAATTGATCTGACCCCAAAAAGTTAGACTGTTATTTAAAGGATTGTTTTCGATATTGTATCGGACTCAGTCCTTTTAATTTTAATTGAATCCGTCGGTGATTATAGTAATCCAAATAATCCCTGACAGCATCAACTATCTCTTCTTTTGTTTTAAATTCCCGACCATAAAAACATTCCGTTTTTAATCGCCCAAAGAAACTTTCCATCGCGGCATTGTCCAAGCAATTCCCTTTTCTCGACATACTTTGAATGATGCCATGTTCAGCTAAAATTCGACGATAAGCTACCATTTGATATTGCCAGCCTTGGTCTGAATGTAAAATAACACCACAAGCTTTGTTTAATCCTTTGACAGCTTGCATTAATATGTCCTCTACTTGCGCCCAGTTTGGAGAATACTGAGGTTATAGGAGACTATCTCATTGTTAAATAAGTCTAAAATTGGGGATAAATAGACTTTACTCCCATCTTTCGCTTTAAACTCCGTGATATCTGTCACCCACTTTTGATTCGGGCCGGTTGCCGTAAAATCACGCTCAAGACGATTTGGGGCAATAGGTCCCAGCGTACCTCGATAGGTCGTAAATTTCTTGCTTTTTCTTGACCGCACTTGAAGTCCGAGTACCTGCATTAAACGTTGGACTTTTTTATGACTCACGCCTGGCAAGTAGGCATGAACACGTCGGTAGCCATAATCAGGATGATTGGCTTTGATGCGTTGAATGGTCTTTTTCAACAACTCATCCTTATCCGGTTTAATCTGAAGTTTCGCAAAAAACGTACTACGCGCTAACTGTGCAAAGCCTAAAAGCCATTTTAACGGATAGCGTATTCTTAACCTTTGGATAATTACCGTTGCTCGGCTTCGTCCTGAAGTCTGAGCCTTCTCAACTCCTTTAGGTAGGCTACTTCCGCTTCAAGCTGTAAAATTCTCAAACGTAAACAGTCTTCTTCAGTTTTGGGTGGCGATGGCATTTTTGCATATTTGGGTTTCATCGGCGGTCGTCCTGATGGTTTACGGGGAATCAGTCCATTTATGCCACTTTTTTCAAACCATTTCAACCATGTCCCGACTAGGGCGTTGGAAGGAATATTGTAAAAACGAGCAGCTTCTCTAATACTCATTTTCCGATTCAAAATAGGTTGGAGAGCCTGTAATTTAAATTCGATTGTGTAGTGTTTACCCATAAAAAAATCTGCACCTCAATTGTTGGTTTGTTGAGTCCAACTTTTGGGGTGCAGATCAATTTTACCGCACTTTTTTAACACCTATTGTCTCGCTTGAACTTCAGCGTTGGCGTAATCAATGGTAACAACCTTACCTGGTAATAACGCACCAGATAGAATTTGTTGTGCCAAGCTGTTTTCGATCTCTTGTTGAATTGCACGTTTCAATGGACGCGCACCATAAATTGGGTCGTAACCCACTTCACCAATGAAATCTAATAAAGCGTCGGTAAACACTAATTCATAGCCACGAGTTTCCATACGTTTTGCTAAGCGTTCTAATTGGATACTTGCAATCGCACGAATATTCTCTTTACCAAGTGGATGGAATACCACGGTCTCGTCAATACGGTTGATAAATTCCGGACGGAAATGTTGGCCTACTACAGACATCACTAAGGCTTTCATTTCGCTATAGCTTTCGTCTTTATTACCTTGGATTAAATCAGAACCCAAGTTAGAGGTCATAATTACCACGGTATTACGGAAGTCCACGGTACGACCTTGCCCGTCAGTTAAACGACCATCATCTAACACTTGCAACAAGATGTTGAACACATCTATATGGGCTTTTTCCACTTCATCGAGCAAAATCACCGAATATGGACGACGACGTACCGCTTCAGTTAAGTAACCACCTTCTTCATAGCCGACATAACCTGGAGGTGCACCAACTAAACGAGAGACACTGTGTTTTTCCATAAACTCTGACATATCGATACGCACCATCGCATCTTCACTATCAAATAAGAATTTAGCCAAAGTTTTGCAAAGCTCTGTTTTACCTACACCTGTTGGCCCTAGGAACAAGAAAGAACCAATTGGGCGATTAGGATCAGAAAGACCAGCGCGGCTACGACGAATCGCGTTTGCTACCGCATCAACCGCTTCTTCTTGGCCAATCACTCGTTTATGTAGTTCATCTTCCATGCGCAAGAGTTTTTCTTTTTCGCCTTCCATCATTTTTGATACTGGGATGCCTGTAGCTTTAGAAAGCACTTCTGCGATTTCTTCATCTGTGACGCGATAGCGTAAAAGCGTCATTTCTTTTCCCTCGCTGGTTTCAGCTTGCTCGAGTTGCTTTTCAAGAGCAGGGATGCGGCCATATTGCAACTCTGACATTTTAGCTAAATCACCCGCACGGCGAGCTTGTTCTAGTTCGGTTTTTGCAGTATCTAATTCTTGTTTAATATGTTGAGAGCCAGAAAGTGCTGCTTTTTCAGATTTCCACACTTCTTCAAGTTCAGCATATTCACGTTCTTTTTCAGCCAATTCTTTCTCTAACATTTCTAAACGTTTGCGACTTGCTTCGTCTTCTTCTTTTTGTAACGCCTGTTGTTCCAATTTTAGTTGGATAATACGACGTTCAAGACGATCAAGCGGTTCAGGTTTAGAATCTATTTCCATACGAATGCTAGACGCAGCTTCATCGATCAAATCAATCGCTTTATCCGGTAACTGACGATCGGAAATATAACGATGTGAAAGCGTTGCTGCTGCTACGATTGCCGGGTCAGTAATATCCACATGGTGATGGATCTCATAACGTTCTTTCAAACCACGTAAGATCGCAATAGTATCTTCTACACTAGGCTCGTCCACAAAGACTTTTTGGAAACGACGCTCAAGTGCGGCATCTTTTTCGATATATTGACGATATTCATCTAACGTGGTTGCCCCCACACAGTGCAATTCACCGCGCGCTAAACTTGGTTTTAATAAGTTACCCGCATCCATCGCACCATCGGTTTTACCCGCGCCGACCATAGTATGAATTTCATCAATAAAGAGGATAACGCGACCTTCTTCTTTCGACAGTTCATTGAGAACCGCTTTTAAACGCTCTTCAAATTCACCACGATATTTCGCACCAGCAATCAACGCCCCCATATCTAATGAAAGTACGCGTTTATTTTTCAAACCTTCTGGCACTTCACCATTTACAATGCGTTGTGCCAAGCCTTCTACAATCGCCGTTTTGCCCACACCTGGCTCACCGATTAATACTGGATTGTTTTTGGTACGACGTTGTAATACTTGAATGGCTCGACGAATTTCTTCATCACGCCCAATGACAGGATCAAGTTTGCCACTTTCTGCACGAGCAGTTAAATCAATCGTATATTTTTCTAATGCTTGTCTGCTTTCTTCTGCATTTTGATCATTCACGTTTTGTCCCCCTCTAATTTGCTGAATGGCTTGCGAAATTTGCTCTTTTTTCGCACCGCACTTTTTCAAAATATCGCTGAGCGATCCTCGTTCTTCTAAAGCTGCAAGCAAAAACAATTCGCTCGAAATAAATTTATCTTGGTTTTGTTGTGCAAATTTATCGCATAGATTGAGTAAATTAATGAGCTGGCGTGAAAGTTGTACATCACCGCCATTGCCAATAACCTGTGGCAATTTATTTAGTTCAGTCTTTAATTCATTACGCAATAAAGCCACATTTACGCCACTTGTAGTTAAAATTGGCGCAATAGAGCCACCTTGTTGATTTAACAGTGCGGTCAATAAATGCACGGGTTCAATAAATTGATTGTCTTTTCCGATAGCAAGTGATTGTGCTTCACTTAAAGCTTCTTGGAATTTTGTCGTAAATTTTTCAATGTTCATACACTTTCCTCAATTTGGTTTTGGCTTTCGCCGTTTGCCCAAATTAAGTAAGATCGTTTGAAAGGATTTCAAGAGAAAAAATGAAATATTTTTTATTTTATCTATCAATAAAAATTTGATGATAGGTTTCAACCCACAAAAATATCGAATAGTGGCACATCCCAATGCTCAGTGGGAAGATTTTCTACTTGCTGACATTGATGCGCTAAACCAACTGGAATAAAAGACTTATTTTGCCAATTCTGCAACGTGCGATCATAAAATCCACCGCCCATACCAAGGCGATTTCCCTGTTTATCAAAGGCCACTAACGGCGTAAATAAAATATCCAGTTCATTTAATGGCAAAACATTTTGAACATTCAGCTTTGGCTCCCAAATAGCAAACTGATTTAGTTTCATTGGTGTATCAGGTAAATAGCGTAAAAACAATAAATGATATTTAGTAAAAGGATGTAAAACAGGTAAATACACATTTTTATTTTGCATCCACAGGGATTGGATTAAGGCTTTTGTTGAAATTTCGCCATCAAAAGAAAAATATAATGCAATATTTTGGGCTTGTCGTTGCTCGATAAGATTTAACGCCTGTTGAGTAACCGATTGTTCAGCTTGGGACTGTTGAAGTGCGGTTAAATTTGCGCGTATTTTTCGGATTTCAGCGCGGATTTGCTGGCGTTTTTGAATATTCATAGATATGAAAGAAGAAGATAGGACCCAGAGTGCCGCTGCGGGCAGTAGTCCTTGAACCCGACGGTTCAAGGAAATCAGTTGATACCGTTTTCAGGTTTCTTAGCCCAATGAACGAGTCAAAGGTTAAGCCTACACACCAACGATAGGAAACCAATTTATAAGATTTAAAGTATCGGCTCAGGGACATAGCCTACTGACGAACACTCTAGGTAATTCTTATGAGTTTATACTAGCCCAAATTCTCAGTATTGACTAGCATTTATTTGTCAAATTTAACGAGTTGCTTATAAAACAACAAAAGAGTGTGATAACACAAATTAGTTTTGGGTATTTATTGATCTTGGAAAGAAGAATCTAAAGAATATGGCGGTGACTTAAGTGATTTTTAACTGATTGCGCTGAATTAACTACATATTTTAATTTTGAAAAAATCTCAACCGAATTTCACCGCACTTTCCAATTTAATATTGTTCTTTATTTACACGGATATTTTCTAATGAATGATCTAATTGTTGGATACCCGTTCTCAATACCTCTTCAATTTTAGCCGCTTTATTTTTTTCTTGGCTTAATTCAAAACTCAAATTAAGCGCCACAATAGAAAGCACACGATCAAGCTGAATAAGACCGGTCTTTTCTTTCATTTCAGAAACCAATATATCTAAATTACGGGCAGCTTGGCGCAATAATTCTTCTTGTTCAACAGGCACGTTTAAACGTAAGACCTGACCCAAAACTAAAATTTCGACCAATTTTAACGGCATTTGATTTCCTTAAATTAAATATTTGAGTGGCTGATATTATGCCATAGCAAAAAACATTCGTCACAAATTTTACATTGAATCCGCCGTTCGCTCATCACCATAAATTACGCTATAATGCCCGCATTTTTCAGTTTAAAACGAGATTTTTATGGCCCAAATTGCAACAAATCCGCTTGTATTAGTGGATGGTTCTTCTTATTTATATCGTGCATTTCATGCCTTTCCTCCTTTAACCAATGCAGCAGGTGAGCCAACGGGTGCGATGTATGGCGTTTTAAATATGTTAAAAAGCCTCATCTCACAAGTACAACCCACTCATATAGCTGTTGTTTTTGATGCAAAAGGGAAAACATTTCGTGATGAAATGTTTGAACAATATAAATCTCACCGCCCACCAATGCCTGATGATTTACGCAAACAAATTCAGCCTTTGCATGATATGATTCGTGCACTGGGGATTCCGCTTTTAGTGGTGGAAGGTGTTGAGGCGGATGATGTGATCGGCACGCTCGCACTACAAGCATCTCGTTTGGGTAAAAAAGTGCTCATTAGTACTGGTGATAAAGATATGGCACAGCTAGTTGATGACAATATTATGCTCATCAACACCATGAATAATAGCTTATTGGATCGCGAGGGCGTGATTGAAAAATACGGTATTCCACCTGAACTCATCATTGATTATCTAGCACTCATGGGCGATAGTGCAGATAACATTCCGGGTGTTGCTGGCGTTGGCGAAAAAACCGCACTTGGTTTACTACAAGGTATCGGAAGTATGGCTGAAATTTATGCCAATCTTGAAAAAGTAGCAGAATTGCCAATTCGTGGTGCCAAAAAACTAGGTGAAAAATTATTAGCGGAAAAAACTAATGCCGATCTTTCTTATACATTAGCAACCATCAAAACGGATGTTGAACTTAACGTGACAACAGATGAATTGTTACTTGGAGAAAGTCAAAAGGATCAACTCATTGAATATTTTGCTCGCTATGAATTTAAACGCTGGCTTAATGAAGTGATGAATGGTGCTGACTCCATAACCCAAACCACTGAACAGCCAGTGAAAATGAACCAGTATCAAGCGACATCACCAGCTCAAAATTCGGTGGGAAATAGTGCGGTGGAAAATACACCTAAAATTCAAATCGATCGTACAAAATATGAAACCTTACTCACTCAAGCGGATTTAACACGCTGGATTGAAAAACTCAATGCAGCAAAACTGATTGCAGTCGATACTGAAACAGACAGCCTTGATTATATGTCAGCTAATTTAGTGGGAATCTCTTTTGCTCTTGAAAATGGCGAAGCTGCTTATTTACCATTGCAATTGGATTATTTAGATGCACCAAAAACACTCGAAAAATCGACCGCACTTGCCGCTATCAAACCCATTTTAGAAAATCCTGACATTCACAAAATTGGACAAAATATTAAATTTGATGAAAGTATTTTTGCCCGTCATGGCATTGAATTACAAGGTGTTGAATTTGATACGATGTTGCTTTCTTATACGCTAAATAGTACGGGTCGTCATAATATGGACGATTTAGCTAAACGTTATTTAGGGCATGAGACTATCGCATTTGAAAGCATTGCAGGAAAAGGGAAAGGCCAGCTTACGTTTAATCAAATTCCATTAGAACAAGCCACAGAATACGCGGCAGAAGATGCTGATGTGACAATGAAATTACAGCAAGTGCTGTGGTTGAAACTGCAAGAAGAACCAACGCTTGTTGAATTATATAAAACAATGGAATTACCATTACTTCATGTGCTTTCTCGTATGGAACGTACGGGGGTTTTGATTGATAGTGATGCCCTCTTTATCCAATCTGACGAAATTGCAACAAGATTAACCGCACTTGAAGAACAAGCTTACGAATTAGCAGGTCAGCCATTTAATTTGGCCTCCACCAAACAATTACAAGAAATTTTGTTCGATAAACTTGGGCTACCTGTTTTACAAAAAACGCCAAAAGGTGCGCCATCAACGAATGAAGAAGTATTGGAAGAATTAGCCTATAGCCACGAATTACCAAAAATTTTAGTCGAACATCGTGGGTTGAGCAAACTCAAATCCACTTACACGGATAAACTGCCTCAAATGGTCAACTCACAAACAGGCCGAGTACATACCTCTTATCATCAAGCGGTGACGGCGACAGGACGTTTATCATCTAGCGATCCAAACCTACAAAATATTCCGATTCGAAATGAAGAAGGTCGTCGTATTCGACAAGCATTTATCGCGCGAGAAGGTTATTCTATTGTCGCCGCTGACTATTCTCAAATTGAGTTACGCATTATGGCTCATCTTTCCGGCGATCAAGGTTTAATTAACGCCTTCTCTCAAGGCAAGGATATTCACCGATCCACGGCAGCTGAAATCTTCGGTGTATCATTAGATGAAGTCACCAATGAGCAGCGTCGTAATGCTAAAGCGATTAATTTCGGCTTAATTTATGGGATGTCCGCCTTTGGACTTTCACGCCAACTTGGTATTTCCCGTCCTGATGCACAAAAATACATGGATTTATATTTCCAACGTTACCCTGGCGTACAGCAATTTATGACCGATATCCGAGAAAAAGCGAAAGCACAAGGCTATGTGGAAACGCTATTTGGTCGCCGTTTATATTTACCTGATATTAATTCTAGCAATGCAATGCGTCGTAAAGGAGCAGAACGCGTAGCGATCAATGCACCGATGCAAGGCACGGCTGCGGATATTATTAAACGAGCAATGATTAAACTTGATGAAGTCATCCGTCACGATCCAGATATTGAAATGATTATGCAAGTACACGATGAATTAGTGTTTGAAGTGCGGTCAGAAAAAGTAGAATTTTTCCGTGAGCAAATTAAACAACACATGGAAGCCGCTGCTGAATTAGTTGTTCCATTGATTGTGGAAGTGGGTGTTGGACAAAATTGGGATGAAGCGCACTAAGGAATTTAGCCATGAATAAAGTTATTCAAAGTCGCCACTTTACGGCAGAACGTGCCTGGGGAGCCCTTGATATTACCAATATGAATGGTATTTCGGTGCGTCTTCACTGGACAAATAAACCTTACAAATGGCATATCAATGACGGTGAAGAAGTCTTTGCTGTCATGGATGGTACGGTGGAAATGCGCTACAAAGAATATGGTCAAGAGAAAGCCGTATTGCTCCATACGGGTGATATTTTTTATGCGGGTATCGGTACCGAACATGTTGCTCATCCACAAGGTGAAGCGCGTATATTAGTCATAGAGAAAGAAGACAGTATTTAACAAATTAAAAAGAATTTTATGAATCAAGAAAGACTTAACGAAATTGAAAAACCATTACTCCACATTGTTAAACATGATGTTGTGCCAGCCCTAGGCTGTACTGAACCCATTTCTCTTGCGCTCGCATCTGCTACAGCGGCTAAATATTTAGGCAAAACACCTGAACGTATTGAAGCTAAAGTATCACCAAACTTAATGAAAAATGGATTGGGTGTTGCAGTGCCAGGAACAGGTATGGTGGGATTACCTATTGCTGCGGCAATTGGCGCATTGGGCGGTAATCCAGATGGTGGTTTAGAAGTATTAAAACATATTACGCCAGAACAAGTTATTGCCGCTAAATCTATGCTTGAACAAAAATTAGTGAGTGTAGATATTCATCAAACCGAACATATTTTATATTCAGAATCAACATTATTTGCCGATAATGATTACGTGAAAGTAGCCATTCAAGATCAGCATACTAATATTATTTTGATCGAAAAAAATGGCGAAATCCTTTTTCAGAAAGTGGAAGATGAATGTACTAATTGCGATCCCTATGAAGTTTTTAAACAAATTAGTGCACGCGAAATTTTTGAATTTTCCAATGTGGTTGAATTAGAAAAAATTCTTTTTATTCGTCAAGCGGAAGAGCTTAATCGAGCGCTTTCAGATGAAGGTTTGCGAGAAAATTATGGCTTGCATATTGGTCGCACGTTGAGAAAACAAGTGGGTAGCGGTTTAATTTCTGATGATTTGCTAAGCAAAATTATGATTGAAACCACAGCCGCATCAGATGCAAGAATGGGCGGAGCAACTTTGCCAGCGATGAGTAATTCTGGTTCAGGTAATCAAGGGATCGCAGCAACAATGCCTGTTGTCGTTGTTGCAGATTATCTCAAGGTGAGTGAGGAAAAACGAATCCGCGCACTTTTCTTATCCCACTTAATGGCCATTTATATTCATAGTAAATTACCAAAACTCTCCGCACTTTGTGCTGTAACTACGGCATCAATGGGAAGTTGTGCTGGTATTGCTTATTTACTCACAGGTAAATTTGAAACAGCTAGCATGGGCATCTGTAGCATGATTGGCGATATTAGTGGCATCATCTGTGATGGCGCCGCCAATAGCTGTGCCATGAAAGTCTCCACTAGCGTTGCTTCAGGCTATAAATCGGTACTTATGGCAATGGATGAAACCCATGTTACTGGCAATGAAGGTATTGTCGAACATGATCTTGATCGAACCATTGATAATCTCTGCGCTATTGCATCAAAAAGTATGCAACATATCGACAGACAGGTTATTGAAATCATGGTGAGTAAACCTTGTCCTTAACGAAAATAAAGTGCGGTGAAAAATAAAGAAATTTCAATTTCATTGGCATTTATCGTAAACAAAAGGGTTGAGTATAAATTTATACTCAACCCTTTATCTTCATTAAGAGACGATATTATTTATCGCTTTCTTTTTCATGTGGATTGCCTTTGACACCAATATGAGAAATTTCCCCATTAGCATCAATCAAATAAGCTTGGCCAAAACCTCTTACAAAACGACCTGTTCCAAATGTAAGTTCAACTAAATCAAAATCAGTAAATTCACGAATCGTTTTAATTCCGCCCACATCATTCATAGTTTCCGCTAATTTATCTAAAACTTTTTCAACAATTGGATCTTCACGAGGAATAAAACGTGCACTAGCCTTGTAACGTAAACGAGTACGTACAATGATAGATTTCGCTTTGCTTTCATCTTCTAAAAACATCACTTCTACTTGATTAGGATTACGTTTTAAATTGTCATAATGCTCTGCGATGGCACTGATATAAATATAATATTTTCCATCAAGCGAAATAATTGGCGCATAAGACGCCATCGGTAGGCCATCTTTATCTAAAGTGGCAAGCACACAGCTTTTAAACTCTTGACGAAATTCATCAATTTTAGCTTTGATACGATCGTAATTTGCAACTGGTTTATTTTCTACACAAAGATTGATTATTGCTTGCTTAATTGAACCTTCGTCAGCTTGTTGTGGAAATTCCACGCGTAATGTTTTGCCGCCATTATATTTAAAATCTAAACCACCAAAATCTACATTAACTAATGTCACATCCGTAATTTCATTTACGCCACCAAATTTTTTACAAAGAGCAGCCATATCATCTTGGTGATGATCATTCATGTGAGTGATAATTCTATTGAAATCCATTTTTGTTCCTTATATTTACGATTAATCTAATTATTCTACGGATTCTCTTCCGTGAGGAATAATGTTGAGCATTATACTCAAGTAAAATATATTTAACAAAAAAATAACATTTAAATAATAAAAAACAGAGCTATTTTAACGTACGCTGGCTGAAACAGCTGCGTTGTAAGGGTTGCCCTTGGCTTAATGCGTGAGAGTTTCAACACACAGCCGCCCGAAGGCGGCTGCTTCCCATCTGACAAGCAATTTCCTGCGCACCGAATACCCGAGTAAACTCCGCCGCTATTTCACCAACATTGACCGAATGGCTTTGTAAGGTTTGCCAATGTTCGTAATGTCAACAACATTTACATTGATACATTTTGAGGTTAAATCATTCAAATTTTGAATAATATGATACTAATGACGCCCGCCAAAAGGTGGTTTTGCAAACCAAATCACAATAAACAATCCTAAGAATCCCATAGCTGATAGCCAAAATATTTCATTTGCGCCAATAATAAATCCTTGCGATGTTATTTGTTGAGCGAGGTAAGCTGAAGTTTGGGTATCACTTAAACCAAATTGATTCATTTGATGGTAAAAACTTTGGGAAATTGGATTATAAGGATTAATGTGTTCTGTTAATTGAGTATGGTGAACAGCCTCACGGTTATACCACATAAATGTGGTTAAAGATGTCCCAACAGAACCAGCTAGAGTTCTCAAGAAGTTAAATAAGCTAGAGGCGGAAGCCATTCTATGCGCAGGCAAGCCAGACAACGTTATTGTGGTAAGTGGCATAAAGAAACAGGCCACAGCCAAACCTTGCACTAATTGTGGTAAAGCCACATCAGCAAAAGTCATTGATGGCTCGAAAGTCACCGCTCGCCAATAAAATGTTATTGCATATACAATAAAACTTATCGTCACTAAAATTCGCATATCGATCTTATAACCGAAACGTCCAATAATCGGTGAAAGTAAAATAGGGAATAATCCAACTGGGGAAGCCGCAAGCCCTGCCCACGTCGCAGTATAATGGAAGACTTGCTGTAGCAAGAGCGGAATTAATACCACAGAACCTAGATAAATCAAAAAGGCTAAACTAGTACATAAACACCCTACGCTAAAATTACGAGAATGGAAAAGAGAAATATCAACCACAGGATTGTCATCTGTCAATTCCCAAATAACCAAGGCAATCAGACAAACGACAGCCACAACGGCTAATATAATGATTTCATTAGAATTAAACCAATCTTGCTCACGCCCCTGATCAAGCATTAATTGCAAACATCCCACGCCTAAGACAAGTAAAACTAAACCGACTTTATCAATAGGTTGATGAACAATTTCACTTTCTCGGCTACCTAAAATCTTCCAGCTGATTAGCACAACTAATAAACCAATCGGAACATTGATGAAGAAAATCCATCCCCAGTGGATATTATCACTAATCCATCCGCCTAAAATTGGGCCAAAAATAGGCGCTACCACAATGGTCATCGACCAAAAGGCTAAAGCCATTCCTCGTTTTTCGGGTGGATAATTATTTAATAATAAACTTTGCGAAAGAGGGATCACTGGGCCTGCTACAGCACCTTGAATGACGCGAAAAATAATTAATGCCTCAAGACTATCTGCAATCCCACAAAGCCAAGAAGATACAACGAATAAAAAAGTTGAGACTAAAAATAACCGCACTTCGCCAAAACGTTTTGCTAACCAACCTGTTATTGGAATAGAAATCGCATTTGCCACACCAAAAGAAGTAATTACCCACGTACCTTGACTAAAAGATGCGCCAAGATCGCCCGCAATAGTGGGAATCGCCACATTTGCAATGGTAGAATCTAATACCTGCATAAAGGTGGCGAGAGATAAAGCCAGCGTCAATAAAATCAGAGCGCCACCTTGAATAGGTGGGAATTTTTTTGCGGAATTGTCCATAACGCCGCCTTAATGGCTGTTTTGCTGAATGATAGATTCGATCAAATCTTCTACCGCACTTTCATCATATTTAAGTGTATCAGTAGCAAATAAAGTTTTCGGTTCTGATTTTTCTCGTAGCATTGGGCCAGATGAATCTGCAATTCTTACTTTGGCCGTTGCAGAAAGACCAATTCTCAATGGTGTTTCTACAAATTGTTGTGGATCTAATTTAATTCGCACAGGTACACGTTGCACCACTTTAATCCAGTTACCCGTAGCATTTTGTGAAGGTAAAAGTGAAAACGCATTGCCAGTCCCCATTTCAATACCATTTATCACGCCATCAAATTCTTTATTTTTACCGTATAAATCAAAATGAATTTTCACTGGCTGGCCAATGCGCATATTCGTTAATTGGGTTTCTTTGAAGTTAGCTTCTAACCACATTTGCTCATTAGATACCACCGCCATTAACGCGCCGCCCACTGAAACAGCTTGCCCAACTTGAGCATTACGACGCGCCACATAGCCATCAATTGGACTTCTAATTTTTGTACGTTGTAAATTTAACCAAGCCTGCTTGAGTGAACTCATTGCGTTCTGTATTTGCGGTTGTTGACGTAATGGAACGTTACTCAATAAAGCCTGATTAGCAGCTAATTGGTTTCTAGAGGAATTTAAATTTGCTTTGGAAAGCTCGACGGCCTCTTTTGCGTGTTGGAAAGATTCTTTATCAATTGCACCCATTTTTTCAAGTTGAACTCGGCGTGCCAAATTGCCTTGTGCTTGAGCTAAAGAAATTTCATTGGCGTGCACAGCTGATTGTAATTGCTGCACAGTAAAACCTAGCTGTTCTACCTGACGCACAGCATTGGCGAGATTACTTTTGGCCTGTTCGAAACTAAGTTTCGCATTCGTATCATCCAATTCAACTAGAATATCACCTGCATGGACTTTATCCATATTGTCAGCATTAATCTTCGCTACATTACCCGCAACTTGTGATGACACCATCACTTGATTTCCACCCACATAAGCATCTTCTGTTTCTTCAAAATCCTTCAAGAAGAAAAACCAATACAAAGCACAAGCAATACCAATAATAAGCAGGAGAAGAATAAAAATGCTTAAGCCTTTTTTACGGTTCGTTTTATTTGATACAGATTTATTTGATGGGTTTTCAGTTGCAGTTTGCGTCATAATGCCTTCCCTAAGCTGGGATAATGTTTAAAAATGAGATATTTGAGATAACCTTTAAAACTATCAAAAATAAAAAAATGAAGGCTCATTATGAAACTTTAAAAAGGGGAACTCAAGGGAAATCATCATCTCTTTATTTTCTAGATTAATGAATGCTCTAAAGATATGGTCTCATTAATTTGATTTATTTTCGTGTAAGAATCAAAAATCGACAATCATAGCGATTTTGTTCATCCGCCTTACGATATTCGTCAAATTCAATTTTCCACTCATCCCAATTCAATTGAGGAAAAAAAGTATCACCATCTAGTTCTGCCTGAATTTGAGTAAGGTATAACTTATCTGCTTTCGGTAAATATTGTTTGAATAACTCTCCCCCACCAATCAACATAATTTCATCAAAATCTCTGACAAAATCTACCGCACTTTCAAGACCATCTTTCCATACCACACCTTCGTGTTTAAAAGGCTGGCGAGAAAGTACGATATTGGTCCGTTTAGGTAGCGGGCGACCAATACTTTCAAACGTTTTACGCCCCATGATGACAGGTTTGCCCGTCGTGTTCTGACGAAACCATGCCAAATCAGCAGGCAAGTGCCAAGGCATTTGGTTATCTTTACCAATCACGCTATTTAATGTTGTTGCCACAATTAAACTAAATGTCATAAATCCCCCTAAAATTTGCCGTTACTATACCTGATATTAGGTGATTTTTCATTGATTTAGTGATAACGTTAATGCCAATTTTAAGAACTTTGGAAACGACTATGAATAAAAAAACAATCGTAGTGAAATTTGGTACAAGTACCCTAACACAGGGTTCGCCAAAACTGAATTCACCGCATATGATGGAAATCGTTCGTCAAATTGCAAAACTGCATAATGATGGATTTCGTATAGTGATCGTTACTTCAGGCGCTATTGCAGCGGGTCGCCATTATCTGAATCATCCTCAATTACCACCCACTATTGCCTCAAAGCAACTACTTGCAGCGGTTGGTCAAAGCCAATTAATTCAGGCTTGGGAAAAATTATTTGCTATTTATGATATTCATATCGGACAACTTTTATTAACTCGTGCCGATATTGAAGATCGCGAACGTTTTTTAAATGCGCGAGATACTTTACATGCACTTTTAGATAACCACATTATTCCTGTAATTAATGAAAATGATGCGGTGGCGACCGCAGAAATTAAAGTGGGCGATAATGACAATTTATCCGCATTAGTCGCTATTCTTGTTCAGGCAGAACAGCTTTATTTATTAACTGATCAACAAGGTTTATTTGATAGTGATCCGCGTAAAAATCCTGAAGCGAAATTAATTCCAGTTGTAGAACAAATCACTGATCACATTCGCTCAATCGCTGGTGGTAGTGGGACTAATCTTGGCACTGGTGGAATGATGACCAAAATCATTGCTGCCGATGTTGCGACTCGCTCTGGAATTGAAACAATTATTGCACCAGGTAATCGTTCAAATGTAATTGCAGATCTTGCTTATGAACAAAATATTGGTACAAAATTTATTGCACACCAATCTGATCGATTAGAAAGTCGCAAACAATGGCTTTTCGCCGCGCCATCTGCTGGCATTATCACCGTTGACGAGGGGGCTAAAAACGCTATTCTTGAACAAAATAAATCCTTATTACCCGCTGGCATTATTAACGTAGAAGGGCTTTTTTCGCGTGGTGAAGTAGTCAAAATACGCACTCAATCGGGTAAAGACATTGCGCTAGGTATGCCACGCTATAACAGCGATGCCCTACAATTAATTAAGGGCCGAAAATCAGCAGACATTGAGAATGTTTTAGGCTATGAATACGGTGCAGTCGCAATGCATCGTGATGATATGATTATTTTGTAATAACCCTTAATGAAAAAATCCCAACTAATTGCACCGCACTTTTAGTAGGGATTTTTTTATTTCAATGATAGAGATCTAATGTATCAAGATAACTCAACAATGTTAGATTAGCATCACATGCCAATCACAACACAATCTGCCACACTTTTGGCTTTACTTTGCGCTTGCACTGCGGCATCTCGACTAGCAAATCCACCAACACGAACACGGTTCCATTCACCATTCACTTGCACTTGTGCATTTAAACCAGTCATTGATAAGCGTCCTTGCAAATTTTCAGCTTGCGCTCTATTTTTGAAAGCGCCACATTGTAAACCGAATTTTTTACCACCGTTCAAATTATCTGTAGTTTTAGGTTGCTCAACTTTTTTAGCAGTATCAATTTTAGGCTGTTCTTGTTTTTGTGTAGATTCAGGTTGCACTGTTTCTGTTTTTACTACTTCAGACTTTTTCGCTTGCTCTACTTTTTGCGCTACTTGCACTTGTTGAGCTTTTGTCATTTCTTCCACACGTTGTTTCTCCGCTAATTTACGCGCCTCTTCTGCTGCTTGTTGTTCTTTTTCCATTTGCACTAAAACTTGGCGTTGTTCTTCGGTTAAGCGCATATTTTGCTCTACGCTTGTAGGTTTATTATCAACAGGAACAGTTCGAGTTTCTAATGCTTTGATATAACTCCAAACTTCCTCCGGGCGATTAGGTAAGACACTTTTAGGTTGCGTTTTTTCTTGTTGTGTCGCAGCCTGTTGCACTACAGCTTCGCTATTTTTATTTTTCAACAAATAAAGCCCTACGCCAAAAGCCAACACAATGACTAAAGCGAGGATGAGCAGAATGTTCTTATTCTTTTTTGTTTTTTTCTTATTATTTGAACCGCGACGTGCGGCAAAATCTCGGTGAGCCACAATAAATTCCTAAATTTGAAATGATATTTTAATAATTCAACAAAACTTGCTAAGTTTACTGAAAAATAGGCTTTAAATAAAGACTAACATCAATAGATTATCTTGTATAAACACAAAATAAAAATACCGCACTTATTAGCTAAGCGCGGTATTTTTTCACAATATTTTGAGAAAATTATTTCTCGTCTTTGAATCCTGACTCAACGCCACTCATATCAGGTAATTGGTGTGCAATACCTTTGTGACAATCAATACAAGTTTTACCTTCAGTCTTCATTTTTTCATGCATACGTGCAGCCACAGAACGTTGATCGTTGAAGTTCATACGATCTACTTTATGACAGTTACGGCATTCTTTAGAATCGTTAGCTTTCATACGAGCCCATTCGTTTTCAGCCATTTCTAAACGATGCGCATTGAATTTTTCTAATGTATCCACTTTTCCAGTATAGTGCGCATATACTTCTTTCGCCGCAATAATTTTACGTTTCATTTTAGGGCCAAATTCATGCGGCACGTGGCAGTCTGGACAACTTGCGCCCACGCCTGTACGAGTTTGATAATGCACGCTATGTAAATATTCTGGATAAGCATCTTGCATATGGCAGCTTGCACAGAACTGTTCAGTGTTGGTTTTTTCTAAACCATAATTAAAACCAACCCAAGAAAGAATACCGCCAATAGCCGATAAGATAATAATCGTACCTATCGCCATACGGCTTGGTTTTCTAAACCATTGCCAGAAACGTTTTAAGATATTTGGTTTTTTCTCAGACATATAGACCTCTTAAACTAGTTTCCGTAACCTTTCATCGGTTTAAAATCATTTGGAACAATTGGATCTACGTTTGATTGAGAAACGTGACATTGTAAACAGAAATAACGACGCGGAGAGGAGCTTGAACCTACTTTTCCATCACGATCCATAAAGTGAGTTGGGCTGATTCGAGTTGCACCGCTCAAACGAGAATTTTCTGGGCTGTGACAATTTAAACATTGATTTACATTTTTTGTCACTTGATAATTTGCAACACTATGTGGAACCATTGGAGGCTGGTTTACATAGTTCAATGCGGGTAATTCGCTTTGACGCGGTGCATTATGAAATGCTGGAGCAATGTTTTCAGCCGCTTGAGTTAAATCTTTTCCCACTGCTGGTGCATCAGATGCCATCAGTGAACCAGCAAAAAGTGCGGTAAATAATCCCGCTAAAATTTTAGATACCTGTTTAGTCATATTAATCACTCCCCTGAATGATCGAATCTGGTCGAAAATTTAAAAACTTTTTCAGCGCAAACGTCAATACAACGTCCGCAGCTGATGCAATCTTTGGAAAGCACGAGTAGGCTTTCGTCTTTTTTTCCGTGTAAAGGCGAACGTAACACTTGGGCTTCGGGACAAACATTGTAGCAATCCATACAATTATCGCATTTAGCACGATCAATCACTTTAATACGGATTAAACTTTTTGCACCAATCACACCATAAGCAGCACCAATTGGGCAAAGATGTCCACACCAGCCATGTTCGGCAATCAATAAATCAAAAAGAAAAATAACAAGTAATAGCCAGCCTGTTGCACCAAAACCAAATACAAAAGCTCGACCAAGAGCAGCCACTGGATTAACCCACTCCCAAAGCAACATTCCGCTGACACTACTGCCTAGCAAAATAAGCACAAGAATGCCATAACGTAAACTACGCGAAATTTTTGCTGTTTGGCGAATGCCTAACTTACGGCGAAGCCACGCAGCACAGTCAGTCACAACATTTAGTGGGCATACCCAACCACAAAACACTTTACTGCCGAGTACTGCGTAAAATAACACAATAATTGCAGCACCAATTAAGGTTAGAGCATCAGGTAAATGTCTTGCAGCCAAGCTTTCAGCGGTAATTAACGGGTCACTTAATGGAATAGTATCGAGCAATAGGCTTCCACTATAATTACCTTTTAAAATCCATACGCCAAAATAAGGCCCACTTAAAAACATGGCAAGAATGCTAAGCTGGCTTAATCGACGCCAAAACAAAAAGCGGTTTGCACACCACCAGCCCCATTTTTCTCGAGCCTCTTTACCTGCAAATTTTGGTGTATTTGCCATTATGTGCCACTCCCTAAAATAGGCGCAAGCACGGGTTCTGCTGGTTCAGGCATTACTGTAGCTCCCTCTGGCGTTCGAGTTGGCAACGAAATCATATCTTTAGGCGCAAGAGAATGACCAGCTTTCGCTTTTTCTTCCCAGCCTAAACGATAATGTTTACCTAACATACCTTTTGCAAGATCCATTGGTAAAATTTTAATCGCTGCTTCTTCTAACACACAAGCTTGCTCACATTTTCCACATCCGGTACAAGCATCAGAATGTACTGTTGGAATAAATAACGCGTGCTTATCAGAACGTGGATTATGTTGTTTTTCCAATGTAATCGCTTTGTCGATTAATGGACAAACCCGATAACAAACATCGCAACGTAATCCTTGATAATTTAAGCAAGTTTCGTGATCTAACAGTACTGACAGCCCCATTCGCGATTCATTAATATCTGTTGCTTGACGATCTAATGCACCACTAGGACAGGCTTTTGCACAAGGAATATCCGGACACATTTCACAAGGTTTATCACGCGCAATAAAATAAGGTGTTCCCGCTTCTACTGGCGATAATAAAGATGCTAAATGCAGCATGTCATAAGGACAGGCTTGAACACATTGTCCACAACGAATACAAGCGGCAGAAAACGCTTTTGCATCTTGCAAAGCAAAGGGCGGACGTAATGGCACGCCTTCGCGCGCAAGACTTTGATTTTGCTGCAATCCCAACAAGATCCCAACGCCAGCTAAACCACCCGCAGTACGGGTTGCTTCTTTAAGAAATTTTCTACGTTCAGGATTGAGTGCCGGTTTCTTCATTTTCTTTTTAGATTTTAACCGCACTTTCATCTTCCTCTTTTATTGATAGGAGAAAATAAAGTGCGGTTGATTTTTACATGGTTTTTACGCAGCCTTTTCCACTTTTACCGCACATTTTTTGAAGTCGGTTTCTTTTGAAATTGGGTCTGTCGCATCTAGCGTTAAGTTATTTGCAAGCTGACCTGCATCAAAGAAAGTGGTAAATACTAAGCCACGAGGTGGTTTATTACGTCCGCGAGTATCTAAGTAAGAAATCATTTCGCCTCGACGAGATGAAATCTTAATTTTATCGCCGTGACGTAAACCACGTGCTTGTGCATCTAATGGGTGCATCCATACTAAATTATTTGGAAATGCGCGATGCAATTCTGGTACACGGCGTGTCATTGTACCCGTATGCCAATGTTCAAGAACACGACCCGTCGATAACCATAAATCGTATTCATTATCGGGTGACTCAGCTGGTGGTTCATAAGGCACCGCAAGAATAATCGCTTTCTTATCAGGATAACCATAGAAAGCCACACCTTCCCCTTCTTTAACATACGGATCATAGCCTTCACGGTAACGCCACAAGGTTTCTTTACCTTCTACAACTGGCCAACGTAAACCACGCGCTTTATGATACATATCAAATGGAGCTAAATCGTGACCGTGACCGCGACCAAATTCAGCGTATTCTTCAAATAAACCTTTGTGAACGTAATAACCAAAGTATTCTGATTCGTCGTTTAATTGACCTTCAGCAAGTTCGCTCAATGGGAATTTATCTACTTGACCATTTTTGAAAAGCACTTCATATAAAGTTTTACCTCTATATTCAGGCATTTGTGCAAGTAATTCTTCTGTCCACATTTCATCTGTCGTGAAGTATTTTGCAAACTCCATTAATTGCCATAAGTCTGATTTTGCTTCGCCCGGTGCTTTGACTTGCTGACGCCAGAATTGAGTACGACGTTCTGCATTACCGTAAGCCCCCTCTTTTTCTACCCACATTGCCGTTGGAAGAATTAAGTCAGCGGAAAGTGCGGATACAGTTGGGTAAGGATCTGAAACAATCACGAAGTTGCCTTCTTTACGCCAGCCTGGCAAACGCTCTTGATTAATGTTTGGCCCTGCTTGCATATTATTGTTACACATTTGCCATAACACATTCATTTTGCCATCATTCATTGCACGGTCTTGTGCAATTGTGTGTAACCCCACTTTTTCAGAAACCGTCCCCTTTGGTAATTTCCAAATACGTTCGGCAATTTCACGGTGTTTTGGATTAGTTACCACTAAGTCGGCAGGTAAACGATGAGGGAATGAACCTACTTCACGTGCCGTACCACAAGCAGAAGGCTGACCAGTTAATGAAAATGGTCCACAACCCGGGATTGAAATTTTTCCAGTAAGTAAATGAATATTGTAGATTAATTGGTTTACCCACACACCACGTGTATGTTGGTTAAAGCCCATTGTCCAGTAGGAAACCACTTTCTTCGTTGGATCAGCATAAAGTTTCGCTAAAGTTTCTAGCTGAACTTTATCTAGACCTGACATTTGAGATACTTTTTCAACCGTATATTCTGATACAAGTTGCTTTAATTCTTCAAAAGAAGAATCGTGCATTTTCCCAGCTGTTTTACGATTCGTGTCTTTTTCTAATGGATGCTCTGGACGCAAACCATAGCCAATATTCGTTTCTCCGCGTTTAAATTTGGTATGTTTATTAACAAAATCCCAATTAATCGCATTATTTTGAATAAGATAATTGATGATATAGTTCATAATCGCCAAATCAGTTTGCGGTGTAAATATCAAACCGTGATCGGCAAGTTCAAAACTACGATGCTCGTAAGTAGAAAGTACAGTAACACTAACATCAGGATTAGAAATACGACGATCAGTAATACGCGACCACAAAATTGGGTGCATTTCCGCCATATTTGATCCCCAAAGAACAAAAGCATCTGCCTGTTCAATATCGTTATAGCAACCCATAGGTTCATCCATACCAAAAGTACGCATAAATGCAACCGCTGCAGATGCCATACAGTGACGCGCATTCGGGTCTACGTTGTTAGAACGGAAACCAGCTTTCCAAAGTTTGTTTTTCGCATAGCCTTCCCAAATGGTTGATTGTCCAGAAGTGAACATACCCACTGCATTTTGCCCGTTCTTTTTAAAAGCTTCTTTAAATTTTTCAGCCATTGTTTTGAACGCAACATCCCAAGAAACAGGCGTAAAATCGCCGTTCTTATCAAATTTTCCGTTTGTCATACGTAAAAGTGGCTGAGTTACACGGTCTTTACCGTACATAATTTTCGGTAAGAAGTAACCTTTAATACAGTTTAAACCACGGTTTACTTCTGCTTCCGGATCACCCTGAGATGCCACAACACGTCCATCTTTAGTACCCACTAATACTGCACAACCGGTACCACAGAAACGACATACTGCTTTGTCCCATTTAATTTCGGATTCAGCCGCAACCACATTTTTGACTGGGATGGTTAGCCCCGCAGCCGTTGCCGCAGCTACAGCTGCGTTGGCTTTCATAAAGTCTCGACGACTTAAACTCATCGCGTTTCCCCCACGTTAAACACTGATTTATTATTAAATGTAAACTTTTTACACACCTATAAGGCAGTAGCCTTACGATAAAAGACAAAAACTTTTCTTTTATCTTTTAAGCATTTCCCTTGCTTACAAGAGAATAAAGGTATTGTTATAGTAATTTATTTCTTCTGCTCGTCTTGCTCGTGATAGACCAATGACACATTAATAACACCATCAATGTCTTTCACACTTTCCATATTATCTAGCAGAATATGTTGATCATGCGATTGCATCACTACGACCATCTTTCCAAACTTTTCATCAAAAGTTGGAATTTCAGTATGCTCAATCGCTAAAAGTGCGGTTCGAATTGCCGCAAATTTTTCCGGATTACCTTGAACAATTAGCCCAACAACATGCCAATCTTTTGCGCTTTCCGGAGATAAGTTTGTATTACTCATTTTGTTTTAAATAACTAATTTTAATCGCATTCACCGGACAGCCCTGTAAACAAGCCCCACAGCCGTTACAAACATCCGTATTCACTAACGGCTGCGCCACTCCCCCCATTTGCAGACAAAAACTAATTGCTCTCATCGGGCAGCTGTCTTGGCAAGAACGGCACTCAATGCGATGTTGGCTTAAACAAGCCATGCCAATTTTGATTTTGTGTAACCAAGGTTTTTCATCGCGAGAATGAAAAATAGGTTGTTTACACACATCTACGCATTTACCACAAAAAGTACATTCGCCATTATCAAAACGAACTTCAGGAAAACCTCCATCGCCTTTCACCAAAATATTGGTTTCACAGACAGAAAGGCAATCGCCACAGCGAGTACATTGCTCCACAAAAATGGAATTTTCCACAGCCCAAGGTGGGCGAATTCCATCAAAGCCTTGTTTTTGCTCATTTTCTGAATGTAAAGACGTTAAGAATTTACCTCGTAAAAACTGTCTGCGGGGTAAGTTTTCAACGGTCATCGAGCTTGCCTTTTGTGAATAAATAAACAAATGCTTTTTTTAAGGCGTAGAATTATGCGACGCAACAGTTACAATATGAACCACCCAAAATAGGTAGATCGTTAAATTATTGAGCTTTATTTGTGATAGATCAAAAAATCTAAAGTGCGGTGAATTTCGCTAATATTTTTAATAAAACAGCACAGCGATTTATGCCATGCTGTTTTTAAATCAAATTACTCTGCTTTTGCTGAATATTCCCACCAAATATCAAATAATTCGCTTACTTCAATTTGTTGCAAACCATTTGTTTCTAACCATTTTTTCACAGTTTCACGGTGGCTTTCATCACATTTACCAATTTTTTCTAGGCAAACTAAACCTTCCCAATGTAAATACCCGCTACCTTCATAAGCTAGACCATTTGGTTGAATCACTTCGTTAATAAAACAATCAACAATTTCATCTACTGTTTCAATCGCAGTACCTTCTGTAAATTGGAAATTTACAAGAAAACCCAGTTCTTGAAATTCCGCAAGATGAAGTTTTTTGCGTTGGCGTTGATTGTAAGATTTAGACATTGTATTTCTCCTATTAAGGTTATATTTAAACGCGTATTCTATATTAAATTCATAAATTAAGTATTGGATTTAGTTAAAATCCGCTTATTTCTTCATAAAGTATAAATGCTAAATATTGAGCCTAAATTTGTGGTCTTTAGCCTCAAAATTAGGCATTTCTTTTGTTATTTCGTGGGCTTACGCCCACCCTACGAGAAATATTATTATAGTTGTTTATAAAAAATTTGTGGTAGGGTGGGCGTAAGCCCACGCGTTATTTAAAACTAGCTTATTTCTTCACAAAATATAAATCCCAAACGCCATGACCAAGTCTGTGGCCTCTGGCTTCAAATTTAGTTAAAGGTCTAAAATCTGGTCTTGGAATATAATCGCCATTTTTCGAGGTATTCACTAAATCGGTATTCGCGCTTAATACTTCTAGCATTTGCTCTGCATAATTTTCCCAGTCTGTCGCCATATGGATAAAACCATTTCCAGCTAATTTTTGCACAACTTGCGCCACAAAGTGCGGTTGAACAATACGGCGTTTATGATGCTTTGCTTTATGCCAAGGATCGGGGAAAAATAATTGCAAACCGCCAAGCACATCATCAGCAATACTGTCACGTAAAATTTCCGTGGCATCATGACAAATCACGCGTAAATTCGTTACGCCTTTTTCCACTGCATAAGCAATACAAGCACCAACGCCTGGAGTATGAACTTCAATGCCAAGGTAATTTTTGTCTGGATTAGCAAAAGCCATATCCACGAGCGATTTTCCCATTCCAAAGCCAATTTCTAATACAACTAGATTATCATTGCCATAAATCTTCGCAAAATCAAAAGGTTCCGTTTGATAGTCTAAACCAAGTGTTCCCCAGTTATCATTCATCATATTTCTTTGAAATTCGCTCAAACGGCCAGTACGTAACACAAAGCTACGGACTTTGCGTTTATAGCGGCCATCTTCGGTAAATTCTGCGGTTTCAACGGTTTTACGTTTTTGATCAGCAAAGGTTTGTGTCATAAAAATCTTGTTCGTGAAAAAATTGGCGGCGATTATACCAATTTTTCTCGTATAATAGGGCAAATTTTTTCCCAAGGTTGATTATGAAAATTGTCCGAGTGGCACTGGCTGTGCCGCTTACTCGTTTATTTGATTATCTCGTCCCCGATGATGTTTCATTACAAATCGGCACGCGTGTTCTTGTGCCTTTTGGCACCCAAAAACGTGTCGCCATTGTGGCTGATTTCCCAACAAAATCCGATGTACCAGAAAATAAACTCAAAGCCATTCTTCAACCATTAGATTTAGCACCGATCTTTACCCCAATTTATTGGGATTGGTTGCATTGGGCAGCAAATTATTATCAAGCGGGATTAGGCGATGTATTATTTCAAGCCTTGCCTGTGAAATTGCGTAACGGCGAAAGTGCGGTGAAAAATGACCGCACTTTTTGGCGAATTACGGATGAGGGGAAAAATGCCCTTGAACAAGGCGAATTAAAACGCTCGAAAAAGCAAGCTGAAGCCCTACAATGCTTATCTGAAACTGATCTTGAAAAAGGCAATAATGATTTTTCTTCTGCGATTTGGTCAGCTTTAAAAGCCAAAGGGTTTATTGAGGAAATTACTCTCCAAACAAAGCCCCTAAGCTGGCAACAAAGCTTAGGCAATAACCCAATTGTCAATGCTGAAAATCGCTTAACCTTAAATAAGCAACAGGCCTTAGCCTTCAGCCAACTACTCTTTCATTCTGGCTTCAATGTATGGCTGCTCGATGGGGTGACAGGTTCTGGAAAAACGGAAATTTATCTGCAGTATATTGAAGAAATTTTAAAATTGGGTAAACAAGTATTAGTGCTTGTACCCGAAATCGGCCTAACACCACAAACGGTGCAACGTTTTAAAGCACGTTTTAATGTGGAAATTGATGTGCTGCATTCTAATTTAACCGATACGCAACGGCTTTATGTATGGGATCGCGCCCGCTCTGGACAAAGTGCCATTGTGATTGGCACGAGATCGGCATTGTTCACGCAATTTTCTAATCTTGGTGCAATTATTTTGGACGAAGAACATGACGCGTCTTACAAACAGCAAGACAGTTGGCGTTACCATGCGCGAGACTTGGCTATTGTTCTAGCTCAAAAACTAAATATTGCGGTATTAATGGGCTCCGCCACGCCAAGTTTAGAAAGTATTAATAATGTACAAAACGGCAAATACCAACATTTAGTTTTATCAAAAAGAGCGGGAAATTCTACCGCACTTCGTCATTTCGTTATTGATTTGAAAAATCAAAACATACAAAACGGGTTATCAAAACCCTTATTAGAACGGATGAAAGCCCACCTCGAAAAAGGCAATCAAGTATTGCTTTTCTTAAATCGTCGTGGCTTTGCGCCCGTATTGCTTTGCCACGAATGTGGTTGGATCGCACAATGCCCTCATTGTGAAAAACCTTATACCTATCATCAGCATCAAAATGTATTGCGTTGTCACCATTGCGGTGCTCAAAAAACTATTCCTCGACAATGTGGTGATTGCGGCTCGACTCATTTAGTCACTACAGGTCTCGGCACGGAACAATTAGAAGAAACCTTGAAAACGCTATTTCCTCATTATTCTGTAGCGCGAATCGACCGCGATAGCACTGCGCGTAAAGGAAAATTGGAAGGTTATTTAGAAGATATTCAACAAGGCAAAAGCCAAATTTTGATTGGCACACAAATGCTCGCGAAAGGACATCATTTCCCGAATGTTACTCTCGTTGCCTTAGTGAATGTAGATAGTGCATTATTTTCACTGGATTTTCGTGCAGAAGAACGCCTCGCTCAACTTTATATTCAAGTTGCTGGACGTGCTGGACGTGCCGATAAACAAGGCGAAGTGGTGCTACAAACACATTATCCTGATCATCCTTTACTCACTACATTATTAGCGAATGGCTACCAAGCTTTTGCAAAAGAAACCTTACAATTACGCCATTCAATGGGATTGCCGCCCTTCACTTTTCAGGCGTTATTCAAAGCACAGGCTCGCCATTCTGAGCTTGCAGAAAATTGCTTAAGCCAGATTGCAGATTTTTTTCAATCGAAGCAAATTGCGGGATTACAAATGCTTGGCCCAATGCCTGCACCGTTCAGCAAAAAAGCAGGGCAATATCGCTGGCAGTTATTATTGCAACATCCGTCAAGAATGACGTTGCAAAAAGCATTGAGAGAATATCAACACGCCGAACTTGAAAAAAACAGCCAAGTGCGGTTAATTTTGGATGTTGATCCGCAAGACTTATCATAAAAAATGCGGTGAAAATTCACCGCACTTTCTCTATGAAATCTATTTGAAATCTTCGACATCACCCAATAGACAGGCATATTTCGCCGTATTGGGGCTCGACTCCAAGGCAATTTTTAATGCCATCGTCAAAGGAACAGACAGTAACATTCCCACGGTTCCAAGTAACCATCCCCAAAACAATAATGAGAGAAACACCACTAAGGTTGAAAGCCCTAATCGCTCACCCATCATTTTAGGCTCAATAATGTTACCGACAACCATATTGATCGCAATAACACCAACTGCCACGCCAAAGCCAATGCCAAAGCCGTTCAGTAATAAGGCTTGCACAATAATCGGAATAGCCGCAATGATAGAACCAATATTGGGAATATAATTCAACAAGAAACTCAAGGTTGCCCACAAAATCGCATATTGAACCCCACAGGCTTCCAACAAAATAAACACCCCGACACCAGTCAGCAAGCTCGTGATACTTTTAATGCCAAGATAACCAATTACGCCTTGCAAAACGCGGTCAATATGGCGTTCTTCTTTGGCAGCATCATGAGGTGTTGAACTAATCACCATTGCAAATTTATGCTTCATCGTTGGCGCTTCAGCAAGCATAAAAATCACAACCAACACTAAAACAAACACATTACTCACTACACCAGAGAAATTCAGCAATACTCGGCTCACAAAATTCATAATGATGCTTGGGTCAAAATTTTCTTGGATGGTTTCACGCGAAAGCGTGAAAGGCAGATTGAAACGTTGCAACAATTCAGTTAAATCACTCACGCGTTGTGAAAGCAAAACTTTATATTGTGGAATTGATTGGGTGAATTCTCTTGCAGTGCTGTTAATCAGCCCGACGAATAAGAAAAACACCAAAGAAATCAAGACGAAAAGCAAAGTAATGGCCAACCAATGAGGAATTCGGCGTTGCGTCATCGCCTTAATCATCGGTGAACAAATTATCGCGATAAATAGCGATAGCAAGAATGGCACCACAATTTCTGCCGCCAATGCAACGCCAGCTAAGATAATAATCACCGAAGCAATGCCACGCAAAGTGCGGTGTAAATTTAAATTATTTTGCACTAAATCGCCTCCTCGTTTTCTTCGCCCGTGCGAATGCGGATCGCTCGTTCAACGTTATAAACAAAAATTTTGCCGTCACCGATTTTACCTGTTTGTGCCGTTTCAATAATCGCTTCAATACATTGATCCACAAGCTCATCAGGAACCACTACTTCCAATTTCACTTTCGGCAGAAAATCCACCATATATTCCGCACCACGATAAAGTTCTGTATGACCTTTTTGGCGACCAAATCCGCGCACTTCCGTGATTGTCATACCTGAAATACCAATATCTGAAAGACTTTCTCGCACATCATCTAATTTAAACGGTTTAATCATTGCTTCAATTTTTTTCATGCTATTTCTCCAGATTTTCGCGTCTTGCGGATTTAGGGCGGAAACTTTCAATGATTTCAGGCTTGGTATCAATATATAAGCCGTTAGTCAGTTGCAAACAATAAGGCACCGCGCTAAAAATGCCTTTTACAAGCACATTTCCTTCTTTATCTTTCACACCTTCTAAGGTTTCTTTAATCGCTTTAGGCTGACCCGGAAGATTTAAAATCAGGCTTTCCTTACGAATCACACCTACTTGGCGGGATAAAATTGCGGTGGGCACAAAATGCAAACTCACTTGACGCATTTGTTCGCCAAAACCAGGCATTTCTCGATCCGCTACCGCAAGGGTTGCATCAGGCGTTACATCGCGTTTTGCTGGCCCTGTTCCACCGGTTGTCAGGACTAAATGGCAACCTTGTTCATCCACTAGCTCTTTTAATGTTTGTTCAATAACTGGCTGCTCATCGGGGATTAATCTTGTTTCCAAATGGAAAGGATCGACAAGTGCTTGTTCTAACCAAGCCTGTAATTCTGGGATACCTTGATCTTGATATACGCCTGCTGATGCGCGGTCAGAAACAGACACCAGACCAATTTTTAAAAGTGCGGTCATATTTTTCCTTATTTTTATAAATGATTTTGACGTGATTGGATAAATCAAAAATGCGGTAAAAACTTACCGCACTTTGGAAGGGCTAGAAGAATAAAATTCCGCCCCAAACGATACCGACAATACAAAGAGCAATAAATACCGATGCAGAGCCTTGATCTTTCGCACGCCCTGAAAGCTCGTGGCGTTCTGTACCAATGCGATCAACTACAGCTTCCACCGCACTGTTTAAAAGTTCTAACGCCATCACAAGCAAAACAGAAGAAATCATCAAGATAATTTCAATTTTTGTTTCGCCTAAAAAGAAAGCAAGAGGAATTAAAATGCAGGCTAAAAAACATTCGTGGCGAAAAGCCGTTTCATTTTTAAACGCACTTTTTAAGCCTTGTAATGAATATTTAGTGGAGTTGATTAAATGGGTTAGCCCCGTCGTTTTATACATAAATTTTCCTATTTTTATAAACGTTTCGCTTCGATAACATCATCTAATTTTGCTAATCGAGCCAATATTTTACTTAAACTTTCAACATTATGGAGTTCAATTTCCATATCAATCGTAGCAAGCTGTTTTTTGGTATCAGCACGGCTTGACACTCCTAATACGCTAATTTTTTCATTTGCCAGAACCGTCGTAATATCACGCAATAAGCCATTGCGATCGCCTGCCACAATACGGATATTAATATGGAAACCACTTGCGTAATTTTCGCCCCAAATTGATTCCACTACGCGTTCTGGATGAGCCGCTTGCAAATCTAAGAATTGTTCACAATCCGCTCGGTGAATAGAAATTCCACGCCCCATTGTGATATAACCAACAATCGCATCGCCAGGAATAGGTTGGCAGCAACGTGCAATATGATGCATAAGATTGCCCACACCTTCCACAATCACATAGCCATTTTTTTTCTCAGATTTCTGCTGAGAATTCACCGCACTTTTGTTAGCAACATGGCGTAAAATTTCTTGATCAGCCTCTTCAGCGGTCACTTTAATCAATTTACTTTGCAAGAAATTGATTAAGTTATTTAAACGAATATCGCCACTGCCAATGCCCGCATAAAGATCGTCCAAATTTTTCAAGTTATAGCGTGGTAACGCATAAGGTTCCACTTGCTTAATACTTAAATTTAAACGCGCTAATTCATTATCGAGTAATTCTTTACCCGCTGGAATATTTTTATCGCGATCTTGTTTTTTAAACCACGCTTGAATTTTGGCTCGAGATTTTGCAGTGTGAGTAAATCCTAAATTTGGGTTTAGCCAGTCACGGCTCGGGTTCGGATTTTTCTGGGTAATAATATCGATTTGATCACCCATTTGTAGCTGGTAGGTAAATGGCACAATACGCCCCGCCACTTTTGCCCCGATACAGCGATGACCAATTTCACTATGAATGGCGTAAGCAAAATCTAATGGTGTAGATCCCGTTGGCAAATCCACCACTTCGCCTTTTGGCGTAAACACATATACACGGTCATCAAACACTTGACTGCGCAACTCAGCCATCACTTCGCCTGAATCCGTAATATCATCTTGCCAAGCTAACAATTTACGCAACCACGAAATTTTTTCTTCATAGGCAGACATACTGCCTGTATTGCCCTCTTTATATTTCCAGTGAGCAGCCACGCCCAACTCTGCATCATCATGCATTTGTTGAGTTCGAATTTGCACTTCAATTGGCTTGCCACCTTTACCTAAAACAACAGTATGAATAGATTGATAACCATTCGGTTTCGGGTTAGCGACATAATCGTCAAATTCTTTGGGTAAGTGTTTAAATTGAGTATGAACAATCCCAAGTGCGGTATAACAATCTTGCAATTTTTGCACAATAATTCTGACCGCTCTTACATCATATAAACCACTAAACTCAAGATGCTTTTTCTGCATTTTGCGCCAAATGCTATAAATATGTTTCGGACGACCGTACACTTCCACTTGTTCAAGATTTTCGCGTAAATAACCGCTCAACTCACTAACGAAATCAGCAATGTAATGTTCTCGATCGAGACGACGTTCCTGCAATAATTTAGCAATAGCGCGATATTGTTCAGGATGGAGATAACGGAAGCAGTAATCCTCTAACTCCCATTTCAACTGACCAATCCCAAGACGATTGGCAAGAGGGGCGTAAATATTAGAACATTCTTTGGCGGCAAGAACTTTGCCTTCCTCTGCACAACGATGCTCTGCATCACGCAAGAAAGTAATACGTTCGGCAAGTTTAATAATCACGCAGCGGAAATCATCCACCATCGCCAACAACATACGGCGAACATTATCCACTTGTAAGGCATTAGCGGAATGGCTGGCATTGAGTTGACGGATGTTATCCATTTCCAACACGCCTTTGAGCAATTTAGTGATTTTCGCACCAAATTTTTCTTTTAGGCTTTCCCAGTCTGTTAATTTATTTGCAACGATAGGAAACAGCATTGCAGTAAGCAGGGTTTCCGCATCCATATTAAGTTCGTGCAAAATTTCTACCATTTCCACGCCAGACTGGAGCATCAAGGTAGCATTCTTCATTTCATTGGGATGAGTGCTCATTAAGTCACGTGCGTAATACCACGCATCGATCAAACTTTTTTCTGTTTGTTCTGCCAGTTTTAAGCCAGCGCACCATTGTTCAATCACAAAATCCTGCGGATTTAACAAATGAGAACCACGAACAGCAACCATAACATCCCCTTATTGATGAAGAGCAAGCAACTTCCTGTTGCTTCTATTTTGGGCGGACATTGTACCGAATAATCGAGTTATTTTGTAGTGAATAAGGTTATCGATTCCACATATCGTATATACACTAATATATCAACATTTGTTTTTATATAAATTTATATCATGATACATCATCAATTTCATAGCTTTAATGGCTAGTCAAAACTGCAATCATATCTGATTACTCTTTTTTTTCGAATAATATTTTCTTCAACTCCTCTATAGCCTTATCTAATTCTAAATATTTTATCAATTCCTCTGATGTGAGCTTATCCTTGATTTTAAGTAAATTTTCCTTTGCATTAATCAATTGACTAATTTTCCATATTTCCTTCATCGGCCGTATATCAAACCTAAACGCATTCTTATACATATATTCTCCAACATTTGTATAGAATTCAATATTACCATCTTTATCTCTGCCTAAATGTAAGTCATACTCTTTTAATGTCGGATCTACAAATCCAACATTTCCATCATTGGGTTTATCTTTATTTTTTGTTGGCCATTTGCCAAGTTTCTTTCTATTGCATGTGAAACAAGAATATACTAAATTTGAATAATCAAGTTTTCTACTTGAATCTATTCTATCTGGAACGAAATGATCTGGTTCAAAACCTTTTGTTGCAACCTCTTCAGGTTTACCACAATAACCGCATATATGTTTAAAGTCTTCTCTCAACTGAGGAACATATTTTTTATAGTCATTTTCTTGATTTACACCAATGCTTCTACTAATTTCATTTTCTCCATGTATTCGCATAACTTTTACCTGTTTTCGACTTTCTCTACCAAAATATTTACTCTTCCAAGTATTTCATCAATTTTCTGATTAACTTCGCTACTTAAAAGCTGAATTGGCAAGTCATCTACTTCACCATATGCGCGTAATAATTTATACAGATCTATAAATTGTTCCTCTTCTATTGCTGATATAGAACCATTTTTCTTTGCTTTGAGCAGTTCCTCATAGTCGATATGATATTTACGTAACCTATTTTCAAAAACATCAACAGCCTGTTTGATTTTTTTTACAAATTCTTCTATATCATCTGCAGATAAAACATTTCTATCTTCAATCAAATTTATAATTACTAAATTCTCACGTATTGATTCTTCAGGGTAATTAGTTAATATTAAGCACGGTAAATCAGGGACTTTCGCATTTATGTAAGCAATTAATTCAGTTCCCAAAAACTTAAATTTATTGTTAAGTTTATAGTCTATAATAAAACATTTAATACCATTAGATAAAAGCCACTCTATCATTTCTGGCATTTCAGTAATGCCATTTGGATATAGTAATTCAATATCTTTTCTTGCTAAACGTACTCGATAATCCTCATATGAATCTTGATCATCATCAATAAATCCTATTCTATACATGTCAGTCCTCCACTTCTATTTCTTTATTAATTTTATAGTGGCATAGAATCCAGAAGTATATTTCGAATTATCGGATAAATCTATACTTCCATTATAGTCAGCAACAGTTCTATTTATAATCCACATCCCCATACCAGTGCCAATAGTTTCTCCCATTTCATTTCTTCTATCACTTTCCATAGGTTCTAATATTTTCCTTGGATTATTTTTATAGGCAAGAGATAACCCTCGTCCAGAATCGCTGTATTTGATAATAATTTCTTTTTCTAAGTCAGATACTACAATTTTTATACTCTTATTGTCTGAAAAATAGGATTCAAAAGAACTAACACTATTAGCAATCAGATTACTAAAAATGCTTTCAATATCATAAGGAAAACATTTTAATTGTATTTCTGATCCTTGAAATTCTAAATCTATTGAAACGTTTTTAAGTGTTTCTTTCCATAACTTTACAGTCTGTGATATCAGAAGATTTAAATCTGTTTTTTTCATAGTTCTTTTATCACGTGTTACAGAACCTATTGTTACCTTGAACCATGAATTTAATGATTCTCTCATTACATTAGCTTCAGTTACATATTTTAACCCAGCTTGCAAGTCACTATCTAATTCCAAAGCTTCTTTAGCCATAACAATCTTTCTGCTTAGCTTATGAGTTATATCTTTAATTTCGTGGACATAAGTGTTAGTGACTATACCCGTTGTAGCTAATGTTCTTAGCAATCTATTCTCATCTTCTAAGTTTCTAATAACTGTATCTTTATGATCTAAAACAATTTTAGCCTCTTCTGGATTTATTGAGATTTTAGATAATTGTAGCTCTTGATTAAAATCCTTGCTATCACTTAAAAATTTCTTCTCTTCTCTTGCTGCTTTTGCTTCTTCTGCCTTCTTATTAATTTCATCTTGTATCCTTGCAGCTTCCATTATTTTATCATAGCGAGCATCTAACTTACGAAAAACATATTGTCTGTCTTTTTCAAATTCCTGAATCACATTAATTAAAAATTCTTTTAACAATATGAATTCCTTTGTTTCTACAATACCTTCTCTGTTGGATTGATCTGGTAATGTAATATTCATACGAGAAATAAAAATTGATCCAATTATTTGATCAGTATTAACACGCCATGCGCCTGTTTGGTGGGAAGGTGCAGCAGGGGATTTGTTTTTTCTACCCGCTATCAGTAGCCAATCATAATCAGATGTTTTAGGTTCTCCATAAGGCCTCACCCTAAAACCATCTCTATATATTTTAATTCCTCCAAAAATATCGCTTTTAATATTACGATTATTAGATGTTTTGTAGAAATATCTTTCTGCATCTGTTTTGGAATAAGTCACCTTTTCAAAATACAAAACTCCAGAAAATTCTCCTATCGTATTTTTCAACTGCTCCCCACGTTTTGGTAACATCTGCGCAAAGTTTGTTTCTATACAAATACATTTTTCTTTAAAATACTGTTCATCTTCTGAGGTGAATTCAGCTTGTGTAATTATTTCATCAAATCTATCTCCAAAGTCAAATTCATTTCTATGTATCTCAATATGAGTGTCTCCATCACTTAGAACATTAAATCTGATTTTATAATCATAAGAAAAAGCATTTGTAATATTTAATACCTCCGCATCTTCGGCAGAACTTTTTTCATCAAAAAAATATACTCGAAATTCATTTTTCATTTCATATGGTATTAATGTTGTTAAATCGTCCTTGATTTTTTTTATAACATTATCATTCCATGAGTCTCTTAAAGAAGTTAACCTAAAAATAGTTCCCGTGTTTTTTAAGTTATTTAATATTATATTTTTTACTTCGTAATTTATAACTTCATCAAGAAACCCATCTATTGATAAAGTTGGTTCATATAAATCTGCTGTTACATCTGTAATATTATCACTCTTTGAAAAATCCTCCCAATCAACCTTCCAAATTAACTTTCCTTCCGCAGAAACAGTAAACATTTCACATGTATCAGATATCCTATCTAAAGCAAACCTTCCAATTCCTTTTGCTCCAGTTTGTACTCGACCTGATTTACTAATAAATTGTTTCTTTTTTGTCGATCTTCCAATAGTCATCCAATGTTTTATAATGACATCCTTTGTCATACCGCAGCCATTGTCTGCGATATATAACGAATTAGTTGTTTTTTCATAATACAAGACACAAATCGTAGCATCTGCATCATATGTGTTTTTAACTAATTCAATTATGGCACCGTTTAATTTTGATACATTTTCTCGTCCTATTAAACGAGCTGTATAAGCATCTACATTGAATGATATCTTCGCCATGGTTATTTCCCTTCCTAATCCAAAGTATATTCAAAATTCATAACATCTCTTGCTGTAATCCTCATTGTTGTTCCACTAGCATTAATCCCTATATCATAAACATAATTTAAAAAATCATCACTTTTCAAAATCTTTTCTGCAATTTCTAATGACAAATCTCCTTTTTGATATATACATATCCCAGAATATGGAACTTGATTTCGAGAAATGTGATGTATTTTAACTTCTTCTGTTATCAAAGTAGATAACAATAACTTTTCTTGATTAAGACGACTTAATGCCTGTGATCTTCCAAACTCAAACCATTTTGCATTTTCATCTTTATCACGCTTATTTAATTTTTCAATAAAAAATTTTAAATAGCTGTATGCTCCTGGAAATTCTTGTATAAACCCTAATTCCTCATAACGCAATATATTATTATCTCTATAAGAATATGGAAAAATCAAAAATTCTTTTCGGCCATACTGTAATGATCGTGGGCTAACAGCCTCTCTTAATATCGTTTTTTCAATTTTATATCCATTAACCAATATATATTCATCACACTCTTCATATTTTTTTAGTATAAATACTTCATTTAATAACGTGGCAATAGGACACATCGCATTAAAATCATCACCAAATTTTCTTTTCTTGTTTTCTTTAGCAACTTCTTTTTTTCTGAAAATCCACTTATGCGTTAAATTATTTTTATGCATTTTTATTTCTCGCTTTTTCACCTTATCTACATATCGGATATCGTTATTGTGCTGTGTACCATTACAAATAATAATAGCAGACGAAGTTAATTTATTTTCAAATAGTTTTTCTGTTGTATAATCAACTATTACTGATAAATAAGGTAACATAAAAACGCGCAATCTATCTGCAAATCTATTCTTAAAAATGTTATTAGGAATCAGATAAGCCAATTTACCATCATCTGCTAATGCTTTAATAGATCTTTCAATAAAAGCATAATAATAGTCTGGTTTCCCTTCTGAACAAACTGTAAAATTTTTTTTAATAAAAGATCTTGTAGTTTTATTCAGATCTGAATATGTTATATACGGCGGATTTCCAATAATAAAGTCAAATTTTTCACTAATAAAGCTTTTCAAAAAATCATTCTGAACAATATTCCATTTAACATAATCAATGTTATATTTTTGTGCTACCTTATTTAAATTATCTATACAATTTGTTTTGTGTTTTTCATCTATTTCATTTCCATATATATCATTTTCCAATCCATAGATTATCTTATTTTTAGTAAAATTTTGTTTTAAGCAATCTACTATATATCTATCAACAATTTCAACGAGAAAAGCTCCATCACCACAAGAATTTTCTAGGACCTTTTTCCCATATAGCTTTTCTATATATCCAGCTTGATTTAATATCTCAATGACAATATTGCGAGGAGTAAATACCTGACATTCAACATTAATACTTTCCATACATTCACTCTCCTTTACCATATAATTTTTAACTTGAATTAGTATCTTTTCTATTAGATCATCTTAAAATGCCTTAAAGCATCCATGATAGCTTCCTCTTTTTCCGGTGTGCATTGTGGAATAACTTGTTTCTCTTTTTTTGATTTATTATAATGCTCCCTTAATTCAATACCACATTTCTTTTTAATCTGTGCAATATAGAGTGTCGAAACCTTTAAATTGAATTTTTCCAATATATATTCTTTGATTTGTGCATAAGTATCCTTGCTTTCAGCACTTGTCAAATCAAGCTCATCCAGCTTAATTTCAACATCTATATGCTTATCGACATCGAGTTTGGACAATAGTACTACCGTCTCCAAATGCCCCGTATGAGGGAACATATCTATCACCGCACTTTTTTCAATCTTGTAGCCAAAATCACGTAAAATCTCCGCATCGCGCACTAATGTTGCGGGATTACAAGACACATATAAAATTTTCTCTGCTTTTAACTCGCACAAAGCATTTAACGCGAAAGCTGCGCCACTGCGTGGAGGATCAAGCAAAATTTTATTAAACGACTGACGCGCCCAAGGTTGTTCAACAAAGGATTGGTCAAGATCCGCTTGGAAAAATGAAATATTCTTGATTTGGTTTCTTACGGCATTTTGCTCCGCTTTTTGTACCATTTCAAAAACACCTTCAATTCCTACCGCACTTTTTACGCGTTTGGCAAGAGGAAGCGTAAAATTTCCCATGCCGCAAAATAAATCCAATACACAATCCTGTTGGCTCAATTCAAGCCAATCCAACGCAGTATTGACCATACGTTCATTTAATACACGATTTATTTGAATAAAATCACGAATATCAAAATGTAATTTTATGCCATCAGAAAATTGATAATAAGGTGCATCGCCATAGATTTGTTCAATGCCTTCATCGCTTTGTAAAAACAGCATTAACTTTTCTTGTTCAGCAAATTTGAGCAATAAAGTGCGGTCAATTTCTGCAAGATTTTTCGTATAACGTAACAACATTGCAACGCCATTATCGGCCGCCACAAGTTCAATATGCCCAAGCTGTTTCGGCGCAGAGAATTGTTCTAAAAGTGCGGTTAATTTAGGTAGTAAATAATTAATTGCAGGTTCTGCCACTTCGCAAGATTGAACGGTAATTAAATCATTGGTATTTTTCTGACGAAAGCCCATTTCGACTTGTTTTGTGTTTGGATTAAACCATAAACTCAAACGCACACGACGACGATATGCCCAAGCGTCGCCACAAATCATAGGTTGAAATGAAATCGGCTCTGACTGTAACTTACTTAATCGCTTAAACAATGCGGATTCTTTCGCTTTCCTCTGCATTTCAATCGGAATATGCTGCCCTTGGCAACCACCACAACGCATAAAGTGAGCACATTTTGGTGCTAAACGTTCAGGGCTTTTTATTAGCCATTTTTTTGCCATAGCATGCCCATATTGGCGTTTATCTTCCAGAATACGACATTCCACTTTTTCGTGCGGAAGTGCATTTTCAATAAACCAAGTTTTACCATTAATTTTCGCCACGCCTAAGCCTTGATAATCTAAATCGAGAATATCAGCCGTAATGGTTTGAACATTTTTTGTTTTTTGCTTTGGGGTATAAAGAAGAATCATTATTTTAAAAGTAAAATATTTTGAGTGAATAACTCTCGGCTTTTTAATGGTTTATCGCCAAGATAAGGTTTCAGTGCAATACGAGTAAAACGTTTTGCTGCTTGACGTACCGCATCATCAGAAAAATCAAGGGCTTCAAAGGCTAACAAATCTCTGCCGTAAAAAGTGAGATTATCTTTCACTAAAGACGCGATGAAACCTTTTTCCTCACGATAACGATATGTCATTGAGAAATCCACTGGCTCGCCAGACCCCGCACAATGCAGAAAATCCACGCCGTAACCGAGGATTTGTAAAAGTTGAAATTCAAAAAGACGCAACGTTGGCTCAACGTTAGTTTCCGTTGCCAAGCCCGTTAAGCATTTTAAATAATGTTGAAATAGCGCAGGATTTGGCGTTTCAGACTCAATAACACGAGTGAGTAATTCATTTACATAAAAGCCACTATAAAGGGCGATTTGTTGTAAAGGCAATGTAATTGCGGCGGATTCAGCTTTGGTAAGGGTTTTTAATGCGTTTTTTCCCGTCCAACGCAACAATAAAGGTGTGAAAGGTTGCAAGACCGACTTCCAAGATGAACGCTTTGCACGAGCCCCTTTTGCAATGACTGTTAAACGTCCACTTTCTTCAGTGAATAAATCCACCAATAAACTCGTTTCACTGTAAGGGCGGCGATGCAAAACAAAACCACGTTGAAGTTCGCTTTGCACGATTATTGTCCAGATAAGCGTTCACTTGTTTGTGACACACATTGCACCGCTAAAATTTCGCCAAGATTTGTTTTTAGCGTACTAAAATCGTCACGCTCTTGCCACATCCAACGAATATTGGCGTAATTTTTACCACGTTCAGAAATCATTAAGGTTAGTTTTTCTGATACGCCTTGAAAAGTGACAGTGACATAATGCAAATTTTTTTTGTATTTTTTATGCGTAGCGTGTACAACACGAACAACTTTATCATCTTGACATAAATATCGGTCAGCTTCGCCTTTTTGTAAGGCTTTATCCACTTTTTCTACTTGCATTTTTTGCGTTTGGGTGGGTGTCACACTCGCATTTTGTGTACAGCCAGACAGCAAAAGTGCGGTAAAAATAAGAGGTATTTTTTTCAACATAAATCCTACCTTGAGAAAAGAACTTAAAAAGAAAAAAGGCGATTACTCGCCCAAAAAATTATTTTTTATATTGATAAGAACCATCAGATTGACGAACAAAACGCGCGCCATTGGATAAACGCATTTCATTTACTCGCCCTTGATTATTCACAGATACCGTTACTTTATCGCCAGATTTAAAGCTACTTAAAACGTTTCCCGCCCCTGCCGCTTTGCTCATTGCGTTTACATCGGAAATATTAAGTTGATTATCACGGAAGACTTGCATCAGTGAAACACCTTTCGGCACAGTTAATGTTTTTGCAGCAAGGCGAGAAGCTGTAGATTTACTCACAGGTTTTGCATCAACGATTTGAACTTTCTTTTCTTTTTTAACTTGAACAGGTTTGGCTTCAACAATCGGTGCTTTTCCTGCGGTTTTAGCGACGCTTTGTTCCGTTGCTTTTGATGGAGCCTGTGCTTTCTCCGCCATTTTCACTTCTTTTTTCGCGGTATCTTTATGCACAACTTGTGGCTCTACCGCTTTTTTCATCGGCTGAACAGGCACAGTTGGTTTTGGCTGTTCTGTTTGCGTTTGTGCAGGTTGCATTTGAGGTTGTTCCGCTTGAGCTGCTTGCATAGGCATAACAGATGCCGCAGCTATTTCATTTGGCATTTGAATTGGAGCTTGAACAACATTTTGTTGCATTGGCGTATTTTCTACTAATGGGTTTTGAGCAGTCGTATTATTCGCCGATTCCTCTGCTTTTGGTGCATTTTCAGGTTGGTTAGCTTGCTCTGCTGCCATCTGATTTTGTGCAAGAGGATTATCTAAAATCGTGGTTTCCACTGGCTGACTTTGATCTAACGATTGGAACTGCACAGGAATTTCATTACTGTTAGATTGAGTGAAAGACTCAACGGTGTCAGAACTTGGTTTTAATGCGAAGAAAATAATCAATAAAATAACCAACACAAAAATAGCCATAAACAAACGACGATGTTTTGCTGGCAATACTTGTAATACTTTCCATTTTTCTGGTTGGGCTAAAGTGGGTTTTTCAGCCTTTTCGACGATTTCATCAGCGTTATTTTCAGCACTGATTTCTTCATCAACAACAGAAATATTTTCTTCTGTGGAAGAAGTTTGAAGAACTGGCTCTTGTTCCGTTCTCAATGTTTCGCTAGAAATAAAAGGTGTGCTTTCTTGAGCAGGAGTATGCCCAAAAGTGGGTTCTTTACGTTGCTGAAAGTTAGTTTGCACGTGATTTTTTTTGGCAAATAACCCTTTTGCTTTACCTAAAATTGACGAACTTGGCTGAATTGTTTTCTTTGGTGTAATTGGCTCTTGATTAAGCCCTAAATCTAATTCATTTTGAGATGATTGTTCATTTTTATCCATAGAATTCACTGGATTGCCCCTGATGCTTGTTCTTATTCATATTAATTAGCCACAAAATTGAGAAGCCCAAAAGTGCGGCGAGAAAATTAGGCGTATTTTATCGGATCTTATTCTGCGTATAAAGTCTTATTTGGCTCGCCCGCAATTTCTCGTGCAAGTTTAGGAACAAGATAGCCAGAAGTCAGAGATTGCAAGGTTTTATAAATTTGCATAGCCTCGATATCGCTAATCAGAAAATGGCTCGCCCCTTGCACTTTATCTAGCAAATGCAAGTAATAAGGCAAAATGCCTGTTTGAAAAAGTTTATCGCTCAATATTTTTAGAATTTGCGCATCATCATTCACGCCTTTTAGCAAAACGGATTGATTCAAAAGCGTGACATTCTCGGCTTTTAATTTTTGCATCGCATGAGCAAAAACTTGGTCAATTTCATTTGGGTGATTAATGTGTGTCACCATAACAGTTTGCAAACGACTTTCTGCTAATAAGGTACAAAATTCATCAGTAATCCGTTGCGGAATCACAACAGGCAAACGAGTGTGAATACGCAAACGTTGTAAGTGCGGTATGTTTTCCAAATGTTTTATTAACCACGCTAACTCATGATCTTTCGCCATTAAAGGATCGCCACCTGAAAAAATCACTTCTTCAATTTCAGGATGCACGGCAATGTAATCTAATGCCAGTTGCCAGCTTTTTTTATTTCCCGGGTTTTCATCGTAAGGAAAATGTCGGCGGAAGCAATAACGACAATTCACCGCACAACCACCCTTCGCCATAAAGAGCAAGCGGTTTTGATATTTATGAAGAATATTCGGCACCGCATTGGCATTTTTTTCTTCTAAGGGATCCGTACTAAATCCTTCGGCTTGCACAAACTCTAGATCAGAACACATCACTTGCAAGAAAAGAGGATCTTGCGGATTGCCTTTTTCTATTTTATCAATGAAAGGTTGTGGTACACGGAGTGAAAAAAGTTTCCGCGCAGCAATGGATTGCTCAAAATCATCTTCTGGTAAATTTAAGGCTTTTAGCAATAATTTAGGATCTGAAATCGCATTTTTTAGAATTATGAGCCAATTTTGTTCTTCTCTAATGATGGGTTCTTGGGTTAAAATACGCACTTTTCAAACCATCTCTAATTTTTAGGATATTAAAAATATGGCTACATATACTACCAGTGATTTCAAACCAGGTCTAAAATTTATGCAAGACGGTGAACCTTGCGTAATCGTTGAAAATGAATTTGTAAAACCAGGTAAAGGTCAAGCTTTCACCCGCACTCGTATTCGTAAATTAATTTCAGGCAAAGTATTAGACGTAAACTTCAAATCTGGTACTTCGGTTGAAGCTGCTGATGTTATGGATCTTAACTTAACTTATTCATACAAAGACGATGCATTCTGGTATTTCATGCACCCAGAAACATTTGAACAATACTCTGCTGATGCAAAAGCTGTAGGTGATGCAGAAAAATGGTTATTAGACCAAGCAGATTGTATCGTGACTTTATGGAATGGTGCGCCAATTACTGTTACTCCACCAAACTTTGTTGAATTAGAAATCGTCGATACAGACCCTGGCCTTAAAGGCGATACAGCAGGTACTGGCGGTAAACCAGCAACATTAAGCACTGGCGCAGTAGTAAAAGTGCCTCTTTTCGTTCAAATCGGTGAGGTAATCAAAGTAGATACTCGTTCTGGCGAATATGTCTCCCGCGTAAAATAATCATTTAAATGAAAAAGTGCGGTTAATTTCTGCGGTATTATTTAGAAATAGTGTAAATATCTAATGGATAAAACCGCATTCAATTTCAATGCCTTTCCGAAGTATAAAATCGGAAAGGCATTTTTTATAAATTTAGTTTTTCTAAAAAATCATAAACCAAAGCCAATAAAATTCAGCCTTGTTTTATTTTTCATTGCAGTATAGAATTTTTCCTACTTTTAGTCGGGGTGCCACAAGGTGGCTGAGATGATACCCGTGAACCTGAAACAGTTAGCACTGACGTAGGAAACTAATATGCCAAAATACTTTCTCATTCTTCATACCTATTTTCATTCCTTTTCTGTCGTTACCTTTAGCCATTAATCCTTAGGTTAATGCGATGGTGCATATTCAGGATCTTAGTCTTGCTTTTGGTAAGCAGGTACTATTTAAACACCTTGACTTAACGCTTTTGCCTAATGAATGGGTGAGTTTACTTGGCTGCTCTGGTGTAGGTAAATCAACGCTTTTAAGATTAATTGCAGGGCTTGATACACAAGGGAAAATCCAAGGTAATATCATCTTTCATCCTAATATTCGAGTGGCATGGCTACCACAAAAAGATACCCTTTATCCCTGGCTTTCAATTGTTGATAACGTCCAATTAGAAAACGTACTATTTGGGAATAAATCTGCAAAAACAACTCTTCAAGCAAAAGCACTACTTGAACAAGTGGGTATGTCAGAGCATCTGCATAAAAACTGTGCTCAATTATCTGGAGGACAAAAACAAAGAGTGGCGCTCGCTCGAGTATTAATGCAAAACGCTGATTTAGTTTTACTTGATGAACCATTCTCTGCTCTTGACGCGATTAGTCGTTACCAATTACAAAACTTGACCCATGAACTACTAAAAAATAAATCTGTATTATTAGTTACCCATGATCCTCAAGAAGCATTGCGCTTAAGCCAACGTATTTTTGTATTACGTTCACCACAGCCTAATCAATCAGCATTATCGGCGGTAATTTTGCCCGAAGGTAACGCCCCGCGTGAGTTGCATCAAGCCAATTTATGGGCGTTGCAGCAACAATTATTGCAGGAATTAGGGGGCGAACAATGAAAATTCGCCTACTTAAACCGCTTTTAATTGTTGGCGTGTTGTTGATGATCTGACAAATGGTTGCAACCTTGGGCAGCTTTCCACACTACATTTTTCCCTCACCGCAAGCTGTAGGGCAGCAGTTGTTCACACACGCTGAACTGCTTTGGCAGCATACGCAAGTTACGTTGTTAGAAATCTGCTTAGGGCTGTTGCTAGGCTTTCTATTTGGGTTGATTTCGGCGTTGTTGCTCTCATTTTCTCGTCAAATTTCCGCTGTGTTATTGCCGATTTTGGTCATTTCGCAAGCGATTCCTGTGTTTGCTATTGCACCGTTGTTGGTGTTGTGGTTTGGCTATGGAATGGCATCCAAAATTGTGATGTCGGTGCTGATTATCTACTTCCCTGTCACGGCAGCTTGTTATGATGGACTACGCAACACCCCACAAGCGTGGCTCGATTTGGCGAGAACCTTTAACATTTCCCCTTTGCGTTTATTACTCAAAGTGCGATTACCTGCTGCATTGCCTGCATTTGTATCGGGCTTTCGTATTGCCGTTTCAGTCGCACCAATTGGTGCTGTAGTTGGAGAATGGGTGGGTTCATCAGAAGGGCTTGGCTATTTGATGATCCACGCCAATGCTCGTATGCAGGTAGATTTAATGTTCGCTGCGTTGCTGATCTTAGTGGCAATTTCGCTTTGTTTATATTTCAGCATCGATTGGCTACTACGCCGTTTTATTTGGCACGTTTAACACTTCATGACAAAAGGAGACAAAAATGAAGAAAATCATCCGTTATTTCAGTCTTTTAATGGGACTCACCGCCAGTTTTACCAGTTTAGCAAGAGAGAAAATTAGCTTAATGCTTGATTGGTATGTAAACCCTGACCACGCAGCAATCATCGTTGCTCAACAAAAAGGCTTTTTTGAAAAAAATAACTTAGACGTCGATATTATCGAACCCGCTGATCCATCGCTACCGCCTAAATTGGTTGCCGCAGGAAAAGTAGACTTAGCTATTAATTATCAACCTCAACTTTATCAACAAGTTGCAGAAGGATTACCTTTAGTGCGTGTCGGCTCTCTGATTTCCAGCCCATTAAATAGCGTAGTGGTGCTCAAAAATAGTAAGATCAAAACGCTTGCCGATCTGAAAGGGAAAAAAGTAGGCTATTCAGTTAGTGGCTTTGAAGATGTGTTGCTCGATACCATGCTCCATTCCATCGGACTCAGCAACCAAGACGTAAAATTGGTGAACGTGAATTGGTCGCTTTCGCCCTCTCTTTTAACTGGACAAGTGGATGCGGTGATTGGTGCATTTCGTAATTTTGAACTCAATCAGCTTGCTTTAGAAAAGCAAGAAGGTATCGCATTCTTCCCTGAACAATATGGCGTGCCTGCTTATGATGAATTGATTCTAGTTGCTAATAAAAACAGCGTAACAGATAAAAAAACATCTGCCTTTTTGACCGCACTTGAACAAGCCACAAGCTATCTGCAAGCTCACCCCAATGAAGCGTGGCAAGCTTTTGTAAGCTATAAACCGAACGAACTCAACACGCCATTAAACCAACTAGCGTGGAAAGACACGCTCCCCTTCTTAGCCAATAAACCTCGCCAATTAGACGTTAAACGTTATCAACAAATGGCAGAATTTATGCAACAAAAAGGCTTAATTCCAAAAGCCTTAGCGTTGAAAGAATATGCGGTAGAAATTAAATAAGGAAAAAAGATGATTGAACAACTCATTCAACAAGCTCAGCCTTATTGGCAACAATATATTGAACACGAATTTGTGCAACAGCTCGCAAAAGGTACGCTGCCAAAAGCTTGTTTTCAGCATTATTTGAAGCAGGATTACCTCTATCTGTTCCACTATAGTCGAGCCTTTGCTTTGGGTGTATATAAAGCAAAAAATTTTGCGGAAATGGAAATTCCTCGCAAAACGTTAGAGATACTCTGCCAAGAAATTCAATTGCATTTAAATTATTGCCGCCAATGGGGCATTAGCGAACAAGAGATTTTTGCTACTCAAGAAAGTGCCGCTTGTATTGCTTATACCCGCTATTTGCTTGATTGCGGCATGACGGGCGGTTTAGCTGAGCTTTATGCAGCCGTGACCCCTTGTGCTTTGGGTTACGCTCAAGTTGCCCGTTACATTACTCAACATTATCCTCGCTTACCGAACAACCCTTATCAAACGTGGATTGACACCTATACGAGCGAGGAATTTCAACAATCCGCCCAAGAAACCGTTGATTTTCTTACCGCACTTTGCAAACCGCTAAACCCAAGCCAACTTGCCGAGATTCAACAGATTTTCACCACCGCAACCAGAATGGAAATTGCGTTTTGGCAAATGGGGTTAGATTTGGCATAACAACAGGAGACAAAATGAAATCCATCTATCTATCCAAAATCCGTGAGCAGAATCCGCTCATTCATAACATCACCAACATTGTGGCAGCGAATTTTAGTGCCAATGGCTTGTTGGCATTGGGAGCTTCGCCATTGATGTCGGCAAATATCGAAGAAATGCAGGAAGTGCCGAAAATCAGTCAAGCGTTAGTCATTAATATCGGTACGCTGATTGGCAAGGAGCGGGAGGCGATGTTGCAGGCAGGAAAAACGGCAAATGAGGTCGGAATTCCTGTAGTGTTAGATCCTGTGGGTGTAGGGGCAACAAGCTATCGCCGTGAGACCGTTCGAGAGCTGTTAGCCGAGGTAAAATTTGCCCTGATTCGTGGCAATGCGGGCGAACTGGCTGCGATTGCAGGTGAGGAATGGCAGGCAAAAGGTGTGGATGCAGGGCAAGGCGAAGTGGATTTAAAAGCCGTTGCCGAGAAAGTGACTCAACGCTATGACTGTACGGTGTTGATTAGTGGGGCGGTGGATATTGTCAGCGATGGCACACAAACCGCGACCATTCACAACGGCACGCCATTGTTCCCGAAAGTCACGGCTTCGGGCTGTTTATTGAGTGCGGTGTGTGCTGCATTTTTAGCGGTAAGTGAAGGAAATTATTTTTCTGCGACATTAGAAGCCTGTGTAGCATACACCATTGCTGGCGAGCGTGCGGCACAAAGCTTAACCACACAAGTGGGACAATTCCAAATCCGTTTGTTGGACGAACTTGCTGCCCTTTCCCCTGAAATCATTAGACAAAGAGGGCGTATTAATGAGTAACGTGAAACAAGTTTTAACTATCGCAGGGTCAGACAGTGGCGGTGGGGCAGGCATTCAGGCGGATCTTAAAACCTTCCAAATGCAAGGCGTATTTGGTACTTCAGTAATCACGGCAGTTACGGCACAAAATACCCTTGGCGTGTTTGATATTCATACTATTCCGCTCAACACCATTACTGCCCAGCTGCAAGCGGTCAAAAATGACTTCCAAATTGCAAGTTGCAAAATCGGCATGTTGGGCAATGCAGAAATTATTGAATGCGTGGCAGATTTCCTTGTTGATAAACCATTCGGCACGCTGGTGCTAGACCCAGTGATGATCGCCAAAGGTGGTGCACCGTTATTGCAACATCAAGCGGTGAGTGCGTTAAGCCAAAAATTGCTGCCATTGGCAGACGTGATTACACCAAATATTCCCGAAGCAGAGGCTTTAACAGGCATTGCAATTGTAGACGATACTAGTATTCAACAAGCCGCAAAAGCGTTGCAAAAACAGGGGGCGAAGAATGTGATTATTAAGGGCGGACATTCGCTCAATTCACAAAACCAACAATGCCAAGATTGGATCCTTTTACAAAACGGCGAATATTTCGCTTTGCAAAGTCCACGTTTTGATACGCCTCATACGCACGGCACAGGCTGTACCTTTTCTGCCTGTTTAACCGCAGAGTTGGCGAAAGGCGAACCGTTGCAAAGTGCGGTAAAAACAGCGAAAGATTTTATTACCGCTGCGATTTCTTACCCGTTGAATATCGGGCATGGACACGGGCCTACAAATCATTGGGCTTACAGTCGCCTTTAAGGATTGAAAGATGCAAAATATTCAAAAAATCTTACCGCTTTACTTTGTGGCAGGCACGCAAGATTGCCGTCATTTGGGCGAGAACTTGTCAGAAAATTTATTATTCGTGCTTAAACAAGCGTTAGAAGGCGGAATTACCTGCTTTCAATTTCGGGATAAAGGCAAATTTTCGTTAGAACATACGCCCTCAGCACAGAAGGCATTGGCGATGAGTTGTCGTGATTTGTGCCGTGAATATGGCGTACCGTTTATTGTGGACGACAACGTTGATTTGGCGTTGGAAATCGAGGCGGATGGTATTCACGTTGGGCAAAGCGATATGCCTGTGCAAGAGATTCGAGCTAAAACAGATAAACCGCTGATTATTGGTTGGTCGGTGAATCGTTTAGATGAGGCGAATATTGGAGAAAATTTAGCGGAAATTGATTATTTTGGAATTGGACCGATTTTCCCAACGCAATCGAAAGAGAATCCGAAGCCAACGCTAGGAATGGCGTTTATTCAAACTCTTCGAAATGCGGGCATAACGAAACCGCTTGTGGCAATTGGTGGAGTGAAGTTAGCTCACGTTAAAACCTTACGAGAATTTGGGGCAGACGGTGTGGCAGTAATTACAGCCATCAGTCACGCAAAAAATGTTAAAGCAGCAACAAAAGCATTACGGGAGGCAAGCGATGAATACGCAAAATAGTCTAAAACAGGTTGCGACGGCAACAATGGTCGGCACCGCAATTGAGTATTTCGATAACTACATTTACGCAATGGCTGCGGTATTGGTATTTAACCATCAATTCTTCCATGCCGTAGATCCACTTTCAGGGCAGATTGCCGCCCTTTCCACTTTAGCACTCACTTTTATTGCTCGTCCTTTGGGAGCAATATTGTTCGGGCATTTCGGTGACCGTTTCGGGCGGAAAAATACTTTTGTGATGAGCTTGCTGTTGATGGGCGTTTCCACTGTGGTTATCGGTTTGTTGCCAACCTATGACAGCATCGGTATTTGGGCAACAATTTTGCTCTGTTTATGCCGTATTGGGCAAGGTATCGGTTTAGGCGGAGAGTGGGGCGGTGCAGCGTTAGTTGCGGTCGAAAATGCTCCCGAAGGTAAACGTGGTTGGTATGGCACTTTCCCACAACTGGGGGCCCCGCTTGGCTTGTTGTTAGCAAATGGCGTGTTCTTGGGCATTACGGCAATTTTCGGGCAAGAAGCTATGGCTGAATGGGCGTGGCGGATACCGTTTTTATCTTCCGTTATCTTAGTGGCAATTGGCTTATATGTTCGCCTAAAACTGACTGAAGCCCCGATTTTCCTCGCGGCACTTAACAAGCCAAAACCTAAACGCTTACCAATGTGGGAAGTTCTCACAACCCATTTCAAGCCGTTTTTCTTGGGGATGTTAATTTGTATTGCAGGCTATGTGCTGTTCTACATTATGATTGCCTTTAGCCAAATTTACGCCAAATCTGCCCCAACGGTTTCAGAGGCAGGATACGCAATGGGATTAGGATTTTCCCCGCAAATTTTTACCGCTTTATTGATGGCAAGCGCGGTTTCTTTGGCAATAATGATTGCCGCTTCGGGCAAATATATCGATAAAGTTGGTCGTCGTATTTGGCTCATTTGGACAACTGTTGGTGTTGCGATTTTTGGTTTATCCTTGCCGTTATTTCTCGAAAACGGTACAACTACCAGTCTGTTTTGGTTTTTATTCATCGGTATGGGGTTAATTGGAATGGGCTATGGGCCATTAGCGAGTTTTTTACCTGAACTCTTCCCTACTCACGCCCGCTATTCAGGTGCTTCTTTAACCTATAATATTGCAGGCTTATTCGGGGCAAGTGTTGCGGCAATCATTGCCTTACCGCTGAATGCTCACTACGGCTTAAAAGGTGTGGGGATTTATTTAACCCTAAACGCTGCGTTGAGCTTGATTGGATTATGGTTTATTTCAGAAACGAAAGATAAATTACTATCCTAAGATTTGAGGAATTAAATACAACCTATTAAGCGGTTAAATTTTACATAAAATTCTACTAAGAATTTAACCGCACTTTCCTTTACAAGCCAAATATTTTCTCTACAATACCCGACCTAACGATTTGCCTAGCGCAAATCCCTGACCTGAAATCAGACAAAAGAGAATATTATGACAACCCAATTCAAACCAGAATTACTTTCCCCTGCTGGCTCCCTTAAAAATATGCGCTATGCGTTTGCTTATGGTGCAGACGCCGTTTATGCAGGACAACCTCGTTATAGCTTACGTGTACGCAATAATGAATTTAATCACACCAATTTGAAAATCGGGATCGATGAAGCCCATGCGCTTGGCAAAAAATTCTATGTAGTGGTGAACATTGCACCGCATAATTCCAAACTCAAAACCTTTATCAAAGATTTACAACCTGTGATCGACATGGGCCCTGATGCCTTAATTATGTCTGACCCAGGCTTAATTATGTTGGTGCGTGACAACTTCCCAGATATTGATATTCACCTTTCTGTACAAGCAAATGCCGTAAACTGGGCAACGGTAAAATTCTGGAAACAAATGGGGTTAACTCGTGTGATTTTATCGCGTGAATTGTCCATTGAAGAGATCGCAGAAATTCGCCAACACGTACCCGATATCGAACTCGAAATCTTCGTACATGGTGCGTTATGTATGGCATATTCTGGCCGTTGCTTACTTTCTGGCTATATCAACAAACGCGACCCAAACCAAGGTACTTGCACCAATGCTTGCCGTTGGGAATACAAAATGGAAGAAGGTACCACGGATGAAGTGGGTAACATCGTGCCTAAAATCGATCCCGCTCAACAAATTGAAGTGAAAAATGTAGCGCCAACCTTGGGCGAAGGTGCAGTAACGGATAAAGTTTTCCTTTACACCGAATCACAAAAACCAGATGAGCAAATGACCGCTTTTGAAGATGAGCATGGTACTTACTTTATGAACTCGAAAGATCTGCGTGCCGTACAACACGTAGAAAAATTGACCGCACTTGGTGTGCATTCTTTAAAAATCGAAGGCCGTACTAAATCCTTCTATTACTGCGCAAGAACCGCTCAAGTTTACCGCAAAGCCATTGATGATTCAGTAGCGGGTAAACCATTTGATGAAAGTTTAATGGATACGTTGGAATCCCTTGCTCATCGTGGTTATACCGAAGGTTTCTTACGTCGTCATACGCACGATGAATACCAAAATTACGAATATGGCTACTCTATTTCTGATCGTCAACAGTTTGTCGGTGAATTTACTGGTAAACGTAACGAACAAGGTATGGCTGAAGTGGCGGTGAAGAACAAATTCCTACTTGGTGATGATGTAGAAATGATGACCCCTCAGGGTAATATCAATTTCAAAATTGAAAAAATGCTAAATCGTAAAAATGAAGCGGTTGATGCAGCACTAGGTGATGGGCATTTTGTGTTCTTAGACGTACCACAAGATATCAACTTAGACTACGCCTTATTAATGCGTAATTTAGTCAATAGCAATACAAGAAATCCACATAATTAAATAACAAAAAATTATTTGTTAAAAAAATGTTGCATTTTTGTATTTTATTATTATAATACGCTGCATACCTGATTTGTTAATTCAACAACTCATAGTATGACTCCAAATATTTTTGCCCTTTCAGCTTTTGAAAGGGCTTTTTTTTATTCAGAATATTCTGTGACCTCAAACCAACTTTCTAGAATCAAACAAGCAGAGATCCCATCTACTTTGCCTTTTTTTAAGGCACGAAAACCGCCTCTATCAAAAATTTCACTGCGTGCCTCTGTTGTTGTTAGACGTTCATCTTGCAACTGAACATTAACGCCAAAACGCCCTTGTAAACGATTTGCAAATTTACGAGCACGCAAAGTGAGATCTTGTTCTGTTCCGTCCATATTTAAAGGCAAACCAACAACGACAATATCTGGTTTCCATTCTTTCAAGCATTTTTCGATCGTATCCCAGTTTGGAATACCATCTTGTGCCTTAAAAGCAGGCAAGGCTTGTGCTGTGCCAGTAATACTTTGTCCTACAGCACAGCCAATACTTTTGGTACCAAAATCAAAAGCAAGTGCAGTAATTCCCATTAGCTATGCCCCACTTGTGCAAACACAAAATTATGTGGGTGAATACCAAGTAATTGATTCGCCGCAACATATCGCTCATCATAAGGCATATCAAATAAAATCTGATCATTCGCAGTCGCGACTAACCAAGCATTATCAGTGATTTCTTTTTCTAATTGCCCAGACTCCCAGCTAGAGCATCCAAGCGCGATAAGATATTTTTCTGGTGCAAGTTCAGAACCTAGCGTCTCTATCACATCAGCAGAGGTTGTCATTGAAAGATCATCCGTAATTTTATAAGTATGCTGAAATTCATTAGGTGTATTCTTATGTAGAATAAAACCTCTTTCGCTATGCATAGGGCCACCTGCAACTACCATTTCATTGCTAAAAGTGCGGTCATTTTTCATCATAAAATTGAGTTTTGAATAAAGTTCCGCAATGCTTAAATCTGTGGGCTGATTAATCACTAACCCCATCGAGCCTTGCTCATTATGCTCGCACATAAACACCACTGTACGATTAAAATAATCATCTAAGTGTGGCATCGCGATCAAAAATTTCCCTTGTAACTCCATCATTCACCTAAATCTCCAAAACAAATTTGTAGTGCACTGATCGCCGCAAGCGATGCAGTTTCAGTACGCAAAACACGCTTTCCTAATAAAATTTCAGTAAATCCTTGCTGTTCAGTTTGTGCAATTTCTTGTGCAGATAATCCACCTTCTGAGCCAATTAATAAGCGAACGCCTTCAACGGGAATATTCGGTAACGTTTTAATAGAATATTGCGCACGTGGATGCAAATTCAATTTTAGCGCGCCGTCATTTTCTGCACACCAATCTTGCAATTTCATCAGTGGACGAATCTCTGGCACAATATTACGGCCACACTGTTCACAAGCAGCAATCGCAATTTTTTGCCATTGTTGGATTTTTTTATCCATGCGTTCGCCATCAAGCTTTACGCCACAGCGTTCTGACCATAATGGCGTAATCACATTCACACCCAATTCTACCGATTTTTGAATGGTAAATTCCATTCGCTCTCCGCGAGAAATCACTTGTCCCAAATGAATTTTTAAATTGGATTCTTTATCCGCAAACTCACACCCCAAAATCGCTACCTTTACCGCTTTTTTATTTGACTCAATAATTTTGGCTGGATAAATATGATTAGAACCATCAAAAAGCTCGATTTGTTCGCCTTTTGTCATTCTTAACACGCGTCCTACATGGTTTGCTGCGTCTTCTGAAAGCTGACATTGAGTTTGATTTTTAAGGGATTCAGGATGATAAATTCTTGGTATGCGCATAATGTTTATCTATATTAATGAAAAAGTGCGGTTAAAATTCACCGCACTTTTGATGTTGAAATTAATCCGAAAAGTTCTGCGGCAATCGGTCTAAAATAGCTTTCCAATAAGTTGAAGAACGTAAATTGTGTTTACGAATACAGTCCACCACCGCATCAGCATTTCCCGCAAGGCAAATTTGTTGCATTTCTAAATAGAATGTTTTTGTAAGTTCTCGATGTTTTTCTTCTTTAAAAAATAAAAAACCAATTCGCTGGTAAACACCTTTCAAACTATTAAAAATTAAACGATAAAAGGGTTTATTAGCCACTACGGTAAATTGACGAAATAATTTGTAATCAAATTCTGTGTAATCTTGCGCCGTATTTTGTAATTGATCTAATTCATCAAAAAGTGCGGCAGATTGTTGAGGAGAATTTTTTACTGCCTCATAAATATAAGATTCAGACATTTTACTTCGCAAAGATAACATATTGTCAATAATCAAAGGTGCTGACTGCATATCTAAGCCGATTAGCGTTTCAATAATATTCGGCCCTGCCGTGTCCCAAATATTATTTACTTTTGTGGGCTTACCGTGCTGAATAGTCAGCCAACCATCACGCGCTAAACGTTGTAAAACTTCACGCAAAGTGGTGCGAGTCACTCCGATCTTATCGGCTAAATCACGTTCTGATGGTAAATTACTGCCCGCGGGAAAAACATCTTGCCAAATGCTTTTGACAATATATTCTTCTGCTAAGGCTGCTGGACTTTGGGCTTTTAAAATATCGTTATCGTTTTGCATTACAATTAAAAATCAGATAAAAATCAAAAAAAAATGCAATTTTATAAAAAAATTACTCAGTTTTTATTATCCTTTAAAGGGGGATATATTACAATGTTCACGTGATAAAAATAATGGAGTTTTCTATGACAAACACACAAGCTTTTATGAAAAACTTTCTTGGGGCAAGTCCAGAATGGTATAAGCTCGCCATTGTGGTTTTTCTTATTATTAATCCTATTATTTTCTTTTTAGTCAGCCCTTTTATTGCGGGTTGGTTACTCGTTGCAGAATTTATTTTTACGCTAGCAATGGCATTAAAATGCTATCCTTTACAACCAGGCGGCTTACTAGCAATTGAAGCCATTATTATAGGGATGACTAACGTAGAACACGTAAAAACAGAAATTATGGCAAACTTTGAAGTAATCCTGTTACTGATGTTTATGGTGGCAGGTATTTTCTTTATGAAACAATTATTACTTTATGTATTCACCAAATTACTTGTAAAAATTCGTTCTAAAATCGCACTTTCTTTAGCTTTCTGTTTTAGCGCAGCCTTCCTATCAGCCTTCCTTGATGCATTAACGGTTGTTGCCGTAATTATCAGCGTAGCAATGGGATTCTATGGTGTTTACCACAAAGTCGCATCAGGTAATAATTTAATTGATGCCGTTGATATTGCCGATGATAGAAAAATCGCGACACAACACCATGAAACCTTAGAAAAATTCCGTTCATTCTTACGTAGCTTGATGATGCATGCTGGCGTCGGAACCGCACTTGGTGGTGTAATGACAATGGTGGGTGAACCACAAAACTTAATCATTGCCGAACAAGCCAAATGGAACTTCATCGAATTTTTCTTCCGCATGGCACCAGTTACGGTTCCAGTATTTATCTGCGGATTGCTCACTTGCTTCTTAGTCGAAAAATTCAAATTATTCGGTTATGGTGAAAAATTACCTGAAGACGTATGGAAAATCTTGTCAGATTTAGACCGCACTAATTCAGAGAAAATGTCTAAACAAGACAAAATTAAATTAGGTGTGCAAGCATTAATCGCAATTTGGTTAATTCTTGGATTAGCCTTCCATCTTGCAGCAGTAGGCTTGATTGGTTTAAGTATCATTATTTTTGCAACTGCATTCACGGGTGTGACTGATGAACATACTATCGGTAAAGCATTCCAAGAATCCTTACCTTTCACTGCATTGCTCGTGGTATTCTTTTCAGTGGTTGCCGTAATTATTGATCAAAAACTTTTTGCGCCAATCATTCACTTCGTTCTTTCTTCAGAAGAAAATACACAGCTTGCCTTATTCTATGTATTTAACGGCTTGCTTTCTTCTATCTCTGATAACGTATTCGTTGCAACGGTTTACATCAATGAAGCCAAAGCAGCGTTAACGAATGGCGTAATTGCTCCGCACCAATTTGAATTGCTCTCTGTTGCAATTAATACAGGGACAAACTTGCCGTCAGTAGCAACACCAAATGGACAAGCCGCATTCTTGTTCTTATTGACTTCATCGCTAGCGCCATTAATTCGTCTTTCTTACGGAAGAATGGTTTATATGGCTTTACCTTACACGATTGTACTTTCGATCATTGGGTTACTGGCTATTGAATTTATCTTACCAGCTGCTACTATTTGGCTAGCAAACTTAGGTTTAATTTTTCCAATTTAAGGAGAAAAAATGCTCGCACTTTTAAAACAATTTTCTGAAAAACGTTCTGCATGGTTTCTGCTGGCATTCTCAAGTTTAGCACTAGAATCTACCGCACTTTACTTCCAATATGGAATGGGATTACAACCTTGTGTACTTTGCGTGTATGAACGTTTAGCAATAATTGGGTTATTTATTGCGGGCATTATAGGTTTACTTCAACCTCGCGCTTTAATCATTCGATTAATCGCTTTGGCATTGGGCTTATTCAGTGGCATTAAGGGATTATTGGTTTCATTCCGTCATCTTGATTTACAAATGAATCCAGCCCCTTGGAAACAATGTGAATTTATTCCAAACTTTCCTGAAACTTTACCGTTTCACCAATGGTTTCCATTTATGTTTAGCCCGACTGGCTCTTGTAATGAAAGTCAATGGTCATTATTTGGTGTGACGATGGTGCAATGGTTGGTATTTATTTTTGCAGTATATGTGATAATTCTTGCTTTATTATTAATAGTGCAAGTAGTCAAAACACGAAAACAAAGAAGAATATTTAATTAAAAGAAAATACGGTGAAATTTCACCGTATTTTTTTATTCGCTATATTTTGTTATTTTTTATCTGAAGGTTGTGCTCTGCCATAATTAGCACAAATAATCTGAGCAGCATTATAAAGCGTTGTATCAGGTGTTAAACTTAACGTATGTTTCTTTTGCTTTTTAGGCGCGGCACGCAAACCCTGTCCCCAAAACTCATCATAGAAATCAGTTCGCACTTGAGTTAAATGATAATTTGCACAATTCAAAATCTTGTACTGACGAACAGAACGAGCATAACGTTTAGGCTCAGGATAAACATACAATCCCTTATCTAAATTCACCACTGCATCAAAATGTACAATTTGTGGCTCTTGATTATCTACCCAGATCGATTCACTATCGATGTAATAATTTACATTCTTCACCAAACGTACATATCCGCTTCGCACATCAGTCGGCGGTGTCAGCTTCACATCGTTTTGTTCAGCCTTTTGGATTTGAGCAGAACAGGCGGTAAGTAACCCAAGTGATAATATTAAAATCAGTTTTTTCATTATTTACTCCTTATGTTAGCTGACATTTATTCTAGAATTTTACAGTGTGCCCATAACCTTCTAGGATTGTTTTAATATGCTCTAACGATTCTTTGGTTGGCGATAATACATCTTCAAGCTCATAATCTAACCCAAGGGTTTTCCATTTATGCGCACCTAATCGATGATAAGGAAGAAGTTCAACTTTTTCAATATTGGTCATACCTTCAATAAACTGACCTAATAAATGCACATCGTGATCGCTATCGGTATAACCAGGAACAACAACATAACGAATCCATGTACGTTGATTGCGTTTTTGCAAATATTTTGCAAATTCAAGGGTACGTTTATTTGGTACCCCAATAAGATTTTGATGAACTTGATCATTAAGCTCTTTTAAATCAAGTAAAACAAGATCGGTTACATCTAATAATTCATCAATAATATGATCATAATGACGTACAAAACCATTTGTATCCAAGCAAGTATTAATCCCTTCCGCTTTACAAGCACGGAACCAATCGCGTACAAACTCTGCTTGTAACACAGCCTCACCGCCAGATGCCGTAACACCACCGCCAGTCGCATTCATAAAATGGCGATAAGTCACGACTTCTTTCATTAAATCTTCGACACTGATTTCTTTGCCCCCTTCAAGATCCCAAGTATCACGATTGTGACAATATTTGCAACGCATCAAGCAACCTTGCATAAATAAAATAAAACGAATACCTGGCCCATCTACAGTGCCACATGATTCAAAAGAGTGAATTCGTCCAAGAACTGACATACATAAATTTCCTAAAACTAGATATAGCTAAATTTTACCAAATATTTAGTCTATAAAAAATGAGCCTGATTTAAATCAGGCTCATAATTAAAATATATTTATCAAAGTGCGGTCATTATTCGCTGACTTTTTGGAAGGTTTGAACCACTGACGCTTGTTCACAACACTCGACCAATACAGGTACAATTGAGGTAAAGTGTGGCGTTGCAAAATGTTGTTCCAAATCGGCTTTGCTTTTCCATTGCTCAATAAAAACATAATGATTAGCCTACTCGCTATTTTGTTGTAATTCATAAGATACGCATCCTGTTTCTTGACGAGTATGCTTAATTAATTCTTGGCATTGAGTTAGAAAATCATTAATTTTGTCCGCTTTTACTGAAAATTGGGCAATAACTGTTAGCATAATTTGCTCTCCTATATATAAAAATAAACCACTCACAAAACTAGTATGTGAGTGGTTTATATTAAAACACAATATTATTTACTTAGAAAGACTCAGTAAATGTACGGGTTACGACGTCTTGTTGTTGCTCTTTAGTTAAAGAGTTGAAACGTACTGCGTAACCAGATACACGGATAGTCAATTGTGGATATTTATCCGGATTTTCCATTGCATCTAACAACATTTCACGGTTTAACACGTTAACATTTAAGTGTTGGCCACCTTCAACAGTTGCTTCGTGGTGGAAATAACCATCCATTAAGCCTGCAAGATTACGGCGTTGTGCTTCTGCATCTTTACCTAACGCATTTGGTACGATTGAGAAGGTATAAGAAATACCATCTTTCGCGTAAGCAAATGGTAGTTTAGCTACAGAAGTTAATGATGCTACCGCACCTTTTTGGTCACGGCCGTGCATTGGGTTCGCACCTGGTCCGAATGGCGCACCAGCACGACGACCATCTGGGGTATTACCAGTTTTCTTACCATAAACTACGTTAGAAGTAATGGTTAATACAGATTGTGTAGGCACAGCGTTGCGGTAAGTTTTAAGTTTTTGAATTTTCTTCATGAAGCGTTCAACTAAGTCACAAGCGATGTCATCAACACGGTTATCGTTGTTACCATATTGTGGATATTCACCTTCGATTTCAAAGTCGATTGCTACGTTGCTTGCTACAACATTGCCATCTTTATCTTTGATATCGCCACGAACTGGTTTAACTTTCGCATATTTAATTGCTGAAAGTGAGTCTGCTGCAACAGAAAGACCTGCGATACCACAAGCCATAGTACGGTATACATCACGATCATGTAATGCCATTAATGCTGCTTCGTATGAATATTTATCGTGCATATAGTGGATTACGTTTAAGGCAGTCACATATTGTTTAGCCAACCAATCCATAAAGCTGTCCATACGAGTCATTACTGTATCGAAATCTAATACTTCATCAGTAATTGGTGCAGTTTTCGGACCTACTTGCATACCTAATTTTTCATCGATACCGCCGTTAATTGCGTATAACAATGTTTTCGCTAAGTTTGCACGTGCACCGAAGAATTGCATTTGTTTACCCACAACCATTGGTGATACACAACATGCGATTGCGTAGTCATCATTATTGAAGTCTGGACGCATTAAATCATCGTTTTCGTATTGAACTGATGAGGTATCAATCGATACTTTCGCACAGAAACGTTTGAAGTTTTCAGGTAATTGTTCAGACCAAAGAATGGTTAAGTTTGGTTCTGGAGAAGTACCCATGTTGTAAAGAGTGTGTAAAATACGGAATGTATTTTTGGTTACTAATGTACGACCGTCTAACCCCATACCTGCGATGGTTTCAGTTGCCCACATTGGGTCACCAGAGAATAATTGATCGTATTCAGGTGTACGTAAGAAACGAACCATACGGAGTTTCATAACTAAGTGGTCAACTAATTCTTGCGCTTCAGTTTCAGTAATTTTTCCTGCTTTTAAATCACGTTCGATATACACATCAATAAAGGTTGCAGTACGACCGAATGACATTGCAGCACCATTTTGTGATTTGATTGCAGCAAGATAAGCAAAGTACATCCATTGAATTGCTTCTTGAGCATTAGTTGCCGGGTTAGAAATATCATAACCATAGCTTGCTGCCATTTGTTTTAATTGACCTAATGCACGGTGTTGTTCTGCGATTTCTTCACGTAAACGAATTGTGGCTTCAAGATTTACGCCATCTTCTAAATCTTTTTGTAAAGAAGAGAATTGTGCGTATTTATCTTTCATTAAGAAGTCAACGCCATACAGCGCTACACGACGGTAGTCACCGATGATACGGCCACGGCCATAAGCATCTGGAAGACCAGTTAATACACCAGATTTACGGCAACGTAAAATATCTGGCGTATAAACATCGAATACACCTTGGTTGTGGGTTTTACGGTATTCAGTGAATATTTTTTTCACTTCAGGATCTAATTCTCGACCATAAATTTTGCATGACCCTTCCACCATTTTGATACCACCGAATGGCATAATGGCACGTTTTAAAGGTTCATCAGTTTGAAGACCAACGATTTTTTCTAAATCTTTGTTAATGTAACCTGGTGCGTGAGAGATAATGGTAGATGGAGTATGTTCATCAAAATCTAATGGCGCGTGAGTACGGTTTTCAATTTTGATTCCTTCCATTACAGATTCCCAAAGCTTAGTTGTTGCTTCAGTTGGACCGGCTAAGAAAGAGTCATCGCCTTCATAAGGGGTATAGTTTTTTTGGATAAAGTCACGTACATTGACATTTTCTTGCCAATCGCCACCAGTAAAACCAGCCCACGCCAATTTTTGCGCATCATTAAGTTCTGACATAGTCATTTCCTTTGTTAATTAATAAATAAGTAAATCTTTAATGTGTCTTGGTTAAATAACGTTGGAATACACCAATACAAATTGCCCCGCCGACAATATTTCCCAACGTTACAGGGATTAAATTCTTCACAATGAAATGATACAAATCTAAATCTGCGTATTTCATCGGATCAACATCGATTTGTTGCCAAAATTCAGGTGTACTAAAATGTGCGGTAATAATTCCCATCGGAATCATAAACATATTAGCCACCGAGTGTTCAAATCCTGACGCAACAAACAAACTAATCGGCATAATCATAATAAATGCTTTGTCTGTAACAGTCTTACCAGAATAAGACATCCAAACCGCCACACACACCATAATGTTACATAAAATACCTAGATTAAAAGCTTCAAACCAAGTGTGATGAATTTTATGTTGGGCAGTTGCAAGAATTGTTAAACCCCATTGGCCGTTTGCTGCCATTGTTTGTCCACCAAACCAAATAACAGCCGCAATAAATAAACCACCAACGAAGTTGCCCAAATATACTACGATCCAGTTTCGAATCATTTGGGTTGTTGTTATTTTTCCGCCTACGCGGGCAACTAAGGTTAAAGTAGAAGAGGTGAATAATTCAGATCCTAAAATCACCACCATAATTACGCCCAAGGAGAAGACTAATCCACCTACTAACTTGGTTAATCCCCAAGGTGCGCCTGCACTAGCAGTTTGTGTTGTCGTGTAAAATACAAAGGCTAAGGCAATACAAGCTCCAGCACTAATGCCAGACATAAACGATAAAAATGGACGTTTATTTGCTTTATAAGTCGCTGTATTTTCTGCATAATCCGTTGCTTCAACAGGTGTGAGCGCAACAGAAGATAGTTTTTGATTTTCTGATGCCATAATCAAACTCCAAATATTGAAAAAGTGAATGAAAATTTAATACTTCTAATAAGTTTACAACTTCAAATACTTCTACAACCGTCACCATTTTACTCTCCTCCCCTAGTATTGCAAAGAAAACTACTATTTATTTCAACAAAATTTGATATTTTGCAAGATTTTTTCAGATAAAATAACCATAACTCTTTAGTAATAGTTTTAGGTAAAAAAATAACCGCACTTTTATCAAAAAAGACAAAAGTGCGGTTAGTTTTCTAGTTATTTTAGCAATACTCAGGACTCATTAAGGTACAAAATAATGCGGCACAAAATGACTGTCATTGCCAGTGACGGCAGTAAAATCTTCGCGTAATCCCATACCGCAAGCCACATCCCCCACAACCCAAGAGCCGATAATTGGATACATTCCATCAAAACTTGGTAATTCAAATTTTTGTTGATAAACATAACCTGAATTACCATAAAACGTAGAATGTTCGCTTCCTTTCGCTGCAAATTCTACACCATTGTTTTTCTCATAATAGAAGACATTGGCACCTTCTCGACCTAACAATGGTTTTTTCACCCACATCGATAAATCTTTTGGTAATTCGAAAGGCGTAAAATAAGCAGGCAATAAATTCGGGTGATTAGGATAACGCGCCCAAAGTTTTGCCAATAGTGCTTTATTACTTAACAACATTTTCCACGCTGGTTCAATAAATCGTGTTTCAGCCGTTGTAATATGGCGAGCAAACTCAGCATGGCTTAGCCATTCCAGCGGATACAATTTAAATAACATTTCAATAGGCTGATCATTTAAATCTACAAATTTTTTTGTTTCGCTGTTATAGCCAATATCTTCCACCGATAATTGATGAATATTCCAACCTGCGTTATAAGCCACATCAGCTAAATAATCCACATTGCCCCAATCTTCACGGCCAGCATCCTGCATGGCACTCAAATGGAAATCTGTTTTACCACTTTGTTGTTTCAAAAATTGGAAATGTTTAATTAATTCTTCATGAATCCAGTTAAATTGATCACGATGTTTCAATCCCTCAATTTGCTCCAACCACTGCCATTGAACAACTGCAGCCTCCAACAAAGATGTTGGCGTATCGGCGTTATATTCAAACATTTTTAGGTTGTCGCCATCATAGCCAAAATCAAAGCGTCCATATAAATAAGGATCTTGATTACGCCAAGAGGTTTCAATAAGCTGTTTTTGCAACTCCGTAAAACGGTAATTTTCATAATCGCCTTTTTTAATTTCATCCTCCGCAAAATCTAAACACATTGAATGTAATTCATTCGTTGTATCCTCAATACGATCAATTTCCGCTAAGGTAAATTCATAGGCGACATTATCAGACCAATAATGAGATCCATCACTGGAAGGCAAATTATAGTAATCAAATCCAACATTAAGTAGCTGTTGCACCATATCTGGTCGAGTAGGAAACCCAGTTACACGTTTCATTTAGCCCCCACTGCTACGATTAGTATTACTTGGGCTACTAAAACCACCACGAGATACAGGTTTGCTATTCATGCTTCCTGCATTTCCTTTCACGAGCATTGGTTTTCCAACGGAACGATTTGTTTGCGGTTGCACCACTTGCCCTGTTGGTGTGGTGACAGCTCGATTTCCTGGATGATAGCTTGGGCCAAGGAAACTACTAATTGCACGAGCCGCCATATACCCCATAACGCCACCGGCAATCGCAGCCCCTAAAGAAGGATCGGAACTTTCAGCTTTTGCAGTTGATTCAGCATTGTTATCGCTTTGATTAGCTTGTACATCATTTTCAGCTGGATTTTTTACCGCACTTTCTTCATTACCATTATCACGAATATTTAAACCAAGCCCCTGCTGTGGTGTGGTTTCAGTTTTCTGAGTACTCTCGGTATTTTTATCTGCCTCACAAAGCTCAATTTTTTTCCAATCCGCTAAACAATCGTCTAAAGACTGATATACATCGCGTTGTACTTGTTCTTCTGAACAGCCTCCTAATAAGGCCACAATAGATAAACTAACTAAAATCTGATTTTTCTTTTTCATTGTTCTCAATTTTTATCGAATGGTTTTCACGCCTAGCCATTGCTCGGCCTGTTTATTAGTAATTTCTTCACGAGTCCACATGCTCATTAAATCTGGTTGTGGATATTTATTGCTGTTATAGCCGACTAAACGGGCAAAATCAAATACGGCATGAGGATAGCCATTAATAAGCAATAATGCTAAATAACCACTCTCATCCCAACAAATTTCAAGTTTGCGTGCTTCATGATGATTAGAGGTTGAATCAACATTATACACGTGCAACATATCCACTATCGGTTGAGCATTTTGACGCATATCAAGTGCATAAAAATAGCCCGTTTCACCGTCATCTTCAAACATTACAGCAAAATGCTCAAATACCGTAGAATGCGTTCCCACTTGCTTTGGCGTTCCTAAAAAGAGTTCATCCTCTAAAGTTAAATGTAACATAATCTTTCCTAATCAAATTGTGTAATCCAATGGCAACTATTATATGCTTGAAAACAAAGCTCTACTTGAGCTTTCGTATTTTTTGCATCATTCATTGGTGGAAGTTTATCCAAGGAAAAATAAGCAGAGTCCAACGTTTCACTGTTTGCCTTAAATTCACCTGACAATCTTTCACACATAATAAAAGCCTTCTGTACACGATGAGCCAAAGGCGGATAGTTATGCTTATGCTGGTCGTGGATTGCAATAATAAAAGTTGGCTTCACATTTAGCCCTGCTTCCTCATACACCTCTTTTACTGTATTACTATGAAGCGTCTCCAATACATCAACCCATCCTCCAGGCAATGACCAAAGTCCATCATTTTCTAGCACTAACAAAATTTTATCATCTTGAAAAATCGCTGCCCGAGTATCTATTTTTGGAGTTTGGTAGCCATCCTCATTACAAAAAAGATTTTTAACCGTTTCTTTTGGTATTGCCATTTTATGGCTAATCATTTCAGCTGCTAAATCTCGAAGACGCTCATAGCGTTCTATATCATAAATATTTTTACAATAAGCCAAGCCACTTTGTGCAATACTTTGAATTTCAATCGCCCAAGATAACCAAGGTTCAGTAAGCAATGAATTAGATTGAGTATTCATAAAAACTCCCTAAAAAAACACCGCACTTTTATACAAAGTGCGGTGAGATTTTACAGTAAATTCAGCGTGAATTACGCTTGACCTTTAACCGCTTTTAAGCCAGGGAATGCCGCTGGAGTACCCGCACGTTCTAATGCTTCTTCGATACGGATTAATTGGTTGTATTTAGCAATACGGTCAGAACGGCTCATAGAACCAGTTTTGATTTGACCTGCTGCTGTACCAACCGCTAAATCAGCGATAGTCGCATCTTCAGTTTCGCCAGAACGGTGAGAGATAACCGCGGTATAACCAGCATCTTTAGCCATTTTGATTGCTGCTAAAGTTTCAGTTAAAGAACCGATTTGGTTGAATTTGATTAAGATAGAGTTTGCGATACCTTTTTCGATACCTTCTTTTAAGATTTTGGTGTTAGTTACGAATAAGTCGTCGCCCACTAATTGAACGCGGTCGCCTAACACTTTAGTTTGGTATGCAAAACCTTCCCAGTCAGATTCATCTTGACCATCTTCGATAGACACGATTGGGTATTGTTTAGTTAATTCTTCAAGATAGTGTGTGAACTCTTGAGAAGTGAATGAACGGCCTTCACCTTTCATTTCATATTTGCCAGTTTCTTTGTTGTAGAACTCAGAAGATGCGCAGTCCATCGCTAAAGTGACGTCTTTACCTAATACATAACCTGCTTTTTCTACTGCTTCTTTGATACATGCTAAAGCGTCAGCGTTAGATGCTAGGTTAGGTGCGAAACCACCTTCGTCACCAACAGCAGTGCTCATGCCTTTAGCTTTTAATACTTTAGCAAGGTTGTGGAATACTTCAGCACCGATACGAAGTGCTTCACGTAATGTTTTCGCACCCACTGGTTGAATCATGAATTCTTGGATATCAACGTTATTATCTGCGTGCTCACCACCGTTGATGATGTTCATCATTGGTAATGGCATAGAGTAAACGCCTGGAGTGCCATTAAGTTCTGCAATGTAAGCGTAAAGTGGTAAACCTTTAGATGCTGCAGCTGCTTTTGCGTTTGCTAAAGATACCGCTAAGATTGCGTTTGCACCAAAGTTAGATTTGTTTTCGGTTCCGTCTAAATCGATCATGATTTGGTCGATTTCAGCTTGGTTAGACGCATCTTTACCAAGAATTGCTTCTGCAATTGGGCCGTTTACTGCTGCTACAGCTTTTAATACGCCTTTACCCAAGAAACGAGATTTGTCACCATCACGCAATTCTAATGCTTCGCGAGAACCAGTTGATGCACCAGATGGAGCCGCAGCTAAACCAACAAAACCACCTTCTAAGTGAACTTCAGCTTCAACAGTTGGATTACCGCGTGAGTCGATGATTTCGCGACCAATCACTTTAACGATTTTTGCCATTTTTATTTTCCTCAATTAAGTTAATTAAAACGGGTTAGGCGAGCCTAAAACAGGCGATATGATAAAGCTATTTTGAGATTTTGTCTTGTAAAAAATGCGTATGCTTTGATCTTTATCTATTTTTACAAAATAAAAGAGCGGTGAAAAAATTCGTCGTTTCTCACTGCTCTTTTTACCCTAATTTAATCCATTACTTCATAGATTGTTTGTGATTTTCATAGGCTGCTTTCACAAAGCCTGCAAACAACGGATGGCCATCACGAGGCGTAGAAGTAAATTCTGGATGGAATTGGCAAGCGACAAACCAAGGATGATTTGGCACTTCGATAATTTCTACCAATTTTTTATCTGCAGATAAGCCCGTTACTTTCAATCCTGCTTTTTCAATTTGAGGAAGCAAGGTATTGTTCACTTCATAGCGATGACGATGACGCTCTTCAATGGTTTCTTTGCCATAAAGCTCGCGTGCACGGCTACCTGATACCAAATGACATTGTTGTGCACCTAAACGCATTGTTCCGCCAAGATCAGATTCATCGGTACGTACTTCTGTATTACCATCCGCATCTTGCCATTCCGTGATTAATGCAACCACGGGTTGCTCACAATCTTTATCAAATTCAGACGAATTGGCTTTAGTTAAACCCGCTACATTACGTGCATATTCAATCAATGCGATCTGCATACCTAAGCAAATGCCCAAGTAAGGAATTTTGTTTTCACGTGCATATTGTGCGGTACGAATTTTACCTTCCACACCACGATAACCAAATCCACCAGGAACAAGAATGCCATCAATGCCTTTTAATACTTCAACACCTTTGGTTTCAACATCTTGGGAATCAATATATTTAATGTTAACGCTTAAACGATTAGTTAAACCTGCATGTTTCAATGCTTCATTTACAGATTTATAGGCATCGGGTAACTCAGTATATTTACCCACCATACCAATGGTCACTTCACCCACTGGATTCGCTTGTTTGTAAAGTACTTGCTCCCATTCAGAAAGATCCGCTTCAGGGCAAGTTAAACGGAAACGTTCACAGACAAAATCATCTAAACCTTGAGATTTTAATAATGCTGGGATTTGATAAATCGAATTTACATCTTTTAATGAAATGACTGCGCGTTCTGAAACGTTACAGAATAAAGCAATTTTCGCACGCTCATTTGGCGGAATCATGCGATCGGAACGACAAATCAACACATCAGGTTGAATACCAATAGAAAGCAATTCTTTTACAGAATGTTGAGTTGGTTTAGTTTTAACTTCACCAGCCGTTGGAATATAAGGCACTAAAGTTAAGTGCATAAATAATGTATGTTCACGACCAACTTGAACGGCTAATTGACGCAATGCTTCTAAGAATGGAAGTGATTCAATATCCCCAACGGTACCGCCTACTTCAACAATCACAACGTCATGACCTTGAGCGCCAGCAATCACGCGATCTTTAATTTCATTGGTGATATGTGGAATCACCTGAATTGTTGCGCCAAGATAATCGCCACGACGCTCTTTACGTAATACTTCAGAATAAATTTTACCTGTGGTGAAGTTATTACGTTTAGTCATTTTCGTGCGAACAAAACGCTCATAGTGACCTAAGTCTAAATCTGTTTCTGCACCATCTTGTGTAACGAAAACTTCCCCATGTTGGGTTGGGCTCATCGTACCTGGATCCACGTTAATATATGGATCTAATTTCATAATAGTTACGTTTAAACCGCGAGCTTCTAAAATTGCCGCCAATGATGCTGCCGCAATGCCTTTACCTAACGATGAAACCACACCGCCAGTGACGAAAATATAATTTGTAGCCATAGGGAACCTAATCTGTATTGGGATATAAATGATTATAGCTAATCATCTTACAGACAAAATCAACCAAAAGTGCGGTCAAAAATCGAAGATAACTAGCTATCAAAGACGGGACGGTAGTTTACCTGATTTGGTCAATGAACTCAATTAGAAAACCACAATTAGCATGTAAAGTATTGTTAGACTTATCTATCCTCTAGGATGAAATCTTTCATGCAATCGTTTCAATCTCTCTTTTGCCACGTGAGTATAAATCTGTGTTGTGGATAAATCTGTGTGCCCTAGCAACATTTGCACCACGCGTAAATCCGCACCGTGATTCACTAAATGGGTGGCAAAAGCATGGCGAAGAACGTGAGGGGAAAGTGCATCAGCATCAATATCCGCGAGAATGGCATAATGTTTTACACGATGCCAGAAAGTTTGACGAGTCATTTGCTGTGCACGTTGACTTGGAAACACAACATCAGAACTCTGCCCATTTAAGAGAACAGGACGACCATAAAGCATAAATTGACGAACCCAATAGGCTGCTTCTTCCCCCATTGGCACAATACGCTCTTTGTTCCCTTTACCAATCACTCGCACCACGCCTTGTTGCACGCTCATGTTTTCAATCGTAAGCGAAACTAACTCCGTTACACGAAGCCCCGTCGCATAAAGCAACTCTAACATTGCTTTATCACGCAATTCCAAAGGAACTTCCACATCTGGCGTATTGAGCAAATCAGACACTTGTTGCTCAGTTAAATATTTTGGCAGGCGACTAGGTAATTTAGGCGAACTTAGCACCGCACTTGGATCATCTACTCGGTATTTTTCCCGATATAAATATTGGAAAAGTTTACGCATTGCACTTAACATTCGCGCGGTGCTCGTGGCTTTGTAACCTTTCTCTAGACGTTCACCCAGAAAACCTTGCAAATCAACAGCATCTAAAGTTTCCAAAGACAAGTCATTTTTATCCAACCAATCACAAAGTGCGGTTAAATCCAAACGATAAGATTGAACGGTATTTTCTGAAAGCCCTTTTTCAATCCAATATTCGTTAAGAAACAAATCGATGAGCGCAAGATTTTTCATATTACTTTTCTACAAGGAAAGCGATGCGTCCTATTTATGCTGAACAATCAGAAAGGCATTTAACTTGCGTGGAATCACAAAAAATGCTGCCGCCGCGATGATACTCATAAATACAAATGTCATCGCTGGCGACGTTGGATAAATCATACCTGCAATCGCAGTGAAAATAGCAATGAGCACACCATTCGATAAACCATTATACAAACCTTGTAACTTCGCAATATGGCTTTGCGGCTGGGTGGTGATATAGCGAACAATCGCATAATGGCACACGGCATAAGTTAAACTGTGCATAAGTTGCAATAAGAATATCAACCAAAAATCTTCAATATATCCCATTACAGCCCAGCGTCCAATGCACGCAAGCGCAGAAATATAAAGCAGCACACTGATAGAAATATTTTGAAATAAGCGACGAGAAAAGAAAAATAATACAATTTCCGCTAATACGCCAATGCCCCAAAGTAAGCTAGTTTGAGAAACGGAGATCCCAATGCTTGTCCAATAAATCGTGCTATAAACATAATAAGCCGCATGAGAGCCTTGAATCAGCCCTACTGCAATCATGACTCGCAATGTAATAGGATTTTTCAGTAACGCAATAAAACCAATATTATTTTGATCGCCACTTTCAGGTATTTCATCTTTTGGAGGAATCGTCGGTTTTAAAAGCTGAATGATGGTATAGAAGGATAAAAGTACGGTTAAAATCCACACGATATTTTGCTCACCTACCCAGCTAATCATGCCACCAAACACCACTACGCCAAGAATAAAGGCAGCAGAGCCAATTAAGCGTACCTTCCCGTAATCCAAGCCGATTTGGCGTTGCCAAGTGGATGCCAACGAATCCCCAATTGGCATTCCCGCTGAATTCACAGAGGCGTATAAACCGATAGCAATAAACAACAACCAAAAATTATGTGCAACTAAACTCATTGCCGCCATAATAATTGCCGATACTAACGCCAATAGACGTAAGGAACTAATAATATGATTGGCTTTTTTAATCAGCGATGAAAAAAATAATCCGCCTGCAAATCGGAAAATATAAGCACTCCCGATCACCAAACCAATCATTTCTTCACCATATTGTTGCGATTTCAACCATGCAGGGAAAAACGGCAAAAATACGCCATAAGCGCAGTAGTAACCAAGAAAGCTCAGTGCGAGCCAATAAAAAGGACGAACTTGCATCAGAATAAAGTTTCCATTTCTTGTGAACGAGACAAACAAGCCTGCATAGCTTGCTCTATTGTTTGATTAAAATGTTGTGCGTCAAATACTGCTAACGCTGCCGCAGTGGTGCCACCTTTCGAGGTAACATTTTCACGCAAAGTTGAAAGTGCAATTTGCGGATTATCTATCACCATTTTTGCTGCACCAAGCATAGATTGCTGCACTAATTCACGCGCAGTTTTCTCATCAATATTCATTTTGATTAAGGCCTGTTGCATTACTTCCAGCATTAAAAAGAAATAAGCGGGGCTACTTCCTGAAGCAGCGGTTACTGCGTGCATTTGAGTTTCATCATCCACCCAAACCGTTCTTCCCACAGCGCCCAATAAATCTTGTGCAAAAGTGCGGTGATTTTCACTCGTATTTTTCGGTGCAAATAAACCCGCCATACCTTCCCCTACCAATGCGGGCGTATTTGGCATGACGCGCACTATCGATTTTATACTTGGAATTAATGCATTCAAGCGTTCAGTTGAAATGCCCGCAGCAATGGAAATTAATAATTTATTGGAAAAATCCACCGCACTTAGTGGCGAACAAACATCAGCCATCATTTGAGGTTTTACCGCAAGCAACACAACCTCAGCTTTGGTTGCACTTTCGACATTATTTTCTGAAGTTGCCACGCCAAGATTGGCAAAGAATGCTCTTTTTTCCTGATTCGGATCGTTCACAATAATTTGCTCTGCAGGATAACCTTGTTTCAACAAGCCAAGAATAATAGCCTGCGCCATATTGCCGCCGCCAATAAAGGCAATCAATTTGTGTTGCATCGTTTTTCCTACTTTTATGGGCTATAATGTCGTACATTCTACCCTATATTGAAGGAAGTGTTACGATGTGGTTCAAAAATTTAATGACTTATAGGCTGACTAAACCGCTAGATTGGGATCTTGCACAGCTACAAACTCAACTAGAAGATTGTCAATTTCATCCTTGCGGTGCTCAAGATCAAAGTAAATTTGGTTGGTCTGCGCCATTAAGAGGTTCTGATCTACTCTATTTTTCTGTAGGAAAACAAATTCTATTAATCGCCAAAAAAGAAGAAAAAATCTTGCCGGCAAACGTGGTCAAACGTGAACTTGATGAACGCATTGAAAGCCTTGAACAAAAAGAAAACCGCAAACTTAAAAAGGTAGAAAAACAAACATTAAAAGATGATGTTGTTATGAATTTATTACCTCGTGCGTTTAGTAAAAATCAGCATACGGCACTGTGGATTGATACGGAAAATAATCTTGTTCATGTTGATGCCGCATCAAGTAAACGCGCGGAAGATACGCTCGCATTACTGCGTAAATCCTTAGGTTCGCTCCCTGTCGTGCCTTTAGCCTTTGCCAATGAACCCTGCACGATTTTAACCAATTGGATCCTTCAAGATACTTTACCGCATTGGTTGATTGCATTGGAAGAAGCCGAGCTTCGTGGCAGTCAGGAAGACAGCGTTATCCGTTGCAAAAAACAACCTTTAGAAAATGAAGAAATTCTCGCCCTTCTGCAAGATGGCAAAAAAGTAGTAAGTAAATTATCCTTAGAATGGGAAGATACCTTAACTTTCGTTTTTAACGAGGATTGCACCCTCAAACGTTTAAAATTTGCAGATAGTGTACGCGAAAAAAATGATGATATTCTGAAAGAAGATTTTGCACAGCGTTTCGATGCAGATTTTGTACTGATGACAGGTATTTTAGCCAAACTCACCGAAAATTTATTAGATGAATTTGGTGGCGAAAAAACTAGACTATAAAATCATATTGCAAATTTACCGCACTCTTTTCAGTTTATATCTAAAAATTCTTTGCACATAAAAAATACCTGTTTCTGATATTACTCAAAAACAGGTATTTATTTTCTGTTATGGAAAATTAGTTATCTAATTACCATTCAAAGTTTACACCAACATTATAAGTTGCGCTGCCACCACGAGTGAAAGCAACACCTGCTTTAGTCGCGATATTTTCGTTATAACGATAACCAGTACCTACAGCAACTGCAGTTTGAGATTTATAACCACCTACAGCAGCGGTAAGATTTAATTTACCTACGTTATACGGTTGGAATAAACCATTTAATGCAGCTTGAGCAGCAAGACCACGTTTAAGATCTTTATTAAGGTTATTTACTCTGTTATCTAAATTATCAAGACGTTGAGTGTGAGTTGCGATTGCCGCTGTGTGAGTTGCGATTGCCGCTGTGTGAGTTGCGATTGCCGCTGTGTGAGTTGCGATTGCCGCTGTGTGAGTTGCGATTGCACCTTCATTCACACCAATTCTGTCACTATGATTACGTAAACGCTCAATTTGAAGAAGTTGTTTATTACGAATATCTGTAATACGTGAGGCGTTTTTCGCTACACCGCGTTCTGCTCCAGTGACTAAGTTTCTTACTTTATCTAAATCACGGTAATCATTACGATTTTGCAGATCAGCAATAGCATCAGTATGTGAATCAACTGTATTAAGTAACCCGTCATTGCCAAAAACAGTTTCGTTTAAATCAGCAACATCTTGATCTACATTTTGAATATATTCTCCCAAATTGCTAACTGCAGTATTTGTACTCTCACCTAATGTGGTTAAATTCGTTTTTAAATCCTCGATATCAACTTCATTATCAGCCACTCTATTTTTCAGACTATTAATATTACTTCCTGTAATCTCGCCTAAGAACTCAAGAGTATCTGCATTTGCTTTAATACCAGCTTGGTTTTCTAAAACAGAGTTCACAACCCCTTTGCCTTTCAATGGATCTGAGTTTACATCATCTTCAGTTGCATTTCTTTCTTCTAAATTACCACTATTATTAACAGCAAGAATTTTTTCGTCTTTTTTAAAGCCATTTAAAATTTGCGAATTTCCTTGAATAGCAGCAACAAGTGAATTTCGAACACCCTTAGTAAAAGCTGCACCACTATTATCTCCTGTATTAATCTCTTGAGCAAAAGCCGAAGCTGATAACGCACCACCTACTAATACAGCGATTACAGACTGTTTTAATGAATTTTTTTTCATAAGGAATCCTTAATTATTTAGGGTTATTAAATTGAACTAGAACAAAGTAAAACTATACTATACAAGCATAAGCATAAGCATAATTGAGTATATACTTCTACTATGTTGAGTCAAAATTCTATTATAAAAAAAACGTTAAAGCAATATCAAAAAATTTCCCACACAAAAAATGTGCCTCAAGCAGAATTTAAATCACACCTAATTAAATATGACTGTTACTTGGCTTACGTCGTTTGCCGATATTTTTCGTATCCTTATGACGCAATTTTACTTTTTTCTTTGCCTCTGTTTTTTTCTTTTCTTCACGTTTTTCTTTAATACGTGCCTTTTGTTTTTTACTTACAGATTTCACTTCACCGTCTTTTGGTGGCTTAGTGCGAGGTTCTAAGCCTTCTAAAACGCGCGCCTTTAAAATTTCCTCGGTATAGCGTTTGATTTTACCTAGCAACTTGTAATCATGCGCTTCGACAAAAGAGACTGCCGTGCCTTTTTTGCCTGCTCGCGCGGTACGTCCAATTCGATGTAAATAAGTATCCGCACTATAGGGCAAATCAAAATTCATCACATGGCTTACATCGTCAATATCAATACCGCGCGCCGCCACATCCGTTGCAACCAATACCGTCACAATACCTGATTTCAATTTATCAATCGCATTGTTACGTTGAGTTTGTGCCATTTCGCCTTCTAAATATGCGGAACGAATGCCTCGTTTACGCAATGTTTCAGAAAGTTCACGCGCATCTTCACGACGACGAACAAACACAATTCCACGCGTCACTTCTTCAGTTTCAATAAAACGCGCAAGCAATTTGATTTTGTGTTCATTGCTGTCTGCGTGATAATACCATTGGTTGATTTTTTTTCTTTCGCGGCGACTTGGTTCCGCATCTACTTTCACAGGATCATTCAATAAACGCTCCGCAAAATCGACCAATAGCTCACCTTCTAAGGTTGCAGAAAACAACAGGGTTTGTTTTCGCCAACGGGTTTCAGCCGCAATTTTTTCCGCATCTTGTCCAAATCCCATTTGTAACATTCTATCGGCTTCGTCAAAAATCAGCATTTCAACGGAACGGCAATCAAAATTTTCTTCTTTAATGTATTGCAATAAACGACCGGGCGTTGCCACCACTAAATCTTGATTGGTATTGAACACATCACCGTGATTTTGATACGCCACGCCACCTGTAATTGTCGCAATATTTAAATGGGTGAACTGAGCTAATTCCTCCGCTTGTTCTGCCACTTGCATTGCCAGTTCACGGGTTGGCGTTAATACCAAAATACGCGGCGGACCTGGTTTACGACGCGGATAATCCAATAAATGTTGTAGCGCAGGTAATAAAAAAGCAGCAGTTTTCCCAGTTCCCGTTGGTGCAGAGCCTAATACATCACGCTCTTCCATTGCGGCTGGAATGGCTTCCATTTGAATAGCTGTTGGGCGGGGATAACCTTTTTTCTCAAGCGCCTTTAAAAGCTCAGGAGAAAGATCAAATTGTTCAAATTGGGATAAATTCATTATTGTGCGGTTCTTTGTTAAAATTGGCGCGAATTATACCCGAAAAGCACCTAAAAGTGCGGTCAATTTACGAAAAATTTATGAGCGGATTTACCTTTAAACAATTCCATATCAATCAAGATTCTTGTGCCATGAAAGTCGGCACTGATGGCATTTTGTTAGGTGCTTGGGCAGATGTAAAACATTGTAAAAATATTTTAGATATGGGCAGTGGCACTGGATTGTTGGCTTTAATGTTGGCGCAACGAACAAAAGAAAACTGCCAAATTCAAGCGGTTGAGTTGGATTCTATTGCCGCAAAACAAGCACAAGACAACATCAACAATTCAGTATGGAAAAATCGCATTCAACTTATTCAAACGGATATACAACATTTTTTACAAACCACTGAACAAACCTTTGATTTAATTGTGGCAAATCCACCTTATTTTGAACAAGGTATTGCTTGTAAAAATGAGGAACGAGAATTGGCTCGTTATACCAAGCAAAGCCACTTAAATTGGTTAGAATGGGCTGCCACGCGTTTATCGGAAAATGGAACAATAAGTTTTGTGTTGCCTTATGAGGCAGGCAAAACGCTCACAAAATCCACCGCACTTTTTTGCATAAAACAGACAAATGTCATTACTAAAGTGGGAAAAACGCCCCAAAGAATGCTACTTACCTTTGCCAAACAGCCAGAAGTTTTAATGCAAGATCAATTGGTGATTTATGATGAGGATAATCAATATACTGAAGCGTTTATTGAATTGACTAAAGACTTTTATTTGAAATTTTAAAGGGAAAATCATTTTCCCCTTTAATCATACACTATCTAAAATACCACTTCGCTAACAACACACCCGCATTCACCGCAATGTTTAGGCCTGATTTAATTGGGCTTGCGAGCGTTAAACGCACTTGCGTGTCTTCTGGTGTCGCTAAACTTTCCGTAGAACTTTCACTTAGCACAAAAACCACTTTATTTTTTAACCGCACTTTATCCAACGGCTCGCCTTGTTTATTGTGCGATACGTGAATAATTTGATAGCCTGACTTACGTAATTGCATTAAAGCTGAATCAATATAATCCGTTTCTAACACACGAATATATTCCGCACCACCCTCTGCTACGCGCATTGAGGCTGCCGAATACAGATTTTCCACATTATCAGCGACAATATTTTTCACGCCAAAATAAGCGCAAGTACGCAATACGCCACCAATATTTTGCGCATTATTCACGTTGTCTAATAGCACTAAACAATCCTCGTTACGAGGAATATCCAAATATCCTTGCAACGTGAAAGCACGCGGTTTCTTCACTAATAAACAAATGCCGCCATGATGTTCTGTTCCGCTCACTCGAGCTAATTCTTCGCTATCTACAATATGATAAGCCTTTTTGTTTTCGGCTAAATAACTCAATACTTCGCCAATTTTGTGTGACATTTGTACGGTTGCCCACAATCGAACAATACTTTCAGGGCGTTCTGCAAATAAAGCTAAACAGGCATTTTCACCGTAAACTTTCATTTCTTCCGCACGGTTTTTCTTAATTTTTTCAGGCGCACGAGGAGAAAGCGCACCCGTTTTCTTTTCTTTTGTTTTATAAACCGTACCCGTACTTTTTATCGTCACTTGAACCTTAGGTTGTTCTGCATTTTTATTTGATGGCGCACGAGATAAAGAAAGTTGCGTAATTTTAGTTTCTTTCACTTCTTGTTTATCACGAGAAAAACGAGATTTTTCGTTTCTATTTCCATTAAATTTATCATTAGAGTGCGGTCGATTTTGAGTTGGTTTTTCTCGATACTTTTCCCCCACAGAGCGTTCTTGAAAGGTTCTGCCGGCGGATTGAAAAGACGGTTTGCGTTTGTCGTTCATAGGATTTTCCTGAATTAAAATGGCTATTATTTAGTCAAAAAATGCTAAAATTTGTGAGCATTATAACGAAAAAAAGCCTTTTTTCTATTAATAAGCACGTGAAATATTGTAAACTAACGCACTAGTCTTTAATCACGAGATGGATTATGTTAATCAATAAAACCAAACGAGCTGAACAAAATTTAAATAATTTGCCATTCCTTGCTTTGCAAGCTGAGCAAATTGAATTTTTGGGTAGCCCGACTGAATTTAAAACTCAAATTATTGAATTAATCAGAAACGCAAAAAAACGCATTTATGTCACCGCACTTTATTGGCAAAAAGATGAAGCGGGGCAGGAAATTCTCGATGAAATTTATCGCGTGAAGCAAGAAAATCCACACTTGGATGTAAAAATTCTCATAGATTGGCATCGCGCACAACGCAATTTATTAGGTGCAGAAAAATCGGCCACCAATGCAGATTGGTATTGCGAGCAACGCCAAACTTATCAGTTACCTGACGATCCAAATATGTTCTTTGGCGTGCCAATTAACACGCGAGAAGTTTTTGGTGTATTGCACGTTAAAGGCTTTGTATTTGATGATACGGTGCTGTATAGCGGTGCAAGCATTAATAATGTCTATCTTCATCAATTTGAAAAATATCGTTACGACCGCTATCAAAAAATTGCTAATGCAGAATTGGCTGATTCGATGGTAAATTTCATCAATGATTACTTGTTAGATTTCAGTGCAGTTTATCCACTTGATGTTACCAACCGCCCTCGCACCAAAGAGATCCGCGGCAATATTCGTGCTTATCGCAAAGACCTTGCTCAAAATGGAGAATATTCATTAAAAAGTGCGGTGAAATTACCGAATGTTTTAAGCATATCGCCACTGTTTGGCTTAGGCGCATCAGGCAATGAATTAAATCAAGTAATTGAAGATTTATTCTTGCAAGTGCAAGAAAAATTGGTGATTTGTACGCCATACTTTAATTTCCCACGCACATTGCAACATAAAATAGCGATGTTGTTGGAAAACGGTAAACAAGTAGAAATTATTGTTGGCGATAAAGTCGCAAACGATTTTTATATTCCACCAGAACAACCATTCAAAATGGCGGGGGCGTTACCTTATCTTTATGAAAGTAATCTTCGTCGTTTCTGTGAAAAATTTGAGACTCAAATTGAAAATGGTCAGCTTGTGGTGCGTTTATGGCGTGATGGCGACAATACTTACCACTTAAAAGGTGTGTGGGTAGATAACTGTTATATTTTACTCACGGGTAATAATCTTAACCCTCGAGCATGGCGTTTGGATGCAGAAAATGGCTTATTAATTTACGATCCGCAACAACAGCTTTTAGCCCAAGTGGAAAAAGAACAAAACCAAATTCGCCAACATACAAAAGTATTAAAACATTACACTGAATTAGAAGAATTGAATCAATACCCAGAACCAGTGCAAAAACTTCTGAAAAAATTTGCACGGATTAAAGCGGATAAATTGGTGAAAATGATTTTGTAATACTAAATAATATGTTTGAAACCTAATAAAAAAGCCTTGTGAAAACAAGGCTTTATTCTTTCAATTAAAAGACATTAACTTAACAACGCCTGAGCGGCTGCGATAACAACAGACACCGCTTTTTCTTCTGTTTGCTTCATTGTTGCTTCATTTGGAATTTCTTGTTGAGTACGGTTTACAATCACGCCTGCAACCATTCCTGCACGTAAACCCAATGCACTACACATAGTGAATAATGTTGAGGATTCCATTTCGTAGTTCATTACATTCAAATCTTGCCATTGTTTAAGTAGCCCTTGGTAATCACGATATACTTTACCGCTATAGGTATCATAACGTTCTTGACCTGGATAGAATGTATCAGATGATGCAGTTACACCTACATAAGGCTCGATACCTTTTGCTTTCGCTGCATTATAAAGTGCGGTTGTACATTCAAAGTTTGCCACAGCGGGATATTCTAACGGTGCGAAATGACGGCTTGCGCCATCTAAGCGAACAGAAGCGGTTGTGATAAGAACATCGCCAACATTAATATGTGGTTGAATTGCACCCGTCGTGCCAATACGTAAGAAAGTGCGAACACCAAGTTGAGCAAGTTCTTCTACACAAATTGATGTTGATGGCCCACCAATACCTGTAGAACATACCACAACAGGTTGTCCATTAAGATAACCTAACCATGAAGTAAATTCACGCGTGCTAGCAAGAAACTCTGGGTTATCAAGTTGTTTCGCAATACGCTCACTGCGCGCAGGATCGCCAGGAACAATAGCGAGTGTTGCGCCTTTAAGTTGTGCTTTAGTGAGGTTTAAGTGAAATACGTCTGACATAATAAATCTCCTTATTATCATTGAACGTGATGATTTCGCCCTTAGGAAAAATCTTATTGTAAAGAAAAGAAATAGAACATTTTTAGAAAATTTTGTTTTCTCTTTCAAACATTTTCATTATTTCCTTTTCATTTTTCTGATAACGAATAATAAGTAAAAAAAGAAGTGCGGTCAAAAAGTTAAACGTTTTCGGTTATAATTCCACGTAAATTTTTTCTAGAACAAGCGAAAAATAAAATGAATGCAAAAATTTTAGTTATAAAAGTGGGACAAGTTGAAACCCTAACCTTTTCCGATGGAAGTCAGTATGAAAGCGCGATTCGTAAAAAAGTTGTGCCATCGGTAAAAATTCATTCTCTTGGTGCGGAAGGAAACGATGTTGGTTTAAAAAAACATCACGGTGGTGTAGATAAAGCTCTCTTTTTTATGTCGGCAGATTCTTTTAATAAATTAAATACTTTATTAAATAAAGATTTTTCTTATATGGATACTGCGACATACGGAGAAAATTTTGTCGTATCAGGCTTGAATGAAGACAATGTCTGCATTGGCGATCGTTATCAAATCGGTTCAACCATTTTAGAAGTGTCCCAGCCACGCAAACCTTGCGAACGTTTATCAAAAAATACAGAAAACGAAAATACACGTGATATTATTTATCAAACGGGGCTTAGTGGATGGTATGTTCGTATTATTGAAACAGGCATAATTAAGCAAAACGATGAACTAAAATTACTCTCCCGTCCTTATCCGCAAATAACAATTCGCCATTTAAATCGCTTGTTATCCGCACCCGAAAATGAAGCTGAATTAGATGTAGCATTAGAGATTGAAGTATTAGCCGAAGCCTTTAAACGCTCAATTCGATCGCAAGTATCGAAATTCAAACAACAGAGATAAATATGTCAGAAATTTCAACCGCACTTTCTTTAGAAAATTGTCCGTGTCAATCTGGTCATCATTATGCAGATTGTTGTGGAAAATTTCATTTAAAACAAGCATTTCCCGAAACGGCAGAGCAACTTATGCGTTCACGTTATACGGCTTACGTTTTAAAAAATATACCTTATATTGTTGCAACAACTGTACCAAGCCAACAAACTTTATTAGAAACTAGTTTATTGCAAGAATGGGCGGATAATACCGTGTGGCTAGGATTAGAAATTCTAAAAACGGAACGCCTTACAAAAACTCAAAGTGCGGTGGAATTTAAAGCGATTTTTCAAGGTGAAGAGCGTGAGCAAGTCCATCAAGAACGGTCAATTTTTGTGAAAATTGAAGAGCGTTGGTATTTTGTGGATCCAACGGTATCATTACCGACAATGAAACAACCTTGTGTCTGTGGTTCGGGTAAAAAATTTAAACATTGTTGTGGGAGATTTCTATGATTTCATTAAAAAATTTTGGATTATTATTTTGGAAACGTTTTTCAGAAAATAAACTTAATCAAGTCGCTGGTGCATTGACTTATAGCACAATGTTAGCAATGGTTCCTTTAGTTATGGTTATTTTTTCTATTTTCTCTGCTTTTCCTGTATTCAATGAAGTGACAGGAGAATTGAAAGAAATGATTTTCACTAATTTTGCACCATCAGCGAGTGATATGGTGGGCGAATATATCGATCAATTTGTATCAAACTCAAAGAAAATGAGTGCGGTGGGAATTGTGAGTTTAATTGCCGTTGCCTTGATGCTAATTAATAACATCGACCGAACACTAAATAGTATTTGGCACAATAGTCAATCTCGCCCTCCGCTTTCTTCTTTTGCCATTTATTGGATGATTTTGACACTTGGCCCACTTATTATTGGCGTGAGTATTGGGATCAGTTCGTATATTAAAATAATGTTTGAACAATCGGAACATTTATCATTAGGTTTAAAATTGCTCAGTTTTGTGCCTTTTTTATTTACTTGGTTTATTTTTACGCTTATTTATACGGTTGTACCGAATAAAAAAGTGAAAATTAAGCATTCAGCTTATGGTGCATTTCTTGCTGCAATTTTTTTCACTCTTGGTAAACAAGCATTTACTTGGTATATCGTCACTTTTCCCTCTTATCAATTAATTTATGGTGCAATGGCAACTTTACCAATTATGTTATTGTGGATTCAAATAAGTTGGCTTGTGGTGCTAGTTGGTGCGCAATTAGCTTCAACCTTGGATGAAATTAGAGAGCAGATCGAGCAATAATGCTCGATCTAAGAAAATTATCGGGCAATTGCCAATGTTTGGTATAAATAATGGCGATAATCATTGAGTAGCTGAATATCAGAAGAATCTTCTAATTTGCCATTACTCAATTTGCACATTGCCATATTCGCTTTCATAAATTCATCATCTGCTGATAATCCAGCTACATTCATCAAGACACCTCCAGCAAAAGCAAGATCTAAAAACTTTTGTTCTTGCTTAAATTGACGACTACAATTACTTCTTACAACAAACTGTGTCACATAATCAGGTTGTGCATAATCCCCTTTCTTTGGAGGGATAACATTATCAAATGCTACTTGATGATCGCCAAAATAGCCTAGCACAAAAGGTTTTTTACGTTCATGTAAATAGTTATTCATTTCTTCAATCGCCTCATTCAAGGCGACAATTCGTTGAGTATAGTCATTCAATGCAGAAATACTTTTAGCCCCTAAATTAGGCATTTGAAGATTAAATGTATTTTCCATGCCCAATTCATATGGACCATGTTCACGCATAGTCAATACATAAACAAACATTGGCTGCTCCACATTTTCTAATGCTGGATGTTGTTTTTCCAAAATCATTCGGGTGTACTTCATCATTTCTTCACTGCTAATATCCCAAAGATTTTTACTGATAGGCGCAGGATAACCAAGATCTTGAGGCTGTAACATCAAATCAAAACCGAAATGATCATAAGCGGATTTCGCATTGTAATTACCTTTTGTAAAAGGCGACAAGGCAACACAAAAATATCCTTGTGCTTTTAGATTTTTCACTAAACCTGATTGCAAGTGCGGTACAACAGAATAAAAAACGCCACTTGCTAACGCGCCAAAATCGGTCGAAGGCACACCGGCTAAAAAAGCAAATTCTGATTTCCACGTTGCGCCAGCAAAAGTATGCACACGCAACGGCGAAGCAAATACTGTATCATTTTGGGGTTCAAACATGGAAAGTGGTGGAATAGATTGCTGACTAAAAGCAAATTGATGAGGGTTCAGCGTGGATTCCATTAATGTTACAACAATATCGGGTTTTGTTTCAGATAGGTTGTTTGTATCAGATGAAAGTGCGGTCATTTTTTCAATAAAATTTTGGCTATTACCATCAAAATTTGGCACCTTGAAAAAAATACCTCGGCAAGACATTGGTAAATTTAAAAACACATCTCGACCATCATCAGGCAAAGAATCTAACCAAACTTGCACCGCACTTGGCTTTTTAGAATAATGCCACATCAAGCTAAAGCTAAGGATAAACAATAACGCTCCAATGCTGTTACCTAATAGCCCTAAAGACTCGACATCATTAAAACCAAAAATCGCATAACCTAATAACGCAAGTAGCCCAATAACGCCAAACAATGCACCTTTATAATGAATTAAGGTTTCCCAATTTCGCCAATCCACCACAAGAAAGAAATCTGAAATTAACAAAGGTTGTTTGTAATAATGAATTTTTAAACGATGAAATAACATCAGTACCACAAAAAGCACAGATGAAAAATTTAAAGCACGTTGCCATTGGCTGGAAACCATAAGCATGCCGCCAAATAAAAAAGTAAAAAGCGTAATAGCAAAGAAATAAGTCCAACGATAATGAGAGTTTATGATAAAAATCACTGCCGCAATTGTGAATAAAGCTAAGAAAATATAAGCAATCATGAATTTTCCCTATGATGCATAACAGACTAAAATGAGACATGACAATGTCTGCGCACTTTATCACGTAAACGTAATAGATTGAACGAGAAAAGAAAATTATTTGGATAATTTGAAAATAAAGTGGTGGGCGATACCGGTCTCGAACCAGTGACCCCCTCCTTGTAAGGGAGATGCTCTCCCAACTGAGCTAATCGCCCGATAATATTAAGGTAAAACCCTAAATTTTCGGTTTATTTAAACACTTTTAAGTGGTGGGCGATACCGGTCTCGAACCAGTGACCCCCTCCTTGTAAGGGAGGTGCTCTCCCAACTGAGCTAATCGCCCACTAGAAAGCGTTTAAATATAAAGGGAAAGTTTGAGCGGAAAGGACACTTTAGAAAAGTGGTGGGCGATACCGGTCTCGAACCAGTGACCCCCTCCTTGTAAGGGAGGTGCTCTCCCAACTGAGCTAATCGCCCGCTAGGTCAAACTTAGCAACATCAAGAACACTTTTTAGAGAAGTGGTGGGCGATACCGGTCTCGAACCAGTGACCCCCTCCTTGTAAGGGAGGTGCTCTCCCAACTGAGCTAATCGCCCTTAATGTTGTGGGTTGGCATTATAGGGAGAATGCATTTTCAGTCAATACCTTTTTATTAAATTTTGTTTAATTGTTGTAAAAATAAGCATAAAATCCGCTTTTTTATTTAGAAGTCAAACAAGTCGTAGTAGAATAACGACTAATATTTTATTGAAGATAGGTTATAAAAATGAAACTAGATGCTCCTTTTAATTTAGATCCAAATGTAAAAGTGCGTACTCGTTTTGCGCCTAGTCCTACAGGTTATTTACATGTAGGTGGCGCACGTACCGCACTTTATTCTTGGTTATACGCAAAACATAATAACGGCGAATTTGTATTACGAATTGAAGACACTGATTTAGAGCGTTCAACACCAGAAGCAACGGCTGCCATTATTGAAGGCATGGAATGGTTAAATCTTCCGTGGGAACATGGCCCTTACTACCAAACTAAACGCTTTGATCGTTACAACCAAGTGATCGATGAAATGATTGAACAAGGCTTAGCATATCGTTGCTATTGTACTAAAGATCGCTTAGAAGAACTTCGTCATACTCAAGAACAAAATAAAGAAAAACCACGTTATGATCGTCACTGCTTACACGATCACAGCCATTCACCTGATGAACCCCACGTTGTACGTTTTAAAAATCCAACTGAAGGCTCGGTAGTATTTGATGATGCCGTACGTGGCCGTATTGAAATCAGCAACAGTGAGCTTGATGATCTTATTATTCGTCGTACAGACGGTTCACCAACTTATAACTTCTGCGTAGTTGTAGATGACTGGGACATGGGCATCACTCATGTGGTACGTGGCGAAGATCATATCAATAACACGCCTCGCCAAATCAATATTTTAAAAGCAATTGGTGCACCAATTCCAACCTATGCGCACGTTTCCATGATTAATGGAGATGATGGTCAAAAATTATCTAAACGACATGGCGCAGTGAGCGTCATGCAATATCGTGATGATGGTTACTTACCAGAAGCTTTAATCAACTATCTCGTACGTTTAGGCTGGGGACATGGCGACCAAGAAATTTTCAGTCGCGAAGAAATGATCAACTATTTCGAATTAGATCACGTTAGCAAATCAGCTAGCGCATTTAATACCGAAAAATTACAATGGTTGAATCAACATTATATCCGTGAATTACCACCAGAATACGTGGCTAAACACCTTGAATGGCATTACAAAGATCAAGGTATTGATACAAGCAATGGTCCTGCATTAACTGAAATAGTCACCATGCTTGCGGAACGTTGCAAAACCTTAAAAGAAATGGCTAGTTCAAGCCGCTACTTCTTTGAAGAGTTTGAAACCTTTGATGAAGCCGCAGCGAAAAAACATTTCAAAGGCAATGCTGCCGAAGCGCTTGCAAAAGTGAAAGAAAAATTAACCGCACTTTCTAGCTGGGATTTGCATTCTACTCACGAAGCGATTGAGCAAACGGCTGCTGAACTAGAAGTGGGCATGGGTAAAGTTGGTATGCCATTACGTGTCGCTGTGACAGGTTCTGGTCAATCGCCATCAATGGATGTTACCCTAGTCGGTATCGGCAGAGATCGCGTACTTGCGCGTATTCAGCGTGCTATTGATTTTATTCATGCACAAAACGCTTAATATTTAATCGGATAACAAACGCATAATAAAATCGTATTGACAGCCACATAGTCAAATTTTATCATGTTGCTGTCTTTTATGGGGATATAGCTCAGTTGGGAGAGCGCTTGAATGGCATTCAAGAGGTCGTCGGTTCGATCCCGATTATCTCCACCAGTTTATGAGAAAGCCTTGGAATTTTAAATTTCAAGGCTTTTTTGTTGCATAATAAAACCAATAAAAATACATCTAATCTCAAAATTCTTGTCACCTTGCATAGTTTTTTTTGATTGATTTGATAGATTTCAATCGTTAAAACCTTTTTGTATGATGTTTACGAAATTTATTTCAACCCTACTTATTTCATACATACAAGGAGTTAATAATGAGTTCTCAATGCCCTTTTTCGCATTTATCGTCTACTAACCTAACTATGGGAAATGGCGCCCCTGTTGCAGACAATCAAAACAGCTTAACAGCTGGTCCACGTGGTCCATTACTTGCACAAGATTTATGGCTTAACGAAAAATTAGCTGATTTCGTACGTGAAGTAATCCCTGAGCGTCGTATGCACGCTAAAGGTTCTGGTGCATTTGGTACTTTTACTGTGACACACGACATTACTAAATATACTCGTGCAAAAATTTTCAGTGAAGTGGGCAAAAAAACAGAAATGTTTGCACGTTTTACTACCGTGGCAGGCGAACGTGGTGCAGCAGATGCTGAGCGTGATATTCGTGGTTTTGCATTAAAATTCTATACTGAAGAAGGTAACTGGGATTTAGTAGGTAACAATACGCCAGTATTCTTCTTACGTGATCCACGTAAATTCCCAGATTTAAACAAAGCGGTAAAACGCGATCCACGTACTAATATGCGTTCAGCAACTAACAACTGGGATTTCTGGACATTATTACCAGAAGCATTACACCAAGTCACTGTTGTAATGAGTGATCGTGGTATTCCTGCAAGCTATCGCCATATGCACGGTTTCGGTTCTCACACTTATAGTTTCTGGAACGAAGCGGGCGAGCGTTTTTGGGTAAAATTCCACTTCCGTACTCAACAAGGTATTAAAAATTTAACAGATGCTGAAGCTGCAGAAATTATTGCAAATGACCGTGAAAGCCATCAACGTGATTTATATGAAGCAATTGAACGTGGTGATTTCCCTAAATGGACATTATTTGTACAAATTATGCCAGAAGCAGATGCGGAAAAAGTGCCTTATCATCCATTCGACTTAACCAAAGTATGGCCGAAAAAAGACTACCCATTAATTGAAGTTGGTGAATTTGAATTAAACCGTAACCCAGAAAACTTCTTCGCTGATGTAGAACAATCTGCATTTGCACCAAGTAACTTGGTTCCGGGTATCGGTGCAAGTCCTGACAGAATGTTACAAGCTCGTTTATTTAACTATGCGGATGCACAACGTTACCGTCTAGGTGTGAACTATCGCCAAATTCCAGTAAACCGTCCACGTTGCCCTGTTCATAGCAACCAACGTGATGGTCAAGGTCGTGTAGATGGTAACTACGGTAGCTTGCCACACTACGAGCCAAACAGCTTCAGCCAATGGCAACAACAACCAGATTTTGCTGAGCCACCACTTCGTATCAATGGCGATGCGGCACACTGGGATTATCGCAACGATGATAACGACTACTTCAGCCAACCGCGTGCATTATTTAACTTAATGAATCCAGAGCAAAAACAAGCATTGTTCAACAATACTGCAGCTGCAATGGGTGATGCACCTGATTTCATCAAATACCGTCATATCCGTAACTGTCACTGGTGTGATCCTGCATATGGTGAAGGCGTTGCAAAAGCATTGGGCTTAACAGTTGAAGATGCATTAAAAGCACGTGAAACTGACCCAGCATTAGGTCAAGGCGGATTGTTATAATCTCTAGGCTAGAGCCAAACAAAAACGGTAGGAATTTTCCTACCGTTTTACTTTTCAACATTCACTAACAAATAGTGGTTCCTTCTTCGGTACCAGTCACTACTTGACGTAATGCACCAGGTTTACCCATATTGAATACTCGGATCGGCATGCCATGATCACGAGCTAAAGTAAACGCAGCTAAGTCCATCACTTGTAATTCTTTATCGATCACTTCTGCATAACTTAAATTTTTATAAAGTTTTGCATCAGAATTTTTCGCAGGATCACAATCATATACGCCATCAACTTTAGTCGCTTTCAACACAACATCAGCTTCAATTTCAATACCACGCAAACAAGCAGCAGAATCAGTGGTAAAGAATGGACTTCCTGTTCCCGCAGAGAAAATGACTACGCGTTTCTCGCGTAACATTTTGATTGCTTCAGACCAGTTATAAGTATCGCAAATACCATTTAATTGGAAAGCGGACATTAATTTAGCATTCACATCAGCACGGAATAAAGAATCACGCATTGCCAAACCATTCATCACCGTAGCAAGCATTCCCATATGGTCGCCCACCACGCGATTCATCCCCGCTTTTGCTAGTTTTGCGCCACGGAATAAGTTGCCACCACCAAGAACAACACCGACTTCCACGCCCATTTCCACTAATTCTTTAATTTCAACAGCCATACGATCGAGAATCGCAGGATCGATACCAAAACCATCTTCTCCTTGTAATGCTTCACCACTTAATTTCAATAAAATACGTTTATAAATTGGTTGGCTCATTGTTTTTTCCTTCTGGCTTAAAAAATTGGCTTATTCTATAAAATAACCGCTCAAGAGTGAAGAAGTTAAATATGGAAATTCTGAGTGAAAGGTGGATAATAGCGACATTTTCTTTTCAGGGAAGACAATTATGAACACGAAAAAAACAAGCCAAATTTTGCCCGCACTTTTTGCGGTGATTTGTGCCGCATTAGCGGGTTATTTTATTTTAATCGGTTCTGGAATGTTTACAGAACCAAGTGTGGCTCTCATTCTGCTTGCGACAATAACTATTCTCTTATTAAGCAGCAGTAAAAAATCCTTCTATTTTATTTTGCTACCGCTTGCATTACTGCATGCTTTTTATACGCCTACGGGGCTAAATTTTGGTCCGCCAAGCTATCAATATATCGCCTCGCTTTTCGCGACAGATATGTTAGAAACGAAGGAATTTCTATTGCAAATCCCAGTGAGTAGTTACTTAATTGCTTTCGCTATTCCTATTTTTATTTTTCTTCAGTACAAAAGTGCGGTGAAATTTGGCATAAAATTTTATCGTAATAAAACATTTATAGCCTTGGCGACATTGCTTTTTGCTTACAACATGCCGCTTGCTGAACCGATCAAAGAAACAGTAAGTTCCACATTAAAAATTGTAGATGAAGTGCAAAAACTCAAACAAATGTCCCAATCTGATAACTGGGGAAAATCAACATTAGAAAATTCACGCTATGATGATTATGTGATTGTTCTTGGTGAGAGTGCGCGGAAAGATTATCACCATGCCTACGGCTATCCGATTGAAAACACGCCCTTTATGTCTAGCGCTAAAGGCACATTGATTGATGGTTTCCGTTCAGCGGGAACAAATACTGTTGCCTCACTTCGACTTATGTTAACCCTTCCTAACAAAGAAAAATGGGAACCCAATTACAGTTTGAGTTTAGTCGATCTCATCAAATCTGCAGGCGTGAAAACTTATTGGCTTTCTAATCAAGGTATGCTCGGTGAATTTGATACGCCAGTTTCATCCCTTGCATCAAAATCTGATGAAACCTTTTTCTTGAAAAAAGGCGGGAGCTTTAATTCTACTAACTTTAGTGATTTTGATTTATTACCAAAATTCGCCCAAGTATTAGAAGATCCTGTTCAAGGAAAACGTTTTGTTGTGTTGCATATTTATGGCTCACACCCAATGGCTTGCGATCGTGTCGAAGATTATCCAAAAATCTTTGATGATAAAGATCTTAATCCGAGATATGGTTACTTAAATTGCTATGTGTCGTCTATTAAGAAAACTGATGAATTTTTAAAACGTGTATATGATCAGCTTGCAGAAAACGCGAAGAAAAATCACCGCACTTTCTCAATGATTTATTTCTCAGATCACGGCTTGTGCCACCAACAAGATGAAAAAAACAATATACTTTTGTTCAATCAAAACTGTTTCAGCCGAGAACATCATAATATTCCGCTATTCAAAATTTCGTCAGATGACACCGAACGCAAAGAATATAAGGTGTTTAAATCAGGTTTAAACTTCTTAGAAGGGATCGCAAATTGGATAGGTATTAAAAATCCTCAATTAATGCAAACAGAAGATTTATTTTCTAACGAATCGGATAAAAATGACTTTGGATTGCAAAAACGAATTGATGAAAAATATCGTAAAGATGACGATCCTGCCATTGATATTCGTCCTAAACACTAGGCTATATTGAGTGCGTTTTATTTTTAGCTATAAATATCGTATAATCCGAGAGATTTTATTTGTTTATTTTTTGTAAGGTATCAACGTGTCAGAACAACAACCAAGAGTGATCGAATCAAAAGAAATTATGACTTTATTACCACATCGCTATCCATTTTTATTAGTGGATCGCGTATTGGATTTTAAAGAAGGCGAATGGTTAAAAGCGATTAAAAATATTAGCGTCAATGAGCCTTGTTTCACAGGTCACTTCCCTGGCGAACCTATTTTACCGGGCGTTTTAATTTTAGAAGCTTTGGCACAAGCAATGGGTATTTTAGCCTTTAAAACTCACGAATTAAAAGGCGGTGAATTATTCTATTTCGCAGGGATTGATGAAGCGCGCTTTAAACGCCCAGTGTTACCTGGAGATCAAATGGAATTAAACGTTCAAGTGATTAAAGAACGCCGTGGCATCACTGCATTTACTGGTGTTGCAACCGTAAACGGCGAAATTGCTTGTGAAGCAAAACTAATGTGCGCTCGTCGTTAATTAAGGGGGTAAATATGATCCACCCAAATGCAAAAATCCATCCAACTGCCCTCGTTGAAGAAGGTGCGGTAATTGGCGAAGATGTTTTTATTGGGCCTTTCTGTATTGTTGAAGGCACTGTTGAAATTAAAGCTCGCACTGTATTGAAATCTCACGTTGTTGTACGTGGTGATACAGTTATTGGCGAAGATAACGAAATCTATCAATTCGCTAGCATTGGTGAAGTGAACCAAGATTTAAAATATAACGGCGAAGCAACCAAAACGATTATTGGTAATGGCAACCGAATCCGTGAACACGTGACAATCCATCGTGGCACGATTCAAGGCGGTGGCGTAACCTCTATTGGCAATAACAATTTATTAATGGTGAATGTTCACGTTGCACATGATTGTCAAATTAAAAACAACTGTATTTTAGCAAACAATGCAACGCTTGCTGGTCACGTAGAATTAGATGATTTCGTGATTGTTGGTGGCATGTCAGCAATTCACCAATTTGTAATCGTTGGTGCACACGTCATGTTAGGCGGTGGCTCTATGGTAAGCCAAGATGTACCACCTTACGTTATGGCACAAGGCAACCACGCCCGTCCATTTGGCGTAAACTTAGAAGGTTTAAAACGTCGTGGTTTTGATAAACCAACTATGCACGCAATCCGTAACGTTTATAAAATGCTCTATCGTAGCGGTAAAACACTTGAAGAAGTGTTACCAGAAATTGAGCAAATTGCAGAAACCGATTCAGCGATCAGTTTCTTTGTTGAATTTTTCAAACGTTCAACTCGCGGTATTATTCGTTAATAAAGTATCTTTGTTTTCAACCGCACTTTGCACGCCAAAGTGCGGTTATTTTTTAGGATAAATTTGATGAACAAAACAAATCCAACCATTGCTCTTGTTGCTGGAGAAGTATCTGGTGATATTCTCGGTGCTAGTTTAATTCGCCAGCTCAAAGCTCATTATCCTAATGCTCGCTTTATTGGCATTGCTGGCCCAAGAATGTTGGCTGAAGGCTGTGAGACGCTTGTCGATATGGAAGAGCTTTCAGTCATGGGTTTGGCTGAAATTTTGAAACATCTTCCTCGTCTGTTGAAAATTCGCAAAAATGTCATTCAAGCCATGTTGCAAGAAAAACCTGATGTCTATATCGGCATTGATGCGCCTGATTTTAATTTGGATGTAGAACTTAAACTAAAAGCCAACGGAATTAAAACTATTCATTACGTTAGCCCCTCTGTATGGGCATGGCGTCAAAATCGCATCCATAAAATTGCCAAAGCAACTCATCAAGTTCTTGCCTTTTTGCCTTTTGAGAAAGCTTTTTACGATAAATTTAACGTACCTTGCCGTTTTATTGGACACACAATGGCAGACGCTATTCCGCTCAAACCAAACCGTGCCGAAGCCTGCCAAATGCTACAGATTGATCCCGCACAGCGCTATTTAGCAATCTTAGTTGGAAGCCGTGGTTCAGAAGTGGAGTTTCTGGCTGAGCCTTTCTTGAAAACGGCTTTATTGTTAAAAGAACAATTCCCTGATTTACAATTCCTCGTTCCTTTAGTGAACGAAAAACGACGAATTCAATTTAAAGCCATTAAAGCTAAAATTGCGCCAAATCTAGACCTGCATTTAATTGATGGTAATGCACGACAAGCAATGATCGCAGCTGATGCAACATTGCTTGCTTCAGGAACAGCTGCGCTTGAAGCAATGCTTTGTAAATCACCCATGGTGGTTGGCTATCGAATGAAACCACTGACCTATTTCTTAGCAAAAAGTTTAGTGAAAACCGATTATATTTCTTTACCAAACTTGCTTGCGAATGAAATGCTCGTGCCTGAAATGATTCAAGAAGAATGCACGCCAGAATTGCTTGCTGAAAAACTATCTGCTTATCTTTCAGATGATGAAAGTGCGGTAAAAAATCGCCATGTTTTAATTCAGCACTTCACGGATTTACACCAAAAAATTCAATGCAATGCCGATAAGCAAGCGGCTCAAGCGGTCATTGATTTATTAGAAGGAAAAGAAAATGTTTGAATATCCACAAGGCTATGAATTGATCGCTGGCGTTGATGAAGTTGGGCGAGGCCCTCTAGTTGGGGCCGTTGTAACGGCTGCCGTCATTTTAGATCCGAATAAGCCAATTGAAGGCCTAGCTGATTCTAAAAAACTTTCAGAGAAAAAACGTTTAGCCCTTGCTGAAGAAATCAAAGAAAAAGCCCTTGCTTGGGCATTAGGACGAGCAGAAGCTAACGAAATTGACGAGATAAATATCCTGCAAGCCTCCTTGCTGGCAATGACTCGGGCAGTAAAATCTTTAAAAATTCAACCGCACTTTGTGTTGGTTGATGGCAATAAGATCCCAAAAGATTTAGATATTCCAGCGCAAGCCGTCGTAAAAGGTGATAGCCTTGTAGCGGAAATCAGTGCAGCCTCTATTTTGGCGAAAGTGGCACGAGACCAAGAAATGGAAGAATTAGACAAGCAATATCCAGAATATGCTTTTGCCCAGCATAAAGGCTACCCGACCAAATTACATTTGGAAAAATTAGCTGAACTAGGCGCGTTACCGCAACATCGTCGTAGCTTTGCCCCAGTGAAAAAAGCACTAGAAAATCGTTAGAATTTTAATCGCAAAATGCTTTTATTTTATTAGGCAGTAAAATGTTGATAAAACAAAGGGAGTATTAAAAATACTCCCTTTCCTTTAATCAACTTAACTCTATGGAATGACGGGTAATTAACCTTTCTGTACGTTATATGCTTCCAATGCACGTAAAGAATAAGTATAAGCAGCGCCTGCATTTAATGCGATAGACATTGCTAATGCTGCAGCCACTTCAGCTTCGCTTGCACCAGCTTTTACAGCTTCTTCTGCGTGTACGCTAATGCAGCTTTCACAACGAGTTGTTACAGCAACGGCTAATGCGATAAGTTCACGAGTTTTAGCGTCAAGCACATTGCCTTCTGCCGCTGCTGCGCCTAATGCTTGGTAAGCTTGTAACATTTTTGGATATTGTTTACCTAACGCACCAAATGATTTTTTAACGTGTGATGTTTCTTCTTTCCAATCTGCAAACATAATGTTCTCCTAAATATATTGAATTAATAACGAACTGGTGTGGCAAATTATAGGCGGATTGGATTATGATACTTGCTTATTTATCTCAATTTTTATCGCTAACATCTCATTATGGATTATTTAGATAAACTCACCCATTTAGCACAAGTGCGTGGGGAAATTAATATTCGCTGTGAATTTCAAGGTGAATGGCAAATCGCCCATCAAGAAAAAGATGCAGGAAAAGGCGTATTCCATCTTATTGAACAAGGCGAATGCTGGCTTACACTCGGACAAAAGCAATTTCATTTAAAGGAAGGTGATATCTTTTTCCTTCCACAAAATCAACCGCACTTTATGCGTCATTCGTCTGATAAAACAAAGGACGCGTCATTGAAAAAAAGCTGGCAAGGTGCATTTGAATTGTATCAAGTAGGGCAAGGCACACCAGATTTAAAAATGTTCTGCGGGGCGTTTTATTATCAGCAAGATGCTCTCCTCACCGCTTCTATGCCTGAATACTTGCATCTCAATTTATGCGATACACCGATTCATCCTTTGGTTCAGCTTTTTCTACAAGAAGCACAAAAAAACGATGCAGGCACGAAATCAGTCGTCGATGCACTCTCGAATGTACTTTTAATTTATATTTTACGCCATGCGATTCAAGAGAACTTAATTACAGGCGGTGTGCTACTCGCGTTGCAAGATAAGCGATTAAATGCGGTGCTAGGTGCGATATTACAACGTCCTCAAGAAGATTGGCGAATTGAACAATTAGCCGATCTTTCTGCAATGTCTCGTGCAAACTTTATTCGTGTTTTTCAACAACAACTTGGTATGTCGCCAGGGCGTTTTATTACTCAAGTGCGGTTACAATCGGCAGCGTTTTTATTAAAGCAATCCCAACAATCCGTTCTTGCTATTGCTTTAGAGGTGGGGTATCAATCGGAGGCGCATTTTAGTAAAGCCTTTAAGAATTACTACCAACTTTCTCCAAGCCAATACAGAAAATCTGCCAGCCTATAAATTGGAGAATTTTTACGCTATAATCGCCAAGTTTTTTGAAAGGCAACATCTGTTGCCTTTTCTTTTTAAGGAAAAGATATGTTTAACAAAATTTTTTCGTGGTTTGAAAACCGTTTAAATCCTTATCCAGAAGGTAATCCAACAACACCTAAAAAAGGCTTATTGCGCTTTATTTGGTCTAGCATTGAAGGAATGAAAGGCTGGATTCTCTTACTGACAGTGCTAACGGTTGGTACTGGTGTAATGGAAGCCGTATTGTTCCAATTTATGGGAACACTTGTAGATTGGTTAGGGACATTCACGCCTGAGACATTATGGCAAGAAAAAGGCCATTTATTAATTGGCATGGCTGCTCTATTACTTATTAGCATCGTGTGGGGATTTTTAGCTTCTACCGTACGTTTACAAACCTTACAAGGCGTATTTCCAATGCGATTACGTTGGAATTTTCATCGTTTAATGCTTGGACAAAGTTTGAGTTTTTATCAAGATGAATTTGCTGGCAGAGTGTCTGCCAAAGTCATGCAAACCGCACTTGCTGTTCGTGATACGGTACTCACACTTGCGGATATGTTTGTATATGTCATCGTATATTTTATTACATCGGGCTTGGTTCTCGCGGCATTAGATTCTTGGTTCTTACTGCCATTTATTGCTTGGATTACGATTTTTGTTTTTATCCTACGAACCCTCATTCCTAAATTATCAAAAACGGCCCAACGACAGGCGGACGCACGTTCATTAATGACAGGACGTATTACAGATGCTTATTCCAATATTGCCACGGTAAAATTATTCTCTCATGGTTCGCGAGAGGCCGCTTATGCCAAGCGTTCTATGGAAGATTTTATGGTGACAGTGCACGCCCAAATGCGCTTAGCCACATCGCTGGACACGCTCACCTATGCAGCTAATATTTTACTTACACTGAGCACAGCCGTACTCGGCATTATTTTATGGAAAAATGGTCAAGTTGGCGTGGGTGCAATAGCAACGGCAACGGCAATGGCATTACGAGTCAATGGGCTATCTCGTTGGATTATGTGGGAATCTGCCCGTTTGTTTGAGAATATCGGCACCGTAAACGACGGAATGAATACCTTAACCAAACCTCACACTATTGTGGATAAACCACAAGCATCACCGTTACAAGTGACACAAGGGGAAATTAAGTTTAACGACATTACCTTTGCTTATGATCCGACAAAACCATTGCTCAATCATTTCAATCTCACCATCAAACCAGGTGAAAAAGTCGGACTGATCGGCCGTTCTGGCGCAGGAAAATCGACAATTGTGAACTTGTTGCTTCGTTTCTATGAAGCACAACAAGGCGCGATTACCATTGACGGGCAAAATGTACTAGATGTGCAACAAGAAAGCCTACGCCGCCAAATCGGTTTAGTGACTCAAGACACTTCGCTACTACATCGATCTGTGCGTGACAATATTGTTTATGGACGCCCGAATGCCACAGATGAAGAAATGATTTTAGCGGCTGAACGGGCGGAAGCCGCTGATTTCATTCCATTTCTTACTGATGCTCAAGGCAGAAAAGGGTATGATGCCCATGTGGGTGAACGAGGTGTAAAACTTTCAGGTGGTCAGCGTCAGCGTATTGCTATTGCTCGTGTCATGTTAAAAGATGCGCCAATTCTATTGTTAGATGAAGCCACAAGTGCGCTGGATTCAGAAGTGGAAGTGGCGATACAAGAAAGTCTCGATAAGATGATGGAAAATAAAACTGTGATTGCCATTGCCCATCGTTTATCCACCATCGCAGCGATGGATCGCCTGATTGTGCTTGATAAAGGACAAATTGTTGAACAAGGTACCCATGCTGAATTACTGGAGCGCAATGGTCTGTACGCTAAACTATGGAATCATCAAAGTGGCGGATTTTTAAGTGAACATGCTGAATAATATTACTTTTCCGCTATAGATAAAATCCATATAAAAAGGCACGCATATAAAAAATATGCGTGCCTTTTATCATCATACGTTCAACTAAGCTTATAACTTACTTTTTAATACCTTAAGCGCTCTTGCTCGATGAGAAATTTTTTTCTTCTCAACTGTTTCTAATTCAGCAAATGTGCAACCTTGTTCTGGGCTAAAGAATAAACTGTCATAACCAAAACCATTTTCGCCTTTTTCTTCAAAACCAATCACACCGTGACACTCACCTTCGGCAATAATTGGCGATGGATCCGTTGGATGCTGTAAAAACACGATACAACTCACAAATTTGGCTTGGCGTTTATCTTGTGTAACATGAGCAAGCTCTGCCAATAATTTCTCACGGTTTTTAGCATCATTGCCCTCTTCTCCAGCATAACGTGCAGAATACAGACCTGGCGCGCCATTAAGTGCGGAAACCACTAAGCCAGAATCATCTGCAATAGCAGGTAAACCTGATTTTTCTGAGGCATAGCGCGCTTTTAATAACGCATTCTCAACGAAAGTTAATCCTGTTTCTTCTGGGCTTTCAATACCTAAATCTGTTTGTGCAATCACTTCAAAACCAAAATCAGATAAAACATCAGCCATTTCTTTCACTTTGCCTTTATTGCCTGTAGCAAGTACGATTTTTTGTTTCATAATCAATCCTTTTATTGATGATAAGCTGCCGTTAAATCAGCCCAGTTTTGCTCGGTAAATTGAATATTCATTCGTCCAACTTCTTTTTCAAAGGAACGTTTTAAACGATTCAGATTTTGCACTTTCCAAAAATCTCCAGATTTTTCACCGCACTTATCAAAGTCAATCAACCAACATTTTTGCCCTTGTTCAGTCTGTTGAAGCAAAATATTATGTGCATTCAAGTCTGTATGGCAAATCTGTAAATCATGTAATTTTCGAATCAAACGACCAATTTGCATCCAAGTTTCTTTTGGCAATGTTTGTGTTTGTAAAAGTGCGGTTAAATCCTGCGAGTTTTCGATTTTCTCGGTCAAAATATCGGCTTGATAGCAAATACCTAACTTGCCTTTTTGAATACGTGCGGCAATCGGTTTAGGCACAGGTAAATCCGCTTCATACAAACGTTGCAACAAATGAAACTCTGCAAAACTACGGGTAGTTTCAAGAGCAGAAAAACGATAACGATCTCTGTTCAGTTTACCCCAAAGCCCACCGCGATAATAATGACGCAACGCACAATTTACGCCAAACCAATCTTCCGTTTGCAAGAAATAAGTGGTGCCTCGACCTTTTGCACTCCCTATTACTCGTTCTTGTTTTTGCCAAAATTCCGCTTGGAAAAACTCAGTTGCTTGCTCAAAAGTGCGGTCAAAATTAAAGATAAAATATTGGTTATCTTGTTGGAATTGATGCATTGGAATGTTGTTATGAATAGAAAATGGACTCATTCTACTTTAAAATAGGCGCAAGTTAAATGAGAAAGGAATGTCAATGCCACTTTTTACCGAAGCTCCAAAATCCCTTTGTATTCTCCGATTGTCAGCTGTAGGCGATGTTTGCCACGCCTTAGCGGTGGTTCAGCACATTCAGGCATATTATCCCCAAACAGAAGTGACTTGGATTGTAGGCAAAACCGAAATGGGTTTGCTTTCAGGTATTCCTAATGTCTCGCTCATTCCTTACGATAAAAAAGCGGGATGGAAAGGTGTATTGTCTTTGTGGAAACAACTGAAAAATAAACAATTTGATGCGCTATTAAATATGCAAACAGCATTTCGTGCATCAATCCTTTCTTTAGGAATTAAAGCAAAATTCAAAATTGGATTTGGAAAAAAACGTTCTCGCGAAGGACAATGGCTATTTGTAAATCGTCGTATCACCGATCCCTCATCGCCCCATGTATTAGATGGATTTATGGCTTTCGCTGAATATATTGGCGTACCGAAATCAGAACCGAAATGGGAATTAGCTATCTCAGAAGATGATTATAAATTTGCCGATCAATTTATTGATTTCTCTCGTAAAAATTTATTAATTTCCCCTTGTTCTAGCAAAGCCGAAAAAGATTGGCTGATCGAACGTTATGCAGAGGTTGCCAATATTGCTCATCAGCATAATATCAATGTAATTTTCTGCAGTTCACCAGCCAAACGTGAATTAGAAATAGTCGAAAAAATTACCGCACTTTGTCATTTCACGCCAACCAATATTGCAGGAAAAACAAACCTAAAACAGCTTACCGCTTTAATTTCTAAGGTTGATTTGGTGCTTTCGCCAGATTCTGGCCCTACCCATATTGCGACAACACAAGGTACACCCGTTATTGGCTTGTATGCCTATCACAATCCTTTGCGTACTGCACCTTATAATAATTTAGATAACGTGGTATCAGTATATGAAGAAAATGCCCAAAAAGAATTTGGCAAACCGTCATCTGAACTACCTTGGGCAACTAAACTAAAAGGGAAAAATTTGATGACAGAGATTCAAGTCGAACCCGTCATTGAACAAATGAAAAAATTAGGATTATTCTAAAGAAAAAGCTCAGCTAATGCTGAGCTTTTATTTATCTTGCAATCAAGTTACTAATTGCTTGGTAAATTCTCGCGGCTGAATCACCAGACAATGCCTTGCCTTTTTCATCCGAAATGACAACGGAGCTTTGTCTACCATGATCAGAAATTTGCATTTGGTAAGTACCGTTTTCGAGTTCTGGAAGTTCAGTTCCCATGCGCAACCAATCTTCTTTGTTTAATGCTGAATATTTTAATTCACGATAACCTTTACCCGCAGTTTCAGATTTGATCGCGAAACCTACTTTAGGTAAAGCTCCACCTAATTTTTCCCATGCTTGACCAAAATTAACATTCATCGCTAATGCAGTTTGACCATTCAAATCCTGAATAATTTGCGAAGCTACCGCTCCCACAGAAGCACTAGATAAATCTTGTTGCTGTTTGTTGTAAGCAGAAGTTAATGCAGACACAATGCGGTTTAAGCGTTCAGACGTATAACGTTGCTTATCGGATACACTTGGAGTGAAAATCACGCCATCACGACGCATTTGTAAAACAGATACTGCTAGTGCACTCGCATCTTGAGCCATAACTTGTTCTACTTGATATTTAATCTCAGTGCCCGATTTATCACCACTTCTTCCTGTTGGCGCCCAGTCCGTCGTTAAAATCGCACCATTCGTCGTTGATGAAATACCGTCTTCTTTTAATAAGCGTTCAACTTGTTGTAGGTTATAGACACTTGCTTGCTGTTCTGGATACACGATTAATGCTCGTTCACCATCGAATTGTGTTAATGAATTTTCAATAATCGCTAACGGTGTTGATGGAGGACGAATATCAATATTTTCTCCCTTTTTCACTGCAACATTAGGTAATGCATAGGTATCGTCTGCTTTTGGTAGCATTACTCCACCTGTTGCTAAAGGTAAAAATCCTGGGATAGATACATCAGATTTCTGGAAAGAATCGTTAGCAGTTTTTAACACTTCAGGATCAGAATAACAACCAGACAATACGATAACCGCCGCTAAACTCAACATTATTTTTTTCATATTTGAACCTTAACTAAATTGAAAACTTTATGAATTTTGACCGCACTTCGACAGCCTATAATGCAAAAAGTTTAGGGGTAATGACTTACCCATGATTTTTATAATAATCCTGCGATTTTCAGTGCTTCTTCTACTTTTGGTTGAACATCTTCGCTTAACACCGTCAATGGCAAACGTAAATGTGCTGACTTAATTAAACCTAAACGATAAGCCGCCCATTTCACAGGAATTGGGTTTGATTCAATAAAGAGATCATGATGTAAACGCATTAAGCGAGTATTAATTTCTTCGGCTTTAGCAAAATCTCCCGCAAGGGCATAGCGACACATATCAGCCATATCTTTTGGTGCCAAATTATTCGTTACAGAAATCACGCCTTCTGCACCAAGTTTCATCGCATCCAAACTCGTTGCATCATCACCACTTAAAACGATGAAATCCTTGCCTGCTAGCTCTTTAATTTTGGTGACACGACTGATATCTCCAGTTGCTTCTTTAATACCAACAATGTTGTTAATTTTCGATAAACGAGCAACCGTTTCTGGTTTCATATCGCTACCGGTACGACCTGGTACGTTATAAAGAATTTGCGGTAAATCTGTACATTCAGCAATGGCTTTAAAATGCTGGAAGATTCCTTCTTGGGTTGGTTTATTGTAGTAAGGTACAACGGATAGACAACCCGCAACGCCGCTATCGCGTAATAATTTTGTCATTGTAATTGCTTCGCTCGTCGCATTTGCGCCTGCGCCAGCAATCACAGGAATACGACCTTTGGCAAATTCAACCGTCTTCTCAATAACCTTTACATTTTCTTCAATACTTAATGTTGCTGATTCACCTGTTGTTCCCACAGAAACAAGCGCATTAGAGCCTGCCTTAATGTGATATTCCACCAATTTTTCTAAACAAGCGAAATCTACTTCGCCGTAATTATTCATTGGTGTAACAAGTGCAACAATACTGCCTGAAAATAAAGGATTTTGTGCTGACATAGAACCTCCGTTGGTTTTTTAATTTTATTATTTGGTATAGCTCGTTATAGTCGCTAAAATGACTTGAATTTGCAAATATTTTTTCATCAAAGGAGTTTTTTATGAATCCATTATCCGTTGGTAGCCAAGCACCCATTTTTACGTTATTAAATCAGCAAGAACAACCCGTTTCTTTAAATGATTTTCGCGGTAAAAAAGTGTTAGTCTATTTTTACCCGAAAGCACTCACGCCTGGCTGTACAACGCAAGCATGCGGATTGCGTGATAGTAAATCAGAATTAGATGAATTAGGTTTAGTTGTACTTGGCATTAGCCCTGACACACCGAAAAAATTAGCTCAATTTATTGAGAAAAAAGCCCTTAATTTCACACTACTTTCCGATCCTGATCACAGAATTGCAGAAAAATTTGGTGTATGGGGTGAGAAAAAATTCATGGGTAAAACTTACGATGGTATTCACCGAATTAGTTTTTTAATTGATGAAAACGGAAAAATTATTCACGTATTTGATAAATTCAAAACAACAGAACATCATCAAGTTATCGTTGATTATCTTCGTTCCCTATAACCCTTCAAAAATTACCGCACTTTTCTATATAAAGTGCGGTAAAAATTCATTATTTTTTTCAGTTCAATATTTACGCGTTATTCCGCCTTTGCTAGAATTTATCCTTGATTGAAATTCATTCTCAATTATATTCCCAAGATATTTCTCAAATAATAAGGACAGAAAAAAATGATGCAGCTTTTTGATTTTTTACAACAGTACAGTGACTACTTTATCATCGGTTTATTATTACTGATGAGCATTATTATGCTAGCCATGGTAATTGAACGTTATCTTTTCTTAAGAAAGGTAAACGTCGCACACTATTCCACCATTCACGCATTAGATATTGATTTAAATCGCAATATGACCATTATTTCTACCATTGGCGCAAATGCACCATATGTTGGTTTGCTTGGTACAGTTATCGGGATTTTATTAACGTTCTATCAAATCGGTCATGGCGGTGGCGAAATTGACACTGGCGTCATTATGATGCACTTATCTTTAGCATTAAAAGCGACAGCATTAGGTATTCTTGTGGCTATTCCATCGATGGTGTTTTATAACGGTTTAGGTCGTAAAGTTGAAGTTAATCGTTTGAAATGGAAAGTGTTAAACGAACAAAAAGATAAGGAATAGTCCGTGAAAAAATTCGATGAAATCAACATTATCCCTTTCATTGATATTATGTTGGTGTTACTTGCTGTAGTACTTATCACTGCGTCTTTTATCTCTCAAGGTAAAATTCAAGTTAACGTACCTAAAGCCAGTACAGCCGTTGCATTTAAAGCTGATGAGCTTGCTAAATTATTGACTGTGACAGCGGATAAACAACTCTATTTCAATGATAGACCTATTACGCAAGAAGCCCTAGAAGCAGAAATTGCCCAATGGAACAAAGATCAAAAAGTCACATTAAAAATTGATGCTGAAGCCTCTTTCCAAGATTTTGTGACCATTACAGATATGCTCTCTAAAAATGAGATCAAAAATGTAGCTATTGTTTCTATGAAAGATAAGGGTAAAAGTGCGGGTAAAAATCCTCAAGAATCTGCACCCACTCAATCTGTGCCAACGACGCCTTAAGGAATAATTATGCAGCAAACAAAACGTTCGCTATTAGGTTTGCTTATTTCTTTGATCGTGCACAGCATTGTTGTAGGGTTAATCTTATGGAGTTGGAATAAGCCAAGTGATAGCGCCAATAGCGCACCAGGCGAAATATCCACAAGTATTTCCATGGAAATGGTGCAAGGCATGGTGATGGAAGAACCTGCTCCTGAGCCAGAAAATGTACAAAAAGAGCCAGAACCAGAAAAACAAGAGGTTGTGGAAGATCCAACAGTGAAACCTGAACCACAAAAAATCAAAGAACCAGAAAAAGAAAAGCCAAAACCAAAAGAAAAACCTAAAGAAAAGCCAAAGGATAAACCGAAAAAAGACGTTAAACCACAAGAAAAACCAATCAATAAAGATCTACCAAAAGGTGATAAAAATATTGATTCAAGTGCAAACGTGAATGCTAAAGCGACTACAACTGGCGCCACCAATAGCAATGCACAAGTAGCAGGTAGTGGAACCGACACGAGCGAAATGGCAGCCTATCGCTCCGCAATTCGTCGTGAAATTGAACGTCATAAACGTTACCCTACTCGCGCAAAAATGATGCGTAAGCAAGGTAAAGTCAGCGTATCCTTCAATGTAGGCCCTGATGGCTCACTAAGTGGTGCTCGCGTTACTCAATCATCAGGTGATGAAAGCCTAGATAATGCAGCATTAGAAGCAGTTAACAGCGCAAGACCGGTCGGTGCAAGACCTTCAGGATTCCCTTCTGGGTTAAATGTGCCAATTAGTTTTACGCTTCAATAAAAAAGTGCGGTTAATTCTCTTTGAGTTTAACCGCACTTTTCTTTGGCTAGATTTAATTAAGCTACTCGATTACCTAAGGTACCATCATCAATCGCTTCTTTCGGAGTACCTACCACTTCAGCAATTTTGTCCCCGTTCTTGAAAAATACAAATCCACCATTTTCCATTTTTGTCCAATTTTCATCTTTGGTTAATGGAAAGGTTGTAATGATATTCACTTTATCGCCTTCCTTTGCATAATCACTAAAATCAATAACACCATCATCATCAATTCTGTGTGCTTTACCAAAAGGCGCTTGTCGCATGACATAATGTAAATTCGTTGAACAATGGGCTATCATCCACTCACCATTAGAAAGAATAAAATTAAATGTGCCGTGTTGAGCAAGCTCTTTTGTTACTTTTTGAATAGCCTCAAAAATTTCTATTTCACTCGGTTTTTTACGAAAAGTATTTTTAAGATATTCTGCCATATAACAAAAAGCAGCTTCAGAATCTGTAGAACCTATTGGCTGCAAAAAATGTTCTGTCATATCTGGTAGGTTTTTCAAATTACCATTATGCGCAAAAACCCAGTTCTGCCCCCAAATTTCACGAATAAATGGGTGAGTATTTTCAATATTCACTTCACCCTGAGTCGCCTTACGAATATGTGCAATGACATTCAGAGACTTGATTTTATATTGCTTCACACAATCAGCGATGGGGGAAAGGCTAGCAGCTTGATTGTCGCGAAAAATACGCACTCCACGCCCTTCAAAAAAAGCGATTCCAAAGCCATCTGAATGACAATCAGTTAAACCAGCACGACGACGAAAACCTTCAAAAGAAAAGACAATATCCGTCGGCGTATTACAATTCATTCCGAGTAATTGACACATAATTTAAATAAGATATAACCTCACAATATATGAGTGATTTAACACCATTATGAAAGGAATATCAATAGAGATTCTATGGATTTTTCATGTCATGTTAGTATTAGGTCCCTTATAAATGATGTTTTTAGTTAACACAGTATTTTCCAGAAATTATTACCGATTATTTCTAATGAGAGTTATTCAAAGAAATAGGATTTGAAAATTAAAGTAATAAATATTAATAAAATAAATTAATCCAAGGAAATTTAAAGGGTATAGAAAGGGAAAATGGTCCCCCCTACCGGACTTGAACCAGTGACCAAGCGATTATGAGTCGCCTGCTCTAACCGACTGAGCTAAGGGGGGAAAATCGCGGTGATTATAGAGAAATAATCACTTGAAGTCTATAAAAGAAGAGATGATTGATGAAAAATCAATCATCCCTTTTATCATTATTGAAGCACTGAAATATCCGCCACTTGTAAGAACAAGCCTTGTAACGTATTTAAAATTGCTAAGCGGTTTTGGCGTAATGCTGGATCTTCAGCATTTACCATTACGTTATCAAAGAAGCTATCTACTGGTGCTCGTAAGTTCGCTAATTTATCTAATACTGCGGTGTAATCGCCTTGTGCGATAAGCGGTTGTACTTCAGTGCGTAATGCAAGTACTGATTCAGCAAGAGCTTTTTCTGCTGGCTCTACACAAGCGGTCAAATTGATCTCACCGATTGCAGCATCTGCTTTTGCTAAGATGTTACTTACACGTTTATTTGCTGCCGCTAACGCTTCCGCTGAATCTAAAGTACGGAAGTGTGATACCGCACGCACACGTGCATCAAAATCAGCAGGGCGAGTTGGACGACGAGCTAATACCGATTGAATTACATCCACCGCAATGCCTTCATCTTGATACCACGCACGGAAACGACCGAGCATGAAGTCCACCACATCAGCAACCACATTTTGATTCGTGAGTTTATCACCGAAAAGTGCGGCTGATTTTTTCACTAAATCTTCTAAATCCAATGGTAAGTTTTTCTCAACGATAATACGCAATGCACCTAATGCCGCACGACGCAATGCAAATGGGTCTGCGCTGCCTTTCGGTGCTTGGCCGATGCCGAAAATACCCGTTAAGGTGTCAAATTTATCCGCTAAAGCAACCGCACTTGCCACTAAAGATTTTGGTAATTCATCACCCGCAAAGCGTGGCATATATTGCTCATTTAATGCGACTGCAACTTCTTCATCTTCACCATCATGACGAGCATAATGCATACCCATTACGCCTTGGGTGTCAGTGAATTCAAATACCATGTTGGTCATCAAGTCACATTTTGACAGTAAACCCGCACGTTTTGCTTTTGCTTCGTCTGCACCGATTTGTTTTGCAATTTCGCCTGCTAGTTGCTCAATACGGTCAGTTTTGTCTTTCAATGTACCCAATTGTTGTTGGAACAACACGGTTTCTAAACGCGGTAAACGATCAACCAGTTTTTGTTTTAAGTCGGTTTTGAAGAAGAATTCCGCATCGGTTAAACGTGGGCGAACCACTTTTTCGTTCCCTTCGATAATCGCGGTTGGATCTTCTGGGTTGATGTTTGAGACAAAAATAAAGTGCGGTAATAATTTGCCGTCTTTGTCATAAATTGGGAAATATTTTTGGTCGCCTTTCATGGTGTAGACCAAGGCTTCCGCAGGTACTGCTAAGAAACGTTCTTCAAATTTTGCCGCTAAAACATTTGGATATTCCACCAATGAAGTCACTTCTTCAAGCAAGCTTTCTTCAATATCAGCCACACCGCCAAGTGCGGTTGCTTTTGCTTGAGATTTTGCAAGAATTTCTGCTTTACGCTCGTTGAAATCTGCTACTACAGAACCTTTTTCACGTAATAATTGCGGATATTGGTCTGCGTGTTGAATTTCAAATTCTTTCTCGCCCAAGAAACGGTGGCCGCGAATAGTGCGAGCACTTGCCACACCTAAAATTTCGCCTTCAATTAACTCATCACCTAACAACATAGTCACGGTGTGAACTGGACGAATAAACTGCACGGTTTTGTCAGCCCAACGCATTGGTTTTGGAATTGGCAATTTTTCCAATGCATTTGCCACAATATCGTTCAGCAAGTTTTTGGTCGGCTGACCCTCAATTTTTGCACGATGAACGAGCCATTCGCCTTTATCAGTCGCAATGCGTTCTGCTTGCTCAACGGTAATACCACAACCGCGCGCCCAACCTTCTGCCGCTTTAGTTGGTTTACCTTCTGCATCAAAGGCTGCAGATACTGCTGGCCCGCGTTTTTCGATTTCTTTACTCGGTTGCTGTGTGGTTAAGTTCAACACTTTCACCGCTAAACGACGTGGTGCCGCAAACCATTCGATTTTGTCGAAGGTTAAACCTGCTTGGTTCAATTCCGCCTCAACGTTATCCGCAAAAGAGGTCGCTAATGTTTTGAGAGCTTTTGGTGGCAGCTCTTCTGTGCCGATTTCTACTAGGAAGTTTTGGGTTGTCATTTTGTTTTCTCTGGTAAGGTGCGCCTTGGCACCATTTTATTTTAATTTAATCTTTTTCAATAATAGCTTCACATTTCACCGGAAAATTAAGTGAATTTGCAATAAAACACGCGTGATGCGCATTTTCATGTAATGCCAATGCCTTAACGGCATCCGACTCGCTTGAAATTCTCACACGAGGTTTTAATGTTGCCGAAATAAAGCGTCCTGCATGCTCAGAACTGCCTTCATCCATAATCGCTATTGCTTCATCACGGTATTCTTGCACAATAATGTTATTAACTGCACAAAAATGTAAATACCATAATTTATGACAGGCAGAAATAGATGCCAGTAGCATATCTTCAGGATTCCAACGAGTTTTATCGCCACGAAAAGCAGGATCAGCAGAACCTAAAATATTAGGTTTATTCAATGCCGAAGCAATAAAATCCCGTTCGTATGCGATATAAGATGAAGTACCAGCTCCTAAATTTCCAACCCACTCTACCGTAGTTTGATAAGTATGTTGCTTCATTATATTTTCCGTTATCTCTTATAGCGCATGTAAATTAAGAAATTCATGTCCTATTTGATTATTTTCTTCGTTATCACTTCTGCCAAATCTCCCCTACCCCTCTTTGCTAAAGAGGGGATTGGATCTTTGGAGAATTAAATATTTATGTTCTACTTTAACGTTTTTTGAAAGCAGATAATTTAATCTCTATTGAAATTAAAATGTAAATGAGTCAGTTACTATCAATTTACTCAAGAAATCCCCCTCTTTAGCAAAGAGGGGTAGGGGAGATTTACTCGCTTCGCTCGCACTTCGTACCGTTGCTAAAGCAACATTCAAACCCTTACGTTTGTGGCAGAGTTTAACCCAACCTAATGCTCAATAATCCCCCATATGCTAAAGTATAAATAGCCCGCTACTGTCAATTTACTCAAGAACTTCCCCCCTCTTTAGCAAAGAGGGGTTAGGGGAGATTTGGCACAAGTTAATCCAACCTCATACTCAATCAGCCCTCACATTCTCCAAAAACAAATAAATCTGCTCGACTACCGCTTCAATTTCACGTATGACTTCATCATTGCTAAATCGCATCACTGTAAAACCAAGTGAATTTAATTCTGCATCTCGCAATGCGTCTTTTTCCTGATAATCAGGTTCATAATGCTGGCTACCGTCTAATTCAATAATCAGCTTTGCCTTTGCACAATAAAAATCAACGATATAACTTAAAAGTGGCTTTTGTCGATTAAATCGAAATCCTAATAATTGATCTCGATTGAGGCATTGCCATAGTTTTCTTTCCGCATCCGTTTGATCCGCTCGCAGTTTCTGCGAATTCTCTTTTAAGTATTTTTCATAGGGTTGCATGAAAGCTACTTCTTGCCGTTTTCAATACCCTCACTCAACACCTGTTGAAAACGCTCGTAATCACAAAAGCCATGCTCATCTTTTTCACAGCCTTTGAGGGTTAATGCTGTTTGGTTTGGTGGTGTCGCTAAACTTAGTGGTGTGATGTTAATCAGCTGTTCAGTGGTTTGATACACATAATCCAACTTAAATTTGAGCTTGCCACTTGGTTTGTGCTTCCACACTTCAAATAGCAACTTGCCACCGATTGGAATATTTTCCAATGAATCATTCAATTCGTAAGGCTCTACACCTAGTGCTGCAAGCAGAGCGACGATATTAGAATCGTGTCCAACCAATAAGTTAATTTTGTTTTCACTATTTAGCTGTTGCTGAATAAATGCTAACAACGGATATGAGGCATTTTGTGCCAACGCTTCGTTGTTTTTAAATAACGTGCGGTAATATTCGTTTTTAATTTCGTTAATCGCACGCCATTTTTCTTGGCTATCCACGCGGCCGTTTGCGATTTCTGAATCAGGCTTACCCACATAATGCGCAAGCAATAATGCACTGACAATTTTCTTTCCTGTACTAATAGAGCCAGTAATTTTGACCGACTTGCCGTCTTTAATACTGTATTCACCGAGTTTTCCACCTAAATCGCACTCGCCTTTTTGCAAGCAGTTTGGTGAATTTTTATAATCGATGATTTCACTTAATAACGCATAATTTGGTGCAAGTTTTTGCTGTAAAGCGGTTAAATCAACGTTATTTTTTGCAGATTCAATCAAGGCTTTACTTGGATTATGCGCCTGCGTGTTAAAAATCGGATCTTTTTCTGAACCAATTTTACCGTGATGTTGCAATTGAACATTACAGCCCGCAAATGCACCAGAAACAATCGCTTGCCCTGTTGCAATGGTGCGTTGCACACCATTCGCATAAGCGAAAATGCCTTCGCCCGATGCACAACGTTCTGTTGTTAGTAACCCTTTATCTGCAAGCCATTGACCTAAATACTGTCCGAAATAGGTTTCTAGCACCGTCCCTTTTGCAGTGAGATAGCCAGATGGTACATTCCATTTTGCCCATTCATAAGGGGAATATTTCGCCATTTCTTGCGGATCTTTTTCCACGGGTGAACGCAATCCGTGTCGGCTGAAAATCAATACTTTCTCTAATTCATAATCAGAACTTGAGGAAGTTTGACCATTTTCTGTTGCAAACGCACTACTTGCTAAAGCTGAGCCAAGCAAAAGTGCGGTGAATTTTAGGGTTATTTTTTTCATATTCGAGACCTAATCATTTAATGTTGAAATTGAGCTATAAAAATTCAAGGCATATTTGGTGCCGTAAACTAACACCATAAATACTGCAACAATATTGACTACCGCAAAAAAGATTAGTTGTTTACTGTTGCTCTCCACCCAGAGCATTTTAAATAATGCGAGCGTACCAATATTTTCATCAAGTTCACTCTCTCCGCTTAATGCTCTTAAGGTTTTCAGCATCTTGCGTACAAAAGCGACAGTATTGATTGCCATGACGCTGAGTGCAATAAATCCAGAAGCGAGGCATAAAAACAGCACTGGTACATCACTCCACCCCCAATGTACCCAATCCATCTCAGAAAACATAAATAATGCCAGTGATAAAAACAACACAGCGGGTGTTAAATTTCGCAAAAACATTAAATAGTCATCGCCAATTTTAAATAAAAATTGCAAAAAACTGACCTTCTTCATTACTTACGAATCTTCCAACTTGTCTTGGTTTTCATTAAACTCACTTTACCATCTTTTGAGATATAGCCGTCTTTTACCACATCTAGAACCGTATTTTCTGGCAAATCAGACGCAAACACTTCAACCTGTTGTTTATCTTCCGAAAGAATGCCGTAAACCGCTTGGGTTTTATTGGCTGGGTCATCTAGCTTAATATCCGCTACATCAAACACTTGTACACAGGCTTTTCTCAAATAAGAATAAGACTGCCCCGCACTTGGTAAGCAACTATGAGCATCGGTTTGACCGCCCACAGTTGGCATTTCAGCTTGTGGTTGAGCATTGCTACAAGCGGTCAAAATCATCGCTGAAGTTGCAAAAGCTAACGCTTTTTTCATCATTTTAGAAAATCTCTTTTAATTTGGATTCATCTAAAATAACACGATCATCATCTAACAATAATGCTGGAAAGCCCGCATAGCCTTGTGCTTTTGCATCATCAAATGCGGCGTGACGATCACGCAAGCGTAACCATTGTTTCAAATTCGGGATGGAAGATAGTACTTCCACTGACTCATAATCCACGCCCAAGCGTTTTAACTCTGCCACAAATGGCGCTGTATCCGGGCAATCTGTCGCATAATAAAGAATGGGTTTGCTCATTTTGCTCTCCTAGAGTGCGGTCAAATTTCACCGCACTTTTTTGAATTACCTTCAAGCGTTATTTTTTACAACCAGGGAAACCTAAGGCTTCACGGCTTGCATAATAGGCTTCCGCCACACCTTTGGTTAAGGCACGAATGCGTAAAATATAGCGTTGACGTTCGGTGACCGAAATTGCTTTACGCGCATCTAACAAGTTGAAGCTGTGTGCTGCTTTCAAGATACGCTCGTAAGCCGGCAATGGTAATGGTTTTTCTAAGGCTAATAACTCTTGTGCTTCTTTTTCGTATTGATCGAAGCAGTAGAATAAGAAATCTGTGTTTGCGTGTTCAAAGTTATAGGTTGATTGCTCAACTTCGTTTTGATGGAACACATCACCGTAAGTAGTTTTGCCTAATGGGCCGTCAGACCAAACTAAGTCATATACAGAATCTACGCCTTGAATGTACATGGCTAAACGCTCTAAACCGTAAGTTACCTCGCCAGTTACTGGTTTACATTCTAAGCCGCCCACTTGTTGGAAATAGGTAAATTGGGTCACTTCCATACCGTTTAGCCATACTTCCCAGCCCAAGCCCCATGCACCTAAGGTTGGGTTTTCCCAGTTATCTTCCACAAAACGAATATCGTTTTTGGTCGGGTCGAAACCGAGCATTTCAAGCGAGCCTAAATAAAGTTCTTGAATATTATCTGGAGAAGGTTTGATCACTACTTGGAATTGGTAGTAGTGTTGTAAACGGTTTGGGTTTTCGCCGTAGCGACCGTCCGTCGGACGACGTGAAGGTTGCACATAAGCAAATGCCATCGGCTCTGGGCCTAAGGCACGTAATGCAGTCATTGGGTGAGAGGTACCTGCGCCCACTTCCATATCAAAAGGTTGCACAATGGTGCAGCCTTGGTTTGCCCAATATTCTTGCAGGGCTAAAATCATACCTTGGAATGTTTTTACGTTAAATTTTGTGCTCATAATCTTTGATCTAATGTGATTAAAAATGTCCGCATTATACTTGAAAGCGCAAGGCGGATAAAGGCGAAAAAGTGCGGTCAAAAAACGAATTTTTTTACAAAATGAACAGAATTTGTAAAGGAAATGAAAATTCTCAACTAGGAAATGAATTTCTATTGTGCCAAAATAGCGCACTTTTTAAAAAGAGGAACCAACATAATGAAAACCAACTTAATTACTACCGCACTTTTATTGAGTGCGTCAGCTTTTGTACAAGCTGAAACCAAAACTGAGCTTGAACCAATCAATGTGTATTCAGCTTACGCAACGCCTGTAAACCAAGATCAAACTGCATCATCAGTCACCGTATTAACAGAAAAAGATTTTGCAGAACGTAATGCGACTTATGTGAGTGATGTGTTGAAGACTGTGCCAGGTGTGGCGATGGGAGCTAATGGGGGGCGTGGTGCGTTAACCAGTCTTTTCTTGCGTGGCGCAAATTCAAACCAAACAGCAGTTATTATTGATGGTGTAAAAATGAAACCAGCTAATAACTTGGGTTATGATTTTGGTGGTTTAACACTTAGCAATATTGAACGTATTGAAGTATTGCGTGGGGAACAATCTGCTCTTTGGGGAAGCGATGCAATGGGTGGGGTAATCTATATCACAACCAAAAGTGGTTTATACAAAGATAAACCATTTAATGTAGATTTTGATTTTGGAACTGGTTCAAATCGTACGCGTGATGGTTCTGTAACTGTTTCAGGCTATAATAACGGCTTCTATTATGCTCTTCACGGGGATAGTCATCGTACAAGTGGTATTTCTGCATTAAGCTCAAATAAGTTTTATTACACATCACCAACAAGAACCTCATTTGCAACAGGTGGACATACTGAAAAAGATAAATTTCATCGCGATAATGTATCTCTACGTTTAGGATACGATGACAGCAACAGAGGTGTAGAATTTTTAACATCCCATTCTTCAAAAACGGTGCATTATGACAATGACTCTCGTCAATTTGAGCAAGAAACAGCATATGATGATCGAGCTCACACACGAGAAACACTATTAAAATTAAGTAGCTATGTCGGAAATGATGAAGAACTGTTCAAACATAAAATAAGTATTAGCCATATCAAAACAGATAATGATACGTTTGATTTGTACCCATACTCAAATCCATACTCTGCGTATGATGCTAAAAAACAGAGTGCAAACTACCAATTAGATATTAATTTCGATCGTGAAAGTAATATCAAACAAGGTGTAAGTATTCTGGCAGAATACCAACGAGCAACTTATGATTCCACAACATTTACGCCGAGAGATGAGAAAAAACTAACAGAAAAAAGTATTGCAACCGAATATCGCCTATTTACAGAAGAAGATCACAATATCTCTGTAAGTGGTCGCTTTACTGAAAATTCACAATTTGAAAATGCATTTACGGGACGTATTGCAGGTGCTTATCGCTTATCTCCAAATTTCCGTACCCATGCAACTTTTGGATCATCAATTCAAAATCCAAGTTTAGTTGAATATTACGGTTATTCGGGAACATATCCTGCCAATCCAAATTTGAAACCATCAAAAAGTTTAGGTGGTGAGCTTGGACTATTAATGGAAACTACAAATAAAAATCACAGCCTTGATGTAACTTACTTTACTCGTAATGTAAAAAACTTTATCGCAAACAACCAAACTTGGACAGGTGTTATCAATCTTGAAGGAAAGACTAAAGTAAAAGGTATTGAATTAGTTTACACAGGAAAATTAACCAAAGATTTAAATGCTTATGCTAATTACACTTATACTCAGACTAAAGATAGTAAAGGTATTGAATTGATCCGCCGCCCAAAACACACTGTTAACGTAGGTTTAGCATACCAAGTTACCGAAAAACTAGGTACAAATGCAAATATCAGTTATGTTGGGAAACGGACTGATGATTACTATGGTCCAGCACCAAGCTATACTCAATATAAAGGAATAAAACTGCCATCCTATACGTTAGTGAATATCGGAGCGAACTATCAATTGACTAACAATGTTAATATTTATCTTAATCTAAACAATATATTTGATAAAAAATACGAAAGTATCACAAGATACGGCCAAGACGGTCGCAACGTTTACGTTGGGTTAAAAGGATCGTTCTAATTATTATCCACATATAAGGGCGTGCTTAGCACGCCTTTTTACATTATTAACGGCGTAGCGTATTATTATCTATATGCAAAAAACTCGTTTAATTTTAACTGCACTTTTCTTACCTCTGGCTTCGCATGCGTCGGAGCAATTTGTCTCACTCACGCTTTGTAGTGATCGTCTTTTGTCAGAAATTGCGCGTCCTGAGCAAATTGCCGCACAGTCTCCTTATTCTAAAAATCCCTTGATGATGTTGGATAAACTCAATGTGGATAAACCAACCCTTGAGCCACAACTCACCGCATTATTGCCCTATCTCAATAAAACGTTTCTTATCAATGAAACCTTTTATCCACAACTTGTAGCAGATTTAAAAAAACTTGGGGCAAAAATTGAGCCAATTAATGACACACCACAAACGGCAGAAGAATTATTTGGGCTAATATTGCACTTGGGCAAACTCACGGGTAACGAAATGCATGCGAAATCTTTAATCGATAAACTTAAATTACAAAATTCTCGCCTCAATCTATCACTCACTGATACATTAATACTTTCAGATACAGGCATTGTAGAAACTTATACGCCACAGTATCCCACTTTACTTAACTTGCTAGGATTAACCCCGCTAAAAACACTACTTACGGCACAAAATTTTTCTCTTGAAAAAGTGTTACGAGCTGAACCAAATGTGTTGATTGAAATCAGTGACCAACAAAGTTATAACGAACAAGCGGAATTGCTTAAACATCCGCTTTTGCAAAATCTTTTTAAAAATCGACCGCACTTTCGCATTCCAATGAAATATACTTATTGCTTTGATCACGGCGTGTGGCAAGGGGCGGAGAAGATTTATCAACAATTAAAATGATATTTGGATTACATAGGAAATTATTCATTGACCAAAACACTAAAATTAAATACCGCACTTTTCTTAGCGCTACTATTGATTATCGGGTTTGCGATTTATCATCAACTCGGCGATTTTGCCCATCTCAAAAATGCCGATGGTGTGCTCACGGATATGCGCTCGCTTGTATTGCTTGATATTCGCCTGCCGCGCATCGGATTGGCCATTTTAACTGGCGCAAGCCTTGCTTTAGCGGGCAATGCAATGCAGGGGATATTTCAAAATCCACTAGCAAGCCCGGGGTTATTGGGCAGTAGTGCCGGTGCAACCACCACCAGTGTCTTTTTGCTCTATTATTTTTCCGTGCCGTTAAGTCTGTTGCTTATTGGCGGCGTGGCTGGTGCGTTATCTAGTTTTTTATTGGTTTATTTAATCGCTAAAAACCACGGTACAACAGCGATGATTTTAAGTGGTTTAGCCGTCAATATGTTGCTCTCGGCTGCCGTCGCATTGCTACTTTCTAACGCAGAAAGCCCGTGGGCATTAGCTGAACTCTACCGCTGGCTACAAGGATCTCTTGTGTGGGCAAAACTTGATACGCTACTCATTTCATTTCCAATCGTATTATTGGGATTATTCTGTTTATATCGTGAACGCCGCTATATTGACTTGCTCACCTTCGGTGAAGAAACCGCGAGCACAATGGGCGTGAATCCTAAACGTAGCTTTTTCATCACGACCTTTGGCGTGGCATTATTAGTTGGTGCAACGATTCCGCAAACAGGCACTATCGGTTTTGTTGGCTTAATCGCACCACACTTTGCTCGCCTATTGCTAAAAAAACGCCCTTCGCAACTTTACATCACCAGTGCATTACTTGGCGCATTATTGCTACTTATTGCGGATCTTTGCGTGCAATATATTCCAATCTTCTCACATATTTATATTGGCACGCTCATCGCAATCATTGGCGCACCTTGCTTAATTTGGATTTTAATTACGGAGCAACGCAAGTTGGCAAGATAATGATTAGAATCGAAAACCTTTCTCAGCCTTATGGCTTAAACAACATCAGCTGCACGCTTCCTAAAGGAAAACTTATCGGCATTATGGGCGCAAACGGTGCGGGCAAATCGACTTTGCTCAAAACGATTGCAGGAATTTTACCTATTGCAAAGGGTGAAATTTATTTTGGAAACAGCCCATTAAGCAAAATGAGTACAGCTGAAAAAAGCCTGCAACTCGCTTATCTGGCGCAAGATACCAATATCCATTGGGATTTATCGGTTTATGATGTCATTGCTCTCGGCTTAAATTCACCATTATCCTCAGTAAAAGAGAGGTCAAAAATCACGGAGGTTTCACAAAAATTTTCGATAGAACATTTGCTTAATAAATCCTTTCAGAAACTGTCCGGCGGAGAAAAAGCACGAGTGCAACTCGCTCGTTGTTGCATCAAAAATGCGCCACTATTGCTTGCTGATGAACCTATCGCACCACTCGATCCCTATTACCAAATAGACATGATGGAACAATTAAAATCGCTGACACCACAGCGTACTTGCGTTGTAGCGATCCATCATTTATCCCTTGCGTATAAATACTGTGATGAAGTGATTTTGCTCGACAAAGGCAAAATCATTGCGACTGGCAAAACACAAGCGGTGCTAAATTCAGAGAATCTTGCTCAAGCCTTTGATATAAGCGTGAAATTTGATGCCGAAAGAAGAGAGATTTATGGGATAGAGAAATTGGAAACCTAATTCCAATTTCTCATTTTGCTGAAAGTAAAAGTTATTTTTGAGAAAAATCAACCGCCCTTACAAATCAACCAAGGAACTTGCTTGCCTTGTTGATTCTTGTAGTAAATTGAACTTTGAGATCGCGCGATTAAATCCACATAACTTCCTTGAATCGGATCATACGAACGATAAACCACTTCAAATTTTGTACCGCGCGCATTCAGTGTCAGCGTGTATGAATGATCAAAAGGCACGGACTTGCCATTATCTAACTGGAAATAAAACCCGAAGTTATCTTTCATACGGCTTTCACGCGACAGAGGGAAATAAGTCGTCAAATGAGAAATCCCACCAGTTTCTTTATTATTACAACGATAATGATATGGCTTGTAATTAATAGAATTATTTAACTCAGCTTGGCTAATATTATTCTTTAAAAATCGAGATTTAACCGTCTTCTTCGGCTGATGTGTTGTAGTACAAGCAAATAAACTCACAAGAGCCCCCACAAACAATACCATCTTTAATTTATTCATAAATACAAAATTCCGAGAAATAAGAAAACGCGTATGATAACGGAAATTGGGGATTGTGCAAGGGATGGGAATGAGACTAAAAAACCGCAATAAAAACTGGAAATGTAATTCCAAATACACGCAAAAAAATAAAATATGGAAATTGACTTCCAATTTTTGTACACTTTTTAAAAATATGAAATTAACTTCCAATGAGTAAAACTATGATCTCTCGTGAAAATTATTTACAGCAACTGATTCAATTTAAAGATACCGATTTTATCAAAGTGATCTCTGGTGTTCGTCGTTCCGGTAAATCAGTGCTACTCATGCAATACCGTGATTACCTTCAACAACAAGGCATTGCTTCCGAAAATATTCTTTATCTCAATTTTGAATCTTTTGAATATCAATGGGTGAAAGACGCCCAGGATTTTCAACAGCTTATTCAAGAAAAAATGCCGTCTTCTCAAGAGAAAATCTACTTTCTGATTGATGAAATTCAGTTTGTAGAAGGTTGGCAAAAAATCGTCAATGCGCTTCGCGTAAGTTTTAACACCGACATTGTGATTACAGGTTCCAATGCCAACTTGCTTTCCGGCGAGCTTGCGACGCTGTTAAGCGGTCGATATGTGGAAATCAAAATTTACCCGCTTTCTTTTAAAGAATTTTTACGTTCCAAAAATGTGGATAGTCAGTCAAGATTGGTGGATAAACTCTATTCGGAATACGAAAAATACGGTGGTTTCCCCAGTGTTGCCATTGCTGGTGAACCTTTAAAAGAAACGATTTTATCAGGCATTTTTGATTCCATTGTGCTGAATGACATTGCTCATAGAGCTGGCGTGAAAGACACGCATATTCTTAAAAGCGTAATTCTCTTTTTAGCGGATAACGTAGGACAGTTGGTGAATCCAAGCAAAATTAGCAACACGCTCACGTCCGAACGAGTTCCAACCTCAAACCACACGATCAGCAAATATCTTGATCTGTTAGAAAATGCGTTTCTTTTTTATAAAGCAAAACAATATGATATTCGTGGAAAAGGCTATTTAAAAACCAATGCGAAATATTTTATTGTGGATAACGGTTTAAGACGACATGCCATCGGCAAAAAAGGTGCGAATTATGCCAATCGCTTAGAAAATATCGTTTTTATTGAATTGCTAAGACGAGGTTATACTGTAGATGTGGGCAAACTCGACAGCAAAGAAATTGATTTTATCGCTCGAAAAGCCGATGAGATTTTATATGTACAAGTTGCCTTTGAAATCCCTGAAAATACTCACGAAACCGATAATCTTTTGCATATTAAAGATAATTATAAAAAGATCTTAATTACGGGGAAATATTACGAACAAACAGAGATTGATGGGATTGAAGTGATTTATGTGGTGGATTGGTTGCTGCAGTAAATCTAAAAACGCTGAAAATTTTCACCGCACTTTTTTGTGTTTAACGTTTATGACAGTGCGCGTTTCCTAACGCGTGCCTTGGAAATTAAAGTGCGATCAGTTTTTAAAGTGTTTTTTAGTGAAATTAGGCACACGCTGGGAAGCGTGCGCCATCTTTTTAAATTATGAGTATTTTTTCTGATAAAGATAATTAGATATTTTTAATCCAATACTTAAGTGGGTATCCAATTTATTTTTTATATCTTGATTGTATGGAATTATTTGCATATGAGGAATTAAGCAACCATTTTTTCTCTGACAACACATTAGATATGATAGTCCAGAACCACAAGGACAAAGACTGTCAGGAGATTCAGTAATGAATTTCTTTGGAATAAATTCTTTTGTGTAATTTATATCCCAATATTGAAATGGTGTATTTAATGTATTTAGTATCATATTTAGCCCTGAAAAATTCTTATTTTTTCCTTCAGGATCTATGACATTGCTTTTCATTACCGGATTTTTAACAATAGCGATGCCAATAAGCTCAAGCTCTTCAACAGTACAGTAGCATATTTCTCCGGAGTATAATTCTCCAATAATATGTTTGCAATTTCCTCTTGGAGAAATTATTTCATTGCAAATACTACATCTAACTTTTTTATGTATAAATTCGGGGCTTGTAAAGAGTTTATACGGATATATAGCCTGCCATCTTTTTACCTGAAATTTTAAAAAATGGAAATAATAGTTATCCTTTATCTTTTCACTAGCATGTCGGTCTAACTCATTAATCTTTAGTTCGCATTTTTCTAAAGTACACCAAGCATAATAGTATTGTTTTTTATATAATGATTCTATAAATATTAAATAGAAGTTTTGAGCTAGAAAGATAGTCTTTATTTCCCACATTTCATTTGTTAGATGTTCATTGTTTTTATTTGCTTTTATTTTATTGTTAATGTCATTAATTATATTTATCTCTATTTTTTTGTTATATTTTCTATTTTTAAATTTGGTTAGTTGCTTTATGATCTCCATCATTTTTCACATCTTCTTTTTTTAAGTTAAACTGATCTTTTAATTTAATGAAATTATCAATGTTTCCTTTGTAATCTAGTTGATAGTTGCCATTTTCTTTTTCAACTATTATAGATATAGAAACTTCATCATCTACAGAAGTCTTCAGATTATCTGAAAAATAGTTAATTACGAGTCCAACTAGAACTGGTAATACAAACTCTTTAACTAAAATAGTACCTAATCTAAATTCTCTAGAGTTTAATGAAACCCGATTATAATCGCCATTATTTATACAAATATCTACAGATACTTTATTTTGTTTTTTTACATATTTAAAAAAATCTTCAGCAGTTGTAAAAAAAATATAATTTATATCTTTATATTTTTTAATAGGTAAAAATAGAATATCACTATTCTTGACCCCTTCAACTAAGGAAGACTCTAGAGAAACTTCTTTTATCCAAGATTCTCTACTCTCATTTGTATGGGTAAACATTTATTTCTCCTATCTCATTTATGCATAAAAAATTATGCAATTAGATTGTTGTAATAAGAATCTTATACGTGTTACTTCATCGCCACACCCAACCATTTCATCATCTCTCTTTCATCCCAACCTTTACGTTTGGCATAATCTTGAGCTTGGTCTTCATCAATGCGACCAAGTGTGAAATAGTTACTTGCAGGGTGGGTGAAGTACCAACCGCAGACGGAAGCTGCCGGCCACATGGCGTAGCTTTCGGTGAGTTTCATACCGATGCGCTGTTCCACTTCCAATAAATCCCAAATCAAGGCTTTTTCGGTATGCTCTGGGCAGCTTGGATAACCCGGTGCAGGGCGGATGCCGACATAGTTTTCATTGATTAAACCTTGATTGTCGAATTCCTCTTGCGTGTAGCCCCAAATGCGGGTGCGCAACTCAAAGTGCAAGTATTCTGCCATGGCTTCGGCGAGACGGTCGCCTACGGCTTGTAGCAAGATGGCGTTGTAGTCATCGCCTGCGGCTTTGTAGCCTTCCACTAAATCCATTTCTTCAACGCCGGCACACACGGCGAACATGCCGAACCAGTCTTTTTTACCGCTTTCGCGATCAGCAATAAAGTCGCTTAAGGCAAAGTTAAATGGGCTTTTGCTGTTTTTACCACGTTCCGTTTGTTGGCGTAAGCCATAAGCAGTGCCAATGGTTTGTGTGCGTTCTTCATCAGAGAATAGAACCACATCATCGCCCACACGTTCGGCTGGGAAAATGCCTAAAATGCCGCTTGGGTTGAGCTTGTGGTTTTGTTCTAATTCATCCAATACCACTTGTGCATCGTTCCACACTCTGCGTGCTTCTTCGCCGCCTTCTGGATAATCAAAGGCATCAGGATAACCACCCATCAAGCCCCAAATGCGGAAGAATGGCGACCAGTCGATAAATTTGCGAAGTTCAGCAATTGGTACGTTTTTGAATTCCACAATGCCCGTTTGTTTTGGTGTTGGTGGCACATAATCTACCCATTCGCCACTAAAGCCATCGAAACGGTTGGCGCGTGCTTCTTCAATGCTGAGCTGTTTACGCAACGGTTTTCGATTGGCAAAAGATTGTTGGATTTTTTCGTAATCTTTCTTGAATTGTTCCCATAATGCCGCACGGCCTTCCGGGTTCATCAAAGTTGCGCAAACCGTTACCGCTCTTGATGCATTAGAGGTATAGAACACACCATGTTGCTTGTATTTTGGATAAAGTTTAATCGCAGTATGTTCTTTAGATGTGGTTGCACCGCCGATCAACACCGGCAAGTTCAACCCTAAACGCGTCATTTCGCCAAGGAAGTATTCCATTTCGTCTAAAGATGGCGTAATCAAACCGCTTAAGCCGATAATGTCGGCTTTTTCATCAATAGCGGTTTGAATGATTTTGTCCGCAGGCACCATCACACCTAAATCAATCACTTCAAAGTTATTACATTGCAACACTACGCTCACGATGTTTTTACCAATATCGTGCACGTCACCTTTCACGGTGGCGATCACCACTTTACCGTTGCTGGAGCCTTTTTGTTTGATGGCGTTGATAAACGGCTCTAAGTACGCCACGGATTGTTTCATTACGCGTGCCGATTTAACCACTTGTGGGAGGAACATTTTGCCGTCGCCGAATAAATCACCCACTACGTCCATGCCAGCCATAAGCGGACCTTCGATCACCTCTAATGGCGTTGGCAATTTTTGGCGGGCTTCTTCGGTGTCTTCGATAATATGCGTAGTAATCCCTTTCACGAGGGCGTGTTTCAATCGTTCTTCCACCGGCCAAGTGCGCCATTCAGCCACAAAATCCACCGCACTTTCATCGTTGCCTTGGTTGCGATATTTTTCTGCAATATCCAGTAAACGCTCTGTGCCATCCGGCGTGCGGTTTAAGACGGCGTCTTCAATCACATTGCGTAATTCAGGATCCAGATCATCGTAAATCGCGAGCTGACCTGCGTTCACGATCCCCATGTCCATGCCTTGTTTGATGGCATGATAGAGGAATACCGCGTGAATAGCCTCACGCATGACGTTATTTCCACGGAAAGAGAAGGACACGTTTGACACACCACCGGAAATTTTTGCGTGTGGAAGGCTACGTTTAATACGACCTGTAGCGTTGATGAAATCCACACCGTAGTTGTTGTGTTCTTCAATCCCCGTACCAATGGCGAAAATATTCGGGTCAAAAATAATATCTTCTGGTGGGAAACCAACTTGGTTCACTAAAATGTCATAAGCTCGGCTACAAATTTCCACTTTTCGCTCTTCGGTATCAGCTTGCCCTACTTCATCAAATGCCATGACCACAACTGCCGCGCCGTATTTACGCACCAATTTAGCCTGATGGATAAATTTTTCCTCGCCTTCTTTTAAGGAAATAGAGTTCACAATCGGTTTACCTTGCATCGATTGTAAACCTGCCTCAATTACTTCCCATTTAGATGAGTCAATCATCACTGGCACTTTGGCCGCATCGGGTTCCGTCGCCATAATGTTGAGGAAACGGGTCATGCATTTTTTGCCGTCGAGCAAGGCTTCGTCCATATTGACGTCAATGACTTGCGCGCCGTTTTCTACTTGGTCGATGGCAATTTCAATGGCTTCGGCAAATTTGTCTTCTTTAATTAAACGTTTGAATTTGGTCGAACCTGTCACGTTATTACGTTCACCCACGTTCACGAATAGGCTTTCATCATCAATATTGAGCGGCTCTAAGCCGGATAAACGCATCGCGGTTTTGATTTGTGGTAATTTGCGTGGTGGGATGTTTTCTACTGCTTCAGCAAAGGCTTTAATGTGTTCCGGTGTGGTGCCGCAACAACCGCCGATAATGTTCACAAAACCACTTTCTGCCCATTCTTTCAGGTGTGCGGCCATCTCTTCTGCCCCTAAATCATAACCACCAAAAGCATTCGGCAAGCCCGCATTCGGATGCACAGAAACATAGGTTTCACTGATTTTTGAAAGCTGTTCTACATATTGGCGTAATTCTTTTGGACCTAACGCGCAGTTCAAACCGAAAGTGAGCGGTTTTGCGTGACGCAGGGAGTTATAGAAAGCCTCGGTGGTCTGCCCAGAAAGAGTTCGCCCTGAAGCATCGGTAATGGTGCCGGAAATCATGATTGGCAATTTCACGCCTAATTCTTCGAATACACTTTCAATGGCGAAAACAGCCGCTTTAGCGTTAAGTGTGTCAAAAATGGTTTCGATCATAATTAAATCCGCACCACCTTCGATTAAGCCTTTTGTTGCTTGGGCATAAGCATCCACCAACTCCATAAAAGTCACATTACGGAAACCAGGATCATTTACATCGGGTGAAATGGACGCTGTACGGTTTGTTGGCCCTAACACTCCCGCGACAAAGCGAGGTTTTTCTGGCGTGCTATATTTATCTGCAGCCAAACGAGCTAATTTTGCACCAACAAAATTGAGTTCATAAGCGATAGATTGCAAGTCGTAATCCGCTTGAGCAATCGTAGTTGAACTAAAAGTATTGGTTTCAATAATATCTGCACCCGCTGCCAAATATTTCTCATGAATAGCGGAAATTAGCAGTGGCTGAGTCAATGTCAGTAAATCATTATTACCGCGTAAATCGACCGCACTTTCCTTAAACTTCTCACCTCTAAAATCGGCTTCTGTCAGTTTATATTTTTGGATCATCGTCCCCATCGCACCGTCTAAAATGAGAATACGATTTTCTAGAGCTTGTTTAAGTTGAGCGGTTTTATTCACCATAATTATTTTGTTCCGTAAATCTTAATAAATAACTAAGGAATAATAGGTGTAAGGGCTAGGGGTGTCAAATGTTAGAAGGAAAGTGCGGTGGAAAATTAAGTTTTTTTATTTAAGTGTAATGGCTGCGACAAAACAGGTAATTTTACATTCTCCGCACCCATTGCAACGTTCATTATCAATCTCTAAAGTGCTGGAGATTGCTTGTTGTGGGCAAGCGGTTTGGCAGTCTGGACAGGTTTGATTTTGTAGGATTAAACAGGCTGAGGAAAATTGTGGACGAAGTAATGTATCTGCTGGAAAATTAGGATGTAGTGCATTTGTCGGACAAACTTCTGAGCATTTACCACACAAATCACAAGGTGCGTAGTCAATTTCAAGGGTGGCTTGTTGCTGTTTTAGTTGAATTAAACCATTAGGGCAAGCTGAAGCGCATTCCCCACAACCATTGCAGACGGCGGAAAATAAATCTTCTCGTGCTGAAAAGGGAGGACGAGACTGCGTTTTTTCTATTGTTGATTTTGTAGCTAGAAATACATGACGCAATAGTCCTCTACGAGAAATGTGATGGTGGCTTAAATAAGCCTGATAATAGGCTTCGTTTTTCATTATCGATAGAATCTAACGTTTGGCACATCAATATGCAAATCAGCTTGCCACTGCTGCAAGGTTTGTGCGGTGAGTAAGGCAAGCCCTTGATAGAACGGCGCATTTTCAGCGTTCGCTAACTGCGTTAAAAAATGGCTTGCCCAAGTAAGGAAGTGCTCATGCAGAAATTCTACCACTAAGTGCGGTCGATTTTCGGCAAGATAAGCGGCCAGCATTAGCATTAATCCGATATGATCTTCCGGTTCATCTTGTTCGGCTTGAAAAGAAATTTGATGATGACGGAGAAAATCACGCAATGCCAGTAAAGAATTACCAAAAATCACACATTCAGGATCTAAATAAACAGAACCCCAAGGCGGTGCAGGCAATTCGTTTGGGCCGATAAATAGGCGTTGGTATTGATCGTTCAGATCTTGATTTAAGCCTTGCGCAATAAGTGCGGTTGTTTTTTCACGAGTTTTTTCATCCCATTCAATTTCCCATTCTTGCGCCCAAGTGGATTGCCGAAAAAAATCTAAAATACCAGCAAGACGTGAATCGCTCGGTTCATAATAAAAAGCCGCGCCGAGCAAGCGCCCGTAAAGGGAAATATGTTGAAAGGTGTTTTGCATAAAATCTCCGAAAAAAATGACCGCACTTTGGTATTCATTAATTTAGTGGATTGGTTGCAGCGTATGGGCGTATCGCATACGCCCATACATATAATTTACCCTGCAATGGCCATTCCATAAGTCATATGTAATCCATAAAACAACACACGACCAATGCCTTCTGCGGCTAAGGTTAAAATGACTGCGCAAGCTAATAATCCTGCATTTTTCGCACGGAATAAAAGGAAGGCAGCAATGGCTAATAAGCATAGACGAACAGCTGTCATCATAGCGTAACCTGGCACAAGTGCGGCGGCATTTTGGATGGAACTATGAATGCCTTGCAAGCTAAAGCCTTGATATACCGCAACCACGGCTGCGAATAATACAGCAAGGGCAAAGATGCTTGGCACGAGATTAAGTTGATAATCGCGTTGTTTGTTCGGTATTAATAATGCATAAGATAACGCCAAACCGCCTAATGCAACAGTGAGATAGAACGCCCAAGATGTTAATGGAGTGTTCCATGTTGGTACGCTAGCGATATGATAAACCTGATTCATCACATACATAAATACCACGCCCACAAGTGCGGTTAAAATTCGCCATAAATTACCAAGCGCCGACGGCATTTTCCCTGTGATAGCAATCAGCCAATAGAAACCGGCAAGCGCAAAGAAAATGGCACCTACGGCAATTTCGTTACTCATCATGGATTCGCCTACACGATTTAATGAATTAAACGCACGAGCCGGCGTACCAAGGTGCATAATTGAGGCGATAAAACCTAAACCTAAACACGCTAACACCACAAACATGGCTTTGTGGATGTAAGCGCAGCTTTTCTCATTTTTTTCGCCAAGTAGCACAAAAGTAAAAACAAGCCAAGCACCGACCGCACTTTGTGCCAAAACTGTAAAAAATACTAATGGCAGTTCATATAATCCTGTATTCATCTTACACCTCTCTTGGGTTTCCTAAGAACCCACTTGTATCGCCACTTAAACGAGCGTGTTTATTGGGTTTTACCACTAAATTTGGTTGAGTGATATCAGCTGGTGGTAGTGGTGCGATGGAGGCTTGTGTGCCATATTTTGTTCGAAGTTCATCAATAGGAGCGAAATCCAATGCTCGTAGTGGGCAGGCATCAACACAAATCGGTTTTTGACCTAATTTTACGCGAGAATAACATCCATCACATTTTGTCATATGACCTTTTTGTGCATCATATTGTGGGGCATCATAAGGACACGCCATATGACAATAACGACAACCGATACAAATTTCTTCATTGACGATCACGAAACCATCTGCATTTTTGTGCATTGCACCAGTTGGGCAAACTTTTGTACAAGCAGGATCTACACAATGATTACAAGAAATAGACATATAATAAGCAAATATATTTTGATGCCAGCATCCATCTGCTTGTTGATTCCACTGACCACCTGTATATTCATAAATACGACGAAAATTGACTTCTGTGCCAAGATCTTTGTAATCCTTACAGGCTAATTCACAAGTTTTACAGCCTGTGCAGCGTTCAGAATCAAAATAAAAACCATATTGTTCCATAATTATCCCCCTACAAACGTTCCACTTGAACTAAATTAGAATGTTGCGGATTACCTTTCGCAAGCGGTGATGGGCGTTGTGTTGTAAGTACATTAATGCAACCTGAATGATCGATACGATCTTTATCTGGTGCATACCAAGCCCCCTCGCTTAATGCCACAACCCCCGGAATAATACGGGGTGTAATTTTTACATTAATCCGTACTTCGCCTCGATCATTAAAGATACGAATCATATCGCCATTTTTAATATTACGAGGTTCTGCATCAAGAGGATTCATCCAAACTTCTTGTGGATTAGCTGCTTTTAATACATCCACATTGCCATAAGTTGAATGGGTTCTCGCTTTATAGTGAAAACCACTTAGTTGTAACGGATATTTTTCCATTAATGGATCACCGTAATGCTCAAAACTTTGGGCGTGAATAGGTAAGGGATGAATTACTTCATCTTCTGCTAATTTCCAAGCTTTTGCTATTTCAGCTAGACGAGAAGAATAAATTTCAATTTTGCCAGATGGCGTTTTAAGTGGATGGGCTTCTGGATTATCACGAAAATCTTTGTATGCAACTTTAAAGCCATTAGGATCAACTTTTTTAAAAATACCTTGTTGTCTAAATTCTTCAAAAGTAGGTAATTCAGGTAATTTTTCTCGAGATTGCTCATAAATATGGCGTAACCATTCTTCTTGTGTTCTTCCTTCAGTAAATTTTTCTTTTACGCCCATTTTCTCAGCTAAATCACTCAACATATCGTAAATAGGTCTGCATTCAAAAGATGGTTTGATCACTTGATCTGCAAAAATGACATATGCCATATTGGATACAAAGGCATCTAAAGCGAAATCCATTTGTTCTGAAGCTGTACAATCTGGTAATAAAATATCACTGTATTTGGCAGTAGATGTCATATGATTATCAATAGTAATGATCATTTCACATTGCGTATCATCTTGTAAAATATCGTGAGTACGATTGATTTGTGCGTGTTGATTAATCAAACAGTTACTTGCGTAATTCCAAATTACTTTAATTGGGGACGATAATTTATCAACACCGCGAATACCATCTGTAAGTGCGGTCATTTCTGTGCCACGAATAATTGCATCTGTCCATAAAAACATTGGAATGCTTGCTTTCACAGGATTTTTCAGCGTTGGCATCCGCACAAATGGAATGCTGTACGCACTTTCACGTGCACCAGTGTTACCACCGTGAATTCCAACATTACCTGTTAAGATTGGCAACATCGCAATGGCACGAGAGATTAATTCTCCATTACTACGACGTTGAGGCCCCCAACCTTGGGAAATAAAGGCAGGTTTTGTACTACCAATTTCACGTGCGAGTTTAATAATTCTCTCCGCTGGAATACCCGTGATTTTAGCAGCCCATTCAGGGGTTTTAGCGATACCATCATCACTATAACCTAAAATATAGGCTTTATAATGACCATTTTTAGGGGCATCCGCAGGTAATGTTTTTTCATCATAACCAACACAATATTTATCTAGGAAAGCTTGATCAACAAGGTTTTCTTGAATCATTACATAAGCAAGGGCAGCAACAAGGGCTGCATCAGTACCTGGACGAATTGGAATCCACTCATCTTCACGCCCTGCACCAGTATCATTATAACGAGGATCGATAATAATCATTTTGGCATTAGAACGAGCTTTGGCTTGTTCAATACAATAAGTTAAACCACCTCCACTCATACGAGTTTCTGCAGGATTATTACCGAATAACACTATTAATTTGGTGTTTTCAATATCAGCCATTCCATTTCCCAATGCCCAACCACCACCATAGGTATAATCTAAACCGACTGCAATTTGTGCGGTGCTGTAATCACCATAATGGTTTAAATATCCACCAATACAATTCATAAAACGAGCTATCATAGTGGATGCAGGTGGCCAAGATTTCGCCATTGTTCCACCTAACGTACCCGTACCATAGTTTAAATAAATTGATTCATTACCATATTTTTCGATATTGCGTTTCAATGCGTCTGCAATTTCAGTTAAAGCCTCATCCCAACTGATTCGTTTGAATTTGCCTTCTCCGCGTTTACCTATACGTTTCATTGGATATTTTAAACGGTCTGGGTTATACACTCGACGACGCATAGAACGTCCACGTAGACAAGCACGAACCTGATGATCAAGATTATATGTTTCTGTCCCCGTATTATCGGTTTCCACATAAGTGATTCGGTTATCTTTTACGTGCATTCGTAATGGACAACGGCTACCACAGTTTACTGTACAAGCACTCCAAACAATACGTTCCTGACTATTTTCATTGAGGTATTGTGTCTCTTTAGCCATTACATTGAAAGGTAAAGTAAGATTTGAAACTGCCAGTGCAGCTCCCGCAGATGACGCCTTAACAAAATCTCGGCGACTTATTTGATTAAAGTTACTCATAATATCGTCCCCCACAGTAAGATCGAGTAATAACTAAAACGAGTTAATTATAATCTTTGTATAGAAGTTTTACTTGAGCCAAATCAATTAATCATTAATAGGTATATTATTTATAGGGTATTTTAGTAGGTTGGTGTTTTAATAAATTTTGGAATAACAAATTGACTATTGATTTAAAAATCCGTTAGCATAGTGGCGTATTAGTTTATCTAATATGTTAAGTTTAACTATTATTAACTAGAGGATTTCTTCATGAAGAAACTTATCGCAGTTGCGGTGCTTTCTGCGTGTGGCTCGTTAGCTCATGCAAACACCAATATTCCAAACTACAATACAGACACCCATCTTTACGAATTCACGCAAACCTACGATTTAGTTGTGCCAAAAGGCTCGCAAGGACAAACCAATTTATGGGTTCCATTGCCATTTAATGGGGAATACCAACAAGTGAAATCGATTCACTTTGAAGGTAATTACATGAATGCCTATGTAACAGAAAACAATAAATACGGTGCGAAAACCTTATTTGCCACTTGGGATAAAGATGCACAAAAGCGTGATTTAACAGTCACGATGGTCATTGAAACAAAAGACCGTGAGCCAATGGTGAAAGGTGCTTTAGAAAATTATACTCCGCCAAAAGATATTCAGTATTCTGTGGATGTACAAGAGTACTTAAAAGCTACTCCACATATTAAAACTGATGGCATAGTGAAAGAATTTGCTGACAAAATCGTAGGTAAAGAAACTAATCCATTTAAGAAAGCTGAACTTATTCACCAGTGGATCGTAAAAAATATGGAACGTGATAATTCTGTATTAGGTTGTGGCGACGGCGATGTAGAAAAAATTCTTACCACTGGCGTATTAAAAGGTAAATGTACCGATATTAATTCTGTATTTGTGGCACTTGCTCGTGCGGCAGGCATCCCAGCCCGTGAAATTTTTGGTATTCGCTTAGGTGCGGCAGAGAAAATGGGTAAATATTCCAAAGGTGCTTTCGGTAGTGCGAATGAACAAGGCATCGCAAACGTTAGTGGCGGTCAGCACTGCCGCGCTGAATTCTACCTTGCAGGGTTTGGTTGGGTACCAGTTGATTCCGCAGACGTTGCCAAAATGCGTTTAGCTGAGAAAAAATCTGTTGAAGATAAAGATACACAGGCCGTAGCAAAATATTTGTTTGGTAACTGGGAAGCAAACTGGGTGGGATTTAATCATGCCCGTGATTTCGATTTATATCCACAACCAGAACTTGCTCCAATCAATAACTTCGGCTATCCGTATGCTGAAGTGGGTGGCGATCCGTTAAATTCCTTTGATCCAAAAGAATTTAAATATGACTACATCTCTAAAAAACTCTAATAAATCCTTTTGGGTTGCTATAGCCACCGCACTTAGTGCCGCGGTGGCATCAACGTTGTGCTGTATTGCGCCTTTAATCTATTTAGTATTTGGCGTGTCATCCACATGGTTGATTGGCTTGGGCGAATATGATTATTTGCGTATTCCTATGCTTATCGTTTCATTATGCGCCTTCGCCTATGGATTTTGGCTGTTGATATTTTCCAAAAAAATTATTTGTAGCAAATATATTTCCCGTAAAAAACTCATCGTTTTATATTGGATTGTATTTATCGTGATGATTTTTTTCTTAACCTATCCAACAATTTTACCTTGGATTTTAGAATTAGCTAATTAGGAATAAAAATGAAGAAATTATGTACCGCACTTTTGCTTTCGTTGTTTGCCATTTCTTTCGCTCATGCGAATGAAACCAAACAAATTGTGCTAAAAGTAAAAGAAATGAATTGCCAACTTTGCGCTTATTTAGTGAATAAAGAGTTACGAAATATTGATGGCGTGATTTCAACAAAAGCATCTATTAAAAATGGGTTAGTGACGGTTGTGGAAGATCCAAAAGTCACAAACCAACAATTATTCGATGCGATTCACAAGCTGAAATATACTGCTGAAGTCGTGAATTAAACGCTAAATATCTAGCAAAAAAAGTGCGGTGAAAATTCACCGCACTTTTCGTTTCGAACAATCGAATTATTTAATCACGCCACATGCCATACGTAGGCCGCCACCGCCAAGTGGAGCTGGATGATCGGAGTGATTATCACCACCAGCGTGGATCATAATAGAGTGACCGCGAACATCATCTAAATGTTTAAGACGTGGTGCTAAAACAGGGTTTGTTGCTGTGCCATCATGTAATACAGTTAATGCCGGTAAATCACCTAAGTGTGCGTCATCTTGCCATGGGTAACCATGTTGTTTTGCACCTTTAGGATCCCAGTGACCACCAGCGCCTAAACCAGCTGTCAATTTACCCTCTTTTTCTTTTGGCTCACAGCTTGGGTTTTCATGGATGTGGAAACCATGTAAGCCTTCGCTTAATCCTTGTAAATTAGGGGTAAACACAAGACCATAGTTAGATTCAGTAATCGTAACAGTACCCACATCTTTGTTACCGTTTACTGGATCAAGTTGTTGCACTTTCACTTCAATAGAAGCACCTTTTGGTGCCATATTGTGATCATGATTATGCTCATGTGCTTGCGCAACACCAACTGAACATACCGCACTAACCGCTAGTGCTAATAAGGTTTTCATACTCATTGCAATCTCCTTTATTGCAGTAAAAACTCATGACTATTTTAGTCAATTTCGTTTAAAAAGCCGACAAGTTTTTACGAAAATTTCACATTATTTTAAACATCCACGTACAATCAATACGCCAACATTTCGAGCTTGCGCGACAGCTTTCGGTTTACTCAGTTTAATTTTTAATCCTTGAAGTTGATAACGTGATTCAAGCAAATCTGCCACTTCATAAGCCACTCGTTCAATCAGCAAGAAAGGTTTGCTTTCCACATAATCAATAATCACTTGGCTCACTTCAGCATAATTCAAACAATATGCAACATCATCCGTTTCCCCCGCTTGTTTACAATCCCAAGCCATTTCCAAATCAAACACAAGTTTTTGCTTAATTTGCTGTTCCCAATCATATACGCCAATTTGAGCAAAAACAGTCAATTCTTCAATAAAAACACGATCCATAAGATTTCCTCTAAAATTATTGTAGGCGTATGCTATCAACTTTGGGTAGAATAACGAATAATTTTTCTTGCTGGAGTACAAAATGAGCCTTTTTGCCCTTTTTTATATGCTTTGTGCCTATCTTTTAGGCTCTATTTCCAGTGCTATTCTAATTTGTCGCATTGCTGGCTTACCGGATCCTCGTCAAAATGGATCAAACAATCCAGGGGCAACAAATGTACTTCGTATCGGAGGCCGTTGGTCTGCTCTTACCGTACTGATTATTGATATTTTAAAAGGCATGACGCCAGTATGGGTTGGTTACTATTTAGGACTCACACAGTTTGAATTAGGCATGGTCGCACTTGGTGCTTGCTTGGGACACATTTTCCCCATTTTCTTCCAATTCAAAGGCGGCAAAGGCGTCGCAACCGCTTTCGGTGCGATTGCACCAATTTCTTGGGCTGTAGCCGGTTCTACATTAGGCACCTGGGTCTTCGTTTTTCTTATCAGCGGTTATTCTTCATTAAGTGCGGTTATTTCTGCTTTACTCGTGCCTTTTTATGTATGGTGGTTTAAACCTGAATTTACTTTTCCCGTTGCACTGGTGTGTTGCCTATTAATTTATCGTCATCACGATAATGTTCAACGTTTATGGCGCGGTCAAGAAGATAAAGTTTGGGCTAAATTTAAAAAGAAATAAAAAATTCACCGCACTTTTCTAAATTTCCACTGGAGTTTCCTGTGCATACTAAACGTTCAGTTTCCACTCGTATTGCTAAATATTTATTCATCATTCTCATCGTTGCTGGCGTGATTAGCTCACTAAGTTTGGCCATTATGAGCAGTAATAAATACGACGCAGAAGCCATTAATATTTCAGGTTCTTTGCGGATGCAAAGTTATCGCCTGCTCTATGAAATGCAAGAACAACCAGAAAGCTTGGAAACGAACTTACGTCGTTATCATATAAGCCTTCATTCATCTGCTTTATTGGAAGTTCAAAATCAATTTTTCACACCGAATGTATTAAAACATTCCTATCAAAACATTTTGCAACGTTGGACGAACATGGAAAAATATGCCCGCCAACACGATGTAAAAAACTATAGTAATCAGCTCACTGACTATGTAGCAGATGTTGATTATTTTGTGTTTGAGCTACAACGTTTCAGTGAACAAAAATGGATTCTGGGTGTATCGGTGCTCTTTTTCGCGATGTTGTTAATTTTAGTCATGGTGTCTTATGTGATTTGGTACACACAGCGGGAAGTCGTAAAACCACTGCACTTAATGACGAAAGCCAGTATGCAAGTGCAAATGCGTCAATTCAATCACATTCCTCTTGATACAACGAAACAAAATGAGCTCGGTACATTGGCGCGTATCTTCACACAAATGTCCACGGAGCTTGGGCAGCTTTATTCACGTTTGGAAGAAACAGTAAACGAAAAAACACAAAAGTTACGCCAAACCAACCGCTCTTTGACGACACTTTATCAAAGTTCTCAAATTCTTAATGCCAACACGCTCAACGATAAAGTATTAAGCCAAGTGCTCGATCACATTCTAGTCAGTGAGAATTTGAAATATATCAAAGTTGAAGTTATGGGTGCAGAGCATTGGGATATTGCTTTTGGTACTCAAGATTTAGACTGCTCGTTGCAAACTGAGACACTTTCTGTCGATAACGAAGAATTCGGTGCACTCTCTTGGCAAGCAGGATTACCTTGTCCCGATCCGAGAATGATGCAAAACCTTGCTCAAATGCTTGCACGAGCCCTTTATTTCCAAAAAAGTTTACGCCAACAAGAACAGCTCTTATTGATGGAAGAGCGGTCAATTATCGCACGAGAATTGCATGACTCATTGGCTCAAGTGCTATCGTTTTTACAGATCCAACTTACATTACTTAAACATAACTTAAAAAGAGAAGGCGATTCATCCAAAGAACAAAGTTTGGTCATTATTCGTGATTTTGAACAGGCTCTTTCGAGTGGATATGCACAATTACGCGAGCTTTTAGCCACTTTCCGTTTAACTATACAAGAAGCTAATTTACAGCTTGCGCTAGAACAAGTGATTGACTCATTGCGTTCACAAACAACGATGCAAATGAACGTTAATTGCCAATTGCCATCACAAAGTTTGAATCCACAACAACTGGTTCATGTGCTACAAATTGTACGTGAAGCCACCACCAATGCGATCAAACATTCTCAAGGCACAGTAATTGAAATTAGCGCCAAAATTAATACAGAAGGCGAATACGAAATTTTAGTTGAAGATAATGGTATCGGTATTCAAGACCTTGAAGAGCCTGAAGGTCATTATGGATTAAATATTATGACTGAACGTAGTCGTCAACTTAATGCAGAATTTAACATTATTCGTCGCGAACAAGGCGGTACACAGGTGAAAATCACGCTTCCACACGCTTTATGTTAATTACGGTGGATATAATTATTCATAGCAACTGGTATAAAAGATAAATTTTTTATGCACCCTACAATGGTATTTTAAATGCAAAATTTACAACCTTTTCACACTTTCCATATTCATGCTAATGCTCGTGAAATTATCCAAGCGCATAGCATTGAACAACTACAACAAGCATGGGTTCATTCAAAAGCGGAAAATTTACCCGCACTTTTTCTAGGTCAAGGCAGTAATATGCTATTTCTAGATGATTTTAATGGTGTGGTGATTTTAAATCGTTTAATGGGCATTACCCACCAACAGGATTCTGATTTTCACTACCTGCATGTGAATGGCGGTGAAAATTGGCATGAATTGGTGGAGTGGTCTATTAACAATGGTATTTATGGATTAGAAAATTTGGCTATGATTCCTGGCTGTGCAGGCTCTGCACCAATTCAAAATATCGGTGCTTATGGCGTTGAATTTAAAGATGTGTGCGATTATGTGGATGTACTTAATTTAAACACGAATGAAACCTTCCGACTCGATACAGAACAATGTGAATTTGGTTATCGTGAAAGTATTTTCAAACATCGTTATCAACAAGGTTATGTGATTACTGCGGTTGGATTAAAGCTCACAAAAAATTGGCAGCCTATTCTAAAATATGGCTCGCTTGTAGACTTCGATCCAAAAACTGTCACCGCTAAACAAATTTTTGATGAAGTCTGTCATATCCGTCAAAGCAAATTACCTAATCCCAATGAATTTGGTAACGCGGGCAGTTTTTTTAAAAATCCCGTTGTCAGTTTGGAACATTTTGAAGAAATTAAAAAACATCACGAAAATCTACCGCACTTTCCGCAAGCAGATGGCTCAGTGAAATTAGCGGCAGGCTGGCTGATTGATCAATGCAATCTTAAAGGTTTTCAAATGGGCGGTGCAGCCGTTCATGAAAAACAAGCATTAGTATTAATTAACAAAAGCGGGGCAACAGGACAAGACGTAGTCAAACTCGCCCATCACGTTCGCCAAACTGTTGCAGAAAAATTTGGTGTATATTTACAACCTGAAGTCCGCTTTATTGGTGCAACTGGCGAAGTAAATAGCGAGCAAACTATCGCATAATTTTTATAAACTAAGGAAATAAATCATGAGCTTTAAAGAAATTTTAGAAACCTTACCCACAATCGATCATTTAACCGGTTTAAATGTGATAGATGGCGAAACTATTATCCACAACATTCCAGCTATACCAGGTAAATTAGGTTCGCTTCGCCTTTATAATGCATTGGCTGAAAAATTTAACGGAAAATTAAACCGCACTTCCGCACAACAAGGCGTTGAATGGTTTGCAGAACACATCGAAGATGCAAAAGAGAATCCAGGCAAGCATCCGAACATTGATTTACTATTTAAAGTCATCGATGAAAATCTTAATTTAACCCTGATTCCACTTTGCTAATTAATCAGAATTATTTAGAATAATTGAACTTTTGATTGATAAAACCTGTCTTATTAACAAATTGGTTCAATAAGATAGCTTATTGTGCTATAACTAGGCTCATTGATTGGCAAAAGCCAAAATAAAGAAGGGAAACGATGGATAAAGAAACACAAATGATGTTAGTTCCTCAAGGCAGTATCGAAGGTTATATTCGTGCGGCAAATGAATATCCGATGCTGACCGCAGAGGAAGAAAAGGAATTGGCAGAACGCTTGTATTATCACGAGGATTTAGATGCAGCAAAAAAACTCATTTTGTCGCATCTTCGTTTCGTGATCCATGTTGCACGTGGCTATTCTGGCTATGGTTTGCCTCAAGCTGATTTAATCCAAGAAGGCAATATCGGCTTAATGAAAGCTGTTAAACGTTTTAACCCTGAAGTTGGTGTACGCTTGGTGTCATTCGCTGTGCATTGGATTAAAGCTGAGATCCACGAATATGTTCTTCGTAACTGGCGTATCGTAAAAGTCGCGACCACGAAAGCTCAACGTAAATTATTTTTCAACCTACGCAAAACTAAACAACGTTTAGGCTGGTTTAATGAAAATGAAGTTGATATCGTAGCAAACGAACTAGGTGTTTCCAAAGAAGATGTGATCGAAATGGAATCGCGTATGAGCGGTGCAGATGTAGGTTTTGATTTACCCACTGATGATGCAGAAACAGAGACCTATTCTCCCGCCCTTTATTTGGAAGATAAAAGTTCTAATTTCGCTGCAGAGCTGGAAAATGAAAACTTTGAAAGCCAAGCAACCGAGCAATTAGGTGCTGCGCTACAAAGTCTAGATGCGCGTAGTCAGGATATTATCAAAGCTCGTTGGCTAGATGATAACAAAGCCACATTACACGACTTAGCGGCAAAATATAATGTATCTGCGGAACGTATTCGTCAATTAGAAACTAATGCACTGAAAAAATTAAAAAGTGCGGTGAGTTTTTAAATAATTTGGAAAAAGAAAACCTGCTGATTAGCAGGTTTTTTATTTATCATTTAAACGTAATTTCAAATCTTCAGCAGTTTGGCAAGTCTTAATCTTATCAAACACTTGGTTCGCTTCATCATATTCCTTATTCAAATAACGTAACCATTGTTTAATTCGTGCCACATGGTAAAAACCACTGTCATATTCATTTTCGACATTAACATATTTTTGCAAGATTTTTTGAATCTCGCACCAAGGCATTTTTTCTGCATTTGATTTCAGAACATGGCTTAAGTTCGGAATATTCAATGCACCTCGTCCCACCATTAAATCCTGACAACCTGTTTGAGATAAGCAATCTTGACCATCTTGCCAATGCCAAATTTCTCCGTTAGCAATAACAGGAATGGATAAACGCTCTCGGACTTTACCAATTTTTTTCCAATTAATTCGATCAGCTCGATAACCATCAGATTTTGTGCGTCCATGAACTGTAATTTCGGTTGCGCCGCCTTGCTCCACCGCATCAGCGATTTCAAAAGCTTGAGAAATATCATCCCAGCCTAACCGCACTTTTACACTAACGGGGAATTCACTTGGCACGGCTCTGCGTAAGGCTTGAGTGGCACGATAAATCAATTCAGGCTGTTTCAATAATGCCGCACCGCCATTGCTGCCATTCACCGTTTTAGAGGGGCAACCACAATTTAAATCAATACCATGAGAACCAAGTTCTATCGCACGAATAGCATTTTCAGCAAGGCATTCTGGATGCTGGCCTAGCAACTGCACTCGCACAAGCGTGCCAGAAGAAGTAAAGCCCTGATTTTTTAATTCAGGGCATAAACGATAAAATACTTTTTCAGGAAGAAGTTGATCAACTACGCGGACAAATTCTGTTATACATAAATCGTAGTCATTCACTTCCGTGAGAAGTTGACGCACAAAGGGATCTAGAACCCCTTGCATAGGCGCAAGAATAACACGCACTATTTCCAGCCTTTTGCTTTACAAATTAAATCGTAAGCAGCTTGAATCTGTTGAGTTTTTTCTTTTGCCATTTCCATCATTTCTGGCGGTAAACCTTTCGCCACGAGTTTATCTGGATGGTGTTCATTCATTAAACGACGATAAGCGCGCTTAACCGTGTTTTGCTCATCTGACTCTGTCACACCCAATACTTTATAGGCATCATTTAAAGTTGGGCCAGAAGCATGTTGGTAACCACCACTATTTTGTTGCTGATATTGGTAGCCACCTTGATATGCACCTTGTTGATATTGGTGATAAAAACCGCCTTGAGTAAAAGCTCTAGCAGCCATTTCCATTGCAATCATTTGTTCAAATTGCATACGAGAAAGACCAAGTTCTTCAGCAATTACATAAAGCACTTCTTTCTCATTTTCGTGAAGTTCTGAATCGGCAAAAGCCGCTTGAACTTGCACTTGTAAGAACATTCGCAATAAATCAGCACGTTGCCCACAACCAATGCGAAATTCACGGATAACCTGGCGAATTGGGAAATCAGATTCTTTACCACGACGAAACGCATCTTGCGCTAATTTACGCCCCGCATCATCCAGTTTAAGCTGAATCATTAATTGATTAGCTAATTGGATATCTTCTTCTGTTACACGCCCTTTCGATTTACTTAAATGCCCTAACACCGCAAAGGTAGTTTGCATAAACAAGTCTTGACGCGTTGTTTTCTTTTTAAAGAAACTGGAACTTACCGAGCCAAGCTCATACAATTTTTTATCTGCAATGGAACCTAAAATGAGCCCAGCAATCGCACCAAAAAATCCACCAACTTTCCAACCTAAAAATACGCCTATAATTTTTCCAATAAATCCCATTCTTTCCCCTGTTAAGTCAAAGTGCGGTTATTTTTATAATGTTATTTATAATGATGACAAAAATTTATTTCTCAAGTTTTATACGCCAAATTCGGCACGATAAGCACGCATTTCTGGCAAATGGCTACTGTATCGAGGATCTTGTTCGATAAATTGCATCAAATCATCTAAATCAATGATTGATAGCACTTGGCATTGATAATCACGTTCTACTTCTTGAATTGCTGAAAGCTCACCTTTTCCTCGTTCTTTACGGTTTAGAGCGATCAATACCGCCGCAAGCTCTGCCTTATTTGCACTGATTAATTCCATAGATTCACGGATCGCAGTGCCAGCCGTAATTACGTCATCCACAAGCAAAATTTTTCCTTGCAATGGGCTACCAATTAAATTGCCGCCCTCTCCGTGATCTTTCACCTCTTTGCGATTAAAACACACGGATTTATCAATACCATAACGATTAAATAGCGCCACCGAAACTGAAGTGCCAATTGGAATACCTTTGTAAGCTGGGCCAAAAACCACATCAAAATCTACCGCACTTGCCTGAATTGCCGCAGCATAAAACTCGCCTAAACGCGCTAAATCTGCTCCCGTATTAAACAAACCCGCATTGAAGAAATACGGGCTTTTACGCCCTGATTTCAAAGTAAACTCTCCGAATTTCAATACATTTCGGCTTAAAGCAAATTCGATAAAATCGCGTTTATATTGTTCCATTTTTTAACCCCTATAAACTGTGTTTATAAGCCTAGCGCTTCGCGTTGAGCGATGAAAATTTGATTACAGCCTTGTTTCGCTAAATCTAATAATGTTAATAATTCTTCATGGCTAAATGGCTCACCTTCTGCGGTGCCTTGCACCTCAATCATGCGACCATCTTCTATCATCACAACATTCATATCAGTTTCCGCTGCAGAATCTTCCACATATTCCAAATCACAAACAGCTTGACCATCAACAATCCCCACAGAAATCGCCGAAACTAGACCTTTAATTGGGTTAGTTTTTAACGTGCCATTCTCAATTAAACCGTTGATCGCATCACATAATGCGACAGCAGCACCGGTGATAGAAGCGGTTCGAGTACCACCATCTGCTTGAATAACATCGCAATCTAAAGTAATCGCACGTTCGCCCAGTGCTTTAAGATCCACCATTGCACGCAAAGAGCGGGCAATTAAACGTTGAATTTCCATTGTGCGTCCGCCTTGTTTACCTTTAGCCGCCTCACGTTGCATACGACTATGTGTTGAACGTGGCAACATTCCGTATTCAGCCGTGACCCAGCCTTGCCCTTGTCCTTTTAAGAAACGTGGAACAGCATCTTCCACGGTTGCAGTACAAAGCACTTTAGTATCACCAAATTCAACAAGCACAGAACCTTCAGCATGCTTAGTGTAGTTACGGGTAATTTTAATTTGGCGGGGTTGATTATTTTCTCGATTATTTGGACGCATAATTATTCCTTGATATGGTTTCGAACGATGTAATAAAAAAGCGCACTATTCTAGCACGCTTTAGTTTTCATTATTGGGTAGTTTTTTCAAAGTCACGAATTTTATGAAAAGTTTCGTTTAAATCTGCCGCAAAATTAATTTTTTGAATATCTGGCGAAGAATTAGATTTAACTAACATTCTCAACGGCTGGAATTGCATATTGCACAAGTAAAGTTGTTGATGCGGCAACATATGTTGAACAAATCGGGTAAGCGCATGAATTCCACCAGCATCAAGCACTGTTACTGCATCACATTGCAGCACAATATGTCGGATTTCGTGATCGGTATGAACCGTTCTATCATGCAAATCCGCAAATAATTTATCCGCAGCAGCAAAGAAAAGTGGACCGCTAATTCGGTAAACCAAAACGTCATCTAAATCTTCAGGCGCATTGTGTTCAATGGCTTTTGTCATCTCAGCAATCGTCCGAATAAACAAGAGACTCGCAAGCAACACTCCGACACTAATCGCAATCACCATATCAAACAATACGGTCAAAATAAGACAAGTCAGCAACACCGCCATTTCATTTTTGCCTGAACGGCGAGCAAGATGAATAATATCGTGCACACTTGCCATATTCCACGCCACCACCAACAACAAAGCAGCCATAGATGACAAAGGCAAATAAGAAAGGGCTTGCGAAAACAAAAGTAAAGCGAATAAAACAAGTATTGCGTGCACGACACTCGATATTGGCGATACCGCCCCTGATTTCACATTAGCCGCAGAACGAGCAATCGCAGCTGTTGCCGTAATCCCACCAAAAAACGGAGAAATGATATTCCCCAAGCCTTGTGCTAATAACTCGTTATTAGAATGATGTTTAGTATCTGTCATATTATCTAAAATCACTGCACAAAGAAGTGATTCGATTGCGCCCAATACCGCCATTGAAAAAGCAGCAGGTAATAACGCTTGTAAGCTATTAAAATCCCAATGAATTAATTGACCTTGCGCATCAGAAATATTCCACGGTAGAGAAAAATCTGGCAATACATTAGGTATTCCATGACCAATCGAACCATCAGGCAAAGTATATTGGAATGCAGATCCAATCGTCGCCACCTCAAAACCAAAATGCTGTAATGTTAGAGCTAAAATCATCCCAATAATCACAGCAGGTAGGTGCCCTGGCACTGCCAAACGCAATTTATGCCATTGAGTCAGGACTAATAGTGTTACTACACCAACCGCTGCATTAGCCCAATTTATCGTAGGAAGTGCGGTAAAAATTGTTTGGATTTTTTCAAGATAATGCGCAGGCATTTTTTCTATGGAAAGCCCCAAAAAATCCTTAATCTGCAAAGTACCAATAGTAATGCCAATCCCACAAGTAAAACCTAAGGTGACGGGCAAAGGAATATATTCAATTAAACGCCCTAGGCGAAATAACGCCATCAACACCAAAATCATCCCAGAAAGCAACGTTGCCATCAAAAGACCACTGAGCCCAAATTGTTGAGTAACAGGGTACAGAATCACAACAAAAGCGGCTGTAGGCCCAGATATATTAAAGCGAGAACCACCAGTCAGCGCGATAACGATACCCGCAATAATTGCCGTATAAAGACCATGTTGTGGCGGTACACCACTCGCAATCGCCAAAGCCATGGAAAGCGGAATCGCAATCACCCCCACGGTCAAGCCTGAAATAATGTCGCGAATCAGCGATTTTTTCGAATAACCAAAACGAAAGGAATCTTTCAGCGCGCTAAAGGGTTTTACGGCTAAAAAAACATTTTTATAAAATAACGCTTTAATATGCATAAAAAAACTACAAACGATAAATAAAGTGCGGTTATTCTAGCGAAACTTTTAAAAGTTTTTTATGTTCTAACGCAAAAAACTTGACTAAACTAGAGCAAATCTTTATAGTTTGCGCACCTTTTACGGTGAGATGTCCGAGTGGTTGAAGGAGCACGCCTGGAAAGCGTGTATGTGGGAAACTGCATCAAGGGTTCGAATCCCTTTCTCACCGCCATCCTAATTTTATTCCCTTATTTTCCTTCTTATTCAAAATCAATTTTTTATTCTTCTTTTCGTATTCTGTTCATTGAATTTTTTCATCAATGCAGTAAACTAGCCACCGATTTTTAATCACATTTCTTTTCACTTTAAATGTTACCCGCGAGTAACAAAAGGACACATCATGACAAACAAAGTAAACAGTTATGGCTGGAAAGCCTTAATTGGCTCTGCCGTCGGCTATGCAATGGACGGTTTCGATCTTCTCATTTTAGGTTTCATGCTTAGCGCAATTTCCGCAGACTTAAATCTAACGCCAGCCCAAGGTGGCTCTCTCGTGACATGGACGCTTATTGGTGCCGTATTTGGCGGTATTTTATTTGGCGCATTAAGCGATAAATACGGTCGTGTACGCGTACTGACTTGGACCATTCTTCTTTTTGCGGTATTTACTGGGTTATGTGCGCTTGCACAAGGTTATTGGGACTTACTGATTTATCGCACGATTGCTGGCATTGGCTTAGGCGGTGAATTTGGAATTGGAATGGCTCTAGCAGCAGAAGCATGGCCTGCACGCCACAGAGCTAAAGCTGCATCTTATGTTGCATTAGGTTGGCAAGCTGGTGTGTTAGGTGCAGCATTACTTACCCCATTATTGCTCCCGCATATTGGCTGGCGTGGAATGTTCTTAGTGGGTATATTCCCTGCATTTGTCGCTTGGTTCTTACGTTCTCATCTGCACGAACCTGAAATTTTCACTCAAAAACAAACCGCACTTTCAACTCAATCCAGTTTTACTGATAAATTACGTTCATTCCAGCTTCTGATTAAAGACAAAGCCACGAGCAAAATTAGCTTGGGTATCGTCGTACTCACCTCCGTACAAAACTTCGGTTATTACGGCATTATGATTTGGCTACCTAATTTCTTATCAAAACAACTTGGTTTCAGCTTAACTAAATCTGGACTTTGGACAGCCGTTACCGTCTGCGGCATGATGGCTGGCATTTGGATTTTCGGACAACTTGCCGACCGAATCGGACGCAAACCAAGTTTCTTACTTTTCCAATTAGGCGCTGTGATAAGTATCGTGGTTTACTCACAACTTACCGATCCTGACATCATGCTTCTTGCAGGGGCATTTTTAGGTATGTTTGTGAACGGAATGATGGGCGGTTACGGTGCATTAATGGCAGAAGCCTATCCAACAGAAGCTCGAGCAACCGCACAAAACGTACTTTTCAATATTGGTCGTGCCGTAGGGGGATTTGGACCTGTGGTTGTGGGCGCAGTTGTACTCGCTTACTCTTTCCAAACTGCCATCGCCCTACTTGCGATTATCTACGTAATTGATATGTTAGCGACAATTTTCTTAATCCCAGAATTAAAAGGTAAAGCCTTAGACTAAGAAAATATAAAAGATAAAAATGCTCGCCAAGTGCGAGCATTTTTTATGAAATAAAAGGGAGCAATTGTGATAACACTTGTTCAGCTAAAATTTCTTTCATTGAACTTGCCGATAAGTAATACTGATTTTTACCATAACAGCCAATCAATTTAGGATCCGTTGCGCCATAAAGCGTAATATTGGGCTTATCCAAAGCGGCTGTTAAATGCGCCAAGCCTGTATCTACCGATACGACAGCCTTTGCATTTGCAAGCTGTTTTGCAAGCTCAGTTAAAGTTAACTTCGGCAACACGATCACATTAGAATGAGCTTGAGTCAAACGCTCTGCTCGCGCTTTTTCTTGTTCATTTCCCCAAGGCAAGCGAATTTCGTAATCAGAAAGTGCGGTAATTTTTTCAATCAATTTTTGCCATTCTGATTCTTCCCAATGCTTATCTGCCCGAGTTGTAGAATGAATGAATACCACATAGTTTTGTTCTGAAGTTTGATGAAGAAAATGGCGAGCAATACCATAATCGCCCTGAACTTGAGGTAATTCATAACCTAAACTCTGGGCAAAAAGCTGACGAATTCTTTCCACCGCATGCTGTTGATAAGAAATGGCATATTTTTTATCGTAGAAAAAAGACGCTAACGGCTCTCGAATACTTTGACGATCATAGCCATGTTTCACACCTTGAGCAAAACGAGTTGCAAATAAAGCACTTTTAATGAGCCCTTGTGCATCAATTACCGCATCATAGTTTTCAGGCTGCAACAAAGTGCGGTAATTTTTCCACTCATTTCTTGTTTGAATGGAAAAAGGCGATTTACGCCAACGGCGCAAAGCAATAGGAATCACTCGATTTACGGCGGAATGCCAACGTGGAATTTCTGCAAAGTTTTCTTCCACCACCCAATCAATAGAGAGATTAGGAATAGCACGCTGTGCATCATTCAAGCTGGGCAAAGTGTGGATAACATCCCCCATAGAGGAAGTCTTAATCACACATACTTTCATTTAATTAACCTTCTTCCCCAATGCATAATTCCAAGCCCAGATACGGCTAAAATGCCTCCAATAATTAAGGAGAAATCCACTTGTTCATTCAACCAAACGGCTGAAAATAAAATGCCTAAAATCGGCACAAGAATAATATAGGCCGAGGCATTGCCCGCCCCTAAGTGTTTCACGCCATCAAAATACCATGCATAAGCCAATACCGTTGCACCAAATGCAAGACCAAGTAAACTAAACCATTGCGATCCATTTAATTGAAATACGGTTGCCCAATCTTCTGCACTTTCCGTCCATAATGCTGCCAACGTCAGCATGAAAAAACCAAAAGTAGAAGAAATCGTGGTAGCGGTGAGAGAATCAATTCCGATTAATACTTTACGAGCCAATAAAGTATAAGCAACCCAGCAAACTAAAGCACAAAGCAATAATATTTGACCGAATCCAAAATTTTGTAAGAGGTTAGTTGGATTCCCTTTTGTCATGGCTAATAAAGAACCGCTAATGGCAATAATCATCCCTAATACAACCCAGCGATTCCATTTTTCTTTAAATAATAAAATAGCAAAAAACATCGTAAAGACGGGATTAGAGGCAACGACCATCGTTCCTTGCCCTGCTGGAACATATTTCAAACCCCAAATAAAGAAAGTCGAATAACCAAAGATCCCAAGCAAAGCCGTTAACAATAACCCCACCCATTGATTAGGTCGCAGTTGTTTAGCATATTTGAAACGATTCGCCGCATATAGCCAAATAATGAGTGGAATAATGGCGAAAAAAAAAGCGCATGCTTGAGGCAATAAATGTCGGCATAGCTTGGGCAACCACTCGTCCCCAAGGCCAAGAGGCTCCCCATAAAATCACCATTCCAATTAATTGTAAATGTATGCGTAGAGGGTTCATATCATTAACATATCCTGTTAGGCCTTTTCTATTTACTTAAAGGCTCTGCTTGGTAAGCTTTTATTTTTTCTCGTAAAGCGGCTTCAAATGCTTCTCGATGAGCATCATCTTGAAAAGCTGAATGAGGAATTAAGAAAAACAAGCCCGTATCAACTCGAATCATTAAGTAACCATAATGATTTTCAATATGATGAATGTACCGATAATTATATAAAGTTTGGCAGAGAGCTATTTCATAATATAAACCATCTTCTTGAATTCGTATGGTTCTTTTTTTCTTATTAACTTCCCCATATACTTGGCTTTGAAAAGCTTTGGTATTTAAATAAGGTCGTAGCAAAACTGCATAGAAAAAACAACATACTGAGATGAGCAATAATATATGTCCTGCATAATTGGCTAAGATATTTTCATAGCAATCATACAAATACTCTCCCCAATCCATCAGTTCAAAAGCAAGAAAAATACTTGGCAGCAAGAAGAATAAATATAATAAGAAATCGCCAATACTCATCATCTTGCGAAATTTATTATGTTTATAAATATCACGACTAATTTTACGGGCTGCTTTAGCTTCATTTTTATCTAATACGGGTTGATAGGTTATTTCCATTTTATATTCTCTCTTTCTTAAACATCTAAAAGTGCGGTCAGTTTTTCTGCCACTTTTTCAGGTTTAATATCAATCAAACTTTGATGATACCCTTCCGAGCTATCTGTACTTTTACGCATCTTAATTAAATCGCCTTCAATTAAACGAATAATCACGGCTTTATCTGATAATGGTGGCGTATAAGTTGGGCTCGTTGGACCATAAAGTGCAACCAATGGACGATCTGTCGCAGCGGCAATATGCATTAAGCCGCTGTCATTGCTTACCACTGCTGTGCAATTAGCGATTAAATCCACGGCTTGATTCAAATTAGTTTGTCCGGCCAAATTCAAACAGAATGGTTGCTGTTCTGCTGGCAACGCATTGCGAATTTGCTCTCCTGCTTCCACATCTTTTGGTGAACCAAATAATTCTATCGCATAGCCTTTTTCAATGAGCATTTCTGCCAATTTAGCATAATGATAATGCGGCCAACGTTTTGCTGGGCCAAATTCTGCACCAGGACAAAAACCAATAATTGGACGTTCGCCTAAAAGTGCGGTTTGTTTTTCAAATTTTTTTAAGGTTTCAGCTTGTTGTGCTGGCTCAACCGTCAAATAGGGTTTCAAGACAGGAATATCATCAGCTTTTGGTACAGCATCTTTTTCAAAAGCCAATGCAACATAACGCTGCACCATCATTGGATAATCTTTTTTATTGGCTCGTAAATCATTCAATAAAATATAACGGCTTTCGCCTTTCCAACCACGACGATGAACAATTTTTGCAAAGAAAGGAATAAACGCAGATTTCAATGAATTAGGCAAAACAATCGCCATATCATATTGTTCACGCAAAGACTTTCCTAAACGATAACGAGTTCCCAATTCAAAGGCCCCGTGCCCTAATGGCATTTCAATCGCCTTACGCACCTCTGGCATACGCGCAAGCAAAGGCTTACACCAATTCGGTGCCATCACATCAATATTGCAGTTTGGATATTGAATTTTCAGTTGCTGGTACAAGCTATGCGACATCATCATATCGCCAACCCAAGAAGGGCCAATAATTAGAATATTCATTTTCTGTCTTTCAGATAAAAGTGCGGTCAAAAATACCGAGATTTTTAACCGCACTTTGTTGATGGGAAGTAGGCAAACCTACGGTTTATTTTCTATTCAACCACGCCATATATTCAGCCACGCCTTCCGCGACTGTTTTGAATGGTTTATCGTAGCCTGTTGAGCGAAGTTTAGTCAAATCTGCTTGAGTATATTCTTGATAACGAGATTTCAAATGCTCTGGGAATGGAATGGTTTCAATCTCGCCTTTACCGTGGAATTTCACTACCGCATCAGCCACCGCACGGAAACTTTCTGCATTTCCTGTACCAAGGTTATAAATACCCGAAATACCATTTTGCCAACACCAAATATTCACTGCAGCCACATCGCCTACATAAACAAAATCACGGCGGAAGTGTTCGCTGCCTGCAAATAATTTTGGATTTTCGCCTTTTAAGATTTGGTTATTCAAGTGGAATGCTACACTCGCCATAGAACCTTTATGATTTTCACGCGGCCCGTAAACATTAAAATAACGGAAACCACATACTGGCGATTTTGCTTCAGGCAAAATGTTGCGCACATATTGGTCGAACAAGAATTTAGAATAGCCATAAACATTTAACGGGCCTTCAAATTCACGTTCTTCACGGAATACTTTGGTATCACCATAAGTTGCCGCACTTGAGGCATAGAAGAAAGGAATTTCGCGGTCAAGGCAATAATGCAACAACTCTTTAGAATATTCGTAGTTGTTGTGCATAATGTATTTGCCATCCCATTCCGTAGTCGCAGAACATGCCCCCTCGTGGAATACTGCATCAATATCGCCAAATTCGTCGCCCGCGATAATAGAAGCAATGAAATCTTCTTTATCGCAATAATCTGCAATATCTAAATCAACTAAATTTGCGAATTTCGTGCCATCTTTTAAGTTATCTACCACTAAAATATCTTTGCACCCTAAATCATTTAATGCTTTGACAATATTGCTGCCAATAAAACCTGCGCCACCTGTTACGATAATCATAATTCTGCCCTCTTTAAAATAAGTCTGCGTATTGTAATAGATTTTCTACCGCTTAGCCAAAAAACTCTGTGAAAAACAACCGCACTTTTAATCCCCAATAACTCGTGAGGCCTGTCGTAACAAGATCCATTTTGCCTTTACTCAACAGCACAATTGTGGGCGTCACATTAATTTGCCATCGTTCTGCAAACTCACCTTTCGGATCATTCACTGTAGTGAAGTGGTAGTCATTTTTACTTAAATAATCATTTACGTCCGTCTCATTGCCTGAGCGTAACGCCACCGATACAACTTGATAACCTTCTTTTGCTAAAGAATTAATTGCCGGCGAAGTATAGCGACAATAACCACACCAAGTTCCCCAAAAATAAAGCAGCGTCGCTTTATTTTGATCAAGACTTTCAAGAGAGAACGTATTCCCTTGAAGATCTTGTAACGTGATTTTATTTATTTCCTCTGGTACAACAGGGCGACGAACAAAATCCAGTATGCTACTCATCACAATAAAAGTTAAAAAGAGGGATAATCCATTCTTAAGTAGTTTTTTAATCTTCATTTTCTTTATTCCTTATCGAATTGAGATGATTGTAATCAAGCATAAAAGCACAGTCAAAAACAAGGGATTTTTGCTACAATAGGTAAAACATAAATAAAGGAGGAAAATCATGACACCGAATCAACTTGCTCAATATATCGATCACACCGCACTTACCGCAGAAAAAAATGAACAAGATATTTTGACACTCTGTAATGAAGCGATTGAACACGGATTTTATTCTGTATGTATCAATTCTGGTTATATTCCACTCGCTAAAGGAAAACTTTCTGGATCAAATGTAAAAATTTGTACCGTAGTCGGCTTCCCTTTGGGTGCCAATTTAACCTCTGTAAAAGCATTTGAAACGCAAGAATCTATTAAAGCGGGGGCAAATGAGATTGATATGGTGATTAATGTAGGTTGGATAAAATCGCAAAAATGGGATGCCGTAAAACAAGATATTCAAGCGGTGTTTAATGCTTGTAATGGCACGCTATTAAAAGTGATTTTAGAAACTTGTTTGCTCACTAAAGATGAAATAGTGAAAGCCTGCGAAATTTGTAAAGAAATCGGCGTGGCTTTTGTTAAAACATCAACAGGCTTCAATAAAGGCGGGGCGACTGTAGAAGATGTTGCATTGATGAAACAAACGGTCGGCAATATTGGTGTTAAAGCATCAGGCGGCGTGCGTGATACTGAAACAGCACTTGCAATGATTAAAGCAGGTGCAACACGCATTGGTGCAAGTGCGGGCATTGCAATTATTAGCGGTACGCAAGATACCCAAAGCACTTACTAATCCTTTCACGCGTGGTATTCTCACCACGAGTTTTTACATATTCGACAATTTCTGCAACAAACGATCCATTGCTCGATAGCCCAAGGCCTCCGCCAAGTGCGGTTGAGAAATTTGTTGTTCTCCTTGCAGATCGGCAATGGTTCGAGATACTTTTAAAATACGATGGTAAGCTCGTACAGAAAGCCCTAGTTTATTCAGTGCTTTTTCAAGGAAAAAGGCATTTTTATCACTTAATTTGCAATCACGCTCAATCTCTTTACTGTTCAAATAAGCGTTAATTTTCCCCGCTCTTTCCATTTGAATCTCTCGCACTTTTAATACTTTTTCACGAACTTGTGCGCTGGTCTCGCCACGATCGCCCGTATTTTGTAAGCTGCCTTGTGGCAGTAAAGGCACTTCAATAGATAAATCAAAACGATCTAAAAAGGGCCCTGAAAGTCGATTCAAATAACGCATAATTTGTTGCGGCGAAGTGCGGTTATGTGTTCCAGTATAATGACCTGTCGGGCTTGGATTCATCGCTGCCACTAATTGAAAACGAGCTGGGAATTGAATTTTTGCATTGGCACGAGAAATAATAATCTCGCCACTTTCTAAAGGCTGACGTAGTGCATCTAATACTTTTCGTTCAAACTCTGGAAGTTCATCAAGAAAAAGTACGCCATTTGTTGCTAAGGATATTTCACCAGGTTTTGGGATCGTTCCGCCTCCAACTAAAGCCGGCATTGATGCACTATGGTGCGGGGCTCGAAAAGGACGTTGTTTCCAATTATGAAAATTTAGCTCGTTTTGAACTAAACTCGTTACAGATGCGGTTTCTATCGCTTCTAAATCTGTCATTTCAGGTAAAAGCCCTGTCAATCGGCTAGCTAACATCGTTTTTCCTGTGCCCGGTGGGCCAAGAAAGAGCAAATTATGCTGCCCCGCTGCGGCAATGGTCAATGCTCGTTTGGCGTGCTGTTGTCCAATAATATCTGTTAAATCTAATGTATTTTTACCCAAAAAACTTACCGCACTTTCTTTCACAATTTCAGTGGCGAGTGGTAATTTTTCCTGACCATTGAGAAATTGCACCACATCTAAAAGCGTTTGCGCAAAATAAGTATTTTGATCAGACACGAGTGAGGCTTCATTGGCATTTTGTTTCGCGATAATTAACTCTCGCTTTGACTTTTGTGCTGCAAGAATAGCGGGGATCACACCATGTACGCCACGCAATTGCCCCGTCAGCGCAAGCTCAGCCACAAATTCAAATTGCTTTAAGCGGCTCGCATCAAGCTGATCCGATGCGGCTAAAATCCCTATGGCAATAGGCAAATCAAATCTTCCGCCTTCTTTCGGTAAATCCGCAGGTGCGAGATTTACAGTGATACGTTTGGCTGGGTATTTAAATTGTGCATTCATTAACGCGCTACGCACTCGATCTTGTGCCTCTTTCACCGTTTTTTCAGGTAAACCAACAAGTGTAAATCCTGGTTTTCCGTTGCTTAAATGCACCTCAATGGTGACAAGAGGAGCTTGTACGCCCATAGAAGCACGACTGTAAACAATAGCAAGGGACATGATAATCCTTAAAGTGCGGTAAAAATGAAGATAGTTTTTGCACTATAAAAAAAGCACATAATGAAATCATTCATCATGTGCTTTTCTTGGGATCTAGATCGCAAAATTTACATTTTATTCCGAAAAAAGTGGCGAAAACCAAAAATCTAATTTTGCTGCAAGTTTATCAATACCAATTTTATTTTGTGCAGAAAAGGCTTCTACTTGAATATCACCTTGGAATGGAAGAATCGCTTCGCGCACCATTTTCACTTGTTTACTACGTGCGCTTTGGCTCAATTTATCGGCTTTAGTAAGCAATAAAAGTACTGGTAAATCAGCTGAAATCGCCCATTCAATCATTTGTTGATCAAGATCCTTAAGCGGATGGCGAATATCCATCAATACAACCAATCCAGCTAAACATTCGCGTTTTTGCAAATATTCACCTAACGATTTTTGCCATTGGATTTTCATTTGCTCTGGTACGGCAGCATAACCATAACCTGGTAAGTCCACCAATTTACAATTTGGTTCTACTTCAAATAAGTTAATAAGTTGCGTGCGCCCCGGTGTTTTTGAGGTGCGAGCTAAACTTTTTTGATTGGTTAATGCATTAAGTGCGGTCGATTTTCCCGCATTTGAACGACCCGCAAACGCAATTTCAATGCCAGTATCTTCAGGAATAGAACGAATATTCGGCGCACTCGTTAAAAAGTGAGTTTTATGATAATTAAGTTTAATTTCAGACATAAGGATTCCTTTTAAAATTGCGCTTAGAATAGCATAAATGGAAAATTTCCTGAAATTATGTCAAAATTTGCACCAAAATTATAACCAATTAATGGCAATCCAGATGACAACAAAAACAACTTACCAATGGCCTCAATCTAAGGATATTTATCCATATCGACCTGGGCGTTTTGATGCACCAAAACATTGGCGTTATAACTTACGTAGCTTTTTAAATCGTGGTTCAATTCGTCGCTTTGAACAATTTATCAATCAACATCCTTTTCTCGTCAATATTTTTAATACGCACTTGGATTATAGTTATCCCGTTGCTTGTCGTTTTCTGGATAAACGCTTCAACGCATCACAACGTTTTAATGCTGTTTGTGATAACCTTTTATTTTTACCCAAAAAACTTACCGCACTTTCTACGCCGTTATGGGAAAAACCATTAAGTTTTGGCGAAGTCATCCCTGATTTTGAAATGACATTAAGCATGACAACTCATCAACCGATGGAGGGGTATTGGGTATTGGAGCTATGGCATAAACCAAGAAATGAATTAGTCTATTTGCTTACCTTTGCCAAATTAGGCGATGCTCTACTCATTGCGGTTGTACAAGGTCCAAATTTTGAAGGTTCAAAGGAAATGGTGAAACAACTCACCAAATCATGCCACGGTTTGCGCCCAGCCTATTTAATGGTTGAAACCATGAAATCGCTCACAAAAATTCTAGGCTACGATAAATTGCTTGGTATTCCGCAAAAATACCAAAATAAATCTCGCTTCATTCAAAGTAAACAATACACAGTGGACTATGATGCAATTTTTGGTGAATCTGGCGGAGAATTAAAAGATTACTGGGAATTGCCTTTAGAAATGGATAGAAATCTAGATGATATTCCAAGTAAAAAACGTTCCATGTATCGTAAACGCTATGCCATGTTAGATGAAATAACTCTCACCATAAAAGACACCCTCAAGCTTTAAAACAATGGCGCAGATCAACGCCTGCGCCTATTTTTTCTATCGAAAAATTTTTCCTTTTAAGATTAAATTTATGCTATCGTAGCCGACATTATTCATTCCATTTCACTCGAATAGGAGATACAAATGACAACTCAATTAGATTCACTTCGTCAAATGACCGTTGTGGTCGCAGACACTGGCGATATCGACGCGATTAAAAAATATCAACCACAAGATGCGACTACTAACCCATCATTAATTCTAAGCGCATCTGCACTTCCACAATATGCGCCATTAATTGATGAAGCTGTAGCTTATGCAAAAGCTCAAAGCAATAATAAAGCACAGCAACTTATTGATGCAGAAGATAAATTAGCAGTAAACATTGGTTTAGAAATTTTAAAAATCGTTCCAGGACGTATTTCTACTGAAGTGGATGCGCGTCTTTCTTACAACACACAAGCAACGGTTGAAAAAGCGCGTAAATTAATCGCACTTTATAATGCAGCTGGCATTTCAAATGATCGTATTTTGATTAAAATTGCTTCAACATGGCAAGGTATCCGTGCTGCAGAAATCCTTGAAAAAGAAGGCATTAACTGTAATTTAACCTTATTATTCTCTGAAGCACAAGCTCGTGCTTGTGCAGAAGCCGGCGTTTACTTAATTTCTCCATTTGTAGGTCGTATTTTAGACTGGTACAAAGCAAACTCAGACAAAAAAGAATATGCGCCAGCAGAAGATCCAGGCGTTATTTCTGTTACCAAAATCTATAATTACTACAAAGAATATGGCTACAACACCGTTGTGATGGGCGCAAGCTTCCGTAATGTAGGCGAGATTACTGAACTTGCAGGTTGCGATCGTTTAACCATTGCACCAGCATTACTGAAAGAATTGCAAGAAAATTCAACCGCACTTGTACGCAAACTAGAATACAAAGGCGAAGTAAAAGCGAAACCACAACCATTAACAGAAGCTGAGTTCTACTGGCAACATAACAGCGATGCAATGGCCGTTGAAAAATTAGCAGAGGGTATTCGTAAATTTGCTATTGACCAAGAAAAATTGGAAACCATGCTTTCAGCAAGACTTTAATCCATAATTCAATATAAAAAATAACCGCACTTTTGAGTAATCAAAGTGCGGTTATTTCTATTCGAGGACTGAATAAATCATTCAGACTTATTTATTTAATTTCGCTTTGTAAGTTGGGTTCATTAAGTTTTCTACAGAAAGAATGTCATCTAACTGTTCTTCTGTTAATAAACCTTTTTCTAACACAACTTCACGTACACCTTTGCCTGTTTGCGCACAGATTTTACCCACTAAGTCGCCATTGTGGTGACCAATAAATGGATTTAAGTAAGTCACAATACCAATTGAATTAAACACGTAGTTTTCACAAATTTCTTTGTTTACAGTGATGCCATCCACACATTTATCGCGTAAGTTCACACAAGCATTCGTTAAGATATCGATAGATTCGAACATTGCTTGACCAATCACGGGTTCCATTACGTTTAATTGTAATTGACCTGCTTCAGATGCAAAGGTCACAGTGGTATCGTTACCAATTACTTTAAAGCATACTTGGTTCACCACTTCTGGAACAACTGGGTTTACTTTTGCAGGCATGATAGAAGAGCCCGCTTGTAATTCAGGTAAGTTAATTTCTTTAATGCCAGCACGTGGGCCAGAAGAAAGTAAACGTAAGTCATTACATACTTTAGAAAGTTTCACAGCAGTACGTTTTAATGCACCGTGAACCATGACATAAGCACCACAGTCAGATGTTGCTTCAATCAAGTTTTCCGCCGGTACGCAAGCTAATCCAGTTACTTCAGCAAGGTGTTTTACGACTAATTCTGTATAGCCTTGTGGAGTATTTAAACCCGTACCGATTGCAGTCGCACCAAGGTTTACTTCAAGGAGTAAACCAGCAGTACGTTTTAAGTTACGTACTTCTTCTTCAAGCAATACCGCGAAAGCTTTGAATTCTTGACCAACAGTCATTGGCACCGCATCTTGTAATTGGGTACGACCCATTTTTAAGATGTTCGCAAACTCTTTTGCTTTATTATCAAAACCATCGTGTAAATATTGAATTTTATCGATTAATTTTAAGATGCTGTTGTATACCGCAATACGGAAACCGGTAGGATACGCATCGTTAGTTGATTGGCTTGCATTAACGTGGTCCATTGGGTTAATCACGTTATATTCGCCTTTTTTATGGCCAATTTTTTCAAGCGCAAGGTTAGCAACCACTTCATTGGTATTCATATTGACAGAAGTACCTGCACCACCTTGATATACATCTGATGGGAATTGATCTAAGCATTTTCCCGTGGTAAGGATTTCATCACAAGCTGCTACAATCGCTTTTGCAATATCAGCAGGAATTGCACCTAATTCACCATTGGCTAAAGCCGTTGCTTTTTTCACCATCACCATGCCACGTACAAACTCAGGCACATCAGAAATGGTTACGTTAGAAATATTGAAATTTTCTACCGCTCTTAATGTATGAATCCCCCAGTACGCATCTGCTGGTACATCACGTTCACCGAGTAAATCTACTTCTTTTCTAAATTGAGTCATTTTAATCACCTTTTCTGGTTAGTTAATTTGACGCCATTATAGAAATTTTAAGGAGAAAAAACTTGACCGAGATCACATTTTCAAGAAATGCTCTCAAGACATATTTTCATTTTTCGGATTAGTTTTTTTAGGGGAAAATAAGTTTTCTATCAATCTTACGCAGCTTTTAACTGCTCACCAATTTTCTCAAACAGTTTCTGAATTTGCTCTGCTCTATGCCCTAACACTCACACGGTACAACCTGATTACATCATCAACGGTTAAAAGTGTTGAGCCATATTGCATCACTTCAGCCACGCTCATTCCGTCTCTTGCTGCCTCTTGTAAATGGCTCGCAATATAAGCAATGGTTTCTGGATAATTTAATTCCTCTCGCTTTACGTTTTGCAGCCAATTCACCGGCCAAAAAGAGCATTAGCTTTTCTTGTTCTCTTGATGTTAAGTGTATATCTTCATTCCTTCATTTATTTATCGCACAAAGAGCGGCGAATTTTACGTAAAAAATCCAAATAGGGAAAACATTTTGTCAGAATTTTTTTATTCATAGCCCTTGAAAGCGAAAAAATGTTCCTTATATAAAAACCGCACTTACAAATTCTTAAGAAGGAAATTAATCATGAATATTCGTCCTTTACACGATCGTGTAATTATTAAACGTGAAGAAGTCGAAACCCGTTCAGCTGGCGGTATCGTATTAACAGGCTCAGCGGCGACCAAATCAACCCGCGCGAAAGTATTAGCAGTGGGTAAAGGTCGTATTTTAGAAAATGGAACCGTTCAACCATTAGATGTGAAAGTTGGCGATACCGTCATTTTCAACGACGGTTACGGCGTGAAAAGCGAAAAAATCGATGGTGAAGAAGTATTAATCATTTCTGAAAATGACATCTTAGCAATTGTAGAATAATTAAATAAGGGAAAAGAAAATGGCAGCAAAAGACGTAAAATTTGGTAACGACGCACGCGTAAAAATGCTTAAAGGCGTGAATGTATTAGCCGATGCAGTAAAAGTAACCCTTGGCCCGAAAGGTCGTAATGTAATTCTAGATAAATCGTTTGGCGCACCAACTATCACTAAAGACGGTGTGTCTGTTGCTCGTGAAATCGAATTAGAAGATAAATTCGAGAACATGGGTGCACAAATGGTGAAAGAGGTTGCCTCTAAAGCCAATGATGCTGCAGGTGACGGTACAACCACTGCAACTGTACTTGCGCAAGCTATCGTAAATGAAGGCTTAAAAGCAGTAGCGGCAGGTATGAATCCAATGGATTTAAAACGTGGTATTGATAAAGCAGTAAGTGCGGTTGTTTCTGAGCTTAAAAATTTATCTAAACCTTGTGAAACAGCAAAAGAAATTGAACAAGTAGGGACTATTTCTGCAAACTCTGACAGCATTGTGGGTCAATTAATCTCTCAAGCGATGGAAAAAGTGGGCAAAGAAGGGGTGATTACTGTTGAAGATGGTACGGGCCTTGAAGATGAATTAGATGTGGTTGAAGGTATGCAATTCGATCGTGGTTACCTTTCTCCATATTTCATCAACAAACCAGAAACTGCAACGGTTGAATTAGATAATCCATATCTTCTTCTTGTAGATAAAAAAATCTCTAACATTCGTGAATTACTTCCTGTGTTAGAAGGCGTTGCGAAAGCAGGTAAACCGTTATTAATCATTGCTGAAGATGTGGAAGGCGAAGCCCTTGCAACCTTAGTGGTGAACACGATGCGCGGTATCGTGAAAGTTGCAGCAGTGAAAGCGCCAGGTTTTGGTGATCGTCGTAAAGCAATGTTACAAGATATTGCGATCTTAACTGCTGGTACCGTGATTTCTGAAGAAATCGGTATGGAGCTTGAAAAAGCGACATTAGAAGATTTAGGTCAAGCGAAACGTGTTGTTATCAATAAAGATAACACAACCATTATTGATGGTATTGGTGATGAAGCACAAATCAAAGGTCGCGTGGCTCAAATTCGTCAACAAATTGAAGAATCAACTTCTGACTACGACAAAGAAAAACTTCAAGAACGCGTGGCTAAATTAGCTGGCGGTGTGGCTGTAATCAAAGTAGGCGCAGCAACTGAAGTTGAAATGAAAGAGAAAAAAGACCGTGTAGATGATGCATTACATGCAACTCGTGCAGCGGTTGAAGAAGGTATCGTTGCGGGTGGTGGCGTTGCATTAGTTCGCGCAGCAGCGAAAGTTGCAGCTAGCCTAAAAGGTGACAATGAAGAACAAAATGTGGGTATCAAACTTGCATTACGTGCGATGGAAGCACCTTTACGTCAAATCGTCACTAACGCGGGTGAAGAAGCATCTGTTGTGGCAAGTGCGGTTAAAAATGGCGAAGGAAACTTTGGTTATAACGCAGGTACAGAACAATACGGCGATATGATCGAAATGGGTATCTTAGATCCAACTAAAGTAACTCGTTCTGCGTTACAATTCGCAGCATCTGTAGCAGGCTTAATGATTACCACTGAATGTATGGTAACCGAGCTTCCAAAAGATGAAAAAGCTGACCTAGGCGCAGGCATGGGCGGTATGGGTGGAATGGGCGGAATGATGTAATTCGCTCATCATCAAATAAAAAGTGCGGTCGTTTTTCCACAAGGAAAAGCGATCGCTTTTTTATTTACAAAGGTTTACACTAATTTCAAATTTACTCAGGACATCTATTATGCTCATTTCTCATTCTGACCTTAACCAACAACTTAAATCTGCTGGAATCGGCTTTAATGCAACAGAACTACACGGCTTTTTAAGCGGTTTACTTTGTGGTGGCTTAAAAGATCAAAGTTGGCTACCGCTCTTATATCAATTCAGCAATGATAATCATGCTTACCCAACAGCATTAGTTCAACCCGTTACAGAACTTTATGAACAAATTAGACAAACCTTATCAGATGTTGAAGGATTTACCTTTGAGCTTGGTTTAACCGAAGATGAAAATGTCTTTGCCCAATCGGATAGCTTATCTGACTGGGCAAACCAATTCTTACTTGGTCTTGGCTTAGCACAACCTGAATTAGCAAAAGAAAAAGGCGAAATTGGCGAAGCCGTAGATGATTTACAAGATATTTGCCAACTCGGTTATGATGAAGACGATAACGAAGAAGAACTTGCGGAAGCGCTAGAAGAAATCATTGAATATGTTCGCACCATTGCTATGTTGTTCTATTCTCATTTCAACGAAGGAGAAATTGAGAGCAAACCTGTATTACATTAAGGAGATCTCGAATGGAATTGGCTTATATGGCTGAGTTGCCTAAAGAAGAGTTTTGGGAACGCCGCACACGAGTATTCGCTCAAATGCAACCTAATTCGGCATTATTACTTTTTTCTGAAATCGAAAAACGCCGTAATAATGATTGTACCTATCCTTTCCGTCAAGACAGCTATTTTTGGTATTTAACGGGCTTTAACGAACCGAATGCGGCACTGTTATTACTGAAAACAGAACAAGCAGAAAAAGCTATTATTTTTCTCCGTCCACGCAATCCGTTACTTGAAACTTGGAATGGTCGCCGATTAGGTGTTGAGCGTGCACCACAACAACTTAATGTAAATGAAGCCTATTCTATTGAAGAGTTTGCTACCGTACTGCCAAAAATACTAAAAAACCTGACCGCACTTTACCATGTGCCAGAAATTCATACTTGGGGTGATAAATTAGTGACAGAAAGTGCGGTGAGTTTTAGTGAGACTTTAGATTGGCGACCAATGCTCAACGAGATGCGCCTTATAAAATCGCCTAATGAAATCAGATTAATGCAGCAAGCGGGACAAATTACGGCTCTAGGGCATATTAAAGCGATGCAAACGACACGCCCAAATCGCTTTGAATATGAAATTGAAAGCGATATTTTGCATGAATTTAATCGCCATTGCGCAAGATTTCCTTCTTACAATTCCATTGTTGCAGGAGGAAATAACGCCTGTATTTTGCACTACACAGAAAATGATCGCCCATTAAATGATGGGGATTTAGTACTCATTGACGCTGGCTGTGAATTTGACATGTATGCAGGCGATATTACCCGCACTTTTCCTGTAAATGGAAAATTTAACCAGCCTCAACGTGAAATTTACGAGTTAGTTTTAAAAGCACAAAAACGTGCGATTGAATTACTTGTACCAGGCAATTCCATTAAGCAAGCCAATGATGAAGTTATTCGTATTAAAACTCAAGGATTAGTGGATTTAGGTATCTTAAAAGGTGATGTCGATACACTCATTGAACAACAAGCTTATCGCCAATTTTATATGCATGGATTAGGCCACTGGCTAGGGTTAGATGTGCATGATGTAGGTAGCTATGGCCAAGATAAACAACGGATACTCGAAATCGGTATGGTGATTACCGTTGAACCCGGAATTTATATTTCAGAAGATGCTGATGTGCCAGAGCAATACAAAGGCATTGGCGTGCGCATTGAGGACAATTTACTCATGACTGAATATGGTAATAAAATCCTAACCGCAGCGGCTCCCAAAGAAATTGCAGACATTGAAAATTTAATGAATTTTTAATAAAAATGTTTAAATTGTGATCTAGTACACAGTTTTTTATTACTCAAAATGTTAGCATTGGAGCCAGTTAAAAAGCCGAACCAATCAGTTAAGGAGTCGATTATGTACAAACACGTTTTAGTGGCAGTAGATCTTTCTGAAGAGAGTCCAGTTTTACTTAAAAAAGCGGTTGGGGTTGCAAAACGCCATGAAGCAAAACTTTCTATCATCCACGTTGATGTGAACTTCTCGGATCTTTACACTGGATTGATTGATGTGAATATGTCTTCAATGCAAGACAGAATTTCCACGGAAACACAAAAAGCCCTATTAGATTTAGCTGAAAGTGCAGATTATCCAATTTCAGAAAAATTGAGTGGCAGTGGTGATTTAGGACAAGTTCTAAGTGATGCCATCGAACAATATGATGTAGATTTATTAGTGACGGGACATCACCAAGATTTTTGGAGTAAGTTAATGTCTTCAACACGTCAAGTGATGAATACGATTAAAATTGATATGTTGGTTGTTCCGCTTAGAGATGAATAATTAACAAGAAATTGTTTTTTGAATAATCTGAAATAACTTAAATTTTAACCGCACTTCTCAAATAGCGTCGTGAAGTGCGGTTTTATTTTGGGGTTTTGGCAAAAAGCCTTTTTATAAATTTCAAAAATATGCAAAAATAGTACGGTTTAGTTTTTATTTTTATTATGGGTAACAAGGATTCTTTTTAATGAAAACAACAGCAGAAATAAGACAATCATTCCTTGATTTTTTCCATAGCAAAGGCCACCAAGTAGTTGAAAGTAGCTCACTTGTGCCGGAAAATGATCCGACTTTGCTTTTCACGAACGCTGGGATGAACCAATTTAAGGATGTATTCCTTGGAATGGATAAACGCCCTTATTCTAGAGCCACCACTGCGCAACGCTGCGTACGCGCAGGCGGTAAACATAACGATTTAGAAAACGTGGGTTATACCGCACGTCACCATACATTCTTTGAAATGTTAGGAAACTTCAGCTTCGGTGATTATTTCAAACACGATGCGATTAATTTTGCTTGGGAATATTTAACTTCGCCACAATGGCTTAGTTTACCTAAAGAAAAACTATGGGTAACCGTGTATGAAACCGATGACGAAGCCTACAATATCTGGAATAAAGAAGTCGGTGTCCCTGCTGAACGCATTATTCGCATTGGTGACAATAAAGGCGCCCCTTACGCATCAGACAACTTCTGGGCAATGGGCGATACGGGTCCTTGCGGTCCTTGTACTGAAATTTTCTACGATCACGGTGATCATATTTGGGGCGGACCTCCAGGCTCACCAGAAGAAGATGGCGACCGCTATATCGAAATCTGGAACGTTGTGTTTATGCAGTTCAACCGTTTAGCAGATGGCACAATGGAAAAATTACCACGACCATCGGTTGATACCGGGATGGGGTTAGAGCGTATTTCTGCTGTATTGCAACATGTGAACTCAAACTACGAGATTGATATTTTCAAAACATTAATCGCAAAAACAGCTGAAGTTGTAGGTACAACAGATTTAAGTAATAAATCATTACGTGTTATTGCTGACCATATTCGTTCTTGTGCATATTTAATCGCAGATGGCGTTATTCCATCAAACGAAGGCCGTGGTTATGTATTACGTCGAATTATTCGCCGCGCAGTTCGTCACGGTCACTTATTAGGTGCCAAAGAAGCCTTTTTCTATAAACTCGTGCCAACTCTAATTGAAGTAATGGCAGAAGCAGGCAAAGACGTAAAAGCAAAACAAGTAAATGTTGAAAAACTATTACGTTTAGAAGAAGAACAATTTGCTCGCACTCTTGAACGTGGCTTGAGCTTATTAGATGAAGCCCTTGCTCAAGTGAAAGATGGCGTTCTTTCAGGTGAAGTTGCATTCAAACTTTATGATACCTATGGTTTCCCATTGGATTTAACGGCTGATGTATGTCGTGAGCGCAATATCACCATTGATGAACAAGCGTTTGACCGTGAAATGGAAGCGCAACGTACTCGAGCTCAAGCCGCGAGTCAGTTTGGTGTGGACTACAACAGCGTTATTCGTGTAGATGGCGAAACTAAGTTTGAAGGCTATACTGAAGTCGAATCTCAAGCAAAAATCACCGCACTTTTCCATGATGGTAAATCAGTGGAAAGTATCGAAGCGGGTCAAAGTGCGGTCGTTATTTTAGAAAATACGCCGTTTTATGCAGAATCAGGTGGCCAAATTGGCGATAGCGGATATTTAAGCGCACAAGGCGTGACCTTTAATGTTAAAGATACCCAAAAATATGGGCAAGTATTTGGACACATTGGAGAATTAACGCAAGGAAGTTTGAAAGTTGGGCAATCAGTGAATGCTATTGTGGATGCAGAACGCCGCCATCACACATCACTTAATCACTCAGCAACACACTTATTGCACGCGGCCTTACGTCAAATTTTAGGTCAACATGTTGTGCAAAAAGGCTCACTTGTTTCAGATAAAGCCTTACGTTTTGACTTTGCACAACCTGAAGCAATTACAAAAGAACAACTAACTCAAATTGAAACATTAGTAAACCAAAAAATCCGTGCTAACTTCGCAGTTCAAACGGATATTATGGACATTGATTCAGCAAAAGCTAAAGGGGCAATGGCGCTCTTTGGCGAGAAATATGGTGATAAGGTTCGCGTATTAACCATGGGCGATTTCTCAATTGAGCTTTGTGGTGGTATTCACGCAAAACGCACTGGGGACATTGGTCTATTTAAAATTATTACTGAAAGCGCAGTGGCGGCAGGTGTTCGTCGTATTGAAGCTGTAACAGGTCAAAATGCCATTGACTGGTTACATAATCAACAACGTATTCTGATCCAAAGCGCAGACTTATTAAAATCAGACGTAAATACCTTAGCGGAAAAAATCCAGCAACTTCAAGACAAAGCGAAGAAAGTGGAAAAAGAATTGCAAGGTCTAAAAGAAAAAGCCGCAATGCAGGCTGGTTCTGATTTTATAAAAAGTGCGGTGAAAATCAATGGTGTTTCTGTTATCGCACAACAATTAGACGGCATAGAAACAAAGTCATTACGTGTGATGGTCGATGATTTAAAAAATCAACTAGGCTCAGGCGTAATCGCATTCGCATCGATCTTAGATGAAAAAGTCAACCTTGTCGTTGGTGTAACAAACGATTTAACTACCAAAGTAAAAGCTGGAGAGCTCGTTAATTTAATGGCTCAACAGGTCGGGGGTAAAGGCGGTGGTCGTCCGGATATGGCAATGGCAGGAGGCTCCCAACCAGAAAATGTGGCACAAGCAGTTAAAGTGGCGCAAGACTGGTTAAACAAAAATCTGTAGTACAAGCCGGTTGGTGGGATGCCAACCCTTCCTTGATTGATAGGGATATCTAATAAATGCAAACTAAGGAGATAAAAGATGTTAATCTTGACTCGTAAAGTTGGCGAAAGTGTACTTATTGGAAATGATATTTCTATCACGATTTTGAGTGTACGTGGAAACCAAGTTAAACTCGGTGTAGAAGCGCCTAAAGAAGTATCCGTTCACCGAGAAGAAATTTACCAACGAATTAAACAGATGAAAGATGAACAATTAGACAGTTCATCATAATCATAAATAATGGATTTTATATTATGAAAGCAATTATTCCTGTAGCCGGTCTAGGTACACGTATGTTGCCTGCCACGAAGGCAATTCCGAAGGAAATGCTTACTTTGGTTGATAAACCATTGATTCAATACGTGGTAAATGAATGTGTTGCAGCTGGCATAAAAGAAATTGTGCTTGTCACGCATTCATCAAAAAATGCTATCGAAAACCATTTTGATACCTCTTTTGAACTAGAAACTATGCTAGAAAAACGTGTTAAGCGTCAACTTCTAGAAGAAGTGCGTTCTATCTGTCCAAAAGATGTAACTATCATGCATGTTCGCCAAGGTAATGCAAAAGGACTTGGACACGCTGTATTGTGCGGTCGCCCACTTGTAGGCAATGAGTCATTTGCCGTTGTGTTACCTGACGTATTGTTAGCAGATTTCAGTGCAGATCAGAAAAAAGAAAATCTTTCTGCAATGATTAAACGCTTTAATGAAACTGGCGCAAGCCAAATTATGGTAACGCCTGTTCCACAAGAAAATGTGAGTAGCTATGGTGTTGCAGACTGTGGTGGCATAGTTCTTAATGGTGGTGAAAGTGCAAAAATTAATAGCATTGTTGAAAAACCAGCCGTTGAAGATGCGCCATCAAACCTTGCTGTAGTGGGTCGTTACGTTTTCTCAGCAGCAATTTGGGACTTGTTGGAAAAGACGCCAATCGGTGTTGGCGATGAAATCCAATTAACCGATGCTATTGATATGCTCATTGAAAAAGAAACTGTTGAAGCATTCCATATGACAGGTGAAACATTCGACTGTGGTGATAAAATTGGCTATATGGAAGCTTTCGTAGAATACGGTATTCGTCACGAAAAATTAGGTAAAGAATTTAAATCCTTTATCAAAAATTTGGCAAAAACGCTATAAATAGCACTAATACAGATAAAATGGACAAAATGAAAGATTTTGTCCATTTTTATTTTATTATTAATATAGAATATTGCTTTATGAATAAATATGCACAATAATAGAATAATTAATTAAAATAAAAAGGAAAGATTATGGCACTTTGGGGTGGGCGTTTTACGCAGGCCGCGGATAAACGTTTTAAAGATTTTAATGACTCATTACGTTTTGATTATCGTTTGGCAGAACAGGATATTCAAGGCTCGATTGGTTGGTCCAAAGCCTTAGTGAAAGTCAATGTATTAACTATCGAAGAACAGCATCAACTTGAACAAGCACTAAATGAATTACTTGTTGAAGTGCGGTCAAATCCGCAAGCAATTTTACAAGATGATGCTGAAGATATTCATAGTTGGGTTGAAAGTAAGCTAATTGATAAAGTAGGCAACCTTGGTAAAAAATTACATACCGGCCGTAGTCGTAACGATCAAGTGGCTGTAGATATAAAACTATGGTGCAAACAACGTGTGGTTGAATTACAAGAATCAGTACGTAATTTGCAACGCCATTTAGTTCAAACCGCAGAAAACACACAACAAGCAGTAATGCCTGGCTATACCCATTTACAACGAGCGCAACCAATCACTTTTGCGCATTGGTGTATGGCATATATGGAAATGTTCGACCGCGACTATTCACGTTTAACAGATGCGTATAATCGAATGAATACCTGCCCACTTGGTAGTGGTGCGCTGGCTGGTACAGCTTATGCCGTAGATCGTGATTCACTTGCGCATGATCTTGGTTTTGCTTTCGCGACTAGAAATAGCTTAGATAGCGTATCTGATCGCGATCATATCGTCGAGTTGCTTTCCATCGCATCCCTCAGTATGGCACATCTTTCCCGCTTTGCTGAAGATATGATTATCTTTAACAGCGGAGAGGCAAATTTCGTGGAATTATCCGACCGCGTGACTTCTGGCTCATCATTAATGCCACAAAAGAAAAATCCTGATGCATGTGAGTTAATTCGAGGCAAAGCCGGCAGAGTGATCGGCTCATTAACAGGCATGCTAGTCACCTTAAAAGGTTTGCCACTTGCGTATAATAAAGATATGCAAGAAGACAAAGAGGGCATTTTTGATGCCTTAGATACTTGGCAAAACTGTGTGGACATGGCAACGTTCGTATTAGATGAATTGAAAGTAAATGTTGAACGTACTCGTGAAGCCGCGTTAAAAGGCTATTCAAACGCAACTGAATTAGCGGATTATTTAGTCTCTAAGGGCGTACCTTTCCGAGATTCCCATCATATCGTAGGTGAAACGGTTGTTTATGCCATCGAGAAAGGCAAAGGATTAGAAGATCTTACTATCCCTGAATTCCGCCAATTTAGTGAAGTAGTGGGAGATGATGTTTACGAGATTCTTTCCCTCCAGTCTTGCTTAGACAAGCGTTGTGCAAAAGGTGGTGTATCGCCATTGCGTGTTGCCGAAGCTATTGCAGAAGCCAAAACAAGGTTTGCTTAATCATATTTTAACGCGTATATCACAATTGGATTTCACAAGACTCCCTTGCAATCCTCTGAATAGCCCCAATTATGAGTAGCAACACTTAAAAGTGCGGGAAAAACTACCGCACTTTTTATTTCAATTAGGAATGATCAATGACCAATCAACAAGACTATACTCAAGACAATGACAAGCTTTACCGTTATCTTTTCCAAAATCGTGCGGTTCGTGGAGAATGGGTTCGTTTAAATAAAACATTTACTGATACATTAAATACCCATCAGTATCCTAAAGCAGTACAGGATTTATTGGGTGAAATGATGGTGGCGACTAATTTGCTTACTGCCACACTAAAATTTGACGGCAATATCACCGTACAAATTCAAGGCGATGGTCCATTACGCTTAGCATTAGTAAATGGCAATGATCAACAACAAATCCGCGCCCTTGCTCGAGTGGATGGGAACATCACTGAAAATATGAGTCTGCATAATATGATTGGTAAAGGCGTATTGGTCATTACTATTGCACCAAAAGAAGGTGAACGCTATCAAGGTGTAATTAGTCTGGATAAACCGACGATCACAGAATGCTTAGAAGATTATTTTGTACGCTCAGAACAGCTTCAAACTCAATTAATTATTCGTACTGGAGAATATGAAGGAAAGCCAGTGGCAGCAGGTATGCTATTACAGATTATGCCTGATGGTTCTGGTACACCAGAAGATTTTGAGCATTTAACTACGCTCGCAGCAACAGTAAAAGACGAAGAATTATTTGGTCTCCCTGCAGAAGAGTTACTCTATCGTTTATATCACGAAGAAACCGTCAATCTTTATCCTGCACAAGATGTACAATTTTTCTGTGGCTGCTCTGCAGAGCGTTCTGGTTCTGCATTATTGCTCATCTCCGATGAAGAAATTGACGAAATATTAGCCGAGCATAAAGGCAGTATTGATATGCAATGTGAATGTTGTGGCACTCACTACTTCTTTAATAAAGAAGCGATTGAAAAATTAAAATCAACAAAACTTTAAAAACAATCCCGACGCCATGTCGGGATTTTTGATCTACATCATTAATACACCTAAAAATAGGTAATGGAGAGCTATAATTTTTTAAAAATGAGATCTAGTTAACATTTTTTTGCATTGACATTCTTTAGAATAGGCGACAGTTAAATTTTAATCTTAAATATTAGAGGTGACTTATGACAGACTTAAACAAGGTAGTAAAAGAACTTGAAGCGCTAGGCATTTATGACGTAAAAGAAGTTGTCTACAATCCAAGCTACGAGCAATTGTTCGAAGAAGAAACTAAACCGGGTTTAGAAGGCTTTGAAAAAGGTACTTTAACTACGACGGGTGCAGTAGCTGTAGATACTGGAATCTTCACTGGCCGTTCACCAAAAGATAAATATATCGTATTAGATGAAAAAACCAAAGATACTGTTTGGTGGACATCTGAAGCAGCGAAAAATGACAACAAACCAATGAACCAAGCTACATGGCAAAGCTTAAAAGACTTGGTAACTAACCAACTTTCTCGTAAACGCTTGTTTGTCGTTGATGGTTTCTGTGGTGCGAGCGAACACGACCGTATTGCAGTACGTATTGTAACTGAAGTTGCATGGCAAGCACACTTTGTGAAAAACATGTTTATTCGCCCAACTGAAGAACAACTCAAAAATTTTGAACCAGATTTCGTTGTAATGAACGGTTCTAAAGTAACCAATCCAAACTGGAAAGAACAAGGTTTAAATTCAGAAAACTTCGTTGCCTTCAACTTAACTGAGCGCATTCAATTAATCGGTGGTACTTGGTACGGCGGTGAAATGAAAAAAGGTATGTTCTCAATGATGAACTACTTCCTACCACTTAAAGGTGTTGGCGCAATGCACTGCTCAGCTAACGTAGGTAAAGATGGTGATGTAGCAATCTTCTTCGGCTTATCTGGCACAGGTAAAACAACACTTTCAACCGATCCAAAACGTGAATTAATCGGTGATGATGAGCACGGTTGGGATGATGTGGGTATCTTTAACTTTGAAGGTGGTTGCTATGCGAAAACCATTCACCTTTCAGAAGAAAATGAACCGGATATTTACCGCGCTATCCGTCGTGATGCATTATTAGAAAATGTGGTTGTTCGTGCAGATGGTTCTGTTGATTTCGATGATGGTTCAAAAACAGAAAATACTCGCGTGTCTTACCCAATTTACCACATCGATAACATTGTAAAACCAGTTTCTCGTGCTGGTCACGCAACGAAAGTGATTTTCTTAACTGCAGATGCATTTGGAGTATTACCACCAGTATCTAAATTAACACCAGAACAAACTAAATACTACTTCTTATCTGGTTTCACTGCAAAATTAGCAGGTACTGAACGTGGTATTACCGAACCAACTCCAACTTTCTCAGCATGTTTCGGCGCAGCGTTCTTAACCCTTCACCCAACTCAATATGCAGAAGTGTTAGTAAAACGTATGCAAGCAGCTGGTGCTGAAGCTTACTTAGTGAATACTGGTTGGAATGGTACAGGAAAACGTATCTCAATCAAAGATACTCGCGGAATCATTGATGCAATCTTAGATGGCTCAATTGAAAAAGCAGAAATGGGCGAATTGCCAATCTTCAACTTAGCAATTCCTAAAACATTACCAGGTGTAGATTCTGCAATCTTGGATCCTCGTGATACTTACGCAGATAAAGCACAATGGCAATCAAAAGCTGAAGACTTAGCCGGTCGCTTTGTGAAAAACTTTGTTAAATATGCAACTAACGAAGAAGGCAAAGCTTTAATTGCAGCTGGTCCTAAAGCTTAATTAAAAATACTAAAAATATTAACCGCACTTTGGGTAACTGAAGTGCGGTCATTTTTTATCTGTTTTCAAGCTGATAAATGTATTCAAAAATTGACAAAAATCCAGTAGAATCACCACGTTTTAACTTTCGTCAATTAAAAGGACAATGTAATGCTTAACCAAATTAAAAAAGATGCTCAAGATCGTATGGAAAAAAGCCTTGAAGCATTAAAAGGTCATATTTCAAAAATCCGTACAGGTCGCGCACAACCGAGTTTACTTGATGCAATTCAAGTTGAATATTATGGTGCGGCGACCCCACTTCGCCAATTAGCAAACGTAGTGGCAGAAGATGCGCGTACTTTAGCCGTAACTGTTTTTGATCGTTCTTTAATCTCTGCGGTAGAAAAAGCAATTTTAACCTCAGATTTAGGTTTAAACCCATCTTCAGCGGGTACCACAATCCGTGTTCCGCTTCCTCCATTAACAGAAGAACGCCGTCGCGATTTAATCAAAATCGTAAAAGGCGAAGGTGAACAAGGTAAAGTTGCGGTTCGTAATGTGCGTCGTGATGCGAATGATAAAATCAAAGCATTATTAAAAGACAAAGAAATCAGCGAAAATGAACAACATAAAGCGGAAGAAGAAATCCAAAAAATCACAGATATTTACATTAAAAAAGTAGATGAAGTATTAGCGGATAAAGAAAAAGAATTAATGGATTTCTAATCATAAAAAATGCGAAAGGCAGACAGTTTTGTCTGCCTTTATTTTATTAGGTATGCGAATTTAGACGTACCAATGAAAATATAATCAACAAAAGTGCGGTAAAGATTCTATGCAAAAACAAAACATTGTCATTCTTGGTTCAACGGGATCAATCGGTAAGAGTACCCTTTCTGTTATCGAAAATAATCCTCAGAAATATCATGCATTTGCGCTCGTCGGCGGAAAAAATGTAGAAGCAATGTTTGAACAATGCATAAAATTCCGACCGCACTTTGCGGCTCTTGATGATGTAAATGCTGCTAAAATTTTACGTGAGAAATTAATTGCGCATCATATTTCAACGGAAGTATTAGCAGGACAACAAGCTATTTGTGAACTCGCAGCACACCCAGATGCCGATCAGATAATGGCATCGATTGTTGGTGCAGCAGGATTGTTACCGACGCTTTCAGCGGTTAAAGCAGGTAAACGGGTATTACTAGCAAATAAAGAATCATTGGTAACCTGCGGACAGCTTTTTATTGATGCCGTAAAAAACTATGGCGCGAAGCTTTTACCAGTAGACAGTGAACATAATGCGATCTTTCAATCGTTACCCCCAGAAGCACAAGAAAAAATTGGCTTTTGCCCACTTTCTGAATTAGGTGTAAGTAAAATTATACTCACCGGTTCTGGCGGGCCATTTCGTTACACACCACTAGAACAGTTCGCTAGTATCACACCAGAACAAGCAGTTGCACACCCTAATTGGTCTATGGGAAAAAAAATCTCTGTCGATTCAGCTACAATGATGAATAAAGGCTTGGAATACATTGAGGCTCGCTGGCTTTTCAACGCAAGTGCGGAAGAAATGGAAGTCATTATTCATCCACAATCGATTATTCATTCTATGGTACGGTATGTTGATGGCTCAGTTATTGCTCAAATGGGAAATCCAGATATGCGTACCCCAATTGCAGAAACTATGGCATATCCTCACCGCACTTTTGCTGGAGTAGAACCACTCGATTTCTTTAAAATCAAAGAACTGACATTTATTGAACCTGATTTTAATCGCTATCCGAATTTAAAACTGGCTATTGATGCCTTCGCTGCGGGTCAATATGCGACAACAGCAATGAATGCAGCTAATGAAATTGCTGTACAAGCATTTTTAGATCGTCAAATTAGCTTTATGAATATTGCAAAAATTAATGCAAAAACAATTGAGAAAATTTCGCCTTATACCATTCAAAATATTGATGATGTACTTGAAATTGATACGCAAGCAAGAGAGATTGCGAAAACGCTAATTGGGGAATAGGCCTAGAATAACTAGGTCTAGTTTATTCGATTTAATGGAATACAAACTCCAAAATGCACATATAGGCTGCAATACAAAATAAAATAATTGCCAATAATTTTCTTATTAAAGCTGGATTCATTAATCCACGCAATTTCATTGAGAAGAAACTCATTCCAAATGAACCCAAGGTAACAACACCAACTACAAGAAAATTTACATATCCTAATTGGCCACTTAGACTGACATCATAAGGGAAGACTCTTGTGAGATAGCCATATAAATTACCAATACCACCAATAATCATCATGTAGTTCGTATAAACGGCAATTTGCTGTGTTTTTACCCCTTTTAATTGGCCAACAAGCGGAGCAAGGATAGAGCCGCCTCCAATACCTGTAATACCCGCAATTAAGCCTCCTCCGCAGCAACTAATACTACCTTTAGCTCGTTCTATAGGAGACATCTTAAGTACTTCTATTTGTATTCTCGATCTGTTTAAAAATGTTTTAATCGCTAGTGCACTTAAACTAACCGTAAAAATTAAACTAATTATCGCTGTAGAAAAATAAAAACTTAATTCAAAACCAATTTGCACGCCAATCACCATAGCAATAGACCATAAAATCATATTGATATAATCAATTTTAATTTTTTGCTTATGGAAAAATAATAAGTTAATCAATGCGGTACACATCACAATGGTGAGTGATGTAGCTGAAATAACTTGAATCGGCAATTCGGGAAATAATGTACGTAAAATTGGCACCATCAATACCCCACCGCCAATACCAAAAATAGCAGAAACCATATTGGTACAAATACCGCAAATCAGTAAGATAAAAATTGTACTAATTGCCATTGCTACTCCTATCAAGAAAATCAGCTTAATAATATATTCTAATTGTGGCGTAAGGGGATTAGCATATCTTATGATCAGCATCATATACACTTAAAAATATTCTGTTATGATGAAAAAAATAGAAAGGATATGATGTATGAACGCATTTCAATTAATGGCAAAACCTACTGGCTCAATTTGTAATTTAGATTGCCAATATTGCTTTTACTTGGAAAAACCTCATTTAAATCAACGAGCCATGAGTGATAAGGTATTAGAAACCTATATCAAAGCTTACATAGAAACTGCCCCTCAACAACAAGTAACTTTCCTCTGGCAAGGCGGTGAGCCAACTATGGCAGGCCTTGATTTCTATAAAAGAGCGGTCGATTTTCAGCATAAATATGCTAATGGAAAACAAATTGAAAATTCGCTACAAACCAATAGTGTATTACTTAATGCCGATTGGTGCCGTTTTCTACATGATCATAATTTTCTTGTGGGGCTTTCTATAGATGGTCCAGAACACTTACATGATGCCTATCGTTTAACTAAAAATGGCAAAGGTACATTTCAACAAGTAATAGATGCACTAGATTTACTACATAACTATCAAGTATCTTTTAATACTCTCACAGTAGTGCATAATCTAAATGTCCTACATGGCAAAGAAATCTATCATTTTCTAAAACGAATTGAATCGCCATATATGCAATTTATTCCACTAATGGGAGATTATAAGCAACAAGCCTCTGCAAAGGATTATGGGCAGTTTCTAATTAATATTTTTGATGAATGGTACTCTAATGATGTAGGAAAAATTGGGATTCAGTTTATTGAACAATGGTTTATGGCCTATCTTGGATTACAACCTGATTTATGTATTTTTCGTGAAACCTGCGGTGATCAATTAGTTATTGAACAAAATGGAGATATTTATAGTTGCGATCATTATGTTTACCCTGAGTACAAGTTAGGAAACCTAATAGAAACACCACTAGTAACATTAGTTGATAACATAAAACAAAAACATTTCGGTTCAGCGAAATCCTTTCTTTCCGAACGATGCAAAAGCTGTAAATTTCGTTTTGCCTGTCATGGAGGTTGCCCAAAACATCGAACTGTTCAAGGATTTGGAAAACCACATAATCAACTATGTGAAGCCTATTATACAGCGCTCTCTCACATGGAACCCTATTTGAAAGAATTTGCAAAATGCTTTGGTAAAGCAAAATAACATTATTCATTTAAAATAAAAATTTTGTTACCAAGTTAACACTTTTAAAACTTGCTTATAGCAGATAAAAACAGAAATTTGTATAGTAACCTAAAGTTGTTTATGTATTAAAAGGATATTTATGTCAAGCTCATCACCTTACTTACCTCAAAACTTACACCAATGCATTATTTCTGAAAGTAAAACACTAGGGAAAAACAGTTTAATTTATACTCAAGGTGAAAAACCTAAAGAATTTTATTTTTTAAGACGGGGGCTGGTTGGACTTTATCATAGCTTAGAAAATGGTAAAGAAACCTTGATTCGACTTTATCATGCTAACGAGTATTTTGGGTTTAGAACAATCTTTAGTGAAACAACTTATCATTGTAGTGCAAAGGTGTTACTAGAAGCAGATATTATTCGTATATTTCCTGGAAATCACACTACTTTTATCGCAAATAATCCTGATTTTTCCTGCTATCTTATGAAACAACTTTCGAATGAATTATATGACGCAGAACACCGAGTAAGTAATACAGCCTATAAACGAAGCTACGAACGTATAATTGATGCAATTGAAAATTTAACTGAAAGTTATCCCGATTATCCTTGGACCTACCGAGAAGTAGCTGAATTTTGTGGATGCGAAACAGAAACTGCTATTCGTATTAGTCAAGAATTAAAGAAACAAGGAATTCTAGACAAAAATACAAGGCATTTAAGAATCTGCTCTTAAATTCAAGATTATGGTTTTGGGCTATCTATCCAAATAATATTTCAGTAAATAAAGCTCTTTTTACTTACATATAAAATAAAAAAGCTCACTATAAAGTGAGCTTTTCCTTTGAATTGATTTTTATTCCTCAGTAGCTGCTTCAGCAACTTCAGGGCGATCAACTAACTCAATGTATGCCATTGGTGCATTATCGCCTGCACGGAAACCACATTTCAAAATGCGAGTGTAACCACCTGCACGTTGAGCAAAACGTGGACCTAATTCATTAAATAATTTTGCAACAGTTTCAACGTTGCGAGTACGAGCGAATGCTAAACGACGGTTTGCAACGCTATCTACTTTTGCTAATGTAATTAACGGTTCAACTACACGGCGTAATTCTTTAGCTTTAGGCAAAGTAGTCTTAATGATTTCATGACTAACTAAAGCACTTGCTAAGTTACGAAACATCGCTTGGCGATGGCTGCTATTACGGTTTAGTTGACGACCACTCTTACGATGGCGCATGATCTTATCCTTCTCAGAAAAATCTTAACCTATGACCAAACTAGTCTTCAGCAATACTTGCTGGTGGCCAATTTTCAAGGCGCATACCAAGTGACAAGCCACGTGAAGCGAGCACATCCTTAATTTCAGTAAGAGATTTCTTACCAAGATTAGGTGTTTTTAATAATTCAACTTCTGTACGTTGTACTAAATCACCGATATAATGAATTGTTTCTGCTTTCAAACAGTTAGCAGAACGAACTGTCAACTCTAAATCATCTACAGGACGTAGTAAAATCGGATCAAATTCCGGTTTTTCTTCCTTAACTTCAGGTTGACGAACATCACGCAAATCAACGAATGCATCGAGTTGTTCTGCTAAAATTGTTGCTGCACGACGAATTGCTTCTTCAGGCTCAAGCGTACCATTAGTTTCTAACTCAATAACAAGCTTATCTAAGTCCGTACGTTGTTCTACACGCGCTGCTTCTACATTGTATGCAATGCGATCTACAGGGCTATAACAAGCATCCACTAATAAACGACCGATTGGACGCTCCTCAGTTTGGCTATGTGTACGAGCTGAAGCTGGAACATATCCTCTACCACGTTGAACACGAATACGCATACTAATTGATGCATTTTCGTCAGTTAAGTGACAGATTACATGATTCGGATTCACAATTTCAACATCACCATCATGGGTGATATCCGCTGCAACAACAGGGCCAATTCCAGATTTATTTAGTGTCAGAATAACATCATCTTTATTCTGTACTTTAACCGCTAGACCTTTAAGGTTTAAAAGAACTTCAAGAATATCTTCTTGAACACCTTCCTTACTACTATATTCGTGCAATACGCCATCAATTTCCACTTCAGTTACAGCACAACCTGGCATTGAAGACAGAAGGATACGACGTAATGCATTACCTAGAGTATGGCCAAAACCACGCTCTAACGGCTCTAAGATCACTTTAGCATGAGTTGAACTAATTTGTTCAATATCTACTAAACGTGGTTTTAAAAATTCTGTAACAGAACCCTGCATTTTATCCTCTCTTTGCTTTTAAGCTTAACTATTATTTGGAGTAAAGCTCAACGATCAGATGTTCGTTAATATCTGCTGATAAATCAGAACGTTCAGGAACACGTTTGAACACACCTTCCATTTTTGCAGAATCAACTTCTAACCATGTTGGTTTTTCTCTTTGTTCTGCTAATTCTAATGACGCTTTAATACGTGCTTGTTTTTTAGATTTCTCACGAACAGCAACAACATCATTTACTGAAACTTGGAAAGATGGAATGTTAACAACACGACCATTTACAACAATCGCTTTATGGCTCACTAATTGGCGAGCTTCTGCACGAGTTGCAGCAAATCCCATGCGATAAACAACGTTATCCAATCTACCTTCTAATAACACTAATAAATTTTCACCAGTGTTACCTTTTAAACGGTTTGCTTCTTTATAGTAGTTACGGAATTGACGTTCTAAAATACCATAGATACGACGAACTTTTTGTTTTTCACGTAATTGACTACCATAGTCAGACAAACGCGGTTTACGAGCACCATGTTGACCAGGTGCTGTATCAATTTTACATTTTGAATCAATCGCGCGCACGCCTGATTTAAGAAATAAATCAGTACCTTCACGACGGCTGAGCTTGAGTTTTGGACCCAAATATCTTGCCATTTTCTTTCTCCAACTATCCTATATACGTCTTAAACACGACGTTTTTTCGGTGGACGACAACCGTTATGAGGAATCGGAGTCACATCAGTAATATTCGTGATACGGAAACCCGCTGCGTTTAACGCGCGAATTGTAGATTCACGACCTGGACCCGGACCTTTAACCATAACTTCCAAGTTCTTTAAGCCGAATTCTTTAACAATTTCAGCACAACGTTCAGCAGCAACTTGCGCAGCGAACGGGGTAGATTTACGAGAACCACGGAAACCTGAACCACCTGCAGTCGCCCATGCTAGAGCGTTACCTTGACGGTCAGTAATAGTAACGATTGTATTATTGAAAGATGCGTGAATATGTGCTACGCCATCTACGACTTGTTTTTTTACACGTTTACGTGCACGAACTGGTGTTTTAGCCATTCTTTATTTACCCCGACTATTTTTTGATCGGCTTACGTGGACCCTTACGGGTACGCGCATTAGTTTTAGTACGTTGACCACGTACCGGTAAACTACGACGGTGACGTAAACCACGATAACAACCTAAGTCTAAAAGACGTTTGATGTTTAGTGTTACTTCACGACGTAAATCACCTTCAACGGTAAATTTACCAACTTCGTCACGCAGTTTGTCAATCTGCTCTTCAGACAATTCTCTGATCTTAACATCTTCAGCAATACCCGCTGCAGCACAAATAGCTTTTGAACGAGTCTTACCAATACCGTAAATTGCAGTTAAAGCGATTACAGCGTGTTTGTGATCAGGAATGTTAATGCCTGCAATACGGGCCACTATGCACTCCTATTATTTTAACTAATTTGGTATTCTGATCTTGAAAAGCCCGTTTTCAGGATACTCAAACAGAATACCAAGGACATAAATGAGTTGAGCAGTATAACTGCTCAACTGGTTCTTTGCAAGAAAAAATATGAATTAACCTTGACGTTGTTTATGTTTAGGATCGCTGCACAATACACGTACAACACCTTCACGTTTAACAATTTTACAGTTACGACACATTTTCTTTACCGAAGCACGAACTTTCATTGCTTATCCTTTATCTACTAAATGAACAATTATTGTCCAAAACCTTTAAGGTTTGCTTTTTTCAACGCAGACTCATATTGAGACGACATTAAGTGACTCTGAACCTGCACGATGAAATCCATAATTACAACGACTACAATTAAAAGAGATGTTCCACCGAAGTAAAATTTAACATCCCAAGCCGATGTCATAATATAAGGAACTAAACACACAAACGTTACATAAAGACCGCCAATTAGTGTAAGACGAGTCATAACTTTATCAATATAACGAGATGTCTGTTCCCCTGGCCTAATTCCTGGAATAAATGCACCAGATTTTTTTAGATTATCTGCTGTATCTCGCGGATTATACTGCATTGCAGTGTAAAAGAAGCTAAAGAAAATAATTGCTACAGCATAAACAAGCAAATAAAGAGGTTGACCCGGATTCAACAGCATAGATAAGTTATTTAACCACTCAAACTTATCATTTTGTCCAAACCATTGAGTTAAGGTAGCAGGAAATAAAATAATACTTGAGGCAAAAATTGCCGGCATTACGTTTGCCATATTTACTTTCAATGGTAAATGTGTCGAATGACCACCTAAAATTTGACGACCTTGTTGACGCTTTGCATATTCAACGCGAATTCTACGCTGTCCTCTTTCAACAAAAACAACGAAATAAGTTACTGCAAATACAATAGCTGCGATAAGAAGAAGCACTAATGGATGCATCTGTCCTTGACGAGCCTGCTCAATAGTTTGAAGTATAGCCGATGGTAAACCAGCTACGATACCGCCAAAAACAAGAATTGAAATACCGTTACCAATACCTCTTTCAGTAATTTGTTCACCTAACCACATGAGGAACATAGTTCCAGTTACTAAGCTAACAACTGAAGTGAAGTAAAAACCAAATCCAACGTTTGGCACTAAGCCAGGTAACATATTTGGTAAACCTGTTGAAATAGCTACTGCCTGAATGGTTGCAAAAACAACTGTCGCATACCGAGTATACTTAGAAATTTTACGTTGACCAGCAGCACCTTCTTTCTTTAATTCTGCTAAAGCAGGAGAAACCGTTGCAAGCAACTGAATTACAATAGATGCCGAGATATACGGCATAATACCTAATGCTAAGATAGATGCACGGCTTAATGCACCACCAGAGAACATGTTAAACATGTCAATGATGGTGCCTTTTTGTTGTTCAACTAATTGAGCTAGCACAGCCGCATCAATACCAGGAACCGGAATGAAAGAACCAATTCGGTAAACGATAAGCGCACCTAAAACGAAAAGTAATCGGCTTTTTAATTCACCTTTACCGCTATTAGTACTTCTTGCTTGATAACCTGGTTGTTTAGCCATTTGCTAATTATTCCTCAACTGAACCGCCAGCAGCTTCAATTGCTGCTTTTGCACCCTTAGTTACACGCAAACCACGAACTGTTACTGCAGATTTCACTTCACCCGCTAAAACTACTTTAGCGAATTTGATATCTTTAGTTAAGATATTTGCTGCTTTTAATGTTTCTAAGGTTACTACATTACCTTCAACTTTGGTTAATTCATTCAAACGAACTTCTGCAGTTACTGCAGCTTTCATTGAAGTAAAACCAAATTTTGGTAAACGACGGTATAACGGCATTTGACCACCTTCGAAACCGCGACGAACACCGCCACCAGTACGAGATTTTTGACCTTTATGACCACGGCCACCAGTCTTGCCTAAACCTGAACCAATACCACGACCGAGGCGTTTAGCGCTATGCTTTGCACCTTCAGCCGGAGATAGAGTATTTAAACGCATCTCTTACTCCTCCACTTTAACCATGTATGAAACTTGGTTAATCATACCACGTACTGCAGGCGTATCAATTAACTCAACAGTGTGGTGCATATGGCGAAGACCAAGACCACGCAAGGTAGCTTTATGCTTCGGTAAACGAGCAATTGAGCTACGAACTTGTGTTACTTTAATAGTTTTAGCCATTATTCATTACCCCAAGATTTCATCAACAGTTTTACCGCGTTTTGCAGCAACCATTTCTGGTGATTTCATGTTTGCTAATGCATCAATAGTTGCATGAACAACGTTAATTGGATTGGTAGAACCATACGCTTTAGAAAGAACGTTGCGTACACCTGCAACTTCCAATACTGCACGCATTGCACCACCAGCGATGATACCTGTACCTTCACTTGCAGGTTGCATAAATACACGTGAACCAGTATGAACACCTTTAACTGGATGCTGTAATGTACCTTCATTCAAAGCAACGTTAATCATATTACGACGTGCTTTTTCCATTGCTTTTTGGATCGCTGCTGGAACTTCGCGTGCTTTACCATAACCAAAACCTACTCGGCCATTACCATCGCCCACCACAGTTAATGCAGTGAAACTCATAATACGACCACCTTTTACAGTTTTTGATACACGGTTTACTGCGATTAGCTTCTCTTGCAGTTCACCAACTTGTTTTTCGATGTTTGACATCTCAATTTACCTCATTAGAACTGTAGACCAGCTTCACGTGCAGCGTCCGCTAAAGTTTGGACACGACCATGATATTTAAAACCGGAACGATCAAAAGCAACAGCTTGAACGCCTTTTGCTAATGCGCGTTCTGCAACAGCTTTACCTACTGCAGCAGCAGCATCTTTATTACCGGTGTATTTTACTTGCTCACGAATTGCTTTCTCAACAGTTGAAGCAGCGGCAAGCACTTCTGAACCGTTTGGTGCAATAACTTGTGCATAAATATGACGTGGAGTGCGGTGAATAACTAAACGAGTTACACCTTGCTCTCTCATCATATGACGTGCACGAGCTGCACGACGGATACGAGCTGATTTCTTATCCATAGTGTTACCTTAATTATTTCTTCTTAGCCTCTTTGATACGTACCACTTCATCAGCGTAACGTACCCCTTTACCTTTATAAGGCTCAGGACGGCGATAAGCACGAATATCTGCTGCAACTTGACCGATCAACTGTTTGTCTGCACCTTTCAACACGATTTCGGTTTGAGATGGACATTCTGCAGTAATACCTGCCGGCAAAGTGTGCTCTACTGGGTGAGAATAGCCTAAACTTAATGCAATTGCATTACCTTTAAGTTGAGCTCTGTAACCTACACCCACCAATACTAATTTTTTAGTGAAACCTTCAGTAACACCGATAACCATTGCATTAACTAATGCACGTGCAGTACCCGATTGAGCATTTGCTTCAACAAAACCTTCACGTGGAGTGAACGTAAATTGTCCGTTATCTTGTTTTACTTCAACTGATTCATGAATTTTGCGAGATAACTCGCCATTTTTACCTTTTACTGTTAATAGCTGACCGTCGAGTTTAACTTCAACTCCGGCAGGAATATTAACAGGTGCCTTTGCAACACGAGACATTTTCCTACCTCTCTATTAAGCTACGTAACAGATGATCTCACCGCCTAAACCTGCTTGACGAGCAGCGCGGTCAGTCATAACACCTTTAGATGTAGAAACAACTGCAACACCTAAACCGCCCATAACTTTTGGTAATTCATCTTTACGTTTGTAAATACGAAGACCTGGGCGACTTACACGTTGGATGCTTTCTACAACTGGTTTGCCTTGGAAATATTTTAAAGTAATTTCCAATTCAGGTTTAGCACCTTCTAAAACTTTTACGCTTTCGATATAACCTTCAGCAGCTAATACGTTGGCAATTGCCACTTTTAGCTTGGAAGAAGGCATATTGATTGCAACTTTGTTCGCAGCTTGACCGTTACGAATACGGGTCAGCATATCTGCGATTGGATCTTGCATACTCATTGTACTTTTTCTCCGATTCCAAAATAAAGTGGTATATTACCAGCTCGCTTTTTTAAGGCCTGGGATTTCACCGCGCATTGCAGCTTCACGAACCTTAATTCGGCTTAAACCAAACTTACGTAAAACGCCATGAGGACGTCCAGTTTGGCGGCAACGGTTACGTTGACGAGATGGGCTAGAATCACGTGGTAAAGTTTGTAACTTTAACACTGCATCCCAACGATCTTCATCAGAGGCATTGACATCAGAAATGATTTTCTTTAATTCAACACGTTTTGCGTAGAATTTTTCAGCCAATTTAACGCGTTTTACATCGCGTGCTTTCATTGATTGTTTAGCCATTATAACCTGCCTTATTTACGGAATGGGAAATTAAAGGCAGCAAGTAGTGCTTGACCTTCTTCATCATTCTTAGCAGTAGTTGTGATAGTGATATCTAAACCACGTACACGATCTACTTTATCGTAATCGATTTCAGGGAAGATGATTTGTTCACGCACACCCATGCTATAGTTGCCACGACCATCGAATGATTTCGCGCTTAAACCGCGGAAGTCACGAATACGTGGAACAGCAATTGTAATTAAACGTTCAAAGAACTCCCACATACGCTCACCGCGTAGTGTTACTTTACAACCGATTGGATATCCCTGACGGATTTTAAAGCCAGCAACAGATTTACGAGCTTTAGTTACTAAAGGTTTTTGACCGCTGATTGCTGCTAAGTCCGCTACTGCGTTGTCTAGCAATTTTTTGTCGGTCAATGCTTCACCCACACCCATATTCAGGGTAATCTTTTCGATTCGTGGGACTTGCATGACAGATTTGTAGCCGAATTTATTTTTTAATTCGCTTACTACTTGATCTCTGTAGTAATCATGCAGTTTCGCCATCGCATTACTCCAGTTTATTAGATAATTTCATTGTTAGATTTGAAGAAACGTACTTTTTTGCCGTCTTCGAATCTAAAACCTACACGGTCAGCTTTATTCGTTTTAGGATTGAAAATCGCAACATTTGAAGCGTCAATTGCAGCTTCTTTTTTCACTAAACCACCAGCTTTTCCTAATGCAGGAACTGGTTTTTCATGTTTAGTAATAATGTTGATACCTTCAACAAACACTTTACCGTTTGGTAACACTTTAGTTACCTTACCACGTTTGCCCTTATCTTTACCAGTAAGAACAATTACTTCATCATTTTGACGGATTTTAGCAGCCATTACATTCCCCTTACAGTACTTCTGGAGCTAAAGAAATGATCTTCATGAATTTCTCAGAACGAAGTTCACGAGTCACTGGTCCAAAAATACGAGTACCGATTGGTTGCTCAGTGTTATTATTTAAAATTACACAAGCGTTACCATCGAAACGAATAACTGAGCCATCTGGGCGACGAACACCCTTCTTGGTGCGCACAACAACTGCTTTTAATACATCACCTTTTTTTACTTTACCGCGTGGAATTGCTTCTTTTACAGTAATTTTGATGATGTCACCAATCGCAGCATAACGACGGTGCGATCCACCTAGAACCTTGATACACATTACGCTGCGAGCGCCTGAATTATCAGCAACATCCAGCATAGTCTGTTCTTGGATCATATTAGTGCTCCGTTAAGATTAAAAAAACACCCTTTCGGGACGAACCCATCCACACTATTCAGATAGAATGGCGGATAGGTGGCGGATTTTATCAAAAGAAAAAGAGAAAGGCAATGATAATTTACCTTCCTCTTATTGATCTATTTGCTAAATAATCCAGTTAAAATTTACCGCACTTTTAGAATTATAAAAATATCCTCATCCTCTCAAAAATTTATCGAATGAAAAATAAACTGCAGCAAAAATGAAATGCTCTCTTCTCTTACCTTAGATAAATTCATCAGTTTTTAGATTTTGGGAAAATTTCCTTGCCTAAAAGCCAAAGATACCGATCGAGTTCTTTTAAACTAAATCTTTCTAATTTATAAAATCTTTGAAAATCTATCAAAACCTCTTTAAATTTTCTGTAATTTTTTAAATCTTTCCTTTTAAACGCTGAAAATTTATCTACTTTATTAAAATGGAGGAGAACTTGCTCCACATAGCTATCATAAATTGGGAAATCAATTGGATTATGATGACTACAATATTTAGTCGCAAAAGAATAAAAATACCTCTTGTTATCACCAATCTTTACGTTTCCTAATTCACGAACTAATTTGATATCACCAGCCTTTAAACGTTTATCTAGATCTTTAACACTTAAAATACGTTTTGCCACAGGATAAATAGCAAATATTCTTGTGCTATAAAAATCATTTAAACATGATGCCTTTAATAAAATATCAGCTATTTCAGAATTTCCAGGTAATAATTCTAGAAAAAGTTTATTTAATGCCTCTTCTTGTGAAGTATAACCTTCAAGATTTTTCCATTCATTTAGATATTTATTAACTTCTAAAAAACAGGGTTTAGGAGGTAAAGACTTTTCCACATTTTCTCCAATACTTGAAATTTATTTAAATATGGGAACAGCAAAACGAATAGGTAATATTTCTTTCTATATACTTGCTATTCCACATTAAAAATAATAAACACCGCATGTATTACACACGGTGTTATTTATAAAGTCAGTCAATCATAAATCTAACTTATTATATGCTATACCGAATTTTACAATTTGGTAATGCACTTTGAAGTTGATTACACTCATCACTATCAGGTTCTATGCTGTAGTAGTCAAAATTCTTAGTATCTTCTAAATAAAGGGTGCTTAAATTAGGCAAAGATGCTAATTTAGCTAATAATTGAATATCTACTTTATTACCAGAAAGGTCTAATTCTTTAATACTAGAGAATGAAATTATCAAATCTATTATATCTTCTTTTACAGACTCATCCCAATCTCTGAATGAAAGTGATGATACATTGAGGTTTTTTAATGCAGCAAGATTACTAATATCCTCATAAGTACCAACATGTAGATTAATTACACAATTTGGTAATTTATCACCTAATGCGGCTAAAATACTACACTCATCAGCACTCCAATCCCCCGAATATGGTAAAGAAAGAGTTCTTAAATTAGTCAACGAGGATAATTTTTCTAGAGCATCTCCAGAAACACTATTAGTAGTAAGATCAAGTTCTTTCAGTTGAGGAATTTGAGTAAGCAAATCAATTTCCTCCGAACCAAAACCGCCCCCCCAACCATGGAACGATAATGAAGATAATTGCTTAATATGTGACAATTTAGGCAACTCTCTAATATTATACACATTATCCGGAATGACAAATTTATGAGTTATTCCAGGTTCAAAATTACCATCTGAGAAATGCACACCTACAATATAATCTTTCAAATAGAAAGCGATTGCACCATTTCTGTCATAAAGATCTAGTTCTGTAGAAATTTCCTGACTTAAATCATCATATTCAGGAGTTAGGCCATGGTCTTCATCAAGAAATTCATCTTTAATATTCCATAACACAATATATTTTAGTGTATCTGATAATCCACACCACCATTCCCAATCCTCATCAGAAATATACTCTGTAGTATCAGTATCTGAGATAAGTTCTTCTGGGAATTTATCCTCTGAGAGTTTTGTAGTTTCTCTACGGGTATCAACGCCGTTGATAAAATTAATCAATCGATGGCCAAAATAACGAGTATTCCACTCATCAGAATATTCAAAACCAAGATCTTCAGAAATTTCTCTTAACATGCTTCGTGTTTTTCTGTCACGACATCTGATAGTAACAGTATAATCTTCAGCAGATTCAATAATTAAATCTTTATAAATTGCACAACTTCTAATTTGTTTAGACATAACTAGCTCCAGATTACCAAAGTTTTAAAACAACTTGACCAAATGCAACTAGGATAGCGTTACCATTTAGTTCATAGGTATTATTAGATGATGCGCTAACTTTAGGCTTAATTTTATCTCCATCTACAACCCAGATATCACCAGGGCGAACAACATATTTTGGCTTTAATTCTCGCCCATCCCATACCCAGACATCTTTAGAAGTACCAATATATTTAGGTTTAATTTCTTTACCACTTAAAACCCAAACATCACTAGAACTACCACCCGATTTAGGTTTTAGCTCACGTCCATCACAAGACCATTTACTCGATAATGAAATTTTTGGCATAATCTTCTCCGCTACCATTATTAAAAATATTTTTATCAGTGTTTGTTTAGGTGTTATGTCAATAACACCTAAAAGAAGTATACTTCTTTGCGAAATTGACTTACTGAAAGAAAAAGTGCGGTTAAAATTCCTTGAATTTTAACCGCACTTTAAAAACAAAAAAGCCAATAGATTTACACTATTGGCTTTTATTTTATTACTCTTTGTTATTAATTAAGCAATAACTGCTTTCTCAACAACACGAACTAAAGTCCAAGATTTGGTTTTTGATAGAGGGCGACATTCGCGAATCTCTACGGTATCACCAACTTTGGCTTCATTGTTCTCATCGTGTACGTGTAATTTAGTTGTACGACGGATAAATTTACCATATAAAGGGTGTTTTACCTTACGCTCAATAGCAACAACGAAAGATTTTTCCATTTTGTCGCTAACAACTTTACCTTGTACGCTACGAATTTTATCAGTCATTACTCACCCGCCTTTTCGGTTAATACAGTTTTTACACGTGCAATATCACGACGCACTTGTTTAGCCTGATGGGTTTGTTGAAGCTGACCGGTGGCTGTCTGCATACGCAACTTGAATTGTTCACCTAAAAGGTTTACTAATTCAGCATTCAGCTCTTCAACACTTTTTGTACGTAAATCTTGAGCTTTCATTACATCACCGTCTTAGTTACGAAAGTGGTCTTAACTGGCAATTTAGCAGCTGCTAATGCAAATGCGTTTCTTGCTACTTCTTCAGACACACCATCCATTTCATAAAGCACTTTACCCGGTTGGATTAAGGCTACCCAGTACTCAACGTTACCTTTACCTTTACCCATACGGACTTCTAATGGTTTTTCAGTAATTGGTTTATCTGGGAATACACGAATCCAGATTTTACCTTGACGTTTTACTGCACGTGACATTGCACGACGTGCCGCTTCGATTTGACGAGCGGTTAAACGACAACGACCAACTGCTTTTAAACCGTAAGTACCGAAACTAACTTCAGTACCGCCCGCGATACCACGGTTGCGGCCTTTGTGAACTTTACGGAATTTTGTACGTTTTGGTTGCAACATTTAGCGTTTCTCCTTACTTACGACCTTTACCGCGAGGAGCCTTTTTAGGCTTGTCGGCAGGTTGTTGTTCTGATTGCGCAACGGCAGCCATTCCACCAAGAATTTCACCTTTGAAGATCCACACTTTAACGCCGATTACGCCGTAAGTTGTATGAGCTTCTGCAGTGTTATAATCGATGTCCGCACGAAGAGTATGTAGAGGTACGCGACCTTCACGATACCATTCTGAACGTGCGATTTCTGCACCACCTAAACGACCGCTAACCTCAACTTTGATACCTTTAGCACCTAAACGCATTGCGCTTTGTACCGCACGTTTCATTGCACGACGGAACATTACACGACGTTCTAATTGAGAAGCGATGCTATCTGCAACTAATTTCGCATCTAATTCAGGTTTTTTCACTTCAGCAATGTTGATTTGAGCAGGAACGCCAGCGATTTTAGACACTGCGTTACGTAATTTTTCAACATCTTCGCCTTTTTTACCAATTACGATACCAGGACGAGCTGTGTGAATAGTTACACGAATACTTTTAGCTGGACGCTCAATAGTAATACGTGAAACTGAAGCATTTGCTAATTCTTTATTTAAGAATTTGCGTACTTTGAAATCGCCTTCAAGATTGTCAGCGAAGTCTTGTGTATTCGCGAACCAAGTAGAGCTCCAAGGTTTAACAATACCTAGGCGAATACCATGTGGATGTACTTTTTGACCCATTGCTATTCCTCTACTTATTAACGATCTGACACAACCACAGTAATGTGGCTAGTACGTTTTAAAATACGATCTGCACGACCTTTAGCACGTGGCATAACACGTTTCATGCTAGGACCTTCATCAACGAAGATTTTAGCAACTTTAAGATCATCGATATCTGCACCGTCATTGTGCTCTGCGTTTGCAATAGCTGATTCTAAAACTTTCTTCACTAAAGCCGCAGCTTTTTTGTTAGTGAAAGTTAAAATTTCTAATGCTTGCGCAACTTTTTTACCACGAATTAAATCGGCAACTAAGCGAGCTTTTTGGGCAGAAGTGCGAGCGTAACGATGTTTTGCGATAGTTTCCATCTATTTACCTCTTATTTCTTAGCTTTCTTATCTGCCGCGTGACCGCGGTATGTACGAGTCGGTGCAAATTCACCAAGCTTATGACCGATCATTTCATCAGATACATAAACAGGAACGTGCTGACGACCATTATGGACTGCGATGGTCAATCCGATCATTGATGGAATGATCATTGAACGACGGGACCAAGTTTTGATTGGTTTTTTATCCCCGCTTTCCACCGCCTTCTCTACCTTCTTCAACAAGTGTAGGTCAAGGAAAGGACCCTTCTTGAGAGAACGTGGCATGGCTAATCCTCTTTAATTTAATCTATTATTTGCCACGACGACGTACGATATATTTATCAGTACGTTTGTTGTGACGAGTTTTCTTACCTTTGGTTTGAACGCCCCAAGGAGTTACTGGGTGTTTACCAAAGTTACGACCTTCACCACCACCGTGCGGGTGATCTACTGGGTTCATTGCAGTACCACGAACTGTAGGGCGAATACCTCTCCAGCGGTTAGCACCAGCTTTACCCAATACGCGAAGCATATGTTCTGAGTTACCAACTTCACCGATTGTAGCAACACATTCAGCTAATACTTTACGCATTTCGCCTGAACGCAAACGTAAAGTTACATAGTTGCCTTCACGTGCGATGATTTGTACATAAGCACCAGCAGAACGAGCGATTTGACCGCCTTTACCTGGTTTTAATTCAACGTTATGTACTGTTGAACCAACTGGAATATTACGCATTGGTAATGAGTTACCCACTTTAATTGGTGAGTTTACGCCAGCTTGGATTTGATCGCCTACTGACAGACCTTTAGGTGCTAAGATATAACGGCGTTCACCATCTTTATAAAGCACTAAAGCAATGTTAGCAGAACGGTTTGGATCATATTCTAAACGCTCAACAACCGCTGGGATGTCTAACTTGTTACGTTTGAAATCGATTAAACGGTAGTGTTGTTTGTGACCGCCACCAATGTGACGAGTAGTAATACGACCATAGTTGTTACGACCACCAGTTTTAGATTTAGTATCTAGAAGAGGTGCGTAAGGTTTACCCTTGTGTAATTCAGGGTTCACGATTTTAACAACGTGACGACGACCAGCGGAGGTCGGCTTACATTTAACGATAGCCATTCTCTAATTTCCTCCGATTACTCTGCACTGTCCACGAAGTCCAAGTTTTGGCCTTCGGCTAAAGTTACATAAGCTTTTTTCCAGTCGCTGCGACGACCCATTTTGCTACCACGGCGTTTAGTTTTACCTTTAACAACCACGGTACGAACAGAGTCAACTTTTACTTCAAATAATTGAGCAACAGCAGCAGCAATTTCAGCTTTGTTCGCATCTAAAGCAACTTTAAGTACAACAGTGTTAGATTTTTCAGCATTGTTAGTTGCTTTTTCAGAGATGTGCGGTGCACGTAGCACGCTTAGCAAACGTTCTTGACTCATGCTAGGATCTCCTCAATTTGTTTCACAGCGTCAACAGTAACAATCACTTTATCGAAAGCGATTAAGCTAACTGGATCGATACCTTGAACATCACGTACATCAACTTTGTATAAGTTACGCGCTGCTAAGAATAGATTTTCATCTAAACTTGCTGTGATAATTAATGCATCTTCAACTGCTAAATCTTTTAATTTTTGTACTAAAACTTTAGTTTTTGGTGCATCTAATTCGAATTTTTCAACAACAACCAAACGGTCTTGACGAACTAATTCAGAAAGAATGCTTTTGATAGCACCACGGTACATTTTCTTGTTCACTTTTTGGCTGTGATCTTGTGGTTTAGCCGCGAAGGTTATACCACCAGAACGCCAGATTGGTGATTTGATATCACCAGCACGAGCACGACCTGTACCTTTTTGACGCCAAGGTTTTTTACCTGAACCAGACACTTCAGCACGAGTTTTTTGCGCACGAGTACCTTGACGCGCACCTGCTGCATAAGCAACAACAACTTGGTGGATCAACGCTTCGTTAAACTCACGTCCGAAGGTAGTTTCAGAAACAGTTAGTGCGTTTGCACCTACAACTTGTAATTCCATCTCTATCTCCTAGACTTATGCTTTAACTGCTGGCTTAACGATAACATCGCCATTGATAGCACCAGGTACAGAACCTTTTACTAATAGCAATTTACGCTCAGCATCTACACGAACAACTTCAAGTGATTGAACGGTTACACGCTCAGCACCTAAATGTCCTGCCATTTTTTTACCTTTAAACACACGACCTGGAGTTTGGTTTTGACCAATAGAACCAAGTACACGATGTGATAAAGAGTTACCATGAGTCGCATCTTGAGTACGGAAGTTCCAACGTTTAACACCACCTTGGAAACCTTTACCTTTAGAAGTACCAGTAACATCTACTTTTTTAACATCTGCAAAGATGTCAACATTGATTTCTTGACCTAAAGTGAATTCTTCACCTTCAGTACGAAATTCCCATAAACCGCGACCAGCTTCAACACCTGCTTTCACGAAATGACCTGCTTCAGGTTTAGTTACACGATTCGCTTTTTTAGAACCAGTAGTAACTTGAACTGCAGTATAGCCATCGTTTTCAAGAGTTTTAACTTGAGTTACGCGGTTGGCTTCAATTTCGATAACGGTAACTGGTACTGACACGCCGTCTTCATTGAAGATACGGGTCATACCAACTTTACGACCGACTAAACCAATCATTGTAATAACCTCTTAATTAACCTAGGCTGATCTGCACGTCCACGCCGGCAGCCAAATCTAAACGCATTAATGCATCAACAGTTTTTTCTGTTGGCTCTACGATATCTACTAAACGTTTGTGAGTACGAATTTCGTATTGGTCACGTGCGTCTTTGTTTACGTGTGGAGAAATCAACACGGTGAAACGCTCTTTACGAGTTGGTAAAGGAATTGGACCACGAACTTGTGCACCAGTACGTTTAGCTGTTTCTACGATCTCCGCAGTAGATTGATCGATCAAACGGTGATCGAAAGCTTTTAAGCGGATACGGATTCTTTGGTTCTGCATTAGACCAGAGCTCCAATAAAATTTAGCTAATAAAAAACTAACACCAATCACAATTCTAACTTCAAAATAGAAAAGGAGGTGCAAGTTACCTGTTATATAGTCTCCAAATCGGAAACATTGTTTAGCGTGACATATCGTCATGCTCGTTTAATAAATGATTACATTAAACGGCTTTCACATTGAGAGCTCGCAGATACTACACAAAAGTTAAACAAATTGCAAGGGATTTATTCAAAGCAAATAAAAAGTGCGGTCATTTATCGCCGTATTTTCTCATCGAAAAACACTGAGAAAAATCACCGCACTTAGCATATTAAAATTATTGATGGTTATCTAATAGCGTAATATGTCGTTTTGCTACAATCCACGCACCAACATATCCCATAATTAAACAGCACACTAATAAGAATACAAATTCGCCAACGACTAATCCATTCAAACTGAATTGGACGGCAAAAATATCCGTTACATATTTCACTGCAGAAGTAAAATAGCTGATAATAAAGCTACTAAAAATTGCTGCAACTAACCCACCCAACAGGGCATAAATCATCCCTGTATAAAGATAAGGACGAAGGATAAATTGATCTGTTGCACCAAGCAATTTCATCACATCAATACTTGATCGGCTACTATACACATCAGAGCGAATACTGTTACCAATAACTAAAAATACCGCTATCGTCATTAATACCGTACAGAAAATTGCCACATGGGCGATTAACCAAGAAAGTGCGGTTAATTTTTCCATCCAATCGTTATCCAAGCGAACTTCTTGCACGCCTTTAATTTTATTTAAATTGGTACGTAACTCATCACGTTTTTCTGAAACATTAAATTCGCTTGTCGGTTTTACCATGACGACTGCAGGTAATGGATTATCATCCAGAATTTCTAATTCTTCACCAAAACCAGACCAGCTTTTAAATTCCTTTAAACTTTCTTGGCGAGAGACATAATTCAGTGATTCCACTCCCTCTTGTTGACGGATTTTCTCTACCACTAAATTCGCGTCTTCCTCACTTAAATTTTTATGAAGATAAATCGTCAATTCACTTTCAGGATAAAATTGAGTGGTCGCTAAATGTAAATTTTTCCACATTAAATAGCTCACGGTTGGGATCGTCAGAGATACAGCAATCACCAAAATCGTAAGCAGCGTGCCAAATTTACGTTGCCATAAATCCGCCCATACTGCACGCAAAGTATAGGCTGTTTGAACAAAAAAGGATGCATCCGTTGATCGGCTCATGATTATTCCTTAATAACGTAAATAACCTTGTTCAAGCACAAGACAAGGTTTTGGTTTTTGTTGAATTAAATTAATGTCGTGAGTAGCAATTAACACAGTCATTCCTAGACGATTAAATTCTTCAAACAAATTAAAAATCCCTACGGAAAGTTCATCGTCTAAATTACCCGTTGGTTCATCTGCTAGTAAGAGCTGAGGTTTATGCACAATCGCACGCGCAATATCAACGCGTTGCTGCTCACCGCCAGAAATTTGTGGTGGCAAATAGTGCGCTTTATTACGTAATCCTACACGATCTAAAGATACCATCGCACGTGTATGCGCATCTTTTGGATGCATACCTGCAATAATCAATGGCAATGCCACATTTTCTACTACAGTACGATCTGTTAATAAACGATAATCTTGGTGAACCATACCAATTTGGCGACGCAGAAATGGAATTTCATATTTCGACAAGCGAGTAATATCGTGTCCGTTAAACCAAATTTGACCCGCATTGGCTTTTTCCATCCCCATAATAAGCTTGAGTAATGTACTTTTCCCTGCGCCTGAATGCCCAACCAAGTAAGTCATACTTCCCACAGGAAGATGAAAATTCAAGCCCTGTAACGCGGGCTGCGTTGCACCATGATAGGCTTTAGAAACATTTGAGAACTTAATCACAATTTTTCCTTATTCTTTTTATTCTTCTTCATGAACGAATAATGCCTCAATAAATTCTTTAGCATTAAACTCACGTAAATCTTCAATTTTCTCGCCTACACCGATATAGCGAATAGGCAACTTAAACTGATCGGCTATGGCAAAAATCACGCCACCTTTTGCCGTGCCATCTAATTTTGTTAGAGAGATTCCTGTTAAACCCACAGCCTCATTAAATAACTTCGCTTGGCTAATGGCATTTTGTCCCGTGCCAGCATCCAGCGTAAGCATAATTTCATGTGGCGCAGTTTCGTCATATTTTTTCAGAACACGAACAATTTTTTTCAGTTCGTCCATTAAGTTATTTTTATTTTGCAGACGACCCGCCGTATCCGCAATAAGAATATCAATATTGCGTGCAGCCGCTGATTGCATCGCATCAAAAATCACCGACGCAGAATCAGACCCCGTGCTTTGCGCAACAACTGGAATACGATTGCGCTCGCCCCAAACTTGAAGCTGCTCAACAGCCGCCGCGCGGAAAGTATCGCCCGCTGCAAGCATCACTGATTTTCCTTCAGCCTGAAATTTACGTGCAAGTTTACCAATTGTCGTCGTTTTACCCACGCCATTTACGCCCACCATTAAAATCACATAAGGTTTTTTCGTGCTATCAATCTCTAACGGTTGTGCTACTGGCTCAAGAATATCCGCCATTTCTACTTTTAATTGTTGATATAAAAGCTCTGCATCTTGTAATTCTTTGCGGCTTGCATGTTCAGTCAAATTTTTGATGATTTTACTTGTTGTCGGCACGCCAATATCTGCAATCAAAAGTTGTTCTTCTAATTCTTCAAACAGCTCATCATCAATTTTCTTTCCTAAGAAAAAACTACGAAAACCTGCGCCAATATTTTGTTTAGTTTTCAGTAATCCCTTAACTAAACGACTAAAAAAGCCCCCTTCACTTGGTTTTTCGCGAGTTTCAATTTCAACAACAGGCTGAAGCTCATTTTTAATATCTTCAACAATTTCAGATTCAACCACTGTTTCTGTAATCGGAAAGTCATCTTCTAAATTTTTCGCTTCGATGATTTCTTCAATCGGCTCAAGTGCGGTTGAAATTTCCTGTATTTTTTCTTCTTCAACGATTTCATTCGTTTCAATGCTTTCTACTAAAAACGGCTCAGATTCCACCGCACTTTCTACTGACTCTAATTCAGACGGTTCTTCAACTAAATCATGAGTTTCAAGTTTTTCAATAGACGGCTCGATATCTTTTATCTTTTCTTCTTCAATTATTGGCTCAATTTTAAGTTCATCTTGCTTTTTATTACGTCCAAATAACGATGCCCAAAATCCGCCTTTTTTATTTTCTTCAGCCATAAAATGCTCTCTTAACTGTAATCCGATAAAAATGTCGTTTATTCTAGCAAAAAATCGTCTAAACTAAGCACAATTTTCAATAAAAATCGAATCTTTATGAAAAAAATACAAACGCCAAATGCAAAGGGCGAGGTTCGCATTATTGCTGGACTGTGGCGAGGGCGAAAACTTCCCGTATTAAATTCAGAAGGCTTACGCCCAACTGGCGATAGAGTGAAAGAAACGCTTTTTAATTGGTTAATGCCTTATATCCACCAAGCTGAATGTTTAGATGGCTTTGCGGGGAGTGGCTCATTAGGTTTTGAGGCACTTTCTCGCCAAGCGAAAAAAGTGACTTTTTTAGAACTAGATAAAACTATCGCTGATCAATTAAAAAAGAATTTACAAACACTCAAATGCTCATCAGAACAGGCTGAAGTGATTAATCAAAGTAGTTTGGATTTTCTAAAACAGCCACAAAATCAACCGCACTTTGACGTGGTGTTTTTAGATCCACCCTTTCATTTTAATTTGGCAGAACAAGCAATTAACTTGCTTTGTGAAAATAATTGGCTAAAACCCAATGCGTTAATTTACGTAGAAACAGAGAAAGATAAACCGCTCATCACACCTGAAAACTGGACGTTATTGAAAGAAAAAACGACAGGAATGGTGAGTTATCGTTTATATCAGAATTAGAGAAAAATTATGTTAGATATCGTTTTATATGAACCAGAAATCCCACAAAATACCGGTAACATTATTCGCCTTTGTGCCAATACAGGGTTTCGCTTACACTTAATTGAACCGCTAGGGTTTACTTGGGATGATAAACGCTTACGCCGCTCAGGTTTAGATTACCACGAATTTGCGGAAATCAAACGCCACAAGACTTTTGAAGCCTTTTTAGAAAGCGAAAAACCCAAACGTCTCTTTGCACTCACAACAAAAGGCAGTCCAGCTCATAGCCAGGTGAAGTTTGAACTCGGTGATTATTTAATGTTTGGGCCCGAAACTCGCGGCATTCCTATGTCAATTTTAAATGAAATGCCGATGGAACAAAAAATTCGCATTCCAATGACAGCCAATAGCCGCAGTATGAACTTATCTAATTCTGTTGCAGTGACGGTCTATGAAGCGTGGCGACAATTAGGTTATGAAGGTGCAATAAATTTACCAGAAGTAGAATAAACAAAAAAGTGCGGTTAAAATTTAATAAGATTTTTAACCGCTCTTTTGTTATTTAAATGGCACTTGTTTTCCGAATATCCGTTTTTTTATTCTAATTAGTTCATTTTTTATTTTAGCTAAAGGTTTAGCGGGAATTTGGTTTTTATGCACTCTTTCCCTACCATTATGCAAACTACTCTCAAAATAATTTTCATCATGCAGAATAAAACTTTGAGCGCATATTGCAGGGGAAAGTTGCATAACTTTATAATCTTTTTGTCCTAATAATTCATCAAAAATTAGAGTATCAATAGCAAGATAAAGTTGTTTATTTCTTATGTTATTCAATAAATATCTAGCCCCCTTAGCTGTGATTGAATAGCCAGCCATTCCAGTATGTTTGAATTTCAATCGGGAAATATTTCTATTACATTTTATTTGCTCACGCTTTCCATAAATTATTTTTCCATGAGCTTCTAACTTCAATATATCAGTATCTTCAGGTATATAATCAATATTCAACAATTCTTTTGCATTTTCTCCCAAATAAATATCGTCTTCAAAAATATTAATATAATCTAAATTATTTTCTAAAACGAAATTCCATAAAACGATATGGCTTAATGCACAGGCTATCTCAGCATCACACAAAGTTGCTTTTGATGAACGGTCAAAGATGATATTAAATTTTTTAGCGGTTTCTTCAATAAGATCAGGCGTGATAGCATCAAAGAATGCAAAAGGAATATTCTGCTTACCGAATTCTTCGGTAATATGTTTACGGCGTTTTTGCTCAGTCGTTAAACTAATGACATAATTGTGCTGTGCTGTGCTGTGCTGTGCTGTGCTGTGCTGTGCTGTGCTGTGCTGTGCTGTGCTGTGCTGTGCTGTGCTGTGCATAAAAGTTACCAAAATAAATAAAAAGATGGAACAGTATAATATAAAAAGTGCGGTGAAAAATCATAGAAATTTTCACCGCACTTCTTCATGCTAAATATTATGCGTTAAACGATATTCAACCAAATCTTCAATGGTTAGCACCGAATAACCAAATTTTTTTGCAAATTCTACAATCTCAGGGGCGCGAGCCATTGTGCCGTCGTCATTCGTGATTTCACAAATAACGCCTGCTTCTTTAAACCCTGCTAGACGCGCTAAATCAACGGAAGCTTCAGTATGTCCTCGGCGGGTAAGTACACCCCCATTTGCTGCACGAAGTGGAAAGACATGACCAGGACGATGTAAATCTGTTGGAAGTGCATTATCTGCAATCGCCGTTTGAATAGTGGTTACTCGGTCTGCGGCAGATACGCCTGTAGAAACACCTTTTGCAGCTTCTATTGTCACCGTAAAAGCCGTTTTGTTTACACTATTATTGCGTTCTACCATTGGCGGTAAATCGAGTTGTTTACAACGTTCATCAGTAATGCATAAACAAACTATACCACTGCCATAACGAATTAATTTTGCCATTTGTTCTGACGTGATTGTTTCTGCCGGGAAAATTAAATCGCCTTCATTTTCACGATCTTCATCATCTAAAACTAATACACCATTTCCATTTTTGAAGGCATTAATTGCATTAAGTACGCGTTCTTCAGCGGTATTGCCGAATGGAGATAAAATTGACTGATTCATAGTAATTTCCTAATTTGAGATTTCAATTAAATACCAGAATCAGGGCTGAGAAATGCAAATAAAATGAACGATTTGGGAAGCCAACTCGTTTTATTCTCTTTCATCCAGACTTTACTGTCGGCTTTGGAATTTCACCAAATCTGCTGACTTTAAAAGTGAAAATCAGGACAATTTAGCAGGGAAAATTTGCTAAAAATTGACCGCACTTTTAAACGCTCGTGGGCTTTACCACCGGTAGGGAATTTCACCCTGCCCTGAGAATGCGCACTAAGTATAGCGCAAAATACCTAGGCACTAAATCAGAACGTGAAAAATATTTTCATTTAGCCTACAATAAACGCACTCAATTCTTACGCTATCAAGAGCGGATTATGTCAAAAGCAAAAGAGAAAAAAGTCGGTGTGATTTTCGGGAAATTTTATCCTGTACACACAGGCCATATAAATATGATTTATGAAGCGTTCAGTAAAGTCGATGAGCTACACGTTATCGTATGTAGTGATACGGAGCGCGATTTGAAATTATTTTACGATAGTAAAATGAAACGTATGCCAACCGTGCAAGATCGTTTGCGTTGGATGCAACAAATTTTCAAATATCAAAAAAATCAGATTTTTATTCATCATTTGGTTGAAGACGGTATTCCGAGTTATCCAAACGGCTGGCAATCTTGGAGTGAAGCAGTTAAAACCCTATTTCATGAAAAACATTTTGAGCCTTCAATTGTATTTAGTAGCGAACCTCAAGATAAAGCACCTTACGAGAAATACCTAGGTTTAGAGGTTTCGTTAGTCGATCCTGACCGCACTTTCTTTAATGTGTCCGCCACAAAAATTCGTACCACACCATTCCAATATTGGAAATTTATTCCGAAAGAAGTTCGCCCTTTCTTTGCCAAAACGGTGGCGATTTTAGGTGGAGAAAGCAGTGGTAAAAGCGTGCTAGTTAATAAGTTAGCCGCCGTATTTAATACCACTTCTGCATGGGAATACGGGCGTGAATTTGTATTTGAAAAGCTAGGCGGCGACGAGCAAGCGATGCAATATTCTGACTATCCGCAAATGGCTCTTGGTCATCAACGATACATTGATTATGCCGTGCGCCATGCTCATAAAATTGCATTTATTGATACGGATTTCATCACCACGCAAGCGTTCTGCATTCAATATGAAGGAAAAGCCCATCCATTTTTAGACTCGATGATTAAAGAGTATCCCTTCGACGTCACCATTTTGCTTAAAAACAATACTGAATGGGTGGATGATGGTTTACGCAGCTTAGGCTCACAAAAACAACGCCAACAATTTCAACAACTACTCAAAAAACTGTTAGATAAATATAAAGTTCCTTATATAGAGATTGAATCGCCAAGTTATCTTGATCGCTATAACCAAGTGAAAGCAGTCATTGAGAAAGTGCTAAATGAAGAAGAAATCAGTGAATTGCAAAATAGTCCATTTATTATAAAAGGAAAACATCAATGATCTTATTTGCCGGTGATCCACACGGAAGCTACGATCATATTTACCCTTTTGTGAGCGAACAGGAGAATGTCGCCCTCATAATTTTAGGCGATTTACAGCTCACCACAACGGATGAGTTGGATAAGCTTGCTCAACATTGTGATATTTGGTTTATTCATGGAAATCATGATAGCAAAACAATTAGTGCTTTTGATGCGATTTGGGGCTCTGAATGGCAATCACGGAATTTACACAATCGCGTAGTTGATATTCAAGGTACTCGCATTGCTGGGTTAGGCGGTGTATTCCGCGGGCAAATCTGGATGCCACCAAATCGCCCCATGTTTTTTGATCCTATTCATTATTGCCAATATAGCCCACAAGAAAAAATCTGGCGAGGCGGTGTGCCTTTGCGTCATCGCACGTCAATTTTCCCATCAGACATTGAAATCTTAGAAAACCAACAGGCTGATGTGTTGATTTGTCACGAAGCCCCTAAACCACATCCGATGGGTTTCCAAGTAATCAATGATTTGGCAATGAAGATGGGGGTTAAGCAAGTATTCCACGGACATCATCACGAAAACTTTACTTATCGAACGAAGTATCCCTACAAAATCACGAATGTAGGTTTCCGTAGTCTTGCTGACGCAGAAGGAAATTATTTGCTACAAACGATCGACGATCGTGAAAAATAAATCTCTTCCAAAACAAAAGCCGATTCACTTGAATCGGCTTTTTACATTCAAAGTGCGGTATTATTCCGCATTGTTTTTCGATTTAATAATGGCGTAAACGACACCTGTTGATAAAGCACCAATCGCGATTGCACCAAGATATTTTAATGGCTCAGATACAAATGGAATGACAAATAATCCGCCGTGTGGAGCTTGTAATGTAATATTTAATCCCATTGAAATCGCACCCGCCACCGCACCACCAATCACTGAGCTAATAATGACTCGAATTGGATCTGCTGCCACAAATGGTAATGCACCTTCGGAAATAAAACATAAACCAAGAACGAATGATGCTTTCCCCGCATCGCGTTGGCTAACGGTGAATTTATTGCGAGCAATCCAAGTCGCCACTGTCATACCAATTGGTGGAACCATACCAGCGGCCATTGCCGCAGCCATTGGCGTATAAACTTGGGATGCAATCAATCCAACAGAAAAGGTGTATGCTGCTTTATTTACCGGCCCGCCCATATCGATACACATCATTGCACCGATAATTGCGCCTAACACAATCGCATTCACTTCTCCCATTGAAGTAAGCCAATTACTTAGCTCTTTCATAATTTCAGCCACTGGTGGATTGATCAGGTAAATCATCGTCAAACCAACAATCATCGAACCCAAGAGAGGTAAAATTAAAATCGGTTTTAATGAAGTCAGGCTTGCTGGTAATCGAATAATCACATTTAGCCCTTTCACCACATAGCCCGCTAAGAAACCAGCAATAATACCGCCAAGAATCCCTGCACCCGCCTCACTTGCCAGCATCCCCGCAATCAAACCAACTGCAAGCCCTGGACGATCAGCGATAGAAAATGCAACATAGCCAGCAAATACGGCGATCATTAATTTAAACGCCACACCTCCGCCAATATTCATTAGTACATCAGGAAGATCTTGTAAGATTCCTGTATTTTCAATCACATTAAAACTGAACATAAAGGAAATCGCGATCAACAACCCACCCGCAACAACTAACGGTAACATATGAGAAACGCCAGTCATTAAGTGTTTATACACACCTTTTTTCTCACGGCTTTCTTCTTTCACTCCCGCATTATTTCCACCATCAAAAATTTTGGCTTCTTTAAATGCTTTATCAAATTCTTGCTCGGTTTTCTTCAGGGCTAATCCTGTTGAAGTGCGATACATTGGCTTACCTTTAAATTTATCTAAAGGCACATCAATATCTGCTGCAACAAATACCAAATCAGCCGCGGCAACTTCTTCTGCCGTAATTTCATTGCCAGCCCCAACTTGACCACGGGTTTCAACTTTTACATTCCAACCTTGTTTTTTAGCATAGGTTTCGATCGCTTCGGCTGACATAAACGTATGTGCAACGCCAGTTGGACAAGCAGTTACCGCAACAATATTTTTTACACCAGAAACACCCGTAAAACTTACCGCACTTTTCGGTGCAACATAATCTGCCCCATTGGCTAAGGCATTTGCCAGCGTGACTTCAGGGGAAATCATAGCGATAGCTTCGCCGATAATAAAGACTTTTTTACCAACTAATGCAGGGTTATTTGGTAATACAGAACCAAATACGAGAACAAGATCTGCTTCGGTTGGTGTTTCTACAATAGAGACATTCGCTTTTTGTGCAGCTGCTCGAAAAACTTCATGTAATAAATAGGCTTTCGCATCACCTACATTAGCTGATTGGGTTAAAAATAACTTCATACTATCCTTCAATCATCGTTATTTGTACTTTTTCTAAAATGGGGTCAAGTAAACTCAAATCACTTACACCGACATTACTTTGAGACACCGCAAAAGCAGACACAGCCGTAGCAAAAGCTAAGGTTTCTGCTTTCGATAAACCTTTTTCAAAACCATAGATTAAACCCGCTACCATGGAATCGCCCGCCCCAACAGTACTCACTACATTTTCACATTTTGGTGGTTCGGCTTTGAGCACGCCTTCATTATTAATCCATAAAGAACCTTTTGCGCCCATTGAAATAATCACGTTTTCAATGTCTTCCGCTTTGAGTTGCTGTGCAGCGGAAATAATTTCTTCAAGACTATTTAATGAATGACCAACCCAAGCCTCAAGTTCTCGATGATTGGGTTTTACTAGCCAAGGTTTCGCTTTTAATCCAGCGGTGAGCGCAGCATTGCTACTATCAAGCACAACTTTTACGCCAGCTTGGTGAAGCTGACTCAACCAATCAGCAAATAATTCTGGAGATACACCTCGAGGTAAACTGCCACAAACTGCGACAATGTCATAATCTAAACAATAAGCCAAAGAATCCGTCACAAATTGTTGCCAAACTTGTGGGCTTATTTGATATCCCAAGAAATTTAAATCTGTCACATCCGCTTCGGTCTCGGTAATTTTTACATTGATACGCGTTTTGCCATCCACACGGTGGAATTTATCTTCCAAATCGTGCTTATTAAACATTTGCTCGAAATCAGCTGAATTATCCTCGCCCAAGAAACCGCCTACTGCAACATCAATGCCTAAATCTTTTAGTACTTTTGCGACATTAATGCCTTTCCCTGCAGGAAATAAGCCAAGAGTTTCTACGGTATTTACTTCACCAAGTTGGATACGATTTAAACGCCCGACTAAATCATAGGCGGCATTTAAGGTAATGGTTACGACTCTTGCCATACTATTCCCCTAAACCCGATTCAATCACAGCACCGATTCCGTCAATAGCTTGTTGCGCTTCATCGCCCGTCGCAACAAAACGTAAACGAGTCCCTTTCACTACGCCTAATGCCACAATTTTCATCAAGCTTTTCGCGCTCACTAATTGGGAATTACGATCAAGATTTTGAACTGCCACAGAGGCATTATATTTTTTCACTTCGTTTACCAACACTGCACTTGGGCGGGCGTGCAAACCGTGTTCATTCTTAATCACAAACACGGCTTCAATGGCATTTGCTGGCAAGTTATGATCTTCGCTTACCACTGCTGGTGCGTGAATTTGTTCCCCCATAATCTCAATGGTGTCTGGTTCAGATGGCGGCACCGCAGAAACATTCTCACCCAAGCCATCAGCAATCACTTTGCCCAATGCTTCAATAGCTTGTTTTGCATCTTCCCCGTCCGCCACAAAACGTAAACGATGTCCTTGCATTACACCAAGCGCAACAATCTTCATCAAGCTTTTTGCGCTAACAACTTCACTTTCACGAGCAAGATTTTGCACGGTAATTTTCGAAGTGAATTTTTTCACTTCATTAACCAAATTTGCACTTGGACGCGCATGTAAACCGTGTTCATTACGAATCGTAAAGGTTCCTACAACGGCACCTTCTACTGATTGAGTTTCAACATCACTCGATGAACCCAAAAGTGCGGTCAAAATTTCTGTTGAATTACCATTGAGCAAGGTTGTTTGAACGTCATCATCTAATAAACGCGCCAAAGTTGGATTAATTTGATCACTGACGGCTGCAACAGTTATCACGCCTTTTACCGCTTTGCCATTGTGGCTAAAAATCGTTTTGGCACGACTAAATGCCAAGGCATTTTTCACATTTCCTACAACAGAATCCGTTACCCATAACCCTTTGCCAAGCGGTAATGCCGCATTATTAATCACCTCAGAAATAAAGCGATTTTCCACCGCACTTTGCACCTGCAATTGCCCTGCATTAATCGCGACTAAAGTTAATAAACTTTGGGTATCTACATCTAAACTGATATTGGCAGCAGGAATTTCAAACGGTTCGATAGTTTCACCCATTAAAATCGCGCGAAATTCAGCAATATCAGTGATTTTTGCTAATCTCGCTGCGGTATCTTCATCGCTCAACACATGAGTAAGCTGGCGCAACAAAGACAAATGCTCATCAGAGCGCGCTGCAATACCAATCACGACATAAGCAATATTTCCTTCGCCCCATTCTATGCCTTGAGGAAATTGAAACACTTGCACTCCCGTTTTCTTTACCATCGAACGAGTATCCAAGGTGCCATGAGGAATAGCGATGCCATTGCCTAAAAAGGTTGAGGTTTGCTGTTCGCGCACTAGCATTCCTTGTAAGTAACCATTTTCCACATTGTCTGCTTGAACCAATGCGGACGCTACCATTTCAATCGCTTGTTGTTTATCAGCTGCGTTAGCATTTAAATGAATGTTGCTTTCCGAAAGTTCTAACATTCTTGCTCCTTAATAATTTAAAAATAAAGCTGCTGGTGAAATAAATCGACCAGCAGCTTGTTGAAAAACAATTATTTAGATGTGCAGGCTTTCAGCAGTGCTTCGCTACCTTGCGCAATATATTCATCATTTTCACCGCGATCTTTGCCTTTTTGCAAATCACGCATTGCATCATAAATACCTTGAGTCATGCTTTGCGAATCCACTTTTTCCCAACAATTTGCACTCAAACGTTTAAGGTTCGCTTGCAATGCTTCTGCATGTAACACGCCGCTATAATAAGCATATACATCAGAATCATGGCCGCCAGTGTAAAGTTTATCCTGAATTTGTTTCACAGGAACTAAAATACGGCCTAAATACCAATCATTGGCACCACTTGCAAAATTATCTACAAAGAAATTTTCATTCACGCGACCTTTATATGTCGCCACAGTCGCTTCATAAGCTGCTGCATAGGATTTCTGATCGATTTTATCTTTATCTAAATCAATCACTTTTTTATCGTTCCCCATAAATGGAATATAGTTGGTAACCGATGACCAAGAAGAACAACCTGCCAACATTAACGTAAAAAATAAAACAGAGATTTTTTTAAACATAGTCATACCTGATTGAGAATCAATAAAAACGCAGCCATTATACTGGCTGCGTGGGATTAAGCAAGGAAGCCTATAAGCTCCATTTAAACAAATGCTTAATTTCGTATAAAGTCAGTGAAGTCAGACCATTGCTCAATACGAAAAGCGCGAATATCTCGTACAGACTGAGAAATCCATGCCAACTGTTTTAGTGCATTCATTGCCTGAAAAAGATTCGCCATATCTTCATTCGTATTGGTATATAAACTTCCTTGTGTTCTAACAAAACCAAATTTTGCTAAGGTTGCGCCAATGTCTGTATAAGCCTGTTGAACGCCCTTTGGATGATAATCTTGAGTGTCTTTTACAACTAAATCAAAAGCAATCGCGTACATAGTTTTCCTTATTCAGCTTCAGGATCTTCAAGTAGGTGAGATAAGCGATAAATGTCTTTTTCTCCAGATTGTAACAATGTGATATTCACCAACGCATCGCCATCCGGCAAAAATTCCGCAACCTCGCCAACCACATAAGGCACGCCAAATTGCCCGAATTGCTTAATACAGCCTGTTGGAATTTGTTGTCTTAGTTCCATATTTAACCTCATATTTTTATGGTTTTATAACATAATTTTGTAGAGAAATGGATAAAAATTTACCGCACTTCTACTCCTGCTCTTTTACTAAAGACACCAAAATCTGATCGATTTTAAAGTTTTCTGTATCAATCACTTCAAACTTGTATTTTCCGTAAACCACAGAATCGGTTTTTTTCGGGATTTTACGTAACATATACATCATAAAGCCACTGATGGTTTCGTAATTTTCTTCATCTGGGAAAGATTCAATATCTAATACTCGCGTCACATCTTCTAATGGCGTTGCGCCATCAATAAGCCATGAATTTTCATCACGACTCACAATATATTCTTCTTCGTTAGAAACCAATTCCCCCATGACAATACTCATGACATCATTTAGCGTAACGATACCCACTACAAGGGCATATTCATTCACAATAATCGCAAAATCTTCTCCGGTAGATTTAAACAATTCTAATACTTCGTAAAGAGAAAGCGTATCCGGCACAAATAATGCTTTACGGAGTAGTTTAGGATCTGTGAGCACCACATTTTCATTCTGCAAATACATAGTGAGCAACGTATGGGATTCTACATAACCTAAGATTTTGTCTAGGCTATTGTCACAAATCACAATTTTAGAATGAGAATCACGAGAAAGCGTATCCATGACTTCTTGGCGAGAAAAAGTGCGGTCTAAATACACGATATTTTCACGCGTAGTCATGGTGGAAGTCACTGTACGGGATTGCATATCGAAAATATTTTCGATCAAATAATGCTCTTGAGTTTTCAACACACCAGCTTCCGCGCCTGCTTCAACTACGGCGAAAATATCTTCAGAGGTCATGCCATCTTCACGCACAGTAGAAATGCGAAATAGACGGAAAAAGACATTAGCAAGCGTATCAAATAACCACACAAGCGGTTTAAACAGATACATACTAAAATTCATAATACCCACAACACGCAACGCCACCATTTCAGGATAAGTAATGGCAATACGTTTTGGAATAAGATCAGCAAATAAAATAAACAAACAAGTCACTAATATAAAAGCGATTGTAGAGGCGGTTGGCTCAATCCAACTTCCTTCAAAAGAACGATTTAAAATATCTGCAATGTAAGGACTTAACGCACTTTCGCCAATTCCCCCACCCAAAATCGCCACCATATTCAACAAAATTTGAACCACCGTAATAAAACGACCAGGATGCTCTTGCAATTTAAGCACTTGAAGCGCACGCACGTCGCCTTCGTTCGCAAGAGATTGTAATTTTAATTTGCGAGAACTCGCCAGAGAAATTTCAGCAGAAGAAACAACTGCACTACTTAAAATTAAAGCCACAATCGCTAAAATAGTATGAAATAATTCCATAATCATTACTCAAAAATATAAAAGAAAACGACCGCACTTTGCGGCCGTTTGGGAGATTACTTGTCGCTGTCAAACCAGCCGCGAATAAATTGGATAAACAAAAATAATGTCGCCAGCAAGAATACATATAAAATCCACGAAACAATCGGATTGCTTGGTGTATCATCAACAGTAATTTCTTTAATTGAGGTTGCATTACGGTATTCATCCATCATCGTAATACGCCAACCATAGTATTTAATTTGCACAAGTTTGTTGTCATTACCCAAAGCCTGCGCTTCAGCCTGTAAATTGGCTGATCCAAATTTGAAGTAGAACGGGAAACCCCAACGTGTATCTTCATTGCGATACACCATAATTTTGCCATCATCATTTTGCGTATTGATGTAATACACATCACGTGTTGGGCCATCAGCTGGATTCGATTTTGTGATTGGGCCATCTTTATCAACACGTTTAACTTCTACGCCAGTAACACGTGTCACATCGTAATGAGGAAATACATAATTCACCACAGAAAACATAAAACCGTGGAATAAAAAAACAACAATAAATAAGAAATATTTAAAAAACTTTCGCATACTTTTCCCTTGTCAGAACTGTGCATTTATTCTACACGAATTTTAAATAAACGCTCGAAATTTTGTGTAGTGATTTGAGCAAACACCTCGGCAGAAACGCCCTTTAAGGTTGCCACGTATTCACATACTTCTCTCGTATACGCTGGTTGATTTTCTTTTCCTCTGTAAGGCACTGGCGCAAGATAAGGCGAATCTGTTTCCACCAATAAGCGATCCATTGGCACATAACGAATAACCTCACGAATCGCTTCAGCATTTTTAAAGGTGACAATGCCAGAACAAGAAATGTAAAAACCTAAATCCAACGCTTTTTTCGCAAATTCCATGGTTTCCGTAAAACAATGAATAACGCCACCGCACTTTTCAGCATGATGTTGGCGTAACATTGCAATGGTGTCATCGCCTGCAGAACGTGTATGAATAATCACAGGCTTATCTAATTGGTTTGCAATATCGATTTGGCTGCCAAACACCGCTTGTTGCGCCGCTTTATTGTCCGCACTGTAATAATAATCTAAGCCAATTTCGCCAATAGCAATCACTTTCGGATCTTGCGCTAAACGCAATAAGCGTTCTGCGTCATAAGGTTCCTCTTCAAAATCAAGGGGATGGACACCGCAAGCAAGCGAGACATTATTAAATCCCCGTAAAGAGTCATAAGCCTGCTCAAAACGGCTTAAGGTTACACCAATCGCGAGCAAATGTTTCACATCACGCGCATGCGCTTTTTCCACCATATCTGCGATATTTTTATGTAAATTTTCATAATCCAACGCATCTAAATGGCAGTGGGAATCTACAATGAACATAATTATTTTCCTTATGCCTAAGGCTTGAACGCCATAGACGATATATCTTTAATTTATTGCGTTTCAAATACTTCTGTGACTAATCGCGTCAAGCCATCTAATAGCATTAACTCAACATTCACGCCATTAATCGTCAGCAAATCTGACCGCACTTTTTGCATAATTTTGATTGCTTGTAATAAACCAAGAGCGGTTTGCTCATCGCTGAATTGTTCGATACCACGCCCGAGATCAGCCACTTGTCGATGACTATCAATTTCAAGTTTATGCTTTAAACAATCAGAAAGAAAAGCCAAAATCCAATCCACTTGCTGAACATAGCGTTCTTTATCAAACAACGGAAGCAATTCCAATGGCGAACGTCGGCGATAGAACACCCAAAATTGACGCAAGAAGTTTTTACGCTGTTCAATAAATCCTTCTTGTAACGTTTCTAATGCTAAAAGCGGACGCCCAAGATTCATCGCAAGTGCGGTCAAAATTTCCTGATTTTCTACCGCACTTTTTGATTTCAACCAATCAAGAGCCATTTGTTCATTAGGCACAGACAGATTCCACACTTGACATCGACTGTAAATAGTTGCTAACAAACTTGCCGAACTATCCGCTTGAAGTAAAAAATAAGTATTTGGACGAGGCTCTTCTAATGTTTTCAATAATGCATTAGCAGCCGCTTCCGTTAAACGTTCTGCACCTTGTACATACACCACTTTATTGCCGTTTTGTTGTGCGTGCTGAGCAACCATTTCATTAATATCGCGTACTTGATCAACGCCAATATCCTTACCGTCAATGGGGCTTAATTCATGATAATCTGGATGGCTATGGGCTTGCATTAAATGACAAGAATGGCATTGACCACAAGGTTTATCGCCTTGAGCTACACACATTATTTTCTGTGCAAGTGCATTAAATAAACTCTCTACGCCTAAACCAGAATCAGCTTTAATCAGCACAGCATGATGCCCCAACCCTTCGTCAAAGGTTTGAGCAATTTGATGATAAATTGGCATTAGCCAAGGATAAAGTGCGGTCATTTTTCCAGAAATTTTGTGAATAACGAGGGTAATTATACACATTTTCAAACTGGCTTGACAAAATAGCAAAAAGCAAACGTTTACTTTTAATAAATAAGAAATAAATAGAAAAAATTTGAACCAAATGGTATTTTTTTGTTCAGTTTTATACTAGAATCCACGCCCCATTTATTTTTACTTGACAAAGGAAAATTTATTATGAAACTCGAAGCAAGCAAGCAAGCAAGCAAGCAAGCAAGCAAGCAAGCAAGCAAGCAAGCAAGCAAGCAGAAGTTTAAAAAATCATTTATTGTAAGTCTATTTTTTTCTATTCTTTATACCTCTCCGCTTTTGGCTGTTGATTACGTTTACGACAAAACCAAGCTCACTGATGATGAAATTACCCGCTTAAAAAAACTCCGCGATAGAAATAGTGAATATTGGAAAGATGATCTATTCAGGCTTGATTTGCCAAAAGATCTAGGAAATGATTTTGATGGAAAACCTATTCTCAGTCATGACATTGAGGGGGCGGCAACAGGAAATTTCGTGTATCCAATTTTGTATGACAAGAGTTTTAGTAGCTTAGATAATATTAATCCTGACAAAAAGCTCTCTTTTTTCGACAGCCCTTATACCCCCGGCTACACGGCTGCTTTCGTGCAGGGATTTGGCGTTAAAGAAAGAAATGGCAATACGGAAGAAGAAGCTAAACAATATATTAATAAACTCAGAGCAATCTTAAAAAAAGAGGATACTACCTATTGGAAATATATTTTTTACCCAAAAAATGGAAAAGTAGGTGACGTCACACATCTAGAATATGGTAATGGTATTTTCAAGTCTTATGGAACAGTAAAACATAGCAATATTAACAGTGAAATTCTTGCTGTTGGTAATGTTGCTGACTTGTATTATAAACAGTACATAAGACGTTCACATGTATATCTGGATGGATCTATGCTCGCTCTCCCTTTTCCTGGATTAAAAGTTTCCGAAAATTCTCACGTCATTGGACAAGTTATTCATCTCTACGAATTAAAACTAGAAAATTCTCTTTGGGAACCCCGTTGGGATTCTGATGTCAGTTATTTGCATTTATACAATAGTCATATTCGTTTTAACACAAAAAATGAAAGCCTTGTTGTAGGCGAAAGTCGCATTAGACCAACCTCCGATAATACCCCATCAGTCGAAAAATATTTTCAAAGTGCATATGGCAAAGATATAGGTTATCATAGTAACTCAGAATACATTTATCAGAATAGCTCGGAAGACCATTATGCGGATTATTCGAGTATTCACTTTGCTTATGATTTAAGCGAAAGAGAGGCTGACAAGCCCGTATTAACGTTAAAAAGCAAAGTAACAGGGAAAACGGCTATTGTTTTTGAAGAAAAAGCCTTAAACAATTTAAAAAACCTGACTTACCGACAACTCATCAAAACAGAAACCGATGTTGAACCGAATGCGTTTTATCTTTTAGAAGAATATAAAAAAGGCAGATATCGTTTATTTTTACGACAATGTCCAAACGGTTTTTGTATCGGTGTAGAAAAACTCGCCATTCCAATTCCAACTCATCTTGTCGCCTCCTATGCACAACAGGCTCAAGCTGCCAATACTTTATTCAACCTACGTTTGAACGACAAAAACAGCGATATTTTCGACCGCACTTTACCACGCAAAGGCTTGTGGTTGCGTGTGATTGACGGACATTCCAACCAATGGGTGCAAGGTAAAACAGCACCTGTAGAAAGCAATCGTAAAGGTGTGCAACTCGGCGGCGAAGTATTCACGTGGCAAAACAAAAGTAATCAACTTTCTATTGGCTTAATGGGCGGACAAGCAGAACAACGCAGCACTTTCCGCAATCCAGATACAGACAATCTTACAACGGGAAATGTGAAAGGCTTTGGTGCAGGCGTTTACGCCACTTGGCACCAACTTCAGGACAAACAGACAGGTGCGTATGTTGATAGCTGGGTACAATATCAACGCTTCCGCCACCACATTAACACTGAAGATGGCACAGAACGTTTTACTTCAAAAGGTATTACCGCCTCAATTGAAGCGGGTTACAATGCGTTATTGGCGGAACACTTCACTGAAAAAGGCAACCGTGTTCGTGTTTACCTACAACCACAGGCACAATTGACTTATTTGGGGGTAAACGGAAAATTCAGCGATAGCGAAAATGCCCACGTGAATTTACTTGGCTCTCGCCAATTACAAAGCCGAGTGGGCGTTCAAGCTAAAGCACAATTTGCTTTCACTAATGGCGTCATTTTCCAACCATTTGTTGCTGTCAATTCAATTTACCAACAAAAACCTTTCGGGGTAGAAATGGACGGAGAGCGTCGAGTGATGAACAATAAGACGGCAATTGAGAGCCAATTAGGTGTAGCAGTGAAAATCAAATCTCACTTAACTTTACAAGCCACATTCAATCGCCAAACAGGCAAACATCACCACGCTAAACAAGGTGCGCTGAATTTACAGTGGACGTTTTAAGTTTAGTAGTAACAAAAAAATCGGCAGGAAAATTTTCTGCCGATTTTTTATTTTAAAAGTGCGGTCATTTTTCGTTTGATTTCCACCAATTTTTAACCGCTCTTTCGATATCAGCTTGAACAAGTTCAATACTCTGCTCTGCATTAATCATTACTGCTTTTGGATTATCTTTTACTAACGCTAAATAGCGTGCTCGAGTGCGATGGAAAAAATCTAAATCCATTTGCTCAATACGATCTAACTCGCCACGTCCACGAGCTCGCGCTAAACCAACGCTCGGATCTATATCCAAATAAATCGTGAGATCTGGCTCAAAATCACCTAATACGGTTTCTTTCAAGGTGAGCATAAAATGCGGGTCTAATTGACGTCCCCCCCCTTGATATGCCTGAGATGACATATCATGGCGATCACCTACCACCCATTTTCCTTGCATTAAGGCAGGTTTAATCACATTTTCCACCAACTGAACACGAGCTGCATAAAGCATTAATAACTCTGCTTTCGCTGTCACAGGTTCTTCAGTTTCATGTTTAATTAGATGACGTAATTTCTCTGCCAACGGGGTTCCACCAGGCTCGCGTGTAAATACGACGTCTTGAATACCAAGTTCATGCAAAACTCGCACAACAGACTGATGAGCAGAGCTTTTCCCCGCACCTTCCAAACCTTCAATGACAATAAATTTTCCTTTCATATTTTCTTCCGCACTTTTTATTTGGCATTTTTCTGGCTGCGATACCAACGTAAATATTCTTGCACGGCTTTATTATGCTCGTTCAGATTACGAGTAAATTTATGGCCGCCATTTCCATCGGCAACAAAATAATAAAAGTCTGTTTTTGCTGGATGAGCCACAGCTTGTAAAGCACTCTCACTCACCATCGCAATTGGTGTTGGTGGTAGCCCCTCAATCATATAGGTATTGTAAGGGGTTATCGTTTCCAAATCTTTCTTACGAATATTACCGGTATAACTCTCACCCATTCCATAAATCACGGTTGGGTCAGTTTGTAGTTTCATATTGGCTCTTAAGCGATTAATAAATACGGAAGCCACTTGTGGGCGCTCCGCCGCAATCCCCGTTTCTTTCTCCACAATAGAAGCCAAAATCAGCATCTGATACGGATCCGCTAATGGGAGGTTTTCATCACGTTCATTCCACGCTTTATCTAAGGCTTTTTGTAGACGAGTCGTTGAACGTTTTAATAATTCAAGATCTGTTGAGTTTGGCGTGTAATTATAGGTATCTGGATACAACCACCCATCCATGTTATTCCATTCGTAAACGGCTTTTGCAATGGCTGGAATATCCAATAACGCCATAATTTCTTTATCACTTTTACCTTGCAAGGTTTGTTTTAAGTGCGGTGCGTTTTCAAGGTTTTTACGCCATTCCTTGAACGTTTTACCTTCAATAAACTTCACACTAAATTGCGCTTCCTTGCCGGAATTAATGATATCCAATAAATCTTGCAACGTTTTCACACCCTTAAGAGAATAAGTTCCTGCTTTTATTTTATTTAGCTCAGGTTTCAACTTCAGTAAATAAGGTAATAATTTCCCATCATCAATTAACTTTTCTTGCTCAAAAAGTGCGGCTAATTTTGAACCTGTTGTGCCACGTTCAATCGTTAAAAGCTGATCTGCCTGCGCATTTACTGGTGTTTTTACAAATTCAGTCATTTTGTAATAAGCAAAACTCGCCACGCCCGCTAAAATCAAAATTAAAAGTAAAATCGCAATTAAAAATTTCTTCATAAGATATAAGAAAGAGAAAATAAAAAACAACAAAAGGGGCAATTAAGCCCCTTTATTTTTGATACTTTGTTATTTATTAAAATACTGAATATTCGCTCTTTTACGCAATGCTTTAACCCAATCCTTTGTTGCATCTTGTAATTGAGTATTTACTAAACGTTCATACGCTTTTTGTGTGTAGGCTTCTGCTGTAAGATCGCCGTCACGTGTGCCAGTTACTTCCAAAATATGCCAACCAAACTCAGTTTTAAATGGTGCAGAAATCACACCTTGTTTACTTTTCACGACGGTTTGCGCAAACTGTGGTGCATAAGTTTCTGGGAACGCATAACCTAAACTACCGCCATTCGCACCCGATAAATAATCTTTAGAATATTTTAATGCGGCATCAGCGAAAGTTGTTTTACCTGCAATAATATCAGAACGGATTCTGGTTAATTCTGTTTTGGCTTGTGCATCATTTAATATCGGGTTAAGTTTTAACAAAATGTGACGCACTTCGTATTCTTTACCTGTAACTTTTTGTGCGCTGCCTTGTGATTTTGCTTCATCTAACATTTTTTGACCAAGTGCAACCACTTCTTCACGCGTTACATCAATACTTTCTTGAATAGCTTTGTTACGTACAGCCCCCATCACCATTTGATTGGCAATTTGCTGACGAAATGCATTTAATGAAATGCCTTGATAATCTAACGCATCCAAAAATTGACCATAAGTTAAGCCATTTCTAGCTGCAGTGTCTTCCACAATATGATCAATTTCATGCGGATCAATTTTTACACCTGATTCTTGAATTGCTTTCTGCACTAAAATATCATCAATAATTTTATCAAGTGCACTTTGGCGATCGCCTTTTTTACCTATATTTGCACGAACTTGGCTTTCTAAAATAGGAATACCATCTACTGTTGCGACAACACGTTCCCCAGCTTGAGCCATAGAAGTAAAAGCAACACAACCTAAAGTAGCCAATAAAAAAGATTTTAGAATAAATTTTTTCATTTTCATCTCATCAAAAAAGAGTCAATAACGTTGGTTAGAGTAACAATTCTACTGAAGGTTCACAATAGGCAAGATTTATTTCCCTAGGATGGCAACTTCGTAACAGCCATCTTGTTTTTCAGTGCGAACTTGTACAAGTTCATCACGGCTTGTTGGCACATTTTTGCCTACATAATCAGCGCGAATTGGTAATTCACGATGGCCACGATCAACAAAAATCACTAATTCAATTTTTGCAGCACGACCAAAATCAGTCAGAGCATCCATTGCAGCTCGAATGGTTCGACCAGTAAACAACACATCATCAACCAAAATGACGGTTTTATCTTGAATATTCAAATATTGTGATGAACCACTATAAACTGGCATTTTATCTTCCTGATCAACCAAAGTTAAATCATCGCGATAAAAGGTGATATCCAGCTCCATTGAGGGTAAATTTATACCACTTAATTCTTCAACTCGACGTTGTAATAATTCTGCAATTTCCGCGCCACGGCGTTTAATCCCAACAATAACAAGATCATCCAACGTTTGATGTTTTTCAATAATTTCGTGAGAAATACGCGAAATCGTGCGAAGAAAACGATCGTGGTCGATAATAATTTTTTCCATTTTTCCCAGCTTTATCAATAATGTTTTAATGTGCAAAGTATAAAGAAAATACGCCTAAAAAGCGATGGTATTTGCACCATTTTTATCCTTCGTTATACTATCCAAAACATTCCATCAAAGGAAATAAAATTATGCGCTACTCCATTCAAGATTTTATCCAACTCATTGCCCAACTTCGTAATCCAAATGGCGGATGCCCTTGGGATTTAAAACAAAATTATGAATCCATGATTCCCTGCTTAACGGAAGAAACTTACGAAGTAATTGAAGCGATTGAGAAAAAAGATATACCAAATTTACGCGAAGAATTAGGGGATTTATTGTTACAAGTCGTTTTCTTCAGCCAACTTGCTACAGAAGATAAATACTTTACTTTTGACGATGTGTTACAAGATGTCGCTGAAAAAATTGTGCGCCGTCATCCCCACGTGTTTGGCGATGCAAAAGCGGGGGACGAAACAGAAGCCCTTTCCCGTTGGAACGAAATGAAAGCCAAAGAAAAACAAGGTAAAAGTGAAGAAACCTCTATTTTAGATAATGTGCCTCGTGCTTTACCTTCTCTTACGCGAGCAGCAAAATTACAAAAACGTTGTTCAAAAGTAGGGTTTGATTGGGAAGAAATTTCACCCGTATTAGACAAAGTGCGGGAAGAATTAGAAGAAGTTCAAGCTGAAATGAACCGCACTTCGATTGAACAAAATAAAGTGGAAGAGGAAATGGGCGATTTATTGTTCGCAACCGTCAATCTTGCTCGCCACTTAAAATGTGATCCTGAAGATGCATTACGGAAAGCAAATTTAAAATTTGAACGTCGTTTTCGAGCAGTAGAACAAGCGGTTCAACAACAAGGTAAGCAAGTTAATGATGTGCCACTTATTGAATTAGATTTATTGTGGAATGAAGTGAAAAAACAAGAAAATTAATTGAAAAGTGCGGTAAAAATTTCTCTCATTTTTACCGCACTTTCTTCGTTAAAGTTGCTGAATATCCAATGCCATTTGGTCTAACATTTCATAACGTTTACGATACATAGAACGTTTTTTACTTGCGATATCTTCTAATTGTTTGCGTTCAAGATCTAAAGGTAATTGCCAATAATTATGGCGATATTCCCCTTGATTCTCTTGCCAGAACTCATCGTAATTAAACAAAATCTTACTGCGCGCAGAAAGACGATATTTTCCTTGTGCTTTGTGCGGAATACCCACTAACTCACATTGCCATTTTTCAGCAAGCATTTTGAATGCATTAACCAACAGAAACATTGGACGCATACCGTGCAATGCTTTCGTAGCCTGTTTTACAAGTTCTTGAGCATTGTCACTTGAAGGGCCTTGAATCGAGGCGATAAGCAATTTATTCGGGCTCAAAAAAGTGAAAGAAGCATCATATACTCGCTCATTATGTTGATTGCGAATATTAATAGAAAAATACCCTTCAAATGGATCGATATGATTGATACTCAAAGATAAACGCAAATCATCAGTTAATTGCGTTAACACGATATTTTGTTGTTCCAATAATTGTTGGCAAAGCGAACGTCCCATTTTCTCTTCTGCCAAACGTAAATTCTCCGTAATCGCCGTTAAACGTTCTGAAGCAGAAAAGCGTTTATCGCAAAAAGTAGTAAGAATTGTATTGATACGATAATAATCTTGTGTAAATAAAGGCTGCCATTGAGTTTCTGTATTAAGAAAATCCACTAATTGGCTACATTGCTTTTGATAGAGCCATTTATAGCCATAATAACGTAATTTTTCCCGCACTTGTTTGAGAAAAGGGCGATCCTTGGAATAAGGATACATTTGAACGTAAGTGGGGAAAATAAAATTATTTTTCGTGGACATAACTCAATATTTTGTGAAATTTAATAAAATTATCAGTCATTTTAGCGATTATCACTTCATTTGCCAAAATTCTTTTTTGTTTAAAACCCACTTTACAACTCAGATTTTGTTATAATCTTTTCCTTGAATTCCTTTTTCCCTACCCCAATATTTACCCAAATTATCAGAAAGAATTAAGAGAGATAAATTATGGCGAAGAATACCCAACGTACGATGCCCGTATTGCCATTACGCGATGTCGTCGTTTTCCCTTATATGGTGATGCCACTTTTTGTAGGGCGTGCAAAATCAATTAATGCTCTTGAAGAAGCGATGAACGATGATAAACAGCTTCTTTTGGTATCTCAAAGAGAAGCCGATTTGGAAGAGCCAACCCCTGAAGATTTATTTGATGTGGGTACCATTGCTAACATTATTCAATTACTAAAACTACCTGATGGCACAGTGAAAGTGCTAGTTGAAGGTCAAAATCGCGCGAAAATTAACAGCCTTGAAGATGGCGAAAAGTGCTTTTCCGCAAAAATTACATCTATCGAAACCACTTATGGTGATGAAAAAGAGTTAGATGTTGCGAAAAAAGCGGTACTTTCTGAATTCGAAAATTATCTCACCTTAAATAAAAAAATCCCTGCAGATGTATTAAATGCACTTCATCGCCTTGGTGATGCAGATCGTTTATCAGACACAATAGCGGCTCATTTACCGGTAAGTGTTCGCCATAAACAAAGCGTGTTGGAACTTGCTAACGTACAAGACCGCTTAGAATATCTGCTTGGTATGATGGAATCAGAAGCGGACATTCTTCAAGTTGAAAAACGCATTCGCGGCCGCGTAAAAAAACAAATGGAGAAAAGCCAGCGTAACTATTATCTAAGTGAACAAATTAAAGCCATTCGCAAAGAAATGGATAGTGGTGAAAATGAAGACACGATTGATGAAGTTGAACAACTTCGTCAAAAAGTTGAAGCAGCAGGCATGCCGGCAGAGGTACGCGACAAAGTTGAAAATGAGTTACAAAAACTCAAAATGATGTCAGCTATGTCTTCTGAAGCGACCGTTGTGCGTAGCTATATTGAATGGATGATCCAAGTACCTTGGCATCAACGTTCTAAAGTGAAAAAAGACATTTCAAAAGCACAACAAGTATTAGATGCCGATCACTATGGTTTAGAACGAGTGAAAGAACGTATTCTTGAATATCTTGCAGTACAAGCTCGTTTAAACAAAGTGAAAGGGCCAATTCTTTGCTTAGTTGGCCCTCCAGGTGTGGGTAAAACTTCTCTTGGTCAGTCTATTGCCAATGCCACGGGTCGTAAATATGTACGCATGGCATTAGGCGGTGTTCGCGATGAGGCAGAAATCCGTGGTCACCGTAAAACCTATATTGGTGCATTGCCGGGTAAATTAATTCAAAAAATGGCAAAAGTGGGGGTGAAAAATCCATTATTCTTGCTTGATGAAATCGACAAAATGGCATCCGATATGCGAGGTGATCCAGCGTCAGCATTGCTTGAGGTACTCGACCCTGAGCAAAACACCACGTTTAACGATCACTATTTAGAAGTGGATTATGATCTTTCTGATGTGATGTTTGTGGCAACATCAAACTCCATGAACATTCCAGGCCCATTATTGGATCGTATGGAAGTTATTCGTCTTTCTGGTTATACCGAAGATGAAAAACTTAATATCGCGATGCGCCATCTGTTAGCGAAACAAATTGAACGTAATGGTTTGAAGAAAGGCGAACTTACCGTCGAAGAAAGCGCAATTTTAGATATTATCCGCTATTACACGCGTGAAGCGGGTGTTCGTGGATTAGAACGTGAAATTTCAAAAATCTGCCGTAAAGCAGTGAAAAATTTATTGGTAAATCCAAAACTTAAATCTATCACGGTAAATTCAGATAATCTGCACGATTATCTTGGCGTAAAACGTTTTGAATTTGGCAAAGCTGACACGCAAAATCGTATTGGCGAAGTGACTGGTTTAGCTTGGACAGAAGTGGGCGGCGATTTACTTACCATTGAAACAGCCTCCGTTGTGGGCAAAGGAAAACTTTCTTTCACTGGTTCATTAGGTGATGTGATGAAAGAATCCATTCAAGCAGCCATGACGGTTGTGCGCGCACGTGCGGATAAACTGGGTATTAATTCTGAGTTCCACGAAAAACGTGACATTCATATTCACGTGCCAGATGGTGCGACACCAAAAGATGGTCCGAGTGCAGGTATTGCAATGTGTACTGCATTAGTTTCTTGTTTAACAGGTAATCCTGTACGTGCGGATGTAGCCATGACAGGTGAAATCAGTTTACGCGGTAAAGTATTACCAATCGGTGGATTAAAAGAAAAACTTCTTGCAGCACATCGTGGCGGAATTAAAACCGTATTAATTCCAAAAGAGAACGTTAAAGATCTCGAAGAAATTCCAGAAAACGTAAAACAAAATCTTGCGATTCATGCTGTAGAAACCATTGATGAAGTGCTTGGTCTTGCGTTAGAAAATCCACCAGAAGGCATTGAATTTGTTAAAGTAGAGGCTAAACCTAAAGCACCACGCCGTAAAGTGACGAGTAAATCGGAAAGAGCGGTCAATTAATTGAATGTTTTAGGGCTTGTGAAAACAAGCCCTTTTATCGACATTTAGGGCATCAGCAACAATTTCATTTTTACACAAGGTTAATTTATACTTTTCCAAATTGAAAACTTATTAATAACACAATGCTCAAACTTCCTCCACTTTCCCTTTATGTACACATTCCATGGTGCGTTCAAAAATGTCCTTATTGTGATTTCAATTCGCACGCACAAAAAGGCGATATACCAGAACAAGACTATATTTATCATCTTCTGCAAGATTTGCAGGCTGATTTACAACGCTTTAAAGATTCTATTCAACAACGAAAACTCCATTCAATTTTTATTGGTGGCGGTACACCAAGTTTGTTCTCGGCAGAAAGCATTGCGTATCTCTTAAAAGAAATAAAAAAACAGATTGATTTTGAAGATAATATTGAAATCACATTAGAAGCGAATCCTGGCACGGTAGAAGCTGAACGCTTTAAAGGTTATGTTTCAGCAGGCATTACGCGAATTTCCATGGGAATTCAAAGTTTCAATGATGACAAATTACAACGTCTTGGGCGGATTCATAATGCAGCAGAGGCAAAAAGTGCGGTCAATTTAGCGAAAGTTTCTGGGCTAAAAAGTTTTAATTTGGATTTAATGCACGGTTTGCCGAACCAAACGCTGGAAGAAGCCTTAGATGATCTTCGCCAAGCTATTGAGCTATCTCCTCCTCACCTTTCTTGGTATCAGCTCACTATTGAGCCAAATACGATGTTTGCTTACCGCCCACCTAAATTACCAGATGACGATGAGCTTTGGGATATTTTTGAGCAAGGCCACCAACTTTTAACGGTGGCAGGCTACCAGCAATATGAAACCTCGGCTTACGCAAAAGCGGGTTTTCAATGTAAACATAATTTGAATTATTGGCGGTTTGGGGATTATTTAGCCATTGGCTGTGGCGCACATGGAAAACTGACCTTCCCTAATGGCGAGATTACCCGCTTTTCTAAAACCAAACACCCGAAAGGTTATTTGCGTGGCGAATATCTTTACGAAGAAAAAAATGTGCCAGAAATTGACCGCCCTTTTGAGTTTTTTATGAATCGCTTTCGTTTGTTAGAAGCAGTGCCCAAACAAGAATTTGAAGATTACACAGGTTTATCGAAAAGTGCGGTAAAAAATCAAATTGATTTTGCAATTCAACAAAACTATATTGTGGAAAACGCTGATTCTTGGCAAATCACTGAGCATGGCAAATTATTTCTCAATGAACTATTGGAATTATTTTTAACGGAATCGTAGCTCATCCGTTAAACCTCTCATTGCTAAAAAATTACACTTGTTTATTAAATACTCTCGTAATAAAGTAAAGCAATCGTTTACTTATTAAAATAAGGAAAAGAAATGAATCAATTAGAAATGAAAAAACTCGCCGCACAAGCCGCATTACAATATGTAAAAGCAGATACGATTGTTGGGGTGGGAAGCGGCTCCACAGTGAACTGCTTTATTGAGGCTTTAGGTACAATCAAAGATAAAATTCAAGGCGCCGTTGCAGCTTCAAAAGCATCAGAAGAATTATTACGTAAACAAGGTATCGAAGTATTTAATGCAAATGATGTCTCGAGCTTAGATATTTATGTGGATGGTGCAGATGAAATCAATCCACAAAAAATGATGATTAAAGGCGGCGGCGCAGCGCTCACTCGTGAAAAAATCGTCGCTGCATTAGCGAAAAAATTTATTTGTATTGTGGATTCGAGTAAACAAGTGGATGTATTAGGTTCGACCTTCCCATTACCAGTTGAAGTTATTCCAATGGCTCGTTCACAAGTAGGCAGAAAATTAGCCGCACTTGGTGGTGCGCCTGAATATCGTGAAGGGGTGGTGACTGACAACGGCAATGTGATTTTAGATGTGCACAACTTCACTATTTTAAATCCAGTTGAAATGGAAAAAGAATTAAACAACATTGCAGGTGTCGTCACTAACGGGATATTCGCGTTACGTGGCGCAGACGTTGTGATCGTCGGGACGCCTGAAGGCGCCAAAATTATTGACTAATTCATAATAAAAATCATAAGGAAGCAAACATGACAAACAAAGTTTCACTCGACAAATCAAAAATCAAATTTGTATTGTTTGAAGGTGTGCATCAAAGCGCACTTGATACGCTCCATGCGGCAGGCTATACCAATATTGATTACTATAAAAAAGCGCTAGATGGTGATGAATTAAAAGAAGCCATTAAAAATGCACACTTTATCGGCTTGCGTTCTCGCACCCATTTAACGGCAGAAATGATTGAAGCCGCACCCAAATTAATCGCTGTGGGATGTTTCTGTATTGGTACCAACCAAGTGGATTTAAATGCAGCAAAAGCGCGTGGAATCCCTGTATTTAATGCCCCATTCTCAAACACTCGTTCCGTCGCAGAACTTGTATTAGGCGAGATTTTATTACTTATGCGCAATGTGCCACAGGCTAATGCCGAAGTACATCGTGGTGTCTGGAATAAATCAGCGACTGGATCTCATGAAGTGCGGGGTAAAAAACTAGGAATTATTGGTTACGGCCACATTGGTTCACAATTAAGTATTATTGCTGAATCATTAGGCATGGATGTATATTTCTACGATATTGAAAATAAACTTCCGCTCGGTAATGCCAAACAGGTTCGTAGCCTTGAAGAATTACTCAGTTACTGCGATGTGGTTTCATTACATGTGCCAGAACTGCCATCCACCAAAAACTTAATGAACGCTGAGCGTATCGCACAATTAAAACAAGGTGCAATTTTGATCAATGCTGCGCGTGGCACAGTAGTAGATATTGATGCGCTCGCTCAAGCATTAAAAGACGGTAAAATTCACGGCGCTGCCATTGATGTATTCCCAATTGAACCTGCGTCAATTAATGAAGAATTTGTCTCACCGTTACGCGAATTTGATAATGTGATTTTAACGCCACATATCGGCGGTTCAACAGCAGAAGCACAGGAAAATATCGGTTTTGAAGTGGCAGGCAAATTTGTCAAATATTCAGACAATGGTTCTACGCTTTCTTCCGTCAACTTCCCTGAAGTATCTTTACCAGAACATGGAGGAACAAAACGCTTATTGCATATTCACGAAAATCGTCCTGGTATATTGAACAAACTGAACCAAATTTTCGTCGAAGCCAACCTCAATATTGCGGCGCAATATTTACAAACTGATCCGAAAATTGGTTATGTTGTCGTTGATGTAGAAACGAATGATGCATCGCCATTACTGACGAAATTAAAGGAAATCGATGGCACAATTCGTGCGCGGGTACTTTACTAAATAGAAAAAAGATCAGGTTAATGCTTGATCTTTTTTGCTTTATTATTCAGTAATCGAATAAGGTAATTGCACTCGCTCTAACAATATTTCACTATTCGGCAATCTAAATTGTTGTTCCGAATCAATGTCGTTATTCATCACAACTTGCAACCATAAAACACCGTCTAAATTGACCGCACTTGTAATCGTACCAGTCTTACGCCAATTGGCTTCAAGCTGCATTTCAATTTCACTGCCAATTTCCGCTTCCTGCTGAGTTTGTGCTTTAAAAATAAACATTGCGCGTTTGTTTGCACCACGATATTTCGCACGAGCTACCGTTTCTTGTCCAATATAGCAACCTTTGGTAAAAGAAATGGCTTGCTCAATAACCTGTAAATTTAGCGCTTGTGGGATAAATTCATTTTGCGTTTTCGGGCTTAAATTTGGCAATCCCGCTTGAATATCGGCTACATCCCAAATTTTTTCATCGCCATTAAAATTCACGGGCAATTCGGTTTCATTCAATAAAATTGAACGCTGTCCATCAATTTCCCATGAAAAGTGCGGTGTGATTTTTCCACATTTTTCACCTATCACACCAATGATTTTCCAATCACGTAAATCAAAACTGACTTTTGAAAATACCGCATATTTTTTCAAAGCATCTAGCCCACTTGGCAATAGATCTTTCTTAATGAGCAAAAAGAATTGTTCGCTACTTACTTTAAACAAACGGTAAATTGCATTCATTTTACCTTTTGGATCGCAGTGAGCAGTAAGAGTTGTTGCTCCACTTGCTAATCGCACAACATCCGTTGTTAACTGCCCTTGCAAATATTTTTCTGCATCCGCACCATGTGCCTCAATCAGTTGATATTGAGTAAGAGAAATAAATTGAGACATTCTGCTTTCCTATTCTAAATTCTGAATTTGCTCACGCATTTGTTCGATAAGCACTTTTAGCTCCACCGCAGAAGCCGTGATATCGGCATTAATGGATTTGGACGCAAGGGTATTCGATTCACGATTCAATTCTTGCATCATAAAATCTAATTTACGCCCAACCGCACCACCTTTTTTCAAAATATTCGTGGTTTCTTTCACGTGCATTTGTAAACGATCGAGTTCTTCCGCCACATCAACGCGTTGAGCGAGTAAAATCATTTCTTGTTCCACACGTTGCGGATCAAGATTCACTTGAGCATCTTCAAAACGTTGCAATAAACGTTCACGTTGCCATTGTAAAACTGCCGGCATTTGTGACCGCACTTTATCGGCCTCCACAGCAATAGCATCTAAGCGTTGTTGAATAATGTCGTTAAGTTTTTCCCCTTCACGACCACGCATTGCAATAAAATCTGTCAGTAAATCATCAAAGGCTGTCAACAAATCTTGACTAATCGCATCTAAGTCTTGCTCTTGCGCTTCTACCACACCGGGATAACGCAACACGTCTGTCAAATTAATTTCACCTTCTCCAGCTTGAGTTTTAATCCATTGCAAAGACTGAATCACTTGATTCGCAAGCTCTTTATTTAAATTCAATTCTGCATTTGCTTGTTTTTTTATTTCAATGCGCAAAGAACATTCAATTTTACCGCGAGTAAGACTCTGACGAAGTTTCTCACGCAACGTGTTTTCTAATCCGCGAAATTGCTCGGGCAAACGGAAAAAGTTTTCTAAATAACGTTGATTGACGGAACGAATTTCCCATACTGCATCGCCCCAATCTTTTTTCACTTCAAGGCGTGCAAAGGCGGTCATACTGTAAATCATAAGCTCTCCTATTTTGTCTTAGCTCTGTCTTAGTTGATTCGCTAAGTATTTTAACGAGATGAACACAGAAAGGGAAAAGAAAAGTGCGGTAAATAATAAAGATATTTTGTATTCTGTTGTTTACATGATGTAAATTTTAAAATACAATCACCGTAAATTTTTTATTACACAATAAGGAAGCAAACATGAACAAAACTGTAGGCAGCACACTTCTTGTTGCCGGTACGATGATTGGGGCGGGAATGTTGGCTATGCCACTCACTTCCGCTGGCATCGGATTCGGATTTACTTTAGTCTTATTATTGGGGCTTTGGGCATTATTAACTTTTAGCGCACTTTTATTTGTTGAGCTCTATCAAACCGCAGAAAGTGATGCAGGCATCGGCACACTCGCTGAACAATATTTTGGTAAAGCAGGACGTATTATTGCCACTGCAGTGCTAATTATTTTCTTATACGCATTAATTGCCGCTTATATCAGCGGTGGCGGTTCACTACTAAAAGATTTATTGCCTGAAAGTTTTGGCGATAAAGTCAGCATCTTATTATTTACCGTGATTTTCGGTTCATTTATTGTCATCGGCACACATAGCGTAGATAAAATTAATCGCGTGTTATTTTTTGTGATGCTTGCAGCCTTTGCGGTGGTGTTAAGCTTAATGTTGCCGGAAATCAAATTTGATAACTTAATGGCGACGCCAATTGATAACGCTTTAATTATCTCTGCAAGCCCTGTATTTTTCACAGCATTTGGTTTCCACGGTTCCATTCCAAGTTTAAATAAATACTTAGACGGCAACGTAAAAGCATTACGCATTTCTATTTTGGTCGGTTCAGCAATTACCCTTTGCGCTTATATTTTATGGCAAATGTCCACTCATGGTTTGCTCACACAAAATGAGTTCTTACAAATCTTAAAAGAAGATGCCACCTTAAATGGCTTAGTAAAAGCAACGCTTGCTATCACTGGCAGTAACATGATCGCAGGTGCGGTAAAATTATTCTCAACTTTGGCGCTGGTTACTTCTTTCTTAGGCGTAGGGCTTGGCTTGTTGGAATGTATCGAAGATTTATTAAAACGATCCTTTAATATTTCTGCAGGGCGCATCTCACTTGGCTTAATGACGTTCATTCCTCCACTCGTCTTTGCGCTTTTCTATCCTGAAGGTTTTATTTTAGCGCTAGGCTACGCAGGCCAAATGTTTGCATTCTATGCCGTAGTATTGCCAGTTAGCCTCGCTTGGAAAGCTCGTCGAGCTCACACCAATTTGCCATATAAAGTATGGGGAGGAAATCTGACTTTAATCATCGTATTGGTATTAGGCGTAATCATTACATCTATTCCATTTGCGATTCGTGCGGGTTACTTGCCATTTGTGGTGGGTTAATAATATAAAAACACCGTTCAATTTTGAACGGTGCTTTTTTAACGCCAAATCATATTCAGTTTACGATGATTTATTGCGCAATCTTTTAAATAGGCATTAATTAAAGTTTGATAAGGAATACCTACCTCTTTAGATAATGCCTTAAAGTAATCAACCGCATCATCGTCTAAACGAATTGTCACCATTTTTTTCGCTTTCAATTGTCCCGCATAAGGGTTACGAATCCCCTGAGAAAAATCATATTCATCTTTCATCATAAATTCTCCTTATATTGTTTGCTTTCATAAATAGTTGCTAAGCGAGCTGAAATAATCCGAATATTCTCATCTCGTTCACAATGAACAACCACAAGTGTATTATTTTTTTCACTACGTCCTAACAATAAAAAACGTTCTTCATAAAAAGAATGCTCTGGATCGGGTATTAACAATGCATAATCATCATAAAATACTGTCATCGCTTCTTCAAAGCTTATACCATGTTTAATTTTATTGAGTTCTGCTTTATTACGATCCCATTCAAACCCATTTAGCATAAGTATTATTCAATATTAAAATGTCAATATATTATATTTATAATTTGATGAAAAAACAAACGACATATAAGTTATCATTACCGAACATTAACAAAAAACGCTAAGATTTTTATTTTTAGTGCTTTAAAAAATGCGGTGAATTTTTAATGAGTTTTATGGCTTGTGCTATACAAAATTTTGTCCGTATAAGCTAAAGCAATTGCCGACACTAAAAAGCCTAAATGCAACAATAATTGCCACATCATCGTTTTTTCTGGCATATTGCTTGCATTCACAAAAGTTTGCAACATATGGATAGATGAAATGCCGATAATAGACATAGAAAGTTTAACTTTCAACACGGTGGCATTTACGTGGCTCATCCATTCAGGTTGATCAGGATGATTACGCGTACGCAATTTAGATACGAAAATTTCATAGCCACCGATAGTCACCATCACAAGCAAGTTTGCGATCATCACGACATCAATCAAATTCAACACGCATAACATAATTGTGTTGGAATCCATATCATTGACATTAATCACCAACGCCCATAAGCCTTTAATAAACTTATAAGAGTAGATTGCAAGGGTGACAATCAAGCCCAAATAAATCGGCACTTGCAACCAGCGACTAGCAAAAATTATTTTCGCGATAATATTCGATTGTTCGTTATATTTCGCATAAGGATCAACAGGTTTGTTTTCTTTCATAAGATTTTATTCCTAAATTAAACAGTGGGTTAAATAAACAAAAAAACCGCAAGAAAATAGCAGTTTTTTTGAAAATAGCAATAGAGAAATCGAGTTATTCTAATTTTATTTGAAACTGTAAATAGACTCTCTTAACACACAAGTCGGTTCTAAAACCAAAGTGCGGTAATTTTCATTAGGATTTTTAATTCGTTGCAATAGTGTTTCAACAGCGAGTTTGCCAAGTTCAGCTTTCGGTTGGCAAATGCTGGAGAGAGGAGGCGAGAGGTAACGAGCCAATTCAATGTCATCATAACCCATAATTGAAAGATCTTGCGGAATACGTAAGCCTTGTTGCTGAATAGCTTGGTATGCACCAACAGCAATGGTGTCACTACAACAAAAAACTGCTGTTGGACGTGAAGATTGAGTAAGTAAAGATTGTATGCCAAGTACACCGCCTTCAAAGTCAAAATGACTTTCGACAATCCAATGAGGATTTAACGCAATTTTTGCTTCCGACAGTGCATTTTTATAACCTTGCAAACGATTTTGTGCGACAGATTTTTTGAGATTTCCCGTAATAATGCCAATTTTACGATGTCCTGCATCGATTAATGCTTTTGTCGCCAAATAGCCACCAAGTGCTGAATTTTCGAGTATTTTATCTGCATTTAACTCGGTAAACCACCAATCCATTACAACTAAAGGCAAAGATACTGTAAGCTCCATATCCGCTTGAAAACGGCTATCACCACACATCAAAAGCAAACCATCTACTTGTTTGTGCATTAGAGTTTGCAGATTTTGTTGTAGGCGTTTGGCATCACCGCCAGTGGTGGCAATAATAAGATTATATTGATGCTGCTGACAATATTGCTCCACGCCAGCCATCACTTCCGCAAAGAATGGATTATTTGTTGCGGTGACAAGTAGCCCGATAGTTTTGGTTTCGCGCACCTTAAGGCTTCGTGCAACAGCTGAGGGGGTGTAATTCAGTTCAGCGACAATACGCATCACTTTCTCACGAATTTCATCGCTAACAAAACGCGATCCATTAATGACATGCGAAACTGTGGAAGTCGAAACTTGTGCCAGTCGTGCAATATCTTTCATTGTCGCCATAAAACACCCTAAAAATTCACCGCACTTTAAGCGTGTTCAAGATAATCTAAAGTTTCTTGACGTGTTGGAATAGAGGATTGAGCCCCTTTTTTCGTCACACTAATCGCAGCGGCAGCTTGACCAAAACGAATGGCTTCATCAAAGGATTTTTCTTCCAATAAAGCCGTAACAAAACCGCCATTAAATGTATCACCAGCTGCGGTAGTATCTATTGCTTGCACACAAAAGCCCTTAATGATACGGCTTTTACCTTTTTGACTGACAAACACGCCTTTCGCGCCAAGAGTAATCATTACGGTTTCAATGCCTTTATCGTGAAAAACACTCGCAGCTTTCACCGCACTTTGCTCGTCGGTTACCGCTACCCCAGTCAGGATCTCAGCTTCAGTTTCATTTGGTGTAATAATATCAATCAAACTCAATAATTCGTCCGATAAAATCTGCGCTGGAGCAGGATTTAGCACAACCTTAACACCATTTTTCTTAGCGATTTGAGCAGCCAACTCCACACCAGAAAGTGGGGTTTCTAATTGCATTAACAAGCAATCCGATTGTGCAATTTGCGCCTCACTTTGACGAACAACCATCTCACCCAAATGTGCATTTGCACCGCTAGCCAGCACAATACTGTTCTCGCCCGATTGGGCAACTTGAATAAATGCCATTCCCGTCATTTCCTGTGAAACGGTATTAATATGGGTTGTATCAATTCCTTCTTGCGCAAACGCATTTTTCATTGTTTTGCCTAGGCTATCTGATCCAATGCAACTAATGAACGCGACCTTTGCCCCTAAACGAGCGGCTGCCACTGCTTGATTGGCACCTTTGCCACCATAGGCAATTTGATAATTTTGACCTGTTAGCGTTTCACCGGGTTTAGCAAAGTAAGGCACAGAAATAACGTGATCAGCATTGATACTACCGAGAATTGTGAGAGTCTTCCCTTTCATAATTATTCTCCACTATAAAAGTAGGCATATATCAAGCAATTATAAACCTAAAGTGCGGCTATTTTTACCGCACTTTTGAAACTTAAGCTAAAGCGACACCACTTAAACCAATAAAAAAACCTGCAATAGTTGCGCTTAATAAATTAGCTAAAGAGCCAGCAATAACAGCCTTAATTCCTAATCGAGCAATATCTCCTCGACGATTTGGCGCCATACCGCCAACACCTCCAATTAATACAGCAATAGAACCAAAATTGGCAAAACCACAAAGAGCAAAAGTAATTATAGCCTTTGTTTTATCAGTAAGTTCCATTGGCGGATTTGCTCCTAAATAAGTAGAGAATTCAGAGTAACCGACAAATTCATTTACAGTTAATTTAATACCAATCATATGCCCTGCAACTTCAGCATCACTCCAAGGTACTCCCATAACCCACGCTAATGGTTTAAAAATCCACCCCAAAATCATGCCTAAAGAAAGATCTGGTCGATTAAACAATTCTCCAATTCCACCTAACATACCATTAACAAGCGCAATTAAAGCGATAAATGCAACCAACATTGCCCCTATATTTAATGCCATACTCATTCCAGCCCCGGCACCAGAAGCAATAGCTTCAAGCGCATTAGCAGGTTTATCTAATTCAACCTCTTCTATTTCGTCATTAAATTCTTCTGTTTGAGGATATAACATTTTTGCAAATAATAAGCCTGCAGGCGCAGCCATAAAGGAGGCTGCAATTAAATATGTCAAAGGAACACCAAGCCCAGCGTATCCAGCTAAAACAGAACCTGAAATAGACGCCAACCCTCCACACATAATAGCGAAAAGTTCAGATTCAGTCATTTTACTAATGTAAGGTTTGACAACCAAAGGAGCTTCGGTTTGTCCAACAAAAATATTAGCTGCTGCAGACATTGATTCAGATTTTGATGTACCCAATACTTTTTGTAATGCACCACCAATTAATTTGATAATCCATTGCATTACACCGATATAATAAAGCAAAGAAATCAATGCAGAGAAAAAAACTATGACAGGAAGGACCTTAATAGCAAAAATAAAACCAACACTTTCACCCGATGCCAATCCACCAAAAACAAATGAAATACCTTCATTTGCGTAAGCAATAACTTTACTTACTGCATTAGACATACCCAAAAGGGCATCTCGACCAATAGGCACATATAAAATAAATGCTCCTATAACAATTTGAATTACTAATGCGCCCAAAACAGTTCTTATACAAATAGCTTTTCTATTATTGGAAAGGAGATAGGCTATGCCTAACAATACAACAATCCCTAAGATACTAATAAATGCATCCATAGTTTGACCTCATTGTAAATAAAAGGAAGATAATAAAAATAAACTTTTTTGTTAATTTAATCGTTTGATTGCATCAATAATTAAATTCCAAAATCTCTCTTTATCTAGCTTTGTAGCTACTTTCGTATTGCAAAGCTTAGGTGGATAACGGAAATCAGCAACTGTCATTCCTAGGGTATGTGTACCAGTTAATTCAATATTAACTGGTACACTTACTGTTTCTATTAACGTTGGATCAATAACATAAGCTACAGCACAAGGATCATGAACTGGAGGATAATTAAAGCCTTGGGCTTGTTTATACATTTTTCCAAAAAATTCAAGTAATTCGACAACAAATTCAGCAGGCTTAGTATCAATTTTCGAGATACGCTCAACAACATCGGGGGTGGCTAATGCTTGGTGTGTTAAATCTAATCCAACCATAGTTACTTTCCATCCAGCATTAAATACAATATGCGCAGCTTCTGGATCAATTTTTATATTAAACTCAGCTACGGCACTCCAATTTCCAGTATGATACCCTCCCCCCATTAATACAACTTCTTTTACTCTCTCAATAATTTTCGGTTCTAATCTTGCAGCTAAAGCAATATTCGTCAACCCTCCTGTTGGGACAAGAGTAATTGTTTTCTCTGGGTGAGACATAATAAGATCAATGATTAATTCCACAGCATGCTTTTTATTGAAAGTTCGATTAGATTCTGGTAGTTTTGGACCATCTAATCCTGATTCACCATGAATACTAGGTGCAACCTCAATTTCCCTAACAATAGGTCTGTCTGCGCCCTTCGCAAAAGGAACATTTTTCATTTGCGCAATTTCAGCAATTGCCAAAGCATTTCGTGATACTTTCTCTAATGTTTGATTACCTACTACGGTAGTGACTGCTAGCAGTTCAATCTCAGGATTACCATAAGCAAGTAACATAGCTATGGCATCATCATGTCCAGGATCACAATCCAAAATAATTTTTTTACGCATTCTTTACTCCTATATTTTTCATAGTCATAAACTGCTGACCTCTACATCGAAACGTTTCGACAAAACAAATATAAAGAACAAAAATAGAAAAACAACAAAGAAATATCAGATTTGAGAACTTAATCACAAAATATTTATGTTCTGTACCTGATAATGATCAATGCATTGAAAACGCCCTGTTAAACAACAGGGCGTTCATATTTCACTACCATTGATACATTGCACCAGCGCCTACGCCGACTTTACCTTGCGTGTTGCTGGAAAACGAGCCTTTAAAAATCCATTTTCCATTATCAGTCATTCTTGATGCACCAAGGGAAATTGAGGATTGATCACCGTAGAAACCACTTCCGATACCTATGCCCATTTTACCAGGGGCTGAAACTTGTGGAATTGAGCCTTGAGCAATTGCACTTGCCGTACCAGCATCTGCTTTTTTACTCACTTTATCAATGCGGCGTTGGATATTCCGTTCTGCCTGATCAAGCTGGGCTTTGTTTACCGCATCCATCGGATTAACCCCCGAAGCTACATTGACAATACGGTTTCCACCATTATTTAGCCCCTTCTCGGTTAGCGAGACTTGGCTATCGCCACTGCCAATAGTTACGCCTTTTTCATTCATTACCGTCTCGCCAGATTTAAATTCTTTGGAGGAAACGCTGTTTAAATTTTTGATGTCTTTATTCAGGCTAATTTTTACCTGTTTTTTTCCACCTTGGGTTTGATGAATAATCTCAAGATTGCTGTCTTGGTTGTCCATAACGATTTCAGTGGATTGCCCATCTTGACCATTCTTACCGTCTTTGCCGTCTTTTCCAGCTAAGCCAGTATCTCCTTTATCTCCTTTATCTCCTTTTTCCCCTTTATCTCCTTTAAAAGCAGGATCATTTTGGAGAGAGGTTTTGTCTAAACCTACGAAGAGAACCTTTTTATTTCCAACTGTTTTTATCTCTGCTTTCAAGCCATCAGTGAAATTAATATTCAAATTGTTTAATGGAAGTGAGGCGGCATTTCCCAATTTCGTCTCAGAACCCTTGTTATAAAAAGAAACAGGTGCATTTGCCAAAGCTTTTAATTGCGCCACATTAACTGCATCGGTATCTTCAGTACCCGCTGCAAGATTATTAATTTGGCGACTGATGCCTAATTCTGAATTACCAACAGACACACCAGCTCTTGTAGACTGCCAAATATGCACGAGTTTATCCGCCTCAGCTTTTTTCTTACTTGCGTTTTGTCTGTGTAGGTTACGTTTATCCACAGTCTTCTGCCATTCTTGAGCCGCTTGGTTTCTTTGAGTTTGTAGATTTGCTTTTTCAGAAGGATCTAACTCAGCTTTAATCTTTTCATCTAATTCTTTGATGCGTTGAGATACATTAAGAAAATCCTGATTAGCTGTATCTGCTTTTTGGATCTCTTCATGATATTCAGTATAAAGATTTGTGTACTTTTCATAATTTTCCTGACTAACCACTGCTTCGATATTGGTTAATCCAATTGGCGAATAACCAAAAATTTTTTCATTTTTTTCAGTTAATGAATGTGAACCAATCGCCACACCATCATTCAATGTTGCTTTTGCAGAATAACCAAGCCCTATTGATCTATCTGCTGATGAATGCGCCAAAGAACCTAAAGCAACGGAGCCATTACCTGATGAGGAAGAATTTCCACCAACGGAAATCGCATAAGTACCATTGGCATTACTTTCCACCCCAACGGCGATAGCATAAGCATTATAATTACCTGCACTATTTGTCGATGTATTCGCTTTTGCATTATTCCCTAAAGCAGTTGAATTAAATCCAAACGCTTGCGCTCCACGTCCAAACGCACCACTTCCCCAACCTTTAGCTTGCGCATCTGCACCAACAGCTGTAGCCCAAGATTGAGTTGTTAATGCATTTTCACCAATAGCAACACTACGCTCCCCAGATAAAACATTTTCGCCATGATTTGTTGTTGGTGTATTTTGCGAACTTTCAACTCTTGCATTTTGACCAATCGCAACAGAATGGAGGCTTTTTGCATCAATATAAGCCTTAGGACCTATCGCGACGGAATTAACACTTTTCGCGCCATCATTATTGAAATTAGATCCTTCCCCAGTTTCTGTAGAATAAATAGACACATATTTTGTTTGGCTACTCCCAGTTCCAATTTTAGATACGACCTCTTTTAATTGCGCGACATTAACCGCATCGGTGTCTTCAGTACCCGCCGCCAGATTATTAATTTGGCGAGTGATACCTAATTCTGAATTACCAACAGATACACCTGCTGCAGTACTTTGCCATGGGGTAATATCTTTTATCTTATTCTTACGCTCCTCGATATTCTCTCTATTCTTTTTAATCTTTTCCTTTAATGTATTGATTTCACTTGTTAGTCTCGTGTTTTCTTCTAATGTAACTGTGGAATACGCTAATTTATCTTCTTTTTCTTGAAGTAATATTTCATTATTTAGTAGTTCATCACCTTCAGTTTTTAGCTTTGTTAGAGCATCATCATACTGCTCTTTAGTCATAGAGCCTCTAATAGCTTCTATATTTTTACCCGCAGGATGATAACCAAATTGATCTTTATCAATCTCTGTTTTTGATCGAGAGCCTAACGCCACCCCCTCAGAAATATTTGCATTTGCTTGATAGCCTAAAGCTAACGCTCTATCTTGTGTTACTCTGGTTTTAAAACCTAAAGCAACGGATTCTGCGGAGCCTCTTTCAACAAGAGCGTGATCACCAATAGCAATTGCACTAGAAGAGAATGTTTTTACTTGGGCATTTTGACCTATAGCCACAGCTTGCTCAGATGCAAACGAAGATCTACCAATTGAAATACCGCCCGTTTGCTCCGCTCTTGCTTTTTCACCTATACTTATCGTGCCATTATTTAACGATTTTGCGCCGTAACCAATCGCAATTGAAGAGACATCACTTCCCCCGCAATTACCATCGTAACATTCTGTTCCAGCTAGACTTTCTGTACCGATGGCAATTGAACTTTGCGATGTCGCTTTAGCTTTTACACCGATTGCCATTGCATTTTTAGAATTTTGTAACCCATTCTTACTCTTATAAATTGCACCACGATTATCATAATTTGAGTCCTCCCCTTTTTCATCTGCATTAATGCTGAAATAGTGGGTTTCTGCTTGCTTTAACTGTGCCACATTCACTGCATCAGTATCCTCTTTGCCTGCAGCCACGTCTTTGATTTGGTGTAATTTGCTATCAGTTGTGCCGAGATTGTGGGCAGTGCCAATATAATTCGGCATTGGGAACAAAGCGTCAATTTGGGCTTGTGCCGCTTGTTTCTCACTTTCGTCTGCTGAACCATTTGCGACAATAGTCATATTATTAATAAATGTCGTGACTTTCTCGTCAGTGCCTAAAATCGACTTCCATTTATCTTTGATGGCTTGTACTTTATTTTGAGCTTCTTGTGCCTCGCTGAAACGTGCTGTCCATTCAGCTCTAGCAGCATCCATCTCTGGACCTGAATAAATTCCTCTGCCTACTAGAGCAGTCATTTTTGCTCTGGCAGCATCACGTTCTGTAGCTTTTGTTGCGTTCAACGTTACCTGTTGTTGATATTCCTGCCATTTGTCTAAACCAAAAGCAGGATCTTTTGCGTTAATAGTTTGAGAGATTTTCGGATCATATCCACCCATTAATGGATTTACATCAGTAGCAAACACTGGGGCATTTAACACCGAAAACACAGCGAGGGTAGCAAAAGAAAATTTTGTATAAAAGTGCGGTGATTTTTGGATGGATTTAGCTAGACTTGTTTGTTTGTTTGTTTGTTTGTTTGTTTGTCTGTCGGAGTGTATTCATTTGATATATCCTTAGATACAAGTTATTACAACAAAATTCCATTTACTATTTTGTAAAATAGGAAGAGGTTTAAATTCTAGCACGCCCCTCTCCCCGAGGGGGAGCAATTTTTGAGAAATAATAGATTTATTTAGATAAGTTCAATGCTTCTAACCTCGCCAAATCCACCTGATTATTTAACAGATCCACATCGGACATTGTTTTATTGGCTTTTGCGGAAAGGGTTTTAAATCGTTCTACTTTACCAACTAAACCTTGTTGGCCAACAAGTGCGGTTACTGTGCTGTTGTATTGGTTGCTGACGGTGGAAAGGGTATTACCAAGCTTACTTAAACGTTCTGCGACCAAGCAAATTTGGTTATAAATTTCGCCCGCTTTTTCAGCGATTTCTTTGGCTTCAGCATTGCCGCGTTCGATGCGCCATAGGTTTGCCACGGTGCGTAAAATCGGCATTAGCGTAGTGTGAGAAACCATAATTACATTACGTTCATAACCGTAATTAAATAAAGCAGGATCAGATTTTAAAGCCTCAATATACGCCGGTTCTACCGCAATAAACATAAGAACAAAATTTGGGCTACGCATGCCAATAAGATTGCTGTAATCTTTTTTATGCAGATCGTTAATATGGGTTTTTAATGCAGAAATATGTTCTTTGAGTAAACGCTCACGTTCAAAATCATCGTCAGAATTTACCGCACTTTCGTAAGCCACGAGCGACATTTTACTGTCGATAATTAAATGTTTATCATCGGGTAAATTCAACACAAAATCAGGGTAATTGCGTCCACCTTGTTCATCTTTAAAATGCGCTTGAGCACGGTAATGCACATTTTCTTCAAGCCCTGCCAGTTGCAACGCTCGTTCTAATTGTACTTCGCCCCAGTTACCTAACGTTTTCTTTTCGCCTTTCAGTGCAGAAGTTAAATTACTCGCCTCTTGTGACATATTCAGACCAATTTCCAGCACTTTTTTGATTTCAGCTTCCAAGCCTGCATTGCCCTTTACGGATTCGGAGTGAATTTCATTGACACGTTTTTGGAAACCTTCAATTTGCTCACGGAAAGGCTTGAGCAAGGTTTCCAATGCCGTTTGATTTGATTGACTAAATGATCGACTTTTTTCATCTAAAATCCGATTGGCTAAATTTTGAAATTCCACGCCCAACTGCTGCTTAGATTGTTCAAAGTTCTGTTGTTGTTCCGAAAAATGTTTTTCTTTCTCTGCTAAAGTTGTTTTTAATCCCGTCAATTCTTGAGAAAGTGCGGTCAATTTTTCGGTCAAATTTTGTCGTTCTTGCGTGAGATGATGTATTTGTTCATCACGTTCAGTTAAACGATATTGCAGTCCTTGATTTTCAGTCTGTACTTTAATTGTTTGTTGTTCAAACTGGTTTTTAACGCCACTGAGCTCATCAAATTTACTAGCAAGTTGATTATAATCTTGAGTCGTTTTCGATAATTCTTGATGAAGATGTGTATATTTTTGCTGGCGTAGAATAAGCAATAAAATCAATAGAGCAACGATTGCTAACAAGCTAAAAAGCCACAAATTCTCTGACATATATCCCCCTTAAAATGATGCCTTAAATTGTAACATAGAAATGTGACTTAAATTTTAGCTTTAAGTGCGGTGAAATTATCTTACTCACCGCCCTTATCATAGGCTGCATCAGTCAACGTTTTCAAAAATGCTTCCAACGCATCAATTTCTGCATCAGTAAGAGGTTTACCTTTAAGATCACTATGGCTTACCGTTGGCGCATATTCTGCTGCCGACCAAGGCTTGCCCGTTTCGGGATTAATCTTACGTTCAGGATTGTTATGGCTATCTAAAAATAATAATACGGTATGTAGTTCTTTAAATACGCCGTTATGCATATAAGGTGCGGTCACGGCGACATTACGCAATGTCGGCACTTTAAATTTGCCTTTTTGAGCGATGTCACCTTTCACCATTGGATTATCTAACAATCCATTATCCACCCAATCTTCGCCTAATTTATTGTGAGCAATCAATGCCTCATTTTTCGGTACGCCGAGATTGAAATAACGGTAATTTGTAAAAGTTTCTTCACGATGATCTTTTTCATTCAGCTGATGACAATTACTGCAAGTTGTTTTTTCTTTATCAAAAAATAACGCCTTGCCTAATGCCTCTTGCTCAGTAAATTTATCTTGCCCTGCCAAAGTGCGGTCATATTTAGAACTGAATTGAGCAAACAAATCTAATTGCTGAAATGCAGCAAGTGCCTGTTCCATAATGGCGTAAATTTTCTCATCATCTTGCCAAATTTCCTCGCCCCAATGCTTGGTAATGTAATCTTTCACTGCTTGATTTTCGGCAATACGTTTTACCACGCTGGCTTTGTCTTTCATGCCCATTTCAACTGGGTTGATTGGAGGCCCCCCCGCCTGCTCAGCTAAATGTTTTGCTCGACCATCCCAGAATTGGCCGCCAACATAATCCTTAATTTTTTCATCAAAATGAAAATCAGGGGAATATTTTGCATAAATTGCCGTTGGTGTATTGCGATTACCAAACTTTGTCGGATCATCACCTTGTGAAACCATTTTATCGATATCATTTTCACGTAAATCCGCAAAAGCGGCTGCAGGCATATGGCAAGTAGAGCAACTCTGTGTTTTATTGTGAGAAAGTGATTTATCAAAAAAGAAAGCCTGACCCAATCCAAGCAATGCGGGATTTATGGGTTCTTCTTGAGCAAAACAAAAAATAGGTAAGGCAAATAATGACAAGAAATATTTTTTCATTCTAACTCCATGGGTATAAAAAATAACTGCACTTAGTCAAAGTAAATCCACTATTATAAATTTAGACTGTACACAAATTAACTTAAACATTGATATCTTACACCAAACTCAAATTTTTAAACCTTGTCTTACATACTTAAATTAACTACTACTTCTAGTAGAAAGGCAATACTTTTGGGAATTGAAAAACTGTTAAAACATTTTTTAACTGCGCTTTTTGGATGATCTCGATCAAAAATAACCTACTAATTTAGTCAATTACTTTATTATAGGTATTATTTTAGTGTCATAATACCCGATATAATTAGTCGGGTATTTTGCTTTGTGTAAAATATTTACCTATGATTTTAATAGGAAGTTAATTTTTCAATAACCTAGGAGTGATAAAATGGGACAGTATAAAAAGTTCTGGTACCTATTAGTCGCCGTATTGATTGGAGCATTCTCCATTCTCGGTTACTATGGGTTTGAAGTTTATCGTGAAGCACCACCGATTCCACAACAATATGTTTCAGAATCAGGTGAGAAAGTGATTACTCACGATGATATTTTACATGGTCAAACAGCTTGGCAAACTACTGGCGGTATGCAAGTGGGTTCTGTTTGGGGGCACGGTGCATATCAAGCACCAGACTGGACAGCAGATTGGCTTCACCGTGAATTAACTAATTGGTTGGACATTACAGCGAATCAAGAGTTTAGTAAAAACTTTGCAGATTTAAATGATGAACAACAAACTTTATTAAAAGCGCGTTTAACCAAAGAATATCGCGGCAGCAAAGTTGAAAACGGTACCGTTGTGCTTTCGAACACCCGCTTAGCGGCAATGGAAAAAACAGCACAATACTATATCTCTTTATACGGTGATGATCCTGCAACCAAAGTGACCCGTGAACACTTTGCGATGAAGGATAATACTCTTCCTGATTTACAAGCTCGTAAAGACTTAGCTAAATTCTTCTTCTGGACAGCATGGACTGCATCAGCTGAACGTCCAAACACTCACGCAAGTTACACCAACAACTGGCCACATGAACCGTTAATTAATAACGTACCAACACCAGAAAATGTGATTTGGTCTATTGCGAGTGTGGTATTCCTAATTGCAGGTATTGGTTTTGTGGTATGGATTTGGTCATTCAAAAAACGTGAAGATGAAAAAGAACCACCAATGCCTGAGTTCGATCCACTCACAAAATTACAACTTACTCCTTCTCAACGTGCGTTAGGCAAATATCTCTTTACGGTGCTTGCACTATTCTTATTGCAAGTGAATTTAGGGGCGATTGTTGCTCACTATACTGTTGAAGGTCAGGAATTCTATGGTATTGATATTTCTCAATACTTCCCATATTCATTAGTGCGTACATGGCATATTCAAGCTGCCTTATTCTGGATTGCAATGGCATTCTTAGCCGGTGGTTTATTCCTTGCACCAATCATTAATGGCGGTAAAGATCCGAAATTCCAAAAATTGGGTGTGGATGTTCTCTACTGGGCATTAGTAGTATTAGTCGTCGGTTCATTCACCGGTAGCTATTTAGCGATTGCGCATATTCTCCCTGAAGAATGGAGCTTCATGTTCGGTCACCAAGGCTATGAGTTCATTGACTTAGGTCGTTTCTGGCAAGCAGTGAAATTCGCAGGCATCTTATTCTGGTTAGTCTTAATGCTTCGCGGTACAGTGAACGCATTCAAACAACCAGGAGACAAAAACTTATTAGCGTTATTCTTCGCTTCTGTCATTGCAATCGGCTTATTCTATGGCCCTGCATTATTCTACGGCGAGCACACTCACATTTCTGTGATGGAATACTGGCGTTGGTGGGTAGTTCACCTATGGGTAGAAGGCTTCTTCGAAGTATTCTCTGTAGCGGCGCTTTCATTCATCTTCGTAAGTTTAGGTTTAGTTTCACGTCGTACAGCGACAGTGGCAACCATTACTGAAGCAGCATTATTCTTAATCGGTGGTATCCCAGGTACATTCCACCACTTATACTTCGCGGGTGCAACCACACCAATTATCGCAGTAGGTGCGTCATTCTCAGCACTTGAAGTAGTTCCATTAGTGTTATTAGGTCATGAAGCTTGGGAACACTGGGCAATGCAACAAAAAACACCTTGGATGGACCGTTTAAAATGGCCTCTTTACTGCTTTGTTGCCGTCGCATTCTGGAATATGTTAGGTGCAGGTGTATTTGGTTTCTTAATCAATCCACCAATTTCACTCTACTATGTTCAAGGCTTGAACACGACTGCCGTTCACGCTCACGCTGCATTATTCGGTGTGTATGGTTTCTTAGCATTAGGCTTCGTATTCTTAATCGCTCGTTATTTACGTCCAGATACGCCATTTAACGATAAGTTAATGAAATGGGGCTTCTGGTTATTAAACGGCGGTTTAGTACTCATGATCGTATCAAGCTTACTACCTATCGGTGTTATTCAAGGATATGCAAGTATCTCTGAAGGCTTATGGTATGCACGTAGTGAAGAATTTATGCAACAACCATTATTCGATACCTTACGTTGGGTTCGTTTAGGGGGCGACGTTGTCTTCATCTTCGGTGCACTCGCCTTCTTCTGGCAAATCTTTACGATGATTTTCTTCAGACCTAAACATACTTAGTTAGGTTATCCCCCAAAGCGGCTTATGTGAAAGTAAGTCGCTTTTTTATTCTTATCTACAATACCTTATATATAAGCTTACAAAGTTTTTTATATTAACTTAGCATTAATATTAGATAAACATTAAAAATATTAGAGGCTAAAGTAGATTAGCAATGATGTTAATCTGCTTCAGCCCCTTAAATAATATCGAATAATGCTTGTTAATAATCTACACCTTAATCAATTGGTTATTTAGTCCAAATTTTGGGGACAGATCAAAGTGCGGTCAGATTTATGATTATTCTTCTTTTGGTAATCGAATCAGGGCGTAAACCAATCCACCCCATACCAAAGCGAGAGACACGATCATCATAATAATTGCACCAGTACTCATTTTATTCTCCTTTAGTTTCATCAATCGTTAATTTGGTTTCGCTTTTCCATTTTAAGCGAGAAAGGAAAAATGCCACGACAAGTAAGCTAATAGACATTCCCCAACCAAAGGTGTTTACGAACCAGTTTGGATAACCTTCGTAACCTTCAGAGAAGACTTTCGCGCCTTCACTGAAAAGCATGAATGCTAAAACACCACTCGTTAATACAATGCATAAACGCCAGAAGAAACCTACTTTGAAAGATGATGTTTCGTTTAAGTGATTACCTAATAAACCGAGTTTTTCATTTGCCACAATCGCAATTAAAGAAGCAAATGCTACGGCAACAATACCGAAATAGTTCACGAATTTATCGAATACATCTAACATTGGTAAGCCAGTTGTCGTACCGAATAAGATGACAGAAACTAACATCATTGGCACACCCACGATGAATGCTACTTTCCCACGGCTAATACGAATTTTATCTTGAATTGCGGAAATAATTACTTCGATAACGGAGATGAATGAAGTCAATGCGGCAAAGGTTAATGATCCAAAGAACAATACGCCTAGCACTTCGCCAAATGGTGCTTTGTTGATGATGGTTGGAAACGCAAAAAATGCTAAACCAATTCCACCTTTTGCTACTTCACTAACTTCTTGACCTTGCGCTGTTGCAATAAAACCTAATGCTGCAAATACGCCGATACCCGCTAACACTTCAAAGCTACTGTTAGCAAAACCTACAACCAAGCCACTTCCCGTTAAATCGGATTCTTTTTTAAGATAAGAGGCGTAAGTCACCATAATCCCAAATCCAATAGAAAGAGAGAAGAAGATTTGTCCATAAGCGGCAATCCATACACTTGGATTGGATAATTTTGTCCAATCTGGTGTAAATAATGCATCTAAACCTTTTGCTGCGCCGGGTAAGAATAAGGAATAAATCACAAGTGCCATAAACATCACAACAAGCACTGGCATTAATACGGAGGAAACCTTAGCAATTCCTTTTTGGACGCCCATAGAAAGTACGCCTAAGGCAACAATCCACATCGCAATTAATGGGGCGGTTACCATACCAACAAATTCAAAGCTGATACCGTTTTTAATATCGCCCATTTTTAAAAATTCGCCGATGAAGAAATCAATAGGTTTATCACCCCACGCGCCAGTGAAAGAAAAATATGTGTAGCTTGCCGCCCAGCCTAATACTACAGCGTAGTATAATCCGATGATGACATTTACCATCATTTGCCACCAGCCAAACACCTCAAAATGCGGGCTAAAACGACGATAAGAAAGTGGCGCACCACCACGATGACGGTGCCCAATTGCATAATCTAGGAATAAAAGAGGAATCCCTGCGGTTAACAACGCGATAAGGTAAGGGATAATAAATGCGCCACCACCGTTTTCATAAGTGGTGTAAGGGAAACGCCAAATATTACCAAGACCAACGGCAGAACCAATTGCTGCCAGAATAAATGCACGACGACCAGAAAAAGTCTCACGCTTTTGTGCTTTTGGGACTGAGTGAGCCATAAATTATCCTATGTAAAAAAATGAAAAGAGTTTCAATATAATGAAATCTAATCATCAGTCAATAAATAAGCCAAAAGAGCGGTAAAAATTAATGAATTTTTTAATAAAAAGAACATAAACATTCAAAGCAAGCCAATTTTCACCGCACTTTTTTCGTTTTTTTCGCGCCAAGCCCTACCAATGACTCGAAATTTCGCTACAATGCTGAACTTATCCCAAAATAAAAACAACAGGAAACAAACACAATGACAGGTGCACAACTCATCATGGAGTGCCTGAAAGCACACCATGTCACGACTCTTTTCGGCTATCCAGGCGGTGCAATCATGCCAACCTACGATGCCCTTTATGATGCAGGCTTAGATCACTTACTTTGTCGCAATGAACAAGGGGCTGCAATGGCTGCGATTGGCTATGCTCGCTCCACGGGAAAAGTGGGCGTCTGTATTGCTACATCAGGCCCTGGCGCAACGAATTTAGTCACTGGATTAGGTGATGCCATGATGGACTCCATTCCAGTTGTAGCCATTACCGGTCAAGTTTCCTCTCCATTAATCGGCACGGATGCGTTTCAAGAAGCGGATGTTCTAGGTCTTTCCCTTGCTTGTACCAAACACAGTTTTATCGTTCAAAGTGCGGATGAATTAGCTGATGTTTTTGCGGAAGCCTTTGAAATTGCCCAAAGCGGACGTCCTGGACCAGTTCTTATTGATGTGCCTCGTGATATTCAAGTTGGTGAAGTGCCTGCGAATGTAAAAGCCTACGTTAAAACATTAGAAAAACCGACCGCACTTTCGGCAGATAAACTCGCTGAAGCAAAAGAATTATTAAAAAATGCTAAAAAACCGGTGCTTTATGTGGGTGGTGGCGTTGGTATGGCGAAAGCTGTTCCTACCTTACGCGAATTTTTAGCCCAGACCCAAATACCATCCGTCTCAACTTTAAAAGGTTTAGGAGCAATTGATCCAAATGATGATGTGTATATGGGCATGATTGGTATGCATGGCACAAAAGTTGCTAATTTTGCTGTGCAAGAAAGTGATTTATTACTCGTATGCGGTGCGCGTTTTGACGATCGTGTAACAGGTAAACTCGATACTTTTGCGCCTCATGCCAAAGTGATTCATTGTGATATTGATGCAGCGGAAATCCATAAATTACGCCGTGCAGATGTTGCATTACAAGGGGATTTAATCCAAGCACTTAATGCACTTAAACAAGATCTTGATATTGAACCTTGGCGTGAACAAATCAGAAATTTCAAAGCAAAATTAGATTTCACTTATGTTGAAAATCAAGGCAATCGCCCGATTGATCCTTGGGCATTACTCAACACCCTATCTAATCGCAAACCAAATAATGCAGTAATTTGTACCGATGTGGGTCAGCATCAAATGTGGTCAGCGCAACACATGAAGCATTTTGCGCCAGAAAACTACATTACATCGGCAGGTTTCGGCACAATGGGTTTTGGCTTACCCGCTGCAGTGGGAGCAAAAAAAGCACGCCCACAAGATGAAGTCATTTTGGTCACGGGTGATGGCTCACTCATGATGAATATCCAAGAATTAGGTTCAATCAAACGTGGCAATTTACCGGTAAAAATTTTGCTATTGGATAACCAACGCTTAGGTATGGTTCGTCAATGGCAGGATTTATTCTGGAATAAACGTCGCAGTGAAACCATTTTAGATGACAACCCAGATTTTGTGATGCTTGCTAACGCATTCGGTATTCCTGCAGAACGTATTGAGTCAGCCGATGATGTGGATGCCGCACTCAACCGATTATTAAACAGCAAAACAGCCTATTTATTACAAGTATGTATTCCACCTGATGAATGTGTATGGCCACTTGTGCCACCGGGCGCATGTAACGCGGATATGGTAGAGGAGATGAACTAATGAATGAATATAAACTTGAACTCGTTGCTCGTCATCGCCCTGAAGTACTAGAACGCATTTTACGCGTAGCACGCCACCGCGGTTTTACCGTTACAACGATGGACATGACACTAATTGAAACCCAAGTGCGGTTAAAAATCACCGTAAAATCTGACCGCACTTTAGATCTATTAGTGAATCAGTTGGCAAAATTGCCAGATGTTTTAAATATTATTTAAAAAGGAAGACATTATGACTAAATTTTTTAAATCATTTTTAGCCGTATCAGGATTAGTATTCGCAACTTCATCACAAGCTGCTTATGTTCTCACTTATTTGCAAAACTATACAGGCTATATGACAACACTCTCAATTCATAATACAAAAGAGCATTGTGAAAAGGCGAAAGAAAATTTTCAAAAAGAATTTGAAGGACAATACGATACAAAACAAATGGTTTACAAGTGTGTAGATATAGCTAATGGAGCAATTTAATTTAAATGTGGTTAAAAATTACTATTAAATCTGACCGCACTTTTATTTTAATCGGTAGGCTCTTTATCTAAATAATTGCATTTATAAACTTAATTTTATCGAATAATTTCTTCGTATTATCTTCTGTCAAATCTCCCCACCCCCTCTTTGCTAAAGAGGGGGAGTAACGAGCGAGATTTTGTATCATTGTTCTACTTTGATATGGCAAATATAAATTAGTCAGATGACAGCAAATTTATAAAGAAAATCCCCTCTTTAGCAAAGAGGGGGTGGGGAGATTTGGCAGTCTTAATTAATGAAGAAATTAGTAATACAAACAAACCCTAAAATTTTACTCGGAGAGATTATTTATGCCAAAACTACGTTCAGCGACTAGTACACAAGGTCGTAATATGGCAGGCGCACGTGCCTTATGGCGTGCAACAGGGATGAAAGAAAATGACTTTGGTAAACCGATTATTGCGGTGGTGAACTCTTTCACTCAATTCGTACCTGGGCATGTGCATTTAAAAGATATGGGACAGCTTGTTGCTGCTGAAATTGAAAAAGCGGGCGGCGTAGCAAAAGAATTCAATACTATTGCGGTGGATGATGGTATCGCGATGGGACATGGCGGGATGCTTTATTCTTTACCAAGCCGTGATTTAATCGCTGATAGCGTAGAATATATGGTCAATGCGCACTGTGCTGATGCGATGGTGTGTATTTCCAACTGTGACAAAATCACTCCAGGAATGTTGATGGCGGCAATGCGTTTGAACATTCCGACAATTTTTGTCTCAGGCGGCCCGATGGAAGCAGGTAAAACTAAACTTTCTGATCAATTAATCCGCTTAGATTTAGTAGATGCGATGATTGAGGCAGCCGATCCGAATGTAAGCGATGAGCGTATTGATGCGATTGAGCGTAGCGCTTGCCCAACTTGTGGTTCTTGCTCTGGCATGTTTACCGCTAACTCAATGAACTGCTTAACTGAAGCCTTAGGTTTATCTTTACCTGGTAACGGTTCCATGTTAGCCACTCACGCAGACCGTAAAGAATTATTCTTAAAAGCAGGTCGTCAAATTGTCGAGCTTTGCAAACGTTATTACGAACAAGATGATGCAAGCGTATTGCCTCGTTCAATCGGTACTTTTGATGCCTTTGAAAATGCAATGAGCCTCGATATCGCAATGGGTGGTTCAAGTAACACTGTTTTACACTTATTAGCGGCAGCACAAGAAGCAGGCGTGGATTTTAAAATGGAAGATATTGACCGTTTATCGCGCAAAGTGCCTTGTTTAAGCAAAATTGCACCAAACACCAATAAATATCATATGGAAGACGTACACCGTGCAGGCGGTATTATGGGATTGTTGGGTGAATTAGATCGTGCTGGATTAATTCATAAAAATACACACACCGTGCTTGGAATGAGCATGGGAGAGCAACTAGACCAATACGATATTATTCGCAATCAAGATGAAGAATTACATAAATTCTTCCGTGCAGGCCCTGCAGGTATCCGCACAACTCAAGCATTCTCACAAGATTGCCGCTGGGATACCGTTGATAATGATCGTGTAAACGGTTGTATTCGCAATAAAGAAAATGCGATTTCACAAGAAGGTGGCTTAGCCGTATTATTCGGTAATCTCGCTGAAGACGGATGTATCGTTAAAACCGCTGGTGTAGATGAATCTATTTGGAAATTCACAGGCACTGCTATCGTATTTGAAAGCCAAGAAGATGCGGTTGCAGGCATTTTAGGCGGTAAAGTCAAAGAAGGTCATGTTGTTGTTATCCGTTACGAAGGCCCTAAAGGTGGACCTGGTATGCAAGAAATGTTATACCCAACCAGTTACTTAAAATCGATGGGCTTAGGCAAAAAATGCGCTTTATTAACGGATGGGCGTTTCTCTGGTGGTACATCAGGCTTGTCTATTGGACACGCATCACCAGAAGCTGCTTCTGGCGGTGCAATAGGCTTAGTACGTGATGGCGATATTATCAACATTGATATTCCAAATCGTGCAATTAACTTAGAAATCAGTAATGAAGAACTCGCAGCACGCAGAGCCGAACAAGATCAAAAAGGTTGGCAGCCTGCTCACCGTGAGCGTGAAGTATCTTTCGCATTGAAAGTATTCGGTCACTTTGCGACCTCAGCGGACAAAGGTGCGGTACGCGATAAAACATTATTAAGATAATTTAACGGTTCCCCCTCTTTCATAAGAGGGGGATAAAACAAAGGAAAAACTAACCGCACTTCATCATCAAAACAAACACTATGAAAAACCTACTCAGCAATCCTCAACCTTCTCAATCAGATTATATCAATGCCATTGTTAAACTTGGTTCACGCGTATATGAAGCAGCGCAAGTGACCCCTTTACAAAAAATGGGAAAACTTTCTGAACGACTGCACAATAATATCTGGATTAAACGAGAAGACCGTCAGCCAGTAAATAGCTTTAAACTACGCGGCGCTTACGCAATGATTTCTAGCCTTTCAGCAGAACAAAAAGAAGCGGGCGTGATAGCGGCATCTGCAGGTAACCATGCGCAAGGCGTGGCATTATCAGCGAAACAATTAGGCTTAAAAGCATTGATTGTCATGCCACAAAACACCCCAAGCATTAAAGTGGATGCAGTGCGTGGTTTTGGTGGCGAGGTGTTGTTGCACGGTGCTAATTTTGATGAAGCTAAAGCAAAAGCGATTGAGCTTTCAAAAGAAAAAAATATGACATTTATTCCTCCATTCGATCATCCATTAGTGATCGCAGGGCAAGGCACGTTAGCGATGGAAATGCTACAACAAGTGGCAGATTTGGATTATGTGTTTGTACAAGTCGGTGGAGGCGGTTTAGCTGCAGGTGTGGCAATTTTGCTTAAGCAATTTATGCCAGAAATTAAAATCATCGGTGTAGAATCAAAAGATTCCGCGTGCTTAAAAGCCGCTCTCGATAAAGGCGAACCAACAGATTTAACCCATGTTGGATTATTTGCCGATGGCGTTGCCGTAAAACGCATTGGCGACGAAACATTCCGCCTATGTCAGCGATATCTTGATGATATGGTATTGGTCGATAGTGACGAAGTATGCGCAGCAATGAAAGATTTATTTGAGAACGTTCGTGCTGTTGCAGAACCATCAGGTGCGTTAGGTTTAGCCGGTTTGAAAAAATATGCAAAACAAAACCATATTGAAGGCAAAAATATGGCGGCAATTTTGTCTGGCGCGAACTTGAATTTCCACACATTACGTTATGTATCTGAACGTTGTGAAATTGGTGAAAACAGAGAAGCTTTATTAGCCGTGACCATGCCTGAACAACCTGGTAGTTTCTTAAAATTTGCTTATGTATTAGGTAATCGAGCAGTAACCGAATTCAGTTACCGTTATGCAGATGATAAACGTGCTTGCGTGTTTGTTGGGGTAAGAACGACAAATGAGCAAGAAAATGCAGATATTATTGCAGACCTCACTAAAAATGGTTTTGATGTTGAGGATATGTCTGATGATGATATTGCGAAAACGCACGTTCGCTATTTAATGGGAGGTCGAGCAGCCAATAATAACGAACGCTTATATACGTTTGAATTTCCTGAGCAAAAAGGTGCGTTATTGAAATTTTTAGAAACCTTGCAAAATCGTTGGAATATTTCATTATTCCATTATCGTGCCCATGGTGCGGACTATGGAAATATCCTTGCTGGGTTCCAAATTGAAGAATGCGAACAAGCAGAATTTGAACAGGCACTTGCCCAACTCAATTATGTTTTTGAAGATGTAACAGAAAGCAAATCTTATCGTTATTTCTTACGTTAATCTTATAAAAAGGCGTGATATTTTTCACGCCTTTGTCTTATTCAAACTCTAATTCCACCGCACTTTCGCCAAGTAAATTCACTAATTCCGTCAGAATTTCATCTGTTGGAATAATTGACCATTGCACGCCTAAACGTAACAACGCACGACCTTTCGGACTTTGATAATACACGTTAATCGGCAAGGTTCCACCACTCACTGGCTCAAGTAATGCTTTAAGTTGTTTAATGAAACTTGGTGTAATTTGATGATCAGAAAGACTAATAGCTAAAGATTTGACATAACGAGAACGCGCCTCATCCAAGGTCATTAACTCTCGCACCGCCATTTTTAAGCCGCCAGAAAAATCATCAAAGCTCACTTGCCCAGAAGCAACAACAACGGTATCTTTTTGTAATTTCTCACCAAATTGCTCTAGGCTTTCGCCAAATAATGTTAAATCTAAGCGACCAGAACGATCGTCTAATGTAGCAATGCCTAAGCGATTGCCTTTTTTTGTGATTGCAATTCGTGATGCGACCAATAATCCCGCCACAGTGCTAATTTGTCCACGGCGATTGGGTGCAAGATCTTTCAACCGCGTCGATGTGTAATGGGAAAGTTCTTTTAAATAACGGCTAACAGGATGGCTGCTTAAATAAAGCCCCAAGGTTTCTCGCTCACCATCAAGGATTTGTTTTTCGGTATAAGGCGGTGTATTGGAGTAGGCATTTTCCACTTCTTCATGGGTTTCAGTCAGCACACCGAACATATCCGTTTGCCCCATTGCTTCATCTTTCGCATGCTGATCGGACGCTCTAAGCGCATCTTCTAAATTCTTAGAAAGTGCGGCGCGATGTGGGCCTAATTTATCAAAGGCACCCGACATAATTAGGCTTTCAAAGGTACGACGGTTAATTTTTTTCAAATCTACACGAGCGCATAAATCGAATAAATCTTTGAAAATCCCCCCTTCATTTCTTGCCGTCACAAGTGCTTCAATCGGGCCTTCTCCTACCCCTTTAATCGCACCAATCCCATATACAATTTCGCCTTGTTCATTGACGCTAAAATGGTGTTTGCCGATATTAATATCTGGTGGCGTTACTTTTAAGCCCATACGTAAACATTCATCGTACAAACCTACGATTTTATCCGTATTATCCATTTCAGATGTCATCACTGCAGCCATAAATTCTGCAGGGAAATGGGTTTTGAGCCAAAGGGTTTGGTAAGACACCAAGGCATAAGCAGCGGAGTGAGATTTATTAAAACCATAGCCAGCAAATTTTTCCACCAAGTCGAAAATCTTCATGGATAGCTCGCCATCTACGCCGTTTTTCTCCGCACCTTCTTTAAATACAGAACGCTGTTTTGCCATTTCTTCTGGTTTCTTTTTACCCATTGCTCGACGCAATAAGTCAGCCCCACCCAAGGTATAGCCAGCCAACACCTGCGCAATTTGCATCACTTGTTCTTGATACAAAATAATACCGTAAGTCGGCTCAAGAATAGGTTTCAAGCTTTCATGTTGATATTCTGCGTCAGGGTAAGAAACTTCTTCTCGCCCATGTTTACGGTCGATAAAGTTATCCACCATACCTGATTGTAACGGACCAGGACGGAACAATGCCACCAACGCGATAATATCCTCAAAACAGTCAGGCTGCAGGCGCTTAATCAAATCCTTCATACCTCGCGATTCCAGCTGGAACACGGCTGTAGTTTCGGAACGTTTAAGTAATTCAAAAGATTCAGGATCATCAAGTGGAATGGAGGCAATATCAACTCGAGGCTTGCCTTCACGCACCATACGAGCATTAATCATATCCAATGCCCATTTAATGATGGTGAGAGTGCGCAAGCCTAAGAAGTCGAATTTAACAAGCCCCGCATATTCCACATCATTTTTATCAAAGTGAGTAACCGGATGTAAGCCTTCATTATCACAATAGAGCGGTGCAAAATCAGTAATTAAGGTTGGCGAAATGACCACGCCTCCAGCATGTTTACCCGCATTACGCGTCACACCTTCCAGCTTACGCGCCATATCAATCAACGCTTGCACTTCTTCATCGCTGTCGTAGGCGGTCTGTAATTGTGGTTCGGCTTCAAATGCTTTCGCAAGCGTCATTCCAGGATCTGGCGGAATTAATTTCGAAATACGATCAACGAAACCATACGGATGCCCCAATACGCGCCCCACATCACGAATCACCGCTTTTGCCGCCATTGTACCAAAGGTAATAATTTGTGATACCGCGCCACGGCCGTAGGTTTCAGCAACGTGTTCAATCACGCGATCGCGACCGTCCATACAGAAATCCACGTCGAAATCAGGCATAGACACACGTTCTGGATTTAAGAAACGCTCAAATAGCAAATCAAACTCTAACGGATCTAAATCAGTGATTTTTAATGCATAAGCCACTAATGAACCCGCACCAGAACCACGACCGGGCCCTACTGGAATATCGTTATCCTTAGACCATTGAATAAATTCCATTACGATCAAGAAATAACCCGGGAACCCCATTTGGTTAATTACATCTAGCTCAACTTGCAAACGTTCATCATATTTTGGCCGTTTTTCTAACCGCACTTTTTCATCAGGGAATAAAAAAGCTAAACGTTCTTCCAAACCTTCTTTAGCTTTTTGCACTAAGAAATCTTCTGTACTTAAATCTCCCGTCGGGAATTGAGGCAAGAAATATTGACCAAGGCGCAAAGTCACACTACAACGCTGCGCAATTAATAAGGTATTTTCGAGAGCGGAAGGAATGTCTGCAAACAGCTTACACATTTCGTCTTCGCTGCGGAAATATTGCTGTGAGGTATAACATTTTGGACGTTTAGGATCGTCTAAAGTATAGCCATCGTGAATCGCTACGCGAATTTCATGAGCCTCAAAATCATCAGATTTCAAAAACATCACATCGTTCGTCGCCACCAAAGGCAATCCATGACTTTTAGCTAATTTTAATGCTGCTTGGATATAACGTTCTTCATCAGGTCTGCCAGTGCGCGTAAGCGCAAGATAAAAATGATCAGCAAAAAACTCTTGGTAAAAAGCGACCGCACTTTCAATTTCGGCTACGTTTTCTTTCAACAATTTTTTACCTACATCGCCTTGCGTCCCTCCCGATAAAATAATCACTCCCTCGCGATGTTCAATTAACCAATTTTGATCGATATAAGGATAGTCATCATAACCGCGCTGATAGGCTTTTGAGAGTAATAATGTAATGTTTTTATAGCCTTCGTTATTTTTAGCCAGCAAAGTAAGATCAAAGTATTCATCGCCACACAATGCGCTTTTGACCTTTACATCTGCCCCGATAATTGGCTTCATCCCCGAAGAAAGCATTTCGCCATAAAAACGCACCACACCACAAAAATTAGTAAAATCCGTTAATCCCATCGCGACCATTTCATTGGCAGCACAAGCTTTCACCAGAGGTTTCACTTTGACAATACTATCAATCATCGAAAAATCTGTGTGCGTGCGAAGATGGACGAAACGAGGCTGGGATGACATTGAAAATCCTTAAAGTGCGGTTAAATTTTGCCGTAAATATTGAGGTGGTATTATAGCGAATTTTTCAAATAAATGCCTATGCAACAAACGGCTTTCCTAATTCGCTCGGATAACCGATTGCGTGAACAAAAAATGTTAAATAGATCAAAATTTTGATAATTATCCGTTCCCATTTTGGGTGATTTCGGCTAGTCTAACAGCGATTTATTTCAAGAGAATAAGGATGATCCTATGACAACTCTTTTTCATATAGCGCAAAATTGGTTAAACCAAGATCCTGACGCAGAAACTCGTGCAGAATTAACCGCACTTTTAGATGCGGCAAAAGGCGGAGATAAAGCGGTTGAAGCAGAATTGCACGCACGTTTTGATGGTCGCTTACAATTTGGTACGGCTGGTTTACGTGGCCGTTTACAAGCTGGCTCAATGGGGATGAACCGAGTGTTAGTTTCTCAAGCTGCTGGCGGTTTAGCGGAATATTTAAAAGGTTACGATAAAGAACCATCAATCGTAATTGGTTACGATGGCCGTAAAAACTCTGATGTATTTGCCCGTGACACCGCTGAAATTATGGCAGGCGCAGGCGTAAAAGCCTATTTATTACCACGCAAATTACCGACTCCAGTTTTAGCTTATGCTGTCCAATATTTTGATACCACTGCAGGTGTAATGGTAACAGCAAGCCATAATCCACCGGAAGATAACGGCTATAAAGTGTATTTGGGCAAAGCAAATGGCGGCGGTCAAATCGTTTCACCGGCAGATAAAGACATCGCAGCATTAATTGATAAAGTTGCGGCTGGCAATATCCAAGATTTACCACGTAGCGATAATTATGTAGTGTTAAATGATGAAGTTGTAGATGCGTACATTACAAAAACTGCATCATTAGCTAAAGAGCCAGCTTGCGACATTAACTATGTTTATACCGCTATGCACGGTGTTGGCTATGAAGTTTTAAGTAAAACGCTAGCAAAAGCAGGCTTACCACAACCTCACGTAGTCGCAGATCAAGTTTGGCCAGATGGCACATTCCCAACTGTGAATTTCCCAAATCCAGAAGAAAAAGGCGCATTAGATTTAGCAATTAAAGTGGCAAAAGAAAAGAATGCTGAATTTATCATTGCTAATGACCCAGATGCAGACCGTTTAGCCGTTGCGGTGCCTGATGCGCAAGGCAACTGGAAATCACTACACGGCAACGTAGTAGGCTGTTTCTTAGGTTGGTACTTAGCAAAACAATATCAAGGTAAACAAGGCACATTGGCTTGCTCACTTGTTTCTTCTCCTGCACTCGCTGAAATTGCGAAAAAATACGGTTTCCAATCAGAAGAAACCTTAACTGGTTTCAAATACATCGGTAAAGTATCTGGCTTATTGTTCGGTTTTGAAGAGGCATTGGGCTATTTAGTGGACCCAGACAAAGTACGCGATAAAGACGGTATTTCTGCAGCAATCGTGTTCTTAGATCTTGTGCGTAACTTGAAAAAACAAGGCAAAACTTTAGCAGATTATGCTGATGAATTTACCAAAGAATTTGGTGCTTATGTAAGTGGACAAATCTCTATTCGAGTCAGCGATCTTTCAGAAATTGGAAAATTAATGACCGCACTTCGTAACAATCCACCAGCAGAAATTGCTAGCGTGAAAGTGGCGCAATTTATCGATCATACTAAAACAGATCGTCAAAGCGATATCCTTGTATTCAACTTAGAAAATGACGGACGCTTAATTGCTCGTCCTTCAGGTACTGAACCAAAAATTAAATTCTACTTAGATGCGCGCGGTAAAGATCCAAAAGATGCAGATCGCGTATTGGCAGAATTTGATGAAGGTGTTCGTCACATTCTTCGCCAAGATGCTTATGGTAAGCAAGATTGCTAATTAATCGCTTCTAAAAATAAAACGCACTTTGTAGAAAGTGCGTTTTTATGAGCCTAATATTGCTAAAAAAATCAATTGTTAGTCATTTAATAAAATGCAATAAATTTTTACCGCACTTTCGATTTTTATAAACTAATTTCTAGCTGTTCATAAGCTTGTTTTACCTTTTCCAACGCTTTTTCAACGGATACATCGCGCGCAAGTAAAACGCCTAAGCGTCGATGACCATTCACTTCACCTTTGCCAAATAATCGAATATTAGTATGAGGTTGTGCCAGTGCTTTTTCGATTCCACCAAATTGCACATTTTGTGATTTGCCTTCCACAACAATAGCTTTAGATGCCGATGGGCTAATCAACGTAATTTCGGGGATTGGTAAACCTAAAATCGCACGAGCATGCAAAGCGAATTCAGAAAGCTCTTGAGAAATCAGCGTTACCATTCCTGTATCATGAGGACGCGGTGATACTTCATTGAAAATCACCTCATCACCACACACAAACATCTCTACACCGAAAATACCGAATCCACCCAATGCACTGGTAATCTTCTCAGCAATCGATTGCGCTTTTGATAGTGCAATATCCGACATAGCTTGAGGCTGCCAAGATTCCCGATAATCACCATCTTCTTGACGATGACCTATTGGCGCGAGGAAACTTGTACTATTGATATGGCGTACTGTCAGTAACGTGATTTCATAATCAAATTTGACAAAACCTTCAACAATTACTCGACCAGCGCCAGCACGCCCACCTTCTTGCGCGTAATCCCAAGCTTTTTGAATATCATCTTTAGACTTTAAAATGCTTTGCCCATGTCCAGAAGAAGACATAATCGGTTTCACCACGCAAGGAATACCAATTTTTTCGACCGCACTTTGAAAGTCCGAAAAATTATCCACAAATTGGTAAGGCGAAGTTGGTAGCCCTAACTCTTCTGAAGCTAAACGACGAATCCCTTCACGATTCATCGTAAGTTGAGTGGCTTTTGCAGTCGGCACAACATTAAAGCCGGCTTGTTCTAATTCAACCAAAGTGGCAGTCGAAATAGCTTCAACTTCGGGAACAATGTAGTCAGGCTTTTCTTTCTCCACAAGCGTTTTCAATGCATTACCATCTAACATAGAAATGGTGTATGCACGATGTGCCACTTGTTGTGCTGGGGCATTTTCATAGCGATCAACTGCAATAACTTCAACGCCTAAACGTTGCAATTCAATCACTACTTCTTTACCTAGTTCACCAGAACCCAACATCATTACTTTGGTTGCATTAGGGGTTAATGCTGTGCCAAGTGTTGTCATGATTTCTCCTATTTTAATAACGAATCATCGAGTGCCAAATCTTCATTTTTATTCACGTCCACACCACGAGCGATAACATTTTTTGCAATTTCGTGTGCTTCTTCCAAAGAATGTTCGGTATAAGTACCGCATTGATAAATATTTAATTCAGGGATAGTTGTTTGATCTCGCACACCTAAAATATCCTTCATTGAAGCCAACCAAGCTTGTGCTACTTGCTGTTCATTTGGTGTACCAATCAAGGACATATAGAATCCCGTGCGACATCCCATCGGAGAAATATCAATAATTTCAACGCTATCGCTATTTAAATGATCACGCATGAAACCCGCAAACAAATGTTCAAGCGTATGAATACCTTTTGGAGGAAGAATTTCTTTATTTGGAATACAAAAACGTAAATCAAAAATGGTAATGTCATCACCTTTTGGTGTACGCATCGTTTTTGCAACACGTACTGCTGGTGCATTCATTTTGGTATGATCCACTTTAAAACTATCAAGTAATGGCATAAAGTTTTCCTTATAAATCAGTAAATTAAAAATAAATTTGAATAAATGTTCATTTTTTTGCAAATTCTAATGAACTTTATGGCAAGGCTCATTGTCTTATGTAACAAGCAACTTGCAGTTGTTTTAATAAAATTGGTTCCTTAGGTTATTTGCCCCACATTTATTGTGGGGCTTTTTTTATCCCGAATTTTTATTTAAAAAATTTTTAGAAAAATTTGAACTTTCTTATAAAGTGCTAGTCTCATAGAACAAGCAACTTGCAGTTGTTTTAATAAAATTGGTTCCTTGGGTTATTTGCCCCGCATTCATTGTGGGGCTTTTTCTTGCGCATTTTATAATAAGAATGGTGCACTAAAAAACAATAACGCAACATAACGAACCAGTTTTCCAAGAAAGATAAAGACGCTACTTGCCACAAAATTTAATCTTAACCAACCTGCTATGGCACAAAATAAATCACCAACGACAGGTAACCAGCTTAAAAGTAAAGTAATCGCCCCATAACGCTTTATCTGATTCATGACCCATAAAGTGCGGTGATTTTTTGGATCGAATTTTGGCATCCATCGCCCAATCCCGTAAGTAGTTAAACTCCCCAATCCATTGCCAAGCGTGGCGAAAAAAACGAGTGCCAATATATCTGTACTAAATAAAGATCCCAACACTAATTTAGGTACAGCAATAGCAACAAACACAACTTCTGAATTACCTGGTAATACCGTTGCACTCAAGAATGCACTGACAAACATAAGGCATAACGCATGAGTTTGCCAAAAATCAGCGCTAAAAAATGAAAAAATATCCATTATCTTGGCGAAATGATTTCTCGTGTACGCACATCAAACACGTCCATTCCCGCATTTAATCCCGCTTGCACGCCTAAATCAGCATCTTCAAATACGATACAACGACTTGGATTCGCTTGAATTAATTCCGCACAACGTAAAAAAGTTTCTGGATGTGGTTTATGTTCTTTTACATCATCTGCACTGACAATGACATTAAAGTAAGGTGCAATAGCCAGTTTATCCATCAACATATCAATAATTTTACGGTGTGAGCCAGAACCTAGAGCAATCGGCTTTTTCTGATGAAAAGATTTAACAATTTCAAAGGTTGGCAATAACTTTGATTGAGTCGGAATAAGTTGATAAGACAACTCACGTTTTGCAGCCAACACATCCTCAATTCGATCAAGTGGCATATTCGCTGCTTTCATCATTTCCCCCGCGATGGTTCGAACCGTCGCCCCGCCGAAGTTATACATAATTTGGCAATCAAATTCATAGCCAAATCGCTCTCCCACCATCGTCCAAGCCTGTGCATGCACGGGCATGGTATCGATTAAAGTGCCATCCATATCAAAAATCAATCCTTCATATGGATTGAACATCTCATAATCTAACATTTTTACATCCTTACAAATTTTTTACCATTTTGCTACAAAACTGTGATCTGTGCACTGTTTTATTTCAGTAAAGTGCGGTAAATTAGTGAACAAATTTTGAACTAATAAAAACAAATGCGGTTATTTAAGCAACTAGAACGTTGGAAAATTCGCAGGCAAATAAATCAATCTATTATTGATGCGGTATTTCGTTTACGAGATCGATTAGCTCATTACTGGCAAGCTGATGTGAATACGCCTCAAATGGATTTTATGCTACTCCACATTGCTTGCAGCTTAGGTCGAATAGAACGAGGGGCTTGCGTTTCACCACTTTATCCAGAAATGCTCGAAGAAATTCAAAGTGCGGTCATTTTTCCACAAGTTTTAGCCATCCATCAAGATTTGCTCAAGTTGATGCCGTTTTCCATTCCTGAAGCAGAACAAACTTATTTTTTAGCGAACATTCATTCTTTGGTTCTTGCACAGAAGCAATTAAAACATGTGGTGATAAATAAGCCCACTTATAAAAAATGACCTAGCTTTTAAACTAGGTCATTTTTATATCTTAACGATATTTATCTAGAAATTTGTAATACTGCACACCAATTTTTGTCGCAAGATCTTTGATAATTCGACCACCGTAAACAGAAGGGACTTTCAGACCTTCAAAAATAGATAAACGTTCATCGTCACCCAAAATCGCCTCCGCTACAATTCGCCCCGCAAGACCAGTCAAAGCAACACCGTGACCAGAATAACCATGAGCAAAATAAATGTGCGGAGAAATACGACCAAAATGTGGCGTTGAATTTAACGTCATATCAATCGGACCAGCCCATCCATAATCAATTTTTACATTTTCAAGTTGCGGGAATACGCGTAACATATTTTTCCGCATAATCGCGACCATATCTTTTTCTGAGCTAGAATCACTACCAAAGAGCAAGCGATTGTCCGCACTTAAACGATAATAGTCTAATAATAAATTGTTATCGCACACCGACATTCCATTATTAATCACGGAATCAGCAACCGCTTGGCTTAACGGCTCTGTGGCAATAATAAAACTTTCTACAGGTAATATTTTACGATTAATTCCGTGATGAATAGATTTTGGGAGAGCATCAATATAAGCATTGGTGGCTAAAATAACGTCTTGAGAAATAACCGCACTTTTAGCTGTTTTAACCTCAACGCAACCATTTTTCTCAACCATATCCACTACGGGAGATTGTTCAAAAATCTGAACACCAAGATCGACACAAGCTTTCGCTAAACCTAAGCAATAATTAAGTGGATGTAAATGCCCTGAGTTACTATCAAATAAGCCCCCTACATAAATATCACTGCCTAAGTGCTGTTTTAATTTAGCCTTATCCCAAAGTTGCATATTCTGATAGCCAAAATTCTCATGACTTTCTTTTTCAATTTCAATTAAGTCATCCATTCGGCGTTCATTTAATGCCAATGTGGCATAGCCTTTTTTCCAGTCGCACTGAATGCCATATTTTTCAATACGTTCATCAATAATATCAATGGCCTCTAATGACATATTCCAAAGTTTATGCGCTTTATCTTCGCCAACTTGTTTAACGTATTCATCAATGCCTTCTTCAAAACCATTAATTGCCTGCCCACCACTGCGACCAGAAGCACCAAAGCCTACTCGAGCGCCCTCTAATACAATAACTTTTTTTCCTTTCTCCGCCAGTTCTAATGCCGCAGATAAACCAAAAAATCCAGCCCCGATCACACACACATCAGCATGTTCAATTTGAGTTAATGGAGGGAATTGAAAATCTTGGTTACGAGAGTCGAAATAATAAGAGCGAACGTGTTCTTGATAGGCAAAATTAAGCATAAAAAATCTCTTAGGAAAAAACTGGCAAAATCTTACCCCGAAAGGGAAATATGTCAAACCTTTTACGAAAAAAATGCTATACTGCGCGCGCGCAAAATTTGCGCGTTTTATGATGAACGATAACCCTCGGAGGTCAATAAATTGAAAAAATTCTTTGCTCACTCACTCAAAAATCTTTTCCTTTCCACTACCGCACTTTTCGCGGCTTCTGCTTTTGCCAATAACAAACTTTACGTCTATAACTGGACAGACTATGTACCTTCTGATTTAGTCGCACAGTTCTCTAAAGAAACCGGCATCGAGGTGATTTATTCTACCTTTGAAAGCAACGAAGAAATGTACGCGAAACTCAAACTTACTCAGAATACAGGCTCTGGCTATGATTTGGTGTTTCCATCAAGTTACTACGTAAATAAAATGATTAAGGAAAAGATGCTTCAACCGATTGATCAAAGTAAATTGACCAATATTCATCAAATCCCTAAACATTTATTAAATAAAGAATTCGACCCAGAAAATAAATATTCATTACCTTATGTTTACGGCTTAACAGGTATTGAAGTTAATGCAGATGAAATTGATCCTAAAACCATCACCAGCTGGGCGGATTTATGGAAACCTGAATTTAAAGGTAAAGTTCTTATGACCAGTGATGCGCGTGAAGTGTTCCACGTAGCATTATTACTTGATGGTAAATCGCCAAATACCACCAATGAAGAAGACATCAAAACAGCTTATGAGCGTTTAGAAAAACTTTTACCAAATGTGGCGACCTTTAACTCTGATTCGCCAGAAGTCCCTTACGTACAAGGTGAAGCAGCAATTGGTATGATTTGGAATGGTTCTGCTTATTTAGCACATAAAGAAAATCCATCTCTTCAATTTGTGTATCCCAAAGAAGGCGCAATTTTCTGGATGGATAACTATGCGATTCCAACTACAGCAAAAAATGTTGAAGGCGCGCATAAGTTCATTGACTTCTTACTTCGCCCAAAAAATGCCAAAGTTGTGGTAGAACGCATGGGCTTTTCTATGCCAAATAATGGGGCGAAAACACTGCTAAGCGCGGAAGTTGCTAACGATCCAAAATTATTCCCACCTGCGGAAGAAGTGGAAAAAGGAATTATGCAAGGCGATGTAGGAGAAGCTGTTGATATTTATGAAAAATATTGGAGCAAATTAAAAACCAATTAATTTCTAAATTTAGAAAACAAAAAAGTGCGGTGAAAATTCACCGCACTTCTTGTATCAGGAAAGAAAATATTTAAAGAATAAAACGACTTAAATCTTCATTTTCAACCACTTCGCCAAGTGCATCCGCTACATAAGCCGCATCAATATTGATAGTTTGACCATTCATGTCACTTGCACTGAAAGAAATTTTATCCATCAAACGTTCCATTACCGTATGTAAACGACGTGCACCGATATTTTCCGTTTTTTCATTCACACGGAATGCAGCCTCAGCAATTTTCTTCACTGCGTCGGTTGTAAATTCAATATTCACCCCTTCTGTTGCCATCAAGGCTTTGTATTGCTCGGTTAAAGAGGCATGTGGCTCCGTTAAAATACGCTCAAAATCAGCCGCACTTAATGCGGTAAGTTCCACACGAATCGGCAAACGTCCCTGCAACTCTGGAATTAAATCTGAAGGACGAGCAACTTGGAATGCACCAGATGCAATAAATAAGATATGATCAGTTTTAACCATTCCGTGTTTGGTGCTAACGGTTGAACCTTCCACTAACGGAAGTAAATCACGTTGCACGCCTTCACGCGATACATCAGCCCCACTGTATTCACCTTTCTTACAAATTTTGTCGATTTCATCAATGAAGACGATACCATTTTGTTCCACAGCATCAATGGCTTTTTGTTTAAGTTCTTCAGGGTTAATTAATTTCGCTGCTTCATCATCAATCAATGCTTTCAACGCATCTTTAATTTTCATTTTGCGTTTTTTCGTTTTATCTGAACCCAAATTTTGGAACAATGATTGCAACTGGTTTGTCATTTCTTCCATGCCCGGAGGAGCCATAATTTCAACGCCCATAGACACGCCCGCCGACACATCAATTTCGATTTCTTTATCATCTAATTGACCTTCACGTAATTTTTTACGGAACGCTTGGCGAGTGCTGCTGTGACTATCATGGTTTTCAACTTCGCCCCATTGATTTTTAGCTGGAGGAAGTAAAGCATCTAAGATACGCTCTTCGGCAGCATCTTCAGCTCTTGCTCTGTTCTTCGCAATTTCCTGCTGGCGAACAAGCTTCATCGCACTATCCGTTAAATCACGAATAATGGAATCCACCTCTTTCCCCACGTAACCTACTTCAGTAAATTTCGTTGCTTCCACTTTGATAAATGGTGCGTTAGCTAATTTTGCTAAACGGCGCGCAATTTCAGTTTTACCCACACCAGTTGGGCCAATCATCAGGATATTTTTTGGGGTTACTTCGTGACGCAGAGGTTCTTGAAGCTGCATACGACGCCAACGGTTACGCAACGCAATCGCCACAGCACGTTTTGCATCGGCTTGACCAATAATATGTTGATCTAATTCAGAAACTATTTCGCGAGGAGTCATTTCAGACATAGCTTTTTCCTTAATTCGGTAATTCTTCAATAGTGAAATTGGTATTTGTGAACACGCAAATATCACCAGCAATTCTTAAAGATTTTTCAACAATTTCACGAGCAGAAAGTTCGGTATTTTCCACCAATGCACGTGCTGCAGACAACGCATAGTTACCACCCGATCCGATTGCTAAAATTTGATCTTCTTCGGGCTGAACCACATCGCCAATACCCGTGATGATTAAACTTTCTTTTTCATCCGCCACAATTAACATCGCTTCTAACTTACGAAGTGCACGATCTGTACGCCAATCTTTCGCTAATTCCACCGCACTTTTTAGCAAATGCCCTTGATGCATTTCAAGTTTACGTTCAAATAATTCAAAAAGTGTAAATGCATCTGCCGTTCCACCCGCAAAACCAGCAAGTACCTTACCATTATATAAACGGCGTACTTTACGAGCATTACCTTTCATTACGGTATTGCCTAAAGAAACTTGTCCATCACCGCCTACGACGACTTGCCCATTGCGACGTACGCTTACAATCGTTGTCATTGTTCTGTCCTTTATAAAGTGAAAAGTTGTTCGTTATATGGCGGTAAATTAACAAAATTCAAGGGAAAATACTCTTTTGCCGATTTATTCGCCAAAAATAATCAAAAAATGTGAGCCGGATCATACTTCAAGATAGCAAACGTTTGCTTTAAATTGATATAAAACATAGAATGTGTATGATACATAGCATTCAATGACCATCCAACTAGGAGTTTTTATGAAAAATATGATTAAGCTATCTGTCGTAGCTTTATTAACCGCAGCAGCAATTCCAGCTATGGCAGGAAAAACTGAGCCTTATACTCAATCAGGTACAAATGCACGTGAAATGTTGCAAGAACAACCAATTCACTGGATCTCAGTAGATCAAATCAAAAAAGAATTAGAAGGCAAAGGCCCAATTAATGTCAGCTTTGATATTGATGACACCGTACTTTTCAGCAGCCCTTGTTTCCATTATGGTCAACAAAAATATTCTCCAGGTAAACAAGACTACTTGAAAAACCAAGATTTCTGGAATGAAGTTAACGCAGGTTGCGACAAATACTCAATTCCAAAACAAATCGGCGTTGATTTGATCAAAATGCACCAAGAACGTGGAGACCAAATTTATTTTATTACAGGTCGTACTGCAGGGAACGTGGATGGCGTAACACCTGTATTACAAAAAGCGTTTGATATTAAAAATATGCACCCTGTTGAATTTATGGGCGGACGTGAACGCACAACTAAATACAACAAAACCCCAGGCATTATTGCGCACAAAGTTACCATTCACTATGGCGACAGCGATGATGATGTGCTAGCAGCTAAAGAAGCGGGTATTCGTGGTATTCGTTTAATGCGTGCAGCAAACTCTACTTATCAACCAATGCCAACTTTAGGCGGCTATGGCGAAGAAGTGTTAATCAATTCAAGCTATTAATTGACCGCACTTTAACAACAAAAAAGGCAAGTTAGGATTCCTAGCTTGCCTTTTGTTTTACCACTTAATTAGTGTTTAGTTTGACCTTCTTCAGATTTTTCTTCTGCATTTTCTGCTTGTTGACGATTCATATATTCAACAAATAATGCATCAAAGTTTACTGGAGATAAATTCAACGCAGGGAACGTGCCGCGATTTACTAGGTTAGACACTAATTCACGCGCATAAGGAAAAAGCATATTCGGGCATTGAGAGGTTAAACAATGCGCCATTTGAACATCTTCTAAACCGCTAATCGTGAATACGCCCGCTTGTTTTACTTCACAAATAAATGCGACATCACCACTATCTTCAAGTGTAGTTTCAACAGAAATGTTTAATACTACTTCATATAAGTCATCACCAACTTGGGTTGTTTCGGTACTTAAATCAAAACCAAGTTTTGGTTTCCATTCTTGTTGGAAAATATGTGGCAGATTTGGTGCTTCAAAAGACACATCTTTCACATAAATACGTTGAATTTGAAGAACCGGTTGTTGTTCTTCTGTTGCTGCAACGTCTTGTTTTTGTTCTGACATTTTCGATTCCTTATTTATGTTTTTTAACTAAAGGTAAATTTGCCGCTGCCCATGCAGAAATGCCTTCTTTTAACACAAACACACGGTTAAAACCTTGTTTCGCTAAAAGTGTAGCTGAAGCTGGTGCGGAAACACCGTTAATATCTACCAACACAATTGCTTTTTCTTTGTGTTGTTCAATTTTACCGATGTTTTGATTTTTAATTTCGCTTGGAAGTAAATTAATGCTATCAATGATATGACCACGTTGAAATTCTTCAATACTACGTAAATCCACCACAATAGCTTCATCCGCGTTGATTAAACGAATCACCTCATTGTGAGTGATGACTTTAAATTTACTCGTTGCGCCTTTATAGAAGGTATAAATTACCATCACGAAAATCGCAAACCAAGAAACCGCTAAAAGAGTATGTTTTTGAGCAAACTCTGTTGCCATTGGGATAAATTCTTGCATTGTTTTCTCTACTGATTAAGTACATCAAAATAGGGTTCAAGTATAACCGCACTTGGGTTATCTTTCAAAAAAATTCTTATGAACGTTAAATACCTTGAATTATACATCTATTTCTAAACTAGAAATAACCGCACTTTTGACCACAATTTATTGATCCATGTTATGGAATCTATACCTATTTGTTGCTATATTAAGCGCTGTTTTAACAAATAAAACAAAGATGTTTTTTAATTAACTTAGGGGGCAGTATGTCTGCAATGTTCTTACTACAATTTGCCATCGTATTATTGTGTATCTTTGTGGGTGCACGTGTAGGTGGTATCGGGTTAGGTGTATTTGGTGGTTTAGGCCTTGCTATTCTTTCTTTTGGCTTTGGTCTAAAACCAGCAGGTTTACCTATTGATGTTATGTTTATGATTATGGCTGTAGTTTCTGCAGCAGCGGCAATGCAAGCGGCTGGCGGTTTAGACTATATGATCAAAATCGCAACGAAAATCTTACGTCGTAATCCTAAACATATTACTTTTATCGCGCCAGCAGTAACTTGGTTATTCACTTTCTTAGCGGGTACTGGTCACGTAGCATATTCTGTATTACCAGTTATCGCTGAAGTGAGCCGTCAAAACGGTATCCGTCCAGAACGTCCAATGTCAATGGCGGTAATCGCATCACAATTTGCTATCGTAGCAAGCCCTATTGCGGCAGCTGTTGTAGCGGTCGTAGCTTACCTTGAACCTCAAGGCATTCATCTTGGCGACGTATTAATGGTAACTATTCCTTCAACCATCTTAGGTATTTTTATTGCTTGTTTATTTGTAAACAAAATGGGTAAAGAATTAAAAGATGATCCGGAATATCAACGTCGTTTAAATGATCCAAAATATGCAGATATTTTTGCTTCTACCACTTCAGTCAAAGAAGTAGAAGTGAGCAAAACAGCTAAAATTTCTGTTTCTTTATTCTTATTTGGTTCATTACTTGTTGTAATCATGGGTGCGGTTCCATCTTTACGTCCGGTATTTGATGGTAAACCAATGGGTATGGCACACACTATCGAAATCATTATGTTATCGATTGGTGCGTTAATCATCTTAACTTGTAAACCAGATGGCACTGAAATCACTAAAGGTTCTGTGTTCCACGCAGGTATGCGTGCAGTAATCGCAATCTTCGGTATTGCATGGTTAGGTGACACCTTGATGCAAGCGCACATGACCGAAGTAAAAGAAATGGTGAAAGGCTTAGTTGAAACTGCACCATGGGCATTTGCTTTCGCGCTATTTGTACTTTCAGTATTAGTAAACAGCCAAGGTGCAACAGTAGCAACATTGTTCCCACTTGGTATCGCATTAGGTATCCCAGCACCAGTATTAATCGGTGTATTTGTTGCGGTAAATGGTTACTTCTTTATCCCTAACTATGGCCCAATCATCGCGTCTCTTGACTTCGATACCACGGGTACAACCAAAATCGGTAAATACATTTTAAACCACAGCTTTATGCTTCCAGGTTTATTGAGCATGCTTTTCTGCTTATTAATCGGTTTAGGTCTTTCTCACGTTATTCTTTAAAATGTGATTCGATAACAAAGAACGGTGCTGAAATAGCACCGTTTTTTATTTCTCAAATATAAACAGAAAATAGATAAAAAAATACCGCACTTTAATATCTCAAAGTGCGGTAATTTTCATCAAAATTTTTAACTACACATCATAAGTGGTAGAGGCTATATTCCCACCACGACCTGTCCAGTTAGTATGGAAGAATTCGCCACGTGGTTTATCAGTACGCTCGTAAGTGTGCGCACCAAAATAATCACGTTGTGCTTGTAATAAGTTTGCTGGTAAACGTGCTGAAGTGTAACCATCTAAGAAAGTGATTGCAGACGCCATACAAGGCATTGGAATACCCACTTCGATAGATTTTGCCACCATTTTACGCCAGTCGCTTAATGCGTTTTCTAAAATACCTTTGAAGTAACTATCTGAACCCAAGAAGATTAAATCTGGGTTCGCTTCGTACGCATCGCGGATGTTACCTAAGAAACGGCTACGAATGATACAACCTTCACGCCATAACAATGCGGTTGCACCATAGTTGATATTCCAACCAAACTGTTCTGATGCTTCACGAATGAGCATAAAACCTTGTGCGTAAGAGATGATTTTTGAAGCTAATAATGCTTTACGCACCGCTTCGATCCAAACTTTTTTGTCACCTTCAACTGGAGTAACAGTTTTATTGAATAATTGATTTGCTGCAACACGTTGATCTTTAAATGAAGAAACACAGCGTGCAAAGACGGATTCAGTGATTAAGGTTAATGGAATACCGAAATCTAATGCGTTGATACCGGTCCATTTACCTGTCCCTTTTTGACCAGCGGTATCTAAGATTTTTTCAACTAATGGCTCACCATCGGAATCTTTATAACCAAGAATGTCAGTGGTGATATCGATTAGATAACTATCAAGTTCCGTTTTTTTCCATTCTGCGAAGATAGCTTTCATTTCTTCATAGCTTAAGCCTAAACCTTCTTTTAAGAATTGGTAGGCTTCACAGATTAATTGCATATCGCCGTATTCGATACCATTGTGAACCATTTTCACAAAGTGGCCAGCGCCTTCACCCCCAACCCAGTCACAGCAAGGTTCGCCTTGTTCTGTTTTAGCTGAGATTGCTTGGAAGATAGGTTTAACATATGGCCATGCTTCTGCATTACCGCCAGGCATAATGGAAGGCCCGTGACGTGCACCCTCTTCACCGCCAGAAACCCCCGAACCAATAAAGCGAATACCTTTTTCCGCTAACGCTTTTACACGACGATTTGTATCTGGGTAGTTTGAGTTACCACCATCAATAATAATGTCGCCCTCTTCTAAATGTGGTAATAATGCTTCAATGAATTGATCCACCACATCACCTGCGCGCACCATTAACATCACTTTACGTGGTTTTTCTAATTTAGCAGCTAAATCTTCTAAAGAGTATGCACCGATAATATTGGTGCCTTTTGCCGCACCTTGTAAAAATTCATCCACTTTTGAGGTGGTACGGTTGTACGCCACCACTTTAAACCCGTGGTCGTTCATATTTAAAATGAGGTTTTGCCCCATTACGGCTAAGCCGATAACACCGATGTCGCCTTTTACTGACATTGTTTTCTCCTGTTTGTAAGGTGCTCACGCACCTATTATTTAGTATTTTTTTATAAAGTATGTGAAGGTTATTACAGATATTCTACCGCGGTAAAACCTCACTTAAATTTCTCTAATTAATGAGTTACCTTGCTCTAACGTGTCTAACCACTGCCATTTTTCATGACCAATGAGTTTACTATTTTCTAAAGAAAATGTGGTACAACAACGCCCCAAACGATTTTCTAGAGATTGATTTAAATGTTGATACGTAAATTCAACTTGAGTATCGTTAATCCATTTTCCAATTAAAAAACCTTTTAAAATTTCACCACCACAATATTCGGCCCAAATCATTTCACCTTGTTGATGATAATGAAATTCTGTTTGGCTACTCACTTCACCATTTGCGGTGTTTTCAACAGCAACAAATTTTTTATTATCTAAATTCAACATTAAGTCACTCCGCATCTGATGTATCTATATTTTAATCTTACTTTAATCCATACAATGCTAATAAATTAACTCTTCGTCCATGCACTCATATGCTGCGTAAATCCAATATGCGGATAATAATCCACGGCTTGTGGAGCCGATAAAAGCACAATTTTGGCTTGTGGATGTAAGGCTTGCTTAGTGTGTTCAATCAATTGCAATCCAATACCTTGCTTTTGATATTTTTCATCAACCGCTAAGTCAGATAAATAACAGCAATAGGCAAAATCCGTCACGGAACGTGCTAAACCCACTAATCGTTCACCATCCCAAGCGGTCACTAATAAATCCGCATGGTGTAACATTGCTGCGACACGTTTTTCATCCTCTAACGGACGGCGTGCCCCGAGCGTTGTTTTATTTAGCAATTCAATAAATTGTTTAACTGAAATCGGTTCATTCACTTTGTAGTCTATCATTTTGCAAGCCGGTGATATTTGATACTCAACTTGTTATAGCAATTTAGCCGCCGCTTTATCCAAATACCATTCCGTTACACCATTTTTTGCTTTAATTTTTGCAGCTGGATAAGGGAGGTTTTCAGCGGGTGTAGTTTGAATTTCTTTGAGGATTTCCGCTTTACTTTCACCCGTTACCAAATAGGTAATGCGTTTGGCTTGTTCAATGAGTTTGGCTGTTTTAGAAATGCGAATTTGACCACTTTCAGGGTGCTTGGCAATGACAACAAGGTTTTCATCAGCAAAATTGGTTTGATGTGGGAAGAGAGACGCGGTATGACCGTCTGTTCCCATACCTAAAATAATCCAATCAAAAACACCGTTTGGAATGACCGCACTTAATTCTTCTTCGAAACGTTTTAGCTCAAAGTGCGGTTCATTTTCACCACGAATTCGATGAATATTTTCTGCTGGAATTTGAATATGATCGAATAAGAGTTTTTGCACTTCACCATAGTTACTTTCAGGATCAGATGGCGGAACCATACGATCATCTCCCCACCAAAAATGCAGATTCTTCCAGTTAATTTGTTCCGCATAAGGCGCTTTGGCTAGGGTTTTAAACAATAACTTAGGCGTTGAACCACCAGAAAGGGAAATATGCACAGGGTGATTTAATTGGCCATAAATCAAAAATTCTTGTGCAATCTTATCGACTGCGTGTTGAGCCGTTGGGAAGCTGATATAGTTCATTGATTTTCCGTTGGGTTTTAGCCCACAATTTATTATGTTAGATATTAAGAGCGGTGGGCTAAATCCCACCCTACATTAGATTAATTAAACTTTTTTCTTCATTAAACCTGTCGGTTTACGCCAAACTTTGCCTTGTTTTGCAATTAATTTATCGGCTGCCACAGGGCCCCAAGTGCCGGCTTCATATTCGTGAATCCGACCACCATTAGCTTTGTAATCTAAAATCGGTTGCACAAATTTCCATGCAGCATGCACAGCATCAGTACGAGCAAACAAGGTAGCATCACCTTTCATCGCATCTAACAATAAGCGTTCATAAGCGGTTAATACTTGTGCGCCTGCTAAATCTGCATAACGGAAATCCATTGATACTTCTTTCGCTTCAAAACCTGCGCCTGGTTTTTTCAAACCAAAACGCATTGAAATTGCTTCATCAGGTTGAATACGAATAATCAATTTATTCTCTGGTGCATTTTGGCTGAACACAGGATGTGGCGTAGTTTTAAAATGGATCACAATTTCAGTCACTCGAGCCGGTAAGCGTTTACCCGTACGGACATAGAATGGCACACCAGCCCAACGCCAGTTTTCAATTTCACAACGCAATGCGATGTAGGTTTCAGTGCGAGAATCTGCTGGTACACCTTTTTCTTCTAAATAGCCGTTTTCCATTTTGCCGTTAATTTCAGCCGCAGTGTATTGACCTAAAACAAGGTTATGCTCCATATCTTCTGCAGTTAACGGACGCAAACTATGCATTACTTTTGCTACTTCATCACGCATTGAATTCGCATTAATAATCGCTGGCGGCTCCATTGCCACCATCGCTAATACTTGCAATAAATGGTTTTGGAACATATCGCGCATTGCACCAGAACCATCATAATAGCCACCGCGCTCTTCCACGCCAATAGATTCTGCACCAGTAATTTCTACATAATCAATGAAATTACGGTTCCAAAGCGGTTCAAACCAACCATTTGAGAAACGTAATACGAGCAAGTTTTGAACAGTTTCTTTACCTAAATAATGGTCGATACGATAAATTTGGTGTTCTTCAAAGAAACGGTGGATTTGTACGTCTAGTGCTTGTGCTGTTTTTTCATCATAACCAAAAGGTTTTTCAACGATAATACGTTTCCAACCATATTCTTCCGTATTTAAACCATGTGCAGCCAAACACTCAGGAATCACGCCATAAAGACTTGGCGGGGTGGACATATAGTAAAGCGTGTTACCACAAGTTTGATATTTATCATGAAGATCATCTAAACGTGGAACAAGTTTGCCATAATCTTGAGCATCAGAAGTATTCACTGCTTGGTAATAAAGATGAGAGCAGAAAGCATCTAAGGTTTCTGGTGTTGTTTCTTCATTATGGATTAACGCCTCACGCATTTTTTCGCGGAAAGTTTCATCATTTAACTCAGAGCGAGCAACACCTAGAACGGAAAAGTTTTCACTCAAACGCCCGATTTTGTAGAGATTATAAAGGGCTGGAATGAGTTTACGGTGAGTTAAGTCACCAGACGCACCAAAAATGACGATACAGTTATTATCAGTTTGCATAATTATTCCTTATAAGATTCCGAGTAATGTCGAAAATAATGCCGTATTCTAGAGAAAAAAACCAATCGAACCAATCAATTAAATTGAAAGATAGAACGCCAATCGAGCGATTGATCGCCCACCATGACAAAATGCGGATTAATCAAGGTTTCACGTTGGTTATAGGTTAAAGGCTCAAAATGAGAGTCAAAAATGGCACCCTGAGTCTCACCCAGTATCACTTCAGCGCCAGCGGTATCCCATTCGCCTGTTTGTCCTAAACGGACATAACAATCTACTGCGCCTTCAGCCACCAAACCGCTTTTTAAGCTACTTGAACCCACCACAACAAATTCACAAGGAAAATCCTTCGGTAAAATCGACCGCACTTTTTCTTGTGAAGTGGTTGCACCTACCGCAATTCGTAAAGGGCGGTCAAAATTCATCGTGTTTTTAGTGAGTTTTTTTACCTGATCCACTTGTTTTTTAAACGTGCCGAAATCACGCATTGCATAATAAGTTGTCGATAAAATTGGTGCATGAATAACGCTTAACACGGGTTTATTTTTACGAACTAAGGTTATCAACACAGAAAATTGATCGGTACGATTAATAAATTGCTGTGTACCATCAAGAGGATCAATCAACCAATATTCTTTCCAATTTTTACGTTCTTCAAAGGAAATATGACAATTTTCTTCAGAAAGAACAGGGACATTAGGGAAAAGTGCGGTCAATTTTTCTGTTAAAAATTTGCTCACAAAAAGATCCGCTTCCGTCACAGGCGTGTTGTCTTCTTTCAATTCAACATGAACCTGTTTTTGATAAAACTGTTGCAAATGCTTACCCGCTTGATAAGCAATCAGCAATACTTGGTTAAGTAAGTGTTCGTTTAGCGTAAGCATAAAATTATTATCTTGTTTTTGGCAGCAACCACGGCATCACAAATAGAGCATAAAACACCATTCCGCATGTGCTTATTAACCCGAGGGATAGTCCCCCTTCGGTCAACCAGCCCCAAAAGGACGTTTCTTGTTCGCCGAGCAATAACAAATAAAAATAAGATGCCATATTGCAGTAAACAAATGAAATGATCGATGAAACTAATACAATCGAAGCAATGTTATAACGGGTGTAACGGAATTTTGCAGCTAGAAGTGCGGTTAAAAATGCGGGAATAGTGGCGAGAAGAAATGCTGTGAGAGCATAGCTAGAAAAAGGAACGATAACGCCACTTGAATCATCATCGAACCAAATCAAAAGTGCGGTGACGATTACTTGTAAAATTAGAGGGAAAAAAATAAGTGTTTTTAAGTAAGATTTCATAATAAAAAAATAGGCTATCCAAAAGGTAGCCTATTCTAAAATAAATTTAAGAATTAATCAGATTTTTTCGCACGTAATACGCGAGATGCAAAAATCACAATGCCCACGATAAATACGATTAAACCTAACCACTCGCCAATAGTATCCCAATTTTCAAGATTTAAGGATAATGGCGCTTCAGAACCACCAGTGGTAACAGAAGCCGCAATAATGAATGCTAAAATGACCCCCATTAAACTTTCGCCTACGATTAAACCTGCAGAGAAAAGCGTACCGAAACGTTCTGCTTTAGCTGACACTTCTTTGTTACCAAGTTTTGCAATATGACGAGTCATGATCCACGCTAAGAATGCACCCACAATCACAGGCATATTAATTGATGGTGGTAAGTAAATACCAATCCCCACAGCAATAACTGGCAAGCCAAAGACTTTGTTGCTGACTTTTTTCAAGAATGCATCAATCGTAATTAACACAGCGCCTAAACCTACACCAGTTAAGATATAAGTCCATTCCAATTTATTTGTGAAAATACCTTGAGAAATGGTGGTCATTAATGTTGCTTGTGGTGCAGATAGGGCTTGTGAAGGATCCATATCTGGACGTGGCAACGCACCGCTGAAACCATACGCATGATATAAGATTTCCAATACTGGCGCGATAACAAGCGCACCGACAAAGCAGCCGATAATTAATGCGACTTGTTGACGCCAAGGTGTCGCATCCACTAATAAACCCGTTTTTAAATCTTGCAAGTTATCGTTAGAAATTGTTGCGGTGGTTAATACAATTGACGCAGTAAAAAGTGTAAGTGCGGTCAAAAATTTCTGACCATCTACGGTTTCAAATAAGCCAGATGCATTACCAATTGACACCAATACCAATGAAATCACGATAACAGAAATAATCCCGATACCAGAAATTGGGCTTGAAGATGAACCTACTAAACCCGCCATATAACCAGAAGCTGCGGCCACGAAGAAGCCGATAAATACAGCTAAGAAAGTACAAACTACCACTAATAAAATGGAAAGCTCAGGTGAAATCGGTGCAGCTGCGATAAAGTGATGTAATGAAATAACAATCAACACAACTGTCGCGATTAAGATATAAATCATTGTTTTTGGAGAAAGGTCGATATCAACGCGATGCTCAGATTCAGCTTGTCCACCTTTCAACATACGGAAAGAATGTACCATTCCTTCAATCATTGGTTTCATTAAAATCAGCAATGTCCAAATCGCTGCAATACCAATTGTACCTACACCAATAAAGCGAACTTTTGTTTTCCAAACCACCATTGCGGCATCAATTAAGCTTGCATCTGCTGCGATATCACCTGACATAGTGAAATATGGCACAGCCACACCCCAAGTCAAAATAACACCGATCAACATCGCAATACCGCCTACGATACCAATTAAATAACCTGCACCAAGCAAGGCAAGTGAGAAACCCATTGGTAATTGGAAAGCCGCTTTACTAGTTTGAATCCAAGCGCTTGCACCATCAGCCATCACGCGTAAACCGTTAGTTAAAAATGCAACTAATCCCGCTAAAACACCACCGTAAGCAATATCTTTCACACCGCTATCGCCATCTTCATGATTACCCGCTTTTAAGATTTCAGCAGCCGCTACCCCTTCAGGATAAGGTAAATCACTGTTTACCACCATCGCACGGCGTAATGGAATAGTGAATAACACGCCTAATGTACCACCAGCAGCACAAATCAGCATAGTTTGCCAGAATGGGAAGTCTTGCCAGTAACCCATCATTAATAAGCCTGGTAAGACGAAGATCACAGAAGAAAGTGTCCCCGCTGAAGATGCTTGTGTTTGCACCATGTTATTTTCAAGAATACTAGAATCTTTGAAAAATTTGAGCACAGCCATAGAAATGACGGCCGCCGGAATAGATGACGCGAATGTCATCCCTACTTTTAGACCGAGATACACATTGGATGCAGTGAAAATCACTGTAATCAATGCGCCGAGGATAATTCCTCGAACGGTCAATTCTTTTAAGTTTTCGTTATGCATAAAAATATTCCTTGAGTAAAAAAAGAAAACACCTAAACATTGTCAAAAATCGAGTATTTTTTCAAGTTTTTTAAAGGGAAATTTGATCTTGTTAGAAAATATTTAATAAAAAGGGGAATATTTGAATGATTTTTTATTTATAGATAAGCGAAAAAGGCTAACTCAAGGTTGTATTCATCTGGCTAGCCATGATTTTCCCCTTCAAAAGGGGAAAATGAGAGAACGATAATTAAATTAAGCCTATTATTTTTGGCTTAAATAATCTTTCAATGAATAAAGTGCGGTTAAATTTCTGGCTTCATTGAAATTGGGCTCCGCAAGTAATTCATCAATTTTCGACAATGGAAAGCGAACAATTTCTAACGGCTCTGGCTCATCACCTTCTAACTGGCAAGGATAAAAATCCTGAGCAACAAAAATATGCATAACGCTACGCATATAACTTGGATTGGTAATCACCGTACGCAAGAAATCAATTTTATTGGCCCCTAGCCCCAACTCTTCCTTTAATTCGCGATTTGCTGCATCTTTCGGTTCTTCATCTTTATCTACGCCACCTTTAGGAAATCCTAATTCATAACGTTCTGTGCCAACTGAATACTCACGAATCAATAAAAGATCATCTCCATCAATGGGAACCATCATAACAGCCTGTTGATTACTTGGTTTGAAACGCTCATAAGTACGTAATTCCCCATTGGAAAATTCCAAATCAACAGACTGAATTTCAAATAAACGAGATTTAGCAACGACTTGTGCGGTAAGAATTTTAGGTAATTTTTTGGATGAATCGGATAACATAAGTTTTCCTTTATTTTGTGATAGGATTGGGACAAACTGTACCACAAAATAACAAAAGAGAAATTCATAAATGGAAGAAAAAGAAGTCAGATTAGACAAATGGTTGTGGGCTGCGCGATTCTACAAAACACGTAGCATTGCTAAAGCCATGATTGAAAGTGGTAAAGTGCATTACAACAACCAACGTGCGAAAGTAAGTAAAATTGTGGAAGTAGGCGCAATGTTAAAACTTCGCCAGGGAAACGAAGAAAAAGAAATAAAAATTATCGCCTTAAGCGATCAACGCCTAGGTGCGCCAGAAGCACAATTACTCTATCAAGAAACCGAAAATAGCGTGAAAAAAAGAGAAGAAATCGCGTGGGCAAGAAAAAATAATTCCCTTTCAATGCCCCATCCAGATCGTCGCCCAAACAAAAAAGAGCGGAGAGACTTATTGAAATTTAAACATAAGGATAAATTTGAATAAAAATTTCACCGCACTTTCTATGTTCTTAAGGTTTAATATCTCGCAAAATTGGATTTTGCATTGAAATCAAGGTCTCAGTGGACTGAATTTCATCAATTAACTGAATCTTGCTCGCCAAAACAGAATGTAATTCTGCGATTGTGTGTGTCATCACTTTTAAGAAAATTGAGTAATTGCCCGTTGTATAATAGGCTTCAACTACTTCATCAAAACTTTCTAGCTTTTTGATCACTTTCTCATAATCTTTTGCGCTTTTTAGAATAATGCCGATAAAACAGCATACGTCATAACCTAATTTACGCTCATCAATGATCACCTTCGTGCCTTCAATAATGCCTGATTGGCGCATTTTTTCTACTCGCACATGAATCGTCCCCGGACTAACGCCAAAGTTTTTAGCCATTTCGGCATAGGGAGTTCTCGCATCTTTGGTGAGTACACGTAAGATTTGCCGATCTAAACTGTCAATGTTGTGCATAAAATCACCTCCTTTAGATTTTATTTAATTTTTCATTACTGAATTATATATTATTCAATCAAAACAAGAAAGTAAATAAAATACTTGAAATAAAATCATAATTTATTGAATAATACTTAAAAATTTTACTCCTCATTAAAAAAGGTTATCAAAATGAAAAAGACATTTATTTTACAACAACAAGAAATCAGCTTTGTAAAGAACACTTTCACGCAAAATCTTATTGAACAACTTGGTATTATTGAAGTGCAAGGTCCAATTTTGAGCCAAGTGGGTAACGGAATGCAAGATAACTTATCTGGCATTGAAAAAGCCGTTCAAGTTAACGTGAAATGTATTCCAAATGCCGTATTTGAAGTAGTACATTCTCTTGCAAAATGGAAACGCCACACCCTTGCTCGCTTCAACTTTAAAGAAGGCGAAGGCTTGTTTGTTCATATGAAAGCATTACGTCCAGATGAAGATTCTCTTGATCCGACTCACTCTGTTTATGTGGATCAATGGGACTGGGAAAAAGTGATTCCTGAAGGTTGTCGTAACTTTGCATACTTAAAAGAAACGGTAAATTCTATTTATCGTGCTATTCGTTTAACAGAATTAGCCGTAGAAGCACGTTTTGATATCCCTTCAATTCTTCCAAAACACATTACCTTTGTGCACAGCGAAGATTTAGTAAAACGCTATCCAGATTTAAGCAGTAAAGAACGTGAAAACGCAATTTGTAAAGAATACGGCGCAGTATTCTTAATCGGCATTGGCGGCAAACTTTCAGATGGCAAACCTCATGATGGCCGTGCACCAGACTATGATGACTGGACAACTGAATCTGAAAATGGCTACAAAGGCCTAAACGGTGATATTTTGGTATGGAACGACCAATTAGGCAAAGCATTTGAACTTTCCTCAATGGGTATCCGCGTAGATGAAAGTGCATTGCGTTTACAAGTTAGCCTAACGGGTGATGAAGACCGTTTAAAAATGGATTGGCACCAAGATTTATTAAACGGAAAATTACCATTAACTATCGGCGGTGGTATCGGTCAATCTCGCTTAGCAATGCTTTTACTTCGTAAAAAACATATAGGTGAAGTCCAATCAAGCGTATGGCCAAAAGAAATGTTAGAAGAATTTTCAAACATTCTTTAAAAATAATTAATTTGATAAAAGAAGTGCGGTGAAGTTTCACCGCACTTTTTTGTTAGGTAGGAAACTTAAAGAATCGTTAAGAGCTGGGCAAAATCATCAAACACCCAATCTGGATTAGATTCGCTGATAGGGATATTGTAATTGTAGCCGTAAGTTAAACCAACAACTGCACAGCCTGCAGCGTGGCCTGCGATAATATCATTTTTAGAATCGCCCACGAAAAGCACTTGGCGTGGTTCAAAACCAAATTTTCCGCATAAATAATAAAGTGGAGCTGGATGTGGCTTAATGGCAGGTAAGGATTGACCGCCCAACATTTCACTAAATAAATGATCAATGCCAAATGCGGCCAATACTGGCTGAACATGTCTTGTGGGTTTATTGGTAACAACTGCTAGGACATAGCCTTTTTCTTTCAAGGTTTCTAAAGTTTCTTTTACATTTGGATACAAGCGGCTGACATTACATAAATTCTCGCCATAATAAAAATTAAAACGTTCTGTTACTTGCTTAATCTCTTCTTCAGTTAAAACTTTTCCTGTTTGTTTTTGCACCCAATCTAACGCACGTGCAATTAATACAGGCGCACCATTACCGATCCAAGTTAATACTAATTCTTCTGGCGCTTGCGGTAAATTAAATTCAGCCAAGGCAGAATTTACTGATAATGCCAAATCAGGCAAGCTATTTACCAAGGTGCCGTCTAAATCAAAACCAATAAGTTTAAATTGTGTATTCATTGTTTTTCTCTGTTCTATTGCAATCGCATTTCATTAAAACGACGGTTATTCGCCCACACTCGCGAGCTGTGTACGCATTTGGTCAATAACTTGTTTATAATCTGGCTTACCAAAAATTGCGGAACCTGCCACAAACATATCAGCACCCGCCGCTGCAATTTCAGCAATATTATCAACCTTCACACCGCCATCGACTTCAAGACGAATGTCATAACCACTTTCATCAATGATCTTACGAGCCTGTTGTAGTTTCTTCAACGTTGCTGGAATAAAAGATTGTCCGCCAAATCCGGGATTCACTGACATTAATAAAACCACATCCACTTTATCCAAAACGTAATCTAAATAGCTCAACGGCGTCGCAGGGTTAAAAACTAATCCAGATTTACAACCACAATCGCGAATGAGCTGTAAAGAGCGGTCAATATGTTCGCTAGATTCTGGGTGGAAAGTGATGTAGTTCGCACCTGCTTTAGCAAAATCGGGAATAATGCGATCGACCGGTTTTACCATTAAATGCACATCTATCGGTGCGGTAATGCCATAATCACGTAAAGCTTGACATACCGCAGGTCCAAAAGTGAGATTAGGCACATAATGATTATCCATTACATCAAAATGAATAACATCCGCGCCTGCATTAAGTACATTTTGTACATCATCACCAAGACGAGCGAGATCAGCAGAAAGAATTGATGGGGCGATAAGATAAGGTTTCATAAAGGTTCTCCGTTGAGAAAATGAGTGCATTTAGTTTACTCACTTAAGTTCAAAAAACCAATAGTAATCCTTATATGAAATAATAAGATAAACAAAGAAAGGGCACTTTGGTGCCCTTTCAGTCATGAATATAAATAGACGAAAATTTACACGTCCAAATTTGCTCTTAACGCATTCAACTCAATGAACTCACGACGTGGCTCAACTTCATCTCCCATTAAAGTCGTGAAGAGTTGATCCGCTGCAACGGCATCCTTAATGGAAACTTTCAACATACGACGTGAATTTGGATCCATTGTAGTTTCCCAAAGTTGATCTGCGTTCATTTCGCCTAGTCCTTTATAACGCTGAACTTCCAAGCCTTTGCGCGATTCTTTCACTAGCCATTCAACGGCTTGTTCAAAGCTACGCACTGGTTGTACTTTTTCACCGCGTGTAACATAAGCGCCTTCTTCCAATAAACCATTGAGTTGTTTATTAAGAGAAACAATTTTCGCGTATTCATTGCCGTGAACAAAATCAAAATTCAAGAAATAATCGGTATCAATACCGTGTTTGCGAACAGTGATCACAGCTTCATACACTTGGCGTTCCGCATTAAATTGTGTACGCACTGAATATTGATGTGCTTCTGTTTCTTTTGCAGTCAGTTGTTCAACAAAAGATTTACCCCAATTTTCAACCGCACTTTCGTCTTTCATCATTTCAACAGAAATTGGCGACTGATAAATTAATCCTTGCAATACAGGGGCTGGGTAATGACGGCTTAAGCGACCGATAAGTTTTTGTACGCTATTATATTCTGCCACTAATTTCTCAAAAACAAGAGCATTCATTGCTGGTGCATTTGCGCTGATATGTAATTCTGCGCCATCTAACGCAAGGGTTAATTCATATTGCTCCATTTCATCCGCATCTTTAATGTAGCGTTCTTGTTTTCCTTTTTTCACTTTGTAAAGTGGCGGCTGAGCAATGTAAACATAACCACGCTCAATAAGCTCAGGCATTTGGCGATAGAAGAAGGTTAAAAGCAACGTACGAATGTGAGAACCATCCACATCAGCATCCGTCATGATAATGATATGATGATAACGTAATTTATCTGGGTTATATTCATCACGACCAATACCGCAACCTAAGGCAGTAATCAATGTTCCCACCTCTTGGGAAGACAACATTTTGTCAAAACGTGCTTTTTCTACGTTTAAGATTTTACCTTTCAATGGCAAAATTGCTTGAGTTTTACGATCGCGACCAACTTTTGCAGAACCACCCGCAGAATCACCCTCCACCAAGTAAAGTTCAGAAAGTGCAGGATCTTTTTCTTGGCAGTCTGCAAGTTTACCCGGTAAACCTGCAATATCTAATGCCCCTTTACGGCGCGTCATTTCACGCGCTTTGCGTGCTGCTTCGCGCGCACGAGCGGCCATAATAATTTGATTTACAATGATTTTTGCATCTGCAGGATTTTCCAATAAATATTCCTGCATTTTTTCATTCATGGCAGATTCTACCGCACTTTTAACTTCTGAAGACACAAGTTTGTCTTTAGTTTGCGATGAGAATTTTGGATCAGGCACTTTAACTGAAATAATCGCAACCAAACCTTCACGCGCATCATCGCCTGAAGTTGCCACTTTTTCTTTTTTCAGCATACCTTCGTTTTCCATATAGCTATTTAAGCTACGGGTTAAAGCCCCACGGAAACCTGCTAGGTGAGTACCACCATCACGTTGAGGGATATTATTGGTAAAGCAATACACGTTTTCATTTACACCATCATTCCACTGCAACGCAACTTCTACGCCGATGCCATCTTTCTCAGCTGTAAAATAAAATGGCTTTGGATGAATTGGGTTTTTATTTTTGTTCAAATATTCGACGAATGCTTGAATACCGCCTTCGTAATGGAAATGATCTTCTGAGCCATCACGTTTATCGATTAAACGAATAGATACGCCTGAGTTCAAGAAAGAAAGTTCACGTAAGCGTTTTGCTAAGATTTTGTAATCAAAGGTTGTGATAGCAAAAATATCTGAGCTTGGCCAGAAACGAACCGTTGTCCCCGTTGCCTCTGTGTCACCAATCACTGTTAATGGCGCTTGTGGCTCACCTAAATGATAGAATTGCTCATGAACGTGACCTTGACGACGAATGGTTAACTGTAATTTATCAGAAAGCGCATTCACCACTGATACGCCCACACCGTGTAAACCGCCCGATACTTTATAAGAGTTATCGTCAAATTTACCGCCAGCGTGAAGCACTGTCATGATAACTTCTGCTGCAGAAACACCTTCTTCTGGGTGAATATCCACAGGAATACCACGCCCATCATCTTGCACCGATACTGAATTATCGTCATGAATGGTCACGATAATATCGGAACAATGGCCAGCGAGGGCTTCATCAATGGCATTATCCACCACTTCAAATACCATATGGTGCAAACCAGTACCGTCATCGGTATCACCGATATACATACCAGGACGTTTACGCACCGCATCAAGGCCTTTTAATACTTTAATGCTCGATGCACCATAGTTATCATTGGTCGTTTCTGACATAATTTATCTCATTCTTTTGTAAATAAAAATTGGGCGAGATTATAGCAAAAAATCGCCGTTTTGGCGATGCTTTTCGGGAAAGGAAAGATATAAAAAAGGCGAATAATTTCGCCTTATAACTTGTTATTTTTTCCAATTTTTTAGTGCATCAGCAAAAGCATTGCCCATCGCATTATTACCTCTTGAATTACGCTCCTCTCGTTGCGTATTTCCACGAGGTCTTGCAGATAAAGTGCGGTCAGATTTGCCGTCATTTTTGACCGCACTTTCATCTAATCGCATCGTCAATGCAATGCGTTTACGTGGCACATCCACTTCTAACACTTTGACTTTTACAATGTTACCTGTTTTTACCACTTGATGGGGATCTTCCACGAATTTATCGCTTAATGATGAAATATGTACTAAACCATCTTGATGAACACCAATATCCACAAATGCGCCAAAATTAGTTACATTAGTGATGGTACCTTCTAAAATCATACCAGGTTTTAAATCCGTTATTTCTTCCACGCCCTCAGCAAATACAGCGGTTTTGAACTCGCCACGCGGATCGCGCCCTGGTTTTTCTAACTCTTTGAAAATATCTTGGACGGTCGGTAAACCAAATTGCTCATCAATGAATTGTTTTGCATCAAGCTGACGTACCACACCCGCATTACCCATTAAATCTTGAATAGATTGCGCAGTAGCTTGCAAAATTTTTTCGACCACAGGGTAAGCTTCTGGGTGAACACCTGAAGCATCAAGTGGATTTTTCCCGTTTGCAATACGCATAAAGCCTGCACATTGCTCAAAGGCTTTTGGCCCTAAACGTGGCACTTTTTTCAATTCTGCACGGCTTTCAAAACGCCCATTTTCATCACGATATTCCACAATGTTTTGTGCTAAGGTTTTTGTCATACCAGCTACACGAGCTAATAATGGTGCGGATGCGGTATTTAAATCTACGCCTACCGCGTTTACACAGTCTTCCACCACCGCATCGAGTTTACGCGCAAGTTGAGTTTGGTTTACATCGTGCTGATATTGCCCCACACCAATGGCTTTCGGTTCGATTTTCACTAATTCTGCCAATGGATCTTGTAAACGACGTGCAATAGAGACCGCACCACGTAAAGATACATCTAAATTCGGGAATTCATTTGCCGCAAATTCAGAAGCTGAATAAACGGACGCGCCCGCTTCGCTTACTACAACGGTTTGTGGTTTATTTTCTTTAATTTCTTTAATCACGTCTTTCGCAAAACGTTCAGTTTCACGAGAAGCTGTACCATTACCAATGGCAATTAATTCCACGTTATGTTTGCGGATCAAGCTGAAAATCGCCACTTGTGCTTCGGCTTCACGCCCCGTGTGTGGATAAATGGTGGTGGTATCTAATAATTTACCTGTGTTATCCACTACTGCAACTTTAACTCCCGTACGTAAGCCTGGGTCCAAGCCCATTGTGCTCTTCGCACCAGCGGGTGCAGCCATTAAAAGTGCGGTCAGATTTCGAGCGAAAACATCAATGGCTTCTTCTTCCGCTTTTTCACGTAAACTTGCCATTAATTCCGTTTCTAAATGCAACGAAACTTTGATTTTCCACGTCCACGCAATCACTTGCTCACGCCATTTATCTGCTGGCTGTCCCGTGAAACGTACATCTAAATAATCACGAATAATCTCTTCACAATAGCTTTGGCGACTTCCTTCTTCCGCATCAGGATCAGCATTTAAACTTAATTGTAAAATGCCCTCATTACGTCCACGGAACATGGCCAATGCTCGGTGAGAAGGCACATTTTTCAATAATTCTTGGTGGTCGAAATAATCTTGGAATTTTGCGCCTTCCGTTTCTTTGCCTTCGATCACTTTTGATACGATAACGGCATTTTTCGCTAAATAATCACGAACTTTCGCTAATAAACCTGCATCTTCAGCAAAACGTTCCATTAAAATATAGCGTGCACCATCAAGGGCTACTTTGGTGTCTGTCACGCCTTTATCAGCATCAACAAAGGAAAGTGCGGTTGATTCTGGGTCATTTTTTGGCTCGTTCCAAAGTAAATCAGCCAATGGCTCAAGACCCGCTTCAATCGCAATTTGCCCTTTAGTACGACGTTTCGGTTTGTATGGCAAATACAAATCTTCTAATTCGGTTTTGCTTTGTGTCGCATGGATTTTGTCACGCAATTCATCGGTCAATTTCCCTTGCTCATCAATAGATTTCAAAATGGTTTGACGACGATCTTCTAATTCACGTAAATAAATTAAACGAGTTTCAAAATGACGAAGTTGGGTGTCATCCAAGCCACCAGTGGCTTCTTTACGATAACGGGCAATAAATGGAATGGTGTTGCCATCATCTAATAATTGAATGGCGGCGAGGATTTGTTGGGGTTGAACGGTTAATTCTGCCGCAATAATTTGGCTAATTTGTTGATTTAACATTGTCATACTTCTTTGTTATGAAAGGATTCGAGAAAAAACGGGGATAGAATACTGGTTTTAGGCTGTTGGCTCAAATATAATTAGAAAAACTTTCTTTTATTTTTATTATGGCAAAATCAAATTATATTACCCGTCAAGGCTGGAATGAGCTTGACCAAGAACTCAAGTTTTTGTGGAAAGAAGAACGTCCCAAAGTTACCCAAGCTGTTTCAGATGCCGCCGCTCTTGGTGACCGCAGTGAGAATGCAGAATATATTTACGGAAAACGCCGCTTACGTGAAATTGATCGTCGTGTACGTTTTTTAACTAAAAGATTGGAAGTGCTACAAATTGTCGATTACAACCCAAAGCAAGAGGGAAAAGTTTTCTTCGGGGCATGGGTAGAATTGGAGAATGAAGATGGTGAAATCAAGCAATATCGTATCGTCGGTTGCGATGAATTTGCCCCTGAGAAAAATTGGATATCCATTGATTCCCCAGTTGCTCGAGCTTTAATCGGAAAAACATTAGACGACGAAGTGCGGGTAGAAACGCCTTCAGGTTTTATCACGCTTTATGTGAATAAAATTTGGTATGAGAAATAACTCGGAAAAATAAAAGATAGTGAATATCTAAACTAATAGGCTAGATACAAACTATCTTACTTGCCTCTTTCCTTATTCGCTGCAAAATCAGCGCCTTTTGCAAGCATTCTCAACTGCAAAATCACTCGAGCTTTAAGTTGCTCACGTTCAGCTTTACTCATATCTAAAGCATTAGCCCCTGCAGTGAATACGATTGTTACGATGCCTTCCGCTTGAACATAAGCAACATATTGCGAATATTGATGTTTGTAGGAAATATATTCTGCTAACTCATCAACAAAATGCTTAATTTCACGTGCTGCCGCAGTACGAAAAGCTTGAGAAGTGCCTGAACTTTCGCGTAATAGCAAGCGGAAAACGTTCGTGCTATTAGTAATAAATTCAAAAAATGTATCCACAGAAACAGAAATAACGCTACCGCCAGCATCAATACGTTTACGCGCTTGACGCATTAGTTGGCGCAACATCAAGCCAGCTTCATCCACCATTTCTAAGCCGAGTTCATCCATATCGCTAAAATGACGATAGAAAGATGTAGGCGCAATTCCAGCCTCACGCGCAACCTCTCGCAAACTCAAATTAGAAAAACTTTTTTCTGCGCTAAGTTGATTAAATGCCGCATCCACTAAAGCGCGACGAGTCTTTTCTTTTTGAACAGCACGAACACCAGCCATTATTTCAACCCACTTAGAATAGATTTAACTTCATCGCTGACCGCACTTGCCACACGCTCATAACGATTACGCAATGGTGAACCAGGACGATAAACCAATGCAATGGTGCGTGATGGCTCTGGCGAATAACAAGGAATATATTTCACACCTTTGCGCGTGCCTTCATTCAATACCGCTAATTCAGGCATAAAAGTGATACCAGCATTTGCTGCCACCATATTGCGCAAAGTTTCAAGGCTAGTCGCTTGGAAATGGGAATTTTCTTTTGCGCCAGCAGTGAAGCAATAATCTAGTGCTTGATTACGCAAGCAATGACCATCATCAAGCATTAACATTTCTTGACCATTTAATTGGTTCATTGGAAGTTTACTTTCTTGAGCCCAAGGATGATGCTCTGATACGGCGAGTAACATTTTCTCGTTGAAAATAGGTACTTCAATAAAAGCCTCAGTTTCCGGAACAGTGGCAACGATGGCGCAATCTAAACGCCCCGTTTCCAATTGTTCTAATAATTGATGCGTTTGCGCTTCATAAAGAAAAACTTCTAAATCAGGGAATGCTGCTTTTAACGTTGGCACAATATAAGGGAGCAAATAAGGACCAACCGTTGGAATTAAACCGATGTGTAATGGCCCGGTCATTTCTTTACCTTGATTGCTCGCCATTTCTTTCAATAATTTTACTTCTCGAAGAACTGTGCGAGCCTGATCAACCAACAACATTCCCGATTGAGTAAATAACACTTTACGGCTAGTGCGCTCTAACAAGATAATACCTAGCTCATCTTCTAATTTACGAATTTGACCACTTAATGTTGGTTGACTCACATTACAAGAATCGGCAGCACGGCGGAAATGTTTATATTCTGATAAGGCAACAAGATATTCTAGATCACGGATATTCATGAGATTTTCCCTATAGAAAAATTCAATTAAAAGAATAGAATTAATTGATTATGACTATATCATAATTTTCCCTATAATACAGCGCATAAAATTTAAATTAACAACCAATAGGAGAAAAAAACAATGTCTAATATGGAAGGAAAAAAAGTCCCTCAAGTGACATTCCGCACTCGTCAGGGTGATAAATGGGTTGATGTAACTACCTCTGAATTATTTGATAACAAAACAGTGATCGTGTTCTCATTACCGGGAGCATTCACTCCAACTTGCTCATCATCACACTTACCACGTTACAACGAATTAGCGCCAGTATTCAAAAAATACGGTGTAGACGATATTCTTGTTGTATCTGTAAATGATACTTTCGTAATGAACGCATGGAAAGAAGATGAAAAATCTGAAAACATCACTTTCATTCCAGATGGTAATGGTGAATTTACCGAAGGCATGGGTATGTTAGTTGGTAAAGAAGATTTAGGTTTCGGTAAACGTTCGTGGCGTTATTCTATGCTTGTGAAAAACGGCGTAGTTGAAAAAATGTTTATCGAACCAAACGAACCAGGCGATCCGTTCAAAGTATCAGATGCTGACACTATGTTGAAATACCTTGCGCCACAACACCAAGTGCAAGAGTCTATTTCAATCTTCACAAAACCAGGCTGTCCTTTCTGTGCAAAAGCAAAACAACTTTTACACGATAAAGGCTTAAGCTTCGAAGAAATCGTATTAGGTCATGATGCAACAATCGTGAGCGTACGTGCAGTTTCAGGTCGTACTACTGTTCCACAAGTGTTTATCGGTGGTAAACACATTGGCGGTAGCGACGATTTGGAAAAATACTTTGCATAAGCAGGCAAGTATTTAGCTGATTATTATTTGGGAATGTAATTTAAAGGGCGCATTAAGCGCCCTTTTCATTTGTACGAATTTATCGCAAAAATTAATAATGGGGCGGTGGCGTTTCTTCAGATTGGCTTGCAATGTTAGAGGGTTGAAAATCTTTTAATTTATTTGCCATATAACGCAATTGGACTTGCATTTTATCAATATCAAATTGCTGTTGAACTAAAGCGTGATTTAATTCATCTAATAACTGTTCCTGAAATGCAATTTTCGTTTCAAGTTCCTCGATGCGATTTTCTAACATTTGTTGAATTTGCATAAATTTTCTCTAAATTCTAAAAAAAAGTTGAGAATAGATAGAAAGCCATTTAATCTATTCCTCGTATTATTCCATTCATTATAAAGGATTAACTCATATGTTAAAAATTCAAAAATTATCTATTGCAGCATTAATGGTAAGTGCGGTGATTTCTGGCCAAGTTTTTGCAGAAGATAGCACATTCGATGAGAAAGCAGCATCTTATGCCGTAGGTACGCTCATGGGCGGTCAAATGAAAGATCTTGTAGATTCACACAAAGAAGTCATCAAATATGATAATGCGCGTATTTTAGATGGTTTAAAAGATGCCTTAGAAGGCAAAGTGGATGTTCGTAAAGATGAAAAAATCCAAAAAACCTTAGAATCTATTGAAGCAAAATTAATGGCTGCATCAAAAGCAAAAGCAGAATCTATTGCTAAACAAGCAAAAGAAGAAGGTGATAAATTCCGCGCTGAATTTGCTAAAGGTAAAGATGTAAAAACGACGCAATCTGGTTTAATGTACAAAATTGAAAACGCAGGTAAAGGCGATGCAATCAAAGCAACAGATACAGTTAAAGTACATTACACAGGTAAATTACCAAATGGAAAAGTATTTGATAGCTCCGTAGAGCGCGGTCAACCTGTAGAATTCCAACTTGATCAGGTAATTAAAGGCTGGACTGAAGGTCTTCAATTAGTGAAAAAAGACGGAAAAATTCAATTAGTTATTGCACCTGAATTAGGCTATGGCGAACAAGGTGCTGGCGCATCTATTCCACCAAATTCAACATTAATTTTTGATGTGGAAGTATTAGACGTCAATCCAAAAGCTACAAAATAATTAATAAGTTTAATAGCGCGCGTTCTTTAACGCGTGCTTTTTATTATAAGAACGAGCGAAATTTTTACCGCACTTTTAACCTAACACCATGACTTTAAACGACAAATATCCTTTCACCGACGAAGATCGCACTATCATAAACTCCTACAAAGCGGTCGTTGATGGTGTAAGCGCACTGATTGGCGAACACTGCGAAATCGTACTTCATTCTCTAGAAGATATTGAACATTCTGCTATTTGTATTGCTAACGGACATAACACTAATCGACAAGTTGGTTCGCCAATCACCGATCTTGCCTTACGTTCGCTACGAAATATGCAAAGCGAAAGTGTTTCAAAGCCTTATTTTACACGAGCAAAAGGCAGTGTACTGATGAAATCAGTCACTATTGCCATTCGTAATAAAACTCAACGTATTATTGGTTTGCTTTGTATCAATATCAATTTAGATGTACCTGTGTCTCAATTTTTGCAATGCTTTATGCCAACGGAGCATACGAATGAAACATCTTCAGTGAACTTTGCGAGTTCAGTAGAAGACTTGGTTGCGCAGACTATTGAAAAAACAATAGAAGAAGTCAATGCGGATCGCTCTGTTGCCAATAATACTAAAAACAGACAAATCGTCCTTTCTCTTTACGAAAAAGGAATTTTTGATATTAAAGATGCGATTAATTTAGTCGCAGAACGTTTAGATATTTCCCGACATACGGTTTACCTGTACATCCGCCAAATCAAACAAGAGCAAGAATAATGCGCTATGTTATTGCCGTCAAAAGCCCTATTTACGGAAAACAAGGGGCATTTTTAGCTTATCAATTTGCAGACGCCTTAATCAAAAAAGGACACGAAATCTCACAGATTTTTTTCTTTCAAGATGGCGTGAGTAACGGAAATGCATTAGTGTATCCAGCTAATGATGAAGTTAATTTACAAAAACATTGGCAAATGTTTTCCATCACCCACAATGTTCCTTTGCGTTTATGTGTTGCAGCATCTCAAAGACGAGGCGTCGTCGATAACTTAACCACATCAACCACAGCTCACTACAATCTTGCAGAGGGATTCATAATTGCAGGCCTTGGTGAATTTATGGCAGCAAGTTTAAAAGCAGATCGAGTAATAACCCTATGAAGATAGCCTTTTTATTTCGCACATCGCCACATGGCACATCCATTTCACGAGAAGGCTTAGATGCAATTCTTGCCGCAACAGCTTTTTGTGATCCAGATGACGTTGGCGTATTTTTTATAGATGATGGCGTACTAAATCTTATTAATCATCAACAACCTGAGATCATTCAACAGAAAGACTTCATTAGAACCTTTAAATTATTAGATTTATATGATGTAGAACAACGCTTTATTTGCACAGAGTCTTTACAGAAATTTAAGCTAGATAATGAGCAACTTATCCTATCTTGTGAAAAAATTGACCGCTCTTTATTGATAGAAAAGCTTAGTCAAGCAGAAAAATTGTTCACTTTCTAAGGAATATTATGCTTTATACATTTTCTCAATCAGATTACCCCAAAACTGAACTAGATGACTATTTTTCATATATTACAGAAAAAGATGCGGTAGTATTATGGCAAGACGGTGTGCTATTGGCGGTAAAATATCCTGATTATTTTGCAAAATGTAAAGGGAATTGCATGATATTGAAACAAGATATTTTAGCAAGAAATCTCACCGCACTTTTACCTCAAAGCAGCAAGATAAAACTAATTTCAATAGAAGAACTTGTTGGAATCACAGAGAATTATTCACCACAGCTATCACTATAAAAATCAAATAATCTAGTAAATACTCGAGTGAATTATCAGATATTACCTATAAACAAAAAGTGCGGAGAATTTTCCCCGCACTTTCTTTTGTCTTCTTTCTGCCTTTAAGACATTCAAGAATCCATCAATTATTTGATGATTTTCGCTACAACACCTGCACCTACTGTACGG
>NZ_QQKA01000003.1 GCF_003493605.1 Haemophilus haemolyticus
TCCGCCACTCGTCAGCAAGAAAGCAAGCTTTCTCCTGCTACCGTTCGACTTGCATGTGTTAAGCCTGCCGCCAGCGTTCAATCTGAGCCATGATCAAACTCTTCAATTCAAGTTCAATCGCTCAATAAACTGCTTAGCTATAAATAAAACACTACTTAAAAAGTAATGATGAATTTTCAGTTAAGCACCTATTAAGACTTCAAAATTAAAAATATTTTTAAAACAAGTCAATCAACAAGTGCCCACACAGATTGTCTGATATATTGTTAAAGAGCAAAATAAAGTGGTCGGCGAGATAGGATTTGAACCTACGACCCACTGGTCCCAAACCAGTTGCGCTACCAAGCTGCGCTACTCGCCGTCAGATCTTATAAAGATAAGATGGGGTGGCTAATGGGATTCGAACCCACGACAACTGGAATCACAATCCAGGGCTCTACCAACTGAGCTATAGCCACCATTAAAAGTTGTTATTGCACTGACCTGGCGCGCTCGACAAGATTCGAACTTGCGACCTTTGGCTCCGGAGGCCAACGCTCTATCCAACTGAGCTACGAACGCGTTATTGCGTCGTTGCGGAGGCGTATATTAATGATTTCATAAAACCTTGTCTAGCACTTTTTGAAAAAAAATGTTTGAGCGATAGTTTTTTATTCAGTTTGTTTAAAATTCACTATTTTTTCGACTATTTTTACAACTTAGCAAATCATTATATATGTTGAATCATCCAACAATTATGAATTTGTTTATTACGTTCAAAATCTAGCGGTAACGTTTTATGCGAAATTTCTATTACACTTAAGCCAAATTCTTCCAACGCAACTAAATTCATTTTGAATCCACGTTTATTATTCGAAAAAACAATTGTGCCATTATTCGACAAAACTCGTTTTAAATTGCTCATCAATTTTACATGATCTCGTTGAACATCCCAACTCTCTTCCATACGTTTAGAATTCGAAAACGTCGGTGGATCCACAAATATCAAATCAAATTGACGATCACATTTTTCTAACCATTGAAGGCAATCTGCTTGAATTAATTTATGCTGTTTACCTTTAATATCATTCAAAATAAGATTTTGCTCCGCCCAATTAAGATAAGTATTGGACATATCAACGGTGGTTGTCGATTTAGCGCCACCAAGTGCTGCATGAACAGTTGCTGAGCCAGTATAAGCAAATAAGTTCAAGAAATCTTTACCCTTTGCCAACTCACCAATCATTTTTCTTGTTAAACGGTGATCTAAGAATAAGCCTGTGTCTAAATAATCTGTCAAATTTACCCAAAGTTGCACGCTATATTCATTCACATAAAAGTATTCACCTTTATTGGCCAATTTCTCATATTGGTTGGTACCTTTTTGTTTCTGGCGAACTTTAAGGATCAACTTATTCGTTTCGACACCCGTAACGTGCAAAGTTGCAGTAACAGCATCCAATAAACGTTGACGCGCTTTATTTTCATCAATATTTTTCGGCGCTGCATACTCTTGCACAACAATGTAATCCGCATAACGATCGACGGCTAAATTATATTCAGGCAAATCGGCATCATATAAACGATAAGCATCTAATCCTTGTTGCTTTGCCCATTTGCTAATTTTCTTAATATTTTTTTGTAATCGATTAGCAAAATCGGTTGCCACCTCCGAAGTGCGGTTAAATTCTAGTTCATTTTCAGCTGTAATTTCGTCAGATTTTCGTTCTGAAACTTGATAATTCTTCTGCACACAATCTAATGGGCCATTTTTTGCTTTAAACTGTCGGCTGGCACGCATTCTCAAACAATCAAGCAATGTGGATTCGCTACTAAAAACAGAAACATTCCAACCGCAAAATTCTTTTTTAAGTCTCTGCCCAAATACAGAATAGAGCGCGATTAAAGCTGGTGTTGTGCCTAAACGTTCCCCATAAGGTGGATTACAGATAACCGTACCAACTTCATTTAAACTAGGATTTTTTAACGCTGCCACATCAGCTTGCTGCCATTTAATTAAATGTGAAACACCTGCATTTTGTGCATTCTTCTGCGCCTTTTTTAACACGCGGTGATCGAGGTCAAATCCATAAAAGTGCGGTTGAATTTCACGTTGTTTTTCCTCTGCTAATTCAATCGCTTCATTTTTTACTTTTTCCCAAGCCGATTGATTATGCGATTTCCAAAAATCAAATCCCCAATGTAAACGATAAAGTTGCGGTGCAATTTTAGCTTCAATTTGTGCCGCCTCAATTAAAAGCGTACCTGAACCACACATTGGATCTACTAATGGAGAACCCACTTGCCAACCTGAACGCATAACAATTGCCGCCGCTAGAGTTTCACGTAAAGGTGCTTGACCTGCATCTTCACGATAGCCTCGCAAATGTAATGCTTCCCCACTTAAATCTAAAGAAATCACTAAATTTTCACGATTCAAATAAGCATGGATACGTACGTCTGGCTGAATTTTATCTACATCAGGGCGAGTTTTACCTTGACGTTCAAAGTAATCGACAATTCCATCTTTAACGCGCATCGCACCAAATTGAGTATGACGAATTTCTTGGTTGGTTCCATTAAAATCTACAAAGAATGTAACTCGTTCATCAAATTGCGCTAACCAATTAAAGCCTGAAACAGCTGCATAAAGATCCAAATCACTGTAAATCTTGGTTTCAATCAAAGGAAATAAAATGCGTGAAGCAAGGCGTGACCAAAGCAAAGTGCGGTATAAAGTTTCGTCATCTGCTTGATAATGAACGCCACCTTGAACCACTTTTGCCTCTTTCGCGCCAAGTTCAGTAAGTTCAACTTTTAATAATTCTTCAAAGCCACGAGAAGTCGTTGCAAATAATTGTTTCATTTAGGTACCGATTTTGAAAATTTTGAGAGATTATAGCATAGAAAAAGATGATCTAATTGAGATCATCATAGCGAGTTAAACTGTAAAAAGAAAAGCCCCGATTTTCTTAAATCAGGGCTTTAGAATTTGTTGGTTGCGGGGGCCGGATTTGAACCGACGGCCTTCGGGTTATGAGCCCGACGAGCTACCAAGCTGCTCCACCCCGCGTCTGATGTGGTGCACTATACGCTATTAATATTTTTTTGCAAGAATTAAACAAAAGTTTATGTTTCATTTGTTAATAAAATGTTCAATGTGCGTTTTTATTAATCAGCTTGACTAAATAACACTGGTCGTTTTGAAGGATTTTTGATAGCGTATGCAGCCTTATTTAAGCTTATTTAGGATTAAAAATGTCAGTTAGAAAATTTTTCTCATTAAAAACATTTTCTATTGCAGTGACAACCGCACTTTTAGTTGCCTGTGGTTCCTCTAATACAACAAAAACTCAAATTCCCACCACCTCAAATGGCAGCGATCCTCAACAATTTGGTGCGAAATATTCGGGTCGTACTTATCAACAAGCTGTATTTATGCCAGTTTCTCAAGTTGAAAACCAAAGTGCGGTCATTAATCAGGGTGATTTTTTAACGCAACTTTCGAATGTACAAAGTTATTCAAGCAAACTATCTGATCGTTTCTATGGCAACTATGAAAAAATCACAAATTGGGTACTTTCTGGCGCCAATATCAGTGAGCTTTCTAAATTTGGCATTAACCCGCAAATTATGCGTGGCTTTGATGGATTTCAAAATGTGCTGATGACAGGCTACTACTCTCCAGTCCTTCATGCACGCCGTTCACCGCAAGGTCAATTCCAAAATCCAATTTATCGTATGCCGGCAAATAAACGTTTTAGCCGTGCGCAAATCTACGCCGGTGCATTAGCGGGTCAAGGATTAGAATTAGCGTATAGTGATTCCATGTTAGAGAACTTTTTACTTGGAGTACAAGGCAGCGGCTATGTAGATTTTGGTGATGGCAACCTTAATTACTTCGCTTATGCAGGACAAAATGGCTTTCCTTATACCGCCGTTGGGCGTTTATTAGTAGAAGATGGTGAAGTGCCAAAAGAGAAAATGTCTATCCAAGCAATTCGTGAATGGGGCAATCGTAATCCATCTCGTGTACAAAGTTTATTAGAACGCAATTCTTCCTATGTATTCTTTAAAAATGATCCGAGTGGCAAAGTAAAAGGTTCTGCTGGCGTACCACTTGTACCAATGGCTTCAGTAGCATCAGATCGTAGCATTGTACCATCTGGTACTGTTCTTTTAGTCGAAGTGCCTGACATTGATAATAACGGAAACTGGCTTGGCACACACAAATTGCATTTAATGGTTGCACTTGATGTGGGCGGTGCGGTGAAAGGCCACCACTTTGACTTATATCGCGGCATTGGTGATCAAGCAGGTCATATTGCGGGATTATCAAAACACTATGGCCGAGTATGGATGTTGCAATAATGGCGCCAGTGGACAATTATGAACAGCGATTTGGCGGTATCGGTCGACTTTATACACCTGATGGACTCGCGCGCTTACGCCAAGGCCATATTTGCGTAATAGGTATTGGAGGCGTGGGTTCTTGGGTCGTAGAGGCTTTAGCACGTTCAGGCGTTGGTGAACTAACATTAATTGATATGGATGATATTTGTGTCACAAATATCAATCGCCAACTTCCTGCGATGAGCGGCACAATCGGCAAATTAAAAACTGAAGTCATGTCAGAGCGAGTAAAATTAATTAACCCAGAATGTACCGTCAATATTATTGATGATTTTATCTCGCCAGAGAATCAATCGGATTATCTCAACCGAGGCTATGACTACGTCATTGATGCCATTGACAATGTGAAAACTAAAGCGTCGCTGATTGCTTATTGTAAACGTAACAAAATTAATGTGATTACTATTGGTGGTGCTGGCGGTCAAACTGATCCAACCCAAATTAAAATTGCCGATCTCAGTAAAACCATTCAGGATCCGCTGCTCGCCAAAGTGCGGTCAGTTTTACGCAAGGATTACAATTTTAGCCAAAATCCAAAACGCAAATTTAGTATCGATGCGGTATTTTCAACACAACCTTTAATATTCCCACAAATGACTGAAGGTTGTTCTATTTCTGCCACAATGAATTGCGCAAATGGATTTGGTGCAGCCACAATGATAACTGCAACCTTTGGTTTTTTTGCCGTTTCTCGTGTAATAAATAAATTACTCAAGAAAAAATCTTAGTCTTCCTTTTAAAATGCACATTGACCATAAATGTGCATTTTTTATTGAATGAAACCCATTTACTTTAAAAATGAAAAATTTTCCCTCTTTTTAGCTATAAAATCATTGCAATTTATAGAAAAGAGCGTAGGCTTTTTGCCCTTTACTAATTATTATCAACAAGTAAGGAAACAGAAATATGAAAAAACTTTTAAAAATTAGCGCCATTTCTGCCGCACTTTTAAGTGCGCCAATGATGGCGAATGCTGATGTATTGGCATCAGTAAAACCTTTAGGCTTTATTGTTTCATCTATTGCAGATGGCGTAACTGGTACACAAGTCCTTGTTCCTGCTGGAGCCTCTCCGCATGATTACAATTTGAAATTATCTGATATTCAAAAAGTAAAATCTGCAGATTTAGTTGTATGGATTGGTGAAGACGTTGATTCATTCTTAGACAAACCAATTAGCCAAATTGAACGTAAAAAAGTAATTACCATCGCCGATCTTGCGGATGTTGAACCTTTATTAAGTAAAGCTCACCACGAACATTTCCATGAAGATGGCGATCACGATCATAAACATGAGCATGAGCACAAACACGAACATAAACATGAACATGAACACGGCCATGATCATAAGCATGAACATCACGACCATGACCACGCTCATGAACATCACGATCACGACCATGACCACGATCACCATGATCATGACGAAGGTTTAACAACAAACTGGCATGTTTGGTATTCTCCAGCTATCAGCAAAATTGTTGCACAAAAAGTAGCGGATAAATTAACTGCACAATTCCCAGATAAAAAAGCGTTAATTGCACAAAATCTTTCAGATTTTAACCGCACTTTGGCAGAACAAAGTGAAAAAATTACGGCACAACTTGCAAATGTTAAAGATAAAGGTTTCTACGTTTTCCACGATGCTTATGGTTATTTCAACGATGCTTATGGGTTAAAACAAACGGGTTACTTTACCATCAATCCATTAGTAGCACCGGGTGCAAAAACTTTAGCGCACATTAAAGAAGAAATTGATGAACATAAAGTAAATTGCTTATTCGCAGAGCCTCAATTTACGCCAAAAGTGATTGAGTCTTTAGCGAAAAATACTAAAGTCAATGTAGGACAACTCGACCCAATTGGCGATAAAGTTACTTTAGGTAAAAATTCTTATGCAACATTCTTGCAATCTACTGCAGATAGCTACATGGAATGTTTAGCTAAATAAATCTTTCTAAAAACAATGACCGCACATAAAAGTGCGGTCATTTTCTTTGCTAAATTTGATATTTAGTTTTATCTCCAATATCAAAATGCAAAGGCATTCGCCATTTTTGTATCGCTAAAACTAAAAGTAATACGCCAGAAATAATAGAAAAAATGCGTAGTGCAATAAGATTATTTAACACCCACGAAAACCACAAGCAAGCCACAAATATCGGCTGTAAATTTAGCAAAGGCACGCGGAAACAAAAATATTCTTTAAAACACAAACCGCCTAAAGTAAGTAACGCACCGCCAAGAGCCAACGCAGGATAATGATTAATATAAAAAAGTAATCCTATCCAAGTAGCAAATTGAAAAAGCAATCGAAAAGATTTTAAGTAAATGTGTAACGAAGAGGCACAACAGGTTGCCGCAATTAATATAAATGTGAGTGATAAATCTGGATACCAACTCACTGTAAGAACAGCCAACGCCGCTATCACAAAACCAGTGCGGTAAATAAGAACAGTCAGATAATCTAAAAAATCCATCGGTGATTTAATATGTGGATCAGCCATTGTATAAATTTTCCTTTTTATGAATTACAAATTAAAAATAAATATAGCCTAAAAATCAGAAATAAAAAGTACAGTCAATTTAAAAACACGTTCTAAATTAACCGCACTTTGATTATTTCTGTTTAAGTTTATCAAGAATTTTTTGATGAATGCCACCAAAACTGCCGTTAGACATCACCAAAATATGATCTGTAGGTTGAGCCTCAGCGACAATCATATCGACTAATCGATCTAAATTTGCATTCCAATAGGCAGGTTGTACACATTGATTTGCAATATCTGCCACTTCCCAAGGAAGTTGTTCTGGTTGAAGCATAAACACTTCATCAGCTCGGCCAAGCGCAGGCGCGATTTCATCTTTATGAACGCCCATTTTCATTGTGTTAGAACGAGGCTCAAGCACTGCAAGAATTCGCACGCCACCACCCACTTTATCTCGTAAAGCAGTTAGCGTAGCAAGAATAGCTTCTGGATGATGAGCAAAATCATCATAAACGGTGATGCCATTAACTTCACCTTTTACTTCTAAACGACGTTTAGCATTTACAAAAGATCCCAATGCTTTACACGCATCTTCAATAGCCACACCCGCATGATGAGCAGCAGCGATCGCCATTAAAGCGTTATGCATATTATGTTGTCCCACTACATTCCATTTTACTTCTGCTACTTTTTCACCATGATGGAAGACCGCAAAATGTGAAGCATCATTTGTAATACGCTCAGCAAACCACTCATTATCTTTGCCTAAAAATTGTTGTTGTGACCAACATCCCAATGCTAGTGTTTCTTTTGCACTTTGTTCACTCGCCGAACTTAATACCAAGCCACTTGCCGGAATGGTTCGAATCATATGATGAAATTGGCGTTGGATCGCTTTGAGATCATCAAAAATATCTGCATGATCAAAACTAATGTTGTTTACGATAAGTGTACGCGGATTGTAATGGACAAATTTCGAACGTTTATCAAAGAAAGCTGTATCATATTCATCAGCCTCAATAACAAAATAAGGGCTGTCTCCTAAACGAGCTGAAATGCCAAAATTACCCGCAATGCCACCGATTAAAAATCCTGGTTTTAAGCCATTTTGTTCTAAGATCCACGTTAGCATGCCTGTTGTAGTTGTCTTTCCATGCGTACCAGAAACTGCCAATACCCAACGATCGCGCAATAAATGATCATGCAACCATTGAGGACCAGATGTGTATTTCAAATTATTTTCCAACACATATTCTACACAAGGATTACCGCGCTTCATCGCATTACCAATAATTACTGTGTCAGGCGCAGGTTGTAATTGTGCAACATCATAATTTGGAATAATCTGGATGCCTTGCTCTTCTAAAAAAGTGCTCATTGGAGGGTAAACATTAGTATCAGACCCCGTCACGTGATAGCCCATTTGTTTAGCAATCATCGCCACGCCGCCCATAAATGTGCCACAAATACCTAAGATATGAATATGTTTCATTGTGCTTCTCTGTTGATTAAGGAAAACGAAAAATATGATAAAACAACTTCTATGAACTTTCAAAAGAAAAGACTGTCATATCAAACTATATGATCTATAATTAACGCCACTGAACTATTATTTAACCACTTCAATAGGAATAAACAATGAAATTTAATAAGTCTTTTCTTTTCGCAACTATCATCGCAAGCTCTATTGCATTAACCGCTTGTAACGATAAAGAGCAAAAACAAGCTGAAAAACCCGCAGTAGAAACAACTCAACCAGCTGTAGAAAAAGCTCAACCCGCAACAGAAGCTACACAATCAGCAACAACCCAATCAGAACAACAGACTCAAATAAAAATAGATGAATTAGTTGCTCAAGCTAATGTAGAATTTCAAAAAGTTGCAAACATAAAAGTTACTAATGTTTCTGTTACTGATGATTTAAAATCCTTTTCTATTACTTATGAAATTACAAATTTAAGCGATAAAGCAATTTCAGAAGCACAATGGCTCACTATTTATAAAGAAAATAATCAGCCGTTCTATGTAGCAAATCTTCCTGCATTACAATTTGGAAAAACAGTTGCACCAAAAGCAAATGAAGTCGTTACCTTATCAACTGATGAAGAAGCCGTGCTTTCTCAAATTCGTCCTCACTTACAACAAGGAAAAAGTATTCAAGTCGATATTATTGGGACTTCAATTCATTTTGCTGACGGTACCCAAATTGGTTTAGTTTCAGAACAAAAATAATCCTATAAAAAATGCCTGTGTAAAACAGGCATTTTTTATCCGCACTTTTAGGCAATTCGCTCAAATCCAGCTTTTAAATCTGCAATCAATTCATCTACATCTTCAAAGCCAATATGCACACGAATTAATGAACCTGTAAGATTACGTTTAATATTTGGACGAATATGTGCAATTTCTTCTGGTTGATTACAAAGAATTAGAGATTCAAATCCTCCCCATGAATAAGCCATAGTGAACAGTTGAAAATGATCCATGAAATTTGAGACTTGTTCTGATGTCAATCGCTTAGTTAATTCAAAAGAAAATAAGCCACTGCTTCCACTAAAATCACGTAAAAAGAATTCATGACCAGGGCAACTTGGTAAAGCTGGATGGTACACAGTTTTTACTTCTGGTTGCTCACTCAACCATTTTGCTACTTTAATACTGCTTTCCTGATGTTGTTTTAATCGGACACCCAATGTACGAATACCACGAGCAGTTGTATAAGCAGAATCTGCATCAACCATTTGCCCCATTAAATAGGAATGTTCTCTAAGTTGATCCCAAGTTCGCGCATTCGCAACGGCAGTACCAATCATAATATCAGAATGCCCCACTAAATATTTCGTACCCGCTTGAATAGAAATATCAATATCATGCTCTAACGCTTTAAATAGAACACCTGCCGACCAAGTATTATCAATCATAATCACAATATTAGGGTTCACCTTTCTTGCAGCCTTCACAATAGTCGGAATATCAGGAATTTCCATTGTGATAGAACTCGGTGCTTCTAAGAAAAGTACTTTTGTATTCGGTTGAATAAGCGTTGCAATATCAGCACCAATAAGAGGATCGTAATAAGTTGTATCGATCTGCATTTTTTTCAGCACAATATTACAGAAATCTTGGGTTGGCTCGTAAGCTGCGCCACTCATTAACACATGGTCGCCTGTTTTAACAAAAGAAAGAATCGAATTAGTGACTGCAGCTGCACCACAAGGATAAAAATAACAACCTGCCCCTCCTTCCATTTCGCACATTAAATCTTGTAACGCAAAATGTGTTAATGTCCCTCTTCTGCCATAAAATAATTCGCCTTTTGCTCTATGTTGAGTGGCATGTTTTTTATCTTCAATACTGTCAAATACTAATGAAGAAGCTCGCTGTAAAACGGGGTTTACGGAGCCTTGTGAAAAACGTTTTTTACGTCCTGCATGGACAAATGTTGTTAATAGATTGTGTTGTTGCATATTTCCACCTTATTTTAGATAAGATTAATTGCTTTAATAGATAAAATCGAGTATAAAATGTCGGCATTTCAAATAAAATCGCGCCGCTATTTTATGTGGCAAAACTTTAACTTAACTTTATATAGGAATTATGACTATGGTATTAGTAACCCGTCAAGCACCAGATTTTACTTCATCTGCTGTATTAGGCAATGGCGAAATCGTTGATAACTTCAACTTTAAAAAACACATTGCTGGAAAAGCTGCAGTAATCTTTTTCTACCCATTAGACTTTACCTTTGTTTGCCCTTCAGAGTTAATCGCATTTGACCACCGTTATGAAGAATTCAAAAAACGTGGCGTAGAAGTAGTTGGTGTTTCTATCGACTCTCAATTTACTCACAATGCATGGCGTAACACCCCAACTGAAAACGGTGGTATCGGTCAAGTTAAATATGCATTAGCGGCAGACGTTAAACACGAAATCGCACAAGCATACGGTATCGAACATCCAGAAGCAGGCGTTGCATTACGTGCTTCATTCTTAATCGACAAAAATGGCGTAGTTCGTCACCAAGTGGTAAACGATCTTCCATTAGGTCGTAACATCGATGAAATGTTACGTATGGTTGATGCATTACAATTCCATGAAGATCACGGTGAAGTTTGCCCTGCTCAATGGGAAAAAGGTAAAGAAGGGATGAAAGATAACCCTGAAGGCGTTGCAAAATACTTAAAACAAAACGCTGATAAACTTTAATCCGTAATTATTTACAAGAAAGCCACATAATGTGGCTTTTTTTATATTCTCAGATACTTTAGAATAGGCGTATCTCTGACACCAAGAGCGGTTCATTTCTATGAAATTTAATATTCCTATTTTCCTAACGATGTTTCGTGTAATCCTGATTCCGTTTTTCGTGATTGCATTTTATTTACCTATCGAATCCTCCCCTTTTATTACTACATTCATATTCTTTATTGCCGGTGTTACTGACTGGCTTGATGGTTATTTGGCTCGTAAATGGAAACAAACTACAAGATTTGGCGCTTTTTTGGATCCTGTTGCGGATAAAGTAATGGTTGTCGCAGCCTTGGTTCTCATCGTTGAATATCAACACTCTCTTTGGATTACGATTCCTGCCATTATTATGATTTCTCGCGAAATTATAATTTCTGCATTACGTGAATGGATGGCTGAACTCGGAGAGCGTAGTAAAGTCGCTGTCTCTTGGTGGGGAAAATGGAAAACAACCGCACAAATGTTAGCCCTAGGCGGATTATTATGGCGTTACAATAACTATATGGAAATTGCCGCTATAATCTTGCTTTACATCGCAGCTATTTTAACAGTATGGTCAATGATCCAATATTTACAGGCAGCAAAAGGTAGCCTACTAGATGACCTAAAACTCTAATTTTGGATAAAGTGCGGTATTTTCTACCGTACTTTTATTATTTTGTCTTATTTTTAATCAAACAAAGTTTTTTTTTATTTTTTCATTTGACACAAGACTATAAAACCGTAAAATACGCCCCGTTGTCACGTAGCAATGCTGATTAGTGATAAATGCGGGAATAGCTCAGTTGGTAGAGCACGACCTTGCCAAGGTCGGGGTCGCGAGTTCGAGCCTCGTTTCCCGCTCCAATTTGCCCGAGTGGTGGAATCGGTAGACACAAGGGATTTAAAATCCCTCGCCTTTCGAGGCGTGCCAGTTCAAGTCTGGCTTCGGGCACCATTTAAACACGAATCAAAAGATTTTAAAATTTACTTTAAAATCATCTAATTGGGTCGTTAGCTCAGTCGGTAGAGCAGCGGACTTTTAATCCGTTGGTCGAAGGTTCGAATCCTTCACGACCCACCACTTAAAAATAAAGCAAGCACCGAAAGGTGTTTTTTTATTGCCTAATATCTTGTAAAACTCTTTCAAATCACTTGATTATTAAAAAATAGTTATTCTTTCTACCCGATCTAAAATAATTAATATATTTTATCTCTACGTTATATTTTCTAAAATAAAATAGCGCCTGAAAATCAAGCGCTATCCAAAATACAATAAAAATTTACCGCACTTTATTACTTCAATAAGTAAGCCCGTAGTTGTGCAAAATCATTATCCATTTCATCAGAAAGCAATGGTAGCTGATTATGTTTATCCAGTGCTTCAGGTAATGGAAGCTGAATACCAAGAATACATTCTACGGATTCTTTAAATTTTGCTGGATGAGCTGTACACAGGAAGATTCCTGTTTCACTAGCTTTAAGTTGAGCTTTCAACACCTGATAAGCAATCGCTCCGTGCGGTTCACAAACATAACCTTCAGCATTCATTGCTTTTAAGGTTTCTTCAGTTTGTGCATCAGTCAGCATCCCCGAACCTAAATCAGTTAAATTCCAACCATTTCGTTTAAACAGTTCTTCCACTCTTGGCCAGTTATTTGGACGGCTTACATCCATTGCGTTAGAAAGAGTTGCAACTGTCGTTTTAGGATCCCAATTGCCCGATTTCAAATAACGTGGCACAGTATCATTTGCGTTTGTTGAAGCGACAAAGCGTTTTATCGGCAAACCTAAGGTTTTTGCAATTAACCCTGCAGTTAAGTTACCAAAATTACCACTTGGCACAGAAACCACAACATTATCACGTTTTTCTTTTGGCAATTGTGCGACAGCCTCAAAGTAATAACAAACTTGAGCTAATAAGCGGCTAATATTAATAGAATTTGCAGAGTTAAGTCCGATAGTTTGGCGCAATTCAGCGTCATCAAAGGCTTGCTTAACTAAAGCCTGGCATGCATCGAAATCAGCGTTAATCGCAACAGTACGAATATTCCCACCTAAAGTACAGAATAGCTTTTCTTGCAATGGACTGATTTTGCCTTTTGGATAAAGGATAACTACATTAATATTTTCTAATCCATAAAACGCATGTGCTACAGCTGCTCCAGTATCGCCAGACGTTGCCGTTAAAATAGTAATTTTGCCATCACCACGAACTGCTGCAAGCGCCTGAGCCATAAAACGGCCCCCAAAGTCCTTAAATGCCAATGTGGGACCATGAAATAATTCAAGTGCATAAATATTATCTTCCACTTTTTCTAACGGTGCGGTAAAAGTGAATGCATTTCTCACCATCTCGTCTAACGTTGCTTTCGGTAATTCTTCACCAATTAATGCCCCTAGAATTTTTTGGCTACGCTCCACAAGAGGCACTTCCAATAATTCATCAATGTTATTAAGTTGAGGGATAACTTCAGGAAAAAATAAACCTTGATCCCGTCCAAGACCTTGACGAACAGCCTGAGAAAAAGTGACTTGTTCTTCGGGATGTTTGATATTGTATAAATTCATATTTAATCCGTTTTTAATTTTATCTATTTAAATTAACTTATTTAATTTCTCTTGCGCCTTCGTTATCGACCTTGCATACATGCACAAAACCTTCATTATTTTGTAAATAATGATTCTCTAAATAAGTTGAAAGTTTAATTGCAGTTTGTAAATCAGGAGCAATAGAGAAAATAGTTGGTCCTGAGCCTGAAATACCAGTGGCAAGTGCACCTAAGTCTCGCGTAGCTTGTTTTACTTCAGCAAAATTAGGTAGCAGAGATTCACGATAAGGCTCAGCAATGACATCTTTCATCATAATCGCAGCAAGGTTTTCCTGATGGGTATGGCAAGCATGTACAAAGCCACCTAAATGACGACCATGGGCAATCACGTCTTGTCGAGTATAGCTTTTCGGTAAAATTGCACGAGCTTCAGCGGTAGAAACTTCAATTCCTGGATATGCCAACACCCAATACCAATTATCAAAAAATGGAAGCTTTTGACAAATATTGCCGAGCGATTGCACCATAAATTGCACACCGCCAAGATAGCAAGGTGCGACATTATCATAATGGATTGAACCAGAAATACGGCCTTCCAATTCTCCCATCATTTCAAGCAATTCCATTTTCGAAAAAGGGCCATCATGAAACTGATTTAATGCCACTAATGCAGCAACAATAGAACAAGCACTAGAGCCTAAACCAGAGCCAATAGGCATATTTTTTTCGAGCGTTAAACGCAAAGGCTTCAGATTTCCTCCGCGTAATTTTAATTGCTCGCTAAATAGCACATAAGTTTGGTAAACAATATTTTTTTGTGGTTCTTTCGGTAATTTACGAACAAAATAGCCCGCACTTTCTAACTCAAAACCACTTGAAATAGATTCTATTTGAACCACATCACCCAACAATGAACCATCAATAGGAGAGATCGCGGCGCCTAAAGTATCGAAACCTACGCTAATATTCGCGCTAGATGCAGGGGCGTAAATTCTTAACATTGGTAATCCTTATTAATGTTGTAATGTTCTTAAAATATCTGCAAAGATACCTGCCGCCGTCACCGCATTGCCTGCTCCATAACCACGCAATAAAAGCGGAATCGGTTGATAATAACGAGTGTAAAATGCTAAGGCATTTTCGCCATCTTTTACTTTATAAAGTGGATTATTCTGATCAACTGCAACAATAGATACTTTACATTTACCTTCACAAATTTTTCCAACATAACGCAATACTTTGCCTTCAGCTTTAGCGGTGGAAACACGAACTTTAAATTCTTCATCAAGCTGTGGCAATATTGCCATAAATTCATCTGCAGATTTTCCTTCAGAGAAGCCTTTCGGCAATACACCTTCAACTTCAACATCTGAAAGCTCAAGCTCAATTCCAGCTTCACGAGCAAGAATTAATAATTTACGTGCTACATCTTGTCCAGAAAGGTCATCACGGGGATCTGGCTCAGTAAAGCCTTTTTCTCGGGCAAGTGCGGTGACTTCTGAAAGAGAAAGTCCTTCCTCCAATTTACCAAAAATAAAGGAAAGCGAGCCAGATAAAATACCTTCAAAATATTCAAGTTCATCACCCGCAGCAAGTAAGTTTTGAAGATTTTCAATTACTGGCAAACCAGCGCCCACATTGGTTTCATATAAGAATTTATGTTGGCTTGCTTGAGCGTTTTGGCGTAACTCATTGTAATAAGCTAATTCTCGTGTATTCGCTTTTTTATTTGGCGTGACTACATGGAAACCTTCTTTTAACGCACGAGCATAAAGCCCCGCTACAGATTCGGCTGAGGTACAATCTACAAATACTGGATTCACCACATGATGTAATTTAATGAAAGAAAGCAATACATCAAAATCTGATGGTTGAGTCGCATTTTCTAAATCGGTTTTCCAATCGTCTAAACATAATCCATTTTCATCGAGCAACATGCGGTTGGAATTCGCAATAGCACAAACTCGAATTTCAACATTCTTCTTTGCTAGATACTCCTTTTGACGCTTTACCTGCTCAATTAATTCTCCGCCTACTCCACCAACGCCCACTAAAAACATATCCACTACTTTTTTATTATTGAAAAGAGCCTGATGGGTAGCTTTCACCGCTTCAATCGCTTTATTTTGCGGCACAACCGCAGAAATTGAACGTTCACTAGAACCTTGTGCAATCGCCACAATGCTAATATTTGCCTGTGCTAACGCAGAGAAGAAACGAGCAGCAATGCCTTTCGCTTGCTTCATTCCATCGCCCACAACAGAAATAATGGATAAATCTTTAATCACTTCAATTGGTTCTAATTGGTGTTCATTTAATTCATTAGCAAACTCAGTTTCTAGTACGGTTTTCGCTACTTCTGCAAATTTCACAGGCACACAGAAACTAATACTATATTCAGACGAAGACTGAGTAATTAAAATGACTGAAATACCTGCGCCTGACATAGCTGAAAATACGCGAGATGCCATGCCTACCATGCCTTGCATACCAGGGCCTGACACATTAAACATCGCCAAATTATCTAAGTTAGTGATACCTTTGACTTGTAAACCTTCTGATTTCACATTGCCATCAATAATCGAACCCGGCGCAGAAGGATTTCCTGTATTTTTAATGACACAAGGAATATTTTGTGGCAACAATGGGCCAATCGTACGAGGATGAATCACTTTCGCACCAAAATAAGAAAGTTCCATTGCTTCACGATAAGAAAGAGTTGGCAATAAACGGGCATCAGGCACTAAACGCGGATCACAAGTATAAACGCCATCCACATCGGTCCAAATTTCGCATACGCTTGCGCCTAAACAAGCGGCTAAACAAGCTGCAGAATAGTCTGAACCATTACGACCGAGCAGCACCAACTCACCTTTTTCATTACCCGCAGTAAAGCCAGCCATAAGCACCACTTTATCTTTTGCAATACTTGCTGCATCAACACGTTTTGTTGATTCTTCAATTTCAACAGACGATTCAAGGTAACCGCCTTTTGCCAATAATTGTTTGACAGGATCCACAATATGTACGCTATAGCCACTCGCTTCAAACCAAGCTTTCATCATCGCGATAGAAAGTTTTTCACCGCGGCAATCAATTGTCGCTTTAACTGCATCTTCTACTTTTCCTGCTTGACGAATTTCTTCTAATAATCCTTTGATTTGAGCAAATTCAGCATCAATAAGCGCCTTCGTGCCATTTAAGTCGAATTGATTATTTTCGGCATGTAAGCCATTGATGATGTTATAGAAAATTTCGATTGCTTCGTTGAAATGCGTATCGGTTGGTTGATTTAATGCAGCTTTTTCAGAAAGGGCGACGAGATGATTAGTTATTTTTGCTGGTGCTGATAAAACACCTGCAGCCTGCTCTTCTAAATGAGCTTGCTCGATCAATTTCGCTGCTTGGGAAAAACGTTCCGGATTTGCAAGCGAAGTGCCACCAAATTTAAGTACGCGCATGATTGGTTCTCCTAGAGATATTGTGTTTTTAAATTTATAAAAAAACCCGCTATTCAGTTGAATCGCGGGTTTTCTGTATCCTGTTTTTTGGTGCACTAACCCGCGCCATTAATCATAGTAATGGTCATCATAATAGTGGTAATCGTGCTAATGATTACGGATGAAGTGCGGTTATTTTTCATTGTGTTTTATCTTGAAAAATGAATGCGTAAAGAAATACCGAAATTTCCCGAGCTTGTCAAATAGAAAGTAACAAATTTTTCAGAAATTTTCTCAGCAAATAAATTTCGTGTAAACTAACCGCACTTTTATAAAGGAGAATCTATGGATATCCAACATAATCTCAACCTAATTCATCAAAAAATTGAAACAGCTTGCGAAGAAACAACACGCAATCAAAATACCGTAAAATTACTTGCCGTATCTAAGACCAAACCTATTTCCGCGATTCTTTCAGCTTATCAGGCTGGACAAAGGGCTTTTGGTGAAAATTATGTGCAAGAAGGTATAGAAAAGATCCAATATTTTGAATCCCAAGGTATTAACCTTGAATGGCATTTTATTGGTCCATTACAATCGAATAAAACCCGTCTCGTTGCAGAACATTTTGATTGGATGCAAACACTTGATCGAGCAAAAATTGCTGATCGTTTAAATGAACAACGACCGACTAACAAAGCACCATTGAATGTCTTGATTCAGATTAATATCAGCGATGAAGAAAGTAAATCTGGTATTCAACCTGAGGAAATATTAACACTAGCAAAACACATCGAAAATTTACCGCACTTACGCTTACGTGGCTTAATGGCAATACCTGCGCCGACCGATAAAATCGCAGAACAAGAAAATGTATTTAAAAAGATGTTGTCTCTATTTGAACAACTTAAACAAGCCTCACCCAATCAACAAATTGATACACTTTCTATGGGAATGACAGATGATATGCCGAGCGCAATAAAATGCGGTTCTACTATGGTACGCATTGGCACTGCGATTTTTGGTGCAAGGGATTATTCAAAATAAATCTAAACAACCCTAGTGAAAAAATTATCGTAATAAAAAGCGAACCGCACATAAAAGAGCGGTTCGTTTTTTAATGTTATTTTTGACTACATACAGCAATAAAATGTAATTTATGTTCAGGATCATTAAAGGTTTTGAACATTCTTTTAAATTGCTCACGATTTTCCGCTTTCATGGCATTACGGATGATTTTTAACGTCCCAAGAATGCCCTCATCATAAATCATTCCTTTTGGTGAAAGTAAGGTCATCTCACCAGAGAAAGTATCAACATTTCTAAAGCCACTTTCTTGGAATATTCCTTTCCAGCCATCTTTTGTTAATGGCGTGACAGTCACATTAATCGCTTTGCGCATATTTTCTAGAATAGTTTGATGATCATTCCCCACCAGCATAACATCGTGAGTAAGCAATAAACCATTAGGTTTTAACACTCGAAAATATTCTGCAATGGCTTTTTTCTTAGCTTCCACGGGTAACATCGTCAGCATCGCTTCATTAATGACAATATCAAAACTTTCATCCTCGAAAGGCAATTTCATCGCATTCGCACGCTGCACATGAATTTTTTCTTGCAAGCCATTTGCTTCGATATTTGCTTGTGCTTTTTCTAACGCATGTTCATCTAAATCAACACCTTCAATATGGCAACCAAATTGCTTCGCCAATCCAATCGCTGTCGTTCCCATATTACAGGCAACCTCTAAAACTTTTTTATCTTGGCTAAAATCGCCATTGGCAATTAACCAATCTGTCGCTTTTTTACCGCCTGGACGCAAACGAGTTTTACCTAAACGTGCAAGAAAATTATGCCCTACTTCATCTTTTGCCATATCTATCTCCTAGTAATTAACTTGGTTTTTATATTATAGATGAAAATTATTCTTATTAAAGTAGTAAAGCAAAAAATAACCCAACCGATTGGTTGGGCTATAAAATATCAGGAAAATTTACCGCACTTTAAATCAATTAGGTTTCCATTCACCATTGAGCACGGTTGCTGTCACTTTATAATCTGACGTAAACACAGCTAAATTTGCGATTTTTCCTTTTTCTACCGAACCTAAACGATCATCCACACCAATTGCTCGTGCAGGATAAAGGTTACTCATTCGAATTGCTTCAGCAAGTGGAATTTCCACAAACTCGACTGCATTCTTAATAGATTCGATCATGGTAATTGATGCGCCAGCGATCGTACCGTTTGCATCAAAACAGCGGCCATCTCGGATATAAATGGTTTTTCCTACGAAGGTGAAGGTTTCCAATTCAGGTGGCGCACCTGCTGCAGCAAGAGAGTCAGTCACAATACAGAGTTTGTCGCCTTTGATTTTTTTATCAATGCGAACATTACCGTAATTGATATGCACACCATCCACGATAATACCAGTGTAAACATCAGAATCGAGTACCGCCCCTACTACGCCCATCGCACGTCCAGAACTAATTGGCGACATGGCATTATGCAAGTGAGTCGCAAAAGTTGCGCCTTTGTGGAATGCGGCTTTAGCGACTTCATAAGTCGCATTAGAATGGCCAACAGAGACAATGATGCCCGCTTTCACAAAATCAGGCGTATAGTTAATGGTTGGGTTTTCTGCAGCAATGGTAATTTTTGTAATAACATCACCATTTTCACAGAGGAAATCCTTCATTTCAGGCGTAATTTCACGAATATATTCGGGACGGTGTACCCCTTTTTTCTCAACGCTGATAAACGGTCCTTCAATATGTAAACCAAGTGCTTGGTTTTTATGCTTATTTAAATATTCACGCATAATTTTCACCGCACTTTTTATGTTTTCATCTGGTGCCGTGATAAAAGTAGGAAGGAAACTTGTACAACCTGATTTCAAGTTAGTTTCCTGCATAATTTCCAAGGTTTCAACGCTAGTTTGGTCGTTAAACATCACGCCACCACAGCCATTTAATTGAAGATCAATAAAACCAGCCGTTAAATTATTACCTTGTAAATCAATGGTTTTGATACCTGTTTCTAATTCAGCTTGTAGAACTACCGCTTCAATAATTTCACCGTTAATAATTACAGCAAAATCACGTAAAACATCATATTTTGTGTAAATCACACAATTCGTTAATGCATATCTCATTTTTTGTCCTTAAATAAAATAATCAGAAAAATTACCGCTCTTTTGAGTGGTAGGATCTTATAACACGCTATGAATGGCGCGTTGTTCTAATTCAGTAAAATATTTAACCGTTTTTACTTTCAATTCTTGTTGTGCTGGCTCATCACAAACTAACACAAAATGGCGATGTAGCTGAAGTGCACTCACTGTCCACATATGGTTTACACCACCTTCTACAGCAGCTTGAACTGCAAGCGCCTTATGATGGCCAGTCGCAAGGATCATCACTTCTTCAGCATCTAATAATGTGCCTACACCAATAGTCAAAGCATATTTAGGCACTTTATTCACATCATTATCAAAGAAGCGTGAATTTGCGATCAGCGTGTCTTGAGTTAACGTTTTAATACGAGTACGGGAACTTAATGATGATGCTGGTTCATTAAAGGCTATATGACCATCATTGCCTACTCCGCCCATAAATAAATTAATTTTTCCGTAAGATTTAATTTTTTCTTCATAACGGCGACATTCCGCATCATGATCATCCGTGTTGCCATTAAGAATATTGATATTTTCTGGCTGAATATCGATATGATTGAAGAAATTGTTATACATAAAACTATGATAACTTTCAGGATGTTCCTCTGGTAAACCCACATATTCGTCCATATTGAATGTTACTACATGCTTAAAGCTCACCTCTCCCGCTTTACAAAGTGCGATTAATTCTTGGTAAGTTTTTAATGGCGTGCCACCAGTTGGTAAACCTAGAACAAAAGGGCGTTCAGCCGTAGGATTAAAATGATTGATACGATCAACAATATGGCGGGCAGCCCAACGACTCACCTGTTGTTCGTTGTGTAGAGGGATAAGACGCATACTATACTTCCTTTATTTTCAATACCGTGAATAAACAAACCAACGGTTAAACATAATGGTTCCCCACTACGAAATAGAAAAACTGAGAAGCAGGAAACGAGAATTGCTACCCCAATAGGGATAAATTATGAGTAACCTAGGGAAATCACTCCCCTAGGTTCTCACGATATTCCATTAATTATAAAAATTTTGCTTTCAACTCTTTTGCTTTTGCAAGCTGAGCATCTGTTGCTTTTGCTGTCATTGGCTCACGGCAATAACCCGCATCCACACCTTCTAATTTAAGCAATTCTTTAATGGTTAAATATAAACCATTCGCTAAAATGCCTTCGATTAAATCATTGGTTACGTGTTGAATGTCTAACGCTTCGGCTAATTTACCCGCTTTGGTTAATTCAAAAATTTGACGAGCACGAACACCGTTTACGTTGAAAGTCGAACCGATTGCACCATCCACACCAAGTGCAGCCGCAGGTAACATCATTTCATCGAAACCTGCCCAAATTAAGTGGTTTGGATAAGCTTTTTTCAAACGTTCTAATAAGTAGAAATCACCTGCTGTGAATTTTACCCCTAATACTTTCGGGTTTTTGTAAAGTTCACCAAATTGTTCAATTCCCATATTCACGCCAGTTAAGAACGGAATAGAATACACGATCATATTATTGCCCGTTTCTGCAATAATGGTGTCGTAATAATGTTTGATTTCTGGGAAACTAAATTTATAGTAGAACGGAGTAACTGCAGATAAGCTATCGTAGCCTAATTCTGTTGCATATTTACCTAATTCCACCGCTTCTTTTAAATTTACGCTGCCCACTTGAGCAATTAGCGCGATTTGATCTTTTGCTTCATCTTTTGCAATACGGAAGATTTCTTTTTTCTCTTCAGTTGAAAGCATAAAGTTTTCGCCTGTTGAACCACCCACATATAAACCATCAACTTTCATCTTATCGATATTGTGGCGGATAATTTGACGTAAACCTTTTTCATTAATTGTGCCATCTTCATTAAATGACACTAATAATGCACTGAAAATACCTTTTAAATCACGCATAAGTTTTCTCCTATTTTATACGTTGTTCAAGAATCACATTGAGAGTTTTTTGCTTGGTTTGAGCTGCAAGTTCTTCTTCGCCCTGCACTAACAAAGCATAAATTAAATCTAATACAAAAAGCTGTGCAATTTTGGTACCAATGGAGTCACCTTGTAGCTTCCCTTGTTTATTACCATTTACCAAAACATAATCAGCATATTCTGTAACGGGGGAACGCAAACTGTGAGTTAATGCCACTGTCGTTGCACCGTTTTGTTTAGCAATTTTGAGTGTGTGCGCTGTTTCTGCGGAATATCCGGAATGACTTAAACCAATTGCCACATCAGAAGACGTAAGTAATGCCGCCTGCATATACATAAAATGATTATTGCCTGTTGCATCCACTTGAAAACCGATACGCATCAATTTATTTTTCGCATCTTCAGCTGTCACACCAGATGATCCCACGCCAAATAAAAAGATACGACGTGCTTTTTTAATGGCTTTAACGACTTGTTCAAGCTGTTTCAAATCTAATAAATTAACCGTTTCTTCCATTACATTAGAAACTGCCGCTTGCAACTTTTGTGCAATCGTTAAAGAATCATCACTCGGCATAATTTCTGTTTCGAGCACAGTTTCATCATTGTTATCTTTCGTGGCAAGCTCAATGGAAAGTTCTAATTTAAAATCGCTGAAACCTTTAAAACCAATGGTTCGACAAAAACGGACGAGCGTAGCTTCTCCAACTTCCAAATGTTTAGCGATTTCTGAAAGGGGACATTGAGACACCAAATCAGGGGAACGCAAAATCGTATCAGCAATTTTTTTCTCTGATTTAGTTAAGCTATGGTAAAGCGAACTAATAGTGTTTAACACATTTCCGGATTTAGCCATAAATTGTTCCTTTTGGTTTATCAAGCAGAACATCTTTCACCCAATAAGCTGCGCCCACTAATCCTGCATCTTGACCAAATTTGGCAGATTCAATGTCACAGCTATATACAGCAGGCATATCCTGTAAGAAGCGTTTGACTAATGGTAAATAACCTTCAGCCAACCCGACACTACCACCTATAACGACTTTTTGTACATCTAATCCAATCACTAAATCTGCCACTAAATTGGCAATGGCTTGGGCTGAACGTTCTATAAGTGCGGTAGCTTTTTCATCATTTTTTCTAAAACGTTCAAAAACTTCTTTTGGCTCACAAGGATCATCCCATTGGGAAGACACTGCTTCAATTGCACGCCCTGCCGCAACGGCTTCTACACAACCTCGACGACCGCAACCACACATTGGGCCATTTGGATCCGCTAATGTATGCCCGATATGTCCTGCGATTCCCTTTAGACCAGTTTGTAATTGTTGGTTTAATATGACACCGCCACCGACGCCAGTAGAAACCGTAATAAAAACAAAGTTTGATACTTTCTCTGGATCTTGAAGTTGATATTCCGCATAAGTCGCGGCTTGTGCATCATTTAATAAACCAATTGGTTTATCCGTGTGTTTAGCAATACTTTCTTTTAGTGGAAATTGATTTAAACCACCCAAATTTTTAGGATTAAGTGCGGTTAAAACACCATCATTTATAATACCGGTTGAAGCCACCGCCACATAATCAAATTGCCCCGCATAATGATTAAGAAGTTGTTCCAATGCTTGATGCATTCCTTCTACCACATTTTCACGCGGTGTATGAATTTGCTGGCGTTGTTCAACTTCGCCGTTTTTTACGATAGCCGCTGCGATTTTTGTACCGCCAATGTCTAGAGCTAAACAACGCATAACTTATCCTTATAATATGAAGTATTTTCTCACATGTCTTACGACTATCTTGCAGATTTCACAGAATTAGCGAACCAACTCACGATATGCTCAAGACGAGTTAAGGCTGAACCAACGGTTACGCAATCTGCGCCAATTTCAATGGCTACTTTTGCCAATTCAGGGGTGTTATAGCGACCTTCTGCCATCACAAAACAACCTGCAGCTTTTAAATCTTTCACTAATTGATAATCAGGTTCTTTGGGAACTGGACCACTTGTATAACCAGACATTGTGCTACCCACAATATCAAAACCGAGTTTTTGACAATACAAGCCTTCTTCTAAATTAGAGCAATCTGCCATAGCCAAGCAGCCCATTTCATGGATTTTTTTCACCGCACTTTCAATATCAACTGGGCGAGGACGGCTGGTGCCATCTACCGCAATAATATCTGCCCCAGCATTGGCAAGATCTTCAATATCTTGCAGAAATGGCGTAATACGAATCGGACTATCAGGTAAGTCACGTTTTACAATACCGATAATTGGAATGTTTACAAAAGGACGTGTCGCTTTAAGGTTATCTACACCTTCAATACGTAAACCTGATGCGCCACCAGCCACAGAAGCTTGGGCCATAGCAGAAACAATTTCTGGTTTATCCATTGGGCCATCATCAACAGGTTGGCAAGAAGCAATGAGACCATATTGAATTTGAGAAAGCACATCTTGATGAGATAATTTCGACATAATATCACTCCTAAATATATTGAGGCCGATAATGCTCAAATGCTTTATTACAAGCCATCTAGGCGTTAGCATTATTTAGGCTCAACCATCCTCAAAAATATAACTGAGCCTGCATTTTCGTCAGTGCTTGGCATTATATAAAAACATAACTCCATTTTAAAAGTTTTTTTGAAGTATTTTTTTGCAAATGTGATCTACCTCTCAATTTTGAAATAAAACTTCAAAGAGCAGTTCAAAAAGTATTTTTTTACTTTAGAATAGCGTCCGAGTCGTTTTTTGATGTCTAAAACATCAAGTATTCACTTTTAAGCTGAGCCAATTATGGCTTATATCAACATAGGTTCACACAGGAGCGAACATTATGAAATTTACTAAACTTTTCCTTGCAACTGCTATCACATTAGGCGTTTCTTCAGCCGTTTTTGCCGCAGATTATGACTTAAAATTTGGTATGAATGCGGGTACTTCATCTAATGAGTACAAAGCCGCAGAAATGTTTGCAAAAGAAGTAAAAGAAAAATCACATGGTAAAATCGAAGTTTCACTTTATCCAAGTTCACAACTTGGTGATGACCGTGCCATGTTAAAACAATTAAAAGATGGTTCTCTTGATTTCACTTTTGCTGAATCAGCTCGTTTCCAATTATTCTATCCTGAAGCCGCAGTGTTCGCGTTACCCTATGTCATCACCGATTACAACGTTGCGCAAAAAGCCTTATTTGACACTGTATTTGGTAAAGATTTAATTAAGAAAATGGATAAAGATCTTGGTGTTACTCTACTTTCTCAAGCTTATAATGGTACACGTCAAACAACTTCAAACAGAGCAATCAATAGCATTGCAGATATGAAAGGCTTAAAACTTCGTGTACCAAATGCTGCAACTAACTTAGCGTACGCAAAATATGTAGGCGCATCTCCAACACCTATGGCATTCTCTGAAGTATATCTTGCACTTCAAACTAACTCTGTAGATGGTCAAGAAAACCCATTAGCAACAGTACAAGCACAAAAATTCTATGAAGTGCAAAAATTCTTAGCGATGACTAACCACATTTTGAATGACCAACTTTATTTAGTGAGTAACGAAACTTATAAAGAATTACCAGAAGATCTTCAAAAAGTAGTCAAAGACGCCGCTGAAAATGCAGCAAAATACCACACTAAATTATTCGTAGATGGCGAAAAAGATTTAGTGACATTCTTTGAAAAACAAGGGGTGAAAGTAACTCGTCCTGATTTAACGCCATTCAAAGATGCGATGAAACCATTCTATGCTGAGTTTGTAAAACAAACTGGTGAGAAAGGTGAAAAAGCATTAAAAGAAATCCAAGCTATTAAATAATCTCTATCATGTGCGCCAGCAATTTGGTTGGCGCACTCATTTTCGTTCTCCACAATCTCTCGGAGTGAAGTATGAAATTTTTTAACAAACTTGAAGAATGGATTGGTGGCGTACTGTTCCTTGTCATCTTCGGTATTCTTGTAGCCCAAATTCTATTCCGTCAAGCTTTCCACTCGCCGTTAATTTGGAGTGAAGAACTCGCTAAATTATTGTTTGTATATGTAGGTATGCTCGGTATTAGTGTTGCTATCCGCAAACAAGAACACGTTTACATTGATTTCTTAACCAATTTAATGCCACCTTCAGTTAAAAAAGTCGCAAACTCTTTTGTACAGTTAGTGATTTTCCTTGGTATTATTTTCTTTATTCATTTTGGTATCAAAACTTTCCTTGGCTCTAGTTTCCCGATTGATGCATTAGGTGGAATTTCAGAAAAATGGATTTACGCTTCTTTACCGATCATTTCTATCCTAATGTTAGTGCGCTTCTTCCAAGCACAAGCGGACAATTTTAAAGAAGATAAAAGCTATTTACCGGCGACATTTTTCATTGTAAGTGCGGTCATTTTATTAGGCATTTTATTTACGTTCCCAGAGTGGTACAAAGTATTACGCATTACAGAATATGTGAAATTTGGTTCTAACTCTGTATACGTTGCCCTAATATTCTGGCTAGTTATTATGTTCCTTGGTGTGCCGGTAGGTTGGTCATTATTCATCACCACATTGCTTTATTTCTCCATGACCCGATGGAATGTGGCAAACGCAGCAGCTGAAAAACTGACCATGAGTTTAGATAGTTTCTCATTACTTGCTGTGCCGTTCTATATCCTAACGGGTATTTTAATGAATACTGGCGGTATCACAGAACGTATCTTTAACTTCGCAAAAGCCTTACTCGGTCACTACACTGGTGGTATGGGTCATGTAAATATTGGTGCAAGTTTATTGTTCTCAGGAATGTCAGGTTCTGCACTTGCTGATGCAGGTGGCTTAGGTCAATTAGAAATCAAGGCTATGCGCGATGCAGGTTATGATGACGATATTTGTGGTGGTATCACTGCAGCATCTTGTATCATCGGTCCATTAGTTCCACCAAGTATCGCCATGATTATTTACGGTGTAATCGCCAACGAATCCATTGCGAAACTCTTCGTTGCAGGTTTTGTACCAGGCGTACTCGTTACGATTGCCTTGATGTTCATGAACTACTACATCTCTAAAAAACGTGGTTATCCAAGAACACCAAAAGCAACTCGTGGAGAACTTTGCACATCATTCAAAAAAGCGTTCTGGGCAATTTTAACCCCATTACTCATCATCGGTGGTATCTTCTCTGGCTTATTTAGCCCAACAGAATCTGCCGTTGTTGCTGCGACTTACTCCGTCATCATTGGTAAATTCGTTTATAAAGAATTAACCATGAAAATGCTCTTCAATAGCTGTGTTGAAGCTATGGCGATTACGGGTGTGGTTGCATTAATGATTATGACTGTGACCTTCTTCGGAGATATGATCGCGCGTGAACAAGTTGCAATGCGTATTGCAGATGTATTCGTTGCTGTAGCTGATTCGCCACTTATGGTATTAGTCATGATCAATGCGCTCTTGCTCTTCTTGGGTATGTTCATTGATGCATTAGCATTGCAATTCTTGGTATTACCAATGTTAATTCCAATCGCAATGCAATTTAATATCGACTTAGTATTCTTTGGTGTAATGACGACTTTGAATATGATGATCGGTATCTTAACACCGCCAATGGGAATGGCTCTCTTTGTGGTGGCGCGTGTGGGTAACATGTCTGTATCTACTGTAGCTAAAGGTATATTGCCGTTCTTAATCCCAATATTCTTAACATTAGTATTAATTACGATTTTCCCACAAATCATTACTTTTGTGCCAAATCTATTGATGTCTTAACACTAAAGTGCGGTTAAAAAAAGCAAGGCTTTTATAACCGCACTTTTTTTATAAAATAAATCCTATTCAATGCGGTTTTATGAATAGCAACCCATAAACATAACTTAATAAATGAGGTTTATTATGAAATTGACAAAAACAGCATTATGCGCCGCACTTTTTGCAACTGTTGCATTTTCAGCTAACGCACAAGCCTATCCAGATTTACCAGTAGGCATCAAAAGCGGAACGGGCGCACTCATCGGTGATACCGTATATGTAGGCTTAGGTTCTGGTGGCAATAAATTCTATTCTTTAGACTTAAAAGATCCTACTGCACAATGGAAAGAAATTGCAGCATTCCCTGGTGGTGAACGTAATCAACCTGTTGCAGCAGCTGTAGATGGAAAACTTTATGTATTCGGTGGTTTGCAAAAAAATGAAAAGGGCGAACTTCAACTTGTTAATGACGCTTACAGCTACAATCCAGCTGATAATACTTGGATGAAACTTCCTACCCGCTCTCCGCGTGGTTTAGTGGGTTCAAGCAGCGCATCTCACGGTGATAAAGTTTATATTTTAGGTGGTTCTAACCTCTCTATATTTAATGGTTTCTTCCAAGACACCGTAGCAGCTGGTGAAGATAAAGCAAAAAAAGATGAAATCGCAGCCGCTTATTTCGATCAACGTCCAGAAGATTATTTCTTCACAACAGAATTATTGAGCTATGAACCATCAACCAATAAATGGCGCAATGAAGGTCGTATTCCATTCTCTGGCCGTGCTGGCGCGGCATTCACTATCCAAGGTAATGACTTAGTGGTTGTTAATGGTGAAGTGAAACCAGGTCTTCGTACCGCAGAAACGCATCAAGGTAAATTCACTGCTAAAGGTGTGCAATGGAAAAACTTACCTGACTTACCTGCGCCAAAAGGTAAATCACAAGATGGTTTAGCCGGCGCACTCGCAGGCTATAGCCATGGTCATTATTTAGTCACGGGTGGAGCAAACTTCCCTGGTTCAATTAAACAATTCAAAGAAGGCAAACTTCATGCGCATAAAGGTTTAACCAAAACATGGCATAACGAAGTTTATACTTTAAATAACGGTAAATGGAGCATCATTGGTGAATTACCAATGAATATTGGCTATGGTTTCTCTGTGTCTTACAACAATAAAGTATTGCTCATCGGCGGTGAAACTGACGGTGGTAAAGCGTTAACCAGCGTCAAAGCCATTAGCTACGATGGTAAAAAATTGACCGTTGAATAATTTGGCATAGAATAATGTATAAGGCTTGAGGCAAAGAATGGGCTCAAGCCTTTTGATTTCATCAAAATATAAAAATTAAGGAGATTATATGAGTGTACTTAGTTACGCACAAAAAATCGGTCAAGCCTTAATGGTACCTGTGGCAGCCTTACCTGCTGCGGCATTATTAATGGGTATTGGCTATTGGATTGACCCAGATGGTTGGGGTGCAAACAGTCAATTAGCCGCATTATTAATTAAATCTGGCGCAGCAATTATTGACAACATGGGCTTACTCTTCGCAGTAGGCGTAGCGTTTGGTCTTGCAAAAGACAAACACGGTTCCGCCGCACTTTCAGGTCTTGTTGGTTTCTACGTAGTAACTACCCTACTTTCCCCTACTGGTGTAGCACAATTACAACACATTGATATTAGTGAAGTGCCAGCAGCATTCAAAAAAATCAATAACCAATTTATAGGGATTTTAATTGGTGTGATTTCAGCTGAACTTTACAACCGTTTCTATCAAGTTGAATTACCAAAGGCACTTTCGTTCTTTAGCGGGAAACGCCTCGTGCCAATTTTGGTTTCTTTCGTGATGATAGCCGTATCATTTGCCTTACTCTATATTTGGCCTCATATTTTCAACGCGCTCGTTTCATTTGGTGAATCCATCAAAGATTTAGGTGCAGTAGGTGCGGGAATCTACGGTTTCTTCAACCGCTTATTAATTCCTGTTGGCTTACACCATGCCTTAAACTCTGTATTCTGGTTTGATGTAGCGGGTATCAACGATATTCCAAACTTCTTGGGCGGTGCTAAATCCATTGCCGAAGGCACTGCAACTGTGGGTGTAACTGGTATGTATCAAGCTGGTTTCTTCCCAGTGATGATGTTTGGTTTACCAGGTGCTGCCCTTGCGATTTATCACTGTGCAAAACCAAATCAAAAAGTACAAGTGGCCTCAATTATGCTTGCGGGTGCATTAGCTTCTTTCTTTACAGGAATCACTGAACCGCTTGAATTCTCATTCATGTTTGTTGCACCTGTACTTTATGTATTGCATGCATTATTAACGGGTATCTCTGTCTTCATTGCAGCTACAATGCACTGGATTGCAGGATTCGGCTTTAGTGCTGGTTTAGTGGATATGGTACTTTCTAGCCGCAATCCACTTGCTGTTAGCTGGTATATGTTGCTTGTACAAGGTATTGTATTCTTTGCTATCTATTATTTTGTGTTCCGTTTTGCAATTAATGCCTTTAATCTCAAAACGCTAGGACGTGAAAATAAAGCAGAAACAGCTGCAGCCCCAACACAAAGCAATCAATCTCGCGAAGAAAGAGCGGTGAAATTTATTGCGGCTTTAGGTGGTTCAGAAAACTTCAAAACTGTGGATGCTTGTATCACTCGTTTACGCTTAACTTTAGTTGACCATCACAATATTAATGAAGATCAACTTAAAGCGCTTGGTTCAAAAGGTAATGTAAAATTAGGCAATGATGGATTACAAGTCATTTTAGGGCCTGAAGCTGAACTTGTAGCAGAAGCGATTAAAGCAAAATTAAAATAAATTTTGACCGCACTTTACATGCCGTCTATCACTAGGCGGCATTTTTATTAATGAGATTTAGCGATGTTATTTATTCCACCACCACTACTCTGTTTATTAATTGGCGCTGCAATGTATTTTTTGCCAAAAGTAACTAGTTACTCTGTCCATTTTGCAGTTATTGCCTTTGTCATTACTCTTTCATTTTTGATTGCTGGAGGCAGTGTATTACAATTTTTTATACGCAAAACGACCATCAATCCTCATGACTTTAAACATACAACACAATTAGTTTCTACAGGCATATTTCGATTTAGCCGTAATCCAATGTATTTAAGTTTGCTGTTAATGTTAATTGCGTGGGCTCTTTGGTTAGGTAATAGTTTGGCTTGGTTAGGCGTGATTGTCTTTATACTAGTTATGAATCGCTTTCAAATAGCTCGAGAAGAAGCCTATTTGGAAAGTAAATTTGGCGATGAATATCGTCGTTACAAACAAAAAGTAAGACGCTGGCTATAAAAAAACACCTTCACGATGAAGGTGTTTTTATCAATTTTAAATCTATTTCTTCGGTGCCTGCATAAAGCGGAAGAAATCACTATCTGGTTTTAAAATCATAATATTGTCAGAATTTGCAAAACTCGCTTCATAGGCTTTTAAGCTACGTACAAAAGTAAAGAATTGAGGCTCTTGTGCAAAAGCATCTGAATATAATTTTGCCGCTGCAGCATCGCCTGAACCTCGTAATTCTTGTGCAGTTTTATTTGCATTAGCAAGAATCAACGTCACTTTACGATCTACATCTGCTTGGATAAATGCAGCTTTTTCTTTACCTTGAGAACGGTGTTCACGCGCGACTGCATCACGTTCTGCACGCATACGTTGGTAAATTGAAGAAGATACTTCGTCCGGTAAATTAATTTGTTTTACACGCACATCAATCACTTCAATACCCAATTCTGCCGTACTATCTTGCCCTGAATTTAAAGCTTTTTTGGCGCCTTCCATTAATTCACCACGCGTACCAGAAACGATATCTTTAATGGTTCTTGTACCAATTTCAGAACGCAAACGGTCGTTTACTTTACGACTTAACAAGCTTGAAGCTTGGGTATAATCGCCACCACCAGTAGATGTGTAGAATCGACCAAAATCACTAATCTTCCATTTCACATAAGAATCTACTAGCAAGTCTTTTTTCTCAACAGTAACAAAACGTGTTGCCGATCCATCTAAAGTACGAATACGTGCATCTAAAACTTTAATGCTATCAATCAAAGGCACTTTAAAATGCAAGCCTGGCTCATAGACAACCACTTTGTTATCTGCATCACGCTGTACTTTGTTGAATCGCAACATAATACCGCGAGTACCTTCCGTCACGACCACGACACTGGAATACACCACTGCCGCAATGACAAAAATAGCTGGTAATAAAAATTTACGCATTAGTTAAATCTCCCTTGGCGAATCGGCTCAACAGTGCTTGGTAGTTGGATTGAAGAATGATTAATACGCTCTGGCTGTGATAAAACAGGCGCAGATTCTACCGCTCTTTCTGTTACGGCTGGCGCTTTAGCTGATACTTTTTTACCCATGATTTGTTCTAACGGTAACACAGTTAAATTGTTACCATTATTGCCATCAAGCATCACTTTTGACGTATTTGCCATGACTTTTTCCATGGTTTGAATATATAAACGCTCACGTAGTAAATCTGGTGCAGCTTTAAATTCAGGCAACAAACGCTGCAAACGTTCCACTTCGCCTCGTGCATCTAACACGATACGATCTTTATAAGCTGTCGCTTCTTCAATAATACGTTGTGCATCACCACGCGCAATCGGCTCTTTCTCTCGGGCATAGGCTTCCGCTTCACGAATAAAACGTTGTTCATCTTCCTGCGCTTTAATCGCATCATCAAACGCATCTTTTACTTCTTCAGGTGGGCGCGCAGATTGGAAGTTCACATCAATAACCTCAAGTCCCATATCATAGGATTTAATAATGTCATTTAACGCTTTCCACGTATCTTCACGAACAACCGCACGGCCTGTTGTTAAAATATCATTCATTGACATATGGCCGATCACATAACGCAATGCACTGTCAGTTGCTTGACCTAGACTGTCATCCGCATTCGTCACGCTAAAACGATATTTTGCAGGATCTTGCACGCGATATTGCACAGTCATTTCTACACGAACCATATTTTCATCTTTAGTCAGCATTGAACCTTGTGTGCGAAGTTCTTTAACTTGCTCTACATTCACTGGCAATACTTTATCTACAAATGTTGGTTTCCAGTTCAACCCTGGTTGAACAATAGAATGCAACTCACCAAAACGAAGCACCACACCACGCTCAGCCTCTTTAATGGTGTAGAAACCACTTACGCCCCAAATAATCGCACCAATGGCAACAGCAAGCGGCACCACTTTTCCAAAATTAAATGGCGTATTGTTTTGAGAACTACCATTGTTTTGACCGCTCTTTTTATTTCCACCACCTAATTTTCTGAGAAGGTTATTAAAAATCTCCTCAATATCTGGCGGAGATTGCTCTTGATTTCCACGATTTTGATTGTTATTCCATCCATTATTATTGGATGAATTTCCCGGCTGTTGGTCGTTGCTTTGCCCTGGTTTACTCCAAGGATCGAGATCTGAACCGTTCTGTGACATTTCATTCTCCATTTGTCAAAAATTGTTAAGAGTTTAGCTAAATAAATGGGGCGCGTCTATGAAAATACAAGGCTTTTTAGGCAATAAAAAATCCTTGATTTTACACAAAGATTTTCTTGATTAATTCACATTATAAAGAACGAATTTTTGAAGTTCTTTTATCTGTAAACTTTCCCCACTCCATTCATAAAAGTGCGGTAATTTTTCTTGATGATTGACAAAAGCGGCTAAATAAACAGGGAGTTCATCAGTAAACCATAACTGCCCCTGCGGACAATAATCTGAAAAAATTTTTTGTTGTTCAGGAAAATGACGAACATTGGATAATTTTACGATTCCAAATCCTTGAGATTTCAATACAGCCTCTCTCAAACACCAACAACGATAAAAAGCCTTCAAAGAATCCTGCTGATGATGAAACCAATCAATTTCTTCTTTTGGTGCAATATGTTCCATCAACGCCGTAAAATTTCTTATTTTAGGAAATTCAATATCAATTCCCACCGCACTTTTTTCTTCATTTCTAATATCTAATATTACCGCCACCCAATCACCTGAATGGCTGATATTAAAATCTATTCGCTCATCAAGAAAATAAGGTCTGCCACTTTCAGTACGATGAATTTGAGATAAAAGTGCGGTGGATTTTCCTGATATTTTTAGAAGTTGGAAAAGCAATAAGTGAGCAAGCCGACGACACTGATGACGCTGAAAAACACGCGAGCTATCTGTTTCAATTTGATATAGATTTTCTGGAATCAGTTCATCGGGTAACGATTCCACAGAAAAAGGTTGATTTATATTGCCGTAGGCGATGTAGGTTGTCATAAAATAAAAGCACCATTCAAAGGTGCTTTTATATTAAAAGGATTTAGTTTGTGTGTAAATTAGCGAATCACTAATTCCGCCATAGAAACACCGACTAAGCAAGCGACAACAACCCCAATTAAACCTGGCACCATGAAACTGTGGTTAAAATAATATTTACCAATTTTCGTTGTACCCGTTACGTCAAAGTTTACTGTTGCAATGTCTGATGGATAATTTGGAATGAAGAAATAGGCATAAGTTGCTGGCATTAAACCAACCAAGATTGGTGCTGGAATACCTAAGCCAATACCAACAGGTAATAACATAACTGCGGTTGCAGCTTGGCTGTTAATTACGACAGAAACTGCAAATAATGCTAACGCGAATGTCCAAGGATAAGTTTGAACCATATCAGTAATCGCAGCTTTAAATTCTGGCATTGCATATTGGAAGTAAGTATCACTCATCCAAGCAATACCATAAATCGCAATCGCTGCCACCATACCAGACTTAAATACCACGCCATTTGGCACGATTTGAGGATTCGTTTTCGTTGCGAGTAAAATCACACCACCAAAACAAAGCATCATCATTTGGATGATTAGCGACATGGAAATTGCTTTTCCGCTACCGATAGTACGAATTTCAGGAATCATCGCAATCGCAACAATCACCACCAAGGCTAATAAGAACAAATAAACAGATTTTTTAGCGCCTTGTGGAAGGGCTTCATTCAATGTTGTGCTTGTGGTATTTAAAATACGTTCGCTCCATACGGGATCTTGTAAACGACGTTGATATTCAGGATCTTGTTCCAACTCTTTACCACGACGCATACTATATAAAGAAAGCGCTATCGTACCTGCTAAGGTTGCAGGAACTGTCACACAAATAATATCTAACAAACTAATATGCTCAAAACCAGGCATTGCAGTAATTTTACCTAGATAGAAGACAACAGCGGCAGAGAGTGGACTAGATGTGATGGCTAATTGAGATGCCACCGAAGACGCCGCCATTGGACGTTCTGGACGGATTTTGTTTTTCAATGCAACATCACCAATGATTGGCATAATTGTGTAAACAGAGTGACCAGTACCAAGCATAAACGTTAATAAATACACGACTAATGGGCCGAGTAAAGTGACACGTTTTGGATTTTTACGGAGAATGCGTTCGGCAATTTGTAACATAAATTTCAAACCGCCTGCAGCTTCAAGTACGGATGCACAAGTCACCACCGCAAGAATGATGAGCATTACATCAATCGGTGCTTTCCCCACTGGCATACGGAATACGAAAACTTCTATAGCAAGACCGATACCAGAAACAACACCTAATCCGATACCACCGTAACGGCTACCGATATAGAGCATTAATAGTAAAAATAAAAATTCTAAGTAAAGCATAAACACCTCAAAAACGAAAAACTATGCAAATAATACTTCTTTTTAGGCATATAACTAAATAATTTTTTAAAATTTAAACCAAGATTTTAAGTAAAAGATAATTTAGATCAATTTTACAATGCTGGAATAAGAGAAAAGTGCGGTAATTTTAGAAAGAAATTTTTGAAAAAAATTAGGCGACTTAAAAAGTCGCCCAACTTGAAATTATTGATTGTTTTGCACGTAGTCAATCGCAGATTGAACAGTTGTGATTTTTTCAGCTTCTTCATCTGGAATTTCGATATCGAATTCTTCTTCTAAAGCCATTACTAATTCAACTGTGTCTAAAGAGTCCGCACCTAAATCTTCAACGAAAGAAGCTTCAGATTTAACATCTTCTTCTTTAACACCTAATTGTTCAACGATGATTTTTTTCACGCGTTCTTCAATACTCATTTGTTTTTCCTATTTTGTTGGTTTTAACTCATAAAAGAGCGGTTAGTGTATGTATTTTTTATCAACTTGCAACTATTTTATAGGCTGGTCGCACCACAAAATGGACAATCTGAATACACACATTAAAAATAGTTACGTACCTTTGCATACGCTCAAGGCGTAACCAAGCTACACTGCGAATGGGATTCTAACATTATCTAAAATCTTTGGCTATGATTTTGTGTTTAGAACGCCACTCAAGTCTAAATAAAGAGAAATACTGATTTTCAGCATTAGCTCATATATAAACCACCATTTACATGCAACGTTGTGCCTGTAATGTAAGCCGCATCATCAGAAGCTAAGAAAGCTACAGCTTTAGCAATATCTTTGGCTTCGCCTAAACGACCGGCTGGAACATTAGATAAAATACCCGTTTTTTGTTCATCAGTAAGCACTTCTGTCATATCCGTTGCAATAAAACCTGGTGCAACCACATTTACAGTAATACCTCGTGCAGCCACTTCTTTTGCTAAAGATTTAGAAAAACCGATCACACCCGCTTTTGCTGCACAATAGTTAGCTTGTCCTGGATTACCCATTGACCCCACCACTGAACCAATATTGATGATGCGACCAAAACGTTTTTTCATCATTGAACGTAACATGGCTTTAGAAAGATGATACACCGAAGTTAAGTTAGTTTGCATAATATCAAACCACTCATCATCTTTCATACGCATCAATAAATTATCGCGAGTAATACCAGCGTTATTCACGAGAATATCAATATCGCCAAAATCATTTTTAATTTGCTCAAGTAAAGTTTCGATAGATTCCTTATCCGTTACGTTTAAAACTAAACCTTTACCTTTATCTCCTAAATATGCAGAAATTGCCTCTGCACCTTTTTCAGATGTTGCAGTACCAATTACAAATGCACCTTTTGAGCTAAGTTCTTCTGCAATCGCACGACCGATACCACGGGTAGCCCCTGTCACTAAAGCAATTTTACCTTGCATTTTTTCTTCCTTTTACGCTAAAAATTCTTCTACAGCATTGAATGATGCAACATCATTTACTGATATAGCTTGTAAATCACCCACAATGCGTTTGGTTAAACCATTTAATACTTTACCCGGCCCCACTTCAACAAACGCTTGAACACCATCTTGCGCCATTTTTTCAACTGTTTCAGTCCAACGAACTGGGCTATATAACTGACGAACAAGTGCGGTACGAATTTCTGCACCTTCAGTTTCAGCTTTCACATCAACGTTATTTAATACCGATGTTGTTGGTGTATTAATTTGAATATTCTCAAGTGTTACCGCTAATTGCTCGGCTGCAGGTTTCATTAATGCACAGTGAGAAGGTGCGCTCACAGCTAACGGCAATGCACGCTTCGCCCCCGCTTCTTTACATAATGCAGTCGCACGCTCAACTGCAGCTTTCGCTCCAGCGATAACGACTTGGCCTGGTGAGTTAAAGTTCACCGCAGATACAACTTCACCCTCCTCTGCTTGTTTACAAGCATTAATAATTGCTTCATTATCCAAACCAATAATCGCATACATTGCACCAGTACCTTCAGGCACAGCTTGTTGCATTAATTTTCCGCGCAATTCCACTAATTTAATCGCATCTTGGAAATCCAACACGCCAGCACAAACTAACGCAGAATATTCACCTAAGCTATGGCCTGCCATCACTTCTGGTTTTAATTGAGGAAATTTTTCTTGCCATACACGATAAATAGCGACTGACGCTGCCAAAAGTGCGGGCTGTGTTTGCCAAGTTTTATTAAGTTCTTCAGCTGGGCCTTGTTGAACAAGATGCCATAAATCATATCCAAGCGCATCAGATGCTTGTTTAAATGTTTCAGTAACGATTGGATATTCAGTGGCAAGATCAGCAAGCATACCGACAGTTTGGGAGCCTTGGCCTGGGAAGACCATTGCGAATTTTTTCATTATGTTTTGTCCTATTGTTTTAATTAAAAATATTTTTCGATAATTGACATCAGGGTTTCGCCGATGGCGACTTACTTTTTCTTTGCCTCGCCAAAGAAAAAGTAAGCAAAAAGAAAAGCGACCCTGCTTTTCCTTGTTTCCTTTGTTCCATTGAATTTGCTTAACGGAAATTTTCTGAACTCGCTGCGCTCAAACAGACGAAAATTTCCTACAAATTCAATTCCACAAAGGTGGAAAAGAAGGGAACCCAATTTGTTCTTTCTCCGATTTAAAGTGCAGTCAAAACTCAAAATATTTTTTGTTCTTAAAATGAACTTAAAATTAACCACACTTTTTAAATAATGCTCCGATAAATTCGGGGCCCCATATAAATCGCCTTTGCGACTTTCAATTTTTAGGCAATTTGCGTCTGTTTGAGCGCAGCGAGTTCAGCAAATTGCCGTTAAGAAAATTGAAACAAAGCAAAGAACAGCGATTTAACTGGGGCGTGTTTCCTTTGCCTACTTTCTTTTACACGAGTAAAAGAAAGTAGGTCGCCATCAGGCGAAACCTGACAATAAAATACCAAAAGTGCGGTCAAAATTAACCGCACTTTTTAAACCGCTTGCATATTCTAACAAACTAATTAGAAACGCACTAACGCTGAACCCCAAGTCCAACCACCGCCAAAGGCTTCTAATAATAGTAACTGCCCACGTTGAATACGGCCATCTCGAACAGCTTCATCTAAAGCGATTGGCACTGTTGCTGCACTATTATTAGCGTATTTATCTAACGTTACCACCACTTGCGACATATCCATTTCTAATTTTTTAGCTGTCGCTGTAATAATACGTAAATTTGCTTGGTGTGGTACAAGCCAGTCTAAATCTTTTTTATCTAAATTATTTGCTAAAAGGGTTTCTTCCACCACATTTGAAAGTTCACGAACTGCCAATTTGAACGTTTCGTTACCTTGCATCTCGATATATCCAGATTTTTCTACACCACGTTCAGGTTGAGCTAAAACAAGCGCATTATGTTTATCAGCTGAGGCGTGTAAATGGGTGGAAATAATTCCTTCTTGTTCACTCGCTTCTAAAATTACAGCACCCGCACCATCACCAAATAGCACAACAGTGCTGCGATCTGTTTCATCTAATTTACGAGAATTGAGATCTGAACCAATCACTAAGGCTTTTTTCACTTTTCCTGCACGAATAAATTGATCGGCTACGCTCAATGCATAGACAAAGCCTGTACAAGCTGCTGCCAAATCAAAAGAAATCGCATCATCAATATTTAATAACCCTTGTACTTGGCACGCGGCACTTGGATAAGCATGTGAATTACTTGTAGTTGCAACAATAATCAGTTCAATATCTTGAGGATTAATTTCAGCAGCTTCGATCGCATTTTTTGCTGCTTCAAATCCCATTGTTGCAACAGTTTCATCTGCCGCTGCGATACGACGTTCACGAATACCGGAACGAGTGACAATCCATTCATCTGATGTATCAACCATTTTTTCCAATTCCGCATTGGTGCGGATGTAGCTTGGTAAATAACTACCAGTAGATAAAATTCTGCTATTCATAATAAATAAAAATTAAGTCATTAATAACGAGCAAGCCCAGCCAATATTTTTTCTGGAAGTTGCTGGCGAGCTTGGAAAGCGGCATCAGCAATAGCATGTGCAAAAGCATTCACGTTTGCGCTACCGTGACTTTTCACCACCACAGCTTTTAAGCCGATAAGCGATGCACCATTATATTCGTCTGGATTAATATGTTTCAAGCGTTGATAACTTTGTTTGAAAAAATATCGCATTATCCACGCCAAAATCGGTTTTAAACGTGATACCCTCGATTGATTTTTAAATAAAGACAACAAATTTTTTGCCGCCCCCTCAAGGGTTTTTAACGCGATATTGCCAGCAAATCCCTCACTAACAATAACATCTACGCGACCATTCAACAAAGCATCACCCTCAATAAAACCAACATAATTAAGTGCGGTAGATTTTTCTAACAAATTTGCGGCTTCGCGAATAGATTGATGTCCCTTAATAGCTTCTACACCAATATTTAATAAACCAATGCGCGGATAAACAAGATGAAGATGATTTTCTGCAAAAATCGCGCCCATTTGTGCAAATTGATAAAGATTTTGCGCATCACATTCCACATTTGCGCCTAAATCTAACATCACCGATTTTTCACCATTTATCGTAGGAATAAATGAAATTAATGCAGGTCGATCAATCCCTTGTAAAGGCTGCAATAAAATCTTCGATACCCCCATTAACGCCCCTGTATTGCCCGCACTGACACAACCTTGCGCTTCGCCACGTTGTACAGATTCCAATGCTAAACGCATTGATGTACCTTTACTATGACGCAACGCATAAGATATGCCTTGATTATTTTCGATAACACTTGAGCAATGTTGAACTTGTATTCGTTCTAAAACGGATTGAGAGCAATTATTCAGAAGAGGAGAAATTTGTTGGCTATCGCCAAAGAGGATTAAAGAAAGCATAGGATCATTTTCCAATGCTAAAAGAGAGGCAGGGATAGTAATACGGGGACCAATGTCCCCGCCCATCACATCTAACGCCAAGGTTAGACGGTTCAAGTGAACACCTATAAGTAAAAAATTACTTATTAATCACTTTACGACCACGATAGTAACCGTCTGCAGTTACGTGGTGGCGTAAGTGAGTTTCGCCGCTTGCTTTATCTACTGATACTGCAGCAGTTGTTAAAGCATCGTGTGAACGACGCATATCACGACGTGAACGAGATTTTTTGTTTTGTTGAACAGCCATTGGCCATACTCCTAAATTTAATTTACTTTTGCTTTAAATTAGCTAATACAGCGAACGGGTTCGGTTTTTTTGCCAATTCTTCAGGCAATTCGCCAAAAACCTGTTCCTGCGCGGACACTTCACAGTGTTCAGATGAATGCATTGGTACAAGCGGCAAAGCTAAAATTAGCTCATCTTCCACCGTGCCAATTAAATCTATTTCGCCAAACTCATTGAACTCGATTGGCTCATAAATTTCGGGCAAGTCATCAGCTTGATCCCAATTAGCCACTGGACTATAAGTAAACTCACATTCCAATGTTTGTTTGTAAGGTTCGTTACAACGCTGACATTCTAATTCAACATCAACTTGTACTTTACCTTTCATCACCACTAATTTTTGTGGATCAATATAAAACGATAATGTTACCTGTGCATCGCTGAGCACGTTTACCACTGATTCCGCCAAACGCTCAAGCTGATTAGCAGCATAATAGCCAACATAATCAAGCCGTCTTTGAGCATCTTTTACCGGATCAACGGTGAGGGGTAGTTTTACCTTTTGCATAGGGCGTGAATATTACCTGTTGTTGCGAAGATAGTCAAAGGGAAATCAATAAATTTCTCAAATTTACACTAGAGCAAATTTTATTTACTTTCAATTCAGATAAATTAGTTTCATCCTTAATTTTATGCACACTTTTTTTATGTGTTGTTAATCTAGACAAAATTTGAGCTCAATCTATTCACCACTAAAAATTCGCCCCGAATAGCTCAAAAAAAAACAATTTTAGTTTAAAAGTTAATCGGGTATAGGTATGATTAGGCGGTTAGGTAGAATCCTATAACAAAAAATGAAGTTAAAACACTCCGCACTTTTAATTTCATTTATAAATAAAAATAGCGAATCATTATAAAAATAAGGTTATTATGAAAAATCGAAAAATATTACTACTTGTTCTTTTAGCTCCTCTAATCGCACAAGGAAAGGTCATTGAAAATCCAAACTATACCTTAGTGTATGCAAAAGCAGGGGAAACCACTTCATATACCTATGATGCAGCTACTGCAAATAAACCTTTAAACTACCTTATCATTGCAGCTCAGGGTGGCAGCAATAACATTACTATAAAAGGGAAGTTAGGGGATAATCCTACGGTTCCTGCACCAAGTACGTTTGAGACACATAACATTGTGCGTGATATCACAGAAGGAGACTATAAGTTTACCTATCGACGCAGTGAAAAGATATCGACTGGCGCTGTGTTAATCGCAGATGGAAGTACGGAAGGAAATAATACGATTACTTTTGAGAATGTCACTATCGACAATCATGCTGCCGCTGCGGGTATACAGACTCACGATCAAATCACGAATAAGATAGGAGGTAGTTTATCTCCTGCATTGCTGACTTTCAAAGGCGTTAATACCATAAATACCCATTTGGATGATGACAAATTGACTAAGGCTGAGAAAGAGCAATCAAATGGTATTCATCTATTCAATAATAGTTCCAGAGTAGGGGAGTACCATGTTCGTTCAGAAAAAGGCTCTACATTGAATATCGATGTGAAGTCAGGTACACACTATTCTCGTGGGATTTCTATTAATCATTATAACAATAAGACTGGTTCAACCGATATTGATACAGCATATCCAACGAAAACCATGATGGAATACGATGGTGATGTGAATATCAAGGTAGAGAGAAACGGTCATATGAATGCTGAAAATTATGGAGTTGGCTTAACTGCTCGGGCTAATAAAAGGAATAGAGGTCATATTCCTGATGATTCTAAAATGGAAGTCACATTTCGGGGAAATCTTAATATCGATGTGACGCCTGTATATGATGACAAGGGGAATCCTAAGAGTATTGGAGACGCTATAAGTGTAGAGGGAAAAAACAGCAAAGTTGATATTGTTGGTGAAGCAGACAAGGTTGTTCAAATCAAGGGGGATATTCATGCCTATAATAGTGGTGTGGTCAATGTTAATTTAGGTAATGAAAACTCCTATTTTGAAGGTGAAGCGCATATTGGGAAACAAGCTTATACATCTAAGCAAAACCTGTTTGATGAAACAGTAGATGCAGATGATAATGTAATGCTCAATAATACAAGAGACATTGAGCGTAAAAAGAAACAAATTGATTCTTGGACAAAAAGTTTAAATAAACCCACAGTAAGTGAAAAGTTAAAAGAAAAATTAAAGAAACGGATTGCTGATACGGAAGCTGAGATTCAGCGAGCTAAAGAATTTTTTGATGAAAATGGTATTATCAAAAATGATGTCATCGATAATACGAAAAATGCTATTAATCTAACCATGAGTAATGGGGCTCGTTGGAAAGTAACAAATGATTCTATGATAAAAGAATTAGACCTATCGAAAGGTGCTGTTGTAGAGTTCGGTAATAATAAGAAATTAGTCAATGTTTCCGTAAAAAACTTAAAAGGCAATGCAGGCACCTTAAAAATGTATGGTGATATAGTCAAACGTGAATCAGATCAATTGATTACCAGAAAAAGCAGTGAAGGAGCGCATATTATTGAATATGAAGATAAAGATAAAGATAAAGCGACTGCGAAAACAACAGGAAAGGAATACCTTAAACTTGTTGAAAATAGAGGCGATGAAAAAGATAACAAAGCGATTTATAAACTGAATGTCCGCTGTACCGAACAAGGGGCTTACTGTTTTTCCATAGGTGAATCTACAGATTCTAAAATAGTCGATATTAAGACTGACAATAAACACGATTTCTATCTTCATCCTGCCACTTTGAGTTCATGAGCTCAAGCTGCAGTGGTGTTGAATGATTTAATCTATCAATCTAATTTAACTTTAACTGAAAGTTTACATCAACGTTTGGGAGAGGTTCATTTCAATAAAGAGATTGTTAAACAACAAAATGTTTGGGTTAAATCTCTTGGTGGCGAATATGTCGGAACAGAAACTGTGAAAGTGAGAGGATACACGAATCGTTATCGTGGATTAAAAGCAGGTTATGATTGGATTAAAGCAAGAGGAAATTGGATTAATTACAACGGGCTCTCATTTGGATACATCAATTCAACTGCACGATTGAATACATTTGGTGGAAAAATTCATATTTATGGTAAAGAGTTAGGTTTATATTCTGCTTGGCTAAACAAAGAAAACGATCTGTATTTGGATTTTTGGGCAAAAGCTATTAGATATCGTGGCGGCTATAATGTAATTAATTATTCAAATAAAGACATTACATCTCCAAACATCATGGCGTCTACATACATTTTTTCTTCTGAAATGGGGAAACGTTTTAACCTAAGCCAAAATGCTGAACGTGTTATTTATTTCCAACCAGAAGCACAATTAAGTTATCACGCTACGAATGGCTATTCATTTAAAACCTCACATGATGCCAGCGTTAAAACAGAAAGAATGCGTAGTTTAGTGAGGCGAATCGGCTTTCGTGCAGGGCTGGATTATTTCAATGAGAAAAATCTACATCCTTATGTCAAGCTAATGTATGAAAGAGAATTTTTAGGTGAAATGCAACACACATTTAATGAAGTTGCAGTTGAGAGATTCAGTAATAGAGGAAGTTGGTGGGTTTATGGCTTTGGGCTTTCTTATATGAATAAAGCGAAAAATACGCAACTCTATTTCGAGGCACAACGTTCTTCAACGCATAACTTTAAACAAAATTGGCAAGCTCATCTTGGTATAAGATACTTGTTCTAATTAATACGCCACAATGGCACACGCTTTCAACGTGTGCCAATTTTTTTACCTTGATTATTTCCCCCAATCATCAAAAAAGTTGGCACTTTGATAAAAATTGCTATAATCACGCCTCTTTTTTTAACAAGGAAAGATAATGATGACTTCAAATTCTTATTGGCAACGCCTAAAAGTGGCATTTCAATATGTCATGCCGCAAATTTATTTAACTCAAATTGCTGGCTGGTTTGCTAAACAAAAATGGGGTGTGCTAACCCATGTTGTAATTAAAGCTTTTGCGAAAAAATACAACATTGATATGAGCATTGCGCAAAAAGAACAATTTTCTGATTACGCAAGTTTTAATGAATTTTTTATTCGTCCGTTAAAAGAAAACGCGCGTCCAATTAATCAAAATCCTACCGCACTTTGTTTACCAGCAGATGGTCGCATTAGCGAGTGCGGTCATATTGACGATAATCTTTTATTGCAAGCTAAAGGGCATTTTTTCAGCCTAGAAGACTTACTAGCAGAAGATAAAGAATTAGTGGAAACCTTTAAAAATGGTGAATTTGCCACTACTTATCTTTCTCCTCGTGATTACCACCGAGTACATATGCCGTGCGATGGTACGCTGCGTAAAATGATTTATGTGCCGGGTGATTTGTTCTCTGTGAACCCATTTTTAGCCCAACATGTACCGAATTTATTTGCGCGTAATGAACGCGTGATTTGTGTTTTTGATACTGAATTTGGCACAATGGTACAAATTTTAGTCGGTGCAACCATCACTGCAAGTATTGGCACAACTTGGGCGGGCGTGATTAATCCACCGCGCCACAATGAAGTGAAAACTTGGGAAGTGAAAACTTGGACTTATGAAGGCGAAAGTGCGGTCAAATTATTGAAAGGTCAAGAAATGGGTTGGTTCAAACTTGGTTCGACAGTAATTAATTTATTCCAAGCAAATCAAGTGCGTTTGGCTGATCATTTAAGCGTTAATGAACCTGTTCGCATGGGCGAAATCTTGGCATATAAAAAATAATTTTTAACGAAAGGAAAACATCAAATGAATTTTGAACAAGTAAAATTAGAAAGCGTTTCTGAAAAAGGTAGCTACGGTATTGGTTTGCAAATTGGCCAACAATTAGCCGATAGCCAAATGGAAATCACCGTTGAAGCAGTGGCAAAAGGCATTTTTGACGCGTTAAATCATAATCAACCTGCATTAGACATCAATGAATTAATGCATTCGGTTCAGGCGCTTCAACAACAAGCAACTGAAGCACAACAAGCGCAATTTAAAGCCATTGAAGAAGAAGGCAAAAAATTCTTAGAAGAAAATGCGAAAAAAGCGGGCGTAAACGTAACCGATAGCGGTTTGCAATATGAAATCATGACAGAAGGCAATGGCGCAAAACCAGCTGCAACAGATAAAGTGCGTGTACACTACACAGGTACATTACCAGATGGCACCGTATTCGACAGCTCTGTTGCTCGTGGCACACCAGCTGAATTTCCTGTAAATGGCGTCATCCGTGGTTGGGTTGAAGCATTACAAATGATGCCTGTTGGTTCTAAATGGAAACTCACTATTCCACACGAACTTGCCTACGGTGAACGTGGCGCTGGCGCATCAATTCCGCCATTCTCAACACTCGTATTTGAAGTAGAATTATTAGATATTCTTTAATCGAAAAATATGATATTTATAAAGGCAAAGCTATAAAGGTTTTGCCTTTATTGTTAAAATAATGTTATTATTTTACCTGACAAATTTCATTTGTCTTATATCGCAAGTTTTGTGTATAGGAAAATGGGCACTTCTTTTTTCACTGTATTCATTATTTATACCTTTCTTGCAAATCTTTCTTTTCAATAAATTTAGGTTATCTTATGAAAGAGATTTGGCTACAATTTAAACAAAATTATTTAATTAAATACTGGAATCCGATTGTTGCAGTGACTGCAGCGGGTTTGCTTTCCGCTTATTACTTTGGGGTAACAGGCACTTATTGGGCTGTTACAGGGGAATTTACTCGGTGGGGAGGGCATGCATTACAAGCGTTAGGCGTTGATGTATCTGAATGGAGTTACTACAAAATCATAGGAATGCAAGGTAATATCTTCTCACGTGTTGATGGTGTCATGATCTTAGGCATGTTTGCAGGTTGTATTTCTGCGGCACTTTGGGCAAATAATGTAAAATGGCGCAACCAACCACATAAACGTCGGATTGTTCAGGCTTTAATTGGAGGTGCATTAGCAGGATTTGGTGCACGTTTAGCAATGGGATGTAATTTAGCTTCACTTTTTACAGGTATCCCACAATTTTCGGTACACGCTTGGTTCTTCACTATCGCAACAGCAATAGGTACTTATGCTGGTGTAAAAGTCACATTACTACCAATATTTCGCGTTAAATTAGAACTGAAAAAAGGTGCAGCGAAAATAAAAGAAACAGATCCTAAACAAGCACAACACCGTTTTTGGATTGGTATGGTTGTATTTTTTGCTTATCTTATTGCTTCACTTTATGTAATGACTCAATCTATTAAGCTTGGTTTTGCTATGCTTTGTGGTTTGGCTTTCGGGTTATTAATTGAACGAGCTCAAATTTGTTTTACCTCAGCTTTCCGTGACTTATGGGTAACTGGGCGTGCTTATATGGCAAAAGCTATTATTTTTGGAATATTAGTGGGCACAATTGGTGTATTTAGCTACGTTCAACTTGGCGTCTCACCTAAAATTATGTGGGCTGGTCCCAATGCTATTATTGGCGGTTTATTATTCGGCTTTGGTATTGTGCTCGCTGGTGGTTGTGAAACAGGTTGGATGTATCGCTCAATGGAAGGTCAAGTACACTTTATGTGGGTTGGCTTAGGTAACGTAGTCGGATCAACTTATCTCGCCTATGTTTGGGATGATATCGCTCCTGTTTTAGCACTTGATTACGAAAAACTTAATTTACTAAAATCTTTCGGGCCCGTAGGTGGCTTACTTGTGAATTACGGTTTATTAATTTTATGTTTAATTGCCGTAGTCTGGTGGGAACGTCGTTTCTTAGCCAAAGCAAAATCTCAAATAACCGCACAAACTGGCTGTGGATGTAATTAACCAAAAGGAGCATAATCATGGCATTTACTATTGTTCAAAAATTAGATAAAGATCCAAAAGACATTTCACCCGATTATACATTAGATACGTTAGGCGAACCCTGCCCTTACCCCGCTATTGTAATGTTAGAAACCATGCCACAATTACAAAAAGGTGAAATTTTAGAACTATTAAGCGATTGCGCACAATCTATCAACAACATTCCTATTGATACTAAAAATCATGGCTATACACTGCTAAGTGTAGAGCAAGATGGAACAAAATTGCGTTACTTAATTCAGCGTTAATAAATGGCTCCGTAAGGAGCCATTTATTATCTACCAATAAAATCAAATTAATCTTCGCCCCAAACCTCTTTAGCGATTTCTTCGCGTGTAGTATAAATACCCGCATCCCACTGGATAAGATACATTAATTGATTGGGACTAGGGATGGTGTATTTAACTATGCCACGATCACCAACAATAGCATTCAATTTCTTAAAATGCTCAATAAATAGATGATTTTGATACCTGCATCTAACTGATGCTTGGAATAACTTTGTAATTGCTTGATCTTCAATCTCAGTTAATTGTTCACGAGAAATTTCACTTGATGCAAATTTTAAACGAGCCTCTTTTAATACTTGTGAGCGTAAATAAAAGCCTACTGTGGCTACATGTAATGGGAGTTTTTTTGATATTTTACTTCCTTATTTTATGATTTAATTAAAAGAATTCTAACGTATTTTCTACACCCCTTCTATTTTTCACTAATTCCTTGTGAACAAGCATAAGCCGAGCTCCACGCCCATTGGAAATTATAGCCGCCTAGCCAGCCCGTCACATCCAGCACTTCACCAATAAAATACAAACCGCTTACTTGGTTACTTTCCATTGTTTTAGAAGAAATTACTTTAGTATCCACACCGCCCATTGTCACTTCTGCTGTACGGTAGCCCTCTGTGCCATTTGGGGTAAATTCCCAGTGATGAATAAAATCCACTAGATTTTTTACCCGCACTTTACTGATGTTAGCGATAACTTCATCTTGCACAAGGCCTTGTTCAATCCAAAGTTCAACCAATTTTTTCGGAAGTAATCGAACCAAGATGGTTTTCAACATTTGTTTTGGTGAATGTTGTTTTGCTTGATTAATTTCCTCTTCCACATTGTGGTTCGGTAATAAATCAATTTCTACAGACTCAGTGGGCTGCCAATAATTGGAAATTTGCAATACCGCAGGGCCTGAAATACCACGATGGGTAAACAAAAGCTGGTTATAAAAAGATTTTCCGCTCTGCGCTGTGATCGTAACTGGCAAACTAATACCTGAAAGTGCGGTTAAAAATTTATCTGTTTCTCGATACGTAAAAGGCACCAAACTCGCTCGTGGAGGAATAACGGGAATGGAAAATTGTTCTGCAATTTGATAGCCAAATGGCGTTGCGCCAAGCCCTGGCATAGAAAGCCCACCTGTGGCGACAATCAAATTTTTACATTGCCATTGGGTTGAATTTATCTGTAAAACAAACCGCACTTTTTCATCATTTTGAATCCGTTCAACTTGAGAAACTTCGCTACGCAATAAAATCTTAGCGCCATATTTATCGCATTCAGATTTCAGCATTTCAACGATTTGTTCTGCGCCCTCATCGCAAAATAATTGCCCCAATTCCTTTTCGTGATAAGCAATCCCCTGCTCCGCGACAAGAGAAATAAAATCCCAGTTGGTATAACGAGCCAGTGCCGATTTGACGAAATGAGGATTTTGCGAAAGGTAATGAGCTGGCGTAACCTCTAAATTGGTGAAATTACAAAATCCACCGCCCGACATCAAAATCTTACGTCCGATTTTTTTGCCGTTGTCGAAAACTGTCACCGACTTGCCTAATTTAGCCAATTGTGCAGCACAAAATAATCCTGCCGCACCTGCACCAATAATAATGTTTTCAGAATATTGGCTCACGGATTTTGCCCTTTTTCACCACGTTGTAAAAAATCCAACATCTTCATTCGTTGAATAACTGAACGACGATCCACTGCCGCATTACCTGAATCTAATAATTGCTGTAAATACGCACTGGCTTGTGGATATTGACGATTTTCTAAGGCAATTGTCGCCAACAAAGAAAGGCTAGATACTTCATTTTTATCTTTTGTCAAAGCTTCATTCAAAAGTTGCTCGACTTTTGCTGTCACTTGCTGACCTGCTTGATAATAAAGTGCGGTGGCTGCCAAGCCTAAAATATTAGGTTTACTGCCTGATATTTTTTCTGCATTAGAATAAGCTACAAGTGCACTATCAAATTCATTATTTTGCACATAGGCTTCCCCTAGTTGAAGCCAAGTTTCCGCATTATTTGGATCAGTACGCAGTTTATTTTGGATCTTCTCAATCACATTTTCATTTTTATGTTCATCATTCATTTCAACATTTTGATTATGTTGCTCAATCATCGATTGCTCACCTTGTTGAACACGACTAAAACGATCAAGAGAAAAATAATAAGCGGTTGGAATAGCCATTAATAAAAAGAAAATCACAAAAGAAAGTTTATGATTACTTTTCCCAAAGGAATCTGTCTTTTGTTCCTTTTGCTTAGAATCCGAATGAGACTCAGCATTAACAGAAAAATATCTCTGTTCTTTTTCCAACACGCTTCTCTGCTCGACTGAAGATAGGGACGATTTTTTCCTATTTGAGAAATAAAGCAATGCTGCAGCTAAAATTAAAAGAGCGACTGGCAATAGCCACAACAATGCGGTATTCCATTTGAATGGCGGTTTGTAATTCACAAAATCACCAAATCTAGCCGTCATTTGATCGATAATTTGCTGATTACTTTTGCCCTCATCCACCATTTTGTACACTTCAAGACGCAAGTCATAAGCAATAGGCGAATTAGATTCCACCAAATTTTGGTTTTGACATTGTGGACAGCGTAAAGATTTTGCCAACTCTACGGCGCGAGTACGATCATCTTGATTTTGAAATTGATAGGTATCCACCATTTCCGCTTGGGCGAATAAGGAAAATGCAAATAAAAGTGCGGTTGCAAAAACAAATGTTTTTTGAACTTGAGTAAAAATATCTAATAGGCTTTTCATTTGTTCTTCAATGCTTCAATTTTTGGCAAAAATACCGTTTGCCAAGTTTCTTTATCCAGTAAACCAGAATGGCGATAACGAATCACACCATTTTCATCCACAAGATAAGTTTCTGGTGCGCCATCTACGCCTAATTTTAATCCCAATTCCCCATGACTATCATCAATGTTTAAGACAAACGGATTGCCCATTCGCTTGAGCATTTCAATGCCATTTTGCGAATTGTCGCGATAATCTATACCCACAATAGGCAATGTTTTTGCAATCTCAATTAACAGCGGATGTTCTTCTTTGCAATAACCACACCAACTGCCCCACACATTTAATAAAAATGGCTGTTTAGGAAAATCTTTCGGGCTTACGATTTGTGATGGCTCATGTAAATTAGCCTGATAAAACTCTGGAACCGGTTTATCAATTAAAGCCGACGCAATTTTTTTCGGATCTTGATTTAACCCTGCAATTAATAATATACACACGCCTAAAAGCACAAAGAGCGGTGTAAAAAAGATAAGTTTTTTGTTCATTATTTTTCCTGTTTTCTGCGTAATCCGAAAACGCTAAAAAGTGCGCCAAAGGCCATTAAAATACCGCCCGCCCAAAGCCAACGAATCAGTGGTTTATAATGTAAGCGGAAAGTAAATTCCCCTTTGCCGAGAGAATCGCCCATCACAATATATAAATCGCCCCAAAAACCACCATCAAGCCCCACTTCACTCATTGTCATTGTTCGTACATCGTAATAACGGCGTTCTGGGATAATTTCTGCATAAGGTTTACCATTTTTAGTTACGTCAAAAAAGGCGACTTCTGCCGTAAAATTTGGCCCAATTTCATTAGAAAATTGGCGATAATGAAATTCATATTGCCCTAACGTTTGACTTTGTTGCGGTGCTAAACGCACACCAATTTCACTGCCAAAATACCCAGTCATCACCGCACCAATAGTCACAATCGCCACGCCACAGTGTGCTAAAATCATCCCAAATTGAGACAAACGAATTTGTCGCCAATTTTGCCATAACGTGACGAATAAAAGCCAAATCGCAAGAGTTAATAACACAAAGGCGAAAGCGTGAAAATTCAACGCAGAATTATGGCGTAGCTGTTGCCAAATCATTAGGCCTGCAAGAATCAAAGACGGAATAAGCAACCACCCACAACGTATCAATAATGTGCGATCAAATTGCTCCTTACGTATGCTAAGCACAATTACCATTAAGATTAAAATCGCCGTAATAATGGGGAAGAAAATACTATTAAAATAAGGACTTCCCACCGAAATTGAGCCCCAATTCATCGCTTGGAATAACATCGGGTAAAAGGTACCTAAAAAGGTAGAAACCGTCGCAATGGTCAGCAAAATATTCAGTAATAAAATGCCACCCGATTTAGAAACGAACTGAAATTTCACCGCACTTTCTGATGAACTTCCCGCTCGTAAAGCGAATAAACCAAAGGCTAACGCTGTCAAAACAAAGAAAATTAATAACAACACATAACCGCGCGTGTTATCTAATGCAAAAGCGTGCACAGAAGTGAGTGCACCAGAACGAACAATAAACGTGCCTAATACGCTAAAGGCAAAAGCAAGCAAAGAAAAAAGTGTAGTCCAATAACTAAATACGCCTTGTTTTTCCGTCGCCATTAAACTGTGCAATAACGCCAAACCAAGCAACCAAGGCATTAAAGACGCATTTTCTACGGGATCCCAGAACCACCAACCGCCCCAGCCTAGCTCGTAATATGCCCACCAAGCACCAAGCACAATGCCAATGGTTAAAAATAACCAAGAAACCAACACCCATCCACGCATTGAGCGGGCAATTTGTCGTGCAGATTGGTTATAAATCAACGCACTCAAACTCATTGCAAAATTTACCGCAAAGCCCACATAGCCAACATATAATAAGGGCGGATGGAAAATTAATCCCACATCTTGCAACATTGGATTGAGATCGCGCCCTTCTGTGGGAGCAGGGAAAATGCGTCCAAATGGATTGGAATAAAATAAAATAAACACCGCAAAACCAAAGCAAATCAATCCCAATAAAGATAAAGATTGAGCGGAAAAAGTGCGGTCATTTTTTCGATTAAAAAAAGCAAAAGCAGCAAGCCATAAACTCAATGAAAATAACCAAAACAACATTGAACCTTCATGTCCGCCCCAAGTGGCAGCTACTTTAAAAAATGTAGGTAATTGGGAATTAGAATGTGCCGCTACATATTCAAGAGTGAAATCATCCACCGCAAAAGAATAAGCAAGCAAACCAATTGAGAACGTCGTCGCAAGGGTAAAAATATAACTAAGCGGCCAAGCAGCATTAATTAAAGTCGAATTTTTTTTGAATAACCCAAGTTGAGGCACTAACGCAAGAAAAAACGCGCTAGCTGTTGCGAGTAAAAGAAGGAAAAAGCCAAGTTCTGGAAGCATAATGTCGTCGTTTTTTTCGTTGATGCGCAGATAAAGTCGCTAATCAAGTATGTTTCATTAATAAAATTAAAAATAGCACCTTGATAGGTGCTATTGTGCTTATAAAAATTAATGATTAAATTCAGCACCTAAACAAGGGCGAATTTTATTTAACATTTCTTTTATTACGCGTGATGGTGCGGCAATGATATTGCCGCTGCGTAAGTAGCCGTTACCTGCATCAAAATCACAGACTAAACCACCCGCTTCACGCACGATTAAATCGCCAGCGGCACAATCCCATGCTTTTAAGCCCATTTCAAAATAACCATCAATACGGTTTGACGCCACATAGCATAAATCCAATGCTGCAGAACCAGTGCGACGGAAATCTGCAGCATCTTCAATTAAGGCATTCATCATTGCAAATTGAGTTGGCATTAATTTTGGTTGTTTGAATGGGAAACCGGTCGCTAAAATTGAACCTTGAATTTCACGTTTACTATCTACGCGTAAACGTACTTCGTTTAATTTTGCGCCTTCACCACGCACAGCGGTAAATAATTCATTACGGATTGGATCGTAAACAACCCCAACTTCAGTACGATTTTTTACACGAATTGCGATAGACACGGCAAAATGAGGAAGGCCCGTCATAAAATTACGGGTACCATCTAGTGGATCAATCACCCATTGTACATCGCTATCTTTGCCTTCAAGCGCACCCGTTTCTTCACTGATGATGGTGTGCTCAGGATAAGATTTACGAATAATTTCAATGATTTCTGCTTCTGCCGCTTTATCAACGTTTGTCACATAATCATTAATACCTTTTTGTGTGCTTTCGATAGCATCACGGCGTTCATAATTTTTAGCAATCACATTGCCCGCTTTTCGTGCCGCACGAATTGCGATATTTAACATTGGATTCATATTTCCACCAGATTTTAAAGAACAGAAAAATTCCGCGCCATTATAGCGAGATTTGCAAAAATAACCAGTTGAAAATCATAAAAGTGTTGTTTTTCCTATGTATTTGGGAAATTTTGCGATGCAGATCGCAAAAATAGCATGAAGGGATTTTTCCATTAATTATTTACCATTAAAGTGCGGTAGAAAATTGGAGAGTTTTATGCAGAAAGGTGTGACATTAGTGGAATTATTGATTGGGTTAGCCATTATCAGCATTGCGCTGAGTTTTGCCGTGCCATTATGGCAAACGGATTCACCTAAAACGATTTTAGCCAAAGAGCAACATCGCCTGTATTTATTTCTACGCCAAATTCAGGCTCGTGCAGAAAATTCATCGGAAGTGTGGTTTTTACTTATCAATCGTAACCTTGCGACACAGCAATGGTGCTTAACAGCACAAGTAAAAAATGATCAAACTTGTGATTGCTTAAACCCAACAAACTGCCCAAAAGAGGCCTATGCTCATTTTTACTATCCTTATTTTCCTAAAAAAACGATGATTCAAAGCCATTATATTTACCCCAAAGAAATCACAAGGTTTTATGGTGCGCGTAATACCAGTGTTACTCGTTGCTTTATTCTGCAAGCGGAAAATGAACGTACATTATTTTCATTTTTCAATGTTGGCAGTATCCGTTTGAAAACCAATCAAGCGGCTAGTGCATGCAATCAATCATGAAAACATTATTAAAAGGGCAAACCCTATTAGCACTGATGATTTCACTAGCATTGTCGTCTTTATTATTGCTAAGCATTTCGCATTTTTATGTGCAAATTCAAACGCAAAATCAACATATGTTATTGCATTTAAAACTACAAGCAGAATTACAACGAACATTACAGCTCATTGGTAAAGATCTTCGGCGATTGGGATTTAGAGCATTAAATACAAAAGGAACAGAAAGCAATTTATCTTTATTTGAATTAGATGAACAAGGCACAGCCATTTTCATTAGTCAAGAAGATAACGCCCCACTTAATAGCTGCGTGTTGTTCTTTTATGATTTAAATAAAAATGGGTGTATTGGCAAAGATTCGCCGAAAACCTGTATGAAAAATGGGAAAAATACATCTAAAAACAGTACAGAAGAATTATTCGGTTATAAAGTGAGTAACAAAATGATAAAAACCAAACTAACTTATCAAAGTGTTATTCCAACTAATTGCACTGCAGAAACTTGTAAGCGCGCTTTTCAACAAACCGCTTGTAACGCTGGGGGCGGTTGGACAGATTTATTAGATAACAATGAATACGAAGTCACTACCCTACAATTTAATTGGTTAATCGAAGGCAAAGGATTAGAAATCAAGCTAAAAGGAAATTTAAAACAAACCCCAAATATCAGTTATGAAACATCCCTTGTTGTTGCACTATGGAATCAAAAATAACGGAATCAAAAATAATGACAATACAAAAAGGCATTATCACGCTGACTATTCTGATTTTTATTTCAGGTTTATTAACCGTAATCTTATTGTTGGATGACAGCTATTTAAGTTTTTTTCGTGCGCAACAAAATCAACGAAAACACTATGTGGAAAGAACATTACAACTGCAAAACATGACAGAGGAGAAAAAACAAACTGCCTGCCTTGATTTACCGTTAAATAATAATGAAAGTGTAAAGCAAATCAGCATCACGCTTGATGGTGCCACCGATGCAATTCAATATTTTCTTTGGTGTGAAAGAATAAGTCTATTTAAAAAATCGCCTACGAGAGGCGATAATCAGGGTGCATTGAAAGATTTTATTCACACAGAAAAACTCACTGAGTTTCGACCGCACTTTTCTTCTCCGCCCAGAATTTTAAACGCGAATAAAACACCTCAACTTTATTGGTTTTCAGATTCACAAGCGGAAATTGAAATTAATGGCACCGTGTCTGCCGTATTAATTGCGGAGGGAGATTTAAAACTAACGGGCAAAGGGAGGATTAGTGGCGCGGTGATTACCAACGGGAATTTAACTTTAGATGGGGTAACTTTAGCCTATGGCAAACCGGTTGTAACAACCTTAGTGCAACAATATAGCCAATGGCAGTTGGCTGAAAAAAGTTGGAGTGATTTTAATGTTACGGATGAATAAAGGCATGTCGCTCACTACCCTATTATTTTCTTTGGCTTTATTTAGCGTTTTATTTATTGCTTTCAATCAATGGACGGCAAGCCAAAGAAAAAGTGCGGTGAAAACTTATCAAGATTTTCAGGCGATACAGATTGCGGAGAATCAAGCTCAACGCCAATTTTTAGGGTTAGCTTGTGAACACTTGATACAACAAAATGACTTAACTTTTCGTGTTCAATGTGGAAACGAACGCATCATTGTGCGTTATCCGATGGGTGAAATTTCGATAAAAACTAAGTAGAATGGCCTTGTCTTTTTCTAGATTAAATCATCAAAAGGTCGCCATTGTGTTCATTGTTTATTATTCTAATCAGCTTGAAAAACAAAAAGAAATTCTTTCGTCCCTATTCAAATCGTTACCTCCGGAAGATCCTTTTCAGCAAGATATTATTTTGGTGCAAAGCCCAGGTATGGCGCAATGGCTGCAAATTGAATTAGCGAAAGAAACTGGCATTTCAGCGAACCTCAAATTTCCTATGCCAGCAAGTTTTATTTGGCAGCTTTATGCTCAAAATTTACCCGCAACGGCATTGGAAAACCCTTTTGATAAAGATTCAATGATGTGGCGTTTAATACGCTTAATCCCGACTTTTCTCGAGAAAGAAAATTTTTTGCCTTTACGCAATTATTTAGCATCATCGCCTCATTCTGAACAATACAAACTTTATCAACTCAGCAGCAAAATTGCTGATTTATTTGACCAATATTTAGTGTATCGGCCAGAATGGATTTTTGCTTGGGAAAAAGACGAAGATGAACAAATCACTGCGCAAATACAAAAACAACAGCCTAACCTAAACGATACTTTGTTTGCGCAAATTCAAGGCAATACAAAATGGCAAGGTGAGTTATGGCGTGCATTGGTCGTCGATGTTAAATCAGAGGTTGGTGATGCCACACATCGAGCGGCTTTGCATAATCAGTTCTTAGCCTTGCTTGCCGATAAAAAAGCACCGAAAAAATTACCTTCACGCATATTTATTTTTGGTATTCCTGCGCTTCCAACTGCTTATCTCAATATTTTGCAAGCCATGTCATCAGAAGTAGATATTCATCTATTTTTTAATAATCCCTGCCAAGAGTATTGGGGAGATATTAGCGATTTACGCCTCGATTATTTGCGTTCTCGCAATCGTTATCAATTCAATAAACAAGATGAAAATCAACCGCTCTTTTCCGAAGATCAACTTTCTCAACTAGAAAACGCTCGATTTGATATCACTTATCAAAAAGAAAACCTTCAAGTAGGAAATCCGTTACTGGCTGCTTGGGGAAAAATGGGGCGAGATTTCCTTTACACCTTGGTGCGAGATGAAGAATATATTCCAACTTATCCCATCAATGCCTATCAAGAAATTAAATCGAACAGTTTGCTTGGACAATTGCAGTCTCAAATTCTGCATTTAGAAAATAAACCGCTAAATATCGCAAAAAATGACCGCACTTTAACCTTACATTCTTGCCACAGTGCTATGCGGGAAGTGGAAGTATTGCACGATTATTTACTGGATTTATTTAATCAAGATCCTAACCTTACGCCAAAAGATGTGGTTGTGATGGTGGCAGATATAAACCAATACACGCCTTATATTCAGGCTGTTTTCGGGCAAAAAAATGGGGAAGCGCCACAAATTCCATTTTCACTTTCAGATAATAAACTTTCAGAAAGCGATGTGTTGGTATCAAGTTACTTAACTTTATTACGCTTAAAAGAAAGTAATTTTAGTGCAGAAGATGTCTTAGCGTTGTTGGATATTCCTGCGATGCGCGAACGATTTAATATTTCCCTTGCTGATTTGCCATTAGTGCGAGAATGGGTGGCGGATTCAGGGATTCGTTTCGGTCTGCAAAAAAATCAAGATGGCATCAATTTCAATTCTTGGCAGGCTGGATTAGAACGAATGATTTTAGGCTATGCGATGCGTGAAGAACACGGCATTTGGCAAGATAGTTTGGGGTTAAACAGCAGCTATGGCTTAAAAGGTGAACTTGCTGGAAATTTATCTCACTTTTTCACCGCACTTTCCACCCTACATGAAACGCTGCAACAAGCACATTCCATCGAAAAATGGCAAGATATTTTAACCGCACTTTTATCAAATTTCTTCGCTCAAAATGAAAACTCAAGCGACACAATTTTCTATATTCAAGAGAAAATTAATGAATTAGCTGAGCATCTAAAAACGCTCCATTTTACTGAAGAATTACAAGCAGATGTGATTGCCGATGTCATCACAATGAAATTGGAAGATGCGCCAAATAGCCTCAAATTCCTCGCAGGAAAAGTAAACTTCTGCACCTTATTACCAATGCGTTCTGTGCCATTCAAAGTAGTTTGTTTACTTGGAATGAATGATGCAGATTACCCTAGAACACAAACACCAAACAGTTTTGATTTAATGCAATATCACCATCAAAAAGGCGACCGTGTGCGCCGTGATGATGATCGCTATTTGTTCTTAGAAGCCTTATTGGCAGCACGTGATTATTGCTATATCAGCTATGTTGGGCGTTCCATTACAGATAATCAACCGAAAGAACCTTCTGTATTGGTAAGCCAACTCATGGATTATATTAATCAAGGGAAAAGCGAAAATCCCCTTACGGTGATTGAGCATCCAATGACGGCATTTAGCCCAGATAATTTCAAATATAACGAGAAATTCACCCGCTCTTTTGCGACAAAATGGTTGCCAATCGCGCAATTTGACACGGCTGCTAACAATTCAGAATTTGCCGTTACCATGACAGAAAACCCAGAAAAAATCGAAGAAATTGAACTGGATCGTTTAGTTAGCTTTGTTGAAAACCCAGTGAAATTTTTCTTTGAAAAACAACTCGGTGTCTATTTCCGTGATGAAGATGATCGTATTGCCGACAGTGAAAACTTCACCTTAAGTGGGTTAGATAATTATTCTCTCAATAATGACTTAATTTACCTTGATGAACAAAATTTTGCTGATTATTTTAGACAAGCAGAAGTAAAAGGCGTGTTACCTCGCGCCGAGTTTGGAAAGGTTTATGCTGAAAATATTCGCGACAATGTTCTAGAATTTAAAGAGAAAATAGCCGATCTTGGCGAGCCTAAACAGGCTTCTATAGATTTTAATATTGCCGTAGATTGGCAAAATGAAAATCAAGAAATTCGTCTATTTGGTTATATGGACGCTTTATTTGGCGATGATTCACAGGTGATTCAGTGGCATTTTGCGAAATACAAAGATCGCTATTGTATCCGTCCTTGGATTTATTATTTGATTCAATGTGTCACACAAGAAAATGCGGTACCACCAAAATTAATTACACAAGATCAAGTTATCGAATTACCGCCTATTGAGCGTGAAGTAGCGCTCGCTCAATTAAAAATTTACGTAAAAGATTATTTACAAAGCCAAATAGAAATTCAATTGGTGCCAACAGTAAGAAATATAAGTGATTTTATTGTGAGTGATGGAAATTCTGTTTCTGAAAAACTTCAGGAATTAACTGAAAGTAATGCTTTCGGGGCAAAAGCTGATCCATATTGGTCACGCATATTGGCGCAGACCTCAAAATTTGAACAACCTGAAAATATTAAAAAATTATTAAAACAAACAAAAGATTGGTTTGGCTTATTATTCGTACAAAAGAAAACAAGAAAGGCATAAAGCTAATCGTCAAAGAACCGATTTTTTGCTAAGATAACTGCCCTTTTTTACGGAGAATTTTCTATGCGCTGTCCATTTTGTTTTACAGAAGAAACCAAGGTAATTGATAGCCGTTTGGTATCGGATGGCTATCAAGTTCGCCGCCGTCGTGAGTGCGGTCATTGTCATGAACGTTTTACTACCTTTGAAACAGCCGAATTAATCGTACCAAAAATTATTAAAACTGACGGCACTCGAGAGCCGTTCAATGAAGATAAATTACGCAGTGGTATTCAGCATGCGTTGGAAAAACGCCCTGTAAGTGCGGATGATGTTGAACAAGCAATTAACCATATAATTTTTCAATTACGCGCGACGGGTGAACGTGAAGTACCAAGTAAACTGGTTGGAAAACTCGCGATGAATGAGTTAAAAAAACTCGATAAAGTGGCTTATATTCGTTTTGCATCGGTCTATTTGAGTTTCGATAACATTAATCAATTCACCAAAGAAATTGAGAACTTAAAGGATTAACCATGAGCGAATTTTCCGCACAAGATCACAAATTTATGCAACGCGCCTTGGATTTAGCCGCCAAAGGACAATATACCACCACACCGAATCCATCGGTAGGATGCGTATTGGTAAAAAATGGTGAAATTGTGGGGGAAGGCTTTCATTTTAAGGCTGGACAGCCTCATGCTGAACGCGTTGCCTTAGCTCAAGCTGGCGAAAATGCCAAAGGATCAACCGCTTACGTCACCTTAGAGCCCTGCGCTCATTATGGTCGCACCCCACCCTGTGCATTAGGATTAATCGAGGCTGGCGTAGTGAAAGTCATTGCTGCGATGCAAGACCCAAATCCCCAAGTAGCAGGGAAAGGCTTAAAAATGTTGTCTGATGTAGGCATCGAAAGTGCGGTGAATTTATTGCACGCTCAAGCGGAAAAAATAAATAAAGGCTTTTTAAAACGAATGCGTCAAGGTATGCCTTTTGTTCAACTCAAACTTGCAATGAGTTTAGATGGACGAACAGCAATGGCAAGTGGAGAAAGTAAATGGATTACGGGCCCTGATTCTCGTTCGGACGTACAAAAAATGCGAGCAAAATCATCCGCACTTTTATCCACTTCTGCGACAGTCGTTGCAGATGATCCAAGCCTTAATGTACGCTGGAATGAATTTCCTGAAAATCTTAAAACAGAATATAAAAAAGAAGATCTTCGTCAGCCTGTACGTGTCATTTTAGATTCACAACATCGCATTCAGCCGACTCATAAACTTTTTTTAACTCATTCTCCCGTTTGGTTAGTTTCTAATGAACCGCGAGATTTAGCAGGCTTTCCTGATTTCTGCGAACAAATTATTCTTCCAAAAGAAAATTTACTAAAAGAATTAATGCAAGAACTGGGAAAACGCCAAATAAATACCCTTTGGGTAGAATCTGGAGCAAATTTAGCGGGCAGTTTAATTGATGCGAAATTAGTCGATGAATTGATTATTTACATTGCGCCAAAATTACTTGGCGACAATGCTCGTGGTCTATGCCAATTACCGAATTTAACTAAACTTGCCGATGCACCATTATGGCAGCTTAATGAATTAGAACAAATCGGTGACGATATAAAATTAACTTACACACCGAAAGGAATCTAAATGCTAAAAAAACTTTTCCATTCCGCACTTTGGGGCTTGGCTGCTGCGGGCGTGATTTTGTTTGCGGTTCCAAGACTGAATAACAGCAATATTTTCACTTCAGACGATATTGTATCGTTCAAAAATGCGGTGCGTATTGCCTCACCTGCGGTAGTGAATGTTTATAACCGCTCTTTTTCTTCCGCCAGCATTAATGATAATGATCAGCTACAAGTGAATAACTTAGGTTCTGGCGTGATCATGAGTAAAGATGGCTATATTCTGACTAATAAACACGTTATCCAAAATGCGGATCAAATTGTAGTAGCGTTACAAAATGGAAATATTTTTGAGGCTAGTCTTGTTGGTTCAGATAATCTCACCGATCTCGCTGTTCTCAAAATTCGTGCTAATAATCTTTCAACTATTCCACAAAATTCAGATCGTCAAGCTCATGTAGGTGATGTGGTATTAGCAATTGGTAATCCCTACAACTTAGGGCAAAGCGTGTCTCAAGGTATTATTAGCGCAGTGGGACGTAATGCGGTAGGTGATTCTGTTGGCAGACAAAACTTTATCCAAACCGATGCTTCAATTAACCGCGGCAACTCAGGTGGCGCATTAATTAATTCTGCAGGGGAATTGGTTGGAATCAGTACCCTTAGTATTGGTAAAACCGCCAATGAAATAGCAGAAGGACTAAATTTTGCCATTCCAATGGATATTGCAAATGATGTTTTACAGAAAATTATACGAGATGGGCGTGTTATCCGAGGTTATTTTGGCGTGCAAAGTGATATTAGTTCAAGTAATGAAGAAGGCATAGTGATTACAGGCGTAAGCCCGAACAGCCCAGCTGCGAAATCAGGTATTCAAGTTGGAGATGTGATTTTGAAATTAAATAATCAAGAAGGTATTTCAGCCCGAGAAATGATGCAAATTATCGCAAATACAAAACCTAATTCAAAAGTTCTCGTCACCATTCTACGATTAGGAAAAATTTTACAACTTCCTGTTGTCATTGAAGAATTTCCAGTAAATTAAAAATAGCGGTCGTTTCTGACCGCTATTTTCATCTCTCTTTTCCATCGAAAACCAACTCACCCTAGCCCATATTCTGACATTTCGGGCAAAAGAAACTATTACGCTGCCCTATCACTAAACTTTCAATTTTTGTACCGCACTTCGGACAAGGTTTGTCTTTATTGCCATATACCAATAATTCTTGTGCAAAATATCCTGGGCGCCCATCTGGCTGTAAGAAATCTTTAAGTGTCGTTCCACCTTGAATAATGGCTTTTCTCAAAACATCTTTAATCGTGTTCACTAAGGAAATACATTGATTGCGGGTCAGATTTTTAGCGAGTTTAAGTGGATGAATACCACAAATAAACAAACTTTCATTCGCATAAATATTACCAACACCCACTACCACTGCGTTATCCATCAAGAAGGTTTTAAGTGCGGTTGATTTTTGACGAGATTTTTTGAATAAATACTCGGCATTAAATTCATCAGAAAGCGGTTCAGGCCCTAGCTTTAAGAAAAGATGAAAGTCATCTAAATTCTCCGTCCACAACCACGCACCGAAACGACGAGGATCGTTATAACGTAATAATTTGCCATTGTTCATTACAATATCAATATGGTCATGTTTATCTATTGCACTATCCTGTGGCACAATTCGCACCGAACCTGACATGCCCAAATGCCCGATGATATAGCCTTTTTCCGTTTGAATAATCAAATATTTTGCTCGACGAGTGAGATCGACAATTTTTACATTTTTTAGCGTTATCAATTCCTCTGATACGGTCCAGCGCAATTTAGGCTGGCGCACAACAACTTTCTCAATCGTAAAATTCTTAAGATAAGGGCTAATACCGCGTAGTGCAGTTTCGACTTCGGGAAGTTCAGGCATGATTTGTTCCTTAATAAATCAGGGATACAAAAAAACCCGAACAATGTTCGGGCTTTTTCTAAATAAGCAAAATTATTTGATTTTTGCTTCTTTATAGATAACGTGTTTACGCACTACTGGATCAAATTTTTTGATTTCCATTTTTTCAGGCATATTACGTTTGTTTTTATCAGTTGTGTAGAAGTGACCGGTCTCTGCAGTAGAAACTAAACGGATTTTCTCACGAGCGCCTTTAGCTGCCATTTTTTAGCTCCTTAGATTTTTTCGCCACGAGCACGGATTTCAGCTAATACTGCATCAATGCCTTTTTTATCAATAATACGCATACCTTTCGCAGTTAAACGTAAGGTTACGAAACGGTTTTCACTTTCAACCCAGAAACGGTGAGTATGAAGGTTTGGAAGAAAACGACGACGTGTCGCATTCATCGCGTGTGAGCGGTTATTACCCACAGCTGGACGCTTGCCTGTTACTTGACAAACTCTAGACATAATAATCTCCAATAATTAAATATAAGCTCGAGCTTACGGTTCGGATTGTTTAAAGCTAGTTAAAACCAGCTTGCTACCTCGTCAGGTCGCGCTAATCCGACCCGCTTACTATATTAAAGGTCGCAAATTATACTGGCTTTGTTTTCATTTCTCAAGTGCAAATGCGATTTTCCTGAATGTAATCGGTAAAAAAATGGTCAACATTATAAAAATTTATAATAAAAAGTTCTCTGCAAAAGAATAGCAATCTGTTTTTCCGACAATTAGGTGATCAAGCACTCTGATTTCCATTAGTTCTGCTGACTCCTGAATTTTTTTAGTAATAAGCTGATCCGAATAACTCGGCTCCGTTATACCCGAAGGATGATTATGCGCCAAAATTAAAGCAGCCGCATTACAATAAAGTGCCTCTTTAATTATTTCCCGAGGATAAACCGCAGATACATTAATAGTACCTAAAAATAACCGCTCTTTTTTAATCAGACGATGTTGATTATCCAAAAATAAAACCATAAACACTTCTCTTTCCTCATGTTGCAATTCAGTGAGTAAAAAAAGTTTTACCGTTTCAGGATCATTAATAATCGGTGTACTTAACATCTCTTGCTTTAAGTAACGCTTGGTCATTTCCGTAATCGCTTGCAGCTGAATAAATTGCGTAATGCCTAAGCCTTTCACGGAACAGAAGGCTTTTTCATCTGCAGAAAGTAAGGCATGCAAGGAACCAAAATGTGATAAGACATTTTTCGAAAGCTGAATGACTGGGCAACCTTTTATGCCAATTCGTAAAAAGATCGCCAGCAATTCATAATCAGCAAGAGTTTCTACGCCAAATTTAAGCAATTTTTCCCGTGGCATTAAATCATCATTGTTTTCCATAAAATATTAAACACAAAATAGAAAAAATTGTGACCGCTCTTTTCTCGTTTTACGAGCAACTTATACAAAGTCTGCGATATATATCGCAAAAATAGCATTGGGCATTCAATAAAATTAAAGTAAAATAACAGAATTGTGGCTAAGCACTAACAAAGGTTGAAACATGAAATTAAACGGAAAACATATTGTAGTCGGCATAACTGGCGGTATTGCAGCCTATAAAACAATAGAGTTGATTCGTTTATTACGCAAAGCAGAAGCTGAAGTACGTGTAGTATTAACCCCAGCAGCGGCAGAATTTGTTACTGCTTTAACGCTTCAAGCCATTTCAGGCAATGCTGTCGCACAATCTTTACTTGATCCACAAGCTGAGCTAGCAATGGGGCATATTGAACTTGCCAAATGGGCTGATGCAATCATTATTGCTCCAGCTAGTGCAGACTTTATTGCCCGTCTTACTGTCGGCATGGCGAATGATTTACTTTCAACAATTTGTCTTGCAACTGATGCGCCAATTTTTCTTGCCCCAGCAATGAATCAGCAGATGTATCGCCAATCCATTACTCAACAAAATTTAACGGCTCTTCAAACACGTGGAATTGAGCTTATCGGCCCGAATAGTGGTTTTCAAGCTTGCGGCGATATGGGGAAAGGGCGTATGTCAGAACCAGTGGAAATTTTTACCGCACTTTCTGACTTTTTCTCTCAAAAACAAGATCTACAAGGATTAAATATCGCCATTACAGCAGGCCCAACGCGTGAGGCAATCGATCCCGTTCGTTATATTTCTAACCATAGTTCAGGGAAAATGGGATTTGCGATTGCTGAAGCCTTTGCCGAACGTGGGGCGAACGTCACGCTGATTTCAGGGCCAGTGAATTTAACAACACCAAAAAATGTAAATCGAATTAATGTCATCTCAGCACAAGAAATGTGGCAAGCCTCTCTTGAAAGTGCGGTGAAAAATCAAATTTTTATTGGTTGTGCGGCCGTTGCTGATTACAGAGTAGCTGAAGTTGCTGACCAAAAAATCAAAAAATCAGGGGATGAAATATCTATCAAGTTAATTAAAAATCCCGATATTATCTCAGATGTAGGACATTTAAAAACACATCGTCCTTTTACTGTTGGATTTGCGGCCGAAACCCAAAATGTTGATGATTATGCAGAAGATAAACTTAAACGCAAAAATCTTGATATGATTTGTGCCAACGATGTATCTGGTGGACAAGTTTTTAACGCTGATGAAAATGCCTTGCAGCTTTTCTGGAAAAATGGCCATAAAAAATTATCGCTAAAATCAAAAGTGGAACTTGCAGCTGATTTAGTCAGTGAAATTATCGAACGCTATCAAAAAACCTTATAATTCCAACCGCACTTTTACCTAAAAATGAATTTCAAACGGAGTATTACATGAAAAAAATTGACGTAAAAATTTTAGATTCTCGCATTGGAAATGAATATCCTCTGCCAACTTACGCAACTGAAGGTTCGGCAGGTCTTGATTTACGAGCTTTGATCGATGAAAGCTTTGAAATTCAACCAGGTGAAACCAAATTAATTCCGACGGGGCTATCAATTTATATTGCAGATCCCAATTTGGCAGCAGTGATTTTGCCTCGCTCGGGTCTTGGCCATAAACACGGCATTGTGCTAGGAAACCTTGTGGGATTAATTGACTCCGATTATCAAGGGCCATTAATGGTATCAATGTGGAACCGTGGAAATGAACCATTCAAAATTGAAGTTGGCGATCGCATTGCTCAACTTGTTTTCGTGCCAGTAGTACAAGCTGAATTTAATATTGTAGAAGATTTTCAACAAACCGAACGTGGTGAAGGCGGTTTCGGTCATTCAGGTAAACAATAATTTATGGTAGAAGAACAATTATCTTTATCAGGCGTAGAAGAGATTGCGCCTAAAATTGAAACACCAAAAATTGAAAAAAGAACGGTAAAAGAACGTCGTCAACAAGTGCTGACTGTGTTGATACATATGCTTCATTCCGAACGTGGCATGGAGCGTATGACAACGGCACGTCTAGCAAAAGAAGTGGGGGTATCAGAAGCTGCGTTATATCGTTACTTTCCAAGCAAAACAAAAATGTTTGAAGCCTTAATCGAGCACATCGAAAATACCTTATTAAGCCGTATTACCGCTTCTATGCGTAACGAAACCCAAACAATGAATCGCATTCATGATATTTTACAAACGATCTTAGATTTTGCCCGTAAAAATCCTGGGTTAACTCGAATTCTAACGGGCCATGCATTAATGTTTGAAGACGCCCAATTACAAGTTCGAGTCGCACAATTTTTTAATCGTCTTGAAATGCAGTTTGTCAATATTTTACAAATGCGAAAATTGCGTGAAGGACGCGGCTTTAATGTAGATGAACGCGTAATTGCCTCGCATTTAGTGACATTATGTGAAGGACAATTTATGCGCTATGTTCGTACTAATTTCCGTCTGAATGCAAGCCAGTCTTTCGAACAACAATGGCGTTTTATCGAGCCACTTTTTGCCTAATTGACTTTACCGAGTAAATATATGATTATTCCTTGGCAAGAACTAGAAGCAGAAACATTAGATAATATCGTAGAAAGCGTAATTTTACGCGAAGGAACCGATTACGGTATAGAAGAACTTTCACTCAACCAAAAAAAACAACTTTTACTGACTCAAATTCGCAATGGAATTGCGGTGATTGTATGGTCTGAATTGCATGAATCCATTGACATCAAAAATAAAACGGAATTTTTGAAACAGGAATGTAAGGAGCACGAATGTCAAATGAATTAACCGAAATTGATGAAGTTGTCACCTCCTCTCAAGAAGAAGAGACAACTCAACGAGATCCAGTTTTAGATTGGTTTCTTACTCACTGCCATTTACATAAATATCCCGCAAAATCGACTTTAATTCACGCAGGTGAAGATGCAACGACACTTTATTATGTCATTAAAGGCTCTGTAATGGTGTCAGCAAAAGATGATGAAGGTAAAGAGATGATTCTCACTTATTTGGGTGCAGGACAATTCTTTGGTGAGGCTGGATTATTTGATGAAGGTTCAAAACGATCTGCTTGGGTAAAAACAAAAACAACATGTGAAATTGCTGAGATTTCTTATAAAAAATATCGTCAATTAATTCAAGCAAACCCAGAAATCTTAATGTTTTTAACCGCACAATTGGAAAGACGTTTACAAAATACTTCACGCCAAGTCAGTAATTTAGCATTCTTAGATGTGGCAGGCCGTATTGCTCAAACGCTAATGAACTTAGCTAAACAGCCTGAAGCAATGACACATCCTGATGGCATGCAAATCAAAATTACACGTCAAGAAATAGGGCAAATGGTTGGTTGCTCACGAGAAACTGTAGGACGTATTATTAAGATGTTAGAGGATCAGAATCTTATCCATGCTCATGGAAAAACCATCGTGGTATATGGCGCAAGATAATTTTTCATCATAAATTATTCAAAATAAAACCATTCAAAACCAATTTGGATGGTTTTTGTTTAATTAGAAATAATATTCAAAACATTAATTGACAATTAATATAAAGGATTCTATCATTATCCAACTTCTTACAAATATAGTGGGAAGACAGGATTGGTCTCCTGATATAGTGGCTTTTAAAGGTTTATAACCTTATTGCATAGTTTTATGCCGCAAAAGCTAGAACACCAAGATGCATTTTCTAATCTATGGTGGGCTAGGTAGAAATCCCGCAGGGATGCGTGCAGTAAGCCACTTGCTGTTAAGACCAATTCTGCTTAGTTCCACCACCCTTCTTTCAAATCTCCAAACTGTTTATATTTCTTCAATTATTCTTTTTTCTTTGTAATAGAACTAATACTTCATAATGAGATGTTTGCGGAAACATATCAAAAAGTTGAATTTTCAATGGTTTATAAAAAGTGAGATACTGTAAATCTTTACCCATTGTTACAGAATTACAACTAGAATATAAAATAAAGTCCGATTGCATTTCGTTAAGAAATTCACTTAATTCCTTTCCAATTCCACGACGTGGTGGATTCACAATCACAAGATCTGGCTTATTCTCATCCTGATTTTTCATCACACTCGCCGCGTCTAGCGATTGGAAACTTACATGTTCTAAACCTAATATTTTAGCGGAATGACTCGCTGCCAAAATAGCTGATGAGGAAATTTCAATTCCAGTTAACTCTATACTTTTTCCCCATTTTTCCTGTAAAGCTTTCGCGCAATGTAAGCCAAATCCCCCCACGCCACAAAATAAATCCCAGACTTTATAGATTGGTAATTCTCTTACCCATTGCTGAGCAGTTACATATAATCCCGCAGCCACTTTAGGATTGGTTTGAAAGAAACCTTGTGGGCGAATAAAGAGCGGAATACCATTGAAATTTTCAGGCAAAAATTGTTGTTCTGTCAGAAAAATCTCTTGTTCACCTTCTAAGATGGCTGCGTGTTGTGGTTGTAAATTAATACTAACAATTTCTAAGTGCGGTAATTTTTCCAATAATTTTGGTAATTCTCGACGAATTAATGGCAATTTATTTTCTGTGCGCAATACAAAGCGCAACATTAATTTTCCCGTCGCAATACTTTCTGTCAGCAAAATATATTTAAGCTCACCTTTTTGTTTAGCAATGTTATAAGGTACTAAACCAGCACGGCCAATAAAATCCTTCAAAACCGGAAAAATCAATGAAAAATGAGTTGGATAAAGAGGACAATCACACAAATCAATCGCACTTTGTGGATCATTAGGATTTTTTAAAATGCCAAGTATTGGGCGTTCAACACTGCCACTAACAACCATTTTAGCTTTATTACGAAAGCCTTGTTCATCAGATTCAAAAGGAGCCAACCATTGCGCTCCATCGCAATTAATAGAAATCAGTTGCTGCTTTAAATGATGTTGTTTTTCAGTTAGCTGCTGACTATAGGGTATGACAAGCCATTGACAAGAACGACATTTATTTTGTTGATAGTATCGACAATCAATCATTTTCTTGCAGCCTGAATCTCTAGCCAACGGCTTTGAATATCTGCGAGATTTAGGTGATTCAGTTTCCAACGTTGATCTAAAACCAAGTCATTCCACTTGATCACTCTACGTTTAAATAAATTTTGTAAGCGAGCTTGACGAGCCATAAAGTGCGGTTCATTTTCATTAAGTTTTAGATTATCTAATACTTGAATGACACCTTCACGTTCATTGCACAGTAACAAAAGATCACAACCTGCATTCAGTGCTTTTTTGCTACGCTCCAAAAAATCGCCCATTACACCTGCGCCTTTCATACCGAGATCATCGGAAAAAATTGCACCTTGGAAATTTAATTGTTTTCGTAAGATTTCTTTCAACCAATATTCTGAGCCGCTTGCTGGTTGACTATCACATTGTCTATAAATGACATGCGCAGGCATAATGGCATCGAGTTTATTTTGTGAAATCAACTGTTGGAAAGGTTGGAGATCGCCACTAAAAATTTCGTCTTTTGCGCGATCATCATAAGGGGTTTCTAAATGAGAATCGGCTAATACATGGCCATGACCAGGGAAATGTTTACCTGTAGATGCCATACCTGCTTGATGCATACCATCGATAAAAGCGGCTGCTAAATTTACCGCACTTTTTACATCAGATGAAAAACTGCGATCACCAATCGCTCGACATTCATGCCCCAAATCCAGCACCGGCGCAAAACTCAAGTCAATATCCAAGGCAATCATTTCTGCAGCCATTTGCCAACCTGCTTCTTTAGCGAAGTTCACTTGTTCAGTTGCTGACAATGTTTCTTGAAAAGCCTGCATTGAAGGCAACATCGTGAATCCATCACGGAAACGTTGAACTCGTCCACCTTCTTGATCAACCGTAATCAATAAAGGCTTTTTCACTCGCTGACGAACAGAAAGAATTAATTCTTGAATTTGTTCTCTGTTTTCAAAATTTCGAGTAAATAAAATCAATCCCGCAACAAGAGGGTGAGAAAGTAACTCAACTTCCTCTTGTTCCAACTCTTTTCCTTTTAAATCAATTAACAACGTGCTCATAAATTATTTTAAATAAAGGCGATAATTTTTACTTTCTACAGTGGGTTTAATTAAATCGATCGATTTCTCTTCTTGTGGTTTTAGCAAAAATTGAGCGGAATAACTCTCTTGCTGATTTTCCCAAGTTTGGGTTACCCCTAAATGATCGTACCAATATAAGTAGTAACTTATATTCAAAAGTTGCTGACTTTTATTTTTTATAAGCGCTGATTTTTGACTCGTTTCAACTTGAATTAAAGGTGAAAGATTAGATGTGATATTTAAAATCGGCTTCGTTGAATAAGTTAAGTTTTCTACTGAACTTGAACAAGCAGCGAGCACAAGGCTCGCCAAAATTAAAAAATATTTTTCCATTATTTCGCTAACATTCTACCTAAAGGTTCACCACCGACTAAATGCATATGCAAATGGAATACTTCTTGCCCACCATGTTTATTGCAATTCACAATTAGGCGATAACCGTCTTCCGCGATACCTTCTTCTTTAGCGAGTTTAGCCGCCACGCTAAATAATCGCCCTAGCGCTACTTCATCTTGCTCCGTCACATCATTCACTGTTGGGATTACTTTATTTGGAATGATCAAAATATGTGTTTTAGCTTGTGGTGAAATATCACGAAACGCAGTGACTAATTCATCTTGATAGACGATATTTGCAGGAATTTCTTTACGGATAATTTTACTAAAAATTGTTTCTTCTGCCATTGTTTGCTCCCTATAAAAAAGTGCGGTGAATTTACCGCACTTTTTATCAAAATTTATCTGAGATTGCAATTTAATCAATTATTGCTGAGCTTCATCATCTTGATTGATGAAAGAATCATTTACTTCAATTTTTGCTCTCTCACGCAATCCTTGCATTAATTGCGCTTGAACTTCAGCCTGACTTGTACGTAATAATTGAGCACTAAATTGGCTTAATTCTTTATCGTTAAGCACGCCGTCTTCTACTTTATTTAAAGCAATAATAACCACATCTCCTTTCTCATTACGAGCAACTTGGTAAACAACTTTACCTGATGCTGGTTTAGCAATTGAAAATACGCCATTTGTTAAAATTGGATCTTTATTTTCACTTAAAGTAAAAATTTGCTCACTTGAGAAATTAATTCCATCCACTTTTGATTCAGCATTTTCGCTTAATGCTTTCACCGCTTGTTGTGCTTTCTCGTTAAGAACATTTTCAGCCTTCTGGCGTTTTAAGAACATTTCAATATCTGCTTTCGCATCTTCCAATGTTCTCACACCTTCAGGTTTGTGATCTAACACACGCACAACAATAGCGTGATAATCGCCTACGTTTAAAGGTTCTGAGTTAGCACCACCATTGGCAATATCAGATTCAAAAACGGCAGAAACTACATTAGGGAAATTTAATTCTGCAGGTACATTTTGACGAGAAAAATAACCGCTCTCTTGAACTTTAACACCTGCAACTTGTGCAGCGGTATTCAGTGATTTGCTATCTTCAAAAGCCTTATCACGCACTTGCTTTTCAATTGCGTAATAACGATTTTCTAATAAGGATTTACGCACTAAATCTGCAACTTGTGCTTTCACTTCATCTAAAGTTTGAGCTTTACGTTCTTGCACTAAAACAATATGGTAATTGCCATCCACATTGATTGGCTGGCTATATTGCCCTACCTGCAATGCAGCGGCTGCATCTTCAAAGGCTTTTGGTAATTCATTCGCATTTACCCAACCTAAATCACCACCATTCTCACCAGAAACTTTATCTAAAGATTTAGCTTTAGCTACATCAGCGAAATTTGCATCTTTTTGTAATTCATCGTAAGCAGACTTAGCATCTTGCTCATTTGCAAATTGAATATGTGCTAAACGCTGAGTCATAAATTGAGCTTTATTATCTTGATAATATTGGGCAATTTCCACATCTTTAACTTCGATACCTTTTTCGATTTGGGTACCTGAGAGATCAATATATTGAACCTTCACTTGTTCTGGCTGAACAAAAGATTTTTGATTAGCTTCGTAATAAGCTTTAATTTCATCATCAGATACAGATTGCTTTGCCATTTCATCAGCAAGAGATAACGTCGCTAAGCGCGCTGAACGTTTTTGGAAGAAAACTTCTGCGGTATTTTTTGCTTGAGCAGGCACGATAAACTCACTGTTAGCAACACCACTTTGCATTTGTTCAAGAGTTAATGCGCCACGCAAAATAGCCGCATAACCATCTGAACTTAAACGATTTTGTTGTAATACTTGTTGATAAACACCGTTATCAAATTTGCCATTAACTTGAAAATTAGGATCTGTCACGATTGCTCGTTTAATCATTTCATCACTCACGCCTAATTTTAATTCTTTCGCATATTGACGAAGCAATTCTTGATCAATCATTCGATTGATGGTGCTTTGACGAAGTGCGGTAACAAATTCTGGAGAATCTGACTTAGCCATAAATGCTTCGCCTTCGCGTTGTGCACGAGCCTCAAATTCTTGGTTGTAGCGATTTAAAAAATCTTGTTGCGAAATCGCTTCACCATTAACTTTTGCAGCATAAGTATCATTTGAACTAAAAAGATAGCCAGACATACCGCCTACTAAAAACGATAAAGTAATCAAACCCAAAATAAACTTAGCTGCCTTTGAATTTGATAAATTGTGCATTTTTTCAATTAACATTCTATAACCCTTGTTATAAACATAAAATTTTCCCCGATTATAATCTAAACGTAGAAAATTAGCATCTTAAAAAGTGAAAACACCGTGCTCATAAAGCAAGCTAATACCAATTCCAATCAGCACTATTCCACCAAAAATATCCGCTTTTGATCTAAATTTTTGCCCAAGAAAATGACCGCTCTTTACGCCGAATAATGAAATGATAAAAGTAGTCAGTGCAATAATTACCATAGCCGAAAAAATATCGACAGAAAGAAAAGCAAAAGATATGCAAATTGCTAAGGCATCCACACTCGTAGCTAAACCCAAAGTCAATAAACGTTTCAAATTTATAGATGGCTCTACACTTGCTTCGGAATCAGCATTTAATCCCTTACGCACCATATTAATGCCAATTAATGCAAGTAAAACAAAACCAATCCAATGATCCCAATCTTGAATCATTGAACTGAATTGCAAGCCTACAAAAAAACCTATTGCAGGCATGATACCTTGGAAAAATCCAAAACATAGAGAAATATAAAGAGCGTGTTTGCAACGAAAAGATCTTAATGCAACACCTTTAGAAATGGATACAGCAAAAGCATCCATTGATAAGCCCAGTGCAATAATACAAAGTGTATAAAAGCTCATAATTTAGAAATTATTTTCCAATACAGAAAGAACTAAAAATATTACCTAGCAAGTCATCTGATGTGAATTCACCTGTAATTTCACTCAAGTGAGCTTGTACTAAACGTAATTCTTCCGCTAAAAGTTCTCCCGCATGAAATTCTGTAAGTTGAACCAAACCGATTTGCAAATGCTCTGCAGCCTTCTCAAGTGCATCTAAATGACGACGACGAGCTAAAAAGCCCCCTTCCATGCCAGTTTGAAAGCCCATTGCTTGTTTCAAATGCTCACGTAAAAGTTGTACACCATCATGCGTTTGAGCGGAAAGACTAATAATTTGATAACCGCCCTGTTCGCTTTCACTTGCTTGTTCATCATTTAAATCAATTTTGTTTCGAACAAGAGTGACAGGCAATGTTGTGGGTAATTTTGCTAAAAATTCTGACCGTACTTTGCTTAAATCTGCACTTTCAGGATCGCTACTATCTAACATCAAAATAATACGATCGGCTTGTTCAATCTCCGTCCATGCGCGAGAAATGCCAATTCGCTCTACTTCATCGGTTGCATCCCGAAGCCCCGCGGTATCAATAATATGCAATGGCATGCCGTCGATATGAATATGCTCACGCAATACATCGCGCGTTGTGCCCGCAATATCCGTTACGATAGCCGCTTCACGACCAGCTAGCGCATTAAGCAAGCTCGATTTACCTGCATTCGGACGACCGGCAATCACCACTTTCATGCCCTCACGTAAAATAGAACCTTGTTTGGCTTCAGAGCGAACATCTTCCAACTGATTAATAATACCGCGTAAGTTTGCTTCAATTTTTCCATCCGCCAAGAAATCAATTTCTTCATCAGGAAAATCAATGCTCGCTTCTACATAGGTGCGTAAGTAAATAACAGAATCAACTAATTCATTTACTTTCTTTGAAAATTCACCTTGCAAAGATTTTAATGCTGAGCGTGCTGCCTGTTCTGATGTTGCATCAATTAAATCAGCAATGGCTTCCGCTTGAGCAAGATCCAATTTATCATTCAAAAAAGCTTGTTCAGAAAACTCACCCGGTCTAGCCAAACGGATTCCGTCAATTTGCAAAATACGTTTGAGTAATAAATCTAATACAACCTGCCCACCATGACCTTGCAATTCCAATACATCCTCACCAGTAAATGAATGTGGTGATTTGAAGTAAAGGGCAATCCCTTGATCTAAAACAGTGCCATCAGCATCCTTAAAAGGGAGATAATCAGCCATTCTTGGCTTAGGACACTTTCCCAACACCGCTTGTGCAACTTCTGTTGCTAAAGGCCCAGAGACTCTTAAAATCCCAATACCACCACGACCTGGCGCAGTAGCTTGAGCAACGATTGTTTCTTTCATAAAAAACCTATTATTGTCTGGGGTAGATATGTTTCCTAGGGTAGGTATACCCTAGGTTCATCCCAGTGTTACCCCCTTGGGGAAGATATTAACGTTCCCCAAAGGGGAACTATTATAACTATAATTAACCGTGGGTATACTTACCCACGACAGCAAAATAAAGAAAGGCACTATTCGTGCCTTTCTTTTTGCCAGTTAGTGACTATTTCTTACGGGAATGTAACCCTTTTTTCTCTAACCCTCGATAAATTAATTGCTGTTGTGCAATTGTAATTAAGTTAGAAACTAACCAGTACAACACTAAACCAGCAGGGAACCATAAGAAGAAGAACATAAAGACTAATGGCATAAAGTTCATCACTTTTTGCTGCATTGGATCAGCCACTGGTGTTGGAGACATTTTTTGCAACAAGAACATTGAGATACCCATTAAAATAGGGAAAATATAATAAGGATCTTGTGCTGATAAATCTTGAATCCAACCAAAGAACGGAGCATGACGTAATTCAACTGCTTCCATAAATGTCCAATACAATGCGATGAAGATTGGCATTTGAAGAAGAATTGGCAAACAACCACCGAGTGGATTTACTTTTTCTTCTTTATAAAGTTTCATCATTTCTTGGCTCATACGTTGGCGATCATCACCGAAACGTTCACGCATTTCTTGCATTTTAGGTTGCAACATACGCATTTTAGCCATTGAAGTATATTGTGCTTTCGTAAGTGGATATAAAATTGCTTTCACAACGATTGTTACACAGATAATCGCTAAACCCCAATTAGACACAATCCCTTGGATAAAGGTTAATAACCAGAATAACGGTTTCGCAATAAACCAAGCCCAACCATAATCAACCGTTAAATCTAAGTGATTTGCTACAGTAGCCATTTGGTTTTGAAGTTTAGGGCCAGTCCATAATGAACTTGTAATCGTCTCTTGACCACCAGCAGGAATAGTGACAATAGGACCACGATAACCGATGGAAGCAACATTATTTTTAGTATCTGTAATTGTGTAAAGTTGATTATTTACATCTTGATTAGGGATCCAAGCCGATACGAAATAATGCTGTAATACTGCAACCCAACCAGCTTTAGTATCAATAGAAAGATTATTATCCTTCATATCACCAAAACTATATTTTTTATAATTTGTTTCTGAAGAAGAATATGCGCCACCAGTGTAAGTTGGCATTGCGACATTACCAGAGCTTTCAACAATAGAATGTTTTAATTGACCATAAGGTTCCACTTCAATAGCTTGACCACTTTGGTTATCAATCTTGTAATCTACGCCTAAATCATAGCTACCGCGTTTTAATACGAAGATTTTTTGATAAGTCACACCATCTTTTTCAAAAAGAAGAGGAACTGAGAGAGACGCTTGACCATCTGCTAATTTAAAATTATCACCTTCAATTTGATATTGCGCACGACCAAAACGAGTATCGATACCGTTTTTACCAATTAAACCACTTTGTGCAATATACACATGTTCTTTGGTGTCCTTTAATAACTCAAACGGTGTTTTGGAATCCAATTCAGCATCATATTTTAATAATTCAGAACTAATTACATCACCGCCTAAAGTATCAACTTTCAAACGGAATACATCGTTTTCAAGGGTAATAATACGGCCATGAGTTTGAGAGTCTGCTACAACTTGCGAATTAGAAGAAGGAGAACTTGCCGGAACATCAGAATTGGCAGTCATTGAAGTTGTTTGCTCAGTTGGCACTTGTGGATTTTTATCCAACTGCCATTGCTGATAAACAAGGAAAGAAATAAAAATTAGCGCTAACACTAATAGGCTACGTCTTGAGTCCATTATTTTTTCTCATCGTTATTATTGATTTTAGGTGGAACAGGATCGAATCCACCAGCGTTCAAGGGGTGACATTTTAATACACGTTTTAGAGTAAGCCAACTACCTTTTAACAATCCATGTGTTTTTAACGCTTCAATGCCATAGCAAGAACAAGTAGGCACAAACCGACAACGCGGTCCGATAAGAGGACTAATAACAACTTGATAGAAACGAATAAATCCAATTAAGATTTTTGCACCAAACGAATGTGTCGTTGCCATAATTTTTCTAAGATTTGCACAAAAGAGCTATTATCAAGCTTACCAATACCACCTTTTGCAACAAAAACAAAATCACATGCTGGTAAACGATGTTGCGATAAACGAAAACTTTCTCGCACTAAGCGTTTAATACGATTACGATCATGAGCTCGTTTTAAATGTTTTTTAGCGACAGTCAAACCTAAGCGAGGATGCTCAAGATTATTTTTTCTGGCAAGGATGGTTATTTCTGGCGTGCTAGCTCTGAACGGTTGTTCGAAGACATTTTTGAATTGAACGGGAGTTAACAAACGTAACTCCCTTGAAAAGTTCAGCTTAACCACTAAGAACGGTGATTATGCAGATAAACTTTTACGACCTTTAGCACGACGACGCGCTAAAACTTGACGGCCATTTTTAGTTGCCATACGAGCACGGAAACCGTGAGTACGACTACGTTTTAATACAGAAGGTTGAAATGTACGTTTCATTGTAATCTACCTAAATCCAGATTATGAGTTAATAAAAATAGAGCGCAATTTTAATCATAAAATACGCGTTCGTCAAATAAGAAACGGAAATTTTTCGGGAAAAACTCTCGAACTTCCAAAATCGGGGGGATTATACGGATTTTTGTATAAATCTCAAGCCGATTTTTTAGAAGATCTTTCCACGCATTTATTGTAAAATCTCCGCCAATTTTTACCGCACTTTTCTCTATTACAAAAACAACAAGGATCCTTTTGTGAATCTCTCAAATCTTTGGCAAGGTTGCCTGTTACAACTTCAAGATCAAGTTTCAGCCAGCGATCTTAGCACTTGGCTTCGTCCTTTACAGGCTGATGTGGTGGCGGATAACCACATTGTTTTATATGCTTCTAATATGTTTGTGAAAGGTTGGGTGGAAACTCATTATCTCGCACAAATCCAGCAAATTTGTCAAACACTTGCACAAAATCCCGAACTGAGTATTTCTTTAAAAGAAGGGGTCAAACCGACCCCCAAAGTAGTAGACAATGCACCAAGTGGCAATCCTAAAACAGAAAGAGCGGTAGATTTTCAAGCTGAATCTAGTGCTTCAGTAAAATTTGAATCTCATCTCAATACTAAACACTTATTTGATAACTTTGTTGAAGGTAAATCGAACCAACTCGCACGCGCAGTCGGTCAAAAACTTGCTCAAGCACCAGGCGAACCATCAGCCAATCCTTTCTTTTTATATGGCGGCACTGGTTTAGGGAAAACTCACTTGTTACACGCCATTGGCAACGGCATTTTAGCCAATAAACCGAATGCGCGAGTGCTTTATATTCACGCCAACAACTTTATGCAACATATGGTAAAAGCAGTGCGTGATAATAAAATGGATCAGTTCAAAAAATTCTATCGTTCTCTCGACGCACTTTTAGTGGATGACATTCAATTTTTCGCTGAAAAAGAAAAAACTCAAGAAGAATTCTTCCATATATTCAATAACTTATTTGAAACTGGTCGCCAAATTATCTTAACATCAGATCGTTATCCAAAAGAAATTGAAAAAATTGAAGAACGTTTAAAATCACGTTTTGGCTGGGGATTAACAACAGCTATTGAGCCGCCCGATCTTGAAACGCGTGTAGCGATTTTATTGAAAAAGGCAGAAGAACATAATATGAACTTGCCAGAAGAAGTTGCTTTCTTCATTGCTCAGCGCTTGCGTACCAACGTGCGTGAACTCGAAGGGGCGTTAAATCGCGTGAAAGCAATGCAAGACTTCAAAGGCGGTGACATTGATATTGATTTCGTGCGTGACACCTTAAAAGATATTTTGGCTCTGCAAGAACGCTTGGTTACCATTGAAAATATTCAAAAAGTGGTAGCTGAATATTATCGAATTAAGGTTTCAGATTTAAAATCAAAAAGCCGTGCACGTTCAGTCACTCGTCCTCGCCAAATTGCAATGGCCTTAGCAAAAGAATTAACAAACCGCAGTTTGCCAGAAATCGGTCGCGCCTTTGACCGTGATCATACAACCGTATTAAACGCTTGCCGCGAAGTACCAAAATTCCGCGAGCAAGACAATAGCATTCAAGAAGATTGGGCGAATTTAATCCGTACTTTGTCCGCATAAAAAGGAGAACGCAATGCAATTTAGTATTTCAAGAGAAAATTTATTAAAACCGTTGCAGCAAGTATGTGGCGTATTGAGTAATCGCCCAAATATTCCAGTATTAAACAACGTGCTGTTGCAAATTGAAGATAATCGATTGACTATCACGGGCACAGATTTGGAAGTCGAACTCTCTAGTCAAACTCAGCTTTCATCGTCTTCTGAAAATGGCACCTTTACGATTCCAGCAAAAAAATTCTTAGATATTTGCCGCACTTTATCTGATGATTCAGAAATCACGGTGACTTTTGAACAAGACCGTGCATTAGTACAATCTGGGCGTAGCCGCTTTACGCTGACAACCCAACCTGCCGAAGAATATCCCAACCTCACGGATTGGCAGTCTGAAGTAGATTTTGAACTACCGCAAAATACCTTGCGCCGTTTAATTGAAGCCACTCAATTTTCCATGGCAAACCAAGATGCCCGCTATTTCTTAAATGGTATGAAGTTTGAAACAGAAGGCAATTTATTGCGTACAGTGGCGACAGATGGCCATAGACTTGCAGTCTGCACCATCTCGCTTGAGCAAGAATTACAAAATCATTCTGTGATTTTACCGCGTAAAGGCGTGTTAGAACTGGTTCGTTTATTAGAAACAAGCGATGAACCTGCACGTTTACAAATCGGTACCAACAATTTACATATTCATCTAAAAAACATTGTATTTACATCAAAATTAATTGATGGCCGTTTCCCTGACTATCGCCGAGTACTGCCTCGTAATGCAACGAAAATTGTCGAAGGCAGCTGGGAAATTCTTAAACAAGCCTTTGTTCGCGCGTCAATCTTATCGAATGAGCGCGTACGTAGCGTGCGTTTAAACTTAAGCGAAAACCAACTAAAAATTACCGCCTCCAACACCGAACATGAAGAAGCGGAAGAAATCGTAGATGTCAATTACAATGGCGAAGAATTAGAAGTGGGCTTTAATGTCACCTATATTCTTGATGTTTTAAATGCGCTTAAATGCAATCAAGTTCGCATGCGCCTAACTGATGCCTCTTCTAGTTGCTTAATCGAAAATTGCGAAGATAGCAGTAGCGAATATGTAATTATGCCAATGCGTTTATAATATGGCGATTTCGCGTTTACTGGTCGAAAAATTTCGTAACTTAACAGCCGTGGATCTTGATTTTGATCCCGGCTTTAACTTTTTGGTCGGCAATAATGGCAGCGGGAAAACAAGCTTATTAGAAGCCATTTTTTATCTTGGTCACGGACGCTCATTCAAAAGTGCGGTAACAAATCGCATCATTTCTTACGACGAACCTCACTTTACCCTATTTGGACAAATCCAAGAAAGCCAACATCAATGGTCAGTGGGGTTACAAAAACTTCGTCAAGGCAACACGTTAGTAAAAATTAACGGTGAAGATGGCAATAAAATTTCTGATCTTGCTCATCTTTTGCCAATGCAATTAATCACCCCAGAAGGCTTAACCTTACTAAATGGGGGGCCAAGTTATCGCCGAGCATTTTTGGATTGGGGACTTTTTCACCATCAAACAAGTTTTTATACTGCTTGGAGCAATCTTAATCGATTACTCAAACAAAGAAATGCAGCGCTTGCACAAAATCAGCCCTACTCCGCTATTAAAGTTTGGGATGTCGAGCTTGCCAAACTCGCTCATCAAGTGAGTCAATGGCGTGCCGACTATGCAGAAGCACTGCGCCCTGAAATCGAGCAAACTTGCCAACTTTTCCTCCCTGAATTAGAAATTAATGTCAGCTTTCATCAAGGCTGGGAAAAAAATACGGATTACGCTGAGATTCTTGAGCAAAATTTTGAACGAGATCGTGCCTTAAATTACACATTTTCTGGCCCTCAAAAAGCTGATTTTCGTTTCAAAGCACAGGGATTACCTGTCGAAGATGTGCTTTCTCGTGGACAACTTAAACTTTTAATGTGCGCATTAAGATTGGCTCAAGGCGAACATTTAATGAAAGAAAAGCAACGCCATTGTATTTTTTTGATCGATGATTTTGCATCAGAATTGGATCAATATAAGCGAGCGCTGTTGGCAGAACGATTACAACAAAGTGGCTCACAAGTGTTTGTTACAGCCATTACTCAAGAACAACTAAAAGAGATGCAAGTCGAAAACAGAAAAATGTTTTCGGTCGATAATGGAATCATTAAAACGTTAGATTAGATCAAAAGTACGGTGAAAAATCACCGCACTTTTATCTTTTTTAGCGCAAGAACGTTGGGATGTTTTTTTCGTATTCTGAGATTTTTTCTTCGTATTGAAGAGTTAAACCGATATTGTCCAAGCCGTTTAACAAACAATGACGGCGGAACTCATCCAGTTCAAAGTGATAGACTTTGTCACCTACAGTGACGGTCATCGCTTCCAAATCCACATGGATTTGTTTGCCTTCATTTGCCCACACCCATTGGAAGATTTCTTCTACTTCTTCTTCGCTTAAACGAATCGGTAACATGTGGTTGTTTAAGCTGTTGTTATAGAAAATATCTGCAAAACTTGGTGCGATCATCACTTTGAAACCGTAATCGGCTAGCGCCCAAGGTGCATGTTCACGAGAAGAACCGCAACCAAGGTTTTTACGTGCTAATAAAATGGTCGCGCCTTGATATTGTGGATAATTTAATACGAAATCTGGATTTGGTTTAGTGCCTTCTACATCCAAATAACGCCATTCATGGAATAAGTGCTTGCCGAAACCTAAGCGCGTAATCGCTTGTAAAAATTGTTTTGGAATAATCGCATCCGTATCCACGTTTGCTGCATCCAATGGCACTACTAAGCCTGAAAGTTGTTTAAATCCTGCCATTTTCTGCTCCTTAGTTTAATGTGACGTCACGAATATCAACGAATTTACCGAACATTCCCGCTGCGGCAGCCATGGCAGGACTCACTAAGTGGGTACGACCGTTACGACCTTGGCGACCTTCAAAGTTACGGTTTGAAGTGGAAGCACAACGTTCCCATTCGCCTAAACGGTCATCGTTCATCCCTAAGCACATGGAACAGCCCGGATTACGCCATTCTGCGCCCGCTTCGATAAAGATTTTATCCAAACCTTCTTTTTCCGCTTGTTCTTTCACTAAACCGGAGCCTGGTACCACTAAAATACGTTTTACGTTATCGGCTTTTTTGCGGCCTTTCATGACAGCCGCTGCCGCACGTAAATCTTCGATACGAGCATTGGTACAAGAACCGATAAATACTTGATCTACAGGGATATCTTTTAAATCAGTGTTAGCGTCTAAGCCAATATAATTCAAGGCTTTTTCTGCTGAAGCACGAGTCACGGGATCGGTCATTTCTGCTGGGTTTGGCACTGGCTGATCGATACCGATTACTTGGCCTGGGTTTGTTCCCCAAGTTACCTGTGGCGCAATATCTTTCGCTTCTAATGTGATGACCGTGTCAAATTTCGCATCATCATCGGATTTTAAGGTTTTCCAATAAGCAACTGCATCATCCCAATCTTTCCCTTTCGGGGCATGTGGACGGCCTTTTAAGTATTCGAAAGTGGTTTCATCTGGTGCGATTAAGCCAGCTTTCGCGCCCATTTCGATTGCCATGTTGCACACCGTCATTCTGCCTTCCATGGAAAGATCGCGAATAGCCTCACCACAGAACTCCACTACATGGCCTGTGCCGCCTGCCATAGTGGTTTTACCGATAATGGCAAGAATAATGTCTTTGGCGGTAATGCCCGGCGCCACTTTGCCTCGCACTTCAATTTTCATGCTTTTTGCACGGGCTTGTTTTAAGGTTTGTGTGGCTAAAACGTGTTCTACTTCGGAGGTACCGATACCAAATGCCAAGGCACCGAATGCACCGTGGGTAGCGGTATGGGAGTCACCACAGACAATTGTCATACCTGGCAAAGTTAAGCCTTGTTCCGGTCCCATCACATGCACGATACCTTGTTCTTTCGTGGTCATGTCGAATAATTGAATACCGGTCGCTTTCGTGTTTTTTGCAAGTTCCAATACTTGAATTTTTGCTTGGCCTTCAAGTTTGTTCACATCGCGTACTTGGGTAGAAATACTGTGATCCATAGTGCCGTAAGTTTTACTTACTTGACGTACTTGACGGCCTGCGACACGTAAACCGTCAAAAGCTTGCGGACTGGTCACTTCATGGATTAAATGACGGTTAATATACAAAATCGGCGTTTCGCCTTCCGCTTCGTACACCACGTGGGCATCGAATAATTTTTCGTAAAGAGTTTTTGCCATAATTTTTCTCAATTCGTTAGAGGCTTTTGTTAGAGTAAGTGCGGTCAAAATCCGAGGTATTTTTAAACCGCACCTTCATTGTTTTTTTATTAGATTGCGTTAGCAATTAATGTACCCATTTCCGCAGTTGAAACAGGCGCGGAATCATCAGCTAAATCTCCCGTACGGTGACCGCTTGCTAAGACTTTTTGCACAGCATTTTCAATCGCATCTGCCGCATCATTTAAGTTGAAGCTATAACGCAACATCATCGCGGCAGAAAGAATTTGTGCGATTGGGTTAGCAATGCCTTTGCCTGCAATATCTGGTGCAGAACCGCCAGCAGGCTCATATAAGCCGAAACCTTCTTCGTTTAAGCTAGCAGATGGCAACATCCCCATAGACCCTGTGATCATCGCGGCTTCATCAGAAATAATATCGCCGAAAATGTTAGAGCAGAGAAGTACATCAAAAGATTCAGGGGCTTTGATTAATTGCATGGTCGCATTGTCGATATAAATGTGATCTAAGGTGACTTCAGGGTAATCTTTCGCCACTTCTGTCACAGTTTCACGCCATAAGATTGAAGCTTGTAATACGTTCGCCTTATCCACAGAAGTCACATGTTTACGACGTTTCATTGCCGCATCAAAAGCTGCACGGGCAATACGTTCGATTTCATATTTGTAATAAACTTCGGTATCGAAAGCTTTAGTTTGTGCACCTTCACCTTCACGGCCTTTAGGCTGACCGAAATAAATCCCGCCGGTTAATTCGCGTACAACCACCATATCAAATCCTTTTGCCGCAATATCTGCACGTAATGGGCAGAATTTTTCTAAACCTTTATAAAGGGTTGCAGGACGAAGATTGCAGAATAATTTGAAATGTTTACGCAATGGTAATAATGCACCACGTTCTGGTTGTTGATCTGGTGGTAAATTTGTCCATTTCGGACCACCCACAGAACCAAACAAAATCGCGTCAGCATCATCACAACCTTTTAAGGTTTCGGGTGGTAATGGGCAACCACAATGATCAATTGCAGCACCGCCCACATAAAACTCATTGAAGTTAAGTTTAAAACCGAATTTTTCTTGGACTTTGTTTAACACTTTAATAGCTTCAGCCATCACTTCCGGGCCGATACCGTCTCCTGGTAGAACTGCGATGTTGTATGATTGCATATTGTTTTTCCTATTTTTTCACACTAAAGTGCGGTTAATTTTCTTCATATTTTCTCCTCTCTTTTGTAAAGAGAGGAATTGGGTTAATGATGTTTGTGGCTTTTAATGTCTGCCACTTTATGTGCGCGATAAATGGCATTAATCGCATGCACTAACGCTAACGCGGAAGATTCAACAATATCTGTTGCTAAACCAACACCATGGAATTTACGGCCTTCATGTTCCACCACAATATCCACTTGCCCTAATGCTTCTGCGCCCTCGCCTTTAGCGGTTAAGTTATAGTGAGACATTTTGATTTCTAAACCCGTTAAATTTAAGATGGCATTATAAACCGCATCCACTGGGCCATTACCGCCAATTGAAGACGTACTTAATTTTTCGCCATCTAACTTCAATTGAACAAAGGCTGTGGCTGGATATTCTTTCGTTGAGTGTGCAGAAAGTTTATCTAATACCAAACGATCTTCATCGCCCTGTTGCATATCAATAAACGCCAATGCTTCCAAGTCATAATCAAACACTTGACCTTTTTTATCCGCCAATTTTAAGAACGCGTCATACAATTTATCCAAATCGTAATCTTGTTCGTTATAGCCCATATCCGTCATATGACCTTTTACCGCTGCGCGACCTGAACGTGCGGTTAAATTCAATTTTTCTTTTTTCAAACCGATCGTTTCTGGAGACATGATTTCGTAGGTATTTTTGTTTTTCAACATACCATCTTGATGGATGCCAGAAGAGTGCGCAAAAGCATTTGAACCCACAATGGCTTTATTCGGTTGAATCGGCATATTGCAAAGCTGGCTGACCATTTGGCTCACACGATGAATTTCTTGGGTATTAATACGAGTATCCACGCCCATAAAATCCTGACGCACTTTCATTGCCATGACCACTTCTTCAAGAGAGGTATTGCCCGCACGTTCACCAATTCCATTAATGGTACATTCAATTTGGCGCGCACCATTTTGTACTGCTGTTAAAGAATTAGCGGTTGCCATGCCTAAGTCATTGTGGCAATGCACAGAAATCACTGCTTTATCGATATTCGGTACACGATTGCGCACTTGAGCAATAATGTTGCCATATTCATTTGGTAGGCAGAAACCTACCGTATCGGGAATATTTACCGTAGTTGCACCCGCATTAATTGCGGCTTCAACAATACGGCAGATATTGTCGATACCGGTACGGCCGGCATCTTCGCAAGAGAACTCAACATCATCCGTATAATTACGTGCTCGTTTCACTGCTGCAACGGCCATTCCTACCACATCATCAAAAGAACGTTTTAATTTCGCTTCAACATGCAATGCAGAACTTGCAATAAAAGTATGAATACGGAATGCTTCAGCAACTTTCAATGCTTCGTATGCGGCATCAATGTCTTTATCTACGGCTCGAGATAACGCGGCAACACGAGCGTTTTTAATATGGCGCGCAATGGTTTGAACAGACTCAAAATCTCCTTGAGAAGAAACGGGGAACCCCACTTCCATTACATCCACGCCTAAGCGTTCAAGTGATAAAGCAATCTGCAACTTTTCTTTTACCGTCAAACTTGCTTTTAACGCCTGTTCCCCATCACGCAAGGTGGTATCAAAAATAATAACGCGATCTGTCATAACAATGTCCTTACTAAATATCCTTCTGAAATCACTCCAAAAGTGCGGTGCATTTTCCTGTATTTTTTAGACAAAAAACCCGCAACTTATAAAGTGCGGGTTTAAAATTAGGTATTTACATCTGACTGTTTTTCATCCACAACTTAGCCGCACACCGAATGTGAGAGCAGCAGGTTGAGAGATAAAGAAACAATATGATACATAAATAAAAATCCTTCTGTGTAAAACGTTTTCCATATTACGAATAAAAAACTGACTGTCAAACTATTTTTTAGCGTTTTATATCAAAAATAATCATTAATATACAATATGAAATATACATTTAACTAACAAATCTAAAATAAAAAGAATATTCAACCAAATTAATTGCAATCAGCGAATTTTTATTATTGAATTTTTTACATTTTCAAAATAAGAAAAATTTTGCAATTTTTTACTCATCAAAAAGAATTTTTGCGATCTACATCGTAAAATGCTTTCAAGTTAATCGTTTCTTTCACTCGTTTTTTCCATACTAAATTTTCAAATCAAAAAGGAAAAAGCATGCAAGATATTACCTACACACTACTCCGCCTAATGCAAGTCCCTAAACTTGGCGGAGTTGGCATTGATAAAATTTTATCCAATATTACGCTAGATGAGTTGCTCAATTATGATGATGTTGCTTTCCGACAAATGGGATGGGGCGCCATTCAAATTCGTCGTTGGTTCAAGCCTGAAGCAAAATTTATTGAGCCTGCACTAGAGTGGTCACAAAAAGAGGGGAATCATTTGGTAAATTCTTTTTCCCCCTTTTATCCCTTTCTATTGAAACAGATAGCAAGCTTTCCTCCTCTGCTATTTGTAAAAGGAAATTTGACCGCACTTTCACAACGTCAAATTGCGATGGTGGGAAGTCGCTACTGCACGGCTTATGGTGAATATTGGGCTAAATATTTTGCTACGGAACTTTCATTGGCTGGCTTTACGATTACCAGTGGACTTGCATTGGGAATAGATGGGCATTGCCATCAAGCAGTTGTTAATATTCAAGGACAAACCATAGCAGTTTTGGGAAGCGGGTTAGAACAAATTTATCCCGTAAAACACCGAAAACTTTCAGAACTTATTTTGCAAAACAACGGCACATTAGTTTCTGAGTTTTTACCAAACCAAGCACCTATTACGACAAATTTCCCTCGTCGTAATAGGATTATTAGCGGGCTTTCTGTCGGGACATTAGTGGTTGAAGCCACAGAAAAAAGCGGCTCTCTGATTACCGCTCGGTATGCATTGGAACAAAACCGAGAGGTTTTTGCTGTTCCAGGCAATATTCAAAGTGAATTTAGCCAAGGTTGTAATCGCCTCATCCAACAAGGCGCAATGTTGGTGGAAAATGCAAAGGATATTTTGGAAACCCTCTACCAACATTCTATTCATAGCCAAACTGAAATCGATTTTGACCAGATCGCTGTGCCTAATTACACGCCACCACCCGATCCTCGGCGATTAGTAGAAGCACCAAGTCACCCGAAACTTTACTCGCGTATCGGTTACACGCCTGTGAGCATTGATGATTTAGCTGAAGAATTTAACTTGAGTGTCGATGTTTTACTTGTTCAGTTGCTCGATCTTGAATTGCAAGATCTCATCATGAATGAAAATGGGCTATATAAACGCGTTTAGTGTAAATTTTTATGCTAAGATACGCCTATTCTTTTTTCATAAAAGGACGATTATGTTAGCCATTATCTCCCCTGCGAAAACCCTTGACTTTGAAAGTGCGGTAAAAAATTTTCCTGTTTCTCAACCGCACTTTACTGATTACAGCGAACAACTTATTGAGGTTTGTCGTAAACTTTCTCCGCAAGATCTTTCATCGCTTATGTCTATCAGCGATAAGTTAGCTGGTCTAAATGCCGCACGCTTTGCAGAATGGACAAAATTTCACAATGAAAACAATTCCCGCGCTGCATTATTTGCATTTAAAGGCGATGTTTATACTGGTTTAGATGCAGACTCACTTTCGGAAGATGATGTCCTTTTTGCGCAATCCCATTTACGTATGCTTTCTGGCCTTTATGGACTTTTAAAACCACTTGATTTAATGCAACCTTACCGATTAGAAATGGGCACAAAATTAGCCAATCCGAAAGGAAAAGATCTGTATGCCTTTTGGGGAAATGTGATTACCCAAGCGGTTCAACAAGCTATAGATGAACAAGGCGATAATGTATTAGTCAATCTAGCCTCTGATGAATATTATAAATCGGTTAAAGAAAACCAACTTAAAGCCAAGATAATCAAGCCAGTTTTCTTAGACAATAAAAATGGAAAATACAAAGTAATCAGCTTTTATGCTAAAAAAGCTCGAGGCTTAATGTGCCGTTATCTTATTCAAAATCGTTTAACCAACATTGAACAGTTAAAAGAATTTGATTTAGGTGGTTATTGGTTTGATTCGGCATCATCCACTGAAAGCGAATTTGTATTTAAGCGAGATATCAATGAATAAAATTTTTGTTATATTGACCGCACTTATACTCTCTGGCTGTGCAACTAAACTGACTCAATTAAATGTTCCTACACAGTTAGAGCACAACGGTAAAAATTATGCCCTTACTGGCAGCCAAGATTTACAAACCATTGCACGCTATGTTTATATAGCTAAGCCAGATACACTAGAAAATTGGCAATCTGAAATTGAAATTCTCTTTGATCGCAATCAACCAGCGCGTTCAATTAAAGAGCGGATCGCATTGAGAGAACGTATTTATCGTAATACAGGCGTAAAAGATTTCCATTTCGATGCTATTCCAGAAAATTCGATGAATCCACAGGAATTAAATGGATATGTCATCTATTCGCCAACAAAGGAAAATCCATCTTGGCAAGTCAATGTGATGAAAGGACGACAATTACCACAATGTGGCTTTGTTCAGTATCAATATTCACAAAAAGTACAGCAACCAACACTTTCTAAACATTTATCCATCGATAAAGTGCAACAACATTTGCAAAAATACGTTGTGGATATAGAAAGAAAGCACTTACAAGATTTGAAGTGGCAACTGTTTTGTCAAAAATAATGTAAAAAATTATGCCGGATCAAAATCTCATCAGATTTTGCTAGAGCAGATACCTCTAATGATGTAATCTTATGCCAGTTTCCAATTACGGTTAAAAGTAGGTAAATATGATTAAAAAAATTGCAGTTTTAACAAGTGGTGGCGATGCGCCAGGTATGAATGCCGCAATTCGTGGCGTAGTACGTTCTGCACTTGCAGAAGGCTTAGAAGTATTTGGTATCTATGATGGTTACCAGGGCTTATACAACAATAAAATCAAACAACTAAACCGCTACAGCGTATCAGATGTGATTAATCGTGGCGGTACTTTCTTAGGTTCTGCACGCTTTCCTGAATTTAAGGATCCAAATGTTCGTGCGAAATGTGCTGAAATTTTACGTTCTCACGGCATTGATGCACTTGTTGTTATCGGTGGTGACGGTTCTTACATGGGCGCAAAATTGTTAACCGAAGAACATGGTTTCCCTTGTGTTGGCTTACCAGGCACTATTGATAATGATGTTGCAGGTACTGACTATACCATCGGCTATCAAACCGCATTACAAACCGCAGTCGATGCTATCGATCGTTTACGTGATACATCAAGCTCACACCAACGTATTTCTATCGTTGAAATTATGGGTCGCCACTGTAGTGACTTAACGATTTCTGCGGGCATCGCTGGCGGTTGCGAATATATCGTCGCATCAGAAATTGAATTCAATCGTGAAGAATTAATTCAACAAATTGAACGTAGTATTATTCGTGGTAAACGCCATGCAATTATTGCAATCACAGAACTTTTAACCGATGTTCATTCTCTGGCAAAAGAAATTGAAGCTCGCGTTGGACACGAAACTCGTGCAACTGTTTTAGGGCATATTCAACGTGGTGGTTCACCTTGTGCATTTGACCGTATTCTTGCTTCACGTATGGGCGCATACGCGGTAGATTTATTGCTACAAGGTAAAGGTGGCTACTGCGTAGGCATCCAAAATGAACAACTTGTTCACCATGATATTATTGATGCAATTAATAATATGCATCGTGAATTTAAAGCTGATTGGCTTAAAGTGGCAAAACGTTTGGAATAATCGTTTATTCACTTTATATAAATCACCAAAACTTAATTCATCTTTTTTATCTCACTTAAACAGACACAGCAATGTGTCTGTTTTTTCTTACAAAAGTGCGGTGATTTTTTCTTGAGTTTTCTATAAATCCTTTATCTTTTAAAGTTTGAAAATAAACGCGACTGCTAGTTCTACCTAGATGATCTTTTTTGCTATAAAAATAGATATCCGATAAAATGCGCCAAGCAAAATAAGGTATAAAAATTATGACAAAGAAAAAAGTAAAACCAGGATCAAATACTATCGCACTGAATAAACGTGCGAGACATGATTATTTTATAGAAGATGAAATTGAAGCAGGTCTTGAGCTACAAGGCTGGGAAGTCAAATCAATGCGCGCAGGAAAGGCAAACATTAGTGATAGTTATGTCATTTTCAAAAATGGCGAAGCCTTTTTATTCGGTGCAAGCATTCAGCCATTAAATGTTGCATCAACGCATATTGTTTGTGATCCAACTCGCACTCGAAAGTTATTATTAAATAAACGCGAATTAGCATCCCTATTTGGCAAAGCAAACCGAGACGGTTTTACCATCGTAGCGCTTTCTCTTTATTGGAAAAGTGCATGGGCAAAAGTCAAAATTGGTTTAGCCAAAGGTAAAAAACAACATGATAAACGCGATGATATTAAAGAGCGTGAATGGAAAGTAACAAAAGATCGTATTATGAAAAATGCACATCGAGGATAATATATAGCAAAAAGCCCGAAATTATTCGGGCTTTTTATTCATATCCTATGACTATTTAACAGTCGGAACTTTTAATTCTGGCTCATCTGGTTTTTCAATTGGTGCAAAGGTTTTATCTTTATTTGCATCAATAATTTTTTGGGTATCATTGGCTAATGCTGTTAAACCCATTTTTTCATACGCTTCTTTCATCAAAAATAAACCTTCATAAGTTGCTTTAGCATCAGGATATTGTTTCAACATTCCAACTACACGGTTTGACACTGCAACCCAAGCATCACGTTTTGCATAGAATTTTGCAATATCTAACTCATGACGAGCAAGCGCGTCTTTAATATAAGCCATACGAGCTAAAGCATCTTGAGCATAAGGGCTATTAGGGAATACACGAACTAAATTTTGGAAATTAGAAAAAGCGGTACGCATAGAAGTGGTTTCACGTGTCGCACGATCAATTCCAAAGAAATCTTGAATGAAATTATCACCTGTTGCAGCGTTGGTTAACCCAGCCATATAGACTGCATAGTCTTGGTTCGGACTTTGTGGGAATTGATGTAAAAAGCTATCTACCGTCAATAATACTTGCGTATAATCTTGTGCTTTATAGTTTGCATAAATTAAATCTAGCATCGCCTGTTCTTGATAAATACTACCAGGGAAACGTTCAGTCGCTGCTTTTAAATAACGAATAGCTTCAGAATAACCGCCTTCTTGTAATGATGTGACACCTTTAGTGTACAACTCATTTACTGATGCTTGCTCCACATCTTTTGAACCACTTGAACATCCAACAACCAATGCTGCCACGGCAAGCAATGCCAAAGATTTTATTTTACGCATTGTTTTTTCCTTAATTTTTACGAAAACCAATAAATAAGATACAATTGTCCGCTATTGTATAGAACATTAATCAATAAGCCAACTTTTAAAATTTTTAAGAGCTATTTATGCCACAAATTACCCTTTCAGCTGAAGTGCAACTAGAACAAATGGGACAACGTTTAGACCAAACACTTGCAGAGTTGTTCCCTGAATATTCTCGCTCCCGATTAAAAACGTGGATTGAAGCAGATCTCGTGAAACTTAATGATCGCATTGCCAATATTCCGCGTGAGAAAGTACTCGGAGGAGAAAAAATAGAAATCACCGTAGAAGTGGAAGATGAGACACATTTTGAACCAGAAAATATTCCATTGAATATCGTGTATGAAGATGACGACATTATTGTGATTAATAAACCCAAAGATCTTGTGGTACATCCTGGTGCTGGCAATCCAAATGGAACCGTGCTCAATGCGCTACTCTATCATTATCCCCCGATAGCAGAAGTACCGCGTGCAGGAATTGTGCATCGATTAGATAAAGATACGACAGGCCTAATGGTTGTTGCGAAAACTATTCCAGCACAAACTAAGTTAGTACGCGACTTACAAAAACGCAAAATTACGCGTGAATATGAAGCAGTAGCCTCAGGCATTATGACTAAAGGTGGCACAGTCGATCAACCTATGGCTCGTCATGCAACCAAACGTACTTTAATGGCGGTTCATCCAATGGGAAAACCCGCTGTCACCCATTATCGTATTATGGAGAATTACCGTAACTACACCCGTTTACGTTTACGTTTGGAAACAGGTCGTACACATCAAATCCGTGTTCATATGGCACATATTGCCCATCCATTGTTAGGCGATCAAACCTATGGAGGACGTCCTCGTCCACCAAAAAATGCGAGTGAAGACTTTATGGAAGTATTGCGTAATTTCAAACGTCAAGCTTTACATGCGGTCATGTTACGCTTAGCTCATCCAATTACAGGTGAAATGATGGAATGGTATGCACCATTACCAGATGACTTTGTTGAATTGCTTAATGCACTCAAAGCCGACTATCTCGAGCATCAAGATGAGTTAGATTATTAACATGCAAGTGATTAACCCAAATTGGAGCGTTCCAAAGAACATTCATGCCTTTACCACTACTCGTGAAGGGGGCGTAAGCTTGACGCCTTATTTTAGTTTTAACTTAGGCGATCATGTCGGTGATAACAAAAGTGCGGTAAAAACTAACCGCACTTTATTAGTAGAAAAATTTGGTTTGCCACAAACACCTATATTTCTAACGCAAACACACAGTACTCGAGTGATTCAATTACCTTATTCAGGACAAAATCTTGAAGCGGATGCAGTTTATACAAATGTTCCTCATCAAGTTTGTGCTATTATGACTGCAGACTGTTTGCCGGTTCTATTCACCACAACATCTGGCAATGAAGTAGCTGCAGCACATGCTGGCTGGCGTGGTTTATGTGATGGCGTATTGGAAGAAACTGTCAAATGCTTTCAGGCCAAACCTGAAGATATTATCGCGTGGTTTGGCCCTGCAATAGGTCCAAAAGCCTTTCAAGTTGGTATTGATGTTGTAGAAAAGTTTGTTGCAGTAGATGAAAAAGCCAAACTCGCCTTTCAACCTGATGCAATAGGAGAAGGTAAATATCTAGGTAATCTTTATCAAATCGCGACTCAGCGATTAAACAATCTAGGCATTACGCAAATTTATGGTGGAAATCACTGTACATTCAATGAAAAAGAATTGTTCTTTTCTTATCGCCGTGACAACCAAACAGGCCGAATGGCAAGTGTCATTTGGTTTGAATAAATAGTCTAAAAGCGCATAAAATGCGCTTTTAGTATCTTTGTTTTATATTCTTTCTTCGATAATACCACCGCCCAAACAAACTTCACCAAGGTAAAATACGGCAGATTGCCCTGGGGTTACTGCTGATTGAGGTTCATCAAAAATAACTCGAATGGTTTCATCCTCAATTGGTTCAATCACACAAGGAATATCTTGTTGGCGATAACGCGTTTTCACCGTGCAACGTAATAACTCTCGAATAGGTTCGCGATCAACCCAATGTAATTGGCTAGCAATCAAACCTTTTGAAAATAAACGAGGATGATCGTGCCCCTGAGCGACAATAAGTTCATTATTTTCCACATCCTTATCTACCACATACCAAGCCTCATCACCCGCATTTTTTAAACCACCAATGCCTAATCCTTTACGCTGTCCCAACGTGTGATACATCAAGCCATCATGGCGACCAATAATTTCACCATCAACAGTACGAATATCACCAGGTTGAGCAGGTAAGTAACGCGCTAAGAAATCCTTAAATTTACGCTCACCAATAAAACAAATACCGGTAGAATCTTTTTTCTTCGCCGTAATTAAGCCAAGATCTTCAGCAATAGCGCGAACAATGGGCTTCTCAATTTCACCGACGGGGAATAAACTTTGCCCCACTTGTTTATGGCTTAAGGTATAAAGAAAATAACTTTGATCTTTATTAGCGTCTAGACCACGTAATAATTTTGCATTTTCATCATCACCAGCTCTACGTACATAATGCCCTGTTGCAATGTAATGGGCGCCAAGATCTTCAGCTGCATATTCTAAAAATGCTTTAAATTTAATTTCTTTATTACACAAAATATCAGGGTTCGGCGTGCGCCCTGCTTTATATTCAGTCAGAAAATGCTCAAAGACATTATCCCAGTATTCTGCTGCAAAATTAATTTTATGTAGTTTGATACCCAATTTATCACATACTGCTTGAGCATCTGCAAGATCAGCTGCTGCAGTGCAGTAATCCGTATCATCATCTTCTTCCCAGTTTTTCATAAACAGGCCTTCCACCTGATAGCCTTGCTGTTGAAGAATAAAAGCTGACACAGAAGAATCCACTCCGCCAGACATACCACAAATCACTTTTTTTGTCGCATTTCTCGCAAGCTGTTCTTGCGTCAGTTGAGGAAAGTGTTGATTATAAGTATTTGAAATTAACATAGTTCTCCCGTAACTTCGGTTAAGGCGAAGCACATTGGTCATTGAATGAGAAAACGGCAAAATAATTTTGCCGTTAATTTTATTTTGCACATAAAGTGCGGTCATTTTTGAGCAAGTTATTTCACTTCATAAAATTGCGAATCATCATCTTTTTTCGCGAATTTTTGCTCATATTCAGCTTTCGCTTGTTCATCGCCCGCATCTAATTTTGATTGCAGCGTGTCGCAAGGTTTATCACAATCGCAAGCTTTGGCAATACCAAGGGTAGATAAACCACCACAACTGCCTTTTAAACTTTGTTTTTTGATAATAAATCCGATAGACATCAACAATATAATTGCGACGAAAGCGATTAAAGTAAAAAATAAAGTTTGCATAACTATTCTTTTGTTTCTGTTAATTTTTTGAAAGCAGAGGATGATTTTGTGACAAAACCATTATCTGTTTTAATGATTAAGTAAACAGCAAGATTATTTTTCTCTGCCACTTCTAACGCCTTGTCTTCACCCAGCACAAATAACCCTGTTGATAAGCCATCTGCAGTCATTGAGGTTGGTGCAAGTACCGTAATTGAAGCTAAATGATGCTGAATTGGATAACCTGTTTTCGGATCAATTTCATGAGCAAAGCGTTTACCATTTTCTTCAAAGTAAATACGATAATCGCCAGAACTTGCCATTCCCATATTGTCTAATCCAATGACAGCCTCAACCGCTCGTTCACCTGTTGTAGTTGGTTTTTCAATTGCGATCTGCCAAGGTTTGCCTTCAATATTTTTTCCTTTCGCACGAATTTCACCGCCGATTTCAACCATGTAATTCTGAGCATTTAGTTGTTCTAATTTTTCAGCAACCTGATCAACGCCAAAACCTTTAGCAATCGAAGACAAATCAACATAAACTTGAGGAAGTGCTTTGCTTAATGTCGGTTTTGCACCACTCATATCGAGGGCAATTTTATCAATACCAACCCAAGCTTGGCGTTCAGCTAATTGTTCTGGTGTAGGTTGTTTTTCTGGACGTTTTTCAGGGCCAAATCCCCATAAATTCACAACTGGGCCAACAGTTACATCCAATGCACCTTCAGTCACTTTATTTAAACGAATCGCTTCGGCCAATACTTTGGCAAAATCTGCTGAAATCTCAATCGGTGTATTCACTTGGGTATTTTGATTGAAACGGCTCAGTTCCGAATCTTTTTTGTAAGTGGACATTTTAGCGTTCACATCTTTTAAGATAGCTTCAATTTCTTCATGCGTCTTTTCAGATGTTGCTTTCATCGATCCTTCATCAAGGTATTTAACATGATAAGTTGTTCCCATTGTTTTACCACTTAATGAGATAACTTTTGTTTCTTTTTGACAGGCTGCAAGACTTAATACCATTGCCACAGCCATAATACCACTTATTAATTTTTTCATCTGGATTTCCTACATCTGTGAATTACTGGCAAATTCAACAAAACTTACCTGTAATCATAGAAAATTTTCTAAAAACACCTTAAATTTTGACCGCACTTCATCACAAAGTGCGGTCAGTTTTTATGATGAATTGATTAACTAAAATCAGCCACCAAAGTCATCTAATAGAATGTTTTCATCTTCAACACCAAGGTCTTTCAACATTTTGATTACCGCAGCGTTCATCACCGGAGGTCCACACATATAGTATTCACAATCTTCTGGTGCTTCATGATTTTTCAAGTAGTTTTCATAAAGTACATTGTGAATAAAGCCTGTATAGCCAGTCCAATTATCTTCAGGCAATGCGTCCGATAATGCAACATGCCATACAAAGTTTGGATTTTCAGCTTGTAATTGGTCAAAGTCTTCTTGATAGAAAATTTCACGTTTAGAACGTGCACCATACCAGAATGACATTTTACGTTTAGAATGAAGACGTTTTAATTGGTCAAAAATATGAGAACGCATTGGAGCCATACCAGCACCACCACCGATAAATACCATTTCTGCATCGGTTTCTTTCGCAAAGAATTCACCAAATGGACCAGAAATAGTAACTTTGTCACCTGCTTTTAATGACCAAATGTATGAAGACATTTGACCTGGAGGCGCATCAGGTTGGCGTGGTGGAGGTGTTGCAATACGCACATTAAGCATAATGATGCCTTTCTCTTCAGGATACGAAGCCATTGAGTATGCACGAATAATATGTTCATCCACTTTAGAGACATAACGCCATAAGTCGTATTTATCCCAGTCTTCGTGGTATTCTTCAGGAATATCAAAATCTTTATAGTTTACCACATGTGGATCAGCTTCGATTTGAATATAACCACCCGCGCGGAATGGAACTTCTTCACCTTCAGGAATAGCTAATTTAAGCTCTTTAATAAAGGTTGCTTTGTTATCGTTAGAAATAACAGTACATTCCCATTTTTTCACGCCGAAGATTTCTTCTGGAAGTTCAACTTCCATATTACCTTTCACGTTAACTTGACAAGCTAGACGATAACCTTCTTTTGCTTCACGTTTGTTAATGTGAGAAAGTTCGGTTGGAAGAATTTCTCCGCCACCATTTTTCACTTTAACAATACATTGACCACAAGAGCCACCGCCGCCGCAAGCAGAAGACACAAAAATACCTTTACTTGCTAAAGCACCTAATAATTTGCCACCTGCAGGTAATGTGATCGCTTTTTCAGGATCGTCATTGATGCCTATAGTAATATCACCAGAATCGACTAATTTTGATTTCGCAAATAAGATGATTGCCACTAACACTAATACAATAACCGTGAATGCGGCAATACCGAGTGCAAGAATTACTGAATCGCTCATTGATTACACTCCTTATAATTGAATACCAGAGAAAGACATAAAGCCTAACGCCATTAAACCAACAGAGATAAAGGTAATACCTAAACCTTTTAATCCTGCAGGAATATCCGCATATTTCATTTTCTCAGTTAAGCCAGCAAGCGCAACAATCGCTAACATCCAACCTAAACCTGAGCCAAAACCGTACACGATAGATTCAGGGAAATTGTAATCACGTTGAACCATGAAAGATACCCCACCAAAAATCGCACAGTTTACTGCAATTAACGGTAAGAAAATCCCTAATGCATTATAAAGAGATGGCATAAATTTATCTAATACCATTTCAAGAATTTGCACTAAACCAGCAATAACCCCAATGAAAGTAATGAAGTTCAAGAATGATAAATCTACACCTTCAATTAAAGCATTTTCTTTTAATACATTTGCATAAATTAATTGGTTTACTGGCACTGCGATCCCAAGAACGAAAGTTACCGCAATACCAAGACCAAACGCAGTTGATACCTTTTTAGATACCGCTAAGAAAGTACACATTCCTAAGAAGAAGGAAAGTGCCATATTTTCAATGAAGACTGCCTTAACGAATAGGCTAATATAATGTTCCATTGATTACTTCTCCTGTTGCTCTGGTTTCCAAGTTCTTAATCCCCAGATAACAAATCCGATGATAAAGAATGCACTTGGTGCAAGTAGGAATAAACCATTTGCTTGGTACCAACCACCATTCTGAATGGTTTCAAAAATAGTCATACCAAATAATTTACCTGAACCGATAAGTTCACGGAAAAATGCTACGATAATTAACATCGCACCATAACCTAAACCATTACCGATACCATCTACAAAACTTTCAACGGGAGGTGACTTCATCGCAAATGCTTCAGCACGTCCCATTACGATACAGTTAGTAATAATCAAACCAACGAATACCGAAAGTTGTTTAGATAAACCATAAGCGTAGGCTTTTAATATTTGGTCAACAACGATTACAAGTGATGCAATAATTGCAAGTTGCACAATAATACGAATACTGTTTGGAATGTAGTTGCGAATCAGAGAAACAAAGAAACTTGATAACCCAGTTACCAAACTCACTGCAATCGCCATTACAACAGCAGTTTCTAATTTTGTTGTTACCGCCAATGCAGAACAAATACCCAAGATTTGTAATGCAATTGGGTTGTTCTTAACAACCGGAGCTAACAACAGATCTTTATAATTTGCTTTTTCAGACATTAGTTTGCTCCCGCATGAAGTTTTTCAAGATATGGACCAAAACCGTTCGCACTAAACCAATAATCAAATGTACCTTGTACACCATTACCAGTTAAAGTCGCGCCTGATAAACCATCAATACTATGCTCATCTTGTGGAGCTTGCCCTTTCACGATGTGAATTGCAGGTTGATGTTGTTCATCAAACAATTTTTTACCTTTAAATAAACTTGCCCAGTTTGGATTTTCAATCTCACCACCCAACCCTGGCGTTTCACCATGTTGGTAGTAAGTGATTCCATTGATCGTATTACCATCTGGTTGAACAGATACTAGACCATACATCACTGACCACAAGCCAGTTCCATAAATTGGTAAAATAACTTGTTGAGTTTTACCTTGTTCATCTTTTACAAGATAAACTTCTGTCGTTTTGCTACGAGAACGAATACGTGCTTTATCCGCATCAGCAGGAATTGCTTGTTGGCTATCGTCTGCTTGTTGTGTGTATTCACCCGTTGCTAAATCAACGAAACGAGGCTCGATAAATTTTGCATAAGTTTCTTTTACATTAGTATTTTCTTGTAAAAGACCAGCTACATTTAAGATATTTTTTTGTTTATCGAGTAACTTTTGTTCTTCTTGTGCAGGCTTTAACATTACTGCGGAACCAGCAACAATAATGGAACAAACTAAACTCAGTAGCAATACGACAAGAATTGTGCCGCCTACGCTGTCTTTATTAAACTTAGCCATTTGTTCTTGCTCTCCGACGTTTGATATTTGCTTGAACTACGATGTAGTCGAAAATCGGTGCAAATAAGTTTGCAAATAAAATCGCTAACATCACGCCTTCCGGATAAGCTGGGTTTACAGTACGAATTAATACAGCCATTACACCAATTAATGTACCGTACCACCACTTACCTGCATTGGTAAAGGATGCTGAAACAGGGTCTGTTGCCATAAATACCATACCTAATGCAAATCCACCTAAAACAAGGTGCCAATGCCAAGGCATTGAGAACATTGGGTTAGTATCAGAACCAACTAAATTGAATAGCGTTGAAGTTGCAATCATACCAATCATCACACCAGCAATGATGCGCCATGCTGCAATACGAGTGAATACAATCACTGCACCACCAATTAAAATTGCAAGCGTAGAAACTTCACCCATTGAACCAGGTAAGTTACCCACAAAAGCATCCATCCAAGTGATTGGGGTACCAGTTACTGTATGTTGTAATGCTCCCTGACCACCTTGTGACCATTGTGAAAGTGCGGTTGCGCCAGAGAAACCATCAGCGGCAGTCCAAACAGTATCACCTGAAATTTGAGCTGGATAGGCGAAGAACAAGAAAGCTCGGCCTGCAAGTGCAGGGTTCATGAAGTTACGACCTACGCCACCAAAAATTTCTTTTGCAACAACGATACCAAAAGTAATACCTAATGCGGCTTGCCATAATGGCAATGTTGGTGGAACGATCAACGCAAATAAAATGGTTGAAACGAACATCCCTTCATTTACTTCATGGCCACGCACAACTGAGAACAATAATTCCCAAATTGTACAAACGGTGAACACCACTAAGTAAATTGGTAAAAAGAAAATTGCACCCAGCGCCATTTTTGAGCCCCAAGTTGCATTGGCAGTTAAATCTAAACCTAATGAACTTGCAAGTGCATAGTGCCAATCATTAGCAATTAGTTGATCTAAATTGCCTAATTGATTTAAGGCAGGAATCGCTTGGTTACCCACATTGTACATCCCGTAGAAAATCGCAGGGAACAACGCAAGGAAAACCGTAATCATCATACGTTTTGAGTCTAACGCATCACGAACGTGAGTGTTTTTGTGCGTTACTGTACCTGGTGTATAAAGCAAGGTATAAATCGATTCAAAGATCGGATAAAGCTTGCTGTATTTACCACCTGGTAAAAACGCGGGTTCCATTTTTTCAAAAAGATTTTTCAAACCCATTTTTAACCTTCCTTATCAATCTTATCTAATACTTGACGCAAGATTGAACCGTATTCATATTTGCCTGGGCAAACGAAAGAGCATAATGCTAAGTCTTCTTCGTCTAATTCAAGACAACCTAACGCTTGCGCGCCATCGGTATCACCCACGATTAAATCACGTAATAATAATGTCGGTAAAATATCCAACGGCATAACACGCTCATAGCTACCAATTGGAACCATTGCACGCTCACCACCGTTTTCAGCCGTAGTGAAGTTGAATAATTTCTTACCGAAGTGACCTAACACTGTACGAGTAATTGAATATTTATTAGATTGCGGTGTAATCCAGCCAAGGAATTCTTTCTCATTACCTTCAGCGATTACCGATACTTGCAATGCATAACGACTTAAATAGTCATGAGCACCTTTTGCAGTTTGTCCACAAAGCACTGAACCTGAAATTACGCGATTTTCACCCGCACTTAATTCATTTTGGGTTAATTGAGAGAGATTAGCACCAATTACAGTGCGAATTAAACGAGGTTCTTTCACTTGCGGACCAGCAAGAGAAATAACGCGTTCAACATAAAGTTCACCTGTTGTAAATAATTTACCCACTGCGATCACATCTTGATAATTGATGTGCCATACAGTTTTATTTACACCAACAGGATCAATAAAATGAATATGAGTACCAACAAGTCCTGCTGGGTGAACGCCACCGAAATCATGAATCTGTAAATTTTCAAGATCAACAGTTGGGATATTGGTATCACCTGCTTTACACAAGTGTAACGGTTTTGAAGGGAATAAACGACTTAATACCGTTAAACCATTTGTGAAATCTTGCCAAAATTCTTTTAGCACAATTGCAGGATCTGCGGCTAATGGATTGGTATCCATTGCATTCACGAAAATTGAGGCTGGTTCACTATCAATCGCTGGCACTTTGCTAAATGGACGAGTACGTAATGCAGTCCATAAACCTGATTCAACAAGGTTTTGTTTTACTTGTTCAGAAGAAAGCGTATTCAATTGTTCTGCGCTATATTTTGCGAAAGTGATTTGCTCATCCCCTTCCACATTAATTACGACAGATTGTAACACACGTTTCTCACCACGATTGATTACAGTGATAGTACCACTTGCAGGGGCTGTAAAAATCACACCTGGATTTTTCTTGTCTTCAAAAAGCACTTGGCCTTTCTTTACAACATTGCCTTCGCGCACCTTCATCGAAGGACGCATCCCCACATACTCCTCACCTAGAATCGCAACTTGATTCACAACATTTCCGTTGTGGATTACTTGTGCCGGTTTTCCTGCAATAGGAAGATCCAAGCCTTTTTTAATTGTAATCATACTGTTTGCACTACTTTTCAAGGTTAAAAATACGATTGCAAATAAGCTAACTTAAATGCAATCTCGTGTTTGAGCGTGACAAAATACTTCAAAGAAAGCATAAATATCACAAAAATAAAAAACTCAAATCGGTTAATTTCACGATAAACATCCCTATCGAGAAATTGAATTTGGATAAAATTAAACGCCTTATTCTAGCGAAAATCTGTTTTTTTCGCTACTTAAATGCCTACTTTTTTGTAAAAACCTTTTGCGATATATCAAAAAAATGTTACATCTTCATAACATAAAATTAATGACCGATCCCTGCACACCTAGTTGAGGCGGGAATTTTCTCATTTAGCTCGCCCCATTCCTCTGCAGTAAACAAGTGCAACGCTAACGCATGAACACCGCTATTAAGCTCATCTGCAAGCAATTGATAAACACGTTGATGGCGTTGAACTTTACGCATTCTTTCAAAAACATTACTCACAATCACACATTTAAAATGAGATTCCGCGCCACGACCAGAACTATGTAAGTGGCTTTCATTTTCTACACTAAAAAAGTGCGGTTGAAATTCTAGTTGAATTTTTTGTTCGATAGTTTGTTGAACAGACATCATAAATCTCCACAAAATCACAATGAAACGCTATACATTAGCAATGAAGTTTGCAAGAATAACACAGTTTTAACTGGCTCATTGGGGAAATTATGACATTATCAAACAAAATCAAAACATTATCAGCAGTAAGTATTGCAGCCGCTACGCTGTTCCTTGCTGGCTGCCAAGCACAATCAAATACATTAACGTTCACACCACCAGCACCGAATGCAACAATGAACATTAATCAAAATGCGATTGTGTATGTAACAACGAAAGATAGCCGCACAACGCAAGATATCGCGAGCTATACCAAGCGTGGAGAACTCATTAAATTAAATTCATCACCAAGTGTTACACAATTATTCCAACAAGTGATACAACAAAATCTTATTAGTAAAGGTTTCAGAATTGGGCAATCCAATGGATCAAATGCCTGGGTAACAGTGGATGTGCGTGAATTTGCTACGCAAGTAGAGCAAGGTAATCTTCGTTATAAACTTAATACAAAAATTCAAGCAACTGTTTATGTTCAAGGCGCGAAAGGTTCATATAACAAAGCATTTAATGCTACTCGTTCACAAGAAGGCGCATTAAACGCAGATAATGACGAAATTCAGAAAGTTCTGTCTCAAACATTTAACGATATTGTGAATAACATTTACCAAGATCAAGAAGTATCCGCTGCGATTAACCAATATTCAAATTAATCACATAGCTAATTAGATATGCTCTTAAGTGAGGATGGTTAATATAACCTTCCTCATTTTTTATGATGCCATTTTATTCTACATACTACTTTTCACATAAAATAATCTAAAACTAATTATCTGTTCAAAAAGAATAAAAATATTCATAAAACCAATTACATCAATTTATAGCATTCTTCATAAAAATTAGGCAAAATACGGAAAATTTTTGAGTTCAAAAAAGGATCAAATTATGACTAAACATTATGATTACATCGCTATTGGCGGTGGCAGTGGCGGTATTGCTTCTCTAAATCGTGCTGCAAGCTATGGAAAAAAATGCGCAATCATTGAAGCAAAACATCTTGGTGGTACTTGTGTAAATGTAGGTTGCGTACCTAAAAAAGTAATGTTTTATGGTGCACATATTGCAGAAGCAATTAACAATTACGCGCCAGATTATGGTTTTGATGTTGAAGTGAAAAAATTTGATTTTTCAAAACTGATTGAAAGTCGCCAAGCCTATATTGGTCGTATTCATACATCTTATAACAATGTATTAGCGAAAAATAACATTGATGTAATTAACGGTTTCGGAAAATTTATCGATGCGCATACTATTGAAGTAACACTTGCTGATGGTACAAAAGAGCAAGTAACCGCAGATCATATTTTAATCGCAACAGGTGGCCGCCCATATCGTCCAAACATTAAAGGACAAGAATACGGCATTGATTCAGATGGTTTCTTTGCATTAACCGAATTACCAAAACGTGCTGTTGTTATTGGGGCTGGCTATATTGCTGTTGAACTTTCTGGCGTATTAAACAGCTTAGGCGTGGAAACACATTTATTAGTGCGTCGCCATGCGCCAATGCGTAATCAGGATCCATTAATCGTAGAAACATTAGTGGAAGTGCTTGCACAAGATGGAATTCAATTACATACCAATTCCACACCATCTGAAATTGTTAAAAATGCAGATGGATCTCTTACAGTTAAATGTGATGGTCAATCTGATGTTACTGTGGACTGTGTTATTTGGGCGGCAGGTCGTGTTCCAGCGACAGATAAAATTGGCTTAGAAAATGCAGGTGTAGAAACAAATGAACACGGCTATGTCAAAGTCGATAAATATCAAAATACTAATGTGAAAGGCATTTATGCGGTAGGCGATATTATCGAAAACGGCATTGAATTAACACCAGTTGCAGTTGCTGCAGGTCGTCGCCTTTCTGAACGTTTATTCAATAATAAACCGACTGAACATTTAGATTACAATTTAGTTCCAACCGTTGTATTCAGCCATCCACCAATCGGCACTGTAGGTTTAACTGAACCTCAAGCTATCGAACAATATGGAGCTGAAAATGTTAAGGTATATAAATCCTCTTTCACTGCAATGTACACTGCAGTCACTCAACATCGCCAACCGTGCAAAATGAAATTAGTTTGTGTGGGCAAGGATGAAAAAGTTGTAGGTTTACACGGTATTGGTTTTGGTGTAGATGAAATGATTCAAGGATTTGCCGTCGCAATCAAAATGGGCGCAACAAAAGCCGATTTTGATAACACAGTGGCTATTCATCCAACGGGTTCAGAAGAATTCGTGACCATGCGTTAATCTTTAAAGCAAAGAAAAAAGAGCGGTAAAATTACCGCTCTTCTTTGTTTCTAAGTTTGCTTAAGTATGTTTAGATACGTTTAACCAATTTCGTCCAGTTATAATAACCGTACAACGAGTTAAGTAAGTAGGCTGAATACATTAAGTACATGGCTGGTGTTTCTGCCCATAAGAAAATAGAAAGGATATTTAAAGCAATCCATAACAACCACTGTTCACGATAACGCAAAATCATTAAAATCTGTGCAGCAACCGTAATAATTGTTGTTAGACCATCTAAACCAGTTGAACTACCACCAGCCGCTTGTAATGCTTGAACAAAAAGCAAAGTACCAACCGTAGTCACAACAATTAATGTCATCCATCCTTTAACAGTTAACGCTTTTGCAATCACACTTTCTCCACCATCACTATTTTGCATATTGGCTTTCCACATAAAGTAACCAATAAATTGAGATGGCAAATATACATAGAGTACGGTATTCATTTCGCCTAAGAAATTTGATCCCCAAGCGACATAAAAATAAGTGTAAGCAAAAATTAATCCAAAGAAATAATTACTAATTTTACCTTTACTTACCAATACCACACACAAAATACCGGAAATACCAGAAATCATTGCTAACCAGGAATCTGGTGCTTGTACATAAGCCCAAATCTGCGCAATGATGAAAAGCGCAAGCCAAACTACCTCAAAAGGTTTCCAACCAGAAACAAATTCTTGTTTTAAACGTTCTGTCAAAGTCATTATTTACTCCTGTTGACTTAAAAATTTAAATGCGATCATTCTTGCATTGTGCGTTGATAATGTAAAGATTCAGAAGCATTTAATTCTCAACTTGTGAAATTCATCACGTTTCAATTAAATCCTAAATAATCCATTATTCATAAAACTCTCTAAAAATTTACCGCACTTTAAATACAATAATCTGGATCAAGTGGCATTTTTGCTTGTAGCAAGAACTGTTTAGTCCGCTCGTGTTGTGGGCAAGAAAAGAATTTCTCTGCTGTATTTTGTTCTACAATATGCCCGTCTGCCATCAAAATTACACGATCTGCAACATCTTTCGCAAACTGCATTTCGTGAGTAACAATAATCATTGTCCAGCCCTCTTGAGCGAGCATTTTTAGTGTTTGTAACACTTCGCCCACTAATTCAGGATCTAATGCCGATGTAGGTTCATCTAATAAAATAATATCAGGTTTTACCGCAATGGCTCGAGAAATCCCCACTCGCTGTTGCTGACCGCCAGAAAGTTGAGATGGAAATAAATCCGCTTTATTTTTAAGCCCTACTTTTTCTAGCAAACTAAGTGCTTTTTCACGAGCTTGAGCTTTATCTTGTTTTTGCACAACAACTATTCCCTCCATAACATTTTCAAGGGCAGAACGATGAGGGAATAAATTGTATTGCTGAAAGACCATTGACGAACGTCGGCGTAACTTCAATTCATCTGATTTACTAATTTTCTGGCTAAAATCAATTTTTAGACTGCCATCAGTAAATTCCAAAATTCCTTGCTCCGGTCTCTCAAGCAAGTTTAAACAACGTAAAAAGGTGGTTTTTCCAGAACCTGAAGGCCCTAAAATTGCGACTACTTCGCCTTTATTAATTTCAAAATCAATGCCTTTTAACACATGATTGCCATTAAAGTTTTTCTGAATATTACTTACTTTTAACATAGACAATCCTTACAAGTGACGAGAAAGGCGTTTTTCTAAACGCATTTGACCAATAGACAATACAAAACAGAAAACCCAATAAATCAGTGCTGCTTCACTATAAATCAAAATAAATTCATAATTTTCCGCCGTGATATTTTGTGCGACACGAAATAACTCTGCGATCCATACTAAAGAAGCCAAAGAGGTATCCTTTACTGTGCTAATAAAAGTGTTAGAAAGCGATGGCACGGAAATACGCAATGCCTGTGGCATAATCGTGCGAATAAATGCCTGTTGATAATTCATTCCTATAGCATAAGAAGCCTCCCACTGCCCTTTTGGAATCGCAATAATTGATGCACGCACCGTTTCTGCAGCATAAGCACCGATATTGACCGAGAAAGCAATAATGGCAGTTGGGAACGGCTCAAGTTTAATGCCAACTTCTGGCAATCCATAGAAAATAATAAAAATCTGCACAAGCATTGGCGTACCACGAATAATAGAAATATAAGCACGACAAATACTTTGCAAAATTTTAGTTAAAAAATTTGGATTGGGTAGTGTACAAATTACGGCAACCATTACCGCAATAAATAAGCCACAAAAAAAGGAAATAACGGCTAAGGGAATCGTATATAAAATTGCGCCTTCTAACATAGGCCAAAACGAGCTAATTACATAATCAGCTCGTTCTGCGCTCATAAATGGAAGACTTGCTAACAAATTATTGAGTAATGTCATCACCAAACCATTTAATTGAAAGTTGTTTTAATGTACCGTCTTGGCGTAATTCTTCTAATGCTTTATTCACTTTTGCAATAAGTGTTTCCTCGCCTTTCAAAAATGCGAAACCTGTCGGAATTTTCTTATCGCTCTCAACGGCAATTTTTAAACCCGCATTTGGTTGTTTTTTGAAATAATCAAGCACAGCTAATTTATCATTCACAGTTGCATCAACACGTTCTTGTTTGACTGCTTCAAGATTTTGTGCAAGGCTATCTACTGTCACAATAATCGCACCGTTATCACGAGCGTCTTTGCTCCAGTTACTCGTTGCTGATTGTGCTGATTTTTTACCTTTTAAATCAGAGAAAGTCTTAATGCTATTGTTATTTTCTTTCGTCACAATAACGCCAGCAGAATAATTATAAGGCGCAGAATAATCATATTTTTTCAAACGTTCTGGACTTGGATTCGTTTGGTTTGCAATAACATCAAATCGTTTTGCATTCAAACCTGCATACATTCCATCCCAAGCGGTTTCTTTAAACTCAACTTTCAAGCCTAGTTTTTCTGCCACTTTCTCAATGATTTCCACATCAAAACCTGTCAATTTGCCGTCTTTACTATGGAAAGTAAATGGTGCATAAGTCCCTTCAGTCCCTACTAATAAAGTTTTCGTTTTTTCAACACGATCGGCAATTTCGCCTGCGTGAGAAAACGTTGAGAAAGCAATAGCTCCAGTTAAAAGTGCGGTAGTAAAAAGTAATTTTTTCATTTTTTATTCCTTATGTTGTGTTTTGGATTGATGCGATTATAAAAACCAAATTTATGAAAAAACAATACTATTTATTTATAGTTTATAAACTTTTGTTCTAAAAACTAGAAAAGAATTAACCGCACTTTTTGAAAATTATTTTGCATCTATACAACGTAATGACTTATATTTTCACAATTAACGCAAAAATGCCTTTATAAAGAAAGGCATTTATAGAAATTTGACGAATTACTATGGCTGTAAATAGAAAGAATATAACGAGTAACTATATTTAATTATCAGAAAAACGTTCAATTTTTGCACCTAGACCACGTAATTTATCTTCGATATGTTCATAACCACGATCGATATGATAAATACGCTCTACAATGGTTTCTCCCGTTGCGATACAGCCTGCAAGCACTAAACTGATTGAAGCACGTAAATCTGTCGCCATCACTTCTGTGCCAGACAATTGTTCAACTCCGTGACATACCGCTGTATTTCCTTCAATTTCAGCTTTACCGCCCATACGAATTAATTCAGGAATATGCATAAAACGATTTTCAAAAATTGTTTCAGTGATAATGCTTGTACCTTCTGCCACCATATTTAATAAGGTAAATTGAGCCTGCATATCAGTTGGAAACCCCGGATGTGGGGCGGTACGAATATTCACTGCTTTAGGGCGATTACCAAGCATATCTAAAGTAATGCTATTCTCAGTCACATCAACTTGAGCGCCAGCTTCACGAAGTTTATCGATCACTGCATCTAAAGTATCAGCTTTAGTATTTTGACAAATAACACGACCGCCTGAAATTGCTGCGGCAATTAAGAATGTTCCTGTTTCAATACGATCTGGCACGATACTGTGCTCACAACCAGTTAAACGTTCAACACCTTCAATCGCAATGTGATCAGAACCTGCTCCTGTTATTTTCGCACCCATTTTATTGAGGAAGTCAGCGGTATCTACAATTTCAGGCTCACGAGCCGCATTTTCAATTACGGTCGTGCCTTTCGCAAGCGTTGCTGCCATCATAATAGATAAAGTTGCACCTACGCTCACTTTTTCCATTACAATGCGAGTTCCTACAAGACGATCTAATACTTGTGCTTTTACATATCCTTCTTCAAGAACGATGTCTGCGCCTAATTTTTCTAAACCGCTAATATGGAGATCAACTGGACGAGCACCGATAGAGCAACCTCCAGGTAACGATACTTGGCCTTGATGAAAACGAGCAACTAAAGGCGCCAATGCCCAAATTGAAGCACGCATGGTTTTGACCAATTCATAAGGGGCAGTGAAATGATCGATATTCGATGCATCTAATAAAACTGCGCCAGTTTCATCACGATCTACAACCACGCCTAATTTACGTAAAATTTTCAAAGTGGTTTCAATATCTTTAAGCTCAGGAACGTTTGTGAGTTTAACTGGTTCTGTTGCCAAAATAGCGGCAAAAAGAATTGGAAGTGCGGCATTTTTTGCACCTGAAATATTCACGGTTCCACTTAAACGAGATTGCCCATAAACACGGAATTTTTCCATTTTTTGAATCCTTAATTAAATTGGTTTAATGCTCGATCGCGTTTCCATTTTTCTACGGTATAAGTTTTGATTGTTAGGGCGTGAATTTCACCAGTGCTAAAATAATGCATTAAGGGAGCATAAATAGTTTGTTGTTGTTTTACGCGAGAAAGTGCGGCAATTTCATCACTCACTACAATCACGCCAAAATGTGCGTTTTCACCTTGAGCATAAACCTCTTCTACGTTTAGCGCATCTTTTAAAATTCGTTCAATTTCTTGAAGTTCCATCAGATTTCCGTTTAATTAAGATCTGTAAAATTTGCCAATCCAATCAGATAAACCGACAAGATCTGCGAGAGTTAATAATTGTTTTGGTGGATAAACTAATCGCACTGTTTTGTTAAGCTTTTGGCACTCTCGTAAAAAATCACAAAGAGCTGCAAAACCAGCTGAATCAATATGTTGAATACCAGATAAATCCCATTCAACAACCGTTTTATCAAGCACATTAGCTGATAAAAAAACGTCACGTTGCTGCCAAATAGGCAACAACGTGTTACGAGATAGCTTCCCAGACAAAAGGAGTGCTATCTTATCATCATTTTTCTTTAAATCCCAATTTAACATGGCAACAAGATTATTTGCTTAATGTTACAGGTTGGGCTGCTGATTTTTGTACTTGTGCAGTTAATGCATCAATGCCATGCTGACGTAAGATACCACTCCATTCTTGTTGTTTTGTCACAACCATGCTCACACCTTCAGCAACCATGTCATAAGCTTGCCATTCGCCAGTTTTACTATTTTTACGCCATTTAAAATCTAATTTAATTGGCGCAGCTCCGTTAACTTGAATGATATTCACACGAATATTTACTAAGTTTTTATCGCCTAATGCTTTTTCTGGCTCAATTTGGATTTGTTGATTTGAATATGCCGTTAATACTTGTGCATAAGCTTGTTCAATAAAGTCACCAAAAGCTTTAAAGAATTTTTCACGTTGTTCAGGTGTAGTAGATTTGAAATGAGAACCTAGCACCAAAGAACCTGCATAATTGACTTGAACATAAGGCAGTAAATCATTACGAACGATAGTACGTAGATAATTTGGATTTTTTTTAATCTGGCTTTGATTTGCCTGAATATCAGAAAACAATTTGTCTGACGCTTGTTGCATTAATACATAAGGGCTTGTTTCAGCCATAGCTGTACCAGCAGTAAAAGGTGCGGTAAATACTAAGGTTAAAATTGCAAACCATTTTTTTACTTGGAAAAATTTCATCATAAATCTCCTAAATAAATGTTAGTTGTTATTGTACTGTAGGCTCAGTCTTTTCACTGTTACCATCAGATTTTTTATCGCCGTAAAGGAATTGGCCGATTAAATCCTCCAACACCATAGCAGATTTTGTATCTTGAATTTGGCTACCCTCTTTAAGCATGGCCGATTCGCCATCATCAAATCCCATTGTCAATGCAATATATTGCTCACCCAATAAGCCCGATGTCTTAATTGATAAAGAACTATTTTCTGGGATTTCATTATATTCTTGATTAATCGCGATACTTACTTTTGGTAAATAGCTTTTTTCATCAAGTGTAATACCGCTCACACGCCCAATAACCACTCCACCAACTTTTAATGGTGCGCGTACTTTAAGTCCACCAATATTATCAAAAGTTGCCGTCACAGTATAAGATTTCGCCTCACCAAAACCTTGTACGTTGGCTACGCGTAAACCTAAAAAAACTAAGGCACCAATACCAAGTAATAAAAATAACCCGACCCAAAATTCATATTTAATTGTTTGTCTCATAAAAAATCCTTAACCTGCTCCAAACATAATAGCAGTCAAAATAAAATCTAATCCTAGAACAACAAGAGAGGCATGCACAACTGTTCGTGTTGTAGCTTGGCTGATACCTTCTGATGTTGGCATACAATCATAACCATTGAACAGCGCAATCCAAGTTACGGCTACAGCAAAGAAAACTGCTTTAATAAAGCCATTTAAAATATCATAGCTCCAACTCACGGAATTTTGCATAACAGACCAAAAGCTGCCTGAATCAACGCCTTTCCAATCCACACCTACTAAGGAACCGCCCCAAATACCAATTGCGATAAACAAGATTGACAAAATTGGCATGGAAATAACTCCTGCCCAAAAACGTGGTGCAATCACGCGACGTAAAGGATCAATAGCCATCATTTCAAGACTAGAAAGTTGTTCAGTGGCTTTCATTAAGCCTATTTCAGCGGTCAATGCAGAACCTGCCCGACCAGCAAATAAAAGTGCGGTAACAACAGGGCCTAATTCTCGTAAAAGAGAAAGTGCTACAAGCTGCCCTAAGCTTGTTTCAGCAGAAAAATCGACTAATACCACATAACCTTGTAGCCCTAATACCATTCCAATAAATAAACCGGACAACAAAATAATGAGTAACGATTGGACACCTAAAACATGGATTTGCTTCACAAGCAAAGGAAAATGCTTACGAATTTGTGGCTTGCCGATCAATGCGCCAAATAACATAAAACCTGCTCGCCCTAATGCACGGAAAAAGTCGATCACCTGTTTTCCTAAAGCAGAAATAAAATTGACGATCATTCAAACAATTCCTTCACATAATCTTGCGCTGGGTACTTAAAGCGCACAGGTCCATCAGATTCACCTTTTAAGAATTGCACCACGCGCGGATCTTTGCTTTGTAAAAGCTGCTCAGATGTTCCTTCTGCGATGACTTTTTGGTCTGCAATAATATAGGCATAATTTGCAATACTCAATACTTCCTCCACATCGTGCGACACCACGATAGAAGTCAAATTTAACGCTTCATTTAATCGTTTAATCAGGCTCAAAATTACGCCCATACTGATTGGATCTTGTCCAGTAAATGGCTCATCAAACATAATTAAATCAGGGTCAAGTGCAATAGCTCGCGCTAATGCAGCTCGACGAGCCATACCACCAGAAAGTTCTGAAGGCATCAATGCGGCGGCACCTCGCAACCCAACCGCCTCCAATTTCATCAACACAATTTGACGAATTAAACTTTCAGGCAAATGCGTATGTTCACGAATTGGAAAGGCGACATTATCAAAAGTAGAAATATCCGTAAAAAGCGCACCTGATTGGAATAACATCCCCATCCGCTTGCGTACTTCGTACAGTTCACGATTAGATAGACGACAAATATCTTGTCCATCAAACAAAATTTCACCTTGTTCTGGTATTAGCTGCCCACCTATTAATTTAAGTAAGGTAGTTTTACCAATCCCCGACGGCCCCATTATCGCAGTGATTTTTCCTTTTTTTACTTGCAAATTCAGGTTATCGTAAATCACGCGATCACCGCGTTTAAAGGTGAGATTCTTAACTTCAATTAGATTTTGATTCATTAAAATCTCGTTTATAAATAAAAAGTGCGGTCGTTTTGACTAGCGTTTTTGTGAAAGGTTCATCTTACGACGAACAAACACCATCGCTCCGTGTAATACTAAAAACAGCAATGACAAAGCATATAAAGGCATATTTCCTAACACAGAATAAGGGGTTTTGCCTTCTGTAGGTGCAATCTTATAAGTCAAGGTTGTTTCAATAAATTGTGGGGCTTGTGCTAACACCTTACCTTGCGCATCAACAAAAACTGAAATCCCCGTATTCGTTGCACGAATAAGCGGTTTGCCTAATTCTAAAGCACGCATTCTTGCCATCTGTAAATGTTGCCAAGGCCCAATAGAATCGCCAAACCACGCATCATTAGATAACGTGAGCAAATAATCCGTATCTTGTTTCAAATTTTGTCGCACTTGCTCGCCGAAAATAATTTCATAACAAATTGCTGGCGAAAAAGCACGTTTTTTGGCGATTAAAGAGGGTTGAACTGCCTCTCCACTTTGAAATGCTGACATTGGTAAATTAAACACTGAATTAAGTGGTCGCAAAATACTTTCTAGCGGAACATATTCCCCGAAAGGCACAAGATGATGTTTATTATAACGATTTTGCGTATTTGGTTGATAAGGAAAATCTGGGTTTCCTGCAGTCATAATTGAATTTAATAACTTACCAGATTTCGTATCTTGGAATACCGTGCCAATCATAATCTCCGTTTTCGTTTCTTTAGCCGCACGCTCTAATCCCTCAAAAAATGGCGTAATCGCATTTTCAAGCGTTGGCAATGCTGATTCAGGCAAAATAATTAAATCGGTTTTACCAAGATTTTCTGCGATTAATTTTTGATAAATCGCCAAAGTAGAATAGAAATAATTAGGATCCCATTTAAGATTTTGTTCAATATTTCCTTGAGCAAGTGTGACTGAAATTGCCTTATCTTCAACAGGTTTTACAAAGTGAATTCGGGATGAATAAGCACTTAATCCCCCCACGATAATCAATAACAAAGCATTCGCTAAAACTAATTTAAGGTTTTTCGTTTTAAACAAAGAAGAAACGAGATTAAAAATGACCGCACTTGCCCAAACAGTAAAGAACGTTAATCCTGTTACGCCAAAAATCGGGGCAATGCCATAAAATGGGCTGTTAATTTGTGTATAACCAAATTGAAGCCAAGGAAAACCGGTAAAAATCCAACCTCGTAAAAATTCTGTCAATGTCCAAATCACGGCAAAAATTACCGCACTTTGAACTTGGAAACGCTGAACCAAATAGGTAAAGAGTATCGGGTATAGCGCAAGATAAGCCGCAAGTAAACCGACAAGGAAATAACTCACACCTAAAGACGCGCCACCAAATTGGTGAATACTGACGTTAAGCCAACTTACCCCAAAGCAGAAAAATCCCATCGACCACAAAAACGTCGCTAAAAGTGCGGTGGATTTTTTAGGATTTTTAGCGACATAAAGTAAACCGAGTAAAGAAACATAGGCTAAAGGCCAATAATCAAATGGCGAAAAAGCAAAAACACCGACTAAACCAGATATAATCGCAATAAGATAAGTAAAATATTTATTCATAAATTCAATTATATTTTGCACGCCCTCACGAGCGTCTTTTGTGTTGAAATTTGAAATTCCATTTCAAGTAAATAAAAAGCACGCGTTGGAAAACGCGCGCCATCATTGGGGATGATAAAATGCTATTCGGCTTTTTCTTCCACATCATCCATTTCAGCCAAATGTTCATCTGGCACTGTCACGCGAAGTTGAATTAATCGACGACTATCTGCAGAAGTCACTTTAAATTGAAGATTTTTCAAAATAATTTCTTCCCCACGTTTTGGTAAATAACCAAAAGTCTGCATAATCAGACCGCCAATGGTATCCACTTCTTCATCATCAAAATCCGTATTAAATTGCCCATTGAAATCATCAATATCGGTGAGTGCACGCACAGCATAAGTATGACGAGAAAGCTGACGAATATCCGCAATCTCTTCTTCATCAAATTCATCTTCAATATCGCCAACAATTTGTTCCAAAATATCTTCAATGGTAACAAGCCCTGACACTGCACCAAATTCATCCACCACAATGGCCATATGGAAACGCTCAGAGCGAAAATCTTTTAACATACGATCCACTCTTTTGCTTTCTGGCACAATCACGACGGGGCGCAATAATGAAGATAAATCAAACGCTTCGGCATCTTCACGTAAAAATTTTAATAAATCTTTTGCGTGCAAAATGCCCACGATATTATCGCGGTCATCGGCATCGGCAATCACAGGAAAACGAGAATGTGCGGATTCAATAATTGTGTTTAAACAAGTATTTAAATCTTGTTGATCTTCAATAAAAATAATTTGTGAACGAGGAATCATAATATCACGAACACGAAGTTCCGCAATTTCCATCACGCCTTCAATCATTTCACGCGTATTTTGATCAATTAAATCGTTTTGTTCTGAATCGCGAATCACTTCCACAAGTTCTTCACGATTTTTTAGTTCGCCTTGAAAAAAGCGACCGAATAAAGATTGGAAAAAAGGCTTTTTCGTATTTTCAGGTTGGTTTGAATTTTGCTGTTCGTCGTTCATATTGGTTTGTAGTTGATGTCTTATTGACGGCGAAAAAGTATCATATTTTGGAAAAAATCGCAAAAAGCGAAAAGGCGAAAATCAATAAAAATAACCGTACATTAGGTTTGAACCTAAAGTGCGGTTAATTTCATTAAGATTTTAGTTAGAACTCATAACGTACGCCAATATTGAAATTACGTCCTGGTGCGCTATAACGATCCGCATTGGCTGATGTAATAGCCATTGGAATGGTTGATGAAGGTCTTCCTTGATCTTGCGTTGCTTTACTTAGCAGGGCAAGATAAGAAATATCATTCCAATTCCAATATTTTTTATCAAACAGATTATTCACATTAGCTGTAAACATTAAGTTTTTGGTTGGTTTCCAGTAAGCGCCTAAATCAAATAAAGAATATCCACCTGTTGGGTTGTATAGATAAGCAGATGATTGTTCAATATCTTTGTCTGATTTACCTCGACTGTATGTCCATTGGATATTAGCCCCAAAAGATTCTCCTTCATAACCAAAACCTAATTTTGTTTTCATTGGCTGAATGCTATTTATTGCTGTTTTTATACCATTATTTTCGGCTTTACCACGTGAATAGGAAAGACCAGCAATAGTATAAAAATCATCATAAAAATTCCATTTCATATCGGCTGTGACACCATATACCTTAGCTTTATCAAGATTATCATATTGAATAAAGCTGGTGTAACCATTCGTTGGTTTGGCAACCCAATCAATAAAATTATGATATCGGTTGTAATAACCAGTCACTAAATAATTAATCTCTGATGTTTTACCTTTTACACCAACCTCAAAATTATCTGCCGTTTCTGATTTCAAATTAGGGTTACCTACTACTGCGACATTTACCGTTTGTGTACCACGCCCTGGAATAGGATAGATAACACTTTCAAAGAAATACGAGCTTAGCTGCTGTGTTGATGGCGTTCTAACACCACGGGAATATTGTAAATAAGGAATAAAATTATCGGACAATCGATATTCCAAGCTAATTTTTGGCGTAAATTGGGTCTCGGATTGCTTACGAGCGTGCAATTCAGCAACTCGATTATCATTAGATATTGGTTTTACTCGATAATGTACAAAACCCAATTGTGGTGTAATGGCAAAGTTACCAAACGCCATTTCATCTTCTAAATAACCAGTAAACTTATCCTGTTGCATCTCTGCCATTGGATACATATTGGTAATTTGACGATAAGCTGGTCTGACAAGATGAATATCATCACTCGCCTTATTATGCACATAAGATAAACCATAGCGTAACACTTGAGGAATATTTCCATCAATTACCGAAATTAAATTACTTACAAGACCATAGCTTTTATCACTAAATTTAGTATTTTCTTGACGATAGCTTCGCGTACCTAAACGATAACGATAGTTTTCAGTTTTGGCGTCTTGATAAAAAACTTGTGTTTTTGCATATTGCAACCAGCCTTTTTCACTATTGTATTCATGACTTAACGAAAAACGATCTCTAGTTACTTTATCCTGCGTATAGCCCGTGATCTGCGTTCCGGTACGCATATCAATGTTAGAATTATTGAAAGAAAGTAAATCTTTATTAATATTCTTATGTTGATGTTCAAAAATAAAACCTAACTTATTCTTATCGTCTAGTTGATAATAGTGCTTAGTTAATAAATAAGTATTTTTAGTATCCGTTGGATTTGGTGCTGTACGTGTTTCCCCCACACTATTATTTTTACCTTGGTTTTTAGTTTCATTCCCTTTTCGTTGAGTTAGCATTACCATGCCTTCATAATCTCCAGCTTTGACTGCGCCTCCAGCACTGCCATAAACTGAACGATCAACACTGTTATAACCAGTTCCTACAACGCCACCGAAATGACGACCTTTTAATAAATCTGAAGGTTCTATCGTTGTAAAATTAACACTACCAGAAAGGCTATTAGCTGAACCAGCATAACGAACATCCGCACTACGTAAAGCACTTACATCAATGTAATCAGTACGACCAAATTCTGAACCATAAGAAATAAAATGTTTCGCTTCTTGCGCTTCTGGTAAAGGAATATCATCTATTGTTGTAGTGACTCGGTTAGCTTGTAAGCCTCGAATGTTTACACCTTCTCCGCCAGAACGTGCAGCTTGCAATTGGCTGACATTAACATCCATTTTTCCTGCAAAAACATCTTTTACATCACGTGACTGTTTTAAGAAAATTTGTTGATGGCTTACCGATGTATTCACCAATGCATCGCTAATATTTGAATCGCTCACAACAATTTCATTCAACTTTTCTTGCGGTGAGTTATGAGAAAGTGCAGCCTGTTCTTGAGCAAAAATTATCGGAGATGTGCAAAAAAACGCTACTAATGTGGCAAGCTTTGTGGTTTGTGGTTTGTGGTTTGTGGTTTGTGGTTTGTGGTTTCTTATCATAAAATACACCCTTAATGCTATTAACAATCCTTATCAATTATATGTGTTTTTCTAAAGATTACAATACCAAATACAAATAAGGTGATGACTAGATAATGACTAACAAAACTCTCTTAACTAGTTGTTTAAAAATGGAAATTTGAGATTTTATCTAACCCTTTCTTTATGTCAGAGTGACAGGAGTCGCTTTATCTCCTGCCGATGTTACAAAATTAACTTGGAATGAATAAGAACTTAAACTCCGTCCATTGATAATATCGCTCGCCTGCTTTTTGAATCCCGCCGTAATTTTGCCATTCAGGATGATTTGGGGTGTCGGGTAAACATTGAGTTTCTAGTGCTACGCCAGAAAAATCGGCATATAATTCGCCATTTCTCGTTGGTGTACCTGCAAGATAATTACCCGTATAAACCTGCAATGCGGCTTGTGAGGTTCTTACTTCCAAACTTAAATCACCAGTTGGAGAAGTCAGTAACACACAAGGCTTTTGCCACGCTTTATTGACAATAAAGGAATGATCGTAACCTTTTGTTGCTTGCTGATCCCCTTGTAAAAAATCTTGTTTGATGGGTTTAGCAATACGGAAGTCAAAACTTGTATTCACTACGTGCTTTAATGGAGAATTAGGAATCCCCTCATTATCGACAGGCAGATAAAAATCGGCATTTAAACGTAATGTATGCTCACGCACGTCACTGCCTTGCTCTGCATTTTCTAAATTGAAATAAGCATGATTCGTTAGGTTCAATGCGGTATCCTTATCGCACATCCCTGCATATTCAATTTTTACGCTATTATCATCTGTTAGCGTATAGGTTACTGACACATCCACATTACCAGGAAAACCTTGATCACCATCCATTGAATGTAATGAAAAACACACAAAATTCTCACCGCACTTTTGGATTGTCCAACGACGTTTATCAAAGCCCTCTCCACCATGCAGCTGGTGTTTGCCCTGATTACTACTCAATTTAATAAGTTCACCATTCAATTCAAATTGTGCATTTGCAATACGATTTGCATAACGCCCTACGCTTGCACCAAGATAACTTTGCTGAGTGGGATAATCTTCCACTTTACATCCCAATAAAATCTCGCGTAATGTGCCATTTACTGGCACTTTACAAGAAAGCCAAGTTGCCCCCCAATCCATAAATTGAACACGCATTCCATTTTCATTTTGCAGAGTTATAAGCTGATAAGGTGCACCATCAGGCGCATTAAAAGTGGTTTGTTCTAACATCATTTTCTCTTAAATCACTCGAACACCTTGTGACGCAGTGCATACATAAAAAGTTTCTTTTAAACCTGTGGTTTTTTCGTAATTATCCGCAATGATTTTACGAACTGCATCAACTTTATCGTGCGGCGCAAGTGCAACAATACAGCCACCAAAACCGCCGCCCGTCATACGCGCACCGCCATTTTTGCCAATAACAAGTTGAGCCAATTCAACTAAATAATCAATTTGTGGCACGGTGATTTCAAAATCATCACGCATTGAATCGTGAGATGCTTCCATTAGTTTACCTAAACGAGTCAAATCATTGTTCTTTAATGCTTCTACAGCATCGAGCACTCGTTGATTTTCTGTTACGACATGACGAGCACGTTTTGCCACTAACGGGGAAAGTGCGGTCAATTCCGCTTCTCTTTTTTGGAATTGCTCAACTGAAACATCTCGTAATGCTTTCACTCCAAAAAATTTTGCCGCCTCTTCACATTGCTGACGACGAGTATTGTATTCGCCCGTTACTAAATCGTGCGGTACATTTGAATTCACAATAATAACGGCGATATCTTGTGGCACGGGTGTTGGAGTGGTTTCAAGACTACGACAATCAATCATCAATAAGTGATTTTCCTGCCCAAGTGCAGAAATTAACTGATCCATATTGCCGCAATTTGCGCCAACAAATTGGTTTTCCGCTTTTTGCCCATTCAATGCAATATCCGTGTGAGAAAGCGGTAAATCGCCAAGTTGTTGGCAGAATTTACCCACCGCAACCTCTAACGCAGCAGAAGAACTTAATCCTGAAGAAAGCGGTACATTTCCAGAAATCACTAAATTTGCACCTTGTTGAAAGTGTGGGTAACGTTCTTGGATAAATTTTACCACCCCACGCACGTAATTAGCCCATTTGTGTTCACTCTTAGGAATTTCAACATTGAGAGAAAACTCGTCAGTTTCATCAAGATCCGCCGCATAAACATTCCAAATATGATCATCTCGTTTTGTACCAGAAACGGCCGTACCAAAATTAATCGCACAAGGCATAACAAAGCCGTCGTTGTAGTCGGTATGTTCGCCGATGATATTTACGCGACCAGGGGCATAGACGGTAAGAGCTGGTTGTTTTTGGTGTTTTTGCGTAAAGAGTTGTTGGGCGTTTTTAATTGGATTCATATTAACTTCCTTTTGCTTAGAGTAGCCTACCCTAAGCTAGCTGAAATGCTACCCCTCTGGGGTAAATTATTTGTTCAATAATAAGTTTCCCAAAGGGAAACCACTTTTAGTAACCGTGGGTATACTTACCCACGCTAACAGGCTTATCTTTCTTTATAATGAACTTCACTCAAGGCACGCAGTCTTTCTGCAGCCTGTTCTGCTGTTAAATCGCGTTGGCTTTCGCCTAACATTTCATATCCCACCATAAATTTACGCACGGTTGCTGAACGTAAAAGAGGAGGATAAAAATGAGCGTGTAGCTGCCAATGTTCGTTATCTTCGCCATTAAAGGGTGCCGCATGAAATCCCATTGAATAGGGGAAAGAGGTTTCAAAGAGATTGTCGTATTTGGTCGTCAATTTTTTCAAAATAACCGCAAGATCTTTTGATTGTTCGTCACTTAATTCAGTTAAACGTTTTACGTGAGTTTTTGGTAAAAGCAATGTTTCAAATGGCCAAACAGCCCAATAAGGCACTAAAGCTACCCAATATTCAGTTTCAACGACAATACGTTCTTTTAACTCTAGTTCTCGTTTTACATAATCAACTAACATTACTGAACTATGTTTTAATAAATAATCACGTTGTGTGCGATCTTCACGAGCAACTTCATTTGGTAAGAAACTATTCGCCCAAATTTGACCATGTGGATGTGGGTTAGAACAGCCCATTGCTGCCCCTTTGTTTTCAAAAATTTGCACCCATTGGTATTTTGCACCAAGCTCACGAAGTTGTTCTTGCCATACTTTAATCACATCTTCAATCTCAAGTGCGGTCAATAATGGCAATGTTTTACTATGATCTGGAGAGAAGCAAATAACTCGACTTTCGCCACGAGCTTGAGAACTTCGGAAAAGAGGATCTGAGGATTTTTCAGGGGCTGGCGTATCTTCTAAAAGCGCGGAAAAATCATTTTTAAACACATAAGGTTTACGATAATTTGGATTTAATTCTCCTGTAATACGCTTATTGTTTGGACAAAGATAACAAGTTGGATCATAACTTGGTTTTTGTTCTTCATTGACCTTTTCCTGTTGCCCTTGCCACGGACGTTTTGCACGATGTGGCGAAACTAAAACCCATTGATCGATTAACGGATTGTAGCGACGATGTGGATGTTCTGTAGGTTCAAAAAGTGCGGTCATTTTGACTCCTGTTTTTTATCAATGTAAGCGATTACATTAATTTATACTAAATTATTGTAAATAAACCGTGATCTTTGTCACAAAATAAGAAAATAAGCAAAATTTTTTATGATTTAGTTCATAATTATAAAAGTAACCGCTTTCAATTTGTCTCAAATTATTTATGATCAAAGTATAAGATTTATAGATTATAACAAGGGAAAAGTTATGAGTACTATTCGAGATGTTGCTAAATTAGCCAATGTATCTGTCGCTACCGTATCCCGAGTATTAAATCACTCTCTTTCTGTCAGTGAAAATACGCGTCTGGTGGTGGAACAAGCTATTGCACAGTTAGCTTATCAACCTAATGCAAATGCTCAAGCCCTTGCTGTGCAAAACACGGATACAATTGGAGTGGTAGTAACCGATGTGACGGATGCCTTTTTTGCGATTTTAGTGAAAGCGGTGGACAAAGTAGCAGAAGCACATCAAAAAACGATTTTAATTGGCATTGGTTATCATCACGCAGAAAAAGAGCGAGAGGCGATCAATACCTTATTACGTAAGCGTTGCAGTTCTCTTGTTGTACATTCTAAAGCCTTATCTGATGATGAATTAAGCCATTATTTAAATACTGTGCAAGGAATGGTAATCATTAACCGTGTTATTAAAGGTTATGAACATCGTTGTGTCAGTTTAGATAACCAAAAAGGCACTTATTTAGCCACGGAAATGCTTATTCGTTATGGGCATCAACATATTGCATATATCGGTTCAAATCACGCCATTTTTGATGAAGTTGAAAGAAGAAATGGTTATCTTGCCGCATTAAAAGATCATAATTATCCCATCATTGAACAGGCGATAACACTCAATAGCCCAGACTTTGAAGGCGGCGAAAAAGCAATGATTGATTTACTTAGTTATAACAAAAATCTTACGGCTGTCGTTGCTTATAACGATTCAATGGCGGCGGGAGCAATTTCAGTTCTCAATGAAAACAATATCAACGTACCAAGCCAATTTTCAATTATTGGTTTTGATGATATGCCGATTGCCCGTTATTTGATCCCAAAACTAACCACAATTCGCTATCCTATTGATTTAATGGCAACTTATGCGGCTAAATTAGCATTAAGTCTGACTGACGAGAAAATAATTACACCTCCAGTGGTTCAATTTAACCCTACTTTAGTACGCCGTTTTTCGGTGGAATCGCGCTAATTTTGTGAAATGGATCACAAATTTATAACTTGCTATGTAATCGTTTTCATTTTTGTGAATTTGATCACAGATTAATCACGATAACTTAGCTATGATGAGCACAGTTGCCAATTTGTGCAACCTTATCTATCCACATCAACTTTCCAAATAGGAGTGTTATTATGAAAAAAACAGCTGTATTAAGTACCGTCGCTTTTGCTATTGCATTAGGTTCGGCTTCTGCAAGTTTTGCTGCGGATAACCGTATTGGGGTAACGATTTATAAATACGACGATAACTTTATGTCTTTAATGCGTAAAGAAATTGATAAAGAAGCTAAAGCAGTTGGTGGCATTAAACTCTTAATGAACGATTCTCAAAATGCACAATCTATTCAAAATGACCAAGTTGATGTATTACTTTCTAAGGGTGTGAAAGCACTTGCTATTAACTTGGTGGACCCAGCAGCTGCTCCAACTATTATTGGCAAAGCCAAATCAGATAACATTCCTGTCGTATTCTTTAATAAAGACCCAGGTGCAAAAGCTATCGGCTCTTATGAACAGGCTTATTATGTAGGTACTGATCCAAAAGAATCTGGCTTAATTCAAGGGGATTTAATTGCAAAACAATGGAAAGCGAATCCTGCTCTTGACTTAAATAAAGATGGCAAAATCCAATTTGTATTATTAAAAGGCGAACCTGGTCACCCAGATGCGGAAGCGCGTACAAAATATGTTGTAGAAGAACTTAATGCGAAAGGTATCCAAACTGAACAATTATTTATTGATACTGGTATGTGGGATGCTGCAATGGCGAAAGATAAAGTAGATGCTTGGTTATCTAGCTCTAAAGCGAACGACATTGAAGTCATTATTTCTAACAACGATGGCATGGCATTAGGTGCGTTAGAAGCAACAAAAGCGCACGGCAAAAAATTACCTATCTTTGGTGTGGATGCGTTACCAGAAGCATTACAATTGATTAATAAAGGCGAACTTGCAGGTACGGTGTTAAACGATGGTGTAAACCAAGGCAAAGCAGTTGTTCAATTATCTAACAACTTAGCACAAGGTAAAGCAGCAACTGAAGGCACAAAATGGGAATTAAAAGATCGTGTTGTACGTATTCCTTATGTTGGTGTGGATAAAGACAACTTAGGTGACTTCTTAAAATAATTTCTCATCAATTTTTGTTGTAATCTAAGGGGAAGTGGCTCTTCCCCTTTTTAAAGAGGTTGGATATGACAGCTCAAACTCAATGTCAAGACAGCCAAGTGCTGCTCACTATGACCAATGTCTGCAAGTCCTTTCCAGGTGTCAAAGCCTTAGATAACGCAAACTTAACGGTTCGTTCTCACTCTGTTCACGCTTTAATGGGGGAAAACGGCGCAGGCAAATCTACATTACTAAAATGCCTGTTCGGTATTTATGCCAAAGATGAAGGCGAAATTCTTTTCTTAGGCAAACCTGTCAATTTTAAAACATCGAAAGAAGCCCTTGAAAATGGTATTTCAATGGTTCACCAAGAACTCAACCTCGTACGCCAAACTAGCGTAATGGATAATTTGTGGCTTGGACGCTATCCACTTAAAGGACCTTTTGTTGATCACGCAAAAATGTACCGTGATACTAAAGCGATTTTTGATGAATTGGATATTGATGTAGATCCGAAAGAAAAAGTCGCCAAACTTTCAGTTTCTCAAATGCAGATGATCGAAATTGCGAAGGCGTTCTCGTATAACGCTAAAATCGTAATCATGGATGAACCAACATCCTCGCTTTCTGAAAAAGAAGTTGAGCATCTGTTTAAAATTATCGACAAATTAAAACAACGCGGTTGCGGCATTATTTATATTTCTCACAAAATGGATGAAATCTTCAAGATCTGTGATGAAATTACTATTTTACGCGACGGTAAATGGATCAACACGGTAAACGTGAAAGAATCCACAATGGAACAAATTGTTGGAATGATGGTAGGGCGTGAATTAACACAGCGTTTCCCTGAAAAAACCAACGTGCCAAAAGAAGTTATTTTGCAGGTGGAAAATCTTACCGCTAAAAATCAACCATCCATTCAAGACGTATCTTTTGAATTACGCAAAGGTGAAATTCTCGGTATTGCAGGACTTGTGGGGGCTAAACGTACCGATATCGTTGAAGCTATTTTTGGCGTACGTGAATTAATCGAAGGAACGATTAAGTTACACGGAAAAACTGTGAAAAATCATACCGCACTTGAAGCGATTAATAATGGCTTTGCATTGGTTACTGAAGAGCGTCGTTCAACGGGGATTTATTCTAATTTAAGTATTGAGTTTAATTCATTGATTTCAAATATGAAATCTTATCTCACTCCGTGGAAATTACTTAGCACGAAGAAGATGAAAAGTGATACCCAGTGGGTAATTGATTCAATGAATGTTAAAACACCATCACACAGAACTACAATTGGTTCTCTTTCTGGTGGTAACCAACAAAAAGTCATTATTGGTCGTTGGCTTTTAACTCAACCTGAAATTTTGATGCTAGATGAGCCGACTCGTGGTATCGATATTGGGGCAAAATTTGAAATTTACCAACTTATTCAAGAACTCGCTAAAAAAGATAAAGGCATTATTATGATTTCATCAGAAATGCCAGAATTACTGGGTGTGACTGATCGCATTTTAGTAATGAGTAACGGTAAATTAGCAGGTATCGTTGAAAGCGCAAAAACATCGCAAGAAGAAATTTTGCAACTCGCGGCAAAATATTTATAAACATAAGGAATGAATTATGAGTGCCTTAGAAAAAAACAAATCCTTTGATCTCTTAAAACAAAATGCGATTTATTTTGTGTTATTGATTTTGCTCGGCATCATCATTGCACAAGATCCGACATTCTTAAATTTAGTCAATTTCAGTAACATCTTAACCCAATCTTCTGTACGTTTAATTATTGCTTTAGGGGTTGCGGGTTTATTGATTACACAAGGGACAGACTTATCTGCCGGTCGTCAAGTTGGCTTGGCTGCAGTTATCTCTGCAACAATGTTGCAATCAATGGATAATATCAATCGCGTGTTCCCTGAAATTGGACAAATCCCAATTCCAGTGGTTATTCTCGCAGTATGTGCTGTGGGTGCGCTAATTGGTTTGATTAATGGATTAGTTATTGCTTATTTAAATGTGACGCCATTTATTGCGACAATGGGTACAATGATTATCGTATATGGTTTCAACTCACTTTATTATGATGCAGTAGGTGGTTCTCCAATCGCAGGTTTTAGCGAAAATTTCTCAACATTTGCACAGGGATTTTTGCGTATTGGTGGTTTTAAACTTTCTTATATCACTATTTATGCAGCTATTGCATCGTTCTTAGTTTGGGTAATGTGGAATAAAACACGCTTCGGTAAAAATGTCTTTGCTATTGGGGGTAACCCAGAAGCAGCTAAAGTATCTGGTGTAAACGTTGCACGTAACTTAGTTGCAATCTATATGATTGCAGGTATGTTCTATGCCTTTGGTGGTATGCTTGAAGCAGGTCGTATCGGTTCTGCAACTAACAACTTAGGTTTTATGTATGAATTAGATGCTATCGCAGCTTGCGTGGTGGGCGGCGTATCTTTCGCTGGTGGTGTAGGTACAGTAATTGGTGTAATCACAGGTGTTATCATCTTTACAGTTATCAACTACGGTTTAACTTATATCGGTGTAAACCCTTACTGGCAATATATCATTAAAGGTAGCATTATCATTCTAGCGGTAGCCATTGACTCGTTAAAATATGCGAAGAAAAAATAAAGCTGACGCAATCTTAATAAAATGAATGAAAAGTGGGCAAATTTGTCCACTTTTGTTTTATCTATTCAATTCTGAATTAAGGATATTTATGCAATAATCGGCAAACCTTGTATAATTGCGCCACCATTTTCATAGAGGGAAAAAAATGCTAATTAACTTTACACAAGTATTGCAAGACAGTTGGAATTTCTTCCGTAATCAGAAAAAAATTATGCTGCAATTTGTCGCAATTTTATTTATCGTGCAAAGTGCCAGCGCACTTTTGAGTTTCCCTATTAATGATGAAAATAAAAGTGATGTATTAAATCTCGCAAATGCAAATATCTCGAGTTTTGTTTTTTCTGTTGCTATTACTCAGATTTTAACGAGTTTTATCGCCGCTTGGGGATTAACCTCAATCCACAAAATTAGCCTACAAAATTACCGCACTTTAGGGCAAACTTTCTCGCTTACCTTGCGTCGTTTTGCAGGTGTAATTCTGTTGGATCTACTAATGGTTGCACCAATGTTACTTGGTCTTGGAGAAGCCTTTACTGCATTACTCACAAAAAAATCGCCCTCTATCATGTCACTTATCTCGATGATTGTTGGCGTTTGGTTCTTCGTCCGTTTAAATTTGACGGCAGTACATTATCTTTCTACTCAAGATACACTTTCACAAACTATCCGAAAAATTTGGATGCGAGGAAATACTCGAAAAGGCGTATTGTTTATTTACACCCTACTGGTTTATTTTCTCGTGCCAGTGCTTGTTTTCCAATTAAGCGCATTTTCCAATAATGCTGTATTTGATATGGTAATAGGCATTTTCACCGCATTACTTAATATTTTTATGCTAGTAGTGACTTATCGTTTCTACAGCTTATTTATGAAGGATTAATCAATATGAAACAACTCCTTGACTTCATTCCTTTAATTTTATTTTTTGTCACTTACAAACTCGGTGGTGTACGTGAAGCAGCCATCGTATTAGTAGTGGCAACAATTTTGCAGATTGTGATTTTAAAATGGAAATATGGAACGGTTGAAAAACAACAAAAAATCATGGCAAGTGCGGTCGTTTTTTTTGGACTTTTAACCGCTTACTTTAATGAAATCCGCTATTTGCAATGGAAAGTGACAATTATCAATGCCTTGTTTGCCATTGTTTTACTTGTCGCACAATTTCAATTTAAAACTCCATTAATCAAAAAATTACTTGGCAAAGAGCTACAACTGCCCGAAAAGGCTTGGAATACACTTAACCTCGGCTGGGCAGTATTCTTTATTATTTGTATGTTGGTGAATATTTATATCAGCCATAATATGTCGGAAGAAGCTTGGGTTGATTTCAAATCTTTCGGAATTATTGGTATGACGGTGATTGCAACGATTATTTCAGGTGCTTATATCTATCGCTATTTACCTAAAGATGATTCAAATTCAAAAGATGGAGAAAAATAATGTCTTCCAATTTTACTGATAAAAATGGCCGCCATTCCAAAGGGATTCTATTACTACGAACCTTAGCAATGCCTTCTGATACCAATGCTAACGGAGATATTTTCGGCGGTTGGATCATGTCTCAAATGGATATAGGGGGGGCAATTTTAGCAAAAGAAATCGCACATGGGCGTGTAGTTACCGTTGCGGTTGAAAGCATGAATTTCATCAAACCAATCTCTGTGGGCGATGTGGTCTGTTGCTATGGCCAATGTCTAAAAGTAGGACGTTCTTCCATTAAAATCAAAGTAGAAGTATGGGTAAAAAAAGTGGCGAGTGAGCCAATTGGCGAACGTTATTGTGTCACCGATGCGGTATTTACTTTTGTTGCAGTTGATAATAATGGTCGCTCTCGCACGATTCCCCGTGAAAACAACCAAGAGTTAGAAAAAGCATTAGCCTCAATTTCAGAACTAGAAGCAGAACAAGCCTTGTAAATAAAAGGAAATCATTATGTACTATGTTATTTTTGCCCAAGATATTCCCAATACGTTAGAAAAACGTCTTGCCGTACGCGAGCAGCACTTAGCTCGTTTAAAACAACTTCAAGCAGAAAACCGTTTACTTACGGCAGGTCCCAATCCAGCTATCGACGATGAAAATCCTGGAGAGGCAGGTTTTACAGGTTCAACCGTTATTGCACAATTCGCAAATTTACAAGCTGCAAAAGACTGGGCGGCACAAGATCCTTATGTAGAAGCTGGCGTATATGGTGATGTTATTGTAAAACCATTTAAAAAAGTATTTTAGCCCTCCTCAATTCTAATAAGCTAACATGAAAAAAGTCACTTTAATTTCTCTCTGCATTTTGACCGCACTTTCTGCTTTCGCCGATACACCTAACACGGCAACAGCATCAATCAATCTTGAGCAAGAAAAACAAAACTGGGCGTCAGCACAGCATCAAGACTACTTAAAACGTTTAAAACAACGTGAAACCTTTTTACAGGTTGAAGGTTTGTTAAAAAGTGCGGTAAAAAATCAGCAATTTTCTGAAACGACTCAAAACATCACAAAAACCTTAATAGATTCATTGCAAGATTACCCTTTGCAATACGATTTGCTAGCACGCTTTTGGGAAACGAAAGTCGCCTTTTTGAAAAGTGATGACATTCAGGGCAAACAACAAGCAATAAATGAACTCAATATGTTGGTGCAACAAAATTACCCTTTTGTAACGCCAGCATTTCAAGCCTTATTACAAAAACTATCCACTTCAAACGAACAACAAACCTCAGCAACATCAGATAATGCTAAAGAAAATAACACGAATCAAAAAGAACAAAATCAAGTAGAAAATCCTAAACAGCTTGCTGAGATTATAAAGAACAGTAATTCTAGCACGTTAGATAAAAGTGTATTAATCGATGCTTTTCCTCGTTATCTAAAAACACTATCGGAACAAATAGAGAATCCAAATTTTGAGCTCTATCAGCAATGGGCTGAAACTTGGCAACTCTCAGAAGATGAAATCAAACAGTGGAAAATAGCCTTTTTAAATCGTTTTTTTGATAATGAAAACGCTGATTTTCAAAAATGGCGTGATGAACAAATCCAACAATTAAAAACTGATAACCTAACTGAACGCCGTTTACGAATGGCAATTTGGCAGAAAACAGACCTTTCTCCGTGGCTTAATTCACTTACTACTGAAGGAAAAGCAAAACAAGAATGGCGTTATTGGGAAGCTAAACAAGATATATCAAAAAATATAGAAAAACTAACCGCACTTTCAAAAGAGCGGGGATTCTATCCAATGTTAGCTGCTGCACAATTAAAGCAAGCATATAAAATTGATTTTCCAGTAACACCAAGTTTTACCGTGGCAGAACAACTTCCTTTCGCGCAAGTTTTCGCCATGATTCGAGAGCTGAGAGAACTTGGACGAAATGGTTTAGCAAAACAACGCTGGCAAATTTTACTTGATAATGTTGATTTCACAACTCAGCTAAAACTTTCTGAATATGCCAAAAATCAGCAATGGTTTGAATTAGCTGTTGATGCTTCTATTGTTGCAAAAGCGTGGGATTACCTGTCCCTTCGTCTGCCAAATGCTTATCCTGAATACTTCAATGCAGCATTACAGAATTTAAATATCAGCAAAACTTTTGCTATGGCAATAGCCCGTCAAGAAAGTGCTTGGAATCCAATGGCACAATCTTCTGCAAATGCGAGGGGCTTAATGCAACTTTTACCAAGCACGGCAAAATTGACCGCAGAGAATAATCAACTACCTTATCAAAGCGAACAAGATTTATTCAAACCATTGAATAATATTTTGCTAGGTACCGCACATCTTAATGAACTCAATGGAAAATATCCTAACAATCGAATATTAATTGCAGCCGCTTACAATGCAGGGGCAAATAGAGTAGAAAAATGGTTAAGCCGCGCTAATGGAAAATTAGCATTAGACGAATTTGTTGCCTCCATTCCTTTTTACGAAACTCGTGGTTATGTGCAAAATGTAGTCACTTATGACTTTTACTATCAAATTTTACAAAATAAAGAAAACCCACAAATCTTTAGCCAAGAAGAATTGAATCGGCTATACTAAACGCACTAGTTTAATAGTGTGGAATGGGAGCGTAATTATGTATATCAGCCGCAATTTAGAACAATGGAATGCCTTTCTTCAAATGCTAAAAATTGCTTTTGAAGAAAACAAAGCACAGGAGTTTCTAACCTTATTATTAACGGCAGACGAACGAGATGCTGTAGGATTGCGCTTGCAGATCGTCTCTCAGCTGATTGATAAAAATATGCCTCAGCGTGAAATTCAACAAAATCTTAATACAAGTGCCGCCACAATCACTCGAGGTTCCAATATGATTAAAACGATGGATCCTGATTTTATGCAATGGATGAAACAACATCTTGATCTCATTGAAAAAAACTAAGCGAATTTTTACCGCACTTTCTCACTTATTTAGTCCTAAATGGTGGAAAAAAAACTGGCAGCGAGTTGTCTTTTGTTTTTTTTTCGCCGTTTTTGCTTTGTTGCTGATTTTTCGCTTTGTACCTATTCCATTTTCCGCTTATATGGTACAACAAAAAATCGCTAATCTTTTACAAGGTGATTTTCGATATCAAATCCAATATAACTGGGTCAGCCTAGAAAATATCTCTCCAAACATTCAATTAGCTGTGATTTCATCAGAAGATCAGCGTTTTCCTGAACATTTAGGCTTTGATTTTGAGGCTATCCAACGAGCAATTCGGTATAACGAAAAATCTAACAAAGGAATCCGAGGGGCATCAACTATTTCCCAGCAAACTGCTAAAAACTTAATGCTTTGGCACGGACAAAATTGGCTACGAAAAGGTTTAGAAGTTCCAGCGACTATGTTGCTTGAGCTGACTTGGTCGAAAAAACGTATTTTAGAAGTGTATTTAAATATTGCGGAATTTGGAAACGGCATTTTTGGTGTGGAAGCGGCAAGTCGCTATTACTTTAAAAAATCAGCTAAAAATTTATCTCAAAATGAAGCCGCACTTTTAGCTGCTGTGTTGCCCAATCCAATTATTTATAAAGTAAATAAGCCAAGCTTATTAGTTCGTAAAAAACAAGCTTGGATTTTGAGACAAATGGGAAATTTAGGTGCTGAATACTTGAGCCATTTATAAAAAATCTAATCGAATTTCTAAAGTAAAACAAACATAAAAAATGTTTACTTGATACATAAAATAAAAAAACGAGTCTAAGACTCGTTTTTTTATTTATAGCATTTTTATTACAGATTTATTACCGCAAATAACACCCAAACAGTATAAATTGTGGCTAAACCATAAAAGATAAATCCACCAGCTGGCACATGCACTTTAAGATCGTGCATACCGTGGTGAATACGGTGTAAACCACACCACATTGGGAAAATAGTAAGCACTAAAATAACTAATTTACCAATCCAAGAATAAGCAAAAGTAATTAAATTATGCGCATCGACTAAACCAAATGGTAATAACAAACCGATAATTAAAATAACAACAGGGAAGAAAATTGCACTCACTGTGCCGCCTGCACCGAACATTAACCATACTGGCGGTTCGCCGGAGCGTTTTGGATTTTGATCAACCATTTTTTCTCTCCCTTAAATATAAACTAAAACTAAAGCAATCAGGCTAACTAATGCGGTTACCACCCAAAGTGCATTTCTTACAACGCGGTGTGGTAAGCGTTCATTTTTCACAATGATATTCATCACTTTCGGTGTCATTAAGAAATATGTCACCGTATGATAAAGCGTTGCGATAAGCGTAATAATATTTAAGAACACCACAATTGGGTTTCTTAAAAACTCAATAAAGCTCAAGATGCCTAAGCCTGGCATTGGATTGCTTGCAAGGCAAAGAACGCCATAAAGCAATACAATACAAAACCATACAGCAAAGATTGAAGTCGCTTCACGTAGCATATAAGCTTTGTAGAAGTCCAATTTTTGCCACCAAGTCGCTGTCATTGGACGAACATATTTTTTACGTTTACTCACTGTTACTGACATTCCTTCCCCCTTAGCTTTTTGGTTTTAGCATAGAGATAACATAATCTTTGGCACTTTCCACTTTGCCTTGGTTAATTGCAGAAGCAGGATCCACATGTTTTGGACAAACTTCTGAGCAATAGCCAACGAAAGTACAACTCCAAACCCCGTTTTTACCATTTAATAATGACATACGTTTTGCTTTACCATGGTCACGGTTATCAAGATTATAACGATGAGCCATAGTGATAGCTGCAGGGCCTAAGAATTCAGGATTTAAACCAAATTGAGGGCAAGCGGCATAGCACAAACCACAGTTAATACACATAGAGAATTGACGATATTTCTCAAGCTGTGCAGGCGTTTGTTTAGTACGGCTTACTTGCAATTCTTTCGATGGATGTGGTTTACCATCTAATGCTGGTGCTTCGTTACCAATAATATAAGGTTTAATTGCCTCTAAACTTTCAATAAAGTGGCTTAAATCAACCACTAAGTCACGTTCAATTGGGAAGTTTGCTAACGGCTCAATACGCATATGGCCGCTGTAATCACGTAAGAACGTTTTACAAGCCAATTTTGGTTTATTATTTACCATCATCCCACAAGAGCCACAAATCGCCATACGGCAAGACCAACGATAAGAAAGAGATGGTTCAAGTTTATCCTTAATATAACCTAACGCATCAAGCAATGAAGTTTGATTATCATAAGGTACTTGATAAGTACTTAAATGCGGCTCTTGATCGATTTCAGGATTGTAGCGTAATACTTCAACATTCATTACTGGTGAATTAGCCATTTGCTTGCTCCTTAGCTTTCGCAGCTGCTTCTTGAGCTTCTGCTTCCGCACCGTAAACACGTTTTGCAGGTTGAGATTTAGTAATTTTCACCGGACTGTATTCAATGCGCGGTGCACCATTCTCATTGTAGAAAGCAAGTGTGTGTTTTAAATAATTTACATCATCACGTTCAGTGTAGTCTAAGCGTTGGTGAGCACCACGAGATTCTTTACGTTCAATCGCTGAATTTGCAATAGATTGTGCAACATCTAGGATATACCCCAACTCAACTGTGTAAAGTACATCTGTATTGAACACACTTGAGTTATCTGCAACACGAATACGTTTATAACGTTCTTTTAATTCTGCAATTTTATCTACTGCTTTTTGCATACTTGCTTGGTCACGGTAAATACCACAACCTTCTTCCATTACAGAACCCATTTCATCGCGGATCTCAGACCAAGATTCATTACCTTCTTGTTTATGAAGGGCTTCTAAGCGAGCAACAACATCTTTTGCTTGAGCATCAACCGCACTTTGGTTTGCAGATTGAGCCTCAACTGCACGTTGCGCCGCATATTCCCCTGCGACACGACCTAATACAACAAGTTCAGCTAAAGAGTTAGAGCCTAAGCGGTTTGCGCCATGTAAACCTGAAGATGCACATTCACCTACAGCAAATAAACCTTTGATACGAGTTTCGCTATTGAAATCGACTTCAATACCGCCCATGGTGTAGTGAACAACTGGACGAACAGGGATTGGCTCATTCACTGGATTTACACCTTCATAAGCACTTGCTAATTCACAAATGAATGGCAGACGCTCATGTAAATATTTTTCACCAAGATGACGTAAATCTAAATGCACCACATCTACGCCTTTCGCAGTTTTTAAGGTATTACCTTTTTTCCATTCTTGCCAGAATGCTTGAGAAACTTTATCGCGAGGACCAAGTTCCATATATTTATTTTGCGGTTTGCCAATTGGTGTTTCTGGTCCTAGACCGTAATCTTGAAGATAGCGATAGCCATCTTTATTCACTAAGATACCACCTTCACCACGACAACCTTCAGTCATTAAGATGCCGGTATTCGGTAAACCTGTTGGGTGATATTGAACAAACTCCATATCACGAAGTGGTACACCATGACGATACGCCATAGATAAGCCGTCACCTGTTACAATACCGCCGTTGGTATTAAATTTAAATGCACGACAACCACCACCAGTTGCAATCACAACCGCATTTGCATTAATTTGAACAAGCGAACCTTCCATCATGTTCATTGCAACCATACCACGAGCATGGCCATCATCAACAAGAATATCTAATACGAAGTGTTCATCAAAACGTTGGATTTGTGGATATTGAATAGAAGTTTGAAAAAGCGTGTGTAATAAGTGGAAACCTGTTTTATCGGCAGCGAACCAAGTGCGCTCAATTTTCATTCCACCGAAACGACGTACGTTTACATCGCCATCTGCTTTACGGCTCCAAGGGCATCCCCAACGTTCTAATTGAGTCATTTCCACTGGTGAATGTTGTACGAAATATTCCACAACATCCTGTTCGCAAAGCCAGTCACCACCCGCAACGGTATCTTGGAAGTGTTTATCGTAAGAATCTTCCTCTTTGATAACTGCCGCTGCGCCACCTTCTGCTGCCACAGTATGGCTACGCATTGGGTACACTTTTGAAACTAATGCAATTTTTAAGTTAGGATTTGCTTCTGCTGCTGCAATCGCTGCACGTAAACCGCCGCCACCAGCACCAACAATTGCAATATCGACATTAACTGTTTGCACGATATCCTCCAATAAATGTAGAAAGTAAAAAAAAGAAATTACCCTAAAAGGGTAGTGTTTCGCAGGCATTGTGCCATTTTTTGTTACAAATTAATAACGTTTTTTATGTCTAAAGATGGAAAAGATCGGATTTTGTGATCTATCTCAAAAAAGCTTAGATTGAGTTGAGAAGGGCTCTCGTTTACAATGATGCAAATTTAAAAATGGGAATAAAAATGACCGCACTTACTCATTGGCAACCTTCTGCCGATATAAAAAATCTTCTTAAACGGGCAAAAATTATTGCTGAAATTCGTCAATTTTTTACAGAGCGAGGCTTACTTGAAGTTGAGACGCCTGTTCTAAGTGAATTTGGTGTTACTGATTTACACCTTTCCACATTCAGCACAGAATTTCTCGCGCCTTTCGGTGAACAATCCAAAACACTTTGGCTTTCTACAAGCCCTGAATATCACATGAAACGCTTGCTCGCTGCAGGCAGTGGACCGATATTCCAAATCAGCAAAGTGTTCCGTAATGAAGAAGCGGGTAATCGCCACAATCCAGAATTTACCATGTTAGAATGGTATCGACCGCACTTTAGTATGCATCGTTTAATTAATGAAGTGGATGATTTACTCCAACAAATTTTAGATTGCCCACCTGTAGAAAGTTTAAGCTATCAGTTTGTTTTCCAAGAATATGTAGGCTTAGATCCCTTATCAGCAGAACGTTCAGAATTAATCGAAGCGGCGCGTAAACATAACTTTATGGCTGAAGATGATGAAGAGCGCGATACTTTATTGCAGTTCTTATTTAGTGAAGTCGTTGAACCTCAAATAGGAAAAGATCGACCTGTTGCCGTGTATCATTTCCCTTCAACGCAAGCTGCCCTAGCACAAGTTAGTCCAGAAGATCAGCGGGTTGCAGAACGCTTTGAGTTCTATTACAAAGGGTTAGAACTGGCAAATGGTTTCCATGAATTGACAGATGCACGAGAACAAAGACATCGTTTTGAATTAGATAATCAGCAAAGAAAGAAACATGGATTGCCAATTCGAGATATTGACGAACGTTTTCTGGCTGCATTAGAAGCTGGCTTACCAAACTCTTCTGGCGTGGCACTGGGAGTCGATCGCCTAATTATGGTTGCCCTAGGTTGTGAGAAAATTAATGAAGTAATTTCTTTTGCCGTAGATAATGCCTAGACGAAAAGTGCGGTAAAAAATCTACCGCACTTTTGATTTTTAGTGACTGATCCATAATGGCAATCGTATAGTAACAGCAAGTCCGCCTAGTGGGCTTTTTTCCGCCCAGACCTTTCCTTGATGCTCCTGAATAACATTAGACACAATCGCCAATCCTAGTCCTGTGCCGCCAGTCGTTCTAGTTCGCGTCTCATCTACTCTATAAAATGGTTTGAAGATTTTTTCAAATTCATCTGGATGGACTCCAGATCCGTTGTCATCTATACGGATCCTGAGAAATTCTTCTTCTTCTTCTTCTTGGATAAAAATATGAAGTTCGATCTTATCCTTGGTGTATTTAAGTGCATTTGTCACGATATTTTCAACCGCACTTTCTAGTAATCTAAAATTGCCGTTAAGTTGTAATTCATTTTTGGGTAAACGAATATTTGTGAGAAACGTTATACCACGTTGCTCAGCCTCAAATTTTGCATCATTGATAATATCAGTCCAAAGCGTATTAGCATAAAATATATCACGTTCCATTTGACTATTCATTTTCTGGCGTGAAAGTAGAAGTAGCTCACTAATCATTTTATCCATTCGCCCTATTTCTCTTTCAATGCATTTTACGCTCTCTGTTTCACCACATTCATGACGAACAAGCGCTGTAGCCAACCGTAAACGAGTGAGTGGCGTTTTTAATTCATGTGAAATCGATGAAAGTAGTGTTTGTTGATTAGAGATTAAATGATCAATAGAAGATGCCATTCGATTAAAACTTTGACCGACTTGGCGTAGCTCTAATGGACCATTAGCCACTAAGCTCTTATCAATTTTGAAATTGCCTAATGCCACTGAATTCGCCGCTTCTTGCAAGCGAGAAATAGGCTTAGTCAGCATTCTTGTGAACCACCAAAGCAATGGGCTGGTGATTAAAAGAATAAGCAAAATCAATGTAATCGGTCTATCAAAAATGTAATTAAACATCTCTCGTTGCGGATTAACGTAAGATATAAAGTACAAGGCATAAGAATTTGTCTCATCTCCCAAATACACTTGAAATGGACCTGAAATCTGAACTTCATTGAAATTTTTACGTTTGGGTTCTGAAAAATCACCTGATACATCCGCAAATCTTCGGATATAAGGCACTTCCTCTGGTAGTTCCCCTAGAATATCTTTAGTTTGTAAATCAATAAGAATGGGTCTGGAGGGTTGAAATTTATCTGTATGTAAAACGGGAATTTCCGCAATAAGCCCTTTTAATTGACCGTTGCGGATAATATCGATAATTTTTTTTTGATAGGTAACAACATCTGCTTCTTTTAAAGGCGAATAGACTCTGAGATCGAGAGTAGGCACAGCGATCACAAGACTCATCATGGCAAAAAAAGCAAACCAGAATATAGCAAATGTTCTGATCGCAAGTTGATTTAAACTGAAAAGACTGCGCAATTTCATAAAACTAGGTCACTAAAAGATATCCTTTTCCACGTAAGGTTTTAAACCAAGGCAGTTTACTTTTTCGTTCTGGTAATTTGCGTCTCAAATTAGAGATGTGCATATCAAGAGAACGATCAAATGGAGTGAGCGGTTTTTCCATTACTTCTAAACTTAATTCTTCTCGACTTACCATATTTCCCTTAGATTTAAGCAATAAACAAAGAATCTTAAACTCATAATCCGTTAAATTTAGATTTTCTTCATTATAGGTTGCAATTCCGTGAGAAAAGTTGAGAGTAATTCCGTCAAAAGAAAGGATTTCTACATTTGCGGTATTATTTGAAGGAGATGCACTACGACGCAAAATCGCCTTAATTCTTGCAATAAGCTCACGATCGTTAAAAGGCTTGGGTAAATAATCATCCGCTCCCAATTCTAAGCCTAATACACGATCAATATCTTCGCCTCTCGCAGTCAGCATCATTATTGGCACGTTAGAGACTTTACGAATTTCTTTTAGTGTTTCGATACCATTTAACTTTGGCATCATTACATCAAGCAAAACCAACTCGTGGCTTTCATCAAGTTTTTGTAATGCCTCTAATCCATTATTTGCTGTTTGAACGTCAAACCCTTCTAACGCTAAAAGGGACGAAAGTAATTCCGTCAGTTCAACATCGTCATCAACGAGCAAGAGTTTTGACATTGGAGATTCCTTTTACCAATTATTCTTATTGTAGTGCGGTGAAAATAAAAAGATTATTTCCAGAATTTCCACCAACTTGATTTTGGTTTCTCACCTGTTTCAATAATAGTGTTATTTTCGCCTTGTTGTGAAACTTCTGGCAAAGGTTTATCAAGATTGGTTTCTGTCACAATCCCACGTTGATCAAATTTTACTGTGAAAGTGTGTTGAACAGGTGTTTCATAAGCACGTTGTTGTAAGAATACGTAGTACCAAGTGTAGTTATTATAAGGATCGATTAATACTGGCGTGCCCAACAAATATTGTACTTGTTGAGCAGTCATGCCTTCTTTAACTTGAGCAACTGTAGTCGCCTCTAAATAGTTGCCTTGCGGTACATCAATTCGATATACAACTTTTTCAACAGTGGAACAAGAAGCGAGGCTTAATGCTAAAAATGTTGCGCCTAAAAGTGTTTTAACTTGCATTTTCTTTACCTTAATTTGTGCAAAAGTTCTGTCAAATAATATCCAAAATTGGGTGTATTTCCAAATTAATTCTCTGATTTTAAAGCCTTTTGTAATTGATCTTTTAAATTTGGCGGTAAACCTTTGATGGTTAGGGTATCTGTCATAGGATCCCATTGAATACGTGTATTCAATAATTCCGCATCAAAACTTAGGGTAACGCCCTTTCCTGACCCAGAGAATTTTGTTAGCGATTTCAATGTTGAACGTACTGGTGGAATACTCTCTTCCAAACCATAATTCTGTTCTTCCGTAAAGACGACAAAAGGCTGTTCGTTTAGAGTGGGTAATGAATCAGAAAGTTCCCTTAATTCAATATTGTTACCGTTTGAAAGCTGACCTTTACAATATTCAAACACTTGTTTTTTTACTGCTTGAGTTTGCTCTTTGTTGAGTTCGCCTTGATCGCAGTAATCACTCACCGCTTGCAATAAACATTGATTTTGAACCTGTGGATTTAATCCTTCTTCAGCACCTAAAAAATCCATGAAAAAATCACTAATTTTTCGACCAACACGACCTTTTATGAAAGTTAAATAACGATTAGAGTTTGCATTCACCTGCAAATCCGTCAAATTCACTCTTGCCGCAATATCAAACTGAGTAATATCAAGATATTCTGTACGGCGAATATCTAAATGCTCATCGACTAACATACTATGACGACTATCAAGCAATGCAATAAACAAGTAATCTGTCGCCAAGAAATTATATTGGCATAAAATCAAGGTGCCGCTTTCTGCAAAGTTATATTTACCTAATTCATCTGCAAGCAATTTTGTTGAATATTGACTAAAACCCAAAAACTCAATTTCTTGCTCTAATAAACGATTTAAATGTTGTGCAAAGATAGACTTTTCCTGAAACACGCCAAAAGCCTTAGCTTTATTTTGATAGCCTTGATGCAATTGCAACATCATTTGTTCTACTTCTGGTGTAATGGACAGCAACTCGTCGCGTAATACGCTTTCCATTTTTATACTGTCGCCATCCATATTTTTGACTAACTGATGCAAAACAATTTGATTAACGGTAATACTCATTTTTGTCACCTTTGGAAAATTTGCCGCAAATTATAACCGCACTTTTTAAGCAAGAAAAAAGAAATTATTTAGGTTCTACCAAATAATCGGGTATCATAAGCCAAATTTTTTGTTTTATTTTTAACATTATGGCTCAACATTCTAAATATTCTGATGCACAGCTAAGTGCGATTGTAAACGATATGATCGCAGTGCTAGAAAAGCATAAAGCCCCTGTAGATCTTTCGTTAATCGCCCTTGGTAATATGGCGAGTAATTTATTAACCACTAGCGTGCCGCAAACTCAACGTGAGGCATTAGCTCAAGCATTTTCGAATTCCTTAATTAATGCGGTAAAAACACGTTAATATGAAATGGATTAAAAAAGGCACTTTCAGCGGCAAGCAATACCGTGATGACGTTTCACGAAAAATTTCGTGGGGTCATTGGTTTGCCTTTTTTAATATTATTGTTGCAATTCTTATTGGCACTCGTTATGCCTTTATCATTGACTGGCCAGATACTCTCGCAGGAAAACTTTATTTCTTTGTGAGTTTGCTCGGGCATTTCAGTTTCAACGTTTTTGCGTTGTACTTACTCGTTGTCTTTCCAATGAGTTTTATTGTTAAAAATCACCGCACTTTTCGCGGATTAACCGTGATTTTTTCCACAATTTGTACAACCTTATTATTATTTGATACCGCCGTTTTCAATCGTTTTAATCTGCATTTATCTTCTATTGTATGGAATTTGCTGGTCAATCCAGAAAATGGCGAAATGTCACGCGATTGGCAAATTTTCTTTGCACCAATGCCAATAATTTTACTGGTACAAATGTTATTTTCTCGCTGGAGTTGGGAAAAATTACGCAGTCTTGAACGCCAAAAATGGCTAAAAGGCACCGGTATATTCTTAACCACAACGTTCATTGCGACGCATTTAATTTATGCTTGGGCAGATGCTTATTTATATCGCCCAATTACGATGCAACGCTCTAATTTTCCTCTTTCTTATCCAATGACAGCCCGTTCTTTTTTAGAAAAACACGGTTTCATTGATGGCGAGCAGTACGCACAAACATTAAAACAAGAGGGGCGTTTAGAGGCCTTAAAGATTGATTATCCTAAAAAAACGCTCACTTTTACACCAATTGACAGTAAACCAAACATTTTGATGATCACTGTTTCTGGATTACGTTACGATGCCATTTCTCAAGGCAAAATGTCCAAGTTAGCTGAATTTGCAACGAGCGCAACAGAATTTACGAATCATTACAGTACTGGTAATAGTAATAATGCAGGATTAGTAGGATTATTTTATGGCTTAAATGCAAATTACACCGATAGCATTTTAAGCAATCATACCCAATCTGTTTTAATCGAAAAATTACGTGCTGAAAATTATCAACTAGGTTTATTTTCTGCTACGAATTTCAAAGATAGCGTCTTCCGCCAGGCATTATTTCGTGAAATAAAACTTTCATCGAATAAAACCAACAAACCAAATAATGAAAGTGCGGTAAAAAATCTCAATGATTTTATTAAAGCACAAAAAATAGACTCACCTTGGTTTGCTTATTTGGATTTAGCCTTGGAGGCTAAAAAACCATCAGATTATGACCGCACTTTGCAGGATATTGATTCTCTTTTAGAAAAAACGTTAGAAAATACACCGCTTGAAAACACATTAGTGATTATCACTGCTGAACACGGTTTAACTTTCAATGAAATGAATGAAAAAGAGCGAGAAAACTACTTTGGGCGCGATGAGGTTCAAGTGCCATTGCTTGTATATTGGAAAGATTTACCGGTAGGCAAACAAAATGGATTAAGTAACCATGCTGATATTTTCTCTGCGTTAATGCAGACAGTATTCCGTGTAGAAAATCCGTTGATGGATTATAGTCAAGGACGCAATCTCTTTGATCTTAAGGGTGATGACTGGGTACTTGCCTCTAATTTCCACTGGAATGTGGTGATTCAACCTGATGGAATACAATATCACATTGATCGCAAAGGGAATTACAAAAAATTCGATAAAGATTATATCGAGCAATCTTCAGACAGACCGCCACTTGGAATCTTTTTAGAAGCCTTCCAATTACAAAATTTCTTCTTTGCAAAATAATTTATAAGGGCATAAAAGAATAGATTTTTTGCCCTTAAGCCTTTATACTCACGACTCAGTTTAAGACTGAAAAATGTTATTAATGAAAATCCGTGAGTTTTTCATAACATTATCATAATGCTTCTCGCCGTACTTACAGCACCTTTCAATTAATATACATTCTCGTCTTTTTATCCTTTCTTTTTTACGGAGTTTGTATGAAAAGCCACGTTCGTAGTTTTAAAACCTATATTCGCGATGAAATTATCAAAAAAGGCGGATGGGTAAATGCCCATGCACATGCTGACCGCGCTTTTACGATGACGCCAGAGAAAATTGGGATTTATCATAGTAGTAATTTGCAACAAAAATGGGATTTGGTTGATGAAGTAAAACGCACTTCCAGTGTTGATGATTATTACGCACGTTTTTGCCAATCTATTGAATTAATGATATCCCAGGGGGTTACCGCATTTGGTACCTTTGTCGATATAGACCCAATTTGTGAAGATCGTGCAATTATTGCCGCACACAAAGCCCGCGAAGTGTATAAACATGACATTATTTTGAAATTTGCCAATCAAACTTTAAAAGGGGTAATCGAACCCACTGCGCGTAAATGGTTTGATATTGGTGCAGAAATGGTAGATATGATTGGCGGGTTACCATATCGTGATGAATTGGATTATGGTCGCGGCCTAGAAGCGATGGATATCTTGTTAGATAAGGCCAAATCTCTTGGAATTATGTGCCATGTACATGTAGACCAATTCAATAACCCAAGTGAAAAAGAAACTGAGCAACTTTGCGACAAAACCATTGAACACGGAATGGAGGGGCGAGTTGTGGGTATCCACGGTATTTCCATTGGCTCACATTCAAAAGAATATCGCTACAAACTTTACGAAAAAATGCGTAAAGCCAAAATGATGATGATCGCCTGTCCGATGGCATGGATTGACAGTAATCGCAAAGAAGATCTTATGCCATTCCATAATGCGCTCACGCCAGCAGATGAAATGATCCCCGAAGGTATCACTGTTGCCCTAGGCACAGATAATATTTGCGATTATATGGTGCCATTATGTGAGGGGGATTTATGGCAAGAATTAAGCCTATTGGCTGCAGGTTGCCGTTTCCCACACTTAGATGAAATGGTCAATATCGCAAGTATTAACGGTCGTAAAGTGTTAGGACTAGAGCCAATTTAGCTTTTTATTCCTAACAATCAAAAGTGCGGTCAAAATGGGCAACATTTAAAAGTTGATTCAAAAATCTAGCTTTTAAATGTTGCCCATTTTCGTTGTGCTTTTGTGTTTTTTAACTTGCCAAAAAACGAAAAATCACTAAAATGAACGCTCATTCATTTTTGAGCAATTATTGCTCCTTATTTTACTCAAGGATCTTATGCGACAAGCTAAAACAGACTTAGCTGAACAGATTTTTTCAGCGACAGATCGTTTAATGGCAAAAGAAGGGTTGAATCAACTTTCTATGCACAAACTTGCGAAAGAAGCAAATGTAGCTGCAGGAACGATTTACCTTTATTTCAAAAACAAAGATGAGTTGCTTGAACAATTTGCACACAGAGTGTTTTCAATATTTATGGCAACACTTGAAAAAGATTTTGATGAAACTAAGCCTTTTTTCGAACAGTATCGACAAATGTGGAAAAACATTTGGTATTTCTTACAAGAAAATCCCACTATCTTATCCAATTTAAAACAATATGAATCTTTGCCTAATTTCACGGAGATTTGTAAAAACGTTAAAAATAGTCGTTGGGATTTATTTTGTCATCAAGCACAAAAAGCTGGCTTATTAGCGGAATTATCTGAAGATATTCTCTTTTTATTAAGTTTGAAAACGGCGATAAATTTAGCCTCTGATGCAAAATTTATCGATTTCGATCTTAAGCCTGAAATTTTAGAATCTGTGATTGAACGCTCTTGGCGTGCGATTCAGAAATAATTGTTATTATTTTTATAACGGAGCTTTAAACATGAGTCAAACTCAACATCAAAGACCAAAACGCTCACATATTTTCTTTATGAAAATAATTTTAGTGGTATTTGTCTTAATTTTTGCCGGTGTCATCGGTTTTAATATGATAAAAGGCGTAATGATAAGCCGAGCCATTGCAGGAATGCTAGAACCTTCAAGCCCAGTGACTGCACTTGAAGTTCAACCGCGTGAATGGACGCCAGTTATTAACACAACAGGTCTTGTGCGTCCAAATCAAGGCGCGATGCTCAGCACACAAAATGCAGGTACGATTTCTCAAGTGCTCGTGCAAAATGGCCAACAAGTGAAAAAAGGCGATTTACTCATTGAACTCGACAGTTCAGTAGAACATGCTAGCCTTCAAGCCGCACAGGCACAACTCCCAGCCCTTCGTCAAACTTATCAACGTTATGCTAATTTATTGAAAAGCAATGCTGTTTCACGACAAGAAATGGATAACGCAAAAGCGGCTTATGACGCTCAACTAGCCAATATCGAATCTTTAAAAGCAACAATTGAGCGCCGTAAAATCGTTGCGCCATTTGATGGCAAAGCAGGTATTGTAAAAGTAAACGTTGGGCAATATGTAAATGTTGGAACAGAAATTGTGCGTGTAGAAGATACTAGCTCAATGAAAGTGGATTTTGCTCTTTCACAAAATGATTTAGATAAATTACATATCGGTCAACGCGTCACAGCGACAACAGATGCTCGCTTGGGCGAAACATTTTCAGCTCGAATCACAGCTATTGAACCAGCCATTAATTCATCAACTGGTTTAGTTGATGTTCAAGCTACATTTGATCCTGAAGATGGGCGTAAATTGCTTTCAGGTATGTTCTCACGTTTACACATAGCGCTTCCAACTGAAACAAATCAAGTTGTCGTTCCACAAGTAGCTATTAGCTACAACATGTATGGTGAAATTGCTTACTTACTCACACCATTATCTGATGAAGACAAAGAGAAAATGGCAGAGAATAAAAAATTAGATCGTTTATATCGAGCAAAACAAATCACTGTATTCACTAAAGATCGCCAAGGCATTTATTCTCAATTACAAGGTAATGAAGTAAAACCTGGAGATAAAATTATCACTGGTGGTCAACAAGGTATCGGCAATGGCAGTCTTGTAGAATGGATTGAAAAAGACATTGTAGGTGCAACAGAGCCAGTAAATAAAACTAACCTTTAATTAACTAGGAAATACGAATGAAATTTACCGATATATTTATTCGTCGTCCTGTTTTAGCGATTTCAATTAGCTTGCTTATTATTATTTTAGGTTTGCAAGCTATTTCGAAATTGACAGTGCGTGAATACCCTAAAATGACCACCACGGTAATTACGGTAACAACCGCCTACCCTGGTGCTGATGCAAATCTAATTCAGGCATTTGTTACTTCTACATTAGAAGAATCTATCGCCCAAGCGGATAACATTGACTATATGTCATCTAGTAGTGCACCAAATGCATCGACTATTACAGTCAAAATGAAACTGAATACCGATCCTGCTGGAGCACTAGCTGATGTATTGGCAAAAGTAAATGCAGTGCGTTCTGAATTACCAAGTGGAATTGAAGCACCAAGCGTCGCCTCTTCCACTGGTGGGACGGGGATTATGTATATAAGTTTCCGCTCCAACAAACTCGACTCAAGTCAAGTAACTGACTACATTAATCGTGTGGTCAAACCTCAATTCTTTACGATTGAAGGCGTGGCTGGAGTACAAGTATTTGGTGCAGCTGAATATGCATTACGTATTTGGCTAGATCCTCAAAAAATGGCGTCACAAAATCTTTCTGCACCAACGGTGATGTCTGCCCTTTCTGCAAATAATGTACAAACTGCGGCGGGTAATGATAACGGCTACTATGTCACTTACCGCAACAAAGTTGAAACAACGACAAAATCCGTTGAGCAATTAGGTAACTTAATTATTGCTTCTCGTGGCGATGATTTAGTACGTCTACGCGATATTGCGACCATTGAATTGAACAAAGAAAGCGATAATTCTCGTGCAACTGCAAATGGTGCGGATTCTGTCGTATTAGGCATCAATCCAACTTCATCGGCTAACCCATTAACAGTGGCAGAAAAAATCCGACCGCTCTTTGAAAGTATTAAGAAGCAACTACCGGATAGCATGGAAACTGACATTCTTTATGACAGTACTATTGCGATTAATAGTTCAATCCATGAAGTAATTAAAACTATTGTGGAAGCAACTGTTATTGTATTAGTGGTTATTTTGATGTTTATCGGATCGCTTCGCGCAATTTTAATTCCAGTTCTCACCATTCCGATTTCGTTGATCGGTGTTTTAATGATGCTACAAAGTTTAGATTTTTCTATTAACTTAATGACATTATTAGCACTTATTCTCGCTATCGGCTTAGTCGTTGATGATGCGATTGTCGTGTTAGAAAACGTGGATCGCCATATTAAAGAAGGGGAAACACCATTCCGTGCAGCAATTATTGGTACTCGTGAAATTGCCGTGCCTGTAATTTCTATGACTATCGCATTGATCGCGGTTTACTCACCAATGGCTTTAATGGGTGGCATTACTGGCACATTATTTAAAGAGTTTGCTTTAACCCTTGCTGGTGCAGTATTTATTTCTGGTATTGTGGCATTAACGTTATCGCCAATGATGAGTAGTAAGTTACTCAAATCCAATGCTAAACCAACATGGATGGAAGAACGCGTAGAACATACCTTAGGTAAAGTAAATCGTATTTACGAATACATGCTTGATCTCGTTATGCTCAATCGTAAATCAATACTGGCTTTTGCGGTCGTGATTTTCTCAACGCTCCCATTTTTGTTTAATTCACTTTCTAATGAATTAACACCAAATGAAGATAAAGGTGCATTTATTGCCATTGGTAATGCGCCATCTAGTGTGAATGTGGATTACATTCAAAATGCAATGCAACCGTACATGAAAAATGTAATGGAAACACCTGAAGTCTCTTTTGGTATGAGCATTGCAGGCGCGCCAAATTCTAATGGCTCGTTAAATATCATCACATTGAAAGACTGGAAAGAACGTTCACGCAAGCAATCTGCCGTAATGAACGAAATCAATGCAAAAGCGAAATCAATTCCAGAAGTATCCGTATCTGCATTTAACTTTCCTGAAATTGATACAGGGGAACAAGGCCCTCCAATCGCTATTGTGTTAAAAACTGCTCAAGATTATAAATCGTTGGCAAATACTGCAGAGAAATTCCTAAGTGCGATGAAAGACTCGGGTAAATTTATTTATACGGATTTAGATTTGACCTATGACACGGCGCAAATGACAATTTCAGTAGATAAAGAGAAAGCAGGTACTTACGGTATCACGATGCAACAAATTAGTAATACTTTAGGGAGTTTCTTATCTGGAGCAACAATTACACGAGTCGATGTGGATGGACGTGCTTATAAAGTCATTTCGCAAGTCAAACGTGATGACCGTTTATCGCCCGAAGCATTCAAAAACTATTACTTAACAGCAAGTAATGGGCAATCCGTGCCATTAAGCAGTTTAATCACAATGAAGCTAGAAACACAGCCAACTTCATTATCACGCTTTAGCCAATTAAACTCAGCACAGATCAGCGCAGTACCAATGCCAGGTTCATCAACGGGTGATGCAGTTTCATGGCTACAACAACATGCAACAGACAATTTACCGCAAGGCTATACGTTTGACTTTAAATCTGAAGCACGTCAATTAGTACAAGAAGGTAACGCATTAGCCGTCACTTTTGCATTGGCTGTTATCATCATATTCTTGGTACTTGCCATTCAGTTTGAATCTATACGTGACCCAATGGTAATTATGATTTCCGTACCATTAGCCGTAAGTGGTGCATTAGTGAGCTTAAATATTTTATCCTTCTTTGGCATCGCGGGAACAACATTAAATATCTACTCTCAAGTTGGGTTAATTACTCTCGTGGGATTAATTACCAAACACGGTATCTTAATGTGTGAAGTGGCAAAAGAAGAGCAGCTAAACCATGGTAAAACTCGAATTGAGGCAATCACTCATGCAGCCAAAGTACGTTTACGCCCAATCCTAATGACAACGGCGGCAATGGTAGCAGGCTTAATTCCATTACTCTATGCAACAGGTGCGGGAGCGGTATCTCGCTTTAGTATGGGGATAGTGATTGTAGCGGGATTATCCATTGGTACTATTTTCACCTTGTTCGTATTGCCTGTGGTATATAGCTATGTCGCAACCGAACACAAACCATTACCAGTTTTTGATGAAAATAAAACAACCCACTAATTAAAACATAGAAAAAACAAACCGCACTTAGGTCACCCAAAGTGCGGTTTATTTTTTTAGATTATTTTTAGCCTAAGATTTTATCTAACTCTTGGCTAACTTCTTCTACTTTTTGTGTACCATCTAAACGGAAATATTGAGTATTGCCCGCTTTTGCTTCTGCTTGGTAATAATCAATTAATGGGCTGGTTTGTTTATGATATACGGCTAAACGATCTAACACAGTTTCTGGTTTATCATCTGCACGAATAATTAAATCTTCACCTGTTACATCATCTTTACCTTCCACTTTTGGTGGATTATAAACGATGTGGTAAGAACGGCCAGATGCTTGGTGTACACGACGACCACTCATACGTTCAACAATCACTTCATCTGGCACATCGAATTCTAAAACAAAGTCAATTTTAACGCCTGAATCTTTTAGAGCATCCGCTTGTGGAATAGTACGAGGGAAACCATCTAACAAGAAACCATTTGCACAGTCTGGTTGTGCAATACGATCTTTTACAAGTGCAACGGTTAATTCATCTGGTACTAATTTACCTTCATCCATTAATGCTTTAGCTTGTTTGCCAAGTTCAGTCCCCGCTTTGATTGCAGCACGGAACATATCGCCAGTTGAAATTTGCGGGATACCAAATTTGTTCATAATAAATTGTGCTTGAGTGCCTTTACCTGCACCCGGCGCACCTAAAAGAATAATTTTCATAAAAATCTCCATTAATAAAAAACGTGATTAAGATACTGATAAAGCATAGTGCGGTCAAATTTTTTATAATTTTTACCGTACTTTTATACATATCTGGTCTTATGATTTTCTTGCTTCCAAGGTGCTACCCAAAATAAACAAAGCATGCCGGGAATCGCTAAAAATAAACAAAACCAAAAATACTGATAATACCCCACTGCTCCCACTACATAACCAGAAAGCATACCTAAAACTTTACTAGGCAAAGCTGAAAGGCTTGTAAAAAGTGCAAGTTGCGTTGCAGTATAAAGAGGATTACTCTCACGCGCCATAAAAGCCACAAAAGCCGCGGTACCAAGTCCAACGCCAATATATTCTGCGGCAATCACAACACCTAGTTTCCATAACTCAGCTGATGTAATAACATCAAAATGTCCGAAAGCAGACAACCAAATAAACCCACTAATTGTTACCATTTGTACAAGCCCAAATAGCCACAATGCACGGTTAATACCCAGTTTTATCATTATCACACCACCAGCAAGCCCAGATAAAATGCTTGACCAAAGTGCGGTACTTTTTACAACAATAGCAATATCCTCTTTGCTAAATCCCATGTCATAAATAAATTTGGTTTGTAGCGTTGTGGCAAAAGAATCCCCGAACTTATACAAAAACAAAAACAGTAAAAAACCGATAGCCTGAATAACGCCCTTACGCTGGAAAAATTCTTGTAATGGAATCCAAAATGCTTGATAGAACGGCTGATTAGTTTGCTGCATGTCTATTTTTGGTTCTTTTGCTAAAAATAGTGTCATGAAGATGCCCGCTAACATACAAAGTGCGGTCCATAAAAAGACTGTTTCCCAAGGATAAATCGCCGCCAAATAGAGCGATAATCCACCAGGAATTAATCCTGCAATTCGATAAGCATTAATATGAATAGTGTTTCCCAAACCTAATTCATGATCAGTCAAAATTTCACGGCGATACGCATCTAACACGATATCTTGTGTGGCTGAAAAAAAGGCGATAAGCAACGCAATATTTGCCACCACGCTCAGTTGTGTGAGCGGATCAAACAGGCTAATGATGTAAAGTAAAATCAATAATGCCACTTGTGAAAGTAACATCCAGCTACGACGACGCCCTAAAAAACTCAGGAAATAACGATCCAATAATGGTGCCCACAAAAATTTCAATCCATAAGGCAACATCACACCCGTTACTGCACCAATAAGCTCAATTGAGAGATGTTTATCTGTCAGCCAAACAGGCAACATTTGCAATAACACAAATAATGGCAAACCAGAATTAAAACCTGTGAATACGCAAATCAACATCTTGCGTGTAAAAATTTGGGAAGAAAGGGAATTTGACATAAAGTGCGGTTAATTTTGGTTGTATTTTAGAAACTTCGCCTTTCAATTAAAGGATAAGTGTAAAAATTAGGGGGATTTTTAATCATATCCCCCAATGTTGAGCATTCTTCTTCCTAAAAAAGAAAAACAAATATTAGAGAATATTAATCTCTATACCCTTTTGGATTATTTTTCTGCCAGTTCCACGTATCTTGCATCATTTTTTCAAGACCGCGTTCTGCCACCCAACCAAGCTCTTTTGCAGCTAAACTAGGATCAGAATAGCATGTCGCAATATCACCAGGGCGGCGTTCTACAAGTTTATATGCAATGGTAATGTCGTTGGCTTTTTCAAAGGCTTTTACCATGTCTAATACAGAATAACCATGGCCTGTACCTAGGTTATAAATATGTAAACCAGCGTCATTTTCATGACGTTGAAGCGCTTTTAAATGCCCCACAGCTAAATCCACTACATGAATATAATCACGCACACCTGTTCCATCATGAGTGTCGTAATCACTACCAAATACAGAAAGTTGTGCTAATTTACCGATAGCAACTTGGCTAATATAAGGTAATAAATTATTTGGAATACCATTTGGATCTTCACCAATTAAGCCACTTTCATGCGCCCCAACTGGATTAAAATAACGCAAGATGGTCATGCTAAATTTTGGTTCCGCTTTTGCTGTATCGCGTAAAATCTGCTCAACCATATATTTAGATGTACCATAAGGATTAGTTGTACCACCGACTTCACAATCTTCTGTAATTGGAATAATTTTTGGATCACCATAAACCGTTGCAGATGAGCTAAATACAAAGTTCCAAACACCTGCTTTTTTCATTTCTTGAATTAATACAAGGGTGCCAGCCACATTGTTCATATAATATTCTGTTGGTTTTTGAACACTTTCCCCTACAGCTTTCAATCCAGCAAAGTGAATAACAGAGCTAATCTCATTTTCTGCAAAAATTTTTTGTAACAAAGCACGATCTAAAATATCACCTTCATAAAACTTTGCTTCTTTGCCCGTAATTTGTTTTACGCGCTCAAGGGATTTTGGCGATGAATTGCAAAGATTATCTAATACCACCACCTCTTTGCCAGCATTTAATAATTCTACAACTGTGTGAGAACCGATATAACCGGCGCCACCTGTCACTAAAATGGCCATAATGATTTCCTTATTAATTATTGAGACTAAAAAAATTATATCACTATTTTGTGTGATAAGAACGATGTCTTGTATGCCCTTGCGGTGGTACTGCACGTTTTAAACGATACGGTTTCGGCAGTTCAAGCAAGGCTTCTGTTTCATATTGGCTCACTGGGATAGAATGACCAATATATTCTTCAATAGCGGGTAAATTCATCGCATATTCTTCGCAAGCAAAACTAATCGAAACGCCACTTTCCCCTGCTCGTCCAGTACGGCCGATTCGGTGCACATAATCTTCCCGATCATCGGGTAAATCATAATTGAAAACATGCGTCACATCAGAAATATGCAAGCCACGAGCAGCCACATCTGTTGCCACTAAAATATCCAAATCACCGTCGGTAAATTGTTTTAATAACGATAAACGTTTTTTCTGTGCTACATCGCCAGTCAGTAAACCAACACGATGCCCATCAGCAGCCAAATAACCCCAAATTTCTTCACAACGATGTTTCGTATTCGCAAATACAATACAGCGCTCAGGCCATTCATCTTCCATTAAGGTTAAGAGAAGTGCCATTTTATCCTGATTAGATGGATAAAAAAGTTCTTCTTTGATTCGATGCCCTGTTTTTTGTTCCGGTTCAATTTCAATATATTCAGGGTCATTCATATCTTCAAATGCTAATTCACGCACTTTATAAGAAAGTGTCGCTGAAAATAACATCGTTAAACGAGACTGCGGAGCGGGACATTTACGCAATAAATAACGAATATCACGGATAAACCCAAGATCGAACATTCGATCCGCTTCATCTAGCACGACAACTTGGATTTCATCTAAACAAATTACGCCTTGTTTCACATAATCAATGACTCGCCCCGTCGTACCAATCAAAATATCGACGCCACGCTCAATCGCTTGTAGTTGTTTATCATAACCATCGCCTCCATAGGCAAGTGCGGTCTTTAATCCACTCGCTTTTGCAAGAAATTCTGCGTCATTACTAATCTGCACCGCTAATTCTCGAGTAGGCGCTAAAATCAAAGCTCTTGGGTGAGGATATTTCAGATTAGGATCTTGGAGAGTTAAAAGATGGTGAAAAGTAGCCGTTAAAAAAGCCATTGTCTTGCCTGTACCAGTTTGAGCTTGTCCTGCGACATCTCGTCCATTTAAACTGATAGGCAAGGATAAAGCCTGAATTGGGGTACAAAAATCAAAGCCTTTTTTTGCCAAAGCATCTCGTACAATCGGGTGTAGAGGAAGATCAGAGAATCTTTGTTGGCTTAAATAATCTTGTTGCATAAAAATCACATCTTAGAATAATAAAATTACGTTTAGCATAGCATGCTTAGGGAAAATCCTCAAAAAAGGACCGCACTTATAAAAATTAACCGATAGGGTTTCCTATCGGTTAATCTCTATTTAATGCTCCATTCGTCACTCACATTTGGATCCATTGCAAAATCAGCAGTATCACTTGGAATCGCTTTTTCTTCAGCCGCCCATTCACCAAGATCGATTAACTGGCAACGTTTGCTACAAAAAGGGCGAAAAGTACTTTCATTTGTCCAAGACACCGATTTTTGGCAAATCGGACAAGGTACTTCAATCATTTCGTCAGACATTTTTATGTTCCGCTTGTTGTAAATAAAACTGGTGCAATTCTAGCACCTTTTGTTGCAAGTGCGGTAAGTTTTGGGCCAGTTCAGCATCATTGTTAATCACATCATCCGCCCATTTTAAACGCTCTTGTTGAGAAACTTGAGAATTCATAATTCGTTGAATTTGTTCAAAATTATTGTTATCTCGTTGCGATGAACGATCAAGTTGAGTTTGCGGACTCACATCCACCACCAAAATACGATCACAAAGTGCGGTTAATTTATTTTCGATTAATAAAGGGACGACAAATAATGTGTAAGGCGCAGTTTGTTCAGCTAATTGTTTTTTCATTCGTTCACGAATAGCGGGATGTAAAAGATTATTTAACCACAATTTATCTTCATCATGACTAAACACTCGCTCTCGTAAAGCCGCGCGATTAAGCTCGCCTTGTTTCGTTAAAATTTGAGCACCAAAATGTTCAACAATTTTAGACAATAAAGGGGAATCTTTCGCGACGACTTCTCTAGCAACCACATCTGCATCCACTAGAGGTACGCCAAGATTGGCAAATAAATTAGCAATCGTTGTTTTACCACTACCAATGCCACCAGTTAAGCCAACAATATAAGTCATATGATTTCCCATAAAAAAATTTCCAATATTATACAAAATAACGCTAGTAAAAATCAGTTCTCCAAGCACAATGTTTCGAGAGGCATAACAAATTAGTTTGTCTACATTATCATGCTTTTACATATTGAAAAATAAAAGAAAAATATAACCATGGAAAAATAACAACCCAAAGAAATGCGCTAATGACAACAATAAATTTAAAACTAAAATGCAGCGTTTTATGACGAAAATGTTTCATAGCTAAATGTATTCCCATAAAGCCACCTAAAAGGCTTAGAAGAAAAAACGTTTTTTCAGGAATTCTCCACTCGTTATGCACGGCCCGAATTTTATCTCTCCACATAAAAAAATAAGCGGCGATATTGATCGCCGCTAACCATATAATCAACGAAAGAAAATAAATCATTTCGGATAAACTGGAAGACGTTTACAAATTGCTAATACTTTTTCTTTAGTTTCAGCAATCACTTGTTCTTCATTTTCTTTGCCTAAAGCATCTAAAACATCACACATCCAGCCAGCTAATTCACGCACATCATTTTCATTGAAACCACGGCGAGTCACAGATGGTGTACCTACACGGATACCTGAAGTAACAAATGGTTTTTGCGGATCGTTTGGTACAGCATTTTTATTCACTGTAATATTTGCTTTACCTAATGCTGCATCAGCTGCTTTACCAGTTAATCCTTGTTTGATGAAACTTACTAAGAACAAGTGGTTTTCAGTACCATTTGACACAACGTCATAACCACGTTGTTTAAATACTTCAACCATTGCTTTTGCATTTCTCAACACATTTGCTTGGTATTCTTTATATTGAGGCTCTAATGCTTCTTTAAAGCAAACTGCTTTTGCCGCAATAATATGAACTAATGGACCACCTTGGTTTGCAGGGAATACAGATGATTGTAATTTTTTGTAGATTTCTTCATCACCACAAGATGAAAGAATTAAACCACCACGCGGACCGCCCAATGTTTTATGGGTTGTTGTTGTCACAACATGTGCATGAGGCAGTGGATTTGGATATAAACCCGCTGCAATTAATCCCGCTACATGCGCCATATCCACAAATAAATACGCACCGACTTCATCTGCGATTTCACGCATTTTCGCCCAATCCACAATTTGTGAATAAGCCGAGAAACCCGCAACGATAAGTTTTGGTTTACATTCTAATGCTTTTTGACGAACATCTTCATACTCAATTAAGCCATCCGCAGTGATTCCATAAAGCACAGAGTTATAAATCTTGCCGGAGAAACTGACTTTTGCGCCGTGAGTTAAGTGCCCACCGTGAGCCAAATCCATACCTAAAATAGTATCGCCCGCATTAATCAATGCACCATACACCGCAGCATTCGCTTGTGAACCAGAGTGCGGTTGAACATTCACGTAATCTGCACCAAATAATTCTTTCGCGCGGTCAATTGCTAACTGTTCCACAATGTCTGCATACTCACAACCACCATAATAGCGTTTGCCGGGATAGCCTTCCGCATATTTATTGGTGAATTGAGAACCTTGCGCTTGCATTACGCGCGGGCTGGCATAGTTTTCAGAAGCGATTAATTCAATATGTTCTTCTTGACGACGATTCTCATCTTGAATGGCTTGCCATAAAACCGGATCGTAATCAGCGATGTTCATGCTCTTTTTAAACATTGTGTTTTCCTCTTTGTTTGAATTATTTGTGTATAGTTTATCTGTTTCCAAGTAAAAACTTAATCAAAAATTTCGATCATATTTTTCATTATTACAATGAAAAACATTCATTTATCTAAATCAGGCTTTTTTCTTTCACTAATGTCTCAATTAGTTTAACTTCTTTTGTTTTCTCGCCAGCACCAAGTTTACGGCATTGGCTGGTTTCTTTCGTATAAGTATTAAAATTGGTCATCCTTGTTGGGCTTTTCATTTTAATCTTCATATCCAAATGATTACCACAGCTATTACAAGGTGAAACAAATTCCTTATCTAATTCTTTAAATTCTGGAGATTGTTCAATAATTTTTGCGACTAGTGGTGAATGGGCGGTTTTAAATAGACGAACGGTAAAATCATAACTTACCATCACTTGCCTGCTATTTGGCTTTGGCTTGCAATAAATAGCGCATCCAACCTTCTTTTGTATCAATCTGAGAGATACCACGCATCAGCACGGTTTGATCCGCTCGATAAGTGACATAATCAAAATGCTCAACTGGCAAAGGCTCCTTGGCGGCTGGTTTCATATGACGCATCCAATCGCCTACCAACGCTTTTTTCTGTTCGGTTTGCTAATGTGCCGTTGCATATCCCGATAGCAATACGGCGACAAGACTACCCAATATTAATTTTCTCATGAGATATTTCTTTTACTAACAGTAGAGATAACATTCATCAATACAAAGTAGGGAAAATTTTTTTAATCCGGAATATGTAAAAGGCGGCAGTTACATAAATCATCACTCTCAAATTCGGATATTTCACCTGCAATCTTATTCGGAATGGGGAATAAACGCACAGTTAGAGGTTTATTTAAGCGAAATGCCATCGTTCCCGTATCACGCATAATAGCTGCGATGCTTTCAGCCTTAGCATTTCCCGCCACAGGAACCGTATCTAAACCGATACCACATACGGCGCTATAAGTTAGTAAAGCGCGAATATCAAAATAGTGTTTTTGTGTCCCTTCGGCTAAACCTAAATCTTCTGTCACCGCCAACATTAATCCAGAAAATCCAACCAATGGTACACGCTGGATTGATTTAAAGATTTTTGTCAGTAAAGCAGAAACCTCTACTGAACCAGCCGCACCAAAATAGGGCAATCCCATTAATTCATACACTTTTGTCATGGATGAACAATTTTTAGATGGTGCCGCCGAACTATCAATGCCTGCAAATTCAAATTCACCTGATAATTTGACCGCACTTAACATCTCTAATACTTGATCTACATGATATTGCAACGCTTGCGACATCGCTTGATAACAATCCGCATAAAATTGATTATGAGGTGATTTGGGTACAGATTTTAATACTTCGACTAATAAATCAGGCGTTTCTAAACCAATGACAAAACTATTTGGTAAATGACTTAGATGATAACCGGCGGGGAAATAAGGAATAAATGGCTTGCAGTTAAAATTCACAGTAAAATTAAAGTTACCTTCGCCACGTGGTGTGATATTTGCAATCCGTTGTACCGCATAAACAGATTGCTCAATAAGTTCATTATCTAACACGCCATTTTCATCTAATGGCACATTAACACAGGCATTACACAAGTCACCATAAGCTGCGATTAACTCTGGCAATAACGCTATTTCCTCTTTATTTCTCGCCGCGCCTATTGCAAATCGAAGACGAATTCCACTTTCATTAAATTTATTCAGTAACTCCGTTAAATACTGCAAATCTGCTTTTGCCGTCTGCAAATTGGTTAAATCCAAATATTCACCAAAGGGATTGGTAATCACTCGAATCGATTGCAAGGTATAACCTGCTTTCTGCACAGCTGGCAATAACAAATCCACATCACGTTTGACTGAATAAAGGGCGTCTTCCCATTGCGTTTTATTTTTATGTAACGTTAGAAAAAAACTTATGGTACGAAAACGACATAATTCTTTATTTTTATAATCCATTCGATCCCTTAACATTAAATGTAGTTATTTTTTCTGCTCACGAGCCACAGCGCGATAGCCGATATCACGGCGATAAAAACGACCGTTCCATTGAATTTGTTCAGCCAGTTTCAGCGCTTTCTGTTGTGCCTCAAATACGCTTTCTCCTAATGCCGTAGCACAAAGCACGCGGCCGCCGTTGGTGACTAACTTGCCCGCTTTCGCTTCTACGCCCGCCAAAAAAACTTTCTCATTTTCGACCGCACTTTGAGGCAAACCGCTGATTTCATCGCCTTTGCGATAATCGCCCGGATAGCCTTCTGCTGCCAATATGATACCTAAAGAAGCTTTCGGATTCCATTGGGATTTCACTTCGTCTAATTTGCCATCACAGGCTTTAAGACAAAGCTCCACCAAATCCGATTCCAAACGTAACATAATCGGTTGGGTTTCCGGATCACCAAAACGGCAGTTAAATTCGATCACTTTCGGCTGGCCATTCGGCATGATCATCAAACCAGCATACAAGAAACCGGTGTAAATATTGCCCTCTGCCGCCATGCCGTTGACCGTTGGATAGATCACTTCACGCATTACCCGCGCATGAATTTCAGGTGTCACCACAGGCGCAGGAGAATAAGCCCCCATACCGCCGGTGTTTAAGCCCGTGTCTTTCTCACCCACACGCTTGTGGTCTTGACTGGTCGCCATAGGTTCGACATTTTTGCCGTCCACCATGACGATAAAGCTCGCCTCTTCGCCATCTAAAAATTCTTCAATGACCACTCGACTACCGGCTTCACCAAAGGCATTGCCGGAAAGCATATCGCGCACTGCGTCTTCCGCTTCTTGCAATGTCATCGCCACAATCACGCCTTTGCCAGCCGCCAAGCCATCCGCTTTAACGACAATTGGCGCGCCTTTTTCACGCAAGTAAGCCAATGCCGGTTCGACTTCGATGAAATTTTGATATTCTGCGGTTGGGATTTTATGACGGGATAAGAAATCTTTAGTAAAGGCTTTGGAACCTTCCAATTGCGCAGCCGCTTGCGTTGGTCCGAAAATGTTTAAACCCGCAGCACGAAAAGCGTCCACCACCCCAATCACAAGTGGCGCTTCAGGCCCCACGATCGTTAAATCAATGTGGTTATCTTGGGCAAATTTAACCAATGAAGGAATATCCGTTGCACTGATATTAACGTTTTCGACCTTTTGTTCTAATGCCGTTCCGGCATTGCCCGGTGCAACAAAAATTTTATCCGCTAATGGAGATTGCGCCGCTTTCCAAGCGAGGGCGTGTTCACGACCGCCGTTTCCGATGATGAGGATGTTCATAATGCTCCTTGTATCTTTTTGAATTTAATCCCCTCTTTAGCAAAGAGGGGTAGGGGAGATTTGGCAGAAGTTATTTCAACCTCATAGTACATTTAGCATCGTTTAAATCTCCCCCTCACCCCCTCTTTACGAAAGAGGGGGGAATAAGTAAGTCGCTCATTAAGCGAAGTTGCTGCATAAATTAATGTCTAAAATGCCGCATTCCGGTCAATACCATCACCATATTATGCTCATCTGCCGCATCAATCACTTCCTGATCGCGCATTGAACCGCCCGGATGAATCACACATTGAATCCCCACTTTCGCTGCCGCATCAATGCCATCACGGAATGGGAAGAACGCATCAGATGCCATTACACAACCGTCCACTTCCAAGCCTTCATCTTGCGCTTTAATACCGGCGATTTTAGCCGAATACACGCGGCTCATTTGGCCTGCGCCAATACCAATAGTTTGGTTATCTTTGGCATAAACAATGGCATTCGATTTCACAAATTTCGCCACTTTCCAGCAGAATAATAAATCTTTCAGTTCTTGTTCAGTCGGTTGACGTTTGCTGACCACTTTTAAGTCATCCAAGCCCACCATGCCTAAATCCGCATCTTGCACCAACAAGCCACCGTTCACACGTTTGAAATCTAAACGTTGGGTACGTGCTTGCCATTCTCCACATTCAAGCAAACGGACATTTTTCTTACGTTTCACCACTTCAACGGCTTCCGCAGACACTTTCGGTGCGATAATCACTTCCACAAATTGACGTTCTACAATTTCATTTGCCGTTTTTTCGTCTAATTCACGGTTAAACGCAATGATGCCGCCAAAAGCTGAGGTTGGGTCTGTTTGATAGGCGCGGTTGTAGGCCTCTAAAATGTCTTTGCCTAAAGCCACACCACACGGATTGGCGTGTTTAACAATCACGCATGCCGGCTCATCAAATTCTTTTACACATTCAAGGGCTGCGTCGGTGTCGGCAATATTGTTATAAGACAAAGCTTTACCTTGCAGTTGGTTTGCTGTTGCTACACTCGCTTCTTTTACATTGAGATCCACATAAAACGCGGCATTTTGATGGGCATTTTCGCCATAACGCATGGTTTGTTTACGCACGAAATTCAAATTTAAAGTCCGTGGAAATTGGCCGCACTTCGCCTCCGCATCTTCTTCAGCAGCAAGATGATAAGGTTTCACCAACTGACCGAAATAGTTGGCAATCATGGAATCATATTGCGCAGTATGTTCAAATGCTTTAATTGCAAGGTCAAAACGAGTTTCAAGCGTTAGGCTGTTTTGATGTTTATCCATCTCTGCAAGAATTGCGTTGAAATCATGATTATTCACTACGATCGCCACATCTTTATGGTTTTTCGCAGCAGAGCGCACCATGGTTGGTCCACCGATATCGATATTTTCTACCGCATCAGCCAAGGTACAATCTGGTTTAGCCACAGTGGTTGCAAATGGATATAAATTCACCACCACCATATCAATGCCTTCAATGCCGTGTTGTTGCATAATGGCATCATCTGTACCACGACGGCCAAGAATACCGCCATGCACTTTGGGGTGTAAGGTTTTTACTCGACCGTCCATCATTTCTGGGAATCCCGTATAATCAGACACTTCAGTCACCGGCAAACCATACTGTTCTAACAATTTTGCCGTACCGCCTGTGGAAAGTAGTTTTACACCACGCTGTACTAAGCCTTGAGCAAATTCTACGATACCGGTTTTATCAGAAACACTCAGTAAAGCCTGACGAATTGGACGATCTGTCATTACATTTTCCTTCATTAAATGTTTAAAAATAAGCGGAGTGAATTATAGCGCAATCGTTTGCGCAAATATAGAAAAGATTAAATAAAATGTAATCAGAATAAAGTGCGGTAAATTTCAAGCATAAAAAAGCCCACATAAATGTGGGCAAATAAAAGGATTAAATTATGAAACTACAACTAAACTACTTTTTAAAAAACTTGTTATCTAAAGCACAAGCACCAGCGCCAGAAAATACAAAATATAAGAAGAGTACAGAGTAAAGTAACGCAAGCTCACCGCCATTTGCAATTGGGAATAGTAAATTCCCTTTGCCAGCCACATGCATAAAGAAATACGCAAAAGCCATTTGGCCAGATAAAATAAACGCAGCTGGACGCGTAAATAATCCTAAAATTAATAAGATTGAGCCGACAATTTCAATCACTCCACCTACAATCATCATTGAATCACCTACCGGGCCATTTCCACCCGTCATGGAAATTGGAAACTCCCAAAATTTTGCTGTGCCATGTAAGATAAACATGTAAGCAGCAGTGATGCGTAATAGAGCTAATACATGAGGGCGATATTTTTCAAGATTGTTCATTTGCTTTCCTTTTGTTTAAAGATGAATTAAAACGGCGCCATATTAATCTTTAACGAGTAGTTAAACAATAATTAAAATTGAAAAATACTTTTTACCAAAAGTAAAAATAACTAAAGTAGCTTTTCAATCCAATTAGAAAAAGAATCAGCATCCATAAAGCCCGTTACTCTACTTCCTTGAATCTCATTATTTTGCTTATCAAAAAATAAAATTGTGGGTAATCCCATCACATTAAAGCGCTCCATTAATGCTTTATTTTCTGGGCTATTCTTTGTCATATTCACTTGTAACAATAAGATATTTTGAAATTGCTGTTGCACTTTTGGATCTGAAAAAGTCAACTTTTCAAATTCTTTACAAGCAACACACCAATCCGCGTATAAATCCAACATCACGATCGAATGCGGATTTTCCGCTAGAGTGCGGTCAAGTTCTTCAATATTTTTAATTTGCTTAAATTTAACCTGAGAAACAGACTTATTTTCTACCGCACTTTGTGCTGTCGGCTGAGTTTGCCAAATCCAATTTTGCAAAGGTTGTACGGAAACCATAGCCAACGCAAAACTAATAATTTTAATGGCATAGCCAAAACCGTTCTTAGGCATCTGCAACGCAAACCAAATAAAAAATACTGTCGCTAATCCAGCCCATAAGCGTGGCTCCCACGCTTCAGGCAAAATACGAGAAAGTAAAAACACAGGTAACGCTAACATAACAAAGCCGAATGTTTGTTTCACTGTGTTCATCCACTCACCTGATTTTGGCAAAATTTTATTACCAAACAATGTGATTAACATTAGCGGTACGCCCATACCAAGTGCAAGCAAATAAAGAGTTGCTGCTCCAGTGAATAAATCACCACTTTGCGCCACATAAAGTAAAGCGCCAGAAAGTGGTGCAGATGTACAAGGTGATGCCACAAGCCCAGCAATCATTCCCATCGCAAAGGAACCGCCAAAAGCGCCCGAGGTTTGTTTTTGGCTCCATGTATTGAGTTTATTTTGTAAGCTATTTGGCAATTGAATAGTAAATAAGCCAAACATTGAAAGAGCTAAAACAACAAATAAAATAGAAAGCCCGATCATCACATAAGGATGTTGCAAGGCGATTTGAAACGGCAAACCGATAGCCGCTACTGCGAGCCCTAACAAGGTGTAAGTCAGTGCCATGCCTTGAACATAAAGAAAAGCTAAACTAAACGCTCGCATCATATTTGGACGTTGTTGCTGGCCGATAACAATAGCAGAAAGCAACGGTAACATTGGCAATACACAAGGCGTAAAAGCCAGCCCCAATCCCAATAAAAAGAAACCGAAGATCGCCCATTTACTATGGAATAAACCATCAGCCAAACGATCTTGTTCAGATAAAAGTGCGGTATTTTTTTCAACTGTTTTTTCGACAGTTTTCTCTTGAGAAACGGCTAAATCCGCAATTCGTAATACTTTAGTTTCAGGCGGATAGCAAAAACCTTCGGTACATCCTTGATAAGTGATTTCAACCTGATCATCAGCATTGCTAAATGCGCCGCTAAATACGCCATCAATTGAGCGAGTAAACACCTTCACTTCACCAAAATAAGGGTCTTGGTGTAATTCAGCTGCTTGTTGAGCATGTAAAGTGAGAGCATCCGATTTACCCACTAATTCAGCACTAATCTTATCTTGATATAAATAATAGCCATCAGCAATGTCCCAATGAACCTGTAATTGACTTTTATCCGTAGATAAAGTGGCAGAAAATGCAAAAGCATCATCTACTTTCAAGAAAGATTGTGTTTTATCAAATAGACCAGCGTTAGCTGCAAATGCGGTAAAAATCAGTGTAAAAAAAAGAAAAAGTTTTTTCATAGAATTGAAAGGAAAAGTAAAAATGCGCGAAATTCTATCACAAAGAAATTTGAATATCTAAAACTATGATTTAGATCATAAAAAGGAAAATCTTATAAAAAATAACCGCACTTTTTTATTGTTACAACAATGTTACACCGCTAGAATGGAATCATGATAGCATACACCAAAATAAGTATAAGGATGGAAAATGGCTACTCCACAAATTCTCGTTGTTGAAGATGAAATCGTTACCCGAAATACGCTTAAAGGGATTTTTGAAGCGGAAGGGTATGATGTGCTTGAAGCAGAAAATGGCGCAGAGATGCATCACATGTTAGAAAACCACAATATAAATTTGGTTGTAATGGATATTAATTTACCGGGTAAAAACGGTTTATTATTAGCAAGAGAGCTCCGCGAAGAACTCAACTTGCCACTTATTTTCTTAACTGGTCGTGATAATGAAGTCGATAAAATTCTAGGGCTAGAAATCGGTGCCGACGATTATTTAACCAAGCCTTTTAACCCTCGGGAATTGACTATCCGTGCACGTAATCTATTGCATCGCACAATGCCACATCAAGAAAAAGAAAATACATTTGGTCGAGAATTCTATCGTTTTAATGGTTGGAAATTAGATTTAAATAGTCACAGTTTAATTACACCAGAAGGTGAAGAATTTAAACTTCCACGCAGTGAATTTCGTGCAATGCTGCATTTCTGTGAAAATCCAGGAAAATTACAAACTCGCGAAGAATTACTAAAAAAAATGACGGGACGTGAATTGAAACCTCAGGATCGTACCGTAGATGTCACAATTCGACGCATCAGAAAACATTTTGAAGATCATCCTAATACCCCAAATATCATTATGACAGTGCATGGTGAAGGATATCGTTTTTGTGGGGATATAGAATAAAGTTATTATTTCTATCAACTGAGAGACGATTTTAAAATTCCTTTTTGAAATTAATTTCCCATTTTGATAGAATCCATACGCTTTCATTGTGATTGTCACAATGAAAAGTGAGTTCGGATGAAGGTAGCTGGAGAGCGGGGAATTGACCCCACACCGACGATGTAAAATCTTTCAGGTGCGATGGCAGGGACTGTTACTGGACGAACCCTTGGAGAGATCCATTTTAGAAATGGACGCCGAAGGCGCAAAAGAGCGGTTAATTTTTCAATCGTTTTTCAAACGCTCAGGCAAAAGGACAGGGGCAAAAGACAATCTATCGTAAGTGTGGAAATTATCTATCTTTTCACCGCACTTTCTTTTCCATTGTATCTTTTCGTCTTCTTGTCGTGTTTATTTTTGATTTAAACGACGAGGAATCACATGACAATTGAGTCAATTCTTTCAGCTATTGATAGCTTTATTTGGGGCGCTCCGCTACTCATGCTCTTATCGGGCACAGGGCTCTACTTAACCTTACGTTTAGGCTTTATTCAAATTCGCTATTTACCACGTGCGCTTGGTTATTTATTTAAAAAAGATAAAGGTGGAAAAGGTGATGTGTCATCTTTTGCCGCACTTTGTACCGCATTAGCAGCAACAATCGGAACTGGTAATATTGTGGGCGTGGCAACTGCGGTACAAGCAGGTGGGCCAGGGGCTATTTTTTGGATGTGGCTGGTTGCTTTGTTAGGAATGGCAACAAAATATGCCGAATGTTTACTCGCAGTTAAATATCGTGTTCGTGATAAAAATGGCTTTATGGCTGGCGGCCCGATGTATTACATTGAACGCGGACTAGGTATTAAATGGCTGGCAAAATTATTTGCATTATTTGGTGTAATGGTGGCCTTTTTCGGAATAGGTACATTCCCACAAGTGAATGCAATTACTCACGCAATGCAAGACACTTTTAACATTCCCATTTTAGTTACAGCAATTATTGTTACACTTTTAGTCGGCTTAATCATTCTTGGCGGAGTTAAACGTATCGCAACCGCATCATCAGTAATTGTGCCGTTTATGGCGATTTTATACGTCACGACTTCACTAGTTATTATCCTTTTGAATATAGAAAAAGTACCAGATGCGATTTTATTGATTATTGATAGTGCTTTTGATCCGCAAGCTGCATTAGGCGGTGCCGTAGGGCTTACTGTAATGAAAGCGATTCAATCAGGCGTCGCTAGAGGCATTTTCTCCAATGAATCAGGTTTAGGAAGCGCACCAATTGCAGCCGCAGCGGCACAAACTCGTGAGCCTGTCCGTCAAGGTTTAATTTCTATGACAGGAACATTCTTGGATACCATTATTGTTTGTACGATGACGGGGATTGTATTGGTATTGACTGGGGCTTGGAATAACCCTGAATTAGCAGGTGCTACAGTAACAAACTACGCCTTTGCACAAGGTTTAGGGACATCAATTGGCGCAACGATTGTAACCGTCGGTTTATTATTTTTTGCATTCACAACTATTTTAGGCTGGTGTTACTATGGTGAACGTTGCTTTGTTTACCTCGTTGGTATTCGTGGCATAAAACTATATCGTTTAGCTTATATTGTGTTGGTGGGATTAGGCTCATTCTTACATTTAAATTTAATATGGATTATCGCCGATATCGTAAATGGTTTAATGGCCTTTCCAAATCTCATCGCGCTCATCGGATTGCGAAAAGTTGTGATTGAAGAAACAAAAGATTATTTCCAACGCTTGAAAATAAATCATCACGATCAAGACGAAATCGTAGAATAATCAAATGAAAAAAGGTGTGGATACAATCAATATTCACACCTTTTTTTCTTATCACAATTTTCCATCTTAACAACTTATCTTAGAAAGAAAAGCAGCTTTTTTCAGAAATTAGACATAGATCATATTTTTAAAAATTACTTTGATATTTCCTCTTAAAGCCCTTGAAAACCCGAATTAAGAAAGCTATTTTGTAATTAAAGAAAACTGTAAATCACGCAACAAAGAGGTAAATGCTATGACACTTAATATCACCAGCAAACAAATGGAAATCACCCCTGCAATTCGTGAACACGTGGAGGAAAGACTCGCGAAATTAGGTAAATGGCAAACACAGTTAATTAACCCACATTTTGTTTTAAACAAAGTACCGAATGGATTTACTGTAGAAGCATCTATTGGCACGCCACTGGGCAATTTATTGGCAAGTGCAACCTCAGATGATATGTATAAAGCAATTAATGAAGTTGAGGAAAAATTGGAGCGCCAGCTTAATAAACTTCAACATAAAAGTGAATCTCGTCGAGCAGATGAACGATTAAAAGATTCGTTTGAAAGTTAATATTGAAAATAAACTAAAGAAAGGCAAAAGAGCGGTGAAATTTCACCGCTCTTTTTTCTTAACTAGGATTAGATTTGTGTTAAATCTACATTTTTGGTTTCTTTTGACGCTAATAATGCCAATAGAGTCATGAGGGCATTAATTGCTAAATAAATACCTACGCCCATTACACCGAATGACGCATTAATTTTTAAAGAAATCATTGCTGCAATTGTTGCACCAATAATTGATGCTAAATTATAAGCAAGAGAGGCACCTGAATAACGCACTTCCGTTGGAAATAATTCTGGTAATAGCGCAGCCATTGGACCAAATGTCATCCCCATGATCGCCATACCAATTACTAAAAATGCAAATACACTCATTGGAGTACCATTTTCTAAGAAGAATGGCATGGTTAAACCGAGCACACCAACAGCCACCGTCACCCAAATCAACCATTTACGACGACCGATTTTATCGGCATAAACACCAGAAATACTGATAAAAATACCAAATACAATTGCACTAATTAATAACAAGCCAGTAAACGTATTTGCTGGGATACCTAAGCCAAGCGCATAACCTGCGTCAGAAAGCTTTGGCGCGGTTCGAGAATATGCCTGCGCAAAAGCCGTCATAATGTAAAACAAAGAATAAGTTGCTACCATAATAAATGTGCCAATGATCATTGGTTTTAAGTGTTTAGTAAAAACAACACTCACTGGTGCATTCAATTTTTTGCCTTTTTGCTCTGCTTCCACAAATACGTGGCTTTCGTGCAAAGTTAAGCGAACATATAAACCAACTGCAACTAATAAAATGGAAGATACAAATGGAATACGCCACGCCCATTCAACAAGTGCATTATGACCAAGTAAATAGCTAACTAAGAAGAATGTTGCATTCGCTACAAATAAGCCGATTGGCGCACCTAATTGAGGGAAAGTACCGTACCAAGCTCGTTTGCCTTCCGGCGCATTTTCTGTTGCAACTAAAGCTGCACCGCCCCATTCACCACCAAGTCCAATTCCTTGACCAACACGGCATACGCAAAGCAAAATTGGTGCCCAGATACCGATTTGAGCATAGTTAGGAAGTAAACCAATTACTACCGTTGAACCGCCCATTAAAACAAGAGAGGCAACCAAGGTTTTTTTACGACCAATTTTATCTCCAAAGTGACCGAATAATGCCGAACCAATAGGACGTGCAAAAAATGCTAAAGCAAGCGTAGAAAGAGAAAGTAAATCATTAGAAAGCGGATCATCGCTATGGAAGAATTGCGTATTGAAAACTAATACAGCGGCAGCCGCATAGATATAATAATCAAAAAATTCGATTGCCGTACCGACCATCGAGGCTAACGCCACTTTCATCGGATTATTACGAAGTTGTGTAGACATTGTTTTTCCTTAGTAGTTTATTATAAAGAGAAAGTATTGAATCCTAGCATTTTAACTAAGGTCTAGCAATTTTTAATATGCAATTTTCTATTTTTTTAGAGAAATATTTTGAGTTTTCTAAATGTGAGTTATGTCCAGCGCAGGGAATTGTCACTAAATCAATTTGATTTTCTTTGGCTAATACTTGGAACTTATGATCTCTTTCGCCACAAAAATAAAAAAATGGCAAAGAACTTAACCGCACTTTTTCACTAAAATCAGGTTGTTTGGATAGACTTGTCGCCAGCAGCATTTTGCCAATATTTTCCCCACAACTTGATTTTCGTTTTTCAACTAACTGCAGCCTTTCTTCTGCAGTCAAATGAGAAAACACAGGTTGTTGATACCAATCATTCAACACTTTTTCTGGCGATTCTTGCATAAAACGTTGCGCCCAAGCAAAATCCTGCAGAAAACGAGCCTGCTTTTCTTCGTCAGTTTTTAAACCTAGATTCGCTCCTTCTAAAATAACGCCTTGCAAATTAGATCGCTCCAGCTGAGCTTGCAGCGCATAATACAAAGCGATCCTTCCACCTAGAGAATACCCAACAAGAAAATAGGGTTCATTTTTCACCGCACTTTTAATTTGCTGAGATAAATACTCTGCCGTATCTTCAAAATTTGTGACTTCAAGGTATTTAGCTTGCCCGTGAAAAGGCAAATCTAGCGCAATACAATTAAAGTGCGGTAGATTTTCAATGACTTTTTGCCAGTCATTTTTTGTACCAAGAAGTCCGTGAAGAAAAATGATGTTTATCATTGAAAGGATTATTGATAGAAATAATAAAATATGGCGGACTAAAGCCCGCCTACAGAATACTTAAGCACCAATCACGGCGTGACTAATTTGCTCGATTAAGCGTTTATACAAACTACTACCATCACTCGGATTCGTTTTAATTTCAATTAACGTTGCCTTGCGACGACTATAAGCCTGTTTAACAACAGAATTGAGATCTGCCCAAGTATAAGGATGAGCATATTTGAGATCGAACATTGCCGCGATTTGAGAAAAATCGCCATTATGCGGTAATCGATAGAACTGATCTTTGACTTGTTCATCTACAGGTAACATATCAAAAATCGCGCCACCATTATTATTGATCACAAAGATTACCGTTGGTTGCGTAACATTTTTGAATAATGCGAACGAGTTTAGATCATATAAAGTGGACGTATCGCCAATCACCGCAACAACAGGTTTATTTGAACCAATACCTATTCCAGCAGCCGTAGCCAATAAACCATCAATTCCACTTGCGCCACGATTGGTATAAACAGGATAACTTTCTGGTAATTGCGTTAGCGCATCAACCAAACGAACAAGTAAACTATTACCTAAAAATAAAACGCCGTTATAAGGTAAAAGTGTTGGTAAACGTAATGCGAGCGAGGCTTCTGTTAAATTTCCGCCTACTTGTTGTTCAATAAAGGTCGCACAGAACTTAGATAAAGCTAACGGCTCAAGCAACCAAGGCTTTTGGCGTAAAGGAGGATGTGCACGCAACCAATGATGTGCTTTAGCATTAAATCTAGTAAGCGAATGATGATAAGGATCTAATGCTTTACCGCTTTGTTCAACCAACCAAAATTCACCTTTAAACGCCTGTAAGAATTGATTAATTCGTTTACTGATAAAACGTGCACCAAATTGAATCACAATATCAGCTTGCAGAAGTTTTTCACGAACAGTTTGGTTTGCGAGCCAAATATCTTCATAAGGCGTCGTTGGAACAACACCAGATTGAATGTCCGTCAGTAATACCCAGCCCATAACACTTGCCCAAGAGTTAATGCCCATCGCTTGTTCTGCAGGTAATTGACCAACCACAACGACACCACGCTTAGTGCGCCAATGATCCCAGTTTTCATGCATTAATACTTCGTTTTGTTGGGCTTCTACATTTATCCAAGACTTGTTTTGAATTAACCAGCGTTGCAACGGCTGCAACCAAGGGTGAGAATCTACCTCCTCATCAATTGCATCATAAAGTGGCTCGGCAAATGGCACATTAATATGAACAACGCCACCCTGTTGTTTTTGTTGGAAGGAAGCCTGTTCAAGTAAAGAAATCAACCACTGCGCAGAATAATCTGCGCTCGGTTTAGGTAAATTAACATTTGCAACCGGATACTGACCAAACATATTTTGCTGCAAAATAGCCTGATTTGCACCGCACTCCCAAAGTTCTGGTGGACGGTCAGCAGTTAAAACAAATAAATTCACACCCGTTTGACGTGCTTCAATAATTGCTGGATAAAGGTTTGCAGTCGCCGTGCCTGATGTAACAATAATGGCAACAGGTGATTGAGTTGCCTTAGCAATACCCAAAGCAAAAAAACCTAAACCGCGTTCATCAAAATGCGTATGACAAGTGACTGAACCCGCATTTTGCAAACGTACGGCTTCAAGAGTTAAAGGTGTCGAACGCGAACCTGGCGCGATACAAACGTGAGAAACGCCTTGGCGTACCAAGGTTTCTAAAATCACTTTCGACCAACAACGATTAAACACGCTTACCGACATTTTTTTCTCCGTTATCATTTTTCTTCTGCAAACAAGGAAATTAACCCTGCTGCTTTACGTTCAATTTCTTTCCATTCTTCCAATGGCTGCGAGCCTGCCACAATGCCCGCTCCAGCAAATACACGAATACGATGACCTTCAATAAAGGCAGAACGAATCGCTACACAAAACTCTGAACATGCATCGCTCATCACGCCCAATGTTCCCGCATACCAGCCTCGATCAAAGGTTTCAATTTCTGACAAAATCATTTTGGCTTGTTGCTGTGGCAAACCAGATACCGCAGCTGTAGGATGAATGGCTTTTAATATATTTACATCTGCATAATGTGCGGCCAAATTTGCACGAATTTTACGAATCAAATGTTGTACTTTACGTAACGGTTTCAATTCCACATTGCTTACATCAAAACTTTCTACTTGCTTACGTAAATTCTGCGAAATATCTTCTACGACCAACCAATTTTCTTTTAAATTTTTCTCGTCATTTAACAACCAATTGGCTTGAGATTGCGTTTCTTTCTCACTTTCAGAAACCGATGCAGTCCCCGCCAAAGCTTCGGTTAGCAACAAGTTATACTCACGAGCAAATAGGCGTTCTGGTGTAGAACCAACAAAAACCGAATGAGAATTTTCAGCCCATAAAAAATGATAACAACCTTGATTTTGTTTTTCACTTTCTGCTAAAAAATCGTACGCATTAATCGCTTGTTTTAAATGAAAAGTGGTTTCATTGGCTAATACAATTTTTGTCAGCTCCCCACTTTTAATTTCCACCAAAGCCTGATTTACCCAATCACACCAAGTTCTTTCATTCGCTCGAGGCTCTGTATGCAAAGGAATCTGTTTTGGCAAAGCAGAAAGTGCGGTGATATTTTCAAAAGTTTTTAGGTGGGCTAAAGTATCATTCGCACTTTGCTCATCTTTCACAAAAAAGGATACCAACGTGCCTTTATTATCCTGTTCAACAAGAATTTTTGGCAATACAAATTGTGCGGTGCCTTGAAATTGCAAACCACCAACCAGTGGAAAACCACTTTCTTCAATAAATTCTTGCGCTAAATTTAACTGCGAAAATGACCTCTCTTCACCAAGAGCAGCCAATACTTTTGCTTCATCACGAAAATGTAAATAAAATTGTGGATACGCAGATTGACTTTTCAGCCAAGCCAACAAATCAACCTTGTCCAGTTTCACCTGAAAACGGACAAGTTCATTCGTTGATTGCTGTAAATATGCGTGAATTTGCGATTTTAACTCGCCTATTGCCTGCGCTAAATAACTCATTAGATTTTGTTTTAAATACACAAAAAATTAGCCGCATTCTACCGCAGATTGTTAATGACAAAAAATTTTTTTACAAAATCTTTTCAATATTGAAAATTCAGCGTAAATTAACCGCACTTTTCTCGAAAAATTTATTAGAAACAAAAGGATTTCACTATGCGATTATTCCCAAAATCCGACAAATTAGAACACGTATGTTATGACATTCGCGGGCCAGTACACAAAGAAGCACTACGCTTAGAAGAAGAAGGCAATAAAATTTTAAAACTAAATATCGGTAATCCCGCACCTTTCGGCTTTGAAGCACCAGATGAAATTTTGGTTGACGTATTGCGTAATTTACCGTCAGCTCAAGGCTACTGTGATTCAAAAGGGTTATATTCTGCTCGTAAAGCCATTGTTCAATATTATCAATCAAAAGGGATTCACGGCGCGACAGTCAATGATGTGTATATTGGTAACGGCGTATCTGAGCTTATCACAATGGCCATGCAAGCATTACTTAATGATGGCGATGAAGTACTCGTGCCGATGCCTGATTATCCGCTTTGGACTGCTGCGGTAACACTTTCTGGCGGCAAAGCTGTTCATTACCTTTGTGATGAAGAAGCGAATTGGTTCCCCGCTATTGATGATATTAAAGCCAAGGTGAATGCGAAAACTAAAGCCATTGTTATCATCAACCCAAACAACCCAACTGGCGCGGTGTATAGCAAAGAATTATTACAAGAAATTGTGGAAATCGCGCGCCAAAATAATTTGATTATCTTCGCGGACGAAATCTACGACAAAATTTTATATGATGGCGCAGTACATCATCACATTGCCGCACTTGCTCCTGATTTATTAACTATTACGCTGAATGGTTTATCAAAAGCTTATCGAGTTGCGGGATTCCGTCAAGGTTGGATGATTTTAAACGGTCCAAAACATAATGCGAAAGGTTATATTGAGGGATTGGATATGCTGGCATCAATGCGTTTATGTGCCAACGTACCAATGCAACATGCAATTCAAACCGCACTTGGTGGCTATCAAAGTATTAATGAATTTATTTTACCGGGCGGTCGATTACTTGAGCAACGAAACAAAGCCTATGATCTCATCACTCAAATACCCGGCATTACTTGCGTGAAACCAATGGGGGCGATGTATATGTTCCCGAAAATTGATGTGAAAAAATTCAATATTCGCAGTGATGAAAAAATGGTGCTGGATTTACTCCGCCAAGAAAAAGTACTACTTGTACACGGTAAAGGATTTAATTGGCATTCACCGGATCACTTCCGTGTTGTCACCCTTCCTTATGTGAATCAGCTTGAAGAAGCCATTACAAAATTAGCAAGATTTTTGTCGGATTACCGTCAATAATGAATGCTTTGACAACATTACAAAGGGGACTAAATTGATCTGACCCCAAAAAGTTAGACTGATTTAGTTCAAGGACTGAGTTCTGTAATTCACAGGGCTGAGTCCTTTTAGTTTCCCCTGAATGCGCTCATGGTTGTAATAATGAATATATTCATGAATCGTTTTTTCCAGTTGTTCGAACGTCTCAAATCGTTTGCCGTAATAACATTCCGTTTTTAATCGCCCA
>NZ_QQKA01000004.1 GCF_003493605.1 Haemophilus haemolyticus
TGATGAATTTTCAGTTAAGCACCTATTAAGACTTCAAAATTAAAAAATATTTTTAAAACAAGTCAATCAACAAGTGCCCACACAGATTGTCTGATACATTGTTAAAGAGCAAAAAACAACGACGCACGCGGAAACTTAAATACTTCACAACAGTGCGTCGTTGTGTGCGGTGCATTATAGGGATTTTCAAAACCCTTGCAAGTACTTTTTGTAAAAATATTTAAAAAAATGATCTTTTGGATAAAGTTAATACAAAAAGGTCTATTTGACATCAATTTTAGTCTATTTTTATTACATCCAAAGATTCAAATCCCCATAGATGTAAAGCTTTTTTAAATTGAGATTCTTCAGGAAAATGCTCGGTACAAAACATTTGATTATGTTTTTCACCTTGAGCTCGTACACATTTACCATCAAGTAAATATTTTATCCGCTTAGCAATCGCCGCGCCAGGATCCATAAAATATTTAATTTGTGGCAAGCACAACTGAATTTCATCTTTGATGAGTGGAAAATGAGTACAACCTAAAACTAATGTATCTAAATCTGCCATGTCTGCCCACGGAGATAACTCATCTTTTAAACTAATTAGATCAACGGAATGACCACGAATTTTTTGCTCCGCAATTTCGACTAATTTTGTTGTTCCCAATCTCTCAACAACACAATCTTGCGCAAATTTATCAATTAAATCATCGACATAATGACGTTTTACAGTACCCTTTGTAGCTAATAAACCAATATGTTTTGTCTTTGTCATTTCTGATGCAGGTTTAATGGCTGGTACAGTCCCAATGATAGGAATATCAAAAGCAGCTCGCAAAGGCGGAAGTACAACTGTACTCGCTGTATTGCAAGCTATCACGATTGCATCTAATGGATAACATTGATTAATAAATTGGCAAACTGCTAAAGTGCGGTGAATAATACTTTCTTCTTCTCGTTCTGAATAAGGGAAACCGGCATTATCAAAACAATAGAGATAATGCCAATTTGGTAATAATTTTTTAGCTTCACGATATACGCTAAACCCACCCACTCCAGAGTCAAAAAAAAGCACAGTTGGGCGTTTTTCTTTTTTATCCATTTAAAACTCTTTGAAAATTGACCGCACTTTTAAGCGTTCGAGTAAATCTCTTTGTTATTTAACCAACGACGAATCAGACTTTCTGCTAGATCTGGGTATTTTTGGATAAGTGATTTCGCATAAAATTGCACCGTTGGTATCATTTTTCTATCTCGCATTAAATTTGCTACTCGCAATTCAGCGATGCCCGTTTGTTTCGTTCCAAGCACTTCACCTGGTCCACGAATTTCTAAGTCTTTTTCCGAAATAACAAACCCATCTTGGCTATCTCGTAGCACTTGCAAACGTTTTTGCGAAACTTTACCGAGCGGAGGTTTATACATTAGTACACAAAAAGAAGCCGTACTGCCTCGACCGACGCGCCCTCGTAACTGATGAAGCTGCGATAAACCTAAACGTTCTGCATTTTCGATAATCATCAAACTCGCATTCGGCACATCCACGCCCACTTCGATGACTGTCGTTGCCACCAATAAATCCAATTCTGCATTTTTAAAACGCATCATAACATCTTGTTTTTCTTGTGGTTTCATCCGCCCGTGCACTAACCCAATATTTAACATAGGTAATGCCTTAGTTAGATCTTCCCAAATTGCTTCTGCGGCTTGAGCTTCTAACACCTCTGATTCATCAATTAACGTACACACCCAATAGGCTTGGCGTTTTTCATTAACACAAGCGTTTTTTACACGCATCACAATTTCAGCGCGACGTTCTTCAGAAACTACCACTGTTGTTATTGGCGTACGACCTGGAGGCAATTCATTAATAATTGATGTATCTAAATCTGCATATACGGTCATTGCCAACGTTCTTGGAATCGGCGTGGCGGTCATAATTAACTGATGGGGATAAAATCCCGCTTTTTCGCCTTTCTCACGCAACATTAATCGTTGATGCACACCAAAACGGTGTTGTTCATCAATAATCACCAATGCTAGATCGGAAAACTCGACTTCTTCTTGGAATAAAGCGTGCGTCCCCACCACCATTTGCACGGCACCAGTTTTGATTTTTTCAAGCTCTGCTTGTCTTGATTTTCCTTTTACTTTACCGGCTAACCAGCCTACTTCAATGCCTAAAGGCTCAAACCAACGTCGGAAATTATTCGCATGCTGTTCTGCAAGAATTTCTGTTGGCGCCATTAAAGCGACTTGTTTGCCGTTATCAATTGCCGTTAAAGCAGTCAATGCAGCAACCAATGTTTTTCCCGAGCCCACATCCCCTTGCACTAAGCGCATCATCGGATAATTTTTAATAAGATCTTGTTCTATATCCGACACGACTCGCTTTTGCGCATTAGTGGGTTGAAATGGCAAGGTGGCTAAAAATCGCTGTTTCAAATCTGTTTGATAATGTAGCGGTAAGGCAGAAAATTGCTGCGTTCCTAACCGCACTTTTTGCATAGCAAGATTATGCGCCAATAATTCTTCAAAAATTAATCGTTGTTGTGCAGGATGCTTACCTTGCTCTAACATTTCTAATGAAATATCTGGCGGTGGACGATGCAATAATCGCAACGCCTCTTTTAAGCTATATTGATGTGGATTAAATTCATTAGGCAAAATTTCTGCAATCTGAACTTTGTCGAGTAATGCCAAAGCCTGATCCGTTAATTTTCGTAATGAATTTTGTTTTAGCCCTTCCGTTGTGGAATAAATCGGCGTTAGAGTTTCTTCCAATACTATGGGCGCATTATCTCGCACAATTTGATATTCTGGATGATGAATTTCTGGCATGTGACGCCCACGTTTTACCTCTCCAAAGGCCTTTACTCGCACACCTGCTTGAAAACTATTACGCATTCCCGCATTAAAATTAAAAAAACGTAACATAATTTTTGATGTGCCGTCTGACAAACTGACCGATAAAATCGGCCGACGACCAAAAGTAACTTCACAGGTTTGTACAATTCCTTCAATGGTAAAATATTGTTCAGGGCGGAGATTAGCGATTGGCGTAATTCGCGTACGATCTTCATAGCGAATAGGTAAATGAAAGAGTAAATCTTGCAGGTTATGAATGCCGATTTTAGCCAGTTTATTAGAAATGGCCGCACCAACACCAGAGAGGCTAGTCAAAGGTACGGCATCAAGAAGTTCAAGGCTCATAGCTCATTAATATTGCGTTTGACATTAACGACGCCAGTGATGCCTTTAATGCGATGAATGATATTGGCTAGGTGTTTGATATCTTTTACACAAACCTGCAAAATCACAAGCAATAAATTATTCTCTAATTCTTCCGTCCAAATATTTTGGAGACTGCTTTCGCTCGCAGAAATTGCAGTCATTAAACTAAGCAAGGCATTCTGCTCATTCAATATTTCTATTTGTAATTCAGCCTCAAAATTCACCGCACTTTGAACATTATCCCATTTAGCCAACGATTGGTGACAAGCATTTTTCAAACTTGCACAATGTTGATGATGCACCACAACGGTGTTTTCTTCGGTACGACATCCCACAATAGGATCACCTGGAATTGGATGGCAACATTGAGCAAATTGTGTTTTACCCACTTGCATTGGTGCAATAGTGAGTATTTTTGCTTCAAATTCAAAATTCTGAGTATTAGCAGATTCTAACGGTACGCCCACAAATTGATGCGCAATGATGGCTGCAGACTGATTACCTAAACCAATTTCTCGTAATAATTCATCTAAAGAAGAAAGTGCTAAAGCATCTAGTACAATTCTAATTTGTTGAATAGAAAAATCACCTAAATTATGAGGCTGTAATGCTGCATTAAGCTCAACTTCCCCTAATTTCACCGCATCCTCTTCACAACGCTGTTTGAGATAATGGCGAATCCGTGTTTTCGCACGAGCCGTTACCACAAAATTTAACCACGCTGCTTTAGGATATGCATTTGGATCAGTAATGATATTGACTGTTTGACCAGACTCAAGGGCTTGTGAAAGCGGATAAGGTTTATGCTCAACAGTCACGCCAACACAAGTATTTCCCACATCTGAATGCACGGCATAAGCGAAATCCACTGCCGTTGCGCCCATTGGCAGCTCAACAATTCGACCTTTTGGCGTAAAAACATAAATTTCTTTCGGGAAAAACTCTGATTTTACATTCTCAATAAACTCAAACGAGTTCCCTACACTTTGTTGAATTTCGACCAAACTTTGCAACCAGCGTTGTGCGCGGATTTGTGCGGTTGTACTGTCGTTTTTACCATTTTCTTTATAAACCCAATGCGCCGTAATGCCCATTTCGGCGACTTGTTCCATATCCTCAGTATGGATATGAACTTCTACGGGAACACCTTTCGGCCCAATCATTGAAGTTTGCAAAGACTGATAGCCATTTGCTTTAGGTACGGCGATATAATCCTTTACTCGACCAGGGCGTGGCTTATAAAGATTATGCATTTGCCCCAAAACGCGATAACAATCATCCACATTTTTTACAATCACACGGAACGCATAAATATCCATAATAGAGTGGAATTCTTGATCCTTTATGCGCATTTTTTGATAGATCTTGTAAAGGTGTTTTTCACGTCCCCACACTCGGGCAAAAATGCCTGCGTTTTCTAACCGCACTTTAATCTCTTGTGAAATACGTTCGATTAAATCTTGTCGATTACTACGCGCAACATCAATGAGTTTTTTTAACACCTCATAACGATGTGGATGCATTGCTTGAAAAGATAAGTCTTCTAATTCATTTTTGATATGCTCAATGCCTAAACGATGAGCAAGCGGACAATAGATTTCAAGCGTTTCTTTCGCAATACGGCGGCGTTTATCTGGTCGTAACGAACCAAGCGTGCGCATATTATGCGTGCGGTCAGCAAGCTTAATTAACACAACACGAATATCACGCGTCATCGCCAAAATCATTTTGCGAAAATTCTCGACTTGTGCTTCTTGGCGAGTACGAAATTTCAACTTATCGAGTTTTGATACACCGTCCACAATTTCAGCTACACTGGCACCGAACTCTTCTTTCAGTTGTTCTTCCGTATAAGGTGTATCTTCAATAACATCGTGCAAAAGCGCAGCCATGACCGCTTCGTGATCTAAATGTAGTTGAGCAATAATAGAGGCTACCGCCACAGGATGGGTAATGTAAGGTTCGCCGCTGGAGCGAAATTGCCCTTCGTGCGCATCTCTTGCAATCACAAACGCACGCTTGATGAGCTCAATTTTATCTGCGGGCAAATACCCTTGAATAATTCGATCTAAATCCGCAAACAGTTCCAAAGGAGACCTACTTATCGTTGAAAGAGAAAGTGCGGTTAAAATATCGTGATTTTTTACCGCACTTTTAAAAGATTATTCTGTAATTAATGCAACAGCTGCTTCTTCAGTTTCTTGCACTTTAGCCATTTCTTGGAATTCTTGTGCATCCATAATATCTTGATTAATCAAACCTTTTTCGATTTCACGCAATGCGATTACTGTTGGTTTGTCATTATCTTCTGGAACTAACGGCGCACTTTGGTTAAGTTGTAATTGTCTTGCACGACGCGCAGCCGTTAAAATTAAATCAAAACGGTTACCAATTTTTTCTACTGCATCTTGCACAGTAACACGAGCCATAATTTACTCCGATTTGTCAAAAATTACTCTATTGAAAGGGCGTTATAATACTCAATTTCGCCCTATTTTGCTAGTAGCTGTTGAATTAACATTGCATTTTGTTTTTGTTGATAATCTTTAGTTAAGCGTTCCGACTGCAAAATACTTTGTAAATCTTTTAATGCTTTCTCAAAATCATCATTCACAATAACATAATCATATTCATCATAATGCGAAATTTCACTTATCGCTTTTGACATTCGTTCAGCGATAACCTCTTCACTATCTTGCCCACGACCAATTAAACGATGTTCTAATTCTGGTAATGAAGGCGGTAAAATAAAAATGCTTTTTACCGAAGGCACTTTTTTACGGATTTGTTGAGCGCCTTGCCAATCAATATCTAAAAATACATCAATACCTTTTGCTAAATTTTCTTCAATCGCAGGTAAAGAGGTTCCATAATAATTTCCACCAAAAACTTTGGCATATTCTAGAAATAAATCTTGCTCAATGAGCGATTCAAACTCTTCTTTTGATACAAAATAATAGTGTACGCCTTCAACTTCACCCAGACGTGGAGCACGAGTCGTATGTGACACAGAAACCATTTTTTGAGTTGAGCTATCTGATGCCAATAATGCTGAAATTAATGAAGATTTTCCCGCACCACTTGGTGCAGACAAAATATAAAGATTACCTTGAGACATAGAACATTTAACCTTCTCTAACAATTTCAGTATATTATGCAGATTTCTCTATAAAAAATCATCAAAAGTGCGATGATTTTTTACGGTACTTTTTCATTCTAATGATGATTTGATATAGATCACAAAAAAGTAGTAGGGTTTATAGTTTTATAAAAATGCTCGTGCTATACTCTGTGCGCTGTCTTACTGAGTGAGCAGTATTACTCAAAGCAAACAGATTTGTTTAACTTAAATAAAAGGTGAAAATCTTATGGCAATTAAAATTGGTATCAATGGTTTTGGTCGTATCGGCCGTATCGTATTCCGTGCAGCACAACACCGTGATGACATCGAAGTTGTAGGTATTAACGACTTAATCGACGTTGAATACATGGCTTATATGTTGAAATATGATTCAACTCATGGTCGTTTCGACGGCACTGTTGAAGTGAAAGATGGTAACTTAGTCGTTAACGGTAAAACTATCCGTGTAACTGCAGAACGTGATCCAGCAAACTTAAACTGGGGTGCAATCGGTGTTGATATCGCGGTTGAAGCGACTGGTTTATTCTTAACTGATGAAACTGCTCGTAAACACATCACTGCAGGTGCAAAAAAAGTTGTATTAACTGGTCCATCTAAAGATGCAACGCCAATGTTCGTTCGTGGTGTAAACTTCAACGCATACGCAGGTCAAGATATCGTTTCTAACGCATCTTGTACAACAAACTGTTTAGCTCCTTTAGCACGTGTTGTTCATGAAACTTTCGGTATCAAAGATGGTTTAATGACCACTGTTCACGCAACAACTGCAACTCAAAAAACTGTAGATGGTCCATCAGCTAAAGACTGGCGCGGCGGCCGCGGTGCATCACAAAACATCATTCCATCTTCAACAGGTGCAGCGAAAGCAGTAGGTAAAGTATTACCTGCATTAAACGGTAAATTAACTGGTATGGCTTTCCGTGTTCCAACTCCAAACGTATCTGTTGTTGACTTAACTGTTAACCTTGAAAAACCAGCTTCTTACGATGCAATCAAACAAGCAATCAAAGACGCAGCTGAAGGTAAAACTTTCAACGGCGAATTAAAAGGCGTTTTAGGTTACACTGAAGATGCCGTTGTTTCTACTGACTTCAATGGTTGTGCTTTAACTTCTGTATTTGATGCAGACGCTGGTATCGCATTAACTGATTCTTTCGTTAAATTAGTATCTTGGTACGATAACGAAACTGGTTACTCAAACAAAGTATTAGACTTAGTAGCTCACATTTACAACTACAAAGGCTAATTAAAACTTTGAAAAAATTAACCGCTCTTCGGAGCGGTTTTTTATTACCTAAAATTTAGTTTACGATCTAAAAATGAACAAGGGATCACTAAAAATAATTTAAAACAATCAATATTCTTCTAGCTTTTATTCCTATTTAAGATTATATTAGCGCACAACTGTTCGCTCAATGAAATGAAAAAATAGGGTTAATATGAATCTCGATCTCCATTTTGTTCATCGTATTCAACAACAAGCCAAAACTCGTGCAAATATGACCGCACTTCGCTATAAAGAATACGGCTTGTGGCGAGATATCTCTTGGAAAAATTTTCAAGATCAACTCAATCAACTTTCTCGAGCATTGCTTGCTCACAATATTGGCGTGCAAGATAAAATCGCCATTTTTGCCCATAATATGGAACGTTGGACAATCGCTGACATTGCGACCTTACAAATTCGAGCAATTACAGTACCTATTTACGCAACCAATACAGCCCAGCAAGCAGAATTTATCCTAAATCACGCCGATGTAAAAATTCTATTCGTGGGCGATCAAGAGCAATACGATCAAGCATTGGAAATTGCTCATCATTGTCCACAATTACAAAAAATCGTGGCAATGAAATCTACAATTCAATTACAACAAGATCCTCTTTCTTGCACTTGGGAAAGTTTTATTGAAACAGGCTCAAACGCACAACAAGATAAACTAACCCAACGATTAAACCAAAAACAATTATCGGATTTATTTACGATTATTTATACCTCAGGCACAACGGGAGAACCTAAAGGTGTCATGTTAGATTATGCTAATCTCGCTCACCAATTAGAAACGCATGATCTTTCACTTAATGTAACAGATCAGGACATTTCACTTTCTTTCTTACCGTTCTCTCATATTTTTGAACGAGCTTGGGCGTCTTATATTCTTCATAGAGGTGCAATACTTTGCTATTTAGAAGACACCAATCAAGTGCGGTCAGCTTTAACGGAAATTCGCCCAACTTTAATGTGTGCCGTCCCACGTTTTTACGAAAAAATTTATGCAGCCGTATTGGATAAAGTTCAAAAAGCCCCAAAACTTCGCCAAATTATGTTTCATTGGGCAATTTCCGTGGGACAAAAACATTTTGATTTACGTGCGAATAACAAAGCTATTCCGTTCTTATTGAAAAAACAATTTGCTTTGGCAGATAAATTAGTGCTCTCAAAACTTCGCCAATTATTGGGAGGGCGTATAAAAATGATGCCTTGCGGAGGAGCTAAATTAGAACCTGCTATTGGGCTATTTTTCCATGCTATTGGTATCAACATCAAATTAGGCTATGGCATGACAGAAACAACTGCGACCGTTTCTTGCTGGCATGATTTCCAATTTAACCCAAATTCAATCGGCACACTCATGCCAAAAGCAGAAGTGAAAATTGGGGAAAATAATGAAATCCTCGTGCGCGGCGGAATGGTGATGAAAGGCTATTACAAAAAGCCAGAAGAAACGGCTCAAGCCTTCACAAAAGATGGTTTCTTAAAAACTGGCGATTCGGGAGAATTTGACGAACAAGGCAATTTATTTATTACCGATCGTATTAAAGAATTAATGAAAACCTCAAACGGTAAATATATCGCGCCACAATATATCGAAAGCAAAATCGGTAAAGATAAATTTATCGAACAAATTGCGATCATCGCCGATGCAAAAAAATATGTATCCGCACTGATTGTGCCTTGTTTTGATAGCTTGGAAGAGTACGCTAAACAGCTCAATATTAAATATCACGACCGTTTAGAATTATTAAAAAATTCTGAAATTCTAAAAATGTTTGAGCAACGTATTAATGCGGTGCAAAAAGAATTGGCTCATTTCGAGCAAGTAAAAAAATTCACACTACTTTCTCAAGCATTTAGCATTAAATTGGGTGAAATTACACCAACATTAAAATTACGTAGAAAAGTGATTTTAGAACGTTATCGTAAGGAAATTGAAGATATGTATAATTCAAAAGGATCAAAAAATTCATAACTAAAAGGCTCTCATTTGAGAGCCTTTCTCTTGCCAATTATTCAGGAAATTTTTCTTCCAAAATTAATGCTAACCCATCTTCATTATTGGTCGTGGTGACTACATTTGCAGCTTGTTTAATTTCATCAGGTGCATTTCCCATTGCCACCCCAAGCCCTGCATGTTCTAGCATATCCAAATCATTAAAATTATCACCAAACGCAATCACCTCATTGGTTTGTACGCCAAAATAATCTTCCAAAAAACGCACCGCACTTCCTTTGGTTACACTCTTGTGCATCACTTCTAAAAAGTTAGCATGGGAACGACAAATACTCAGATGTGGAAATGTTTCCTTTAAAATAATTTCAATCTCAATGATTTCTTGTGCTTCCCCAATAATCTGAATTTTATGTGGCGAACGTGTCGCTACTTCATCAAAAGGATGGATCTCAATTTTGGTAACACTGCGTTCATAAATCACCCATTTATTTTCTACGTCGCGAGCATGGCAATCATTATTTGTATAATAATTCACGCCAAGCAAAGGGTGATCCGCCAACACAGTATTAATATCTAAAATATCTTTTGGCTCAATTTGTACGCTATAAATTGGTTCAAGATGTTGATTCAAAATAAGCGCGCCACTAAATGCAACAAGCACATTATTCGTTTCAAGCTGTTTCCAATAAGGCAAAATACCCAAAGGAGAACGCGCCGAAATTGGCACAAAAGGAATACCATTTGCCGTTAAACGCTTAATTGCGGCAACAGTTCGAGGGGAAATGGTATGTTGAGAGGTTAATAAGGTGCCATCAAAATCACTAAATACCGCTTTATACATCATTACTCCGAATAAAGATTATTTCTCTGCTAGATAAGGATCATCAAAGCCTAATCCTTGCATAATTTGGGTTTCTAAACTTTCCATTTCTTCAGCTTCATCGTCTTCAATATGATCATAACCAAGTAAATGTAAGCTACCATGCACCACCATATGCGCCCAATGTGCCATTAATGGTTTATCTTGTTCTACGGCTTCTCGCTCCACAACTTGACGACAAATAACGAGATCCCCCAGCAACGGTAATTCCACTTCATCGGGACATTCAAATGGAAATGAAAGCACGTTAGTCGGGCGATCCTTGCCACGATAAGTTAAATTTAATTCGTGGCTTTCGGCTTCATCCACAATACGAACCGTCATTTCGACTTCATTGTCCTCAGGCTGAACAGCCGCCGTTGCCCACTGAACAATTTGTTCTTCTGCTGGTAAACCCTCTATATTTTCTGTGGCAATTTGCAAATCAACCAATATACTTCCCATTTTACTCTCCTAAATTCTTTTCAATTTCTGACCGCTCTTTTTGACGTTCGGCTTTACGAAGCTCCGCTAATTCTTTGCGACGAATTTCATCTTGTACTTCCCATTCTTCGTATGCTTGCACCACTTTAGCCACCACCGGATGACGCACAATATCTTTGCTATCAAAATAGTTAAAACTTAATTCTGGTACATTTTCCAACACATCAATAGCATGGCGTAAACCAGATTTGGTGCTACGAGGTAAGTCAATTTGCGTAATATCGCCCGTAATCACGGCTTTAGAATTAAAACCAATACGGGTTAAAAACATTTTCATTTGCTCAACTGTCGTATTTTGGCTTTCATCTAAAATAATAAAACTATCATTAAGCGTACGCCCACGCATATAAGCCAAAGGCGCAATTTCAATAACATTACGTTCCATTAATTTTTGCACACGCTCAAAACCTAGCATTTCAAACAACGCATCATAAAGCGGACGTAAATAAGGTTCGATTTTCTGACCTAAATCCCCTGGTAAAAAACCTAACTTTTCGCCCGCCTCCACCGCAGGTCGAGTAAGTAAAACGCGACGAATTTCTTGACGCTCTAAGGCCTCAACTGCAGCAGCAACCGCTAAGAATGTTTTCCCCGTTCCTGCTGGTCCAATACCAAAACTAATATCGTGAGTTAAAATATTATGCAAATATTGAACTTGATTTTCGCCTCGAGGTTTAATCACACCTCGTTTAGTTTTAATCGTTGTACTAAAAACATTATTTTCAGCACGGTTCGGTTCAACTTGAGATAGCATTCGGCTTTCCTGCAAAGCCATATGCACATCTTCCAAATCTAACTCTTTCACTTTACCTTTTACGGGCGCAGTTTCTACATATAAATCTTGGATTAATTTCACCGCACTTTTTATCAATTTTGCATGATGAGGTTTTGGATCCTCTTCCACTGTATCAATATTAAAAGTGAAATTATGACGAGCAATGACAAGATTAAATTCTTTTTCAATAAGTTTTAGATGATCATCAAATGCACCACATAAAGATTGCAAACGTGCATTATCTTGAGGTTCGAGAGTAAATGAAAGCATGAGGATACTAAGCAGGTGAAAATTGCGGTTATTCTAGCGTAATTACCACTTCATGGGAAATAATCATCGCTTTGTTTTTCCCCATATCCTCTCTATAATATGCATTCTTAATTATGTGACAAACTGGATATATTATGGCTGAGCAAAATAACCCTTACGACGAACTTAGATACTACTCAAAACCCTTTTCTTATACGAGCATTGCGCTTTTGGAAGGAAATGCAACATTATGGGGATTAACACCGCCAGCACTCAAAGGTGCTAAAGTATTAGAATTAGGTTCTTCTTTTGGCGGAAACTTAATTTCTCAAGCGGTTTATTATCCAGATACTGAATTTGTGGGCATTGATTTATCAGATAGTCAAATTACTCAAGGTAATGAAATCATTAAATCAATGGGATTAACAAATGTTCGTTTAGAAGCAAAAAATATTCTCGATATTACGCCTGAATTTGGCGTGTTTGACTACATTATTGTACATGGCATTTATTCTTGGGTACCAAATAATGTTAAAGATAAAATTCTTGAAGTTTGCCGAGAAAATTTAACGCCAAACGGTATTGCTTATATTTCTTACAACACCTATCCGGGTTGGAAAAACCGAGAAGTTGCACGAGATATTATGCTCTATGCTAATAAATACACACAAAATTTACCGCTTTCTGAGCAAACTCGTCGTGGCAAAGCCGTTGTTCAGTTATTCTCCGATGCAATTAAATCGATTGAATCAGAAAAAGAACGAAATAAATTTAGAATTTCAAATTTTGATACTATTCAAAATCAAGATGACCATTATATTGCGCATGAATATCTTGAATATCACAACGACCCTCTCTATTTAAATCAATTTGTGGATAGCGTCAATCAACATCAATTAGCTTATATTGGTGATACAAGTTTCCAACTTTCATATATTTCTTGGATGCCACAACACTTAAGAAATATGATTAATCAATTATCCGAGACAGATTATGTCGCCCGTGAGCAATGTCTTGATTATCTTTACGATGTTGCATTTAGAAGAAGTTTGTTATGTCATGCTAATTTACAAGATAAAATTAACCGTACTGAGAATATAAATATAAGTTTATTAGATAAATTAACCTTTATTAATCAAAGTAAAGAAAATAATCTGAGCAATATATTCAATAATCAAGACATTATAAGATTACTTGAACACTTTATTTATCAAGTAGGTAGTTTTACTATTAAATCATTAACTGATTATGTATCGAATAATAAAGAGTTTAAAAATATCACTAAAAATGAAATTTACTCTTCTGTATTACTATCTATAGTTCTAGGCTATATCAATGTTTTCCGCACACCATATCAAATATATGCATTTGAAGATAACAAAACTTATATACCAAAACGGTTTACTCAATATATACAGGCTTTGTTAGAGGGGGCAAATGAATATATTGGTGCGGGCAATATGTATAATGGAAGTATTGAAGATTTGAATAAACTTCATCTTCACATAATGTCCCAAATGGAAAAACCAACAACCCAAAAAGCACTTAACGCTTCACTCAAGGAATATTTAATTCAGAATGAATACAGAGATATGAACAATAATAAACTTATTGATGAAGAATATGATTGTTCAGGATTGTGTAATTCTCTTTGTGAAACTTTAGCTAACTTAGGTTATATCCAACCTGCCACACTATAAACAAAACTCAAAGAAATCAATATATTGAAGGAGAGCTAACAGCTCTCCTTTTGTTTTGCCATAAATAAAAATTGAGAATTATTTGCATTTGAATGAATTTAGAAATAGAATAAAGGTCATTCAGACTTAATTAAAACATTCATTCTCATAAAACAAGGAGTTTTCAATGACATTCAAATCTTTCAAAATTGCGACACTTGCTGCTGCACTTACATTCTCAGCAAGTAGCTTTGCCGACATTACCGTTTACAACGGCCAACATAAAGAAGCTGCAAAAGCCGTAGCTGATGCATTTACGCAAGAAACCGGCATCAAAGTCACTTTAAATAGTGCTAAAAGCGAACAGTTAGCTGGTCAACTTAAAGAAGAAGGCGATAAAAGCCCAGCCGATGTATTCTATTCAGAACAAACATCTCCATTTGCCGCACTTTCTGAAGCGGGTTTATTAGAGCCACTTTCAGCCAATACAATCAAACAAACCTCTCACCAAGGTGTACCAGTTGCACCTAAAAAAGATTGGATTGCATTAAGTGGTCGTTCTCGTGTTGTGGTTTATGATCACACTAAACTATCTGAAAAAGATATGGAAAAATCAGTGCTTGATTACGCGACACCAAAATGGAAAGATAAAATCGGTTATGTACCAACCTCTGGTGCATTCTTAGAACAAGTTGTGGCCATTGTTAAACTAAAAGGCGAGAAAGTTGCGCTTAATTGGTTAAAAGGCTTAAAAGAAAATGGTAAACTTTACGCGAAGAACAGTGTTGCATTGCAAGCTGTTGAAAATGGCGAAGTGCCTGCAGCCTTAATTAATAACTACTACTGGTATGCATTAGCAAAAGAAAAAGGCGCAGAAAACTTAAAAACTCGCTTGTACTTTATTCGTCATAAAGACCCTGGTGCGTTAGTCACTTACTCTGGTGCTGCAATCTTAAAATCATCTAAAAATAAAGAAGAAGCGAAAAAATTCGTGGACTTCTTAGCAAGCAAAAAAGGTCAAGAAGCCTTAGTTGCTGTACGTGCAGAATATCCATTACGTACAGATGTGACTTCTCCATTCAATATGGAACCTTATGCTAAATTGCAAGCACCTGTCGTTTCAGCAACTACTGCTCAAGACAAAGAACAAGCAAATAAATTAATTGAAGAAGCTGGTTTAAAATAAGCCCGCTAACGTCGCAACTGTATTTTCACCCAAAGTGGAGATACAGTTGCCACATATAAAGGACTATCTTTTGACCCGAACGCCCCCACTTTGGCTCACCATCATTATTTTACTTATTGGTTTACCGCTCTTATTACCATTTCTATATATTCTTTTCCGTGCGATTGAAGTCGGATTAGATCGTAGCCTTGAGCTTCTTATTCGCCCGAGAATGGCGGAATTACTGAGCAACACAATGCTTCTCATGGTCTGCGTAACTATTGGATCCATTTTTCTCGGTACGCTTTGTGCATTTTTACTTGAACGCTATCGTTTTTTCGGCAAATCATTTTTTGAAGTGGCGATGAGTTTGCCACTTTGTATTCCAGCCTTTGTGAGCTGTTTTACTTGGATCAGCTTCACCTTTCGAGTAGAAGGTTTTTGGGGAACAATTGGCATCATGACATTAAGCTCTTTCCCACTCGCTTACTTGCCAATTTCAGCTACGCTTAAACGACTAGATCGCTCCCTTGAAGAAGTAAGCCTTTCATTAGGAAAAAGCCAAACTTACACCTTTTGGCACGCTATTTTTCCGCAATTAAAACCAGCAATCGGTAGTAGCTTATTGCTGATAGCATTACATATGCTCGTGGACTTCGGGGCGGTTTCTATTTTGAATTACCAAACATTCACCACTGCTATTTTCCAAGAATATGAAATGTCTTTTAATAACAGCACCGCAGCACTACTTTCAGCTGTATTAATGGCAATTTGTAGCATTATTGTGCTGGGAGAAACATTTTTCCGCGGTAAACAAACGCTTTACAACAGCGGCAAAGGCGTTACTCGTCCTTATCCAGTAAAAACGCTTTCTTTTGGCAAACAATGTTTAACCTTCGGATTTTTCTCTAGCATATTCATCTTAAGCATTGGCGTGCCGGTGATTATGTTAATTTACTGGCTTATTGTGGGAACTTCACTCGAAAGTGCGGGTGATTTTTCAGAATTTTTATCGGCATTCAGCAATTCATTTATTATTTCAGGCTTAGGCGCATTGCTTACCGTAGTTTGTGCTTTGCCATTGGTTTGGGCAGCTGTACGCTATCGTAGCAAATTAACCGTTTGGATCGATCGATTACCTTACCTATTACACGCTGTACCCGGCTTAGTTATCGCATTATCGCTGATCTACTTTACGATCAACTATGCTAACAGCTTATATCAAACCTTTTTAGTTATCATCGTGGCTTACTTTATGCTCTATTTACCAATGGCACAAACCACACTTAGAGCCTCACTTGAGCAACTTTCTGATAATATTGAGAAAGTCGGACAAAGCCTAGGACGAAGCCCATTCTATATTTTCCGAACTTTAACATTACCTGCAATGCTACCAGGCATTGCGGCGGCATTCTCTCTAGTATTTTTGAATTTAATGAAAGAGCTTACTGCAACGCTTTTGCTCACGCCAAACGACATCAAAACCCTTTCTATTGCCGTTTGGGAATATACCAGTGATGCGCAATACGCTGCGGCAACGCCTTATGCCCTAATGCTCGTTCTCTTTTCAGGGATTCCTGTGTTTTTATTGAAAAAATATGCATTCAAATAAAATGATAAATAATCCGTTATTAACTGTTAAAAATCTTAATAAATTTTTTAATGAACAGCAAGTTCTTCACGATATTTCCTTTACCTTGCAACGAGGTGAAATCCTCTTTTTGCTTGGTGCTTCTGGTTGTGGAAAAACAACGTTATTGCGAGCGATCGCAGGATTTGAACAACCTAATACGGGCGAAATTTGGCTAAAAGAGCGGTTAATTTTTGGCAAGAATTGCAATCTACCAACGCAACAACGCCATCTCGGTTATGTGGTGCAAGAAGGTGTGCTTTTCCCTCACTTAACTGTCTATCGCAACATTGCTTACGGATTAGGGAATGGCAAAGGGAAAACAGATGAAGAGAAAATGCGAATTGAGCAAGCAATGCAACTCACTGGAATTAGTGAACTAGCGGAACGTTTTCCTCACCAACTCTCAGGCGGACAACAACAACGTGTGGCTCTTGCTCGAGCGCTAGCGCCAAATCCAGAACTGATTTTATTAGACGAACCTTTTAGTGCCTTAGATGAACATCTTCGCCAGCAAATTCGTCATGATATGCTAAAAGCACTACGTCAAAGTGGTGCATCAGCGATTTTCGTCACCCATGATCGTGATGAAGCATTACGTTATGCGGATAAAATCGCTGTTATCCAACAAGGAAAAATTTTACAAATCGACACGCCTCGTACACTTTATTGGTCGCCTAATCATATTGAAACCGCAAGTTTTATTGGTGACAACATCGTGCTATCAGCGAATCTGATTGATGAAAACACAGTTCAATGCCAATTAGGTAATATTCCTGTAAAAAACAAATCAATCTCACTGAAACAAGGTAAGATTTTGCTTCGTCCAGAACAATTTAGCCTGTTTAAAACATCGGAAAATCCAACCGCACTTTTCAAAGGGAAAGTAAAACAAATTGAATTTAAAGGGAAAATTACCGCTATTCAAATTGAAATTAATGGATACGCAATATGGATTGAGAACATCATTTCCCCCGATTTATCGATTGGCGATGAGCTGCCAATTTATTTGCATGGAAAAGGGCTTTTTTACGCCTAAGAATAAAGCCTTATCTTCACGATAAGGCTTTATTTTTAAACAATATATTCAGAAAAAATTTGTTCAAGATTTGATATTAAACAGTCTGCGCCTAAAATATTTTCCCCTTTCCACGCCTGTTTCAAAATGTCTGGAGAAAATTGCTGGCTTGCTAATTCAGCTAACGGCAAATAACTGATATGCCAAGGCTCCCGCCCCACTTTTTTATTAGACTGCATATTCATAAAAGGCAAAGCAAAATCAAAGTGCGGTAAATTTTCGGTAAGAAATTCACTCAATTCAAAGAAATAGCCGCCTTTTTCATATTCCCAAGGCTCCAGTTGTAAAGATTGACCTTGTGGTAAAAGATCAGGATCGAAAATATCCACTTCCGTTCCCCAATGATGACGGCTAGCACCCGGCAATGCAGACCAACGTAAAATCGCCTGACATTTTTGCCAGTCCTCTAATTGGCTCAATTCTAATGCTTTTCCTTCGTCATCATGGACTTTTCGCTCGCCCTTAAATTTGCTATTCCAAATAAGCTGTTGGCGTTCAAAATCACGAAAACTACTCGCTGGCTGTAAATTAAAGCCATTTTTTGCCGCACTTTGTTGCAATCCTTGAAATGCTTGCACAGCTTGTGTTTGCAAAAAATGATTTGATGAATGAGTTGCGGGTAAATTGACTAAATGCTCACGGGACTTTCCTGTAAGCATTTCTGGCGTTAATTTCATTTTAGCTATCCAATAAATTCACTAACATTTTGTGATAAATTTCACCGCACTTGCCAAGTTCTTCTACGCTGACACATTCGTTGACTTTATGAATTGTTGCGTTAAGTGGACCAAATTCCACTACTTCAGCGCCCATCAATGCAATAAAACGACCGTCTGACGTGCCACCACCCGTTTCAGCCTTTGGCGTTATGCCTGTGGTTTCCTCAATAGCGCTAGTTATCGAATCTAATAATTTACCCGGTTTTGTTAAAAACGGTTTACCTGATAAATTCCATTCAATACGATATTTCAAATTATGTCTTTCTAGCATTTCAGCTACTTTTTGCTTAATGATTTCATCCGTGACTTCTGTGCAATAACGCAAATTGAACTGAATATATAACTCGCCTGGAATCACATTATTACTTCCTGTGCCCGCATGAATATTAGCAATTTGTAGGCTTGTTGGAGGGAAAAACTCATTGCCTTCATCCCATTGGTAAGTTGTTAATTCTTGCAAAAATGGGGCTGCTTTATGGATCGGATTTTCAGCTAAATGCGGATATGCCACATGTCCTTGAATCCCCTGAATATAAAGGTTTCCTGTAATTGAGCCACGGCGACCATTTTTGACGACATCGCCTAAGTTTTTAGCACTCGATGGCTCACCAACCATACAATAAGTAATTGTTTCATCACGCGCCATTAAAGTCTCAACCACACGCACAGTGCCATCTTTTGCGGCGGCCTCTTCATCAGACGTAATCAATAATGCAATTGTGCCTTTATGATCAGGATTTGCTTTTACATATTCTTCAGCCGCCACAATCATTGCAGCAAGAGATCCTTTCATATCCGCCGCACCACGACCATAAAGCATGCCATCAATAATCTCAGCAGAAAACGGCGGAGACGACCACTGATTTTCATCACCTGTAGGCACAACATCCGTATGACCTACAAAAGCAATAACTGGCTCACCCGTTCCATGTTTTGCCCATAAATTCAACGTATCATTAAAAGGCATCAATTCAATTTGAAAACCTAATTTTTCTAAACGTTCGGCAATAATTTTCTGACAGCCTTCATCATTAGGGCTAATAGACGGGCGACGAATTAAATCTTGCGCCAACAAAACCACTTTTTCTCTCATAAAAACTCCTAAAAAATAACCGCACTTTAAGCAAAAGCAGCCTGATATTCCTTTTCATTAAATCCAATTAATGCCTTTCCATCTTGTAAAATAATTGGACGTTTAATTAAAGTTGGATTCTCAGCCAACACGGAAAGTGCGGTGGTTTTATCAAGAGAATTTTTAACTTGCTCATCCAAATTACGCCAAGTTGTACTGCGTTTATTTACCAACACATCCCAACCAAATTTAGCTTCTGCTTGGACTAAAAAATTCGAATCTAAACCATCAACACGGTAGTCGTGAAGTTTGTGTTCAATATTGTGATCCGCCAGCCATTTCAAGGCTTTCTTCACTGTATCGCAATTTTTAATGCCGTAAACTGTAATCATATTTCACCTAAAAAGAAAAATCCTCAATCTAATCAGATTGAGGATTTTAACCCTTATACTACTTCATCTCAAATGAATTAACCTAACAACTTATTGATACGTTTAATAAACACAGCTGGATTTTCCAAAGATCCACGCTCTGCTAACATAGCTTGTTCAAGTAATAATTCCACCCAATCAGCAAATTCTGTTTCATCGGCAATATCCGCTACTTTTTTCACTAAATGGTGTTCTGGATTAAGTTCAAAAGTATATTTTACTTCTGGTACAGGTTGCCCTGCGGCGGCAAACAATTTCGCCATTTGGGTCGTCATTTGATCATTATCTGTAGAAACTACCGCTGGTGTATCCGTTAAATTGTGAGTTAAACGCACCGTTTTCACACGTTCGCCAAGCAAGTTTTTCACACGCTCAATAAAACTACCAAAGGCTTCATCTTGTTGTTTTTGTGTTTCAGATTCTTTATCTGCTAAATCGCCTAAATCCAAATCGGCTTTCGTGATACTTTGTAACGGTTTACCGTCGAATTCAGTTAAATAGCTTAACATCCATTCATCAATGCGATCGGAAAGCAGTAAAACCTCAATGCCTTTTTTATTGAACAATTCCAAGTGCGGACTATTTTTCGCTGCAACATAACTATCTGCTGTAATGTAATAGATAGCTTTTTGCCCCTCTTTCATACGCGAGATGTAATCTTCTAAAGACACAGTTTGCTCGCTGCTATCATTATGTGTCGAAGTAAAACGCAATAACTTGGCGACGGTTTCTTTGTTAGCAAAATCTTCTGCAGGGCCTTCTTTCAAGACTAAACCAAACTCTTTCCAGAATTGAAGATATTTTTCTGCATCATCTTTTGCTAATTTTTCTAGCATTTGTAATGAACGCTTAGTTAATGCTTTGCGTAATGCAGCCGTAATTTTGTTATCTTGCAAAATTTCACGAGACACATTTAATGGCAAGTCATTGCTATCGATTAAACCACGCATAAAACGGAGATAATTCGGCATAAATTGCTCCGCATCATCCATAATAAATACGCGTTGAACATAAAGTTTTAAGCCGTGTTTATGTTCGCGATTAAATAAATCCCAAGGTGCTTTAGCTGGCACATAAAGCAAACTAGTATATGCTTGATTTCCTTCAACTTTGTTATGCGCCCAAGTCACAGGATCTGAGAAATCATGGCTTAAGTATTTATAAAACTCTTTGTATTCCTCATCAGAAACATCATTTTTAGAACGCGTCCAAAGTGCATCGGATTTATTAATTTTCTCCCATTTTTCACCGCACTCTTTGCCTTCATCATCGTATTCTTTCGTTAGCATTTCCACTGGCAAGCCAATATGGTCAGAATATTTACCGATAATTTCACGTAAACGCCATTCGTTTAAAAATTCTTTCTCATCTTCGCGTAAATGTAAAATCACATCTGTGCCACGGGATTTTTTCTCAATATCCGCCACAGAATATTCGCCTTCACCAGCAGATTCCCAAAGCACCGCTTTATCCGCCTCTTCGCCAGCTGCTCTAGTTTTTACAGTCACTTTATCTGCCACAATAAAAGCTGAATAAAAACCCACACCAAACTGCCCAATAAGCTGGCTGTTTTTTGCTTGATCTTGGCCAAGTGCGGTTAAAAATTCTTTTGTTCCTGATTTTGCAATCGTACCCAAATGATCAATGACTTGCTCGCGAGTCATACCAATGCCGTTATCACTAATCGTGATCGTTCCTTTATCCGCATCAAAGCTAACACGCACACGCAAGTCGCCATCGCCTTCATATAAAGCTGGGTTGGAAAGTGCTTTAAAGCGTAATTTATCTGCCGCATCAGAGGCATTAGAAATTAATTCACGTAAAAAAATCTCTTTGTTGGAATACAAAGAATGAATCATTAATTGGAGGAGTTGTTTGACTTCAGATTGGAAGCCACGAGTTTCTTGATTTTGTGACATAATTTTTTTCCTTCATAAAGATAAAAATTGAACGTCACAGATATAAGAATAAAAAGAAAGATTTCAAGGGGGAAAGCAAAGTGCGGTGAATTTTCACCGCACTTTTATCAGGCTAGCATTAATTACTCTTTTCTTTCCTTCACATTTTCAACCCAGCGTTCTATTAATCGTTTCGCCTCTTGATCCGAACCAAATTTGATGAAATCAATATCAAGTAATTTAAGTTTTGCCGGCTCTGAAAGATGTGGATGTGCTTTGGCATGAATATTTGTTGGCAGTTGGTAAGAATCCGCCTCACGCCAAGGAATTTCTTGAGCTTCAGCAGAAAGCACAAAATCCACAAAGCGTTTAGCATTCTCTAAATTGCGTCCATTTTTAATGATACTGACCGCCCCTAACGTATAGCCTGTGCCTTCGCAAGGTAAAGCACCAATAACCGGTGCGCCTTTATCCTTTTCACGCACATAAGTATGCATAAAACCAATATCAACTGCGGCAGCACCAGTAGAAATATTAGCCGTTGCTAATCCAGTTTTCGTGTATTGTGCAATGTTTTTGTCAAGTTCTTTCAAATAAGCAAAGGCTTTATCTTCGCCCATAATTTCAATTAAAGTTGTAAGAATGGTGTAGCCTGTGCCCGATACTCGAGGATCTGGATATTGAATTAACCCTTTAAATTCTGGTTTTAATAAATCAGCATAACATTGAGGCTTCGCGATATTTTTTTCAGCTAGCAGTTTTTCATTCATCCCAATGCCAAGTTCCATAAGATAAATAATCGATGTGGTATCGCCACGTTGTTCCGTTAGCTTTTTGAATTGAGGCATAATTTCTTTTTGTAGAGGCGAACGATAAGTTTCTAACAAACCAGCATCTCGAGCTTGAAAGTGCGGTTCCAATGTACCACCATACCACACATCTGCTTGTGGATTTTCTTTTTCGGCTTTGATTTTGCCTAATACAGTCCCTGTGCTATTACGCACAAACTGAGTGTCCACATTATATTTTTTGCTAAAAGCGTGAGCGACTTTTTCACAAGTCGTGTTTTGGACGCTGCAATACAGTACTAATTTACCTTCTGCTTGAGCAGAGGTTGATAAACTTAATCCTAATAAGCCGCAACCAAGCACGCTGGAAAGTGCGGTCAATTTAAAAGAATTTTTTAAAGAAAAAGAGAGTTTCATGATGCATCCTTACTTATATGAATACAGAAAAAAGTAAGTCAGCCCTTTAAGGAGGAGAGATTAGTTTCCTACGCCAGTGCTAACTGTTTCAGGTTCACGGGTATTTTCTCAGCGATGTCCGCACCCCGACTAACCGCGAATCAATATAAGTTGTAATACTATTTTTGTAAAGTCGGATAAGTTTATGATTTTCTTGATTGTGATATAAAAAAATTAGACTTATAATTCCTGTAAATTTGAACAGATAAAAATTTCATCATGGATATTTCTGAATTACTTGACGGACTTAACGATAAACAACGCGAAGCCGTAGCTGCTCCTCTAGGTAATCACTTAGTGCTAGCTGGTGCAGGCTCTGGTAAAACGCGTGTATTGACGCACCGTATCGCTTGGTTAATTGCGGTAGAAAATATTTCTGAGGGCAGCATTATGGCTGTGACGTTTACCAATAAAGCAGCAGCAGAAATGCGTCATCGTATTCAAGCTACCCTTGCCAAACACGCACAACATCAATTATTTGGTATGTGGATTGGCACCTTTCACAGCATTGCCCATCGTTTATTACGAGCCCATCATTTAGATGTAGGATTACCACAAGATTTCCAAATTCTGGATTCAGAAGATCAACTTCGTTTAATTAAACGGTTATTAAAATTACATAATTTTGATGAAAAAGCTTTTCCGCCTAAACAGGCTTGTTGGTACATCAATAACAAAAAAGATGAAGGCTTGCGACCAAACGACATTGAAGATTTTAATGATCGTCAAGAACGTGAATGGATTAAAATTTATCAGATCTATCAAGACACTTGCGATCGCGCAGGATTGGTTGATTTTGCTGAATTATTAATTCGAGCCTATGAATTATTTGAGAAAAAACCATTAATTTTGCAACGTTATCAACAACGTTTTCAGCATATTTTGGTGGATGAATTTCAAGACACCAATAAAATTCAATATAAATGGATCAAAATTCTTGCTGGAAAAACAGGCAAAGTAATGATTGTGGGCGATGATGATCAATCTATATACGGTTGGCGTGGCGCACAAATTGAAAATATTCAAAAATTCTTGAAAGATTTCAACGCCGAAACAATTCGTCTTGAACAAAATTATCGTTCTACAGCCAATATTCTAAACAGTGCAAATGAATTGATTGCAAACAATAGTGATCGTCTTGGTAAAAATTTATGGACAGAGGGCGAAAAAGGCGATCCTGTGGGCATCTATGCCGCCTTTAATGAATTGGACGAAGCAAAATTTGTCGCTTCACAAATTCAGGATTGGGTAGAACATGGCGGAAAACTTGATGATTGTGCTGTACTTTATCGTAGTAATAGCCAATCACGGGTTATTGAAGAAGCCTTAATTCGTTGTCAAATTCCATATCGTATTTATGGCGGTATGCGTTTCTTTGAACGACAAGAAATTAAAGATGCCCTAGCCTATCTTCGTTTGATTAATAATCGTCAAGATGATGCGGCTTTTGAGCGTGTCATTAATACGCCCACCCGTGGCATTGGCGACCGCACTTTAGATATATTGCGTAACTTAACACGGGAACGCCAAATTACCTTATGGCAAGCAGTACAAGTCGCAACACAAGAAAATATGTTGGCTGGGCGAGCCTCAACAGCATTATTACGTTTCCAGGAATTAATTAATTCACTACAACTTGATACTGCAGAAATGCCACTTTTCGCACAAACCGATTTTGTGATTAAACATTCGGGTTTATATGAAATGTATCAACAAGAAAAAGGCGAAAAAGGCGAAGTGCGTATTGAAAACTTGGAAGAGTTAGTCAGTGCAACCCGTGAATTTATCAAACCTGATGATGCAGAAGAAATGACCGAACTCACTGCCTTTTTAACTCACGCCTCTTTAGAAGCTGGTGAAGAACAAGCCTCGCCGCATCAATCTTGTGTAGAAATGATGACATTACACTCCGCTAAAGGCTTAGAATTTCCTCGTGTATTTATGGTTGGCGTAGAAGAAGGTTTATTCCCAAGTTTCCGTTCTTTTGAAGAACCTGGACGTTTAGAAGAAGAACGTCGTTTAGCTTATGTTGGTATTACTCGCGCGAAGAAAAAACTAACCATCTCTTATGCGGAAAGCCGTCGATTATATGCCAAAGAAGAACGCCATTTACCATCACGCTTTATTGCGGAATTACCGAGAGAATGTATCCAAGAAATTCGTTTACGAGGAACTGTCACGCGCGCAATGAATCTAGCCAAAGTCGGTTCATTGTCGAATACAAGTGCGGTCGAAAATGAATGGAAAATGGGTCAAAAAGTCAAACATGAAAAATTCGGTTTTGGCACAGTCATTAATGTGGAAGGATCTGAAAATAACACACGCTTACAAATAGCATTCCAAGCACAAGGCATTAAATGGTTGATTGCTCATTTGGCAAAATTGGAAAAAGTACGGTAGAATCCAAGAGTATTATATTTTTTACCGATTAATTTCTTTGAAAAGTGCGGTGAATTTTTACCGCACTTTTATTATCTACGAGTGATGGAATGTTTAAATTTGTATTCAAACGAATCTTAATGGTAATCCCTACTTTTATTGCCATTACTTTTATTACCTTTGCCCTTGTGCATTTTATTCCTGGCGATCCTGTGGAAATTATGATGGGAGAACGTGGCTTAACGGCAGAAGTACATCAACAAATGATGCACCAATTGGGTTTAGATTTACCTCTTTATCAGCAATATTTCCACTACATTGGCAATGTAATTCAAGGGGATTTCGGTGCATCGTTCCGCACTCAACAACCTGTCCTTACTGAATTTTTTACACTTTTTCCTGCCACCGCCGAATTAGCATTTTTTGCATTATTTTGGTCGTTATTAGGCGGGGTGATTTTAGGCACAATTGCCGCAGTAAAAAAAGACAGTTGGATTTCTCACACCGTTACAGCCGCATCGCTCACTGGTTATTCTATGCCAATTTTCTGGTGGGGATTGATTTTAATTTTATATGTTTCACCACAACTCGGTTTACCGCAAGGTGGTCGTTTAGATAATGAATTTTGGATCGATACACCAACAGGATTTATGCTTATTGATAGCTGGCTTTCAGGTGTTTCTGGTGCTTTTGAAAATGCAGTGAAATCCTTAATTCTTCCTGCCATAGTCTTAGGCACAGTTCCTCTCGCCATTATTACGCGTATGACACGATCTGCGATGCTGGAAGTATTAGGCGAAGATTACATTCGGACGGCAAAAGCAAAAGGTTTAAGCTATACTCGAATTGTTATTGTTCACGCATTGCGTAATGCGTTAATTCCTGTTGTCACTGTGGTGGGATTAATTGTAGGTCAATTGCTTTCTGGTGCAGTTCTCACAGAAACCATTTTCTCTTGGCCGGGAATTGGGAAATGGATTATTGATGCTATTCAAGCGCGCGATTATCCAGTATTACAGGGTTCTGTACTGATTATTGCGACAATTATTATTGTGGTGAATTTAACTGTTGATTTACTTTACGGCGTGGTCAATCCGCGTATCCGTCATTAATTGTAGGAGAAATTATGTCTGACACGCCTTCAACTTTCGCGCCGAAAACGCCCTTACAAGAATTTTGGTTTTACTTCAAACAAAACCGAGGCGCGCTAATCGGTTTAACCTTTATTGTGATTGTTGCCTTAATCAGCATTTTCGCGCCTTATATTGCGCCTTTTGATCCAACAGAACAAAATCGTACCGCACTTTTACTGCCTCCCGCGTGGTATGAAGGCGGCAATCCTGCCTATCTACTCGGAACAGATGATATTGGGCGAGATATCCTTTCTCGCATCATTTACGGAACGCGAATTTCTGTCTTTGCGGGATTTGTCATTGTATTACTATCTTGCGCCTTTGGTACCAGCCTTGGCTTAATTTCTGGTTATTATGGCGGCGTGCTAGATACAATCATCATTCGCCTAATTGATATTATGCTCGCGATTCCAAACTTGCTTTTAACAATTGTTGTCGTCTCTATTTTAGAGCCATCACTCGCCAATGCCACTTTAGCGATCGCTGTGGTATCGATTCCTAGCTATGTGCGTTTAACGCGAGCGGCAGTAATGAATGAAAAAAATCGTGATTATGTCACCTCCTCTAAAGTCGCTGGCGCAGGTATTTTACGCCTCATGTTTATTGTGATTTTACCAAACTGTCTAGCCCCTTTGATTGTGCAAATGACGATGGGCATTTCTAATGCGATCTTAGAACTCGCGACACTTGGTTTCTTAGGCATTGGTGCAAAACCGCCAACACCAGAACTTGGCACAATGCTTTCCGAAGCACGCGGTTTTATGCAAGCGGCAAACTGGTTGGTTACAATTCCCGGCTTAGTGATTTTATCTTTGGTATTAGCTTTCAACTTAATGGGTGATGGCTTGCGTGATGCCCTTGATCCAAAACTCAAACAATAGGAAAACAGAATGGCATTATTAGACGTAAAAGAACTTTCTGTTCACTTTGGCGATAAAAAAACGCCATTTAAAGCAGTGGATCGCATCAGCTATCAAGTCGCACAAGGTGAAGTGCTCGGCATCGTTGGAGAATCAGGCTCAGGTAAATCAGTGAGTTCGCTCGCTATTATGGGATTAATTGATCATCCCGGACGTGTATCGGCAGAATCCTTGCAATTTGAAAATACTGATTTACTCACTTTAGAAAGTAAAGCTAAACGCCAGCTTATTGGTGCTGATGTAGCAATGATTTTCCAAGATCCGATGACAAGCTTGAATCCAGCTTATACTGTGGGTTTCCAAATTATGGAAGCGTTAAAAACTCATGAAGGCGGCACAAAAAAGGCGAGAAAAGACCGCACTTTAGAGCTTTTAAGATTGGTCGGTATTCCTGATCCTGAATCTCGGATTGATGTTTATCCCCATCAGCTTTCTGGCGGAATGAGTCAGCGTGTGATGATTGCGATGGCAATTGCTTGCAGACCTAAATTATTAATTGCAGATGAACCCACTACGGCATTGGACGTGACTATCCAAGCTCAAATTATGGAACTCTTACTTGAATTGCAAAAGAAAGAATGTATGTCCCTAATTTTGATTACTCACGATCTGGCACTTGTGGCAGAAGCAGCAGATCGAATTATCGTGATGTATGCAGGGCAAATCGTTGAAGAAGGCACCGCAAAAGATATTTTCCGCGAGCCAAAACATCCTTACACTCAGGCCTTGTTACGTTCATTACCTGAATTTGCAGAAGGAAAATCTCGCTTAGCGTCATTACAAGGTGTGGTACCTGGAAAATACGATCGCCCAACAGGCTGCTTATTAAATCCTCGCTGTCCTTATGCAACCGAATACTGTCGCCAAGTCGAACCTCAATTGCATCATATCGGTTCTCGCAAAGTAAAATGCCATACTCCGCTGAACGAGCAAGGCAATCCCGTTGAATATCAAGGAGCTTAATAATGACGAATGAACTAAAAGAAAATGCGCCATTATTAAATGCCATTGGCTTAAAAAAATATTACCCTGTAAAAAAAGGCTTGTTTGCAAAACCACAGCAAGTAAAAGCGTTAGATGGTGTATCTTTTCAGCTTGAACGAGGTAAAACTTTAGCTGTCGTGGGGGAATCTGGTTGTGGAAAATCAACGCTAGGGCGTTTGCTAACCATGATTGAACAACCAACCGAAGGCGAACTGTATTACAAAGGGCATAATTTTTTAGAAAATGATCCTGAAACAAAGGCGCTACGTCGTAAAAAAATTCAAATAGTTTTCCAAAATCCTTATGCATCATTAAACCCACGTAAAAAAATTGGTTCAATTTTGGAAGAACCATTGATCATCAACACAAAACTTTCCGCCAAAGAACGTCGAGAAAAAGTTTTATCGATGATGGAAAAAGTGGGCTTGCGCGCTGAATTTTATGATCGTTATCCCCATATGTTTTCAGGTGGACAACGCCAGCGTATCGCCATCGCTCGTGGTTTAATGTTAGAACCTGATGTTGTCGTTGCCGATGAACCTGTTTCTGCATTAGATGTGTCCGTGCGTGCACAAGTACTGAATTTAATGATGGATTTACAAGATGAATTAGGCTTGTCTTACGTGTTCATTTCACACGATCTTTCTGTGGTAGAACATATCGCTGATGAAGTGATGGTGATGTATTTAGGTCGTTGTGTTGAAAAAGGAACGACAGAGCAAATTTTCTCTAATCCTCAGCATCCGTATACCAAAGCGTTACTTTCAGCAACGCCACGTTTGTCACCAAACTTGCGCCGTGAACGTATAAAGCTTACGGGCGAATTGCCAAGCCCGATTAATCCGCCAAAAGGCTGTGCATTTAATCCTCGTTGTTGGAAAGCAACAGAAAAATGCCGTGAAAATCAACCGCACTTGGAGCAACATACTGATGGCAAATTAATCGCTTGTTTCCATATTGATTAAATTCATTTTGTCAGACTGATAAATAGGCTCATTTTTTCTCTCGCCAATAGGTTGCAAATCGAGGTTTTCCACTATTCGTAATGCCTCGATATTTATAAGTAATCACGGATCCTATCGGAGGGGGATTTTCTCGTTCGTTTAAATTAAAACCCGAACCGATTTTAAATTCTCCCCGATGATTTTTACAAGTTAAAGCACCCATCACATTTTCAAATTGTCCTTTGCCTTTATGGTGTGCAATGACCGTACATTCTTCATCTTGAGTCGTTTTTAATTTTAAAATTCTATGGCTACGTTTTCGTTCATAAGATGCATTAGGATCTCGTACTACGACGCCTTCCCCCTTCAAAGATTCGATTTGATTAAGAAACTCATATAAATGCGCTTTATCTCTCACTGGAATTTGTTCAATAATTTCAATATAAGTTGTTGGATGTTCAACTAAATACGCTTTCAATTTAGCTAAGCGATCAAATAAATTGCCTTCTGCATCAGGCACATCAAAAACATACAATTTAAGTTTTTCCCAACCATCGCCTTTAAAAGATTTTGTGATTGATGAAATTTCCTCAAAATAATTTCGCTCACTAAATAATTCACCATCAATGGCAAAAGGCGGAAAATCCTTAATGAAATAGGCTGGCGGTAATAAACGTTGCCCTTGTCGGGTTAATAATTGCTTTCCATCCCAATAACCGCGTACGCCATCTAATTTTTCAGACATTACCCAACCTTCTATTGGTTGATTATCGTAGGTATGAAGAAGCATTAAATCTGTGTTAGCCAAAGCGAAAGAGCTCACGAAGAAAAGTAACAAAGTGCGGTAAAATTTCATGATATTTTTGTAAATTTTAGTGCTGGTCATTTTTCTCAGAATAAGTTTATCTGGAATAATCTAAAAGCACGCAAATTCACTATTACGATCTAAATCGCAAAAAATCTTTACTTCATTGGAAAAAGATGAATTTTTATTTACGCTAGCGGAGAATGTTTATCTGCTATACAATGCCATCGCGATTTTATTCCCAACAAGGAGCAATCAATGTATTTAGAGCAAATAAAAGCAGAACTTGTGGAAGCACAAGATGTGTTAAACAAATTTATTTCTGATGAAAATAACATTAAATTAATTCAAGAAGCGGCATTATTAATTTCGAATAGCTTCAAACAAGGAGGCAAAGTGCTTTCTTGTGGTAATGGCGGTTCGCACTGTGATGCGATGCATTTTGCAGAAGAATTAACGGGTCGTTATCGTGAAAATCGTCCTGGCTACCCCGCTATTGCGATTTCAGATGTAAGTCATTTAAGCTGTGTAAGTAATGATTTTGGTTATGAATATGTCTTTTCACGCTATGTTGAAGCGGTGGGTCAAAAAGGCGATGTGTTATTCGGATTATCGACTTCAGGCAATTCAAAAAATATCTTAAATGCCATTGAAGCGGCAAAAGCAAAAGGCATGAAAGTGATTGCGATGACAGGCAAAGATGGCGGAAAAATGGCTGGATTAGCAGATGTTGAAATCCGTGTACCACATTTCCGTTATGCAGATCGTATTCAAGAAATCCATATCAAAGTCATTCATATTTTAATGATGTTAATTGAGTTTGAAATGGCAAAACAAGCTTAAAGTGCGGTTGATTTCAAGCGAGTTTTTTAAATCCCAAAATTTTTTGGGATTTTTTATTTATGCCACTTGCATAATTATGCATAAAAATGTAATATTTTTTCATCTTATAAAGCATAGAGAAGAAAAATGGCTATTCGTGTTAAAAATCTCAATTTCTTTTACGGTTCATCACAAGCGTTATTTGATATTAACCTTGAAGCAGAAGAAGGCGATACCGTTGTGTTACTGGGCCCAAGTGGCGCAGGAAAAAGCACATTAATTCGTACATTAAATTTGTTAGAAGTGCCAAAATCTGGCGAATTAAGCATTGCAAACAATGATTTTAATTTATCCAATGCAATAGCAAATCCAAAAGCAATTAGACAACTACGTCAAGATGTAGGAATGGTATTTCAACAATATCATCTTTGGCCTCACTTAACGGTAATTGAAAACCTAATTGAGGCACCAATGAAAGTACGTGGCGTAAGTGAAAATGAAGCGAAAACCGATGCAATGGAATTGTTAAAACGTTTACGTTTAGAACAACTTGCCGATCGCTTTCCATTACATTTATCAGGCGGGCAACAACAACGTGTTGCAATAGCCCGCGCACTGATGATGAAGCCACAAGTTCTGTTATTTGATGAACCAACGGCTGCATTAGATCCAGAAATTACGGCGCAAGTTGTAGATATTATTAAAGAATTACAAGAAACTGGCATTACGCAAGTGATTGTGACCCACGAAGTCAATGTGGCGCAAAAAGTGGCGACAAAAGTCGTCTATATGGAACAAGGTAAAATCGTCGAAATGGGATCGGCTGATTGCTTTGAAAATCCAAAAACCGAACAATTTAAACACTATCTTTCTCACTAGAAAATAAGGAGCTTACGATGAAAAAAACATTATTAACTGCAATTTTATTAGGCGCATCCGTAGCAGCAAGCGCACAAGAACTCACGTTTGCAATGGAACCTAGCTATCCACCATTTGAAACCACAAATGAAAAAGGCGAAATTATCGGGTTTGATGTGGATGTGGCAAATGCAATTTGTCAAGAGATTCAAGCAACCTGTAAATTCAAAGGGGAAGCCTTTGATGCGTTAATTCCAAATTTAAAAGCAAAACGTTTTGATGCTTCAATTTCCGCTATTGATATTACTGATGCTCGTGCAAAACAGGTTTTATTCTCTGATGCATATTACGATAGCACTGCAAGCTATGTTGCTCTTAAAGGCAAAGCGACATTAGAAAGTGCAAAAAATGTCGGTGTTCAAAATGGCACCACATTCCAACAATATACCGTAGCGGAAACCAAGCAATATAGTCCAAAATCCTATGCAAGTTTACAAAGTGCCATTTTAGACTTAAAGAGCGGTCGGATTGACATTATTTTTGGCGATACCGCCGTGCTCGCCGATATGATTTCCAAAGAGCCAGAAATTCAATTTGTAGGCGAAAAAGTGACCAATAAAAAATATTTTGGTAATGGTTTAGGTATTGCAATGCACAAATCAAACAAAGATTTGGCTGCACAATTAAACAAAGGTTTAGCTGCAATTAAAGCAAATGGTGAATACCAAAAAATCTATGATAAATGGATGACAAAATAATCTATGAGTTATGATTTTCTTTCTTTAATGCTTACCGCAGCCCTAATGACTTTAGGGCTTGCGGTCTGTTCATTGATCTTAGGCTTATTTTTAAGCCTAATTTTTGCCGTACTTGAGGCAAATCGTTTTGTAGGTAAACCAGCGGCTATACTCATTGCCTTATTGCGTGGCTTACCCGAAATTCTTGTTGTATTACTTGTCTATTTTGGTTCTACTGAATTAGTAGAAATGCTGACAGGAGAATACATTGAATTTGGAGCATTTGGCTGTGGTGTGTTTGCGCTTTCTCTTATTTTTGCAGCTTATGCATCGCAAACATTACGCGGAGCAATTCAAGCTATCCCGAAAGGTCAATGGGAGTCTGGCGCAGCGTTAGGCTTAAGTAAAAGCTATACCTTTATTCACATTGTTATGCCACAAGTATGGCGTCACGCCTTACCAGGTTTAAGCAATCAATGGCTTGTATTACTAAAAGATACGGCATTGGTTTCATTAATTGGCGTAGATGATTTAATGCGCCAAGCGGATCTGATTAATACCAATACACATCAACCCTTTACTTGGTACGGTATTGCTGCGTTAATTTATTTATCGGTGACATTAATTAGCCAAGTTGGTATTCGAAAATTAGAGCTGCGTTTTACTCGTTTTGAAAGGGGCGTGAAATAATGTTTCAAGAATATTTAAGCGTGATCGCACAAGGGATCCCAACGAGTTTACTACTCACAGTCGTATCCTTACTGATTGCTTTCTTTTTAGCCTTATTTCTTACTTTTTTACTTTCAATGGAAAATAAATGGATAAAAAGTGCGGTCAATTTATACCTTACTTTATTCACAGGCACGCCACTGTTAGTACAGTTCTTTTTAATTTATGCAGGACCCGGTCAATTCCAATGGATTATTGATAGCCCATTATGGTTTTTCTTATCCAATGCGTGGTTCTGCGCCGCATTAGCTTTAGCACTAAACAGCGCGGCCTATTCCACACAATTATTTCACGGCGCAGTAAAAGCTATTCATAAAGGACAATGGGAAAGTTGCGCAGCGTTAGGGTTAAGCCGATTACAGACACTCAAAATCTTAATTCCCTACGCATTAAAACGCGCATTGCCGTCTTACAGTAACGAAATTATTTTGGTATTTAAAGGCACGGCGTTAGCTTCCACCATTACCATTATGGATATTATGGGCTACGCACGCCAACTTTATGGTACAGAATATGATGCACTCACAATTTACGGCATTGCGGGTGGTATCTATTTAATTATCACAGGCATTGCGACTTTATTACTACGTAAATTAGAGAAAAAAGTGTTGGCATTTGAACGTTTTGAAGTAAGCAAAGCATAAAGTGCGGTAAAATTTTTAGTGATTTTTAAATCCCAACCTAGGTTGGGATTTTTTCATTTGAAAAGTAAAAGCTACTTCGTCACATCTTTGCCTTGTGCTATACTTTGCCAAAATATAGTATTAGCGAGGAAAATAATGAATTTTGAGCAAATTATAGAACAACGTATTAAAGCCCTAAAAGAAGCCCATGTCAGCAATCAAATTGAAGGAGCAGATATGGGCGATAGTGCATTTTCTACTATGCTTGAAAGAGCTAGCGCACCGATTACCAATGAAGAATTTGAACGACAAGAACTATTATTTGTTAAACAATTATTCGCCCAATGAGAGAAGACTATCAATTATTTGAAACACAAATCTTTAACAAATATTTTTATCCAAATAACACGTTAAAGAACAAACTAAGCATTCAAGACAAATCGAAACTTCTTCAATATGAAGATATGATTGTTTCATTAAAAATGCCGACTCGACCTAAACTTCAGTCTTTTTCTCTACAAGAAATTCAATTACTTCATTATCATTTATTCAATGAAATTTATGAATGGGCAGGTAAAATAAGAGATTACCAAACAATGAGAGGTAAAAATGCTATTTTTTGTGCACCTAAGTATATTTATTCTTACTATAATAAGACGATTACAAAAAGATTAGAAAATCTAATTTTTCCTATCAAAGAAAATTTTATTTATCAGGCTGCATATTTCATTAATGAATTTAATGTTATTCATCCCTTTCTTGATGGAAATGGTAGAATCACACGACTTTTCTTACAAGATTTAGTTGAAAAAAATGGTAATTCTATTGACCTAACAAAAGTCAATAAAGATTCTTGGTATATGGCTATGGCTCACGGATTTGATACTGATTTATCGCTTTTAGAGCGAGAAATCGAATCTCTGATCATTTAATATTAATTACTACAGGTTGTATATAGTAATTTGTTAAAAGCACGTTAATTTTATATATCTCAAAATCAAAAAAGGATAAACGTGATGACAAACAAACAAACAAACAAACAAACAAACAAACAAACAAACAAACAAACAAACAAACAAACAAACAATACTAGCACTTTCCGCCAGAGGCACAACACCTTTTAAGCTGAGGCGATACATCTCTTCTGTGTTGTGTGGATGTCTTTTTTCTGCACTTCATCGCACAAATCCAGTTCATTTTAAAGAAAACATTATTCTTTAGTCTCGCTGTGTTTTTCAACCTTAAAACACGGCTGGGGTTTTCTTTGTCTTTTTTATTGTAAACATAAACGAAAAATCAAATCGAGGTTAGTATGAATCATATTTATAGAATTATTTTTAATCGGGCATCAGGTGTTTTTCAAGTGGTCTCTGAACTTGCTAAAGGCAAGGTAAAATCTGCAAAAACATCCGTAAAATTAACCGCACTTTGTATGGCATTAGTGAGTGGTGCGGTGTTGGCGGAGGATAATACAAATTCTAGCCCTACTAATGAAGAAATTAAAAAACAATATGAAGAAATAAAAAAACAAAATGAAGAACTTAAGACAAAAGTTAATATGCTGCTCAAAGTTGTTAATGTTAAAACAGTAAACACTAATTCAGTAGATGCAAATGCAGCAGATGATGGTGGAATTGCTATTGGATCAGGGGCTAATGCTTCAAATAAAACAGCTACCGCCATTGGTGTAAATGCCACATCTTCTAATGTCTCTGCTGTGGCATTGGGGCATAATGCTACAGCTTCTAATGTCTCTGCTGTGGCATTGGGACATAATGCTAAATCATCCAATGTTTCTACTATTGCGATTGGAAATGCGTCAGCAACACAGAAAGAAAACATCGCTATTGGTAATAGAACCGTTGCAACTGGACAAGGGGCTATGGTAATAGGGATCAATTCCACTGCTTCAGGTAATCGTGCAATAGTATTTGGGGAAGAGTCAAAGGCATCAGAGGCATATACTATAGCAATAGGACATAATGCTACGGCATCTAAAGGAGAAGCTATTTCTATTGGTTATGATACAAAAGCAAGTGGCAACTATTCTGTTACGTTAGGACCTTGGGCAACAGCGTTAGAAGATAGTGCTTTAGCCTTGGGAGCTCAATCAAACGCATCTGGTAAATATACCGTTGCTATCGGTCGTAGTACCAGAGCCTTAAAAGAAGGTGGAATATCAATCGGACTGAATTCGGTAACTTATGCTGAACGTGCGATAGCTCAGGGTTTTGCATCTATTAGTACAGGAAATGGGGCAATCGCTATCGGGGATCACGCAATCAGTCAAGGAAAATATGGTATTTCTATAGGGGTTAATTCTGCTATCAATAATGTGGGAACAGCAACAAATATTATTATTGGTAATGGCGCTTATGCAGGGCGTGGCACGCAACCTAGCAAGCTAACAATGTTGTTAAAACCGGGCGAACAAAAAATTTCTGTGGATGAAAATCCAGAAAAAATTGGTGGCTCGGAATATATTGCAAACTCAGCTGAAGGTATTAAACGTATTGCAATATCAAAGTATCGCCTTATTTTTCCTGAATACGCCAAACAATTTGAAAATAGTATTGCCTTTGGCACACTTGCACAAACTGTAGGACATCAAAGTATCGCATTTGGTGCAGGCACTCGTGCATCAGGAGCTGATTCGCTTTCTTTTGGTATTACTGCTGAATCACGTGGGCATTATTCTTTAGCAATTGGTTCGTCTGCTGTAGCGAAAAGAGAAAGTGGCATAGCCATAGGTCGAATTGCTACCGCTCACGCAGACAATTCGGTTTCTATTGGTACATATTCGCAAGTAATTATTGATGGTGGTGTTGCTCTTGGGTCGCATTCTATTACCGATCGAGGAGCAAACTCGGTGGGTGTTGATTTCAGTGGCGAATATACAGGTATAGATGCTAATAATCAGTACATTCTAAAAGGAGAATTGAAAACTAAATCAGAGGCTATGCAAACTGACATTAATAATGCAAAAGAGATATTTAAAACGGATGTAGAAAAATACAGCGAGTTATCAGAATTGCGGAATTTGATCGAGGGAGAAATTCCTGCTGCAAACAATACATTCAATTCTCGAAATACTGCGTATACTACATTGCAAAGCAAAATGAATAGTACAAGTTCAAACAATCAAAAACCGAAAGCCGAAGATGTACAGAAAGCCAGAGAAGCTAAAGAAACAGCTGAAGCAAATTTGAATAAGTTAAAGGCTCGCCGTAGTGAATTGGAAACCAAACATAACATTAACAATGAAGTAGCAATGTCATCTGATACGGCAAATAATAACAATTCAGAGAAAACTAAAAAAGAACTCGAAGAAATTGAGAAAAAACTGACCGCACTTGATGCTCAACTTGTTACAGATGAAGGAAATCTAAAAGAAAAACAAATAGCTCAAAATAAAATTGTTTCAGTATGGCGAGGCACTACGGGAGCATTTTCTGTAGGAAATCGCTATCGCAATCTAACCCGCCAAATTACTGGTGTAGCAGCGGGGACGGCAGACACTGATGCCGTAAACTTGGCACAGTTGAAATCGGCAGGCTTGCGTTTTGCGGTTAATTCTGACAATCAAGGTTTTGCTGGAACGGATAAAACCCACAACTTCTACAAACACGTGGGCGAAACGCTCTCTATTTTAGGCGAGAGTGGTGTTGGCTATAAAGCAGATTTGTATAGCAGTCGCAACTTGATTACTTATCACGACAATGACGGTATTCGCATTGCAATGAAAACTAATCCAGTATTTGACCGTTTAACCTTAGTTAATAAAGATGATCCGAGTAAATCTTTAGAACTTTATGCTAAAACAGGCGACGATGGCAAAGCCCATTTAATTCAGGCAGAAAAAGCACCTGAAACAGACAATGCAGTCAAAGAAAAACCACAAACCCCTAATAATGGCACAGACGGTAATCACAACACAGCAGGTCAAGACGGTGCTAACGGACAAAATGGACAAGCTGGTGGCACAGGTTCGGCAGGTAATGCAGGTTCTGCTGGTAGCCAAGGTTCAAATGGTACAGCAGGTCACAATGGTGCAGCAGGTCAAGGCGGTGCTAATGGACAAGCTGGTGGCGCAGGCTCGACAGGTACTGCAGGTTCTGCGGGTAGCCAAGGTTCGAATGGTGCAGCAGGTCACAATGGTTCGACAGGTCAAGACGGTGCTAATGGACAAAATGGACAAGCTGGTGGCACAGGCTCGACAGGTAATGCAGGTTCTGCAGGTGGTCAAGGTTCAAATGGTACAGCAGGTCAAGATGGTGCAGCAGGTCAAGGCGGTGCTAATGGACAAAATGGACAAGCTGGTGGCACAGGCTCGACAGGTAATGCAGGTTCTGCTGGTAGCCAAGGTTCAAATGGTACAGCAGGTCACAATGGTTCGGCAGGTCAAGGCGGAGCCAACGGACAAAATGGACAAGCTGGTGGTTCAGGTTCGACAGGTAATGCAGGTTCTGCAGGTAGCCAAGGTTCAAATGGTACAGCAGGTCAAGACGGTGCTAATGGACAAAATGGAGCTAACGCTAATCACGGTATAAATGGTAACAATGGTTCAAATGGACTTTCTGCCAATGAAACTGATCTCACTCGTGCAGCAATCAAAGGATTGAATCAAGCGACTGGCGAAATCAATCGACAAATCCGAAAAACCACTCGTGAAAACCGTGCTGGTATTGCGGCAGCAATGGCAATGGGGCAAATTTACCCAGTGCAAGGAAAACGCTTTACCGTTGGGGCTGCAGCAGGAACTTATCGAGGACAATCAGCCGTTGCAGTTGGGGTTCGTTATACACCTAAACCAAATATGGTAATTAGCCTTTCTGGCTCTGCGGATACCAATAACGGTGTGGGTGCTGCAACTGGGGTAAGTTTTGGGTTTTAGCCTATTGAAATAATCCAAAAATAAATAACGGTGATTGTTTTAAACGATCACCGTTAAATTAAAGTGTTTTATAAAAAGATTTTTGTATTCTAAAAATTAGAATCCGTAACCCACGCCAACTTTCGCGCCATAGTTATTAACTTTAGTATTATCAAAACTACCTAGACGGTTATACTCTACACCGCCATTTGCATACCAATTACCATCTAATTTATATTTCGCACCTGCTACAACCCCATAGCCGAGCTTAATTTCTGAAGAACTTTTAAAATCTTGTTCTGCACGGTTGGTGTATTTAAATTGATTAGCCGCTACACGAGCACCAACATAAGGTTGCACTTTAGAATTTGTATCAAAATCATAAAATACCGAAGTACCTAAACCTTGAATTTTTGTGCCATCAACTTTTCCGTGATGTGTATAATCAGCCGCAACGCGTGTATTTCCTACTTTATAACCCACGGATACACGAGGTTCAACTCTTGTATTGTTACTACCATTTGCTTTGGTTCGAGATAAACCAACATCGCCCTCAGCATAAATATTCGCATTTGCAACAGAAGCAAAGGCAAATGCACCAACAATAACTGCTAATAAAGATTTTTTCATTGGATAATCCTTTTATTTATTGAATAAACTGGGAAAATATATCACAAAAATTATTCGTCTTCATCGACAAAAATTAATTTTCCCTTACATTTTTTACACAAATATTCAATCTTTTCTCTTACTATTCTATTATGACGGCGAATACTTAGAAAATGTGTTTGGCACGCACAACGATATTCAAAGGTTTCACCTTGCACATTTTTTATATCAAATTGATGGCAAGTGTCTGCGGGAAGCTTAAAAATTTCATTCATTACAAGCTGCCACTCTTTCCCGTGTGGTTTTACGCGACCAAACATTTGATACACAATCAAATGCGCAAGCTCGTGTGGCACGACTTGTCGAATAAATTCATCTGCATTTTCTAATAACAAAGTGCGGTTAAATTTTATTTGATTTTTTTGCAGATAAGCCACGCCTGCCTTTATACCACGTAAATCATAATTTACCTCAGGCATTGTAAATTTTCGCTTAAAATAAGCTTCTGCAAGCAGCAAAGACTGATTCAATTTACGTTGCACTTGCATTTTTAAGTGACGGAATGGAATGAATGATATTGATGTCATAGGTAAAAGCAAAAACCGCTAGATAAGCGGCTTTTATATGATAGAATGATCAGTGGCTGGTCAGGTGTTGTCATTACCTGACTGGGGGGTCAGGTAATGCAATCATCTCGATCAGTTTGTTTTAACACTGATTGGGAGACAAAATTGATGAAAATTATCTTTATAATCGTCATCATATTTATTGTGTTACTGTATAGCTCGCCAGCTTGGTAACACTTATCAGTCAAGGCAGCAAGTAACCTTGTTGCCTTTCCAATATAAGCCTTTCAAACTAAAAATTCAAGCCTATTATTTTAAACCTGCCGCAATACGTAATTCTGCTGCACGATCCACTTTTTCCCAAGGGAATTGCTCACGACCGAAATGACCATAAGCTGCCGTTTCACGATAGATTGGTTGAATTAAATCTAACATTTTAATTAAGCCATAAGGACGTAAATCAAAAAATTCACGAACTAATGACACTAATAATTCATTTGCAACTTTTCCAGTTCCAAAGGTTTCGACCATAATAGATGTTGGATCAGCCACACCAATCGCATAAGAAAGTTGGATTTCACAACGATCTGCCAAACCAGCTGCCACAATATTTTTTGCGACATAACGTGCAGCATAAGCAGCGGAACGATCTACTTTAGATGGATCTTTTCCTGAGAATGCGCCACCACCGTGACGAGCGGCACCACCGTAAGTATCTACGATAATTTTACGACCTGTTAAACCACAATCGCCCATTGGCCCACCAATAACAAAACGACCAGTCGGGTTAATGAAGAATTTTGTTTCTTTAGAAAGCCATTCACTTGGTAATACAGGTTTGATAATTTCTTCCATCACACCTTCGTGTAAATCTTTTTGGCTAACTTCTTCAGAATGTTGAGTAGAAAGCACAACCGCATCCACACCAACAATTTTATTATCTTCATATTTTAACGTGACTTGGCTTTTCGCATCTGGGCGTAACCATGCTAATTTACCGCTTTTACGCACTTCAGCTTGTTTTTCCATTAAGCGATGTGCATAAGTAATGGCTGCTGGCATTAATACATCTGTTTCATTGGTGGCATAACCAAACATAATACCTTGGTCGCCTGCACCTTGATCTAATGGATTTTCACGATCAACGCCTTGATTAATATCTGCAGATTGTTTACCAATCGCATTAAGCACCGCACAAGAATGGCCATCAAAACCCATTTCAGAATGTTCATAACCAATATCACAAATCACTTTACGCGTTAAATTCTCAATATCGACCCATGCTGATGTTGTAATTTCGCCACCAACTAATGCCATACCGGTTTTTACGTAGGTCTCACAAGCGACTCGTGCTTTTGGATCTTGTTTTAGGATTTCATCAAGTACCGCATCAGAAATTTGATCGGCAATTTTATCTGGATGCCCTTCAGAGACTGATTCAGATGTAAATAAATAGCTAGACATATTTTCTCTCTTTTTCTTTTAAATTTGGATGTATTGACGTATAGACGTCTATAATACGTATTTTAGCTTAATAAGCAAGCGCTATTATTGATTTATCATCGTAGGAATAGCCAACCAATTACGCAAAATTTGCTCACCAAAGTCTGACATATAAGACTCAGGATGAAATTGAACCCCATAAATTGGTAAAGATTTATGCTGCATAGCCATTACCACGCCTTCATCACAAAATGCTGTGATTTCTAGGCTGTAAGGAAAATCTTCTTCCTGTACGCCCCAAGAATGATATAGCCCTATATTAAATTCGCTTGGAAGGCTAAAAAATAATGGAGAATTTGACCGCACTTTTAAAATTCGTTTCTGGCCATGACGGACTTTCTCTAAGTTATACAATGTACCACCAAAAAATTCACATAAGGTTTGATGCCCTAAACACACACCTAAAATAGATTTCTGCTGATAATATTTTTCCAACATGGAAAAAAGTTGTGGATAAGCACATGGCACATCAGGCCCTGGTGAAATCAATATATGACTATATTTTTCCGCTGTACTTTCCTTTAAATCTTCCACGTTTAAAACATCATAAGGCACATTTAATTTTCGAATTAAATCCACCAAGTTAAAAGTAAAAGAATCGTGATTATTAATGATGAGTAATTTCATAACCGCTCGGCATTCGTTATAATCGGGCAATTCTACGCTAAATGACACAAATCACAATGCAACATTTTATTGAACAGGCTAATCATTATGGCAAACAACGCACGCCATTTTTCTTTCTGATTGATTTTGAAAAAGAAAAACCATTGATTTGTCCTCTCGAAAATTCTGTACAACAAGGCATTTATTTTGATATTTTAGGGAAAAGAAATTGCACAATTTCTCCACAACCTCTCCCTCTTAATTTTACCAAACATCCAATGCCCTTCTCGCGTTATCAACAAGGTTTTGAACTTGTTCAAAGTGAATTGCAAAAAGGCAACTCTTATTTATTGAATCTCACCTACCCCACTGAAATTTCAGGAAATATTTCACTTGAACAAATTTTTCATCAAACCAATGCACCTTATAAATTGTGGTTACAAGATCAATTTGTTTGCTTCTCACCAGAATGTTTTGTCAATATTCATGACAACAGCATTTTTACTTATCCAATGAAAGGGACAATTAATGCCACCCTACCCGATGCAGAAAATCAGTTACTCACAAATGAAAAAGAACAACGCGAGCATTACACAATTGTTGATTTAATGCGTAATGATTTATCTATGGTGGCAGAAAACATTCAGGTGAAAAAATTTCGTTATATCGATCGCATCAAGACACAAAAAGGCGAAATACTGCAAACCAGTTCTGAAATTTACGGAAAATTGAATGAAAACTGGCAAAATCAAATTGGGGATATTTTAGAGAAACTGTTGCCTGCTGGGTCTATTAGCGGCGCACCAAAAGAAAAAACCACACAAATTATTCAGCAAGCAGAAAAACAAAAACGCGGTTATTACACGGGAATTTTTGGCATATTTGATGGCAAAACACTACAAAGTGCGGTGGCAATTCGATTTATTTCTCAAGTAGATGAAAAATTTTATTTTCATAGTGGAGGTGGAATTACCATTCATAGCAATGTGCAAGATGAATATGAAGAATTGTTAGAAAAAGTCTATTTGCCTATTTCAGAAACTTACGCGATATAAAAATCTGTTATACCGTGGGTAAGTGTACCCACGGTTACGCATATTCCCCTTTGGGGTATTTCTAACTACCGCCCCAAAATCGGTTGCATTATGCTTACCCTAGTCAATAACTAACAGGAATACTTTAATGTTCCCTTTATTTGAAACCCTTTGCATTGAAAAGGGGGAAATTAAAAATATCGATTTACACCAAGCGAGATATGAACGTAGTTTGCGTGAATATTATGGCAAAAGTGCGGTAAAAATTTTTAATCTTTTTTCCCTTATTCAACTACCTGAAAATTTACAAAATCGATTAGTTCGCTGCCGTATTGATTACAATGCCGAAACCACACAAATTCAATATTTTGAATACCATCGAAAAATTTACCGCACTTTTCAATCTGTAATTTGTGATGACATCGAATATAGCTTGAAATATTCTGATCGCAGTTTAATTAATACATTATTTGATCAACGAGGCACTTATGATGAAATTATGATTATCAAAAATGGAAAAGTGACAGATTGTTCAATTGGTAATTTAATTTTCCGTCAAGGAAAAAAATGGTACACATCAGACACGCCATTGCTTTTAGGCACACAACGAGAAAAATTATTACAAGAGGGGAAAATTCAAGAACGTACAATATTCCTAGAAGATATTGGCAATTTCGATGAAATTAAAATCATTAATGCAATGAATGGCTTATAAAAATAAGCCGACTGATTCAGCCGGCTATTTTATTACAATTATTTTTCAGAATTTTTCAACAATTCCGCATGCGCTTTTTTCTGACTTTTCATTTTCGCACTGATCTCTCGACGTTGCGTAGAAAGCTCCGCATTGCGAATCGTATAATCATCGACACGACCTTCATAGTCATCATGCATACTTTCAATAATTCCGCGCACCTCTTCGATGGTCATATCATCACGAATGTATTGATTTAAGTTATCTAACAATAATACGCGTTTTTGATTGTCACGGATTTTACGATTATTGTCTTCCATGTCGCGCTTAATTTTGTTTTTCGAACGATACATACGCACGTATTCCAAAACATCTTGGAAAGATTGCTTGTTTACAGTTTCCATAATGACTCTCTTTTAGTAAGAAAATTGATGGCGGTAATGTAGCCTTTTTTTGGTAATTCGTCAAAAGCTGAAAGTAAATTTTGTGAGTCAGCTCAAAAAAATTTTTTATTTACCAAAAAAGCGTTTGATTCTCTGCTTTTGTAGTGATAAAACAGATTCAACTGTCTACAAAAATAAGGAAACACAATGTCACAAGTCTTTAATTTTAGCGCTGGCCCAGCGATGATTTTTCCAGAAGTACTACAAAAAGCACAAGGTGAACTGACAAACTGGCTCAATCAAGGCGTATCTGTGATGGAGGTGAGCCACCGCGGTAAATATTTCATGGAACTTATTGCACAAGCAGAAAAAGATCTACGTGAGGTTTACAATATTCCTGATAACTATCGCGTACTTTTCTTACAAGGCGGTGCTCGCGGTCAATTTGCAGCAATTCCGATGAACTTGATCGGTAAAAAAGGCAAAGCCCTTTATTTAAACAGTGGGCATTGGTCAGCTACAGCGGCAAAAGAAGCAAGAAATTTTGCAGAAATTGATGAAATCACTATTGTAGAAAATGGCGAACAAACTCGAATTACCAATCTTGATTTTAGCCATATCGCTGATCAATATGACTACATTCATTATTGCCCAAATGAAACCATCAGTGGTGTAGAGATTTTTGATGTACCAAATGTGGGCGATGCCGTATTGGTCGCAGATATGTCTTCAAATATTCTTTCACGCCAAATCGATATCAGTAAATTTGGTGTAATTTATGCAGGTGCGCAAAAAAATCTTGGTCCTGCGGGCATTACATTAGTCATTATTCGTGATGATTTAATCGGTAATGCACGTAAAGAAACCCCATCTATTTGGAATTATGCAACTCAACGTGATGCAGACTCAATGATCAATACACCACCAACATTTGCTTGGTATTTATGTTCCCTCGTATTTAAACATCTTAAAGAGATGGGTGGCTTAGAAGTGATCGCAAAACGTAATGAATTAAAAGCACAAACCCTTTATGATTATATTGATTCGAGCAAACTTTACCGCAATGTGGTAGCAAAAGAAAACCGCTCAACAATGAATGTCACTTTTATCACTGGCAATGCTGAATTAGATGCAAAATTTGTCGCAGAATCTACTGCTGCGGGCTTACAAGCCTTGAAAGGTCACAAGGTTTTAGGTGGAATGCGAGCATCTATCTATAATGCTATGCCACAAGAAGGCGTTGAGGCACTCATTTCATTTATGAAAAAATTTGAAGCTGAAAATCTTCCTCAATAGTTAAAGAACATTTTCAATGGGCGTATTTACTACGCCCAAATTTACTTGAAAATTCATCCTAATCCACATCAATATTTTCAAATAACACTATGCAGTACATCAACATTGCCAATCGTGGCGTAAAATCCTTATCCCCTTATCAAGCAGGAAAACCCACTGAAGAATTAGAACGAGAACTTGGTATTTCCAATATCGTTAAACTTGCCTCAAACGAAAACCCATTTGGTTTTCCAGAAAGTGCAAAAAAAGCAATTATCGAACAATTAGATAAACTGACTCGTTATCCAGATGCGAATGGCTTTGAACTAAAACAAACTATCGCAAAAAAATTTGGTGTTCAACCAAATCAAATTACGCTCGGAAATGGCTCAAATGATTTATTAGAACTTTTTGCTCACACTTTCTCAAGCGAAGGCGATGAAATCATTTATTCACAATATGCCTTTATTGTTTATCCTTTAGTAACTAAAGCAATCAATGCAGTTGCAAAAGAAATTCCAGCTAAAAATTGGGGGCACGATTTACAAGGATTTTTGACCGCACTTTCTGATAAAACAAAGCTAATTTACATTGCAAATCCCAATAATCCAACGGGTAATTTTTTAACAACACAAGAAATTGAAGATTTTTTAGCAAAAGTTCCCCAAAACGTAATCGTGGTATTAGATGAAGCCTACACTGAATTTACCAGATCTGAAGAACGAGTGGACTCCTTCCGATTATTAAAAAAATATTCAAATTTAATTGTTTCACGCACTCTTTCTAAAGCCTATGGTTTAGCAGGTTTACGTATTGGTTATGCGGTATCTAATCCTGAAATAGCAGATTTATTAAATCGAGTTCGACAACCATTTAACTGTAATTCTTTGGCATTAACCGCTGCGGTTGCCGTAATGAATGACGATGAATTTGTTGAAAAAGTATCTGAAAATAATCAAGTAGAAATGCGACGTTACGAAGACTTTTGTCAAAAAAATCAATTGGAATATATTCCCTCAAAAGGAAATTTTATAACCATTGATTTCAAACAACCTGCAGCCCCAATTTATGATGCATTATTACATGAAGGCGTAATTGTTCGCCCAATTGCTGGGTATGGAATGCCGAATCATTTGCGCATAAGCATTGGTTTACCTGAAGAAAATAATCGATTTTTTACCGCACTTTCTAAGGTATTAAAACTTGCCTAGACTATTTGTTCAATAAAAACAAATTTATTTGTATAAAAAACCCGCTATAAGCGGGTTTCATTTTTCTCATATCTTAAGCGTGTTTTGCTGCAACTTCAGCTAATAAAGTTTGTAATTCACCAGATTGATACATCTCTAAAATGATATCACAACCACCAATTAATTCTCCCTCTACCCATAATTGCGGAAAAGTTGGCCAGTTTGCATATGCTGGTAATTCAGCACGAATATCTGGATGTTGCAAAATATCTACATAACCAAAAGGTACTTTACAATTCATCAATGCTTCAGATGCACGAGCAGAAAAGCCACAAGATGGTAATTTTGGTGAACCTTTCATATAAATAAGAATTGGATTTTCACTAATTTGCTTTTTGATTTTGTCTAAGGTTTCCATAATGTTCCCTATAAATAAATGAGAACCGCATTCTATCATAAGTTAAAACTTGATTGAAATGCTTGGTTTTAGATTCATATAAGACAAAAGGCTTAAACCGAAGTTTAAGCCTTTTGCTGTATTTAATCTTTCGTTAAACGTACACTAAAATTATTTAGTACCGTTAACTGCGATTTCTACACGACGGTCTGGAGCAAGACATGCGATAAGCGCTTTACGACCTTTAACTTGGTCACAAGTTGCGCCAGTCACTGGGTTTGCTTTACCATAACCAGTTGCAGAGATTGCATCTGCAGAAACACCTTTAGCAACGAAGTAGTTAGCTACAGTGTCTGCACGACGTTGAGAAAGTTTTAAGTTACCAGCGTCAGAACCAATACGGTCAGTGTAACCAGCAACAGCTACTTTAGCGTTGTTAACTTGTGCGATTTCACCGTAGATACCATCTAAAGCCGCTTGAGCTTGTGGTTTTAAGTTTGCTTTACCGAATGCGAAAGTCACATCAGAGTTTAAGTTGAAAGTTTTGCTTACAACTTCAGGTGCTGCTACAACTGGCGCTGCGCCTTGACCAAAACGGTAAGAAATACCAGCATTGATAGAACCAATCCAAGGGTTGTAGTCAATTGCGCTATTTGGTTCACCTTGAGTGCGTAATTTACCTACGCGAGTTAGCCATTGGTATTCTAAACGAACTGCTAATTCTGGTAATACTGCATATTCTGCACCTACAGCGAATAAACCAGAGGTACGTAAGCTGTGACGACCAGCTTCATGATCACGAACGCCATCTGGATCGTAGAATTTATAGTCAGAACGAACTAAAGCAACACCTGCTTTACCATAAACATCTAAACCTTCTAACACTTCATAGCTACCTTTTAAGCTTAAGTGTGCACCGTGGTTAGTGTGTTTAGCTACAGTTTGACCACGTGAGCGAAATTTAGCACGACCAAAATCATCGTAACCTAATTCAACTGCTAAACCTAAGTTATCTTGATTTAAAATTTGATAACCACCGAATACTCCATAAGTGAAAGAATTACGGTGATAACCATCATTATTTTCACGAGCTAGAGCACGAATGCCATCATGGAAAGATGCTTGACCAGCTTTAACACCAGCGTAAAAAGTATTTTCTTGTGGAGCTGCTTGAGCTACTGAAGCAGCTGCTAAACCAGCAACTACTAATGCGATTGCAGTTTTTTTCATTTTGATGTCCTCTATTTAGTCATCGAATAGTAATAAAAAAGTGTCCTTGTTTATACTGAACTTTTAATTAAAGTTACACTCTAAACAGTTGCTTAACTAGGGTTTTGAATTTGCCCTACTTTTTACCTTTTGACAAATTCAATTCCTTTGTTTACGCCAAAGGAACGTTCAAAAGTACGCTTATTATCCTATAAAAATTGAAAAGATCAAATTCTTTTGAACTTTTTGTTTATTTTTTATCCAGGAACACTCTATTCTTGACTCATTTACTCCAAAAAATACTCCTTTAAAATGCTCAAAATCTAATTCGACATTATTAGCACCTTAAGATATTATCGAGAACACCCCGCTATTTATACCTTTAAATGAGTTAAATGCTATGTTGCCAAGTCTAAATCGCACGCCACAAATTGAACAAGATGTCCTTAACTATCTCCAAGCACTTAAAAAACAACATTTTGAAGGAGATATCGCTACAAACTATGCAGATAGATTAAGTCTTGCTACGGATAACAGCGTTTACCAACAACTTCCACAAGCGATTCTTTTTCCGAAAACTGTTGCTGATATAGTGCGTATAACCAAATTGGCAAATTTACCTGAATATCAATCTATCAGCTTTACGCCTCGCGGTGGAGGCACTGGCACTAATGGTCAATCCATTAATAACAATATAATAGTGGATCTTTCTCGTCATATGACTGCCATCTTAGAACTCAATGTAAAAGAACGTTGGGTTAAAGTACAAGCAGGTGTCGTAAAAGATCAACTTAATCAATTTTTAAAACCACATGGTTTATTCTTTGCGCCAGAGTTATCCACCAGCAATCGAGCGACTTTAGGCGGAATGATTAACACAGATGCCTCGGGGCAAGGTTCATTACAATACGGTAAAACATCTAACCACGTTTTGGCATTGCGTGCCGTATTAATGAACGGTGAAATTTTAGATACAAGTGCGGTCAATTCTGTTGATGTTTTAGAAAACATTGATGCGCTTGAATTAAGTGACAGTAGCAAAAGACTCCATCAAACCATTGCGCAACATTGTAAAGAAAAAAGAGCAGCAATCATTAAAGATTTGCCACAACTTAACCGTTTTTTAACGGGATACGATCTCAAAAATGTATTCAATGAAGATGAAAGTAAATTTAATCTAACAAGGATTCTCACTGGCTCTGAAGGTTCTCTCGCATTTATTTGCGAAGCCAAACTCAATCTTCTGCCTATTCCGCGGTATCGCACACTCATCAATATTAAATATCGTTCTTTTGATGCGGCATTACGCAATGCACCTTTTATGGTGAAAGCCAATGCGCTTTCTGTGGAAACCGTTGATTCCAAAGTCTTAAACCTTGCCAAACAAGATATTATTTGGCACTCGGTGAATGAACTTCTTACAGAAGATGAAACGGATCCAATTCTTGGTTTAAATATTGTGGAATTTGCTGGTAATAATCAAGAAAAAATAGACCGCCAAGTTACCGCACTTTGTCGCTCACTTGATGAAAAAATCGAACACAACCAAGATCACATTATTGGCTATCAAGTTTGTTCTGATTTACCTTCTATTGAACGTATTTATGCAATGCGAAAAAAAGCAGTGGGCTTACTTGGTAATGCAAAAGGTGCCGCCAAACCGATTCCTTTTGTAGAAGATACTTGTGTCCCCCCAGAAAATCTTGCGGATTACATCAGTGAATTTCGCGCTTTATTAGACAAGCACAATTTACAATATGGCATGTTTGGGCACGTTGATGCGGGCGTATTGCACGTTCGCCCTGCGCTTGATTTATGCGATAAAGAACAAGTGAAATTATTCAAACAAATTTCAGATGAAGTGGCAGAACTTACGATTAAATATGGAGGATTACTCTGGGGAGAACACGGTAAAGGCGTGCGTTCCCATTACGGCGAAAAATTCTTTACGCCAGAACTCTGGCACGAACTTCGTTATATCAAAACCTTATTCGATCCAAACAATCGCTTAAATCCTGGCAAAATCTGTACGCCTTTGGATTCCAAAGAGGAACTTTATTCTATTCTTTCGCCGATGCGGGCTGATAACGATCGCCAAATTCCTCTCCAAATGCGCGATGAATTTAAGGGTGCGATGAACTGCAATGGAAACGGTTTATGTTTCAATTTTGATGAACACAGCATTATGTGCCCATCGATGAAAGTCAGTAAAAACCGCGTATTTTCACCTAAAGGTCGCGCAGCCATGGTTCGAGAATGGCTTCGATTGATGGCAAATGAAAATTTTTCGCCCGCACAATTAGACTTCCGTAAAACAGAAATAAAATTAACCGCACTTGTGAAAAGACTAAGCAATACGGTTCAAAAATGGCGAGGCGATTATGATTTTTCTCACGAAGTGAAAGCTGCAATGGACACTTGCCTTGCTTGTAAAGCCTGTGCAAGCCAATGCCCGATTAAAATCGATGTACCAAGTTTCCGCGCAAAATTCTTTCATTTTTATCACAGCCGCTACTTACGCCCCGCAAAAGATCACGTTGTGGCAAATTTAGAAATCGCTGCGCCTTATATGGCAAAACAGGCAAAATTCTTTAATTATTTTACCAAGCTGAAAGTCACGCAAACATTAGTGGAAAAAACGCTAGGCATGACCGATTTGCCCTTGCTTTCTGAACCCAATTTGCAACAACAGCTGGTGGAAATTCATTATCAAGGCAAATCCTTGGAAGAATTGGAAGACCTAAGTGCGGTAGAAAAAAACGATATTTTATTTATTGTGCAAGATCCTTATACCTCTTACTATGATGCGAAAGTGGTACGCGATTTTGTTATGCTTACGCAGAAATTAGGCTTCAAACCCATTCTGTTGCCATTTAAACCAAACGGCAAAGCAATGCACATTAAAGGTTTCTTAAAACGCTTTAGCAAAACAGCACAAAACCAAGCCGAGTTTTTAAATCGAATGGCAAAATTAGGCATTCCTCTTGTGGGCGTTGATCCAGCAATTGTGCTGTCTTATCGAGACGAATACAAAGAAGCACTACAAGAAAAACGTGGCGACTTTCACGTTCTCACCGCACACGAATGGTTAAAACAAAGATTACAAAATACGGAATTACAAGATAAACTGAAAAACATCGCCAAAACTGACCGCACTTCCGATTGGTATTTATTCCCGCATTGTACGGAATCTACTTTTATGCCGAATAGTCCAAAAGAATGGCAAGAAATTTTTGGAAGATTTGGACAACAACTTAATGTGGAAAAAGTCGGATGTTGTGGTATGGCTGGTGTATTTGGGCATGAAGTGCAAAATCAAAAAATGAGCCGAGAAATCTACGATGTATCATGGCATAAAAAACTGCATGGAAAAGATCCGCACTTTTGTTTAGCAACTGGTTATTCTTGTCGCAGTCAGGTAAAACGTTATGAACATGTGGTGTTAAAGCATCCTGTGCAGGCATTACTTGAGATATTTAAATAAAGAATGATAACTTGCCTTCCCCTGCTTGCGGGGGAAGGTGCCCGAAGGGCGGAAGGGGGATATAGGGATATAAGGATATGCGAAATAAAAATAAACGATTAGCCCAATATGCTACAGAATTAAGACATAATATGACAGATGCAGAGTATGCACTATGGTACCATTTGAGAAATAAACTCTTTTGTGGTATCCGTTTTAATAGACAGGTTATTATTGGTCATTACATTGTGGATTTTTGCAGTAGAAAATTAAAACTTGTTATTGAATTAGATGGCATTCAGCACATAGAACAAGAACAATATGATTTAGAAAGAACAAAATTCTTAACAGCACAAGGCTATAAAGTTATTCGGTTTTGGAATGATGAAGTACTAAAAAACATAGATAATGTACTTGAGGCAATTTATGTTGAAATTGAGCATTTATCCCCCCTCAGCCTTCGGCAGCTCCCCCCATAAATGGGTGGAGCCAAGATTAGAAGTTATAAAATAAATAATGATAACTTACCTTCCCCTGCTTGCGGGGGAAGATGCCCGAAGGGCGGAAGGGGGGATATAGAGATATGCGAAATAAAATTTTGGAATGATGAAATATTAAAAAAATAGATAATGTACCTAAAACAATTTATGTTGAAATTGAACATTTATCCCCTCTCAGCCTTCGGCAGCTCCCCATAAATAGGTGGAGCCAAGATAATTGATAATATGGAATAGATTAAATGCTCTGGAAAAAAACTTTTACCCTTGAAAACTTAAATCAACTTTGTGCTAACAGTGCAGTTAGCCATCTTGGCATTGAAATTTCTGCGTTTGGCGAGGATTGGATTGAAGCGACAATGCCAGTGGATCATCGTACTATACAGCCGTTTTGCTTATTACATGGCGGGGTTTCGGTTGCTTTAGCTGAAACAATTGGTTCCCTTGCGGGTTCGCTTTGTTTAGAAGAAGGCAAAACTGCGGTGGGATTGGATATTAACGCCAATCATCTTCGCCCTGTTCGTTCAGGTAAAGTAACCGCAAAAGCTACGCCAATTAATTTAGGCAGAAATATCCAAGTTTGGCAAATTGACATCCGCACAGAAGAGAATAAACTTTGTTGTGTTTCTAGATTAACCCTATCCGTAATCAATTTATGACAAAATCCGCAAAAATCGGCGTATTACTTGCCAATCTAGGCACGCCAGATAGCCCGACACCAAAGTCAATCAGCCGTTATTTATGGCAATTTTTAACGGATCCTCGCGTGGTGGATTTACCGCGTTGCAAATGGTATCCACTGCTTAAAGCTATTATTTTACCATTGCGTTCAAAACGTATCGCTAAAAATTATCAAGCGATTTGGACAGAACAAGGTTCGCCTTTACTTGCCATTTCACGACAACAAAAAGACGCATTACAAGCCTATTTAGATAATCAAAATATCGATACACAAGTAGAAATTGCCATGACATACGGCAATCCATCAATGCAAAGTGCGGTGAAAAATTTGCTTAAAAATCAAGTTGAGCGAATTATTGTTTTGCCACTTTATCCGCAATACTCTAGCTCAACTACGGGCGCAGTATTTGATGCTTTCGCTAACGCCCTTAAAGAAGAACGAGGATTAGTGCCTTTTGATTTCATCCATTCTTATCATGTTGATGAAAATTACATTAACGCCTTAGCAGATTCAATAAAAGTGCGGTTAAAACCCGATGAATTTTTACTATTTTCTTATCACGGTATTCCTCTGCGTTATGAAAAAATGGGCGATTATTATCGTGAACATTGTAAACAAACGACTATTGCAGTTGTTAATAAGCTGGGCTTAACAGAAAACCAATGGGGAATGACGTTTCAATCGCGCTTTGGGCGTGAAGAATGGTTACAGCCTTACACAGATAAATTTCTTCAAAATGCAGCACCACAAGGCATTCATAAAATAGCTGTCATTTGTCCAGGTTTCTCCGTAGATTGTTTAGAAACTATTGAAGAAATTGACAAAGAAAATCGAGAAAATTTTCTAAAAAATGGCGGGCAATCTTATCAATATATTCCCGCACTTAATGTAGAGCATGCACATATTGAAATGATGGGAAAATTGATCCTAGAAAAACTTGCTTAATAATAGAAATGGTAAAACGTTTCTAAAATCTTCCGCACTTTGCTAAAATCAGCCATTATTTTTTCACAAGGATAAAACATGGCTGATTTTCCTTTTATCGTTGAGATCAACGAACAAAATCTTACTGAAATACTGCAACAATCCTTAGAAAAACCACTTGTCATCAATTTTTACGCACCAACACATAAAGAATCGGCGGATTTTTTGGTGCTACTTGAGCAAGTTGCAGAACAATATCAAGGACAATTTATTCTTGGAAAAGTAAATTGTGAAAAAGAGCAAATGATTGCCGCACAATTCCGCATCCAAGCATTGCCAACCACCTATTTGTTTAAAGAAGCACAGGCATTAGATGCATTTCCTGGCGCGCTTGATAAAGCATCGTTAATCCAACGATTAAGCATTATTTTACCTAAAGAAGAAGATTTAAAATTCCAGCAAGCGTTAGATTTCTTGCAAGTAGAAAACTATGAGGCAGCATTACCATTGTTGAAAGACGCATGGGAACTTTCTGATAAGAAAAATAGTGATGTTGCCCTGCTCTACGCTGAAACCTATATTGCAATGAAGAAAACGGAGCCAGCACAGGAAATTTTAAATCAAATTCCATTACAAGATCGTGATAGCCGTTGGCACGGATTACAAGCACAAATTGAGCTACAAATCCAAGCTGCCGACACACCTGAAATCCAACAATTACAAGCCGATTATGCTAAAAACCCAACAGCTGAAATTGCAATAAAACTTGCGGTACAACTTCATCAAGCTGGACGAAATGAAGAAGCGCTGACACTACTTTTCGGTATTTTAAAAACAGACTTAGGCGCGCAGAATGGTGAAGTGAAACAACAATTTTTATCCATTTTAAGTGCAATGGGCAATGCGGATCCCTTAACAAATAAGTTTCGCCGATTGCTTTATTCACTGCTCTATTAATCGAAAGGTTTATAATTGATAAGCTGTATGGAACAATTTCATGCATAGCAATCATTAGAATAGGCTTGAATTTAATTAATTCTCTCTTTACGAAAAACAAGGATTCTTTATGTCAGATATCAAACATGCAAAACTTTTAATTTTAGGCTCAGGCCCTGCTGGTTATACAGCAGCTATTTATGCGGCACGTGCAAACTTAAAACCAGTATTGGTAACGGGTTTACAACAAGGCGGTCAGCTTACCACTACAGATGAAATCGAAAACTGGCCGGGCGATTTTGAGATGACTACAGGTTCAGGTTTAATGCAACGTATGTTGCAACATGCAGAAAAATTTGAAACAGAAATCGTCTTCGATCATATCAATCGCGTAGATTTATCCTCTCGTCCATTCAAACTTTTTGGCGATGTACAAAATTTCACTTGTGATGCGTTAATTATCGCAACAGGTGCCTCTGCACGCTATATTGGCTTACCTTCAGAAGAAAACTACAAAGGTCGTGGTGTTTCCGCTTGTGCAACCTGTGATGGTTTCTTTTATCGTAATAAACCAGTCGGTGTGATTGGTGGTGGAAATACTGCGGTGGAAGAAGCGCTTTACTTAGCCAATATTGCAAGTACAGTGCATTTAATTCACCGTCGCGATAGCTTCCGTGCGGAAAAAATCCTTATCGACCGTTTGTACAAAAAAGTGGAAGAAGGAAAAATCGTTCTTCATACTGACCGCACTTTAGATGAAGTGTTGGGTGACAACATGGGCGTAACCGGATTACGTTTAGCCGACACAAAAACTGGGGAGAAAGAAGAACTCAAATTAGATGGCTTATTCGTAGCGATTGGTCACTCGCCAAATACGGAAATTTTCCAAGGGCAACTAGAATTAAATAATGGCTATATCGTTGTAAAATCTGGTCTTGAAGGAAATGCAACAGCCACCTCAGTGGAAGGCGTGTTCGCAGCAGGCGATGTAATGGATCATAATTATCGCCAAGCCATTACTTCCGCGGGAACTGGTTGTATGGCAGCCTTGGATGCAGAACGCTACTTAGATGCGCAAGAAGCATAAATTTTCTAGCTAATTCCCCTCTTTTAAAAGAGGGGAACTTTTTCTATATCTCGATAAACCTATGAATAAAGTTCGTCAAAAATATTTACAACAATGGCTTCGCGCACAACAAGAACCTATCAAAAAATTAATGCGTGCAAACATTGCTCTCGCTACGCTTTCTGCACTCATTTTAGTCGCGCAAACTTATTTTCTTGCGACGTTGCTCGATAAACTGATTATGCAAAATGTGCCTCGTGATGAACTTATTCCTTATTTTCTCGGGCTAATTATCGGCTTCGGGATGCGTGCTATTATTTTATGGGTACGAGAAAAAATTGGTTTCCGAAGCGGACAATTATTACGCAACCATATTCGTCAAAAAATTCTGGATAAAATCCATCTTGTCGGTCCTGCGACAATCAATCAAAAACCAGCTGGAAGTTGGGCAAGCATTATGTTAGAACAAGTAGAAAACTTACATAATTTCTATGCCCGTTTTCTGCCTCAACAAAGCCTTTCAGCCATTGTTCCAGTGGTTATTTTCATTGCTGTATTTCCGTTGAACTGGGCTGCAGGCTTAATCTTAATGATTACCGCACCGCTTGTTCCTCTGTTTATGATCATTGTCGGTATTGCTGCGGCTGACAACAGCCAAAAAAATATGGATACCCTTTCTCGCCTAAGTGCCCAATTTTTAGATCGCTTACGCGGCTTGGAAACCTTGCGTCTTTTTAACCGCACTTCTGAACAAACGGAGCATATTGAAAATGCCACTGAAGATTTCCGTGAAACCACAATGGATGTGCTAAAACTCGCTTTTCTATCTTCTGCCGTATTGGAATTTTTTACCTCTATTTCCATTGCACTGATGGCGGTCTATTTTGGTTTTAGCTACTTAGGTCAAATTGAATTTGGCACCTATAATGCACCGCTTACACTTTTCACAGGTTTCTTTTGTTTAATTCTTGCGCCTGAATTTTATCAACCCTTGCGTGATCTTGGTGCTTATTACCACGACCGCGCAGCGGGCATTGGTGCAGCAGATGCCATTGTTGATTTCTTAGAAGAAGATTTTTTAACTGTTCATCAAAATGAAAAAACAATTTCTTTAGAAAGTGCGGTTGAAATTTCTTCCGAAAATTTAGTGGTGCTTTCTACACAGGGTTCAGCATTAACCAAGCCGTTAAACTTCCAAATTCCAGCAAATCACAATGTTGCACTTGTAGGACAAAGTGGTGCAGGTAAAACTTCATTAATAAATGCTATTTTGGGCTTTTTGCCTTATGAGGGCTCGCTCAAAATTAATGGTCAAGAACTTCGCGAAAGCAATCTAGCTGACTGGCGAAAACATATTGCGTGGGTAGGACAAAATCCATTGTTATTACAAGGTACAATTAAAGAAAACTTACTACTTGGCGATATTCAAGCCAACGATGAAGAAATTAATCAAGCATTAATGCATTCTCAAGCGAAAGAATTTACCGATAAACTTGGACTTCATCACGAAATCAAAGATGGTGGATTAGGCATTTCTGTGGGACAAGCGCAACGTCTTGCCATTGCTCGTGCTTTGTTACGCAAAGGCGATTTGCTTCTGCTTGATGAACCAACCGCAAGCCTAGATGCGCAATCAGAAAATCTTGTTTTACAAGCATTGAATGAAGCAAGCCAGCATCAAACTACGCTGATGATTACCCACCGAATTGAAGATTTGAAACAATGTGATCAAATTTTTGTGATGCAACGAGGAGAAATAGTACAGCAAGGTAAATTTGCCGAATTACAACATGAAGGTTTCTTTGCTGAACTCCTCGCTCAACGACAACAGGATATCCAATAATGCGCACATTACTTCCGTTTATACGTTTATTTAAATTCGCCAAATTTCCTCTTATTTTAGGCTTAATCCTAATAATTTTAGGCTTAGGCTCTAGCATGGGCTTGCTTACCATTTCAGGCTGGTTTTTAGCCGCTACAGCCATTGCAGGACTAGGCACGCTATTTAACTTTTTCTACCCTTCAGCCAGCGTGCGAGGTTTAGCTATCGGACGAACCGTCATGCGATATTTTGAAAAAATAGTGACGCATGATGCAACATTCCGTATTTTGTCGAAATTGCGCGTACAAGTATTTGAAAAAATCATTCCTTTAAGCCCAGCAGTATTAAATCGTTATCGTAATAGCGATTTGTTAAATCGTTTGGTGTCTGATGTTGATACGCTTGATAGCCTCTATTTACGTTTACTTGCGCCATTTTTCACTGCTGTATTTGTAATCATTGCCATGACGATTGGACTGAGCTTTATCAATATTCCACTCGCACTTGGTTTAGGCTTATTTTTGTTAATTTTATTAATAATTATCCCTACTGTTTTCTATCGACTAGGACAGCAATTTGGCGAACGCTTAATCCAAGCACGTGCGACCTATCGAACCCAGTTTTTAGAATTTATCCAAGCACAAGCCGAGCTTTTATTATTTAATGCAGAAGATAAATTAAAAGAAAAAATGTCAGTCACAGAAAAAACATGGCAGGAAGATCAAGCCAAAGAAGCAAAATTAAGCGGATTTTCTACCGCACTTGTTCTCTTTCTTAATGGTTTGTTGATTTCTGGAATGCTATGGTTTGCAAGTAACGCCGATTTTGGCACAGATGAATACCACACGGCTTATATTGCACTTTTCACTTTTGCTGCACTTGCAGCCTTTGAGATCATCATGCCATTGGGTGCGGCATTTTTACATATAGGTCAAGTGATTGCAGCAGCAGAGCGTGTGACCGAAATCATTGAGCAAAAACCGCTTGTTGAGTTTAATGGTAACGAGGAATTTGAAACAAAAGTGCGGTTAATTTCTGCGAAGAATTTAAATTTTTCCTATCCCGAACAAGAAACACTCGTATTAAAAAATCTTACATTAGATTTAGAACAAGGACAAAAAATTGCTATTTTAGGCAAAACTGGAAGTGGAAAATCTTCACTTCTTCAACTTTTAGTACGCAATTATGATGCGAATCAAGGTGAGCTTTTATTGGCAGAAAAACCCATTTCCGCCTATTCAGAAGAGACATTACGCCAGCAAATTTGTTTTTTAACTCAACGTGTTCACGTATTCAGCGATACACTTCGTCAAAATTTACAATTTGCAAGTGCGGATAAAATTTCTGATGAAAAAATGATTGAAGTACTACATCAAGTTGGCTTAAGCAAATTACTTGAGCAAGAAGGAAAAGGTTTAAATCTTTGGCTTGGGGATGGCGGTCGTCCACTTTCTGGTGGGGAACAACGCCGTTTAGGTTTAGCACGTATTTTACTCAATAATGCGCCAATTTTATTGTTAGATGAACCAACAGAAGGTTTAGATCGCGAAACTGAACGTCAAATTTTACGTTTAATTTTGCAACATGCCGAAAATAAAACCCTAATTATGGTCACTCACCGTCTAAGTTCAATTGAACAATTCGATAAAATTTGTGTAATTGATAACGGAAGATTAATCGAAGAAGGCGATTACAATAGCTTAATCACAAAAGAAAATGGTTTCTTTAAAAGATTGATTGAGCGAGTATAAGAAAAGGAAGTTGGGCGGAAACCTTCCCAGCTTCTTCTCGGCACACAGTAATTCCGACTTTGGCTGCTTCCTTCCGGACCTGACCGAGTAAACCAGACACCGTTGCGAGAGACCGAGAAGGTTTCCATTGATATCGCAATGCGATTGCGCGCTATTATGCAGAAATTACCGCCGTATTGCAAAGATTAATTAAAAAGTGCGGTGAATTTGGCGAGAATTTAAGCCACATTTTTAGGATTTTTATGAAATGAACTATCTCCAATACTACCCTACCGATGTTATTAATGGCGAAGGTACAAGATGCACACTTTTCGTCAGTGGATGCACGCATGCTTGCAAAGGCTGCTATAACCAAAAAAGTTGGTCATTTTCAGCGGGTGTATTATTTGATGAAGCAATGGAACAACAAATCATCAATGATTTAAAAGACACTCGTATTAAACGCCAAGGGCTGACGCTTTCAGGTGGTGATCCACTTCATCCCCGTAACGTAGAAACATTATTGCCATTTGTGCAACGTGTAAAACGAGAATGCCCTGATAAAGACATCTGGGTTTGGACGGGTTATAAGCTAGATGAATTAGATGAACAACAATGTGCTATGTTGCCTTATATTGATGTGTTAATTGATGGAAAGTTTATTCAAGAACAGGCTGACCCAAGTTTAGTTTGGCGAGGCTCAGCAAATCAAATTATTCATCGATTTAAGTTATAAAAAGTGCGGCTAAAAATTCATTTAAAATTTCAACCGCACTTTTCGATAAAATCAAATTATTCTTCTAAAACAACTTTACCGATGTAGCCTAAATTACGATGGCGTTGTGCGTAATCGATACCATACCCCACCACAAATTCATCAGGAATTTCAAAACCAACCCATTCAACAGGCACTTCCACTTCGCGGCGAGATGGTTTATCAAGTAACGTACAAATTGCAAGACTAGCAGGCCCACGCAAATTCAAAATATCACGCACTTTTTCCAACGTATACCCCGTATCAATAATATCTTCCACAATTAAAACGTGTTTACCTTTTATATCGCCGTCCAAATCTTTGGTAATACGAACGTCGTGATTCGTAGTCATGCCTGTGCCATAACTTGAAGTGGTCATAAATTCAATTTCCACAGGTAAATTTATCTGACGAACGATATCTGCCATAAACATAAAGGAACCACGTAAAAGGCCCACAACAACAAGGCTATCGATATATTTTTCTTGATAAAATTTTGTAATTTGAGCACCTAATTCAGCAATACGAGCATGAACATCGTTCTCTGAAATTAAAACGTCAACGTGGTGTTTTTTCATTGTGTTTCCTTATGAAATGAGAGGGGATAAAATCGTTTGCTATTTTACAAAAAAAAGGCTGAAGTTTAAACCTTCAGCCTTTATATTCCCACCCTACGTTATTATTGATATGACATTGTAAAAGTGGCAGCGGCTTTGACTTTTCCTTCGGTTAAGGTGCCTCTTGTTGAATCTTTAACGTAATAGTTGTAGGGTGGGCTTCAGCCCACCTTTGTTATGGCTAAATGGATAAAAAACGGTGGGCTAAATGAATAAAAACGGTGGGCTAAAGCCCACCCTACGTTATTATTGATATGACATTGTGAAAGTGGCGGCGGCTTTGACTTTTCCTTCGCTTAAAGCACCTCTTGTTGTGTCTTTAACGTAATAGACTTTGAAAGTTTCTCGGGCGTTTTTATCCCCTTCACTAGGTTGTTGGTGTACTGCAAATTGTCCTGGATTCTTCATATTAGCTGAATCAGGTCCATATTTAACCGAATCGCCATTACCACTATCACGTTTGATTTTTAAGCTAACGCCTGTGGCTTGTCCGTTACCTTTTTCTGTTTTGAGTAAGTCGCTTGAACCGTTATTGGCAGTGTCTTGTTCGCCTGTGAAAGTAATCATGACACGAGGGAATAACCATTGTCTGTTTATTTGGTTTTCTTGTCTATTGCAAGATACTCTTAGTTTAAATTCGCCGCCCTCAATTTCATTTGTGTTATCAAATGCGCTTTTTTTGACTTTTTTTAATGTAACAGTAGAGGGTACATCTCCATTATTCGATAGATAACATTGGCGTTGCTGGTGTATTAAACGGATTTTGGGGGGTTGTAAATGAACGGCTATTTTCCCATTATCCTGCACAATAAATCTCAAACCTTTATTATTTGTGGTTTCAGTTGGAATTAATCTAATATACCCTAAATTTAAATCTGCCAATGAAATATCTTTCGTCTGATTTATTATATTATTGCCAAGAACGTGTAATCTAGCACGAAGCAAAAAAATAATTGATACATAATTTCCAAAATATATTTCAACCGTGCCAATTCTTGCACTGTTAAGTCCATCAAATTGCAACGGTGGTAAATAAGCAGTATGACCTTGATATTGCGTGCCTAGTTGAAAAGATACCCCTAACTCTGGGTGGTCACTAAGTTGAAAAATGGTATCTCCAGTATCACTAACTTGATCAGTTTTGATTAATTTACCTTGATTTAAATAAAAATCTAATGGCAATGTTATTTTAGGACAATTAGAGCAAGAAAAGCCTGCAAAAGCATAGCCTGAATCCCCTGTTACAGTAGTGGTAATCCAATTAGTTAATGGATCAAATGGACTAAATAAACCATTTATAGTGTTACTGGAAAAAGTATCATATTTAGTATTATCTCGAGCTTTAGAAAAAAGAACTACTTCAGGTTGTGAAGATTTTGCAGTCAAACTACTGTCTCCATTAAATGTAAAGGTTTTTGTTCTATCTCTACCATATAATTTATCCTCTGAGTGAGCCTGCTTCGGAGCCGCCATTACTGGATATGCGGAAAAAAGAAATAATAGCACCATAAGATATGCTAAAAGAGAGAGATGGCGCGGGCTTGATTTTAATGTTTTCATTTTATTTGCCTATTAAAAATTACTTATACTGCACTTGAAAAGTTGCAGTGGCTTCAACATCGCCTGCGGTGGCGGCACCTGTGGCGTAATAACGTGCGAAGTAGTCAAAACGGGGTTGAATAACTGTGCCGTTTTGCGCTTTGCCTGTGTCGGGGGCTTTTTCGCTGTCGGATTGGCTGCCGTCCACTTGAATGGGCGTGCCTGTGCCATCGGCTTTGACAATTTGAATGCCAACATTAGTGGCTTTGCCGCTGTCTGTGGCGTTAGGAAGATAAGGTTTCCCTGCTGTTGCCCCGCTAAATAGCAGATTAGCTTTTTCAGCATCAGCTATCTTGCATTCTTTTAGCGTGATGGAAAAAGGCACGGGCGCAGCTGTTTGCCCTGTGCTGCTTAAATTGGCTTTTCCCACTGTTGGCAGGGTAACAGTGCGATTTTGGCTGTCTGTTTCAATTTTACAAGTGCCATCACTTAAAATCTCCCCTTCAAAGGTCACTTTGCCATCAGCGGCGGCATAAGCAGGCAGTGCCACAATGCAATCAAGCAGAGCCACGCAAGCAAGCAGCGCCAGACGATGAAGCCTAAAGCATTTTGAGCCACTATAATTTGCTCCACTATAATTTGATCCACTACAAGAAGCGGTGGATTTTTGATGGAAAAGTGCGGTTAATTTTTTGGGTGTTTTTTGCATAAATCCTCTTCAATTATTCTGCGGTTTTGCATTGAATATCGTGGCTTTGTATTTGTGCGTTATCCAAATCAACTTGATATTGGAAGCGGCATTGTTCGCTTTCTCGCTCACCCCATTTGACGATTAACTCGCCTTTTGGCTGGGTAAGTTTATTAGCGAAAAGCACGCCCCCTTGCACCACATCGCCCACAAATACCCCTTCGCTATCTTGTGCGGTGGATGCCATTGGCACTGGCTCGCCATTTGGCAAAGTGAGGTTAAATAACACCATTGTGTTTTTGCCCGTGCGGAAATCCACTAAGCTAATTGAATTTGCACGAGGAATGATTTGGCGTTCAGTGGCTTCAAATTCCACATTTGCCTCCGCATCAGATGGATTGATACCGATATAATTGATTTCATACGGGCTGGTGTAAGGCATAACCGCATTGCCAAAATAATCAAGGCTCACATTGGCACCTGATTCCACTTTTGCCCCTGCGGCATCTTTGGCGTGAATAATGGCAAAACTTTCGCCAACAGGTTGGCTTAAGGTAATACCGTGTTTGTGCGCCACGACAGCACCGCTTGCGCCTAATGAAGTGGAGCGATTTTTGAGGCTGTCACGTGAATAAGAAGCACGGTAACTACCAATGCTATTGTTATGTGCAAGATTTGCGTCATAACTGCGATAACCTTGATTATTGCGTGAAGCGTTAATGCCATAACTCCATTGATGACGTTCACCAAAAGAGCCATTTACGCCAAGTCGTTGGTTAATATCGTTACCACTGCGAGAATAACTACTATCTGCAGAATGGTTATCGCCTAATGGCAGGCTGAGACTCAAATAAATGCTGTTGTCACGTTTGCCCGTTTCTTTATCAATACTCTGTGAGAGGTTTACAGAGTAATTGAGAATGTGGAAGCTGTTTGAATAGGCAACTTGATATTGCGTATTCGTGCCACGTTTTTCCCAATAATTATAGGTTTGTCCTGAAAGATAGAGATTTCCCCAATTCCCCAGACTTTGGCTTAAACTCACTTGAAACTGATTTTTTGGGCGGTAAATTTCAGGCAAATACGCACCGCTAAATTGTCTGAAAGTACGGTTAAGACCAATGGTGTCGCTTAAGGTGTAAAAATCCCGTGAAGAATAGCGATAGGCTGCCAACGTGATATTGGTGCCACTTTCATTGAAGTTAATACTATAACTGCCGTGCAAGCTGTAGCCGTTTTTGCTCACATGTTTTAGCGGAAATTCAGCGTGCGACCAAGTGGCATCAGCAGAAAACGCCCCAATCGGCGTATTTAAACCAAAACCAAACAGCCCTGCACGATAATGACGTGTATAAAGCAGGCTTGAATTCAGCGTGAGATGATTAGTTAAACCATATTGCAACACGCCTTGTAACACACGTTCATCAAAGGTGCGGCTGTCAATTCGATAACGTCCGCCAGCTAATTGATAACGCAAATGCCCCACACGCATTAATGGGGCAAGATTAGAAAACGGCACAATAAATGACCGCACTTTGCCATCACTTTCTTGGATTTCCACCGTTAAATCGCCGCTATAACCGCTGGCATACAAATCGTTAATCACGAAAGGCCCAGCGGGAACGGTGATTTGATAAATCGTATAGCCATTTTGTTTGATGCTGACTTTGGCGTTTGTGTTTGCCACGCCACGCACCACTGGGGCAAAACCACGTTGTGATGGAGCAAGCATTCTATCATCAGAGGCAATACGCAAACCACGCATACCAAAATTTTCGCCAATGCGGGCTGTGCTGAAAAAATCCCCAACAGTGACATTGCCACGAAGCAGGGCGAAATCTCGTTGTAAATAGGTATCGCCACGTTCGTAATGATTTTTGCCCTTATCAGTAAAACCCGAGCTACTTTGGTTTTCAAAACGGCTAAAACTGCCGCTATGACGCAATGCCCAGTTGCCAAAATTTACGCCACTACGCAAACCCACATACAAACTTTCGGATTTTACTTCGGGATTACCAGAACGATAATAGTTGATATCGTAATTTGCAAAAGCGGCATTGGTGCCAGTTTGCCAGCGAGATGGCGCAATATAGCCTCTTGGTCGGCGAATAGTGAGAGCTTGAGGGAGCTCAAGTTTCAATTTCATTTCGCCGCTTTGATATTCAAACGTGCCTTGAGGAATGGCATCAGAAGCAAAGACACAAGTGTCATCTTCTGAATTGGGCGATTTCACAATGGCTTCATCCATCAAATCCAGTATTTCTTGAAGTTTAGGCGTAAAGCATAATTCTGCCCGACCTGTGGCAGGATTATCAGCAAAAATAATATCGCTTTCGCCTTTTTCTTCATTATTCACATAGATTTGAGCTTCATAACGCCCTGGTAACACGGCATTTTTTACATTAAATCGGGCAAAATCAACGCCCAACACCGAACCATCTCCCCAAAGAGAGGCATCAAATTGATCTTCCGCCCACGCTAAAGGATTTGCCAATAGCAGTGAACAAGCAAACGCAATTTTATTTAAGGGAAAAATTTTTGTTTTCACAGATTAATCGTTCTTTGTGGTTGTAGGGTGGGCTTCAGCCCACCTTTGTTATGGTTAATCGGTGGGCTAAAGCCCACCCTACACGAGTTCGTTATTATTGAGCGATGGCTTCGCCTTCTTGGTCGGCACCGTAATCATTAACCAATACCCATTTCAATTTATCGCCAGAACGCACGCCTTTGGCTTCAAATACCGCTTGAGAAAAAGGCGCAACCATTTTGACATTTTTCGCAGGTTTATTTTGATGTAACAAACCAATATAGTTCATATAATAAGGTGTTTGATTATCCACCAACACCCCTTCAGGCGTGGCTTTAAACACTACTTTTTTCATTGCATCAAAAGAATCAATCGAGAGTTTCGCAGGGCGATAAAACAACTTCAAACGTGAACGAATGGCAATTTGCATAAAACTGCCGTGTTTTGCCAGAAATGCTGCATCAGGTTTCGGCGGAATATCTAACAAATTAAAATAAAAGAGGCTTTCGCGATCGTCAGGCAAAGGCTCGCCGCCTGTGAACGTAATCCGCAAACTTTGCCCTGATTTTGCTTCCACGCGAGCAACAGGCGGGGTAATCACAAAAGGGGTTTTGGTGTATTTTGGATCGGCATTTGGATTACCATTATCAATCCAGGCTTGCACCAATGCTGCCGAATCATCATTATTTTCCAGTTTAACGATAACATTTTTCTGCCCAGCGGGATAAATCACTCTGGTGCCAGTGATAATCACATTTGCATTGGCTGAAAATGCACAAAGTGCAGTAAAAAATAGTGCGATAAAAAATAAAAGTGTTTTTTTAAACATTGTTTTCCCCATTTCAACATAATTAAATCCGTAAATTGGGCTAAGCCCATATTTATCCTTATTCATTTCCCCGTAGGTGGGGCATAAGCCCACCGCGCCTAATACATTACAGTTGTTTGATTATGTTCCGCGTGGGCTTACGCCCACCCTACAAATCTTTTTTATATGTCTCCACGTGGGCTTACGCCCACCCTACAAATCTTTTATATGTATCCACGTGGGCTTACGCCCACCCTACAAATCTTTTTTATGTGTCTCCACGTGGGCTTACGCCCACCCTACAAATCTTTTTTATATGTCTCCGCTAATCTCGTAGGGTGGGCGTAAGCCCACGCGTTAAAAAAGTGCAATGCCTCGTGTTGTAAGGTTTTCTCGTCTTTCCCACGTAAGCTAAAGCCAACCTACAGCGAAAATTCAAAATAAAATATGCAATTTTTTTCAAAAAGAACTTTAATTATATATATATATATATATAATGGAAGCGTTTTTTACTTTTTTTGGGAAAACAAATCTTGCTGTTTATTGAGGCTTTGGCATTTTGATAAACGGTTTATATTCATCTTTTGCCTTATTTATAAGGCGCAAACCTCTTTTATGGAGCAATTTATTATGAAAAAAACACTACTTGGTAGCTTAATTTTATTGGCATTTGCGGGAAATGTGCAGGCGAATGTTAATGCAGAAACCTCTGGTAAAGTTACTTTCTTTGGTAAGGTTGTTGAAAATACTTGTAAAGTGAAATCAGAACATAAAAATCTGAGCGTTGTGTTAAATGATGTAGGTAAAAATAGTTTATCTACTGACGGAAATACTGCGATGCCAACGCCATTTACGATTACATTGAACGATTGTCAAATTGCCGCTCAAGGCAATAATCAAGCGAAAAAAGTTGGGCTATATTTCTATTCTTGGGACAATGCGGATAAGAATCACAACTATACATTGAAGAATATGACAGGTACAGATAAAGCGAGTAACGTTAATATTCAGCTTATGGAAGCTAATGGTACAACACCAATTAAAGTAGTAGGTAAAGAAACGGAAGATTTTGTTCATTCGAACGCCAATGGAGTACAAGGAACACAATTAGACTCAACCGCCGTAGCGAATAAACATATTTCGGGCAGTACAGCATCAACAAATAATAACTCAGTTGACCTCCATTTTATTTCTCAATATTACGCAATAGGTCAAGCAACCGCGGGCAAAGTACAAACCTCAGTTGATTTCCAAATTGCTTACGAATAATTCCTAATGTAACGCAATCTAAGCCCACGCGTTTGTTATATCCCGCGTGGGCTACGCCCAGCCTGCAATTACTTTTCATTCTCTACATCACAAAAATTAATAATAAGGCGGGGGTGTTTCTTCAGATTGGCTTGCAATATTAGAGGGTTGAAAATCTTTTAATTTATTTGCCAATACATCGAGCAACAACAAACACCCGATTAGTTAGCCTTGAAACGGCTACGCCGTTTGTTTCTTATATCTCCGCTCTAAAAAACGGAGTTTTACGGCTGGATCTGATAAATTTTCTGCTTTTATACATTATGGAAGTTGTAATGGAAGTTGTATTTTTCCTGTAATTAAGTATTATACTTAACATAAATTAAACAAAGTATATCTATTCAATTCTGTATTATGTCTAAACTACCTCCTCTTTCTATTGGAAAAACTTTCTTTGTAGGTTTGTTTGCTGTAGCGATTGGAGCATCCAAAACAAGTTCTGATCTTCCATCCTCTTACAATGCTACAAATAAAGCTATCATTCAAGTTACTAAAAGTATGAATAATGAAAAAATTAGAGAGATTAAAGAGTTGATCAATAATCATAAAACTCCTTTAAAAACTATTGATCAAACCAAGATTCTAGAATTTAAAAACTTTATCAATGAGATTAGTAGTGATATTTCAGAACTAAATGATGGCATTTATGAATTACTTGTTCTATTAAAAGATATTCAATCTAATATCTCGTTCTTAAAGAAAAATCGAAGTTTTTTTACTAAACAAGTAGCTAAAAGTGCAAAAATATATATTCAATATGTTGAGTCTTTAGAGGGCATTCTTTCAATAAAAAGAGAACTAAATTTAGATTTGGCAAAAAATGAAAAAAGTATACTAAGAGAAATGCAATTAATTAGAAGTGGCTTAAGAGACATTTCAATAACCATAAAGGATATTTCTTTGTTATCCTTTCCAAAGAAAAAAAATAAAGAATTAAATGTAGAACATTGTGAGTCTAAAATCAAATATTCATTACGATCTTCTATTAATAAGTCTAATGAGTATTTCTCGGTTTAACTTAAATATTAATATGCTCTTTTTTCTTAAAAAATCTCTAGATTATAAAATCGACAAATTACAATTAATTGCGCTAGGAAAAGATATTCAACAGATTGAGAATATTAACGAATGCCGAGCTCAATCACAACATATTGATGATTGCGATGAATTAGAATATCCCTTACAACTAGGAAAACAGGGGCGTCTAGGGGTATCTATAGAAGGTAAAATTATAAATAGAGACCAATATAATTCTTTAATATCTAAAATACATATCGCATTAAGTGATGAAGATTTCAAATCTCCCAAGTGGAAACGTAAAACTGCTGAATCAAGAACTAGCGATAATTACGTCTTGTATATAAAACATCCTAATATTTCAAATTGTATCCTTATCTTGGGTGTTATAAGCCCTGATGCCCATAGTCGGATTGAAAATGATAAATCTTTAATACAGAAATTAATTAATATTGCGAATTCTTTTACAAATTTGGATAGTAAAAATGAAATCTTAGAATGTGATAATTTTATTTCATAGATAACTTATATACCATCTTTAAGCATAGTAAACAAAAAGAGGGGCATAAGCCCGCATTTATCCTTATGCCACCCTACAGGTACGTGGTGTTTTTTCATTTTGTTTCCTTATGAAATGACAGGGGATAAAATCGTTTGCTGTTTTACAAAAAAAAGCTGAAGTTTAAACCTTCAGCCTTTGTATTCCTGCCCTAATCACATATATCCACAATGATTGGTCAAAGTCATATCAGCCTTATAAAAAAACTAAGTCTTTCAACTTAGTTTTTTATTTTTCTTAATAGATTTAGAACGTAAATCTCAGCCCAGTAGAAACTTCATGAGTTCTAATTTTATTTTTCTCTAATTTACCCCAGTCGTCATAATGATATGCCAGATCCAAAGCAAGATTTTTGGTAATTTCATAGCTTACTCCAACTATTGCACCAAGACCTACGCGAGTGAGGCTAATGTGGTTTGTAGTAGGAGCAAAATTTACTGTTTGATGCGGTGCAATAGCTGGAAAACCAGGACTTACTGTTCCAGCAGGAATAGTAACCAAGTTATGTGTATTAGTAATATAACCATCATCACTAAAATCCATAGTAATATGATTTACACTTAAGCGCGCACCAATATAAGGTTTAATAGGCGATTTGGTTTCAAAATCATAAATCGCAGCAACACCGAACGTCTCACTTTTTACTTTATTATGTGTGTTATATTCAGTTATGAATATTGGCTCTTGAGAAGTATAGGAATGGGCATCTTTTCTAAGCGGTTTATAACGAGAATAATCAAAAGCTAAACGCCATTGACCAAAATCATAACCTAAAGAAAAGCGTGGATGGAGGGCTTTATTTTTATATTTAGCATTAACGCTATCATTGGTAAGTTTTTCCCAAGCATAACCTAAATCAGCTTGAACATAAAAACCTTTGCTTTGTTCATTATCGGCAGCTAGAGCCGCAGAGGAGCAGAGCTCGTTTCATATTCTTCATAAAAATATCCTTTTGTCAATAGAAAATCTTATTCATTCTATCAAATAGCATTTTCCTATTCAAGAAATAAAAAATAAAAAAGGCTGAAGTTTAAACCTTCAGCCTTTTTGAACCCTAACGAATTTACTTTCTACTCTACCTGTTGGAGCAACCTGCAATCGCTTAACAGATGTACGTATAGTAACAGATATTTATCCATTGTCAATAAGAATTATTCTCAATTTCAAAAATATTCTTAATTTCCTGAAATTTTTATCTTATCTAACAAAATAGAACCCGTTTGGATGTTAGAACGATGCTCTATATCATCCGCTACAGCAACCATATTCTTCAACATATCTTGCAATTGCCCCGCAATAGTAATTTCGGCGACGGGATATTGAATTTCACCATTTTCCACCCAAAAACCTGATGCGCCACGGGAATAATCGCCTGTAACGATATTGACACCTTGTCCCATGACATCAGTTACTAACAATCCAGTTCCCATTTGACGTAAAAGTGCGGTCAATCCACCGTTCAAATTTGGCTTAACAAGCCAGTTGTGAATGCCTCCAGCATGCCCTGTACTTGGCATACCAAGTTTTTTACCACTGTAACTTGTCACTAAATAAGTTTGTAATATCCCGCCTTCGACAATTTCACGATCTTGCGTACGAACACCTTCACTATCAAAAGGCGTAGAAGCTAAACGGCGTAATAAATGTGGTCGTTCACTAATATTAAACCAATCTGGTAAGACCTGTTTATCTAAATGATCGAGCAAAAAACTCGATTTTCTATATAAACTGCCACCACTTATTGCAGCGGCAAAGTGAGAAATAAGACCAGTGGCAACATCATTTAAGAAAATAACAGGCACTTCTCGTGTACTCAATTTTTGAGGATTTAAACGAGAAACGACTTTCTTTGCACAATTTTCTCCAACCCAAATTGGCGATTGGAGTTTGTCAAATTCACGAGAAATTGTATATTCGTAATCATTTTCTAAGGCATCTTCTACGCCACCAATAACCGAACAAGATAAGGAATAACGGCTTGATAAATAACTTTGCAACATGCCATGACTATTTCCATACACTTTCACGCCTGTATGTGAATTAAAACTTGCACCATTACTATTTATAATACGCTCGTCCGCCTGTAAAGCCGCCTTTTCAGCCTGAAGCGCAAGTTCTGTTGCTTTATCAACATCCACATCAGCAGCATGATAAAGCTCTAAATCAGGCGCATCAAAAGCCATTAGATCTTTATCAGCCAACCCTGTGCAATCATCGGGTGAAGTGTATTTTGCAATTGCAAGTGCGGCTTCTACCGCATTTTTAATTGCGCTTTCGCTTAAATCGGAAGTAGAAGCATTGCCTTTTTGTTGCCCCATATAAACGGAGATCCCCAATGCGCCATCATTAGTAAATTCAACATTTTCAATTTCTTGCAAGCGTGTGGATACTGACAATCCGCTCACTTTAGTGACGGCAACTTCTGCACTTGCGCCAGCTTTCGTTGCTAACTCCACTGCAAAACTGACGGCTTGACGTAATTCTTGTTCTTGTGCTTTTAAAAGTGCGGTTGAATTTTCAGCTGTTTTCATTATTTTTTCCTATTAAAAATTTTCAACATTTTATCTTATTTTCAAAGTTTATGGTAAAATGCGCGCCAATTTTTATAAGGATAAAAAATGGCAAAACGTAAGAAAAAAGAAGTTTTCGATTGGGAAGATGAAGATCAAGAAGAAATTATTTGGGTAAGTAAAAGCGAAATCAAACGCGATGCAGAAGATTTAAAACAACTTGGCGAAAAGATTGTCAATCTCACGAAAAACAATCTGGCAAAAATCCCACTTGATGAATCCTTACTTGATGCCATTGAACTTGCACAGCGTTTACAAAAAGAAGCTCGTCGCCGTCAATTACAGTATATCGGCAAATTATTTCGAGGCATTGATGTTGAGCCTATTCGTGAAGCATTAGATAAAATCGAAAATAAACATAACCAGCAGCAGGCTATGCTGCACAAAATCGAAAAAGTGCGGGATGAATTAGTGGAAAAAGGTGACGTGGCTTTAACTGATTTATTAAATGATTATCCTAATGGCGATCGTCAGCAACTACGCAATCTGATTCGTTCGGCACAAAAAGAACGTGAGCAAAATAAACCATCGAAAGCCTATCGAGAAATTTATCAAATGCTCAAGGTATTAATGTTGGAAGATTAAAAACATTGAAATTTTCATCCGCACTTTGTGGATAAGTGATTGAAATAAAATGAATATTCGTTGGAATGTAATTTTGGGCGTTATCGCACTTTGTGCTTTGGCGTGGTTTTATTCCTTAAATCAGGAAACCGCAGATTTATCTGAACTTGTGAAAAAGCCAGATAGTCCAGATTATGTGGGTTATAAAATGGAAACAACGGTTTTTTCCCCTGAGGGTAAAAAACAATATTTGGCTTTATCCGATAAAATTGAACATTATACAGTCAATGAACAAACCCTTTTTACCGCGCCTTTAGTTTATTTATATCCCATAACATCAAATGAAAAGGAACAAAATTCCAATCAAAATGTAGATTTTTTTAGCACACAAAACTGGAAATTAAGCGCAAATCAAGCAAGATTGACAAAAGATCAAATATTGTATTTAGAGGGTAATGTCGTCGCGCAAAGTTTAACATCAGATTCTCGTTTGCAACGCATTGAAACAGAATCAGCGGTCGTCAATTTGAAAACACAGGATATGACTTCCGAAACACAGGTTAAAATTAAGGGTAAAAATTTTAGTTCTACAGGATTAAAATTAGTCGGAAATTTACGCCAACAAGTGGCGACATTAAAGGAACAGGTAAAAACATATTATGAAGTTAGTAAGCAATAAAATTCTTTTTCTTGCAACGATGGTATTAGCATCAAGCTCAGCTTTTGCATTGAAAGATGACGTTAATCAGCCGATAAATATCGTTTCGGATAATCAATCCTTAGATATGGAAAAAAGTGTAGTGACATTCACAGATAATGTAGTAATTACACAGGGATCTATCATCATTAAAGCAAATAAAGTTGTTATCACTCGTCCCGCTGAAAAATCAGGGAAAAAAGAAACTGTAGAAGCATTCGGTACGCCAGTCACATTCCATCAACAGTTAGATAATGGTAAGCCAGTGGATGGAAAAGCAAACAAAGTTCACTATGATCTTGGTACTGAATTTTTAACATTAACCAACAATGCCGAATTAAAGCAGCTTGATAGTAAAATTAATGGACAACTAATTACCTACGATGTGAAAAAACAGCAACTTAAAGCTAATGGCAATGGAAAATCACGGGTAACCACAGTCCTTATTCCATCTCAATTACAACAAGCTAAAGGGAAGTAATCTATGTCAATTTTGACTGCAGAGAATTTAGCTAAAAGCTACAAAAGTCGTAAAGTTGTTTCGGATGTCAGTTTAACCGTAAATTCTAATGAAATTGTCGGTTTGCTCGGGCCAAACGGTGCTGGGAAAACAACAACCTTCTACATGGTTGTCGGATTAGTTCGCCAAGATCAAGGTAAAATTATTATTGACGGAGAAGATATTAGCTTACTCCCAATGCATAATCGTGCGCAACGTGGAATCGGTTATTTACCACAAGAAGTCTCTATTTTTCGCCGTTTGACTGTATACGAAAATCTAATGGCTGTATTAGAAATACGCAAAGATTTAACCTCTCAACAACGTCGAGAAAAAGCTGATGAGTTGATTGAGGAATTTAATATTGGCCATATTCGGGATAGTTTAGGTCAGTCATTATCTGGCGGTGAACGTCGTCGAGTTGAAATCGCACGAGCATTAGCTGCAAATCCCAAGTTTATTCTATTAGATGAGCCATTTGCTGGTGTAGATCCAATTTCTGTCAGCGATATTAAGAAAATTATCACCGACTTACGTAACCGAGGATTAGGTGTTTTGATTACCGATCATAATGTACGTGAAACACTTGATGTATGTGAACGCGCTTATATTGTAGGTGAAGGCAAAATTATCGCAACAGGCACACCAGAACAAGTGATGAACGATGAACACGTTAAACGCGTTTATTTGGGCGAACAATTCAAATTATAAAAATGAAAATAACTGAACTATTAAGCCCTGAGAATATTCGTCAGGGCGTTAGTTTTTCTAGCAAAAAACGATTATTTGAGTCTATTGCGCATTTTGTAGAAGAACAAATCCTTGCAGAACAAGGCGAACAAGCCTGTTTTGAATGCCTTTTTGAACGTGAAAAACTGGGGAATTCTAGTTTAGGAAATGGGATTGCAATGCCAAAAGCGAAAATCCCCGTAACAGTATCAGATAAAGCAATCGCAGTATTTATGCAACTCAATAATCCGATTGATTACGATGCTTTTGATGGTAAACCAGTGGATTTAATCTTTGCCTTGCTGATTCCAGAAAATCAATGTGAAACCTACATTCCAGTTTTAGCATCATTAATAGAAAAACTGACTGATAAAAATGTGTTGAAACAATTGCGTTCAGCCAAAAGTGCGGATGAAATTTGGCAAGTTTTTGAGATTTCAGATAGGGCAGAAAGTTCGCCGGAAGAAGTAAAAGAATAATTACAGTGGGGAAACTTATGGAAATTATCATTATTAGTGGACGTTCTGGCGCAGGAAAATCCGTAGCCTTACGAGCATTAGAAGACGCCGGATATTATTGTGTTGATAATATTCCTCTAGATTTACTTCCTCAATTGACTGATATTCTATCTCAATCCCAAACTTCTGTCGCAATCAGCCTTGATATTCGTAATATTCCTAATTCAGCCAATACTCTTGAACAAACTCTAAATACCTTACAAAAATATCATCAATTAAAGATTATTTTCCTTGAAACAGATCGTGGCACATTGATTCGTCGTTATAGCGACTCACGCCGTCTGCACCCACTTTCCTTGCAAGATCTATCTCTTGAAGCAGCAATAGATGAAGAATATCGCTACCTTGAGCCATTAATTCAACACGCAAACTTTATTATTGATACCACTCATCTTTCTACTCATACCCTTGCGGAACGCCTACGCGAATTTTTACGAGGAAATAGTGATAAAGAACTAAAAATCGTTGTTGAATCTTTTGGCTTTAAATATGGAATTCCTTTAGACGCTGATTATGTTTTCGATGTCCGTTTCTTGCCTAACCCACATTGGGATCCAACATTACGCCCAATGACAGGATTAGATGCGCCAGTAGCAGAATTTCTAAATAGTCACACGCAAGTAAATGAATTTATCTACCTCACTCGTAACTATATTGATACTTGGTTGCCAATGTTAGAAAAAAATAATCGTAGCTATTTAACCATTGCCATTGGATGTACTGGGGGAAAACACCGCTCCGTTTATATTGCCCAGCAGTTAGGCGAATATTTTCAAGCTAAAGGGAAAATCGTCCAGATTCAGCATAAATCTTTAGAACGAAATAAAAAAGCATAAAAAAAGTGCGGTCAAAAATAATTTTATTGACCGCACGTTCTTATAAATTAACTGGTTTTACAATCTCGCTAGGATAACAACCTAAAATCTTTAGATAGTTACTACAATTCTTTAACTCTTCCAAAGCTTGCTGAATATCAGGATGATGGATATTCGCTTCTATTTCGAGATAAAACATTTCTTCCCAAGGTTTCCCATAAATTGGACGAGACTCTAATTTCGTCATATTAATTTGATGTTTTTTGAAAACTAAAAGTGCATCAACTAATGAGCCAATTTGCTGTGAAGTTGTCATTAACAATAATGTTTTTGCCGGTATCTGTGGTGAAACCTCATGCTGTTCTTTAGCAACGACAATAAAACGCGTAATATTGTTCTCTTGATTAGCAATATTAGTTTTTAATACGCTAAGTCCATACAATTTACCACCATCTTCATTCCCTAATGCCGCAATATTCGGCTTATTTAAACTTGCAATAAGTTGCATTGCATGAGAGCTACTTTCACAATACTCAATATGTACTCGATCAAGGCTATGTATAAATTGACTACATTGTTGAATCACTTGAGGATGACTATATAAAGTATCAATTTCACTTAATTCAGTTGTGCCATTTACCAAAACACAATGCTGAATTGGATAAGCGAGCTCGCCTACCAATGATAAGTCAGTATGCTGGAGCAAATCATAGACTTCATTAATAGCGCCTGATGTTGTATTTTCTAAAGGCAATACGCCAAAATCTGCTTCACCATTTTGCACTTTTTCAAATACTTGATCAAAAGACTGACATCCTAGTTCTACAAATTGTTTTTGATAACGAGCAGCATAATTACGTGCAGCTAAATTTGAATAAGACCCTCTCTTACCTAAAAAAGCAATATGTAAATTTTGATTACGTTGTTCATTAAGTTTATTCTGCAAATAGACTTGCTGGGTCAATACTGAATCTTCAATAATTTTTTGGAAAATTGAAGTGATATATTGTGGTTCAAGTTGATAATTCTCATTTTCTGAAAATTGAACTAATTCTTGTAAAAGTTGCTGTTCTCGCTCTACATCACGTAAAGCTTTTTGCGAAATCTCTTTACTTCTCACTACATCGAAAGCTAAACGATGACGCTCAGAAAGCAATTTTAATAAACTACGATCTATTTGCGTAATTTGTTGGCGAATTTCAGATAATTCTAGCTTCATAGTATCCCCTTATAAAAAATAAGAAAAACAAACCGCACTTTTAAGCCTTAGTCATTTAAAGTGCGATGAAAATAAAAAAGCTATACTTCTTAGCAGAAATATAGCTTTTTCAAAAATAAAATGATTAGATAAATACTTGAACAGGCGCAACATATCCTTGCGGTACTTGTTCTTTATCTTCGAAAGTTACAAACTCCCACGCTTCTTGATTTGCTAATACAGCACGTAGTAACTTGTTATTTAAACCATGACCAGACTTATAAGCTTTAAAATCACCAATAATGTTATAACCAGCCATATAAAGATCGCCAATTGCGTCTAACATTTTATGACGAACAAGTTCATCTTTAAAGCGTAAGCCATCTTCATTTAAAATTCTATAATCATCAAGAACAATAGCATTATCAAGGCTACCACCTAATGCTAGCCCTTGAGATTGAAGATATTCTATATCTTTCATGAAACCAAATGTTCTTGCTCGACTAATTTGATGAACAAATGCTTGAGCAGAGAAATCCATGACATAATTGCGAACATTTTTGCCAATAGCGGGATGATCAAAATCAATAGTGAAATCTAAACGAAAACCATTGTAAGGTTTAAATTCAGCCCATTTATCACCATCTTCAACTCGAACATATTCTTTAATACGAATAAATTTCTTAGGTGCATTTTGTTCTTCAATTCCCGCATCTAACAACAAATAGATAAATGGACTCGCGCTACCATCCATAATAGGAATCTCAGGCGCATCAACCTCAATAATGATATTATCAATACCGAGGCCAGATAATGCTGCATTTAAATGTTCAACAGTAGAAATGCGCACACCTTGCTCATTAATTAATGCAGTACAAAGCATTGTATCACGCACTGAATTTGGATCAGCTGGGAATGCCACAGCTGGATTTAAATCTGTACGATAGTAAACAACACCAGTATTTGGCATAGCCGGACGTAATGTTAAAGTCACTTTCTTACCGCTATGTAAACCAACACCTGTTACTTTAATACTTTGTTTTAATGTTCTTTGTTTAATCATTCTACTACCTTAATATTCCAGGTATTTCTCAAAACCAATTAAATTAATTCTCTTCACGTTGCGCAGGATTAAAGAAACTATTTTTCTTAAATGCTTCTAAACGATCTGTGATCGGTTTATCCAGCGGGCGATGATATTCTTCTGCTGGAGTTTTTTGAGTTTCTACTGGCTCACGAGTATGTATATCAGGCACAATATTTACGCGACCTGAGCCTTCTGGCTCAACTGGACGAGAAGGACGCAATACTTGAACAGACTCAGTTGGAGCGATTTCCCCCAATCCTGTTGCCACAATAGTCACTCGAATTTCATCACTCATCTCAGGCACTAAACTTGTACCAATAACCACTGTCGCATCTTCTGAAGCAAAGCTACCGACAGTTTCACCAACGATATTAAACTCTTCAAAAGAAAGATCCATACCAGCTGTAATGTTTACTAAAATACCTTTAGCATTAGAAAGATCGATTTTTTCCAATAAATCATTACGTACTGCAATACGAGCGGCTTCTTCTGCTCGCCCCTCACCTGCAGCACCAATAGCAGAACCGAAACCAATCATCGCTTGACCCATTTCAGACATAACCGTTCTTACATCGGCAAAGTCCACATTGATTAGACCAGGTGATGTAATCATATCCGAAATGCCCATAACGGAATTACGTAACACATCGTTTGCTGCAGCAAAAGCATCAATTAATTTAGCATTTTTAGGGAGAACTTTTTGGATTTGTTGATTAGGGATAATAATCATCGAATCAACATACTGAGCTAAATCTTTAATGCCAAGCTCTGCAAATTGCATACGCTTCTTGCCTTCAAAAGCAAATGGTTTGGTCACAACAGCAACAGTTAAAATACCTAATTCTTTAGCTATTTTTGCGACAACAGGCGCTGCACCAGTACCAGTACCACCGCCCATACCAGCTGCAATAAAGACCATATCCGCACCTTCAAGCATTTTGCGAATTTCTTCCTGATCATCTTCCGCAGCTTTACGACCAACATTTGGATTTGCCCCAGCGCCTAAACCTTTGGTAGTTTCTCCACCAATTTGTACTGTTTGTTGAACTTGGCTTTTACGTAATGCTTGAGCGTCTGTATTTACAGCGTAAAAAATAATACGACCATGCTCTTCTGAAGTTAATGAGCTTTCACCTAAATAAGTACCACCCATTTCTTGCTTTACCATACTCATAACCATATGGTTTACAGCATTACCGCCACCGCCGCCAACACCTACAACTTTGATCAGTGCACCGGATTCATTAAAATTATCGTACTCAGGGTACTCTGGGTATAACATCGATGTTCTCCGTTAAGGCCAGATAAGCTGGCTCAATATAAAACCTAAATTCTCTCTATTGTAGATGAAAAATCAAAATAATCAAAATTCTGACCGCACTTTATTCACAATTTTTTTAATTCCATTCAAAATTGGTTTTAGTATTCCGTCATCAGATTCATCATTTCCTGAAATCAAATCATCATCACTGTTACTATGGTTATACTGCAATAAGCCGACCACTGTTGAATATTGAGGACGATTCACGTAATCTGTCAATCCAGTAATATTCAGCGGGCTACCAATACGTACTTGGCAATTAAATACGTCAGATGCACATTCTTTCAAATCTTCTATTTGCGCCCCACCGCCAGTAATCACTACGCCAGCAATAAGCTCAAACTTCACATGTTTTGTTTCCAGCTCAGCTTTTAATTTATCTAATTCATCTTTTACAACACCTAGAAGTTCCGTGTAGCGAGCTGATGTAATTAAAGATAAATCACTTTTTGTTAATGAACGAGGTGCTCGCCCACCAATACTTGCAACTTCAATTTTTTTATCACCGTGCAAACGAGCTGGGTAAAATGCACTTGCATAATTAACTTTAATTCGTTCAGCTTCTGCACGCGAAATAGTACAAGCATGAGCAATATCGTTAGTCACAATATTTCCTGCATAAGGAATAACCTTACTGAAACGTAATGCGCCGTTTATATAAACCATCACATTCATTGTGCCTGCACCGAAATCAATCAAGCAAACACCAAGATCTTTTTCATCTTCGGTTAATACTGAATGCGTTGCTGCAAAACCGGAGAAAACCACTTTATCCACTTGTAAACCGCAGCGCTCAACCGCTTTTTTCAGGTTGTTTTGCCAATCTTGATGACAGGCAATTAAATGTACTTGTGCTTTTAAACGAACACCTTGCAACCCCAATGGATTTTTAATATTTAACTGGCGATCCACCGCATATTCTTGTGGGATCACATGTAATAAGGATAAGCCTTCAGGCAACTTGATGGAGCTCGCTGTATGCAGTGCAGAATCAATTTCGTCTTGTGTTACTTCACCATCTGAAATTGGCACAAAACCACTTTCATTTAAACTTTGAATATGTTCACCAGTAATTGCCAAAGTGACACTCATAATCTGACAATCAGCCATAGATTCAGCGGCTTCAATGGCTCTTTGAATAGAATTTACGACAGCTTCAAGATCGGTGATACTGCCACGATCAATCCCTTTAGATGGGCAACTACCAACACCTAACACATTCACTACGCCATCAGGAAATACCTCACCGACTACGGCAACAACTTTTGACGTACCGACTTCTAATCCTACAATTGTTTTAGCTTCCACACCTTTAACCATTTTCACACCTAGTTTTTATTTATCAGCCATACCCACTGCAGCGCCTGCCGCATATCGTAAATCTACATAATCTATTTTTTTATTTTCTGGAACATCAACTTGCGGATAAATCGTAACAAATCGTTCAAGCTTAGATTTCCATTCTCCACGACCTAACTTTAACACAATGTCATTATCAAGTGTTACTTGCCATGCTCCGCGTTCATCAATATTCATGCCTTTTGCAATTAAATTTTTTGATTTAAAATCGGCATAAATCTGATTCCATGCTTCCAATACTTTTAAACTCTGATAATCTGGCCCACCTAAATAAGGCAAAGCATTCTCTTTTAAGCGTTCAATTGGAAGTTGGAATACAACGCCATCTTGAGTAACAAATTGATTCTGATTCCAAAATGCCACTGGTTGATATTCAGTAATCCAAATACTTAAACGATTTGGCCATATTTTTCGCACAATTGAGCTTTTAACCCAAGGTAAAGCTTCTATTTGCGCTTGAATTGGCTCAACATCTTGCCCCCAAAAGCCTTTAAGAGTGCCCATTTTTAATAAGCTTTCCTTAATATCGGCATCCGTGGTAAAAATCTTTTGTCCAGCCAATGCAAAACCGCTAATAGGCTTATCATCCATTTTCTCTAGCAGCGTTTGCCAATTAAAATAGATACCAAGAGCCAAAAGTATACCAAGCAAAGCCAAGAAAGCCCGAATATGAAAATAATATTTAGGCTTTTGTTCACCAAAACGAATATTCTGTGGAGTTTTCCTTTTCAGAATGCTCATTACACACTTAGCTCCAAGATTTTCACAACAAGCTGTTCAAAAGAAATACCCATGTTTGCGGCTGATTTTGGGAATAAACTGTGACTAGTCATTCCTGGATTCGTATTCACTTCAACTAAACGAAAATCACCTTTCGCATCGCACATGACATCAATACGGCTCCAACCACGACAGCCCACTGCATCATAAGCGCGTTTTACTAATAGAGCCAACTCTTGCTCACGCTCAAGCGTTAAACCTGCTGGGCAGAAATATTGAGTATTATCAGAAATATATTTCGCATTGTAATCGTAGAACTCACCTTCAGGAACAATACGAATAGCTGGAAGTACCTGGCTATCCAATACAGGCACAGTTAATTCATCGCCAGCCAACCATTCTTCAATCAGAATCGTACTATCAAATTTAAGCGCATATTCCACCGCACTTTTTATCTCATCCACGGCTTTAACTTTAGTTAATCCAACACTAGAGCCTTCTAAAGAAGGTTTCACCATTAATGGTAAACCTAGTTTTTCCACTACAGCCTGAGCGTCTAATTCAGCAAAGGTTTCTCGGGTTACTACTTCCATATCTGCTACAGGTAATCCAAATGCTTTCCACAACATTTTTGTACGCATTTTATCCATAGTTAATGCGGAAGCCATCACTCCACAACCAGTGTAAGGTAAACCAATTTGCTCTAATAAACCTTGCATTGTGCCATCTTCACCACCTCGGCCATGCAAAATATTAAACACTCGATGAAAACCCTCCTTTTTAAGATTGGCAACATTATATTCTTTAGGATCAATAGGATGAGCATCATAACCTTGATTTAATAAAGCCTCTAATACCGCTTTACCTGAATTGAGAGAAACTTCACGCTCAGCGGATGTTCCGCCTAATAACACTGCAATTTTTTCTTGTTTTAAATTCATTTTATCCTACTTATATATCTTATTCTGGTGTCCTTAATTAATAGATAAGGCTATCTCAAATTTCTAAAATCTGTTTATAACAGTCTTAATTTTTCCAAGATTGAGCTAAGCCACGAGAAATTTTACTTACGCTACCCGCACCTTGTGCCAAAATCAAATCACCGTCTTGAATAATTTGATCAAGAACGTCGCCTAATTGTGATGTGTCAGAAACCAAAATTGGATCGATTTTTCCTAAATTTCTAATTGAACGACAAAGCGATTTACTATCAGCTCCAACAATTGGTGCTTCCCCCGCTGCGTACACATCAAGCATAATTAATGCGTCCACTTGCGAAAGCACTTGTACAAAATCATCAAACAAATCACGAGTACGAGAATAACGATGCGGTTGGAAAATCATCACAATTCGTTTATCTCCCCAGCCTTCTCGCGCGGCTTTAATCGTTACACCGACTTCTGTTGGATGATGACCGTAGTCATCAACTAAACGAACTTTACCATTTGGACGAATAAACTCACCTAACTGATCAAAACGACGACCTGCACCTTGGAAATCAGCAAGGGCTTCTAAAATAGCCTCATTACCAATACCTTCTTCTTTCGCTACAGCAAGTGCAGCCGTTGCATTTAACGCATTATGTTTTCCAGGAACATTTAACAGCACATTAATACGTTCATTATCTGGACAAATCACAGTGTAATGACCTTGGAAACCTGTTTGTTCATAATCTTCAATGCGATAATCAGCGTGTTCACTAAAACCATATGTAATCACTTGGCGACCAACTTTTGGCACAAGTTCCATTAATACTGGATCATCTGCACACATCACAGCTAAACCATAGAATGGCAAATTATGTAGGAATTTCACATAGGTGGCTTTCATTTTTTCAAAATCACCTTCGTAAGTATCCATATGGTCTGGTTCCATGTTAGTCACAACAGATACCATTGGCTGCAAATGTAAAAACGAGGCGTCACTTTCATCCGCTTCCGCAATTAAATAACGACTAGCACCTAAATGTGCATTTTTACCTGCAGATTTAACCAAACCACCATTAACGAACGTTGGATCGAGTTTTGCTTGGGTGTAAATCATGGAAATCATAGCAGTTGTCGTCGTCTTCCCATGTGTTCCTGCAACAGCAATACCATGACGGAAACGCATGATTTCAGCCAACATTTGTGCTCGTTGAATAACTGGGATACGTTTTTGTTTCGCTGCAACTAATTCAGGGTTATCATCTTTTATCGCGCTAGATACGACAACAACACTAGCTCCTTCAATATGTTCTTCTGCATGGCCAATGTAGATTTTTGCTCCAGCTTGAGCTAAACGTTGAGTTACTAAGCCGTCAGCAATATCTGAGCCAGAGATTTGATAGCCTTCATTCAATAAAATCTCAGCAATACCACTCATTCCCGCGCCACCAATTCCAATAAAATGAATTTGTTGCACTCGACGCATTTCAGGGATAATTTTTCTAATTTCTTCGTGGGAATGTTTCATTTATTTTTCCTTTTTGACACATTGGCAAAATATTGGCGCCTATTCTAAAAGTGCGGTTGAAAATCGCAATGTTTTTCTTATTCTTTGGAAGATCAATTAGTTTGAGTTTTCTATAATAACCTCAGCAACTCGCTGTGCAGAAAGTGGCGTCGACATTGCTTTCGCTTTCTCAGCCATTTGTAATAAATTTTCACGAGTAAAGTTTTTTAAATAATTCACCAAAATTTCAGGCGTTAAATCTGCCTGTTCTACAATCTTTGCCGCTCCCACATCAGACAAATATTTCGCATTCAAATATTGTTGACGATCTTTATGTTGGAAAGGTACAAAAATAGCTGCAGCGCCAACTGCCGCAATTTCACATACAGTTAATGCGCCAGAACGGCAAATTATCACATCAGCCCAGGCATAAGCCTCAGCCATATCATCAATAAATTCTGTTATTTTAACTTGTTCTGAATTCTCGCCATAAAGTTTGCTAACTTCTTCTACCGCACCTTTACCTACTTGATGACGAACATCTAATTTATCTGCAAGCTGGGCGACTACTTTAGGTAAAGTATGGTTAAGCACTCTCGCGCCTTGGCTACCACCGACCACTAAAACACGTAATTTTTCCTCACGCTTCGCAAAACGAACTTCAGGATATGGCATCTTAAATAAATCTTCTCGAACTGGATTTCCTACAACTTCAGCATTAGGAAAAGCACTTGAAAATGCTTGCAATACACGAGTTGCAATTTTAGCTAACCATTTATTCGTTAAACCCGCTATGGCATTTTGTTCATGCAAAATTATCGGGACACCACAAAGTTTTGCAGCAATACCGCCAGGGCCTGAAACATAACCACCCATTCCAAGTACCGCGTCAGGCTTTTCTTCTTGAATAATTTTTTTTGCCTGCAACACAGCACGGAAAATCGCAAAAGGAGCACTTAATAAAGCTTTTATACCTTTACCACGCAAACCAGAAATTTGGATAAATCTAATCGGGATTCCATGTTTTGGTACAAGGTGAGCCTCCATTCGATCTTTCGTACCTAACCAGCAAATATCCCATCCTTGTTTTTGTAAAAATTGGGCAACTACTATTGCTGGAAAAACATGACCGCCAGTTCCACCTGCCATCACTAATAATTTTTTATTTTTCATCTTCTTTATCTCTAATCATCACGTAGGCGTGCTTGGCCCGCGCGAAGTAAACGATTTTCGTGATCAATACGTAATAAAATGCCAATAGTCGCTGACATAATGATAATACTCGAACCACCATAACTCACGAGTGGAAAGGTTAAACCTTTAGTCGGTAAGATTCCTAGAGCCATACCTAAATTAACAAAGCCTTGGAAGAAAATCCAAAAGCCAATGCCTAACGCTAAAAATCCTCTAAAACGTTGTTCTAACATTAAAGATTCTTTACCAATCTTCAGGGCGCGAAAAACAAGTAAACCGAGCAAAATAACAACAATTAAAATGCCTATAAAGCCAAACTCTTCACCAATAATAGCCATGATAAAGTCAGTATGCGCTTCAGGTAAATAATCTAGTTTTTGAATTGAATTACCTAACCCCTCCCCCGTTATTTCTCCACGACCAAATGCCATAAGAGAGTTCGTTAATTGGAAGCCTGTACCATAAGGGTCTTTAAACGGATCTAAAAAACCAGTGAAACGTTTTAAACGATAAGAAGCAGAGATGATTAACCAAGCGCCAAGAATTACACCTGTTGCACCAAGTAAAATAAATTGGAAAAAGTGCGCGCCAACGATAAATAGCATACCGAAAGTAATAACAAACAGTACAACTGTACTTCCCATATCAGGCTGAACTAAGAGGAACATCCCCATCACGCCCATCACAATAAAGGGTTTTATCGCACTAAATTTTCTACCTCGAACCTCATCATAACGACGAGTAAAATAGCTTGCCAAGAAACAAGTCAGTGCCAGCTTCGCAAATTCAGCTGGCTGAAAATTCAAAATCCCCAATGAAATCCAACGTTTAGCACCATTCACTGATGTACCGATAAATAATACGGCTATCAATAAAGCCACGGCTGCCCAGAAAATATTTACATTCCATTTTTCCAACTTTTCAGTTGGAATATACAACATGGCATAACAAGTCGCTAAAGAAAGAAATACATAAAAAGCATCGCGTTTTGCAAAGTAAAAAGGATCATTAAATAAACGAGAGCTATAAGGAATAGATGCAGATGTTACTGCCACTAAACCAATTAAAAGCAAAATAACAAATAACCAAAATAGCGCACGATCATACAACAAACCTTGAGGTGTGATGCGTGTCCATTCATCGTAATTTTTTTTGATGTTTTGTAAAAATTCCATCTTATTTTTATTAATGACTAAATTAGGCTGAATATTGCGCTAAATGAGTAAATTCTTCACCGCGCTTTTCAAAAGAGGCAAACTGATCGAGGCTTGCACAAGCTGGCGACAATAATACCATATCTCCGCTTTGCAATGTTGGGCGTAAAAATTCTATCGCTTGTTCCATTGTATCGAACAAATAACTTTGCGATGAAAGCTTAGCGAGTTGCGCACCATCTCGACCAAAACAATAACAAATAATATGTGGTTGATTAATTAATTCAGCTAATTCTGAAAAGTCAGCTCCTTTTCCATCACCGCCTAACAACAAATGTAATTTGCCTTCCACACAAAGGCCTGCTAATGCGGCAACTGTACTCCCCACATTTGTTGCTTTAGAGTCATTAATCCAACGAATGCCATTAGCTTGATGCGCTAATTGAAAACGATGATCTAGCCCTTTGAAATGACGAAGTGCAGTACGAATTGAATCTAAATTAATACCGACAGCTTGTGCCAATGCCGTTGCCGCCAAAATATTCATATAATTATGGCGACTGACTAATGTTGCTTCTTCACAAGGCAAAATTACTTCCTCTTTTGCCATTAAGTATTGCTTGCCATTTTCCGTTTTTAGCCAATAATCTGCTGTATTTTCCGCAAAAGAAACATTTTGTTTCGCTTGATTTTCACCTTCACCAAAAGTCAGCGTATCCTCATTATTCAAAACTCCGACCTCAGCATTATGATAAATGTGTAATTTTGCTTGGCGATAATCTTCTAAATCCACATAGCGATCCATATGATCTTCAGTCACATTCAAGACCGTTGCAGCCGCAGCTTTTAAGCTGTAAGTTGTTTCAAGTTGAAAACTAGACAGCTCTAATACATAAAGTTCACAATCTTCATTCAACAATGACAAAGCGGGAACCCCAATATTACCGCCCATACCAACTTTCACGCCAGCAGCTTTCGCCATTTCATAAACTAAAGTAGTCACGGTACTTTTTCCATTTGAACCGGTAATCCCCACAATAGGCTTTGTCGCCGCTCGGCAGAATAATTCAATATCACCGATTACTTCTACGCCAGCTTTAAGTGCGGTTTGAATTTCAGGTGTTTTTACCGCAAGCCCAGGACTAATAACAATCATATCGCTTTCAAGTAACCATTCCTGATTTAAACTACCAGTATGAAGAGGGATATTTTGAGGGAGTTTATCAACACCAGTAGGATTTTTTCGGGTATCAATCGCACGAATATTAGCCTGTTGGGATAAGAGATAATCCACGCAAGAAAGACCTGTTTTGCCAAGCCCGATGATAGTAATATTTTTGTTTTGATAGGCGTTCATTTTCTTTCTTCTTAATTGCTATAAATTTTAAAATTATATTATTGATGGAAATATAAATTTCCTTTACTAACGTAAAAAAGGTCGCCCTTTCAAAAACTGAAAGAGCGAACCTAGCTATATTTATTAACGCAACTTCAAGGTGACCAATCCCATCAACACCAACATTAAAGAAATAATCCAAAACCGAATAATCACTCTTGGCTCTGGCCATCCCTTCAATTCAAAATGGTGGTGAATCGGTGCCATTCTAAAAATGCGTTGTTTGCGTAACTTATAAGACCCTACTTGCAAAATAACAGAGAGCGCTTCAACAACAAATACTCCGCCCATTATCACAAGTAAAAATTCCTGACGAACTAGGATCGCCACGACACCAAGTGCTCCACCTAATGCAAGAGAACCTACATCGCCCATAAAGACTTGTGCGGGATAAGTATTGAACCACAAGAACCCTAACCCTGCACCAACGATGGCGGTACAAAACACAACCACTTCAGAACTATATTTAATGTATGGGATGTGCAAGTATTCTGCGAAATTCACGTTACCAGTTGCCCATGCAATTAACGCAAATGCGCCTGCAACAAGCGCGGTTGGCATAATCGCCAATCCATCCAAACCATCTGTTAAATTCACCGCATTACCCGTTCCAACAATCACAAAGTAAGATAACACAATATAGAACAAACCTAATTGAGGCATAATGTCTTTAAAGAATGGAATCACTAAACGGGTGGCATCAGTGTCATGGCCAAGCCAATAAAGCCAAAGGATTGCCATTAATGCCACAACAGACATCCAAAAATATTTCCAACGAGCAATCAAACCATCCGTGTTTTTACGAGTAATTTTGCGGAAATCATCCACAAAACCAATAGCACCATATCCAAATAATACAAATAAGCAAACCCAAATATAGGGATTAGAGAGATTTGCCCATAATAACGTACTTACTCCAATAGAGAATAAAATCATCACACCGCCCATAGTAGGGGTGCCTTTTTTTGCAAAATGACTTTCAGGACCATCATTTCGCACTTCTTGGCCAAATTTTAAGATCTGTAAACGTTTGATCACTTTAGGGCCAATCCAAAGTGAGATAAAAAGTGCGGTTAATAATGCAAGAATTGCACGGACAGTAATATAAGAAATCGCATTAAACGCGGTTTCATAACGAACAAGATATTCAGCAAGCCAGACTAACATTTAATTTTATCCTTTAATGAATAGATCACATCTTCCATTTTCATTGAGCGCGAGCCTTTTCCTAGCACCACGACTTTGTTATTTTGTTGTAATTGGGTTTCAATCAATGGTACAAGAAAATCAACCATTTCCACCTTATCAGTAAAATGCTTGCCCGAAACAGCCTCAGAAATAACCGCACTTTCGTTGCCATAAGAACAAACTAAATCTAAATTTACCGAGTTGGCATATTGTCCTACTTCACGATGAATAACGAGAGAGTTTTCGCCTAACTCTTTCATATCGCCGACACACAAAATACGGAAAGCGTCATAACTTTTTAAAACATCAATGGCAGCACACAGAGAATCTTTATTTGCGTTATAAGTATCATCTAATAACAATAAATTAGGCGTTACTTGAATTGGGAATAAACGTCCTTTCACTTGTGAACGTTGTTCTAATCCAGCTTTTACATCCGTAAGAGTGGCGCCAACATTCATGGCAAGTGCGGTGGCAGCCAAGGCATTTTTTACATTATGTTCACCAAGGTAAGGTAAGTTAATCTCAATTTCACCTTGTGGGGAAATAAGTGTAAAAGTGGAACCTTGATCAGTATGATGAATATCTTTTGCAGAATAATCTTTACCGTTGAAATATTGAATTTCATGTTCACCGATTTCTTTTTGCCAACAATCTAAATGGTTATATTCTGCGTTAATAATCGCTACACCATTCAATGTTAAACCACGATAAATCTCACCTTTAGCTTGTGCAACGCCCTCTAAAGAACCAAAGCCCTCTAAATGCGCGGGCGCAATATTATTAATCAATGCGGCATCAGGTTGAGCTAATTTTGTAGTGTAATCAATTTCACCTTGATGATTTGCACCAAGTTCGATCACAGCGAAACGATGTTTTTCTGTTAAACGAAGAAGGGTTAAAGGCACACCAATATCGTTATTAAAATTCCCATTGGTAAAAAGTACCGCTTCTGAATCAGCAGCAGTATGTTGCAAAATACTCGCCGTCATTTCTTTCACCGTGGTTTTACCAGAAGACCCTGTCATCGCGACAGTACGTGGCTTAATTTTTTCTCGTAACCATTTTGCAAGTTCGCCCAAAGCAATTCGAGTATCCTTAACCACAATTTGTGGAACAGAAATGGAAGAATTTTCTTGCTGAACAACAACGGCTACCGCACCTTGTGCTACCGCTTGTTCAAGATATTGGTGAGCATCAAACTTTTCGCCTTTCAACGCAAAAAATAAACTATTTGATACGCTTTTTCGGGTATCTGTATTAATTTCTTCAACTTGCACATTTTTATCGCTAATTAATTTAGCTTGAAGGATCTGTGCTAATTGTTCAGTAGAGAGTTTAATCATAATTTAATTGTTATTATTTTAAAAAATCATGGGCAATTTCTTGGTCTGAAAAATGCACGATTTCAGTGCCAATAATTTGATAATTTTCATGGCCTTTGCCAGCAATTAAAATCACATCATTTTCAACCGCACTTTCAATCGCAAACTGAATGGCCTGTTCTCGATCAGGAATAATGCCGACTTTATCCATATTTTTAAAACCAGCGACAATATCTGCTTCAATTTGGCTTTGTGATTCTGTTCTAGGATTATCTTTTGTCACAATAACCTTTTCAGCAAACTGCTCTGCGACTTGTGCCATTAATGGGCGTTTGCCTCTATCGCGGTCTCCACCACAACCAAAAATACACCATAACTCACCTTGGCAATGTTCACGCGCTGCCATTAAGGCTTTTTCTAGTGCGTCAGGTGTATGCGCATAATCTACAATAACTGTTGGTTTATTTGGATATTGAATCATTTCCATTCTTCCACATACTCCTTTCAAAGATTTCGCCGTAGCGAGTAAATTTTCCAATGGGTAACCAAATGATAATAACGTGGTCATCACTAATAACAAGTTGCTTACATTGAAAGCACCGATTAATGGACTATGCAATACGCCATTACCCCAGCTAGATTCAAAAGTAATATCTGAGCCTTTAGCATGATAGTGGATATTTGTTGCTTTCATCCATTGATGTGAGTTTGATTGAAAATCAGGGCTCGTACTTACCGCAATAGCATCTGGCAATTCACTTAACCATTGGCATCCAATCTCATCATCAGCATTAATCACTTTAATTTGAGTATCTAATTCGGTGAACAAGCGTTTTTTTGCGGAAGCATAATTTTCCATAGTCTGGTGATAATCTAGATGATCACGCGTTAAGTTCGTAAAAATCCCTGCCTTAAAATGCAACGACTCCACACGATGTTGTACCAAACCATGCGATGAAACTTCAATAGAAGCAAAATCTGCACCTGCTTGCTTAAAACTGAAAAGTGATGATTGAATTTCCACTGCTGAGCCAGTTGTATTTTTAGCTTCTACAACTTGACCTAAAAGGCCATTACCAATGGTTCCCATCACAGCAGCACGATGACCTAATAATTCCGTCCATTGTGCTAATAATTGAGAAATAGTCGTTTTGCCATTTGTCCCCGTGACACCAACAAGCGTTAATTTTTTAGAAGGCGAATCATAGAAAATATCCGCCAAAGACGAAAGATGACGTGCAAGTTGATAATATTTCACTACTGGCACATTCCCAATAAATGCTACGGTTAAATGCTCGCTAGATAATTCTGTCTCAGACACCACCGCACTCGCACCAGAATGAATAGCAGAATCAATAAATTGATTTCCATCAACCTGATGACCTTTTATCGCCACAAAAAGATCGCCCGCTTTAACTTTACGGCTATCCAACACCATATTATGGAGTTCTATATCATCCTTTAATTCAGGCAAATTAAAAAGTGCGGTGAGTTTTTTCATAATTTTTCCTTAATTCACTTTTTGATTCTTGTGATCACCAACATATACGATACGTTTTGCGCTTTTAGTTGCTGTTTTCTCAGCAGGTTCAGCATCTTGTGGAATAGCATTTGCACGCAAAGCATAGCCCATAATGCTAGAAAATACTGGCGCAGAAACTGCACCACCATAGTATTCACCGGCTTTTGGATCATTAATCAAAATCACCAATGCATAACGAGGGTCACTAATCGGTGCAATACCTGCAGTAAATGCCACATATTTATTCACATAGTGACCATTTTCAATCTTACGCGCTGTACCAGTTTTCACGCCAACACGGTAGCCTTCCACCATTGCGCGTTTATTTTTAATTGCGACTTTCTCTAAAATCCCCACGATATCTTTAGTTATTTTTTCAGAGAAAACACGTTTTCCAATGACTGGCGGATCGACTTTTGTGATAGAAAGCGGGCGATAAACACCAAAACTACCAAGGGTTGCATATGCTCGAGCAATTTGTAAAGGTGTCGCAGTAATACCATAACCATAAGCGACTGTTGCACGTTCAATATCGGCCCAGCGTTTACGGTTTGCGTTCAAAATCCCAACTTGTTCACCAATCAAACCTAAATCTGTCGGTTTACTTAAACCTGCATTTTGATAAGTTTCCATCAATGCACTTGGTGGCATACGCAATGCAAGGCGACTCACACCACGGTTACTTGAATTAATTAAAATCTCATCTAAAGTTTGTTGTGCGCGAGGTGCAACGTCCACAATTTCTTTGCCACTCACTGTAAATGATCCCGTGTTGATGATTTCATCACGGCGCACTACTCCACGTTGAAGTGCGGTTAAAACTACGAAAGGTTTTACAGTAGAACCTGGCTCAAACGTATCGGTGATTGCACGGTTACGCATTAACTCAGATTTCACACCAACACGGTTGTTTGGATTGTAAGATGGTGCAGTAGCCATAGCCAACACTTCACCAGTTCTAACATCAACTAACACCGCAGTACCGGACTCAGCATTATTGTCAGACACCGCCTTTTTAATCTCACGATATACCATGGATTGTAATTTTTCATCGATACTCAAGGTGACATCTTGCGCATCATATTTTTTCTCATCCGCAATATGTTCAACGATATTTCCGCGTTTATCTTTACGAACAGTACGTGAACCATCTTTACCCACAAGCATGGAATTAAAGCTTTTCTCAATGCCCTCAATACCGTTTCCATCAATATCGGTATAACCCACCACATGCGCAGCTTCTTCTACGCGAGGATAAAAACGACGATGCTCAGTTTCTAAATTAATACCTTTAATCTTAAGTTTACGAATATAATCTGCTTTGTTAGATTCTACTTGACGGGCTAAATACAAATAACCTGATTTAGAATTCTTCTCGATTTTTTTCACCAAATCATTTTCGCTCATACCCAATTCTTGAGCCAAAGCAGTAACCCGTTCTTTATCCGCAAGTGCATTTTCTTTTAGCATAGTTTTCGGATCTGCAACTACAGCATTCATCGGTACACTCACAGATAAAAGCTGACCATTACGATCTAAAATTGAACCACGCACAGATAACACTTCATCTTTACGCAAAGAACGTTTATCCGCCTCTCCAGATAAGGTACTCGAATCAACAGACTGCACATAAGCCGCACGAGCGACTAAAGCACATAAACCGGCCAAAATAAAAAAAGCAGAAACTCCATAACGAACACGCATAAAACATTTTTCAAACACAATTTTCTGTTTGTTATGTTTTACGGTTTCAGGTGCGGTCAATTTTCTAATTGTTTTTTTTGCTTTACCTGATTTACGAGAAGAATTGAACTTAACCATCTTTTCTACCTATTATTCTCTAATTTCAACTTCTTGTTCTGGGGACAATATTTTCATTTTTAATGTACCAACAGCAATAGACTCGACTCTAGTACTATCTCCTTCCGTTGCTTCTTGCACTTGCAAATTTCGATATTCACTTTCAAGTGCTTGGCGCTGTAAAACCAATTGACCATTTTCAGAAATTAATCGACGAGTCTGATGAGTTACCCAAATCACGCTCATTGATGAAATCAAAATCGCAACCAATAACAACACAATTAATTTATTTGAAGAAAATAGATCTTCGACCAAAATCTGCTGTAACGGATAACGAGGTTTATTATTTTCAGACATCACTAAATTCTCTCCGCCACACGCAATACCGCACTTCTTGAACGAGGATTTGCTTGAATTTCTGCATCACTTGGTTGAATTGCTTTACCTATAATTTTTAATTTTTGATTACGTTGAATTTGGTCTTCTCGCAATGGCAAACCTTTAGGGATATCCTCACCTTTACTTTGTTTTTTCATAAAATGTTTCACCATTCTATCTTCCAAAGAATGGAAACTAATAATTGATAAACGCCCTTCTGGCGCTAACATATCTAAAGCGGAATTAAGTACACTTTCCAATTCATCTAATTCTGCATTGATGAAAATACGGATAGCTTGGAAACTGCGAGTCGCAGGATGTTTATGTTTATCTTTAAAAGGTACCGCTTGTGAAATAAGCTCAGCTAATTGACTAGTACGCGATAAAAATTCAGTGCCATTTTTAGCCGCACTTTTGTTGTAATCAACAATAGCAGTTGCAATACGTTTAGCGAAACGTTCTTCGCCAAAAGTTTTCAAAACCCAAGTTAAATCCTCGATCGATACTTGTTTTAACCATTCTTCAGCCGACAAACCTTGAGTCGTGTCCATACGCATATCAAGCGGACCATCTTTCATAAAACTAAACCCACGCTCTGCTTCATCAAGCTGTGGGGATGACACGCCAAGATCAAGCAAAATACCGTCAATTTTGCCAACCAAATTTAATTTTTCACAAATTTCAGGAACATGGGAAAAGCTATTGTGTTCAATCTGAAAACGTGAGTCTTGAATTTTTTGAGCTTCAACAATGGCTCTAGGATCGCGGTCAACGCCAATGAGACGACCATTTGGAGATAATTTAGAAAGGATTAAGCGAGAATGTCCACCACGGCCAAAAGTACCGTCAATATAAATTCCATTTTCCTTCAATGCCAAGCCATTCACGGCTTCGTGAAGTAAAACTGTAATATGTTCAGGTGAAGAAAAGGAATTTTCGGTATCCATAAATACAATATAAAAGTAAAAAACGGTGAATCATTTTCTATAATGAGAAATTTTTCAAAGCCTCAGACGCAAAGTCTGCACTTGAACCAATTTCCATATCTTCTTCAATTTGAGCATGCCATTCTACAGCACTCCAAATTTCAAATTTATTAAGTTGTCCCACCAACATTAAACCTTTTTCTAATTTTGCATGTTGGCGTAATGGCCCACTAAGCAAAATACGGCCCTGAGCATCCATCTCACATTCAGTGGCATGGCCAAGCATTACCCGCTGCAAACGGCGTTGGGTAGGATCAAAGTTAGAAAGTGCGAGAAGTTTTTGTTCGATTTTTTCCCATTCATCAAGTGGATAAAGTAAAAGGCAGGGTTGGCGAATATCTACAGTACAAACCATTTGTCCTTGATTCTTTTCAAGAATTTCAGAACGATAGCGGGTTGGGATCGCTACGCGTCCCTTAGAATCTAAATTAACCGCTGTTGCACCACGAAACATATTACGCCTTAAAATTGAACTTATTTTGAGAAATTTTTCTAAAAATCTCCACAAAACACCACTTTTCTCCACATCTGCGTAAGTTTATAATTTGTTTGATTAAGTTGCAAGCGATTAACCCTGAAACAACCCTATTTTTTATCAAAATAAAAGCCGTTTGAGAAAATATCCCAAACGGCTTTTTTAAACCAAATTATCTTGATTAATTATTCACATAAGCTTCTTCATCACGCTCGCCTAATGGCTTAAGCATAGCGAAGAATAACACGATACAAACAATTGTTGTTGCAAAACCAAGATAAACTGAAAGTTGATAATCTAAACCGAAACCGATTTTGTTGTAGAACAAGTAAGTTGCACATACTGTTGTAATAAACCAAGCCGGAATAGACGCAACCCAGTGGAATTTATGGTAGCGATATAAGTATGCTGCTGCAGTCCATAACATTACCATTGCAGTCATTTGGTTTGCCCAAGTGAAATAACGCCATAACACGCTAAAGTCAATAGTTGAAACGAAATAGCCTAATACGAATAGTGGTACAGCAATTAATAAACGTTTAGGTAATGAACGTTGGTCGATATGGAAAATTTCTGCTAATTGTAAACGAGCTGCGCGGAATGCGGTATCGCCAGAAGTAATAGGTAAAACCACTACACCTAACACAGCAAAAATACCACCGATAAAACCTAAGAAGTGTAACGAACTGTCATACACAACTTTAGACGGAGAACCTGCTGAAATCGCATCTTGTAATGCTTGTGGGTTTTCATAGAATGCAAGACCAACCATACACCATACTAATGCAATCACACCCTCAGTAATCATTGCACCGTAGAAAATAAAGCGACCTTCTCTTTCATTTTCTGCACAACGCGCCATTAATGGGGTTTGCGTTGCGTGGAAACCTGATAACGCTCCACAAGAGATAGTTAAGAATAACAATGGCCAAATTGGAACATCACCTTTCACTTGGAAATTTTGTGTAAATTTCGCCCAAGTTAAACCCTCTCCATCAGCATTGATTGTACGGAAAAATTCAATTGGATCAGTTGCACTAAAATGCGAGACTACTAGCCCATATACCATACCAACTGACATAAAGAGTAATAACGCACCAAAGAGCGGATAAATTCTTCCGATAATTTTATCAACTGGAAGTAAGGTCGCAAGGATATAGTAAGCGAAGATAATGGCTGTCCATACCGCCACCACTGTTGCTTTATCCATGCCCCATACTTTAATTCCACCCGCTTCAACAGCGTGGTGAATCGCTTCAGCATCACCAAGTGATAATGCCCCTTGTGAAGCCCCAAATACATCCATTGTAATGGTTCCCATTAATTGAGCTGGGCTTGCCACAAATACGACACCGACAAGTAAGAGCAATACAAGAGCTAACGTATTAATAAAAACTTTAACTGGGCGACCTAAAAATTTACCCGCCAAATATGGCATAGTTGCGCCACCATGACGAATACTTAACATACCACAAAAATAATCGTGAACTGCACCAGCAAAAATACAACCAATTACAATCCATAACATTGCTACAGGCCCGTATAATGCGCCAAGAATTGGTCCAAAAATCGGGCCAGTTCCTGCAATGTTTAATAATTGAATTAGCCAAATTTTAGTTTTTGACATCGGCATATAATCCACACCATCATTCATTTGGTAAGCTGGCGTCTGACGTTTTGGATTAATCACAAAGATTTTTTCGATAATTTTTCCATAAACAAAGTAACCAAGAATCAACATGGCTACACAAAAGAAAAACCATAACATAGAAAGGCTCCTCAAAAGATAAACAAAAATATTTAGTGTATGCCCTAAACAAGCCGCGGTATTCTATTTCAAATTGTTCTAAATCAAAAATTGAATTTAAAGATTTTTATAGATTTGTGACTTATATCACATTTGTAAAATCTAAAAATTCAATTAATATACTAATAAATAAGTAATTTTATAGATTATAGAGAAAATATGGCCTTAACTCGATGCCCTGAATGCAGAAAAAAGATTAGTGAAAATGCAGAAAACTGCCCTAATTGTGGTTTTTCTTTCAAACACACAGATTTAGAAATTTATAAACAACAATTAGAAAAACGACGCCTGCATAATGCTGAAATCAATCGTAAAAGTACAAAACTCCACATAATTTGGTTTTGCATCTTTGCTATTTTTATCGCGCTGGCTAGTTGGATTACAAATAAATAGAAGAAATATCTCGTATGTATAGAGTTACTTCAGATATCAACTATTAATTCGCCCATCTCCACTATAGATATTCCCTTTACCTTCTCTTGCAAAGCCAATCAAAGTCAAATGATGCGCTTCAGCCATTTTCACAGCAAGATCAGTTGCCCCAGAAATGGTCACTAACATTTCCACCCCACAAGAAATAGTTTTTTGAACCATTTCATAACTTGCACGACTCGAAGCAACAATAATTCCATTAGGCTTGCCTGATTTTGCATGCCAGCCAAGTAATTTATCAAGCGCAACATGACGGCCCACATCTTCAAAAATGGCAAGCATATTCCCTTCTAAATCAAAAAAACCACAAGCATGAGTCGAACCTGTTTGCTGACCTAATCGTTGATTTTTATTAAGATCCGACAAACAGCCATCTAGCAAATTCAAATCAAACTGAAAAGTGCGGTCTAATTTTGGAAAATTTTTATATACTTGATTAAGCTGCTCCGTGCCACAAATGCCACACCCAGTCCGTCCAGTTAGGTTACGGCGATGCTCTTTTAATGCCATAAATTTTCGGCTAGACAGTTCGATTTGCACTTCAATACCATTGCAAACTTCCACAACATCGATGCCGTAAATATCCGAAGGTTTTTCAATAATTCCTTCCGTGAGAGAAAACCCTAGAGCAAACATCTCTAAATCTTTCGGTGAACACATCATCACCGCATGAGAAATACCGTTATAAACTAATGAAACTGGCATTTCGACAGCAAGAAAATCTTCTTTTGATTGTAAAAGTGCGGTTGAATTTTCTACACTTTTATTTCTTTTAAAAAAGTTAATCGTTTGTTTAATCAGCCAATCCATTCTTTACCTACCCATTACTTAAATGTAAAAAAAATGTTAATTTTTTTATAAAATCATGATCTAGATCACAATATTTCTGCATTATAATGCCATTTGATTATAGATTTATCGTTAAAAAATCGTTATTCTAGGCGCCCATAAATTGGCCTACTTTGAACCAATTTGCGATGTTGAATAACGTTATTCTAACGGAATCAACCAAATTATCTAGTTACACTAGACGAATTTATTACTATCTAAATATCTCAACAACTTGTTGTTGAAAGGAGTGATTATGCAGATCTCAAGAAGAAAATTCTTTAAGGTCTGTGCAGGTGGTATGGCGGGAACATCGGCTGCAATGTTGGGTTTTGCTCCAGCAAATGCATTAGCTGCGCCGCGTGAATATAAATTATTACGCGCATTTGAATCTCGTAACACTTGTACATATTGTGCCGTAAGCTGCGGTATGTTGTTATACAGCACAGGCAAACCTTACGATTCATTAAGCAGCCATACTGGCACAAATACTCGTTCAAAACTCTTTCACCTTGAAGGCGATCCAGATCATCCAGTCAGTCGTGGAGCTCTTTGCCCGAAAGGTGCTGGCGCACTAGATTATGTCAATAGTGAAAGCCGTTCTTTATACCCTCAATATCGCGCACCTGGTTCTGATAAATGGGAGCGAATTTCTTGGAAAGATGCAATTAAACGCATTGCTCGCTTACTGAAAGATGATCGTGATGCTAACTTTGTTGAAAAAGACGCAAGTGGCAAAACTGTGAACCGTTGGGCAACTACAGGTATTATGACTGCATCTGCTATGAGTAATGAAGCGGCACTTCTTACTCATAAATGGGTGAGAATGTTAGGCATAGTGCCGATGTGTAACCAAGCGAATACTTGACACGGACCAACGGTAGCAAGTCTTGCTCCATCATTTGGTCGCGGTGCTATGACAAATAACTGGGTTGATATAAAAAATGCCAACCTTATCATTGTTCAAGGCGGTAATCCTGCTGAAGCTCACCCTGTTGGCTTCCGTTGGGCAATTGAAGCGAAGAAAAACGGTGCGAAACTTATCGTCATCGATCCACGCTTTAACCGTACAGCCTCTGTTGCAGATTTACATGCGCCAATTCGTTCTGGTTCTGATATCGCATTTTTAATGGGTGTCATCCGTTACTTATTGGAAACAAACCAGATTCAACACGAATACGTTAAACACTATACCAATGCCTCATTCTTAATTGATGAAGGTTTCAAATTTGAAGAAGGTTTATTTGTAGGTTACAACGAAGAAAAACGTAACTACGATAAATCTAAATGGAACTATCAGTTTGATGAGAACGGACACGCTAAACGTGATATGACCTTACAACATCCTCGTTGTGTCATTAACATCTTAAAAGAGCATGTTTCACGTTATACTCCAGAAATGGTTGAACGCATTACAGGTGTAAAACAAAAACTTTTCCTACAAATCTGTGAAGAAATTGGTAAAACCTCTGCACCAAATAAAACGATGACGCATCTATATGCGTTAGGCTTTACCGAGCATTCAATCGGTACACAAAATATTCGCTCAATGGCGATGATCCAATTACTTTTAGGTAATATGGGTATGCCTGGTGGTGGTATTAACGCATTACGTGGACACTCCAATGTGCAAGGTACAACAGATATGGGCTTATTGCCAATGTCTTTACCAGGTTATATGCGTTTACCAAACGATAAAGATACCTCTTACGAGCAATACATTAATGCGATTACACCAAAGGATATTGTTCCAAACCAAGTGAACTATTATCGTCATACTTCAAAATTCTTTGTTAGTATGATGAAAACCTTCTATGGTGATAAAGCAACCAAAGAAAACGGTTGGGGTTTCGATTTCTTACCAAAAGCAGATCGCTTATATGATCCAATTACTCACGTTAAATTAATGAATGAAGGCAAATTACACGGTTGGATTTTACAAGGCTTTAACGTATTAAACTCATTACCGAACAAAAATAAAACTGTTGCAGGAATGAGTAAGTTAAAATTCTTAATCGTGATGGATCCGCTTCAAACTGAATCTTCCGAATTCTGGAAAAACTTTGGTGAGTCAAACAATGTGAATCCAGCAGATATTCAAACTGAAGTATTCCGTTTACCAACCACCTGTTTTGCCGAAGAAGATGGTTCTATTGTTAACTCTGGTCGTTGGGCTCAATGGCACTGGAAAGGCTGTGACCAACCAGGTGAAGCGTTACCAGATGTTGAAATTCTTTCTATGATTCGTGAAGAAATGCATCACCTTTATCAAAAAGAAGGTGGTCGTGGTATCGAATCTTTCGAAGCGATGACTTGGAATTATGCTCAACCGCATTCACCAAGTTCTGTAGAATTAGCAAAAGAATTGAATGGTTACGCACTTGCTGATCTTCTCGATGCAGATGGCAACGTCATGTATAAAAAAGGTCAATTACTTAACGGATTCGCTCACTTACGTGATGATGGTACAACTTCATCAGGTAACTGGCTCTATGTGGGTCAATGGACTGAAAAAGGTAACCAAACTGCAAACCGTGACAACTCAGACCCATCAGGTTTAGGTTGTACATTAGGTTGGGGCTTCGCATGGCCGGCAAACCGTCGTATCCTTTACAGCCGTGCTTCACTTGATATTAACGGTAATCCTTGGGATAAACACCGTCAATTAATCAAATGGAACGGTAAAAACTGGAACTGGCATGATGTGGCTGACTATGGTACACAACCACCAGGTTCTGATGCAGGTCCATTCATTATGTCTGCAGAAGGTGTAGGCCGTTTATTTGCAGTAGATAAAATTACAAGTGGTCCAGTGCCTGAGCACTATGAACCAATTGAAAGCCCAATTGATACTAACCCACTGCATCCAAGTGTAGTCTCTGATCCGACAGTTCGTATCTATAAAGAAGACCGCGAATTTATCGGCTCAAATAAAGACTTCCCGTATGTGGCAACGACTTATCGTTTGACCGAGCATTTCCACAGTTGGACTGCTCAATCTGCATTAAATATCATCGCTCAACCACAACAATTCGTGGAAATCGGTGAAAAATTAGCTGCAGAAAAAGGTATCCAAAAAGGTGATATGGTGAAAATTACTTCTCGCCGTGGCTACATTAAAGCCGTCGCAGTAGTAACGAAACGTTTGAAAGATTTAGAAATCGACGGACGTACTGTACACCATGTGGGTCTTCCAATTCACTGGAATATGAAAGCCTTAAATGGTAAAGGTAACCGTGGTTTCTCTACGAATACCTTATCACCATCTTGGGGTGAAGCAGTCACTCAAACACCAGAATATAAAACATTCTTGGTAAATATTGAGAAAGCGGAGGCATAATATGGCAGGAAGTGGTCAAGGCGTTCAAACGCAAGACGTTATTAAAATCTCCGCAACATCTGGTTTAACACCAGCACCACAAGCGAGAGATCATAAAGTTGAAGTCGCAAAATTAATTGATGTTTCAACTTGTATAGGATGTAAAGCCTGTCAAGTGGGTTGTTCAGAGTGGAATGATATTCGCTCTGATGTCAATGCACAATGTGTTGGGGTTTATGACAATCCAGTTGATCTTGATGCAAAAGCATGGACGGTGATGCGTTTTAACGAAGTTGAAGAAAACGATCGTTTAGAATGGCTGATTCGTAAAGATGGCTGTATGCACTGTGCAGAACCTGGTTGTTTAAAGGCTTGTCCGGCACCCGGTGCAATCATTCAATATGCTAACGGTATTGTAGATTTCCAATCCGATAAATGTATTGGTTGTGGTTATTGTATTGCAGGCTGTCCATTCAATATTCCACGAATGAATCCTGAAGACAATCGTGTATACAAATGTACTCTTTGTGTGGACCGTGTTTCTGTAGGTCAAGAGCCTGCATGTGTGAAAACTTGTCCAACTGGTGCTATTCGTTTTGGTTCTAAAGAAGAAATGAAACTCTACGCGGAAAAACGCATAGCTGATTTAAAATCTCGTGGTTATGAAAATGCAGGGCTTTACGATCCTCCGGGTGTAGGCGGTACACACGTAATGTATGTGTTGCATCACGCAGATAAACCTGAGCTTTACAATGGTCTTCCAAAAGATCCTCAAATTGATTTGAGTGTGACCTTATGGAAAGATGTATTGAAACCAGTCGCTGCAGTTGCAATGGGTGGTCTAGCTCTAGCAGAAGTTGCGCACTACTTAACCGTTGGCCCAAATGTAGAAGAAGATGTGGAAGATCATCATCACGAATTTGAAGAAAATAAACCATCTAAGGGGGAAAATAATGAGTAAAATTGAAATTAGCAACGATACTCGCGTTATCCGTCATAGAACCCCAGCACGTATCAGTCACTGGATGTTGGTTATTTGCTTTTTTATGACGATGTTCACTGGTGTTGCATTTTTCTTCCCTGATTTTGCTTGGCTCACAGAAATTTTGGGTACACCACAAATTGCGCGCGCCATTCATCCATTCACAGGGATTTTAATGTTCTTCGCTTTCATCTACTTAGCGTTATTATACTGGGATCACAATATTCCAGAAAAAAACGATATTCGCTGGGCAAAAGGTGTCGTTGAAGTTCTTAAAGGGAATGAACACGCGGTTGCTGATAATGGCAAATATAACCTTGGTCAAAAAATGCTCTTTTGGACATTAAACTTGGCAATGGTAACGTTATTAGTCACTGGCATCATTATGTGGCGTCAATATTTTTCACATTACTTCTCAATCCCAGTATTGCGAATTGCTATTTTACTCCACTCTGCAAGTGCTTTTATGTTATTCACTGGTATCTTAGTGCATATATATATGGCATTTTGGGTTAAAGGATCAATTCGCGGTATTGTTGAAGGTTGGGTAACCGTTCGTTGGGCGAAAAAACACCACCCAAGATGGTATCGTGAAGAAGTTTTATCAAAACTTGAGGAAGATTTACTCAACGAGCAATCTGGCAAAGTAGGTAAAACCAAAGTCTTATTTAAAGGATTTGGCAAATAAGCTGAAATCCTGAAAAAGAAAAAGTGCGGTTAAAATTGACCGCACTTTTTATTATAAAAGTGAGAGAATATGAGTATCAAAATCTTATCTGAATCAGAAATTAAACAAGTAGCAAATTCATATCAAGCCCCAGCGGTTTTATTTGCCAATCCTAAAAATCTTTACCAACGCAGAGCGAAACGTTTAAGAGACTTAGCACAAAATCATCCTCTATCTGATTATTTATTATTTGCTGCAGACATAGTTGAAAGCCAACTTTCCACGTTAGAAAAAAATCCTTTACCGCCACAACAGCTTGAACAGTTAAATGCTATTGAGCCACTAAATGCCAAAACCTTTAAGAGAGACAGTATTTGGCGTGAATACTTAACTGAAATTCTTGATGAAATAAAGCCCAAAGCTAACGAGCAAATTGCTGCAACAATTGAATTTCTTGAAAAAGCCTCTTCTGCTGAATTAGAAGAAATGGCAAATAAACTCTTAGCACAAGAATTTAATTTAGTCAGCAGTGATAAAGCCGTCTTTATTTGGGCTGCACTTTCTCTTTATTGGTTACAAGCAGCTCAACAAATTCCCCATAATAGTCAAGTTGAGAACACCGAAAATTTACATCACTGCCCTGTTTGTGGTTCTTTACCTGTTGCAAGTATGGTACAAATTGGTACATCACAAGGTTTACGCTACTTACATTGTAATTTATGTGAAAGTGAATGGAATTTGGTACGCGCACAATGCACCAATTGTAATAGTCATGACAAACTTGAAATGTGGTCATTAAATGAAGAACTTGCGCTTGTTCGTGCCGAAACCTGTGGTAGCTGTGAAAGTTACTTGAAAATCATGTTCCAAGAAAAAGATCCTCATGTAGAGCCAGTAGCCGATGATTTGGCTTCTATTTTCTTAGATATTGAAATGGAAGAAAAAGGTTTCGCCCGAAGTGGATTAAATCCATTTATTTTTCCTGCAGAAGAAGCATAAAAATATAGCCTAGAAATATCTAGGCTAATTATTTAAATCTATAGATAACACGCCATTACCACGGCATTTTCTCGTCCACCACTGGGTTTCGGATAATAATTTTTCCGCATATCCACTTCATTAAAACCAATTTTTTCATACAAGAAACGAGCAGGGTTAGACTCTCTGACTTCTAGCCATAAAGTCTGAACATCTTTTTCTTTCAATCGAGCGATTAACTCATTCAACAATAATTTTCCCAATCCATTACCTTGATGAGACGGTACAATAGCAATATTAAACAAAGTCGCTTCATCCAATACGGTTTGGCAAATAGCAAAACCGATAATCTGATTATTCTCTATTAATTTTAAATTGAGATAACGCTCACCTTGATTATTTTTTAACGTACCAAATGACCAAGGCACCAGATGGGCTTGCTGCTCGATTTCATACAATCGGTCGAAATCACAGGCTTCAATTTGAGAAATAATAGACATAATTAAGGCTGCTGAATTTGTTGCCACAACGCTCGTTTGGCTTGATGATTAGATTGAAATTGCTGCCAACTTGGCGAGCGATAAACCTGCTCAGCCTGCTTGCAAAATGGCAAAGTGCGGTCAATTTGGTCGCTATTTTCTGATAGTAACCAGTAACGAATAGGCTGCTTACATTCCATATGCTGGATTTGATCGTAATTCAAACATAAACAATTTTCTTTTTTAAGATTAAGGCTTAACAGCACATCAGCCAACAAAGGCGAGCTACTGATATTTTCATCGGAAACAGTGATAAAGCGAATATTCTCTGCCACACTAATTCCTACTGAACCTTGCAGTACCTCGGGGCGATATAATTCCCACTGGGAAATGCCCATTTCTTGTAAAAGAAGATCGCGTCTGTTCATAAGTGAATTTTTAAAAACGTTGCTTGAAAAATAGTGTTAATTTCTTTTATTAATCTTTGCTAAAATGACGCATAATTTTAACTAATAACCCACAGGATTCAAAGCGTGATTTCTCTAGAAAGCCAAGTTTTAGAACGCCATCTTTCATTTTTTGATGGTAAATCGGTATTATTTGCTGGCGGTATTTCTGATAATTTTCCTCAAACATTAGCCTCAAAATGCCCATCAATCCAAATTTGGAGTTGCTATTTTGACTATGCAAGAACGCAAAGTGCGGTCAATTTTTCCGTTGAATTTCAAGGTCAAGCCGATTTAATCGTTTATTATTGGACTAAAAACAAACAAGAAGTCAATTTCCAACTGATTCAACTATTAGCTCAAGCATCTATTGGTCAAGAAATATTAATTATTGGTGAAAACCGTTGTGGCGTGCGTTCAGTAGAAAAAACATTATCACCCTATGGAGAAATAGCAAAAATTGATTCTGCTCGTCGTTGCGGGTTATATCATTTTTCACTCCAAAACAAACCGCACTTTGAACTTAAAAATTTCTGGAAAACCTATCAACATTCTACGCTACAAGACTTAACTATATATAGTTTACCTGGGGTATTTAGTGCGGCGGAATTAGACACAGGCACAGAACTGTTACTTTCAACCATTGATAATAAAATAAAAGGAAAAGTGCTCGATCTTGGCTGTGGCGCTGGGGTAATGGGCTCTATGATAAAAAAACGCACGCCTAACGCACAAATTACAATGACAGATATTCACGCAATGGCATTAGAATCAGCGCGTAAAACACTTTCTGAAAATCAATTACAAGGCGAGGTTTACGCCAGTGATGTCTTTTCTAATATAGAAGGAAAATTTGATTTAATCATTTCAAATCCGCCATTCCACGATGGCATTGATACCGCCTATCGAGCAGTGACAGAACTCATCACTCAAGCGAAATGGCATCTCAATCAAGGTGGAGAATTACGTATTGTCGCCAATGCATTTTTGCCTTATCCCGAATTACTTAGACAACATTTCGGTGATTACGAAGTGCTTGCTCAAACAGGAAAATTTAAAGTGTATTCAGTGAAAAATTAGAAACAAAAAAATCCCCATCGCAATAATGGGGATTTTTATTATGCGTATAAATTTTACCGCACTTTATTCATCCATATATCCTAAACTACGCAGCGCACGTTCATCATCTGCCCAACCTGATTTCACTTTTACCCAAAGTTCGAGGTGAACTTTGTTATCAAATAAACGTTCCATATCAGCGCGCGCTTCCATACCAATAGTTTTAATTTTTTGACCGCCCGCACCAATGACCATTTTTTTCTGACCTTCACGTTCAACGAGAATTAAGCCATTTATTTCATAAGTGCCACGTTCATTTACTTTGAATTGTTCGATTTCAACCGTAACAGAATAGGGTAATTCTTCTCCCGTAAAACGCATTAATTTTTCACGGATTATTTCCGATGCCATAAAACGTTGCGAGCGGTCTGTGACATAATCTTCTGGGAAATGATGTACACCTTCACGTAAAGATTGGCGTACAATTTTCTCTAATTCATGAACATTATTACCACGCTGTGCAGAAATTGGTACAATGTGAGCAAAGTTAAATTTACTGCTAAGATCTGTAATAAACGGCAATAAATCATCTTTATTCTTGATGTTATCTACTTTGTTGATAGCAAGCACAACGGGTGCTTTTGCATTGCGTAATTTGTTTAGCACCATCTCATCATCTGCATTCCAGTGTGTGCCATCTACGACAAAAATAATTAAATCAACATCGCCGATAGCACTACTTGCTGCACGGTTCATTAAACGGTTAATCGAACGCTTCTCTTCAATATGAAGTCCTGGAGTATCCACATAGATTTCTTGATACGCCCCTTCAGTTTTAATCCCAACAATACGGTGACGCGTGGTTTGTGCTTTACGCGATGTAATTGAAATTTTTTGTCCTAAAATTTTATTTAAGAGCGTTGATTTACCCACATTTGGGCGACCTACGATAGCAATAAAGCCGCAATAGGTTTTGTCGAATTGTTCGGTCATTTGATGTCCAGTTCTTTTAAAATTTGTTCTGCTGCCGCTTGTTCAGCTTTACGACGGCTAGATCCTTTTGCCACAAAAGTGCGGTCAATTTTCTCCGCACTTTTCACTTTGCATTCAACCGTGAAAATTTGGCAATGGGCTTCCCCTTGAATATTGACCACTTCATAAGTTGGCAATGGCAAATGTTTGCCTTGTAAATATTCTTGTAAACGAGTTTTCGCATCTTTTTGGTTATCACCTGGTTTGATTTCAGACAATAATTGTTGATACCAATTTCGAATCACTTGGGTCGTCACAGCCAATCCTTGATCTAGAGACATTGCGCCAATAATCGCTTCTACACAATCTGCTAGAATAGATTCGCGACGAAAACCACCGCTCTTTAGCTCGCCAGAACCAAGAGACATATAATCGCCTAATTCAAATTGACGCGCTAAAATCGCTAAAGTGGGTTCGCGTACCAAAGTAGCACGCATACGGCTCAGTTCTCCTTCATTACAACGTGGAAACTGATGATAAAGTGCTTCAGCGATAGTGAAATTAAGAATGGAATCGCCTAGGAATTCTAGGCGTTCATTATGTTGAGTCGCCGCACTTCGATGCGTAAGAGCCTGCTTTAAGAGCGCAATATTATTAAAACGATAGCCGATTTTACGCTCAAGTCGATCTAAATGATTCATCTTATTTTATTGCTGTAAAGAAACGCTCAAAACGGAAACCTGTTGGCCATTCATTCGCTTCTTTTTCTAAGCTCATCCAAATATAAGTAGCTTTACCCACAATATTTTTTTCAGGCACAAAGCCCCAGAAACGGCTATCATCGCTGTGATCGCGATGATCTCCCATCACAAAATACTGCCCCTCTGGCACAAGCCATTCTGCAGTTTGCATACCTTCTTGTGGGAAAAATTCAAGGTCTGAATAACGACGATACTCACTAATTAACACGTTATGTGTTACATCGCCTTTTTCAGTCAATTCTAATTCATTTGGAAAAGCAGGATTTGTTGGATTTTGTGTATATTCAAACGCCTTGGTTTCGCAATCAACCTCACAAGGTTTACCTTCTTTGCCATATACCACTTTTAGCGTTTTTTGTTCCGCATCAAAAATGACGCGATCTCCGCCCTTTCCAATAATACGCTTAATATAATCCACACCAGACATATTATCTTTTGAGCTTAACGCTAAATTTTCTGCAAATGCTGCTCGAGTAGCCCCAAGACCTGTACGAATTAAAGCTTGTTGTGGTGCTTTAAACACAATTACATCACCTCGTTGTGGTTTTTCACCAGCAATAATGGTGTTTTGGAAAATCGGATCTTTCACGCCATAAGCATATTTGTTCACTACCAAAAAGTCACCAACTCGTAAGGTTGATTCCATTGAACCTGATGGAATTTGAAACGGTTCAAACAAAAAAGAACGAACCAAAAATACCACTGCAAGCACAGGAAAAAGTGAAGACAAAAATTCTGAAGCCTCAGAAATCGGTTCAATTTTTGCTTTTTCTTCGTCAGTTAATACTTGGCCTGAACGCTGTTCAGCACGTGCGATTTTACGATTACGTTTTGGCGTTACCACAAAATAATGGTAGCACCATAATACACCTGAAAGTGCGGTCAAAATTAGCAATACAATACTGAATGTGTTTGGTAATTGAAAATAATCTAAAACTTTCCACACACCAAAGCCGACAGCCAATAAAATCACAAAAAATAAATTTGACATAATTTTCCTTATTTATCTTTTCCTACGTGTAAAATTGCTAAAAACGCTTCTTGTGGTACATCTACATTACCCAAAGACTTCATACGTTTTTTACCTTCTTTCTGTTTCTGTAAGAGTTTTTTCTTACGGCTCACGTCGCCACCATAACATTTTGCCAATACGTTTTTACGTAATTGTTTTACGGTTGAACGCGCAATAATGTGGTTTCCAATCGCTGCTTGAATGGCAATATCAAATTGCTGACGAGGAATTAACTCACGCATTTTTTCAACCAATTCACGACCACGATATTGTGCATTATCTTTATGAACGATTAAAGCCAACGCATCTACTCGTTCGCTGTTAATCATAATATCCACGCGAACCATATCTGCAGCTTGGAAACGTTTGAAACCGTAATCTAAAGAAGCATAACCACGCGATGTTGATTTTAAACGGTCAAAGAAGTCTAAAACCACTTCTCCCATTGGAATTTCATAAGTCAGTGCGATCTGATTACCGTGATATACCATATTGGTTTGCACGCCACGTTTTTCAACGCAAAGGGTAATGACGTTACCTAAATATTCTTGCGGCACCAGCATATTACATTCAGCGATTGGCTCGCGAATTTCAGCAATATTATTAAGTGGAGGCAATTTTGCAGGACTATCCACATAAACAACCTCGCCATTCGTTAATTGCACTTCGTAAATTACCGTTGGCGCAGTTGTGATAAGATCTAAATCATACTCACGCTCTAGACGCTCTTGAATGATTTCCATATGTAGAAGCCCAAGGAAACCACAACGGAAACCAAAACCAAGTGCGGTCGAAGTTTCTGGTTCATAGAAAAGTGATGCATCGTTTAAACTTAATTTACCAAGCGCATCACGAAACGCTTCATAATCATCAGAACTTACAGGAAAAAGCCCAGCATAAACCTGTGGTTTTACTTTTTTAAAGCCTGGTAATACTTCAGTTGCAGAATTATGTTGATGGGTTAAGGTATCGCCCACTGGCGCACCTAAAATATCTTTAATCGCACAAACTACCCAACCCACTTCGCCACATTCTAAAACAGTCGTATCTTCTTGTTTTGGCGTAAAAATCCCTAAACGATCTACGTTGTAAGTTTGCCCTGTGGACATCACTTTAATTTTATCGCCTTTACGTAATACCCCGTTTTTAATACGCACTAAAGATACCACGCCCAAATAGTTATCGAACCAAGAATCAATAATCAATGCTTGTAATGACGCATTAGGGTCGCCTTCTGGTGCAGGAATTTTTGCCACGATTTCTTCTAATACATCTTCGATACCTACACCCGTTTTAGCAGAGCATCGAACCGCTTCCATCGCATCAATTCCAACAATATCTTCAATTTCTTCCGCTACACGTTCAGGATCTGCGGCAGGCAAGTCGATTTTATTCAAAATCGGCACCACTTCTAAATCCATTTCGATTGCGGTATAACAGTTTGCCAGAGTTTGGGCTTCGACTCCTTGACCTGCATCGACTACCAACAACGCTCCTTCACAAGCAGCAAGAGAGCGAGACACTTCATAGGAAAAGTCCACGTGTCCTGGGGTATCGATAAAGTTTAATTGATAAGTTTCGCCATCTTTGGCTTTATAATTTAAAGTCACACTTTGTGCTTTGATGGTAATTCCACGCTCACGCTCAAGATCCATAGAATCTAGCACTTGCGCTTCCATTTCACGATCCGAAAGTCCACCACAGGTTTGAATTAATCGGTCAGAAAGGGTCGATTTACCGTGGTCAATATGGGCAATAATAGAAAAGTTGCGAATATTCTTCATAAAAGATAGTTTTTCTCAAAAAATCAATAAATTTAACTGGCGGATTGTACCTGAAATGCGTGTAAATCGCTAGGGATGCAAAAGAAAAGTCAGCAATCTATAAAATAAAAGGTTCAATTCCATATAACGCCCCCCTCAAAATGCTATAAAAGGGATCGAATGGTTAAAAAATAATCTGAAATCGTTTTTTTTTTTGCTCATTAAGTGTATTATGCGCAGGTTTTTAACATTTTAAAAACAGTCGTGATCACAAAATAACAAAAAAATGTGATCTTTACATAATTACTTCCATTCTAAGGATTAAATAATGAAAAAATTAACGTTAGCAGCAGGCTTACTTTTTAGTTTAGGCGGAATCTCGAGTGCATTTGGCGCAGCAGATGGCACCATTACATTTAATGGTCGTGTTGTTGATCAAACTTGTACTGTTACTACAGGTACAAGTGGTAATTTTGATGTAACACTACCAACAGTCAATAAAACACAATTAGCGGCAGATGGTGCAGTTGCTGGTGCAACACGTTTTAATATTGAATTAACGGGTTGTAAACCAGCTGCAACAGGAGGCACAGATGGTGTTCGTGCTTATTTTCTGCCAAATAGCCAATATGTGGATCCTAACACACATAATTTAAAAAATATTGCACAGACTACTGCAGCTGGAACAACTCCAGCTGAACATGTACAAATTCAATTAACTCATGCCGATACCAGTAAAGTGATTGCAGTGGGTGAGAATGTTGATACTCAAGAAAACAAGCCTTACAACTCTTGGTTTAATTTTGAGAACGATACTACTGTTGCAGGAACAGCTAAAGCTAAATTAACTTACTATGCACAATATATTGCCGTTGGTGCTGCAGCTACCGCTGGTGTTGTTCAATCTAAAGTTGAATATAACATTATCTATAAATAAACTTTCTTTTATCCGACTAACGCTTTCTGCGTTAGTCGTTTTTTCTGTTTCCTATTGAGTAATCCTATGCTAAAAAAAATCTTCCTCTTTTTAACCGCACTTCCTTTTTTTGCCCAAGCAAATGTCGTGATTACTGGTACACGCATTATTTATCCTGCTGAACAAAAAAATATTTCCATTCAATTAAGTAATGTAGGCGATTCTCCCGCATTGGTGCAATCGTGGTTAGATAAAGGCGATATTAATAGCAGTCCTAATTCAACTAAAGTGCCTTTTGTCATTGCGCCGCCCATTGTTCGAGTAGAAAGCAATTCTGGGCAATCTTTACGCGTAAACTTTACTGGCACCGAAGCCTTACCCCAAGATCGAGAATCAATTTTTTACTTTAATTTATTAGATATTCCCCCTAAACCAAAAGCGGAATCATTAGCGATCAACCCTAATTATTTACAATTAGCCATCCGTTCACGCTTAAAATTTTTTTATCGTCCAACAGGATTAGCAATATCTATTAATGATGCTTATCAAAAAGTGAATTTTTCAACAGATGGTTCTTCTTTGCGAGTGGATAATCCAACGCCTTATTTTATTACCTACGATCAAATTAAAATCAATGGAAAATCAGTGAAAAATGTAGATATGGTTGCGCCTTATTCACAACAAACCTATCCATTTAAAGGCGCACACGCGAATGAAACAGTTCAGTGGACTGTCGTAAATGATTATGGCGGCGATCAAAAAGGCGAATCAATTTTACATTAATTCAATCGCTAAAAATTAAGTAAAATTTTACCGCACTTTTTTTCTAATTAATCAGATAAGAAAATTAATAATGCTACAAAAATATCAATTACATCCAATTTATTGCGGGCTAGCTTTATGTTTTAGCCTGTCATTTTATGTTCACGCAGATGATGAATTTGATGCAGGCTTTTTACGACAAAGTGAAAATGCACCTGTGGTGGATATTCGCCGTTTTAATGAAAAAAATGCGGTTCTAGCAGGTCATTATCCCGCAGAAATTTTTGTCAATAATATCAACAAAGGGCATTTACAACTGCGTTTTGATGATACTGAAAACGGTATTTCGCTTTGTTTAACCCCTGAATTAGCCGAAATCTTAGATTTACAACCGAAAGCTTTTTTGCAATCGCCGTCTAATGCAATATGTGTGCCTGTAAATACAGCAATTTCACAAGTAAAAACAGAATTTGATACAGGGCTTTTACGCCTTAACGTGGAAATTCCTCAGGCTCTTACCATGCAACGTCCACGCGGTTATATTTCTCCAAGTCGTTGGCAAGATGGCGAACCTGCCGTCTTCTTAAATTACAATGCCAACCACTATCGCTATAACAATGGGAATAATACCTTAGCGCAATCTTATCTTGGTATTCGTGCTGGAGCCAACATAGGCAGTTGGGCATTACGACATTCTGGCTCTAAAAGTTGGCAAAAGTCAGTAGATCAAAACCAAAATAGTCACTATGAAAGTACAGAAACCTATTTACAAAAAGATTTTGCCGCTATTAGAGGGCTTGTAACATTAGGCGATTTCTATACATCTGGCGAATTAATGGAGGGGATGTCTTTACGTGGATTAAAAGTGGCTTCAGATGATCGAATGCTCCCCTCCTCAATGCGTGGTTACGCGCCTATTGTTCAAGGTGTCGCAAATAGTAATGCCAACGTGACAATTCGTCAAAATGGTTCAATTATTTATCAAACTTCTGTTCCTGCAGGTGCTTTTACAATTACGGATCTTTATCCAAGTGGCTATAGTGGCGATTTAGTCGTTGAAATTACAGAATCAAATGGGCAAATACGCACATTCACAGTGCCATTTGCTAATATTGCACCTTTGATCAGAATGGGACAATTTCGTTATCAAACTGCTTACGGTCGTTATCGTTATGGTTCTGAAATATATCCAGATAATGTATTACAAAGTACATTGCAATATGGTTTACTAAACAATTTCACGATTAATAGCGGAATAACATTACATAAAAATTATCGTGCAGAATTGCTAGGCGCAAGTCTAAATACGCCAATTGGCGCATTTTCTGCAGATGCCACCTTTGCACAAAGCATCTTTGATGAAACGAGAGAAAAGAAAAACGGTTATAGCCTTCACGCAAGTTATAGCGTAAATGTACTTTCGACTAAAACAAATGTGACTTTAGCTGCTTATCGCTATTATTCAAAAGATTTCTATACATTGAGAGATGTCATTTGGGCGAAAAATAATGACTATAATCTTGCCAATGAATCCTTGGGAAATATGCTATTTTCTCGTCCTAAGAATCAATATCAACTTTCAATTAATCAAAATCTTGGCGAAAAATGGGGTGTGCTTTATTTAATTGGTTCAACTTATAGTTACTGGGGAAAAAGCGGGGTACGTAATGAATACCAACTTTCTTACAGCAATAATTGGAAACGATTAAATTATCAAATTGGTTTTTCACAATCAGTTGATCAAGAAAGAAAAACGCGCGATAACAGTTTGTATTTAAGCTTCTCTATTCCATTGGGCGAACAATATGTATCTTCAACATTTACACATAATCGCCGTTATAACAATGCGCAAAGTAGCGTAAGCGGTTCAACAGGTCAATATAATCAATTTAATTACGCATTATCCGCTGCTAGCAATAATCAAAATAATCGTTCTGTTTCTGCGAATGTAGGCTACCGAGCCGATGTTGGTGATTATCAATTCTCTGTGGGACAAGATAATCAACACAATCGTCAAATCTCAATGACAGCCTCTGGTTCTGTTGTTGCACACCCTTATGGTGTGACGTTAGGGCAAACAGTAGGAGATAATTTTGCCATTATTCACGCCAAGGGCGCACAAGGTGCGTTAGTTACTGCAACAGGTATGGGTCAAACTTTAGATTATTTCGGTAATGCTATTGTGCCTTACACCTCCCCTTATTCTATTAACTATATTGGTATTGATCCGACCCATTTACCAATAAATATAGAGTTTGATTCAACAGAACAACAAATCGTGCCACGCGCCAATAGCATCAATCTAGTCAATTTTGATACGCAAAAAACGACGATGGTGCTATTTAATGTAGCAACGCCAAAAGGCGTTATTCTACCAATGGCAACAGAAGCTAAAGATGATAAAGGAAATCTCGTAGGCTATGTTGGGCAAGGTGGCGTTCTTTTTGCGAATAATTTAACGAAAGCAAAAGGCACACTTGTTGTTTCTTGGGGATTAGGGAAAAACGAGCAATGTTATTTTGATTATCAAGTCAATTTAGATAATGAATCAGAAACAATGCAAATTTATGATGTGAAATGTAAATAAAAGTTGAGAATCATATGTGGAAAAAAATAATATTTCTAACAGGCTTATGTTGCTACACTTTACCCTCGCTATCATTTGAACGTCGTACTAATGGCGATGGTTATCACTACAGAGGCGATAGTATGGAATATGATATAGTCGCGCCCTTTGAATTAGGCGTAAAAACGGCAGATGGCACCATTCCTTTATATTCACGCCATTACTCCGCAGACGACTTACCGCGTAAATTTGATAATTTCGGTAATGCATTTTTTGTAAACGATGCCGAAAAATATAAGTTTGTTCGTGGTCATAACAATGGAGATAATTTTTGTACAGAACTTTATGCAAGATCTATTTTACCTGTTATTGGCTCCATAGATAACCAACCTATTTATGATATAGGGAATGAATATATTGGGATTCTAGTCTATGCTGGCGATACCAATAGCCCCGTAGCTGTTAATAGTAGTTCTTGGCAAAAAGTGTTTAATGGATGGTGCACAACATCAAGTCAAGGAGCTTCAGCTAGAGTGTTTCCTGTTCTTCTAAAACAACCTCCTACAGGGGAATATACCATTCCTCGTACAAAAATTGGCGAAATTGAACCTCGTCGCCGTTCCGATAGCAAATATGGCGAATATACAGGAAATAAAATTACAGAAATTTATCTTAACACATTCAGATTTAAGGTTATTCCCCACACTTGTGTTTTAACCACGCCAAAGGACATTACGCTCAAATTGCCAACTATTTCTCAGCGTAGTATCGCAACTCAAGGAGATGAAGTTTATGGCGGTAAATTCGAAATTGGTTTACGTTGTGATAATTCATCGCGAAGTGGTTTATGGGGTGGGATTCGTGTTTATAGCACATTAACCGATAAATCAAATGAAAGTAATCGGAGTGATATTTTAAGTTTAACAGCGGATTCAAGCGCAAAAGGTATCGGAATTAAACTCTATAATAATTGGAATACGCCCGCTTTAAAATATGGGCCTGAAAGTTCCGAAAAAGGCACAGAAAATCAATGGGAGTTTTCATCTGGTGTTCAAAATAATCCTTCTGTCTTATTCCGAGCTTATTATGTCAATACAAATGGAAATGTGAAGCCCGGAACAGTGAAAGCAATTGCCACTTATACATTCTCCTATCAATAAAGTGCGGTCAAATTTTCAGGACTTTTAGATAAAACAAAACCCCGAATGACTTCGGGGTTTTGTTTTTCATTCAAACTGAAATTATAGGCTTTCAGTGAAAGTACGAGTAATAACGTCGCGTTGTTGTTCTGGAGTTAAAGAGTTGAAACGTACTGCGTAACCAGAAACACGGATAGTTAATTGTGGATATTTATCTGGATTGTTTACCGCATCTTCTAAAGTTTCACGACGTAATACGTTTACGTTTAAGTGTTGGCCACCTTCAACTTTAACAGTTGGCGCTACGTTTACTGGTAATTCACGGTATTCGATTTGACCTAATTCGCTAACTGCAACAACTTGGTCTTCAGCGAATTCGCCTTTTGCACATAAGCAACGCGCTTCATTTTTTTCGCTGTCTAATAACCAGAATGAATTAAGCAAATTGTCATTTGCCGCTTGAGTAATTTGAATACCTTTAATCATAATAGCCTCCTAATTGGCATTGGAATAATCATAAAAACTGTACAAATTTTATCAAATAATTTGAAGATTTCAAATTATTTTGGATTTTTTTGATAAAGAACAGGTTATCTTTTTAGGATAATTTTACAAACTTGATCTAAATTAAACTTTACCTATTTATATAGCGATTCACCTAAAATAATTTAACATTAATTTAACCTTTAAACTTTTTATTGCCTTAATCTTTTTGTTTATAATAAGAACAAACTTATTAATAGGATCAAAATAATGAAAACCTGGACAGATGTTATCGGAAAAGAAAAAGAACAACCTTACTTTCAACACGCACTACAACAGGTTCATCTTGCAAGAACAAGCGGGAAAACAATTTATCCCCCACAAGAAGATGTATTTAACGCATTCAAATATACGGCTTTTGAAGATGTAAAAGTAGTAATTTTAGGTCAGGATCCTTATCATGGACCAAATCAAGCTCATGGATTGGCTTTTTCAGTAAAACCTGAAGTCGCAATTCCCCCTTCACTATTAAATATGTATAAAGAACTCACACAAGATATTTCTGGATTCCAAATGCCATCTCATGGTTATTTAGTCAAATGGGCAGAACAAGGGGTATTGCTGCTCAACACAGTGCTTACCGTAGAACGTGGTATGGCACATTCACATGCTAATTTAGGTTGGGAAACGTTTACTGATCGTGTAATTGCAGCACTTAATGAACATCGTGAAAAACTGGTGTTTTTACTTTGGGGCAGCCATGCACAAAAAAAAGGCCAAATTATTAACCGCACTCGTCACCTTGTTTTAACGGCTCCACATCCTTCCCCACTTTCAGCTCATCGAGGTTTCTTTGGCTGTCACCATTTTTCCAAAACAAATTCATATTTGGAAAGCCACGGAATAAAACCGATAGATTGGCAAATCTAAACCATATACCCTAAAAAAATAACCGCACTTTAATTTCTCAAAGTGCGGTTAAATATTTCAAGATTTCAATTAACCGTGGTAACGCCCTACGCCTAATTCATCTTCTTTACGTGTGCGATTCATCACTTCTTGTGGAGATTGCGCAATACGTAATCCCATTTCATCTTCAGTACGCACTACTTCACCACGTAGAGAATTAGTATAAACATCAGTGATTTTCACATCCACAAATTTACCAATCATTTCCGGAGAACCTTGGAAATTGACAATACGATTCGTTTCAGTACGTCCCGTTAATTCCATTATATCTTTCTTCGATGGCCCTTCAACTAACACGCGTTGTTCTGTGCCAAGCATGCGACGGCTAAACTGTGCAGCTTGTTGATTAATACGCTCTTGTAATACATAAAGGCGCTGTTTCTTTTCATCTTCCGTGACATCATCTGGCATATCTGCAGCTGGCGTACCTGGTCGGGCTGAGTACACAAAACTGAAACTCATATCAAAGTTCACTTGTGCAATCAAATTCATAGTTTGCTCAAAATCTTCTGCAGTTTCACCAGGGAAACCAACAATAAAGTCTGAGCTGATTTGAATATCAGGGCGCACAGCACGAAGCTTACGAATAATAGATTTATATTCTAATGCTGTATGACCACGTTTCATCATCGTTAATACACGGTCAGAACCTGCTTGGACTGGAAGATGCAAGAAACTCACCAATTCAGGCGTATCACGATATACGTCAATAATATCATCCGTAAATTCTATTGGATGACTGGTTGTAAAACGTAAACGGTCAATACCATCGATAGAGGCCACGAGACGAAGCAACTCAGCAAAGCTACAAATTTGACCATCATGTGTCGGACCGCGATAAGCATTCACGTTTTGACCAAGCAAATTAACCTCACGCACACCTTGATCCGCAAGCTGCGCAATTTCAAATAAGATATCATCCACAGGACGGCTGACTTCTTCACCTCGTGTATAAGGTACAACACAGAAAGTACAGTATTTATTACAGCCTTCCATAATCGAAACAAATGCCGTTGGACCTTCTGCACGAGGTTCAGGTAAGCGGTCAAATTTCTCAATTTCAGGGAAACTTACATCTACAACAGAACTCTTACCACCACGAATTTGGTTAATCATTTCAGGTAGGCGGTGCAAAGTTTGTGGACCAAAAATAATATCTACATAAGGCGCACGATGGCGGATATGTTCACCTTCTTGAGAAGCTACACAGCCGCCCACACCAATCACTAAATTTGGATTATTTTTCTTTAATTCTTTCCAACGACCAAGTTGGTGGAACACTTTTTCTTGTGCTTTTTCACGAATAGAACAGGTATTCAATAATAATACGTCTGCTTCTTCAGGAATTTCGGTAAGTTCTAATCCATGAGTACTTAATAAAAGATCGGCCATTTTAGATGAATCGTATTCATTCATCTGGCAGCCCCAAGTTTTAATATGTAATTTTTGAGTCATTTTCTACAATATCGTCAGGTGTTATAAATAATTAGTCGAATAAAGCGGTCGGCTATTTTACAGACTTGCAATAATTCTGGCTAGTAAATATTCGGTGAAAAAATATCAAAAATAAACCGCACTTTCATGACAAGCAAAAAGTGCGGTTTAATTCAGAGCTGTTTTAAATTATTTCACCAATCCGCCACTAGCTTGTAAATCAGCGTGATAAGAAGAACGAACAAATGGTCCACAAGCCGCATGTTCAAAGCCCATTTCATTGGCTTTATCACGGAATTCATCAAATTCAGCTGGCGGCACATAACGGGCAACAGGCAAATGATGGCGGCTAGGTTGAAGATATTGCCCCAACGTGAGCATAGTCACACCGTTATCACGTAAATCTTGCATCACTTGCAAAATTTCCTCATTAGTTTCGCCTAGCCCTACCATTAAACCAGATTTGGTTGGGATATTTGGGAACATTTCTTTGAATTCACGCAATAATTTAAGTGACCATTCATAATCCGCACCCGGACGAATTTCTTTATATAAGCGCGGTACGTTTTCTAAATTATGGTTAAAGACATCTGGCGGATTATCTTTTAATTTTTCTAAAGCCTGTGTAACACGACCACGAAAATCTGGCACTAAAATTTCAATCTTGATGTTAGGGTTAAGTTCACGCACAGCTTTTACACATTCAGAAAAATGACCCGCACCACGATCAGGTAAATCATCACGATCCACCGATGTAATCACCACATATTTAAGTTTCATATCTTGAATTGTTTCTGCCAATTTTTGTGGCTCTTCAGGATCAGGCGGTAATGGTTTACCGTGAGCCACATCACAGAATGGACAACGGCGGGTACAAATTGCACCTAAAATCATAAAAGTTGCAGTTCCATGATTAAAGCATTCGTGTAAATTTGGACAAGATGCTTCCTCACAAACAGAATGTAGCCCGTGACGACGCATTCCATTTTTAATGCTTTCAATTTTAGCTGAACTTGCTGGAAGTTTAATTTTCATCCATTCTGGTTTTTTTAATAATTCTTGATTAGGATCGATATTTTTTACGGGAATAATTGAGGTTTTTGCCGCATCGCGATATTTTACACCGCGTTCCATTTTGAAAGGCGTAGACATAGTATTTTCCTAAATAAAAATGCCCAAATTGGGCATTTAGTTTTTATAAAATGTTATAAAGTTGTTATATTATAGCCTAAAAGATCGGCGAAGTGTTTAATTAATTTTGCTGAAACATTATCGCAATCAGCTTCATCTTGATTAACAAAATCCGCTAACTGACACATTTCAAGCCCTGCATAACCACAAGGATTAATATAATGGAAAGGATTAAGATCCATATTAATATTCAATGCTAACCCGTGAAAAGAGCAACCACGACGAATACGTAATCCAAGAGAACAAATCTTTTTTCCATCCACATAAACACCTGGCGCATCAGGCTTTGGATAGCTTTCAATGCCATATTCAGCCAAAGTTTTAACCACCGTTTGTTCAAGTGCGGTAACTAATTGACGTACATTTAAGTTTTTATGGCGTTTAATGTCAATAAGCACATACATCACTTGCTGACCGGGTGCGTGATAAGTAATTTGCCCACCACGATCCGATTGTACCACAGGGATTTCACTACGTTGTAAAAGATGCTCTGGTTTACCAGCTTGCCCTTGGGTAAATACAGGGGGATGTTGCACTAACCAAATTTCGTCTTGCGTTTCTGCGGTGCGACTATCTGTAAAATTCTGCATTTTGTGCCAAATTTCTTGATAATCTTGCAATCCTAACTGACGAACGATAAGGGAATTAGTCATACTAAATAACCATTTTCACGCCTTCAACTTTAGCCAGTTCTTTATAAAGTGTTTCTACCTGCTCAAAGTTTTCAGCAATAATATCAATTGATACCGAATTATAAGTGCCTTTACTACTCCGTTTTTCCTTAGGAATATGATCGCCTTTAATATATTTTTGAACGACTTGAATTAGATCTTGCGCTAACCCCTCACGATTAATTCCAGCAACTTTAAATGTCATTTTTGCTGGAAATTCCATTAATTCTTTAAGTTTTGCGTAATCATTTTCTGTTGTCATATTATTTCCCCATAATAAAAATGATGTGTGAATAGTGGAGTACCCACACATTACGAATGCCTCAATTAAAAATGAAAAAAGTGCGGTAAGTTTCTGGCATATTTTATGCAAATAAGCCTTTTACAGTGAGCACGAGCCAATCCCAAGCTTTTCCGAAAATACCCGCCTCTCCCACATCATTCATCACTTGTAAATTGGCACTTGCAATATCCTTACCATCTAATTGATAAACCACTTTACCAATAACTTGACCTTTTGCTAATGGTGCTTGTAAATTTTTATCTGCTAATTCATAACGAGCTTTAACCTCATTTTGTTTACCTTTAGGAATTGTAACAAAGTGATCCATTAAAGCACCAAGTTTTACTGAATTTTTATCGCCATAATAAACCTTTTGTTCTGAAATTTCTTTGCCAGCCTCTAAAGTTTTAAATGTTTCAAAATTAGCAAAACCCCATTGTAAAAGTTTTTTACTTTCTACTTCACGACCTTTATAAGTTGGAACCCCCATTACCACTGAAATCAAACGCATATTGTTTGGTGTCGTGGCAGAAGCAACTAAATTATATCCTGCTTGACTGGTATGACCCGTTTTCATTCCATCAACATTGATAGTTTTATCCCATAATAAGCCATTACGGTTAGGTTGTTTAATCTTGTTAAATGTGAAATCTTTTTCTGAGTAAATTTTATATTCTTCAGGTAAATCACGAATAATATGCGCACCTATAATTGCCATATCACGTGCAGAAGAATACTGATTTGGATCGTCTAAACCGTGTGGCGTAGTGAAATTCGTGTTTTTTAACCCAAATTGTTGAACATATTTATTCATCGTTCCTACAAAATTTGGCACATTGCCTGAAATATGTTCAGCTAAAGCCACGGTTGCATCATTTCCAGAAACAATAATCACACCACGATTTAAATCAGCCACAGAAACCTGAGTATTTAAATCCAAAAACATTTTGGAAGAATCAGGAAAATTGCGTCCCCACGCACTCTCACCAATAGTAACCATATCGGTATTATGGATTTTGCCTTGTTTTAATGCGACACCAACTACATAACTTGTCATCATTTTAGTCAGTGATGCAGGATATTGACGTTGATCTGGATTAAGTGCGGTCAAAATTGCGCCTGAATTATAATCCATCAGTACATAAGTTTGAGCCGTAATTTGCGGCGGCATTACAGCAAACTGAATATCTTCAGCAGATACGGAAAAACTGCTAAGTGCCACAAATCCAGATAAAAATGCGATTTTTGTTGTTCTTTTCAACATAAGATCTTCCTACAATTAATTTTTATACGTATAAATAATTAATGGCTTATTATTCGCCATTTTTTGCAATTTGGCTCTTACTTGTGCCATTTTTGTTTTGTTATCAAAAGGCCCAATATGAATTTCATATTTATTTCCCGAGCGATTTACTTCAGTCTGAATATTCGCTAACGCAAGTTGCGTAATTAACTTATTTGCTTGGCTACGAGAGGTTAATTCAAGCATTTTCAAACGGTAAAATTCAGTTCCTTTTAGATCATTTATTGACTTAGATGCGTTATCAAAAAGCGTGTTAGATTTTAATACTAAACGATCGGCAGCTTCTTGAGTTTTTGCTTGTTTAGCCAGTGTTTTTGTGGCTGCACCTGATAAATTTCCATTTTTAGCAACGTGCAATGCCTCAATTCTTACCTGTCCAGTGCCGTGGGAAATTAAGCCAATTTCTTTTGCTGCAGCGTGCGAAAGATCAATTAAACGTTTATCGCTAAAAGGCCCACGATCATTAATACGTACAATCACTTTACGATTGTTATGTAAATTTGTCACTAAAGCATAAGAGTTTATTGGCAATGTTTTATGTGCCGCAGTAAATTGTTTTGAATTATAAACATCGCCACTTGCTGTTTTGCGTCCATCAAATTTAAGATGATAATAACTTGCCAAACCTTCTTTAATATAAGATTTAGCTTCATTCCCACTTTTAGTTGTATAAGTTTGCCCTTTTACTGAATAAGTACTTGGCGCAGGCGTTTGAGTTGCGATAGAAAGATTATCCCCTCGAATACCATACATTTTTTGCGTATCAGCCTGCGCAGGAAAAGCTACGCTTATCATAAATAGCAAAAGTGCGGTCAAATTTAACCCAGTTTTTAATTTCATAAAATATTAACGCTTTTCATTTATTCTTTAAGAAAGAAAAAAATGAAATTAGTTCCTTTTCATAAATTGACTTTTATGCGTATGAATAGACATCACTAAACCAAAACTTGCCATAATCGCAACATAAGAGGTACCACCATAACTAAATAAAGGTAATGGCACACCCACAACAGGCAAAATTCCGCTTACCATTCCAATGTTCACAAATACATAAACAAAGAAAATTAATGTTGTTGCGCCAGCAAGAATACGCTCAAAAGAAGTTTGAGCATTAACGGCAATCATTAAACCTCGCACAATAATAAACAAGTAAATCGCCATTAAAATCAAAAAACCAATCATTCCCTGTTCTTCGCCCATTACCGCAAAAATAAAATCCGTATGGGGTTCAGGCAAAAATTCTAATTGTGATTGTGTTCCCTGCATCCAACCTTTTCCACTTAATCCACCTGAACCAATCGCAATTTTTGATTGCAAAATATGATAGCCTGCACCAAGGGGATCTTTTTCTGGGTCTAATAATGTAAGTACGCGAGTACGTTGATAATCGTGCATTAGATATAGCCACATAATCGGAATAAACCCCGCTAAACCAATCACTGCCGCTAAAATAAGCCACCAGCTCATTCCTGCTAAAAACACGACAAATAAACCTGACGCACTGACCAAAATTGATGTGCCTAAATCTGGTTGTATAGCCACAAGTAAAGTCGGAATCATAATCATTGCAATCGCAATAAATGTTTCACTTAATTTAGGTGGAAGTGGACGATTACCTAAATACACTGACACCATTAATGGCACAGCAAGTTTTACAATTTCAGAGGGTTGAAAACGAATAAATCCCAGATCAAGCCAACGCTGCGCACCTTTACTTGTCGTGCCAATAGCATCTACTAAGATCAACAACACAAAACCAATTAAATAAAGATAAGGTGCGATGCGTTGGTAAAATCTTGGTGGAAATTGAGCCATTAACAGCATAACAATAAATCCAAGTAAAACCTGAATAATTCGGTTATTAAACATCATTTCACTGGCACCTGATGCACTATATAATACCAGCATACCATAAGCCGTTATTGCAAGAAGTCCGATAAACAGCCAAAAATCAATATGCAAACGTTGCCAAACACGCAACCAAAAAGGGATTTTATCTTCCATTTATTTGTTCGCTCTCTTGTGACAAATCTTTTTTTTGCTGAATAGGTACATTATATTTTTCAACTTGTGGTAAACGCTGATTCAAATAGTAATCCATCACTTTACGTGCTAACGGTGCGGCATTACTTGAACCACCACCTGCATTTTCTAAAATCACTGTCACAACCAATCTAGGATTTTCATAAGGTGCATATGCGGTAAACCATGCGTGATCATGTAATTCTTTTTTCAATCCAGCCGCATTGTATTTTTCATTTTCTTTTAAACTAAACACTTGAGCAGTACCAGATTTTCCTGCAACACGATAGTTTGCTCCAGCAAAAGCCTTTCTCCCCGTCCCTAAAGCTGAATTGACAACATTATACATTCCACGTTTTGCCGCATCCCAGTAACTTTGTTTAGCCTCTGTAATATCAGGATAAAGCAAAGGATCTTCATAAGGTTTTAGAGTCGATACTTCAATTGCTTTCATCAAATGCGGCGTATTTACTTTGCCATTATTGACCAATATCGTCGTTGCTTTTGCTACTTGTAATGGTGTTGCTGTCCAATAACCTTGACCAATCCCAACCGAAATCGTATCGCCTTGTACCCAAGGGCGTTTATAGCGTTTTTGTTTCCATTCTCGGGTTGGCATATTGGCAGCCGTTTCTTCTTGAATTTCAATCCCAGTTGGCATACCGAAGCCAAAGCGTTTCATCCAATCAGAAAGACGATCAATACCCATATTATAAGCCACTTGATAAAAATAAGTATCAGAGGATTCAGTAATCGCTTTATTCAAATCCGTATCCCCGTGGCCTGTTTTTTTCCAATCACGAAAACGTTTTGTGGAGTTAGGTAATACCCAATATCCCGGATCAAAAATCGTTGTGTTTGATGTAATCACATTTTCAGTTTGTGCGGCTACTGCAATAAAAGGTTTAACTGTCGAAGCCGGGGGATACGCACCTTGTGTCGCACGACTATAAAGCGGACGAGCAGGATTATTTAATAAACGTTTATAATCTTCTGACGAAATACCATCAACAAACAAATTATTGTCATAACTTGGCGTAGACACCATAGCCAGCACACCACTATCTTGAGGATCTAATACAACAATCGCACCTTTTTGCCCTGCCAAAAGATCTGTGATGTAACGCTGCAATTCTAAATCAATAGTAAGATAAATACTTTTTCCTGCAACTGAAGGTTGTTCACGTAACTTACGAATAACTTTACCACGGTTGTTAATTTCTACTTCTTCAAAACCTGTGGTTCCGTGTAACTTATCTTCGTAATAACGTTCAATCCCCAATTTACCTATATCATTGCTACCAGAATAATTGGTAAATTTTTCCTCTTTTTTCAAGCGTTCAACGTCTTTATCATTGATTTTTCCCACATAACCTAAAATATGCGTCATAATCTCGCCATATAAGTAATAGCGTTTGAAATAAGGACGTACATCTAAACTCGGATATTGATAGCCACTCACTGCAAAACGTGCGATTTGTTCTTCTGTTAAATTCGGTTTCAATAAAATAGGCGTGTAACGCGTTCCGCGGCGACGTTCCTTTTTAAAATTTTCAATATCGTTATCCGTTAATCCCACAATGTAGCGTAATTCATCTAAAGTGCGGTCTAAATTTTCAGTTTTTTCCGGCACAATGTATAAACCAAAAAAAGTAAGATTTTCGGCTAATAATTTACCGTAACGATCATAGATTAAGCCACGCGTTGGCGGTAAAGGTAATAATTTAATTCGGTTACCATTAGAACGCGTTTGGTAAGTATCAAAATTAACAATCTGTAGCTGATAAATATTGGTGAATAAAACACCTGTTAGTAACAAAATCCCCAAAAAAGCCACTAAAGTTCGGCGTGCAAAAAGGTTACGCTCCGCTTTTTTATCGCGGAACGGTTCGTGTGTTGGTGTATTGAAGAATTTTTTTAAATTCATCTGACTAAAAATAAGGATGTATCATTCTCGATGATAAGGATGATTAGTAGTGAGCGACCACGCACGATACAAACTTTCAGCCACTACAACACGAACAAGTGGGTGAGGTAATGTTAATGGCGAAAGCGACCAACTTTGCTCTGCAGCGGCTTTACATTCTGGCGAAAGCCCCTCAGGCCCACCAATCAACAAACAAACATCGCGACCATCATTTTTCCACGCTTCTAATTGCTCGGCTAACTGCGGTGTCGTCCAAGGTTTACCTGGAATATCTAACGTCACAACTTTACCTTTTCCACAGGCGGCTAACATCGCCTTACCTTCTTGCTCTAAAATACGTTTAATATCAGCATTTTTTCCACGCTTACCTGCTGGGATTTCAATCAGTTCAAAAGGCATATCTTTTGGGAAACGGCGTTGATATTCCTCAAAACCCGTTGTAACCCAAGAAGGCATTTTTGTTCCAACAGCAATTAACGTGATTTTCACAAGTCATCCTTATCTAAAAAGTGCGGTTATTTTTTACCGCACTTTACTAAAATTTACGCCCAAAGTTTCTCTAATTGATACATTTCACGGGCATCACGTTGCATGATATGTACGATAGCTTGACCAAGGTCCACCACAATCCAATCTGCAGTATTTTTCCCTTCTTCGCCAAAGGTTTCAAAACCTGCTTTTTTACATTCTGTAATTAAATTATCTGCCATTGCAGAAACTTGGCGGCTCGACGTACCCGTGCAAATAATCATATTATCCGTAATCGATGATTTTCCACGTACATCAAAATGTACAATATCTGTTCCCTTTAACCCATCTAAGGTTTCCATCAAAAATTCAACTAACGCCATTTTGTTCTCACTTAGCAATAAAAAGTGCGGAATTCTATCATTGAATACCCTCTCGCGCAAAATCCACGCAAAAAATAAGCGCGAAATTAACCGCGCTTTTTATGTCTAAATTGAAATTATTTTTTCTATGCTGCCCATAACAATACCGCCAATAACTGTGGCGACATTATTCGCAAAAACATCACTAACGGATACACAGTGGCATAAGAAAGTGCTGCCGCACCGTTATCTTCTTTAATTTCATTCGCAAATGCTAAAGCGGGAGGATCCGTCATTGAACCTGCAAGTAAACCACAGATAGTTAGGTAATTAAGTTTTCCATATAAGCGTGCTATAGTCCCAGCAATAATCAACGGCACAAAAGTGATAAAAATACCGTATCCCATCCATTCAAGTCCCGAACCATTCACTAAAGTATCAAAGAAACTTCCACCTGATTTTAAACCGACCACAGCCAAGAAAAGAACAATCCCAATTTCGCGTAATGCCAAGTTAGCACTTGGTGGCATAAACCAGTAAAGTTTACCAATCGTGCCAATTCTCGCTAAGATCAACGCAACCACCAATGGCCCGCCAGCAAGTCCTAATTTTAACGCGACAGGGAAACCTGGAATATAAAATGGAATCGAACCAACGAGTACCCCTAAACCAATGCCGATAAACACAGGTAACATTTGCACTTGAAGCAATTTTTGTTGTGCATTACCAATAACTGAAATAGCCTGATTTAGTACATCACTGCGTCCGACCATATGTAACACATCGCCAAATTGCAGTGTGGTATTTCCCGTTGGAACTAACTCAATCCCTGCACGATTTAAACGTGAAATCACAACCCCATATTTTTGATGAATGCCTAAGGCACGGATCTTTTTACCTAAGACTTTTTCGTTCGTTACCACCACACGCTCAGAACGAATTTCGCCACTATAGGCAACGGTTGGTGCATCAACTTCATGCCCGATAATCAAACGCATTTTGGCAAGCGAATTATCATCGCCCACTAATTGCAAAATATCGTTGGTACGAATCTCAGTACTTGCCTTTGGAACGATTTCCATATCATCGCGTTTTAAACGTGAACATACGACTTCTTCATCGCTAAATCCAGGAATTTGAATTAACGTCAGACCATCTAAATTTTGATTAGTCACTTTTAAAGAAATATTATGTAAACTTTCTTTTTCTTGACCGCTCTCCGCATTAAAACGAGCGGCTTCATCGTCCACTTTGACTTTAAAAAATAAGCGGATTAACCACATTGCAAGCAAAATACCGCAAATACCGAATGGGTAAGCCATCGCATAGGACATCCCCATAGTTACAGTGGTTTGCGGCACGCCTAATTCTGCCAGAATTTGCTGCCCAGCCCCCAATGCAGGTGTATTAGTAACAGCACCAGAATAAATACCTAAAGCAATATCCAGAGGAACATCCGCAATTTTATGTACAAGAACCACGGCAATTGAACCCAGCACAATAATCAAAATGGCAAAGGCATTTAGCTTTAAACCAGATTTTCGTAAAGAAGAAAAAAAGCCCGGCCCAACCTGAATACCAATAGTATAAACAAATAAAATTAAACCAAATTCTTGCACAAAATGCAGCGTATGCGCATCCAGTTTCAAGCCATATTGATTAGTGAAATGGGCAACAATAATGCCGCCAAACAGCACGCCACCAATGCCAAGCCCAACCCCACGGATCTTCCAATGCCCGATCCATAAACCGATTACGGCAACGAGGGCAAGAAGACTAATCGTGATTGCAATATCACTCATATTGACCCCTTAAAAATGAAATTTAACTCCTTCGGATTATATACAAGTTGTTTTTTGAAAACCTTAACCAAACTCAAAAAATGCTACGTTCGTCACATTTTTTCTTGCGAAATCGAACATAGACTCTACAATACCGAAAAATTTTGACCCTTTTACAAAAAGTGCGGTTATTTTTCACCGCACTTTTAGCTCGTATGGAATATTTATGGATTACAGCCAAGAAGCCATTACTTCTCTTATTTGGATTTTACAAACGCTAGCCATCACCTCAGTCGTCTTTAGTTTTGGCATTTTTCTTTTGGTGCGTTTTACTCAATGGGGAAGACAATTTTGGATGTTTGCAGGTGGTTATCTTTCGCCTAAACGTAGTATAAAACCTATCCTATTCTTTCTGCTTATTGTTGCAATGACATTACTCAGCGTACGCATCAGCCTTGTACATTCTGAGTGGTACAAAAATATGTACACCTCATTGCAAGAATTTAATGAACATGTATTTTGGCAACAAATGGGCTTGTTCTGCGTCATTGCCGCAAGTTCTGTTTCAGCAGCATTAGTAAGCTATTATTTAGAGCAACGTTTCGTCATCAACTGGATTGAATGGCTTAACGAACAGCTTGTTGATAAATGGATGGCACATCGTGCCTATTACAAAACACAATATTTATCAGAAAATCTTGATAACCCCGATCAACGTATTCAACAAGATGTGCAATCTTATGTAAAAACCACGCTTTCTTTAAGCACTGGTGTCATTGATGCGGTAACCTCTATGATCTCTTATACGATTTTATTATGGGGATTAGCAGGGCCAATGATGGTACTTGGCGTGGAAATTCCGCATATGATGGTATTTTTAGTATTTGGTTATGTCATTTTCACAACCCTCATCGCATTTTGGCTCGGTCGCCCATTAATCTCATTGAATTTTATTAATGAACGCCTAAACGCAAACTATCGTTATTCTTTAATTCGCATTAAAGAATATGCCGAAAGCATTGCTTTTTATGCGGGCGAAAAAGTCGAAAAAAATCAGCTTTATCAGCAGTTCAATGCCGTCATTCATAATATGTGGATTATTGTATTTAGAACACTAAAATTTTCAGGATTTAACTTAGTCGTAAGCCAAATTTCTGTTGTTTTTCCATTGTTAATTCAAGTTGGACGTTACTTTGAAAAGCAAATAAAACTAGGCGATCTAATGCAAACCTTACAAGTATTTGGTCAGTTACACGCAAATCTTTCATTCTTCCGTAATACTTATGATAATTTTGCAAGCTATAAAGCAACGCTAGATCGTTTAACTGGGTTCAGTTATGCCATTGAAAAAGTAAATAATAAATCACAAACACAGATCCACAATCATCCAACAGATGTGATTTTCAAAAATTTAAGTATTCAAAATCCATTAGGTCATACACTAATTAAACATCTAAACATTACCTTACCGCAAGGAACAAGTTTACTTATTCAAGGAAAATCTGGGGCAGGGAAAACCACGCTTTTACGCACGATTGCTGGACTTTGGAACTATGCTGAGGGGGAAATAAATTGCCCTACGCACAATCAGCTTTTCTTGTCACAAAAGCCGTATGTGCCACAAGGAAATTTGATGTCAGCATTAGCTTATCCAAATAACGCTGACAATATTTCACATACGCAAGCGGTAGAAATATTAAATAAAGTGCAACTAGGGCATTTAACTGAACAATTAGAAAAAGAACAAGACTGGACGCGTATTCTTTCTCTTGGCGAACAACAGCGTCTGGCGTTTGCACGATTAATTCTACACAAACCAGCAGTGGCATTTTTAGATGAAGCCACAGCTAGTATGGATGAAGGTTTAGAATTTTCGATGTATCAATTGTTACAACAAGAACTACCACAAACGACAATCATCAGTGTGGGACACCGTTCAACCCTTAAAACCTTACATCAACAACAATTAATTCTGCAAGACAAAGGGCAATGGCAAGTGCTATAAAAAACGCTAAAAAACACTGTAATCGCAACGCTTTTTTTGATACATTTAGTGCAATTTTTTGTCTGTTTGACAAAGTCATTTTCTATTTTTTGTCAAACAAAACTAACTTTCATTTTAAACGGTATAATTATGTTATTTAAAAAAATTCGTGGGTTGTTTTCAAACGATCTTTCTATTGATTTAGGCACAGCAAACACTTTAATTTACGTTAAAAGTCAAGGTATTGTCTTAAATGAACCTTCAGTTGTTGCCATTCGACAAGATCGCGTTGGCTCATTAAAAAGCATCGCGGCTGTAGGTAAAGAAGCAAAATTAATGCTTGGACGTACACCAAAAAGCATCGCTGCTATTCGCCCAATGAAAGATGGTGTAATCGCAGACTTCTTTGTTACAGAAAAAATGTTGCAATACTTTATCAAACAAGTTCATAGCGGTAATTTTATGCGTCCAAGCCCTCGTGTGCTTGTCTGTGTGCCTGCTGGCGCAACTCAAGTAGAACGTCGCGCAATTAAAGAATCTGCAATCGGGGCTGGTGCACGTGAAGTGTATTTAATTGAAGAACCAATGGCAGCCGCAATCGGCGCGAAATTACCTGTTTCTACTGCAGTTGGTTCTATGGTAATTGATATCGGTGGTGGTACAACTGAAGTCGCTGTAATTTCCTTGAATGGTATCGTATATTCTTCTTCAGTTCGTATCGGTGGTGACCGTTTTGATGAAGCGATTATTTCTTATGTTCGCCGCACTTTTGGTTCTGTTATCGGCGAACCAACAGCAGAACGTATCAAACAAGAAATCGGTACAGCCTACATTCAAGAAGGTGATGAAATTAAAGAAATGGAAGTGCATGGCCACAATCTTGCTGAAGGCGCACCTCGTTCATTCACCTTAACCTCACGCGATGTTTTAGAAGCTATTCAACAACCATTAAATGGTATCGTAACCGCTGTTCGTACTGCTCTTGAGGAATGTCAACCAGAGCACGCAGCTGATATTTTTGAACGAGGTATGGTGTTAACTGGTGGTGGTGCACTATTGCGTAATATTGATACGCTTCTCTCTAAAGAGTCTGGCGTTCCAGTCATTATCGCAGAAGATCCATTAACCTGTGTTGCTCGCGGTGGCGGTGAGGCATTAGAAATGATCGATATGCACGGTGGCGACATTTTTAGTGACGAAATTTAATTTAGACCAAAAATAAAAAGTGCGGTTAAAAATGACCGCACTTTTCCTTTTAATCTTTTTATCTCAACGTAGGACGCTTAATGAAGCCTATTTTCGGTAAAGCCCCCCCGCTTGGCATTCGATTATTATTAACTGTAACCGCTTCCCTTTCTTTAATCTTAGCTGATGGTCAAACTAATTCAATGACTAAAGCTCGCAGTGCCATGGAAACTGCAGTGGGTGGACTCTATTATCTTGCTAATAGCCCTCGTACCGTATTAGATGGGGTATCAGATAATTTAGTAGATACCAGTAAATTACAAATCGAAAATAAAGTGTTACGCGAACAATTACGTGAAAAAAATGCAGATTTACTCTTACTAGATCAACTCAAAGTCGAGAATCAGCGTTTACGTTTATTGTTAAACTCCCCTTTACGCACCGATGAATACAAAAAGATTGCGGAAATTTTAACTGCAGAAACTGATATTTATCGTCAACAAATTGTTATTAACCAAGGCGAAAAAGACGGTGCTTATGTAGGTCAGCCTGTAATTGATGAAAAAGGCGTCATTGGTCAAATTATTTCTGTGGGCAATAACACCAGCCGAGTACTGCTCTTAACTGATGTCACTCATTCTATTCCAGTACAAGTTCTACGTAACGATGTTCGTGTCATTGCAAGTGGAACGGGGCATACTGATGAACTAACTCTTGATAATGTACCTCGTTCTGTGGATATCGAAAAAGGCGACTTACTTGTAACGTCTGGTCTTGGTGGTCGTTTCCTTGAAGGCTATCCAGTAGCAGTTGTACAAAGCGTTTCACGCGATGGTTCCAATTACTTTGCAACTGTCAAAGCCAAACCTCTCGCAGCTCTTGAACGCTTACGCTATGTATTGCTGCTTTGGCCAAGCAATTTAGATATGTCTAAAGTAAAATCTATGTCTCCAGAAGAAGTGCGTAATTTAGTACAAAAACGTTTAGAAAGCCAAGCGAATGAAGCTGATTACAAAGTAAAAAAAGCCCCGTTAACAGACGATAATCTTCAAGAAAATAAGGATAAATCAACGATTGAACCTGAAATTCCAACCGATGCACCGCAAAATGAAGAAGCTGTACCATCAGAACAACAAGAACATAGGGAAGAAGATTAATGCAAACTCGCTTTATTTTACAATGGCTCACAATTTTAAGCTTCTTTGTCGTGGCATTAGTGCTAGAACTCGCCCCCTGGCCACTTGGTTTTCAGGCATTTAAGCCTGCTTGGTTAGTTCTCGTTTTACTTTACTGGGTTCTGGCTATTCCAAATAAAGTCAGTATTGGATGGGCATTTTTGTTAGGACTTGTATGGGATTTAATCCTAGGTTCCACATTGGGTATTCATGCCCTAGTCCTTTCTGTGACAATTTATTTTGTGGCAAAAAACTATCTCGTACTCAGAAATTTATCACTTTGGTTTCAAAGTCTTTTAGTGATTGCGTTTGTGTTTATTGTCAGATTAGCTATTTTCTTAATCGAATTCTCCCTGCATACCGCATTTTTTAACTGGCAAGAAATCTTTGGGGCTTTAGCATCGGGAATACTATGGCCATGGGTATTTTTATTAATGCGTAAAATGCGCCGAAAAGTTAAATTACATTAAAAAAAGAGAGATAAATGATCTGACCCCAAAAAGTTAGACTGATTTAGTTCAAGGACTGAGTTCTGTAATTCACAGGGCTGAGTCCTTTTAGTTTCCCCTGAATGCGCTCATGGTTGTAATAATGAATATATTCATGAATCGTTTTTTCCAGTTGTTCGAACGTCTCAAATCGTTTGCCGTAATAACATTCCGTTTTTAATCGCCCA
>NZ_QQKA01000005.1 GCF_003493605.1 Haemophilus haemolyticus
AACTATTTTTACCATTTTGAAGATAAAATTCGATGACTTGTTGCTTGAAAAGAAAATTGTATTTGGTCATAAAAAATCTGCACCTTAGTGAGTTGGTTATTTAGTCCAACTTTTGGGGTGCAGATCATATACGCCCTTTTTTATTTTTCATCAAGGCTCTTTCATACTTACAATGAATGATACTCTAATTTCACTGATGTTAATGTAGAGAGCAAGGTTTCAGCCATCGTTTTATGGCTTAGTTTTAATGCTTTTTCAGCCATCACAATTCGCTCAATATCACTCAATTTTTTATCATTTAAATACGCAAAATTAAGTGCGGTTTGCAACGCTGGCAAACTCGGATTAAATGCGGCGTTTTCTGCATAACGTCCTGTCACCACATCACCATTTTTAAATAAAATCGCAATGCCATGCGGACTATTTGAATAAGGACAATGAGATTGATTTGCAGCTAAAATAGCTTGATTAATCAAATCATCTTGGTGATCTGCAATTAAATCATGATTTTCATCCGCTAAAAGATGAGTCGCAATATCGAGATCCTTCGGTCCAAAAGCATCAGGTAAATAAGAATGTAACGGATTATTTTGGCTATGTGGCAAATGAATTGAAATTTTTTCAGCGCCATGCAATTCATTCATAAATTGACGGCAATGCCCGCAAGGCGTGTAATTGACCACCATATCTGAAATACGACGTTCATTACGCAACCATGCGTGAGAAATTGCGCTTTGCTCTGCATGAATTGTTTGCTGAATAGCTGAATTCGAAAATTCTTGATTCGCACCAAAATAAAAATCACCTTGTTCACCAATAGCAATTGCCCCCACATTAAAATGAGAAATAGCGGTATGGCTATAACTCGCCGCAATCGGCAACAAATGCATAGCTAATTTTAATGGCGTAAGTTCAAAATCACGACAAAGCTGCTCCACTTGGGAACGATTTAAAAAGCCAGCCCAATTTTGCAAACGAATTTCATCAACAATAGCTTGATTGAGTGCATCATCTTGTGGCAATGCGTGCTTAATAAGTTCTTGCATAAGACATCCTTAAAATATTAAAAATTATAACTGCACTTATTAAAGCAAAATTTACTGTTAGCCGCGACCTTTTACTAAAGTATTCCTTATAACTGTGATCCCGATCACTTATTTTGATAGTTTAGATTTATTACAAATTATTAACATATAGCCTTAGGCTATCAATTTTATTGAATAGAACAATTTCACAGCAAATACTAAAAACGTATAATACCCACATCAAAGGCAGGGCATTAGCTCAATTATTCAACTAAAAAAAGGAAATTATTATGTCAAAAACATCTATCGGATTAGACAAAGTTCAATCAGCAGAATTAGCCAATAAACTTAACGAATTACTTGCAACCTACCAAGTATTCTACACTAATGTACGTGGTTACCACTGGAACATTAAAGGTGTGAATTTCTTTGCATTACACGCAAAATTTGAAGAAATCTATACAGATTTAATCACCAAAGTTGATGAAGTGGCTGAACGTATTTTAACTTTAGGTTACACACCAGATAACGCATATAGCCAATACTTAAAAGTGTCTCGTATTAAAGAAGATATCGCAGTAAGTAGCGCACAAGAATGTTTATCAGGCACATTACAAGGTTTAAAAACACTACTAGACCAACAACGCGAAATTCTTGCTCTTGCAGGTGATGCTGATGACGAAGGTACCGCATCACAAATGAGTGACTACATTAAAGAACAAGAAAAATTGGTATGGATGTTCCAAGCAGCTTGCCAAACTTGTCATGCTTAATGGGTAAATTTCAGCTCTAACGAAAACTAACCTGCAATCTATCTAACTTAACAAAGTTAGATGTATTTAAGAACCAAGTTCTACCTTTCTAAGAACTTGGTTTTTTCATTTTAAATTGAATTTACAAAAATAAAGTGAAAAAAATCTCATAAGTGCTATTATCCGCCAACTTTATATTTATGTTTTTCCTCGCATACATTTAAGAGCAAAAAATTAAGTGTATTTTGTGTTAGTCAAAGGTTATTGTAAAAATGAAGGGAGCTATACAGATGAATCAACCAAATGGTAAAACAGTTGCGGTGGTGACTTCAACAATTGGTCGTCCAGAATTAGCTTTGGCTATTAAAAGCGTGCAAAATCAAACTTATCCATGTAAGCATTATGTATTTGTCGATGGTGATATTTTCTGGGATAAGGCCAAATCTATATTAGAACAATTCCCTGATGTAATTCCTATTTACTTACCAATGAATACGGGAAAAAACAGAATCCTTAACGGAGCCATTAATGCTGCTGCAGCTTTTCTTGTTGAAGAAGACATTATTTGTTATTTAGATGATGACAATCAGCTACGAGATGATCACGTGGAAAGCTTAGTAAACGTGATTGAACAAGGTGCTGATTTTGCTTATTCCTTACGATCTTTTTACAATTCAAATCATCAATTTATCTGTCATGATGATTTTGAATCACTCGGAAATTGGACTACAAAAAGTGATATTTTCGTAGATGTTAAAATAGAAGATATTCAGCAACAAATACATTTTAATTTTAACGGAATCAATGCTCATATCGATACCAATTGTTATGCCGTGCCTCGCGAAATAGCGCAGAAAGCTGCACATGGTTGGCATACTCCATCTATCGGTGATAGAGGATTTTTGTCTGCTTTAAAAGATTTGGGTTTAATGGGACAAACCTCTGGAAAATATACCGTAAAATACACTGTCGATTTCAATAAAATGATCGTAGTTCGTCGTTTCTTCCCTCAATTAACACTATCAGATGAAATTAATGATCATATTTCTGCCGACATATTAAAGCTAATTAATCAGCAAAATATTGAATATTACGAAGGTCGCCCTTGGGCAAAGGAATAAAAGTAAACATTTCTCATCAAAAAATATAAAAAATATTAATTCAGACTTGACTTATCTCTTTTGCACTAGTTTAATAGTACAAAAGTTTTCTAAAGGATATCAATATGCAAACTCAAGTCTTTATTACAGTGACAACTCAACCCGTTTCTTATTATGCTGACACCACTGCTATTTTTAATACACTTTGCCAAGCTAATTCGAATTCTCTTCTACTCGACTCTGCTGAAATCGGGAGTAAAAACAGTTTACAAAGCCTGATCTTAGTCAATGCGGCGGTTAAAATAACGTGCTTAGGTCACAACGTCACATTTAAAGCTTTAAATGAGAATGGAAAACAAGTTTTAAAAGAAATTCATCCAAAATTAACCGCACTTGGAAAAGTAAGTACGGTCAATTTTGAAAAAGAATTTTCTGTACAATTTTCACCACTTGATAATCAACTTGATGAAGATAGCAAATTACAGTCTGCTACTATTTTTGATGGGTTGCGTGTTATTTCTACTCTTTATCAACATAGCCAAACGCCTATTTTCTTAGGCGGATTATTTGCTTACGATCTCGTCGCAAATTTCATTCCAATGGATGGCATTACATTGCAACATGATGGTATAAACTGCCCTGATTACAGTTTCTATCTTGCCGAACACCTCATTACCATCGATCATCAAAATCAACAAGCAACACTTAAAAGTTTCTGTTTTGCTCAAGAAGAACAAGTCAATATTGCCAAAACCTCACTTTCTATCGCACAAAAACTAAAAAATATTGATAACGTTCTTTCTATTAAAGCGGCAAGTGATGAAGTCAAAACCAATTTTGACGATCCTGAATTTACTGGCATTGTAAAAGCCTTAAAACACCATATTAACATTGGTGATGTCTTCCAAATTGTGCCCTCTCGCCGTTTTTCCCTTGCTTGCCCGAATACATTAGCCAGTTACGCTCAACTCAAACAAAATAATCCAAGCCCTTATATGTTCTATATGAACGATGAAGACTTTATTTTGTTTGGTGCATCGCCAGAAAGTGCGCTGAAATATGAACCAGAAAATCGTCAGTTAGAAATTTATCCAATCGCAGGCTCACGCCCTCGTGGTTTTGACGCTCACGGCAATATCGATCCTGAATTGGATGCTCGTTTAGAACTAGAACTTCGTCTTGATCACAAAGAACAAGCGGAACATTTAATGTTGGTTGATTTAGCGCGTAACGACATTGCTCGAGTTTGCCAAAGCGGTACGCGTAAAGTGGCAGAATTAATGCAAGTTGATCGCTATTCTCACATCATGCATTTGGTCTCTCGCGTAGTGGGTAAATTACGCCCTGAGTTAGATGCACTTCACGCCTATCAAGCCTGTATGAATATGGGCACATTAACTGGTGCGCCAAAAATCAAAGCAATGCAACTTATTTATCAATTTGAGCAGCAAAAACGCCATAGTTATGGTGGTGCGGTGGGTTATCTCACTTCCGATGGACATTTTGATACCTGTATCGTGATCCGTTCTGCTTTCGTACAAAATGGCATAGCTCATGTACAGGCAGGTTGCGGAGAAGTATTGGATTCTGATCCACAAATGGAAGCTGATGAAACACGCCACAAAGCTGCGGCTGTCTTAAAAGCAATTCGTCAAGTTAATACACAAGCAAAATAAGGAAGAATTATTATGGCTAATATTTTATTTTTAGATAACTTCGATTCCTTTACTTACAATCTTGTGGATCAATTCCGTGTGTTGGGTCACAACGTCACAATTTACCGCAATGACTGCGACTTAGAAAAACTGGTGGAAACCGCACTCAATACACCTGATACCATTCTTGCGCTTTCTCCAGGGCCAGGAACGCCATCAGAAGCGGGGATTTTACTGCCATTGATCGAACGCTTAAAAAATCAAGTACCGATTATTGGAATTTGTTTAGGCCATCAAGCATTGATTCAAGCCTTTGGCGGGAAAGTTGTTCACGCTGGCGAAGTATTGCATGGTAAAGTTTCTCGTATATTCCATGATAACGAAGCGATGTTTAAAGATCTTGCTAATCCAATGCCTGTGGCGCGTTATCATTCTTTAATGGGACAAGATTTACCAAAAGAATTTATCGTCAATGCAGAATATAATGGCATTATCATGGCAATTCGTCATCGCGATTTACCCATTTGCGCATTCCAATTTCACCCTGAAAGTATTTTAACTGTGCAAGGTTCGCAATTATTACAACAATCAATTGAATGGTTGTTAAATAGATAAGACATCAAAAAGTGCGGTGATTTTTAGCCGCACTTTACAGGAGAAAAAATGATCACCGTATTCGGACTTAAATCCAAACTCGCACCACGTCGTGAACAACTGGCAGAAGTAATTTATAACAGTCTCTATCTCGGCTTAGATATTCCGAAAGGTAAACACGCGATTCGCTTTTTGTGTTTAGAAAAAGAAGATTTTTACTACCCTTTTGATCGTAGCGATGATTACACGGTCATCGAAATTAACCTAATGGCTGGTCGTATGGAAGGCACGAAAAAACGCTTGATAAAAATGCTGTTTAGCGAATTAGAGTACAAACTCGGCATCCGTGCTCACGATGTAGAAATTACAATTAAAGAACAACCCGCGCATTGCTGGGGTTTCCGCGGAATGACTGGCGATGAAGCGCGCGATTTAGATTACGATATTTATGTTTAATAAAATATAGAAAATTAACAAATCTATATACAAATAAAAACAGGAATAAACTATGCAACACAACCAATTATTAGAACAACTTTATAGCGGATATTCACTTTCAACCTCAGAAAGCACCGCACTTTTTAATGCAGTCATCCAAGGTGAGCTTTCCAATGAACAAATTGCTGCAATGCTTATCGCTTTAAAAGTGCGGGGAGCAAATACGGAGGAAATTACTGGTGCGGTTGCCGCCTCATTACAAAATGCCAAAGCATTTCCACATCCAAATTATCCTTTTGCGGATATTGTAGGAACGGGTGGTGATGGACAAAACACTATTAATATTTCCACAGCTAGCGCGATTGTGGCAGCATCAATGGGAGCAAAAGTGGCAAAACATGGCAATCGTAGCGTGTCGAGTAAATCAGGCGCTAGCGATGTTCTTACCGCACTTGGCGTGGATGTAAACGTCACACCAGCGCAAGCTCGACAAGCATTAGATGAAATTGGCGTCTGCTTTTTATTTGCTCAACAATATCATTCTGGTTTCCGCCATGTTGCGCCAGTCCGTGCAGCTTTAAAAACGCGCACTATCTTTAATATTTTAGGCCCGCTTATCAATCCTGCTCGCCCGACTTATCATTTGCTTGGCGTATATGCGCCTGAATTAGTAAAGACCTATGCTGAAACCGCCGTTGCCTTAGAACATCAACATTCCTTTGTTGTACATGGTTCTGGCTTAGATGAAGTCGCATTGCACGGCGAAACACAAGTGGCAGAAATTAAAAATGGCAAAATTGAATATTTCACTTTAACGCCTGAAGATTTTGGCTTAAAAACGCAATCCCTCGAAAGCCTTCGCGGCGGCGAACCACAAGAAAATGCTCAAATGCTCACCGCACTTTTACAAGGCCAAGGAAAGACTAAACACGCAAATGCTGTGGCAGCAAATACGGCATTATTATTGAAATTATTCGGGCATGACGACTTAAAACAAAATGTGCAAAATGTATTGGCCCATCTTGCATCAGGTAAAGCCTTTGAAACATTACAGAAATTAACCACATATAAATAAAAAGCTAATTTGATAGGCCACAATAAGAAGAAAAATGATGATTACTCAAGATTTTACCAAACCCATTGATTCCGCTACGGTGCTACAAAAAATTGTGCTTGATAAAGCGCAATGGGTTCAAGCAAAAGAAAAGGAACTTCCACTTTCACAATTTAAAGAAAAGATTCAACAATCTGACCGCTCTTTTTATGATGCGTTAGCAAAAGGTACGCATCAAAAGCCCGCCTATATTTTGGAATGTAAAAAAGCTTCCCCTTCCAAAGGATTAATTCGTGCTGAATTTAATTTGGAAGAAATCGCCAATGTCTATAAACATTATGCCTCTGCTGTATCTGTTCTGACAGATGAAAAATACTTCCAAGGGAATTTTGAGTTCTTGCCGTTAGTTCGCGGTATCGTGAGCCAACCTGTGCTTTGCAAAGATTTTATGATTAGCGAATATCAAGTTTACCTTGCTCGCTACTATCAAGCGGATGCGATTTTATTAATGCTTTCCGTGGTAAATGATGAAACTTATCGTGTACTGGCAGATCTTGCACATTCTCTTGGTATGGGCGTATTGACAGAAACCAGCAATGAGGAAGAATTTGAACGTGCTCTTAGGCTTGGTGCGAAAATTATTGGTGTAAATAATCGTAACTTGCACGATTTAACTGTGGATTTAAATCGTGTTGTTGAACTCACTAAAAAATACGCCGACCGAATCCCTGCTGATGTACGTATTATTAGCGAATCAGGCATTTACAATCACAAGCAAATTCGTCAATTACAAAAAGTGGCGCATGGTTTCTTAATTGGGAGTAGCTTAATGGGCAACCAAGATTTGAATAATGCGGTTCGCTCAGTGATTTTTGGAGAAAATAAAGTATGTGGTTTAACACGCGCGCAAGATGTCAAAATCGTTTACGAAAACGGTGCACTATACGGCGGATTAATCTTCGCAGAACATTCAAAACGTTGTGTGAGTTTACGCCAAGCGCAAGAATTGGTAACCGCTGCTCCACTTCGATTTGTTGGTGTTTTTCAGAATCAAGAAATTGACTTTATCGTAAAAATAGTCAATCAGTTACAGCTTTATGCGGTGCAATTACATGGTGTAGAAACAGAAGCATTTATTACCGCACTTCGCCAACAACTACCAAAAAACACGCAAATCTGGAAAGCGATTTCGGTCAATACTGAAGCCCAAAGTGCGGTCGATTTTACCGATGATTTGAATGTGGATCGTTATATTTTTGACAGCCAAACAGCCAACCAGCAAGGTGGCACAGGAAAAACTTTTGATTGGTCATTAATTCCCGAACATCTTAAGCACAAGATTATTTTAGCTGGAGGGATCTCGCCAAATAATGTAGAACAAGCCATTGCGCAAGACTGCTTAGGTTTAGATCTTAATTCAGGGGTAGAAAGTTCTGCGGGCGTAAAAGATCAAGAAAAAGTGCGGTTAGTTTTTGAAAAAATTTGTTCTTAATCCAATCTAAGGCTGTATTCTACAGCCTTTATTTTTGTTCTTTTTCAATTAAATAAGAACAACTCTCAAATACAATAACATTCCGTTCACAATTTGGACATACTTCTGTTATAAATTCTTCATTTTTTGATTCTAGTCAAATTATTTTTGATAAAAACATTTATCATTGCGCAATTCCCACAATAAATGTGTGTCTTTGGAGTGATACTATGAATAATCCGGATGGCGTTTTTTCTGCATTGGCAGATGTTTCTCGTCGAGATTTTATGAAATTATGTACCGCACTTGCGGCTACAATGGGGCTAAATTCTAAAGCTGGCGCTGAAATGACGGCAGCAATGTCCAGTCCAGCACGCCCACCAGTGCTTTGGATTGGTGCGCAAGAATGTACTGGCTGTACCGAATCTTTACTGCGTGCAACCCACCCGACTGTTGAAAATCTCGTACTAGATTTAATTTCCCTTGAATATCACGAAGCCCTTTCAGCAGCATTTGGTGAGCAGGCAGAAGAAAATAAACATAATGCTATCCATAACTATTACGGCAAATATATTTTGGTTGTGGATGGCTCGATTCCGATTAAAGATGGCGGTGTGTACTGCATGGTGGCAGGCAAACCAATTGTGGAACATATTCGTGAGGCCGCAAAAGGTGCCGCAGCCATTATTGCTATTGGATCCTGCTCATCTTGGGGCGGCGTGCCTTCAAGCGGTGGCAACCCAACAGGTGCGGTCAGTCTTTCTGAAGTTTTACCAAAAGGCACGCCAATTATTAACATTCCAGGCTGTCCTCCTAACCCACATAATTTCTTGGCAACCGTTGCCTATATCATCACTTATAAAAAATTACCAGCAATGGATAAATTAAATCGCCCATTGTTTGCTTATGACCGTTTAATCCATGAAAACTGTTATCGCCGACCGCACTTTGATGCAGGCCGTTTTGCAAAAGAATTTGGCGATTATGGTCATCGTCATGGCTGGTGTTTATATCATTTAGGTTGTAAAGGGCCCGAAACTTACGGCAACTGCTCTACACTAGAATTCTGTGATGTTGGTGGTAATAACTGGCCTGTGGGTATCGGACATCCTTGCTATGGCTGTAACGATCAAGGCATCGGCTTTACCAAAGGGATTTTCCAATTAGCGAACGTCGAAAATCCAACACCACGCGTAGAAAAACCAGATGTGAACAATGTTGAAGGCGAAGGAGCCTCAATGACGGCGATTGGTCTATTAGGCGGTGCCGCAGCCATTTTAGCGGGTGTCAGCGTCGTGACATTGAAAGAATTAAGCAAACAACATAAAGCGAACAAAGCAGCAGACAAACAAGCCAATCAAGATCAAGGACACTAAAGATGGATAGACGAAATTTCCTAAAAGCAGGTCTGCTGGGAACAGTCACATCAGGTCTGCCCGTTGCAAAAGCCGAAGCGGTGGAAAATCTTCCGCCAATTCCTGGCGCACTTGGGATGCTTTATGACTCCACACTTTGTGTTGGCTGTCAGGCTTGTGTCGCAGAATGTCAGCAAGTGAACAAAACACCTGTCAATCCAAAAGGTGAGCAAACTTGGTCAAACAATGACAAACTTACTCCGTTCACACGCAATGTGATTCAAGTATGGAGCGATGGAGACGGCAAAAATAAAGATAAAACAGAAAACGGTTATGCTTATGTTAAAAAACAATGTATGCACTGTGTTGATCCAAACTGCGTTTCCGTTTGTCCGGTACAGGCTTTAACCAAAGATCCTAAAACAGGTATTGTTAAATACGATCCTGATATTTGTACTGGTTGCCGTTATTGTATGGTGGGCTGTCCGTTTGACGTGCCAAAATATGATTACGACAATCCATTTGGTCAAATCAGCAAATGTGAACTTTGCAACCAAAAAGGTGTGGAACGCTTAGATAAAGGTGAATTACCAGGGTGTTGTCATGTTTGTCCAACCGGCGCAATTATTTTTGGTACCCGTGAAGAACTTTTAGCAGAAGCAAAACGTCGTTTAAGTTTATTACGTGGCACAGAATATGACTATCCTCGCCAACACGTAAACAGTAAAGACACTTATCGTGCAACTGTGCCAGCCTATCAATATCGTATTTACGGTGAAAAAGAAGGGGGCGGGACACAAGTATTAGTGTTAAGTGCGGTTCCGCAAGAAAATTTAGGTTTCCCTGAGTTAGATGATATTGCTACAGGTGCACGCGCAGCGCATTTACAACACTTCTTGTATCGCGGTTTGGCATTGCCACTGGTGGCGTTAGCTGGTTTAACAATGATGACTTATAAGAATATGCACGGCGATAAGATTCGCGAACGAATTGAAGCGCAAAAAGAAGCAATGCGCCAAGCTCGTAAAGAAATGGAAGAAGCGGAGGATGAACATCATGGGTAATCCACGTCCAGTGGGCGGCCGATTAGTTTCCGCCAGTATTCTCTTTTTTGCACCTTTGGCTGTAATTTGTATCTTATTAATTATCAAACGTTTGTTCTTAGGTATCGGTTCCGTCACCGCACTTAACGGCGGTTATCCTTGGGGCTTATGGATTTCCTTTGACTTACTTGTAGGTACAGGTTTTGCCTGTGGTGGTTGGGCATTAGCTTGGACAGTATATATTTTCAACAAAGGGAAATATCACCCTCTTGTGCGTCCCGCATTGCTTGCCAGCTTATTCGGCTATTCATTAGGTGGTCTTTCCATCACCATTGATATGGGGCGTTACTGGCACTTGCCTTACTTCTACATTCCAGGTCAATTCAATACAAACTCGGTGTTGTTTGAAACCGCATTTTGTATGACGATCTACATCATTGTCGTCACCCTTGAATTTGCGCCAGTTTGGCTGGGATTCTTAGGATTGAAAAAATGGTTTAATAAGCTCAACAAAATTATGTTCTTTGTTATCGCACTTGGCGCACTATTGCCGATGATGCACCAATCATCTATGGGATCATTAATGATCGCCGCTGGTCATAAAGTTCATCAAGTATGGCAAAGCTATGAAGCATTACCAATCTTATCCTTACTCACCGCATTTATTATGGGCTTTTCTATCGTCATTTTTGAAGGTTCTTTAGTACGAGCAGGTTTAGCAGGAAAAACACCAGATGAGCGTTCACTCTTTACCCAGCTTGCAAAAGTGACCGCTGGATTAATCGCACTTTTCCTTGCAGTACGCTTTGGCGAGTTGATTTATCATGACAAACTCCATTATGTATTCGGATTCGATAAACTTGGTAAATTTGAAGCTTGGATGTTTTGGATGGAAGTATGGCTAATGACATTACCATTACTTACTTTATTCCTTGGTGAGAAAAAATCTGATTCACGTTGGCTGTTTATCTCAGCCTTGAGCATGTTGCTCGGTGCAGCCCTATGGCGTTTAAATTATTCAATGATTATGTACGATCCAGGTAATGGCTATCGTTACTTCCCATCAGCAGAAGAATTGCTAATTTCTATTGGTTTCGTTTCCATCGAAATTTGCGCCTATATTTTAATAATTCGTCTATTCCCTGTCTTACCTGTGTTGAAAGAAAAACATCATGAAGACTCGGAACAAATTATTGCCGAAAAAGCACAATTCAGTAAAAAAATGAGCGGAGCAGAATAATGACTGAAAAAAAACGTATCTCAATCGACCCTATCACACGCATTGAAGGCCATTTGCGTATCGATTGCGAAATTGAAAATGGCGTAGTAACAAACGCTTGGTCATCAGGCACAATGTGGCGAGGTATGGAAAATATCGTGAAAGGTTCAGATCCGCGTGATGCTTGGATGATTATGCAACGTATTTGTGGCGTTTGTACAACCGTTCACGCCATTATGAGTGTGCGTGCAGTAGAAGATGCTCTCGGTGCCAAAGTGCCAGTAAATGCACAATATATTCGCAATATGATTCTTTCTGCTCATAGTATGCACGACCATATCGTTCATTTTTATCAACTTTCTGCGATGGACTGGGTAGATATCACTGCGGCACTGAATGCTGATCCCGATAAAGCCGCTGAAATGCTTAAAGGTGTTTCAACATGGGGATTAAACAGTGCAAATGAATTCCGCAATGTGCAAAATAAAATTAAATCTTTAGTTGAAAGCGGTCAGCTTGGTATTTTTGCCAACGGTTATTTCGGTCACCCTGCCATGAAATTACCGCCAGAAGTAAACTTAATTGCGGTGGCTCACTATTTACAAGCACTTGAATGTCAGCGTGATTGTAACCGTATTGTGGCATTACTCGGCGGAAAAACACCACACATTCAAAACTTAGCAATTGGTGGTGTGGCAAACCCAATCAACTTAGACTCTCAATCAGTATTAAACTTAGAACGTTTAATGTTTGTAAAATCCTGTATTGATCGTTTAAATGACTTCGTGACTCAAGTTTATCGTGTTGATGCAGCTATTATTGCGGCTTATTACCCTGAATGGCTCAATCTTGGTAAAACATCAGGCAACTACCTTTCTGTACCTGAATATCCAATTGACGGTGATAATTCTAAATTTGTTCTAACGGGTGGCTATATTGAAAACTTCGATATTTCAACCTTCCGTCCAATTACGCAACAAAAAGATGAATTTGTTGTAAAAGGAATTAAAGAAAGTGGTAAACACGCTTGGTATGAAGACGATGAACCGCTTGAACCTTGGGCTGGTTTAACACGTCCGAAATATACAGGCTGGCAAGATGAAGGCAAATATTCATGGGTAAAAGCACCAAGTTTCTACGGAAAAGTTGTTGAAGTTGGCCCTCTTGCCTATTTAATGTGTAACTTAGCCAATGAAAATAAAGATACATTACATCACTTTAACCATATTAAAGGGTTGTATGAAAAACTAAGCGGCAATACCTTATCTGTTGACCATTTACATTCAACCTTAGGACGCATTATTGCTCGTACCGTACATTGTTGCGTGCTAAATAATATTCTTGAACAACAATGGAAACTACTTGTTGATAATATTGGCACTGGTGATACCGTTGCTTATCTCAAAACAGACATTCCACAAACTGGTGAGTTTAAAGGTGTTGGTTTTGGTGAAGTACCTCGTGGCATGCTCTCTCACTGGGTTGTTGTTAAAAATGGCAAAATCGAAAATTATCAAGCCGTTGTACCATCAACGTGGAATGCAGGCCCTCGTAACCAGAATGATGAAATGGGGCCTTATGAGCTTTCCATCATCGGTACACCTGTAGCAGATCCAACAAAACCATTAGAAGTTGTGCGCACCATCCACTCTTTCGACCCTTGCATGTCATGCGCAGTGCATGTTGTGAACACAGAAAATGGTGAAGTCACACAAGTGAAGGTACTCTAATGAAACCATTAATCTTAGGCGTTGGTAATATTTTACTCGGCGATGAAGGCGTGGGCGTACGAATCGTCCAAGCCCTAGAAAATCGCTCTGAAATTTTACCGCACTTTGACGTGGTTGATGGTGGTACTTGTGGCATGGAATTACTAGATGAAATGGCAAACCGTGAGCATATCATCATCATCGACGCCGTACTTGCTAATAAACAGCCAGGAGAAATCATTGTGCTTCATGATGAGCAAGTGCCAGTATTTTTCTCGCGTAAAATTTCACCACACCAACTTGGTATTTGTGATGTGCTTTCTGCGTTAAAATTAACGGATGAATTCCCTAAAAATCTATGTTTAATTGGGGTTCAACCAGAAACTTTTGACCCACAGATTGCATTAAGTGAAACAATTCAAAAACAATTTCCAGTGATTTTTGAGACATTGGAGAATGTTTTAAAAGAATATGATCTTTCCTCCGTGGGTAAGTATACCCACGGTTAAACATTGTCGCTCCCCTTTGGGGAGCATCACCTTGTCCTAAAGGGACAAAATTATAACTAACCAAAGGTATGCTTACTCTAGGTTATAGTAAATATTATGTATCGACACGAAAAAACACCAGAAAATACCACCGCACTTGAAGGTGTTATTCAAGGCTTATCCGAAGATCCATCTTCAATCTTCCAAAACGAAATGCGAAAAGTTGCAGGAGAAATGAAAGATCTTCCTTTCTATCGAAAAAGTATCGACTGCTATTGCCCTAAATTTATACTTTTTGAAAACCAATGGATAGGTACAGTTGTGACACCTTGGATGTTAAGTATTGTCATTTTGCCAGGCAAAGATCAAGAATGGGAACCGCGCGAAATTGGCGATAAACTTTCAGTACAGCTGCCCTATAAAACCTTCACTTTTACAGTGAGTAGTTTAGAAAATATTCCACAATATCTTAGTTGCTCCCTTCATTCTCCGATTGATCCTGCTATGACAAATACTCAAGCAGCTCAACTCGCACAAGATTGCCTCAGAATGATTTTATCTATGCCAACAAAAGCAACAACTTTTGATCCAGATCGACGTAACTTATTCCGCGCGATAGTAAAATAGACACAAATTTCAATAGGAGTGAATGTATTATGTGTTTAGGTGTTCCAGGCCAAATTGTTAAAATTGGCGAAAGCGCTCTTCAACTTGCCACCGTGGATGTATGTGGCGTACAACGTGATGTGAATATTTCACTGGTCTGCAATGGAGATCCTGCCGATTTACTTGGCAAATGGGTACTCGTTCATGTTGGCTTTGCAATGAGTGTTATTGATGAAGATGAAGCTAAGAAAACCCAAGAAGCCCTGCTGGCTATGAGTCAACTCGAACACGAAGTTGGGGATTTTTTAGGATTAAATCAAAAATAGAAAAGTAGGCGTTGAGCCTACTTTTTTATTTCAATTTATACCTCTCAATCTCTCTAATTTTTCTAATCTAAAGCAATATTTCTCTTATCTTTTTGTTTAATAGCTATCTCTATAACAATGTAAAAAGTCTATTAATTGAATCGTTTAATTGTAATGTAGAAGATGATAGTGCAGTGGAAATTTTAATCTTTTATAAATTATATCTCATAGGATATAAAGAACAAACTATACTTTACAAGATATAAAATAAGATTTATACTTTATGGCGTATAAAACAATTTCTATACGCTATAGCGTATGAGGAGTCACAATGGTTATCACCACCGCAAAAATGCTTTCTCATGTCATTCGTGAATTTCGCTATCAAGGCGATCTGTCACAAACTGATGTTGCTAAACTCGCTGGAACTACCCAAGCCAGAATTTCAGCGTTTGAGAATGAGCCAGAGCGTACTAAATTAGAAACGCTATTTAAAATTCTAGCAGGATTAGAACTAGAGCTTATTGTGCAACCGCGCAAAAAGTCATCTGATACTGCTCGCTCAATCAAAGAGCCAACAGCAACATACGATGACGACGAGGCATGGTGATGAGTAACTCTATTCTAAACGTTGCCATGAATGGCTTGTTAGTCGGTGAATGGCGAAAACTCACCAGTGGCGCAACCGAATTTCAGTATGTGGAAAAATGGCTTGAATCTGTTCGCTCGCGCCCTATTTCATTATCACTGCCCTTGTCGCACAAAATTTATCGAGGAGATTCCGTTTACAATTTCTTCGATAATCTCCTCCCCGACAATGAACAGATCCGTTCACGCATTCAACAACGTTTCCAAACATCAACGAAATCCCCATTTGATTTGCTTTCCGCGATTGGACAGGATTGTATTGGCGCAATTCAGCTTTATCAGGGGCAGAGCCGCTCGGTACGTCAAATTTATGCAGAACCACTAAATGACAAAGAGGTGGAAAACGTGCTGAAAAACTACCGCACTTTTCCTCTCGGCATGGAAGAAAGCGAGGATTTCCGAATTTCTTTGGCCGGCGCTCAGGAAAAAACAGCGCTACTTTATTATCAGAATCAATGGCAGCGCCCTTTGCATTCCACCGCGACCAGTCATATTTTTAAGCTCCCGATTGGTATGGTGGCACAAGGGCAACTTGATCTTTCCGGCAGCTGTGAAAATGAATGGCTTTGCTTGAATATTATGAAAGCCTTCGGTTTGCCGGTTCCTCGAAGTCAAATTCAGTATTTTGGTGAAATGAAAGTACTGATTGTGGAGCGCTTTGATCGTCGTTGGTCTGAAAATAGGAGTTGGCTAATTCGTTTACCACAAGAAGATATGTGCCAAGCACTCAACATCGCTCCTGCACGAAAATATGAAAATGACGGTGGTCCGAGCATTCTGCAAATTATGTCGCTCCTCAACGGTTCATCCAACGCCCAAGCAGATCGCAAGCAGTTTTTTAAAGCACAAATTATTTTCTGGCTACTTTGTGCCATTGACGGTCATGGCAAAAACTTCAGTTTATTTTTGGAACAAGAGAATCGCTATCGTCTAACGCCTTTTTATGACGTGATGTCCGCCTATCCGCTCATCAAACACAACGGACTACAAAAGCAAAAAGTCAAAATGGCAATGGCGTGGCACGGCGAAAACAAACATTATTTATGGGATAAAATACAACTCCGCCACATTTTCAATACGGCTAAACTCGCAGGCTTGGCAAAGGAAACGGTAGAAGACATTTTGCATGAGATCTGTGCACTATATCCAAGAGTCAGTGAAATAAATACCTATGGATTGCCTGATGAAATTGTCGAGCCTATTTTAATGGGATTAGAAATGCAGATGAAAAAGATAAGTTAAAAAAGTGCGATGAAAATTCACCATACTTTTTAATTGCTGAAAAGAAAAAACGTCGGAGAAACCGACGTTTTTATTATTGAAATTAAAGTGCCTCAATCGCCTTATACTGCTCTTGGATTTTTTCTAATCCTGATTGGTATTCCGCTTGTTTTTCACGTTCTTTCGCAATTACCGCTTCTGGCGCTTTAGCTACAAAAGCTTCATTGCTAAGTTTATTCTCGATGCGTTTAACTTCGTTTTGATATTTTTCAATCTCTTTAGTTAAACGAGCAAGTTCCGCTTCTTTATTGATAAAGCCAGCCATTGGCACGAGTAACTCAGCATTGCCAACGAGTTTCGCTACCGCAAGTGGTGCTGTTTCGTTTGCGGCTAACACTTGAACGTTGTCTAATTTCGCCATGGCTTTCAAAAGAGCGGTCTGTTTTTCAAGAATTTTTGCATTTTCTGCACTTAAATTACGGAATAACAGATCTAAACCTTTACTTGGTGCGATGTTGCTTTCTGCACGAATATTACGCACCGCAACGATCACTTCTTTTAACCACTCAATTTCAGCTTCCGCCTCTAGATCAAAGCCGCTCTCTTCCACTTGTGGGAAAGGTTGTAACATAATGCTGTCTGCAGTGATGTCCATAAATCCTTTCACTTTTTGCCAAATTTCTTCGGTAATAAATGGAATCAGCGGATGTGCTAAACGTAATAATTTTTCTAACACGTGAACCAAGGTTTGGCTTGCCGCACGGATTTGTGCTGCATTGCCGTTTGCAAATACTGGTTTAGTCAATTCCAAATACCAGTCACAGAATTGGTTCCAAGTAAACTCATAAATCGCATTGGCACAAAGGTCGAAACGATATTGGCTTAATGAATTACGGAAAGTTTCCACTGTGCGATTGAATTCTGATTGAATCCAACGGTCTGCCACGGAAAATTCAATTTCGCCTTCGCTTAAATCTAATTTTTCATTCGTTAAGACGAAACGGCTTGCATTCCACAATTTGTTACAGAAATTACGGTAGCCCTCTAAACGTTTCATATCCCAGTTAATATCGCGACCGTTTGAAGCTAACGCAGCTAATGTAAAACGCAATGCATCTGTACCGTGAGCCGCAATACCTTCAGCAAATTCTTTGCGCGTTGCTTTAGCAATTTTCTCTGCTAATTGCGGCTGCATCATGTTGCCAGTACGTTTTTCAAGTAAATCTTCAAGGCTAATACCGTCAATCATATCGATTGGGTCAAGCACGTTACCTTTCGATTTCGACATTTTTTGACCTTGTTCATCACGGATCAAGCCTGTTACATACACGGTTTTGAATGGCACTTGTGGTTTGCCGTTTTCATCTTTTATGAAGTGCATCGTAAACATAATCATACGTGCAACCCAGAAGAAAATGATGTCAAAGCCTGTAATTAACACATCCGTTGGATGGAACATTTTGAGCTCTTTAGTTTGCTCTGGCCAACCTAAAGTAGAGAACGTCCATAAACCTGATGAGAACCATGTGTCTAACACGTCTTCATCTTGTTTGAGTTCAACCGCAGAATCTAAGTTATATTTTGACCGCACTTCTTCTTCGTTACGCGCGACATAAACATTACCTTCCGCGTCATACCACGCTGGAATACGGTGTCCCCACCAAAGTTGGCGAGAGATACACCAATCTTGGATATCACGCATCCAAGAGAAATAAAGGTTTTCATATTGTTTCGGCACGAATTGGATTTCGCCGTCTTCCACCGCTTTAATCGCCACATCTGCAAGTGGTTTCACGCTCACATACCATTGGTCGGTTAGCATCGGCTCGATTGGCACGCCGCCACGGTCGCCATAAGGCACTTTCAAATCATGTGGTTTAATTTCGTCTAATAAACCAAGCGCTTCAAAATCTGCCACGATTTTCTTACGTGCAGCAAAACGCTCTAAGCCACGGTAATCCGCAGGAATAATCGCTTCATAGTCTGCAAGGGGTTTGCCGTCAGTACCGATAATTTCCGCTTCATCACGAATATCTGCATTTAAAGTTAATACATTAACCATTGGCAAGCCGTGACGTTTACCCACTTCGTAGTCATTGAAGTCATGAGCTGGGGTAATTTTCACTACACCAGTACCGAATTCACGATCAACATATTCATCGGCAATAATTGGAATCTCACGGTTTGCAAGCGGTAGAATTACCGTCTTACCTTGCAAATCTTTGTAACGTTCATCTTCAGGATGCACAGCCACCGCCGTATCGCCCAACATAGTTTCTGGACGAGTGGTTGCCACCACTAAATAATCTTTACCATCTGCCGTTTTCGCACCGTTTGCTAACGGGTAACGGAAGTGCCAAAGCGAACCTTTGCTTTCTTTATTTTCAACTTCTAAATCTGAAATCGCAGTGTGAAGTTTTGGATCCCAGTTTACTAAGCGTTTTCCACGGTAAATCAAACCTTCTTCGTGCAAGCGAACAAACACTTCTTTTACCGCATTGGATAAACCCTCGTCCATGGTAAAACGCTCACGTTCCCAGTCGATGGAGTTACCTAAACGGCGCATTTGTTGGCTGATTGTGCCACCTGAATAAGCTTTCCAGTCCCAAATTTTGTTGATGAACGCTTCGCGACCATAATCGTGGCGAGTTTTGCCTTCTTCTGCGGCAATTTTACGTTCCACCACCATTTGGGTTGCAATACCTGCGTGGTCTGTCCCCACTTGCCATAAGGTGTTATGCCCTTCCATACGGTTAAAACGGATCAAAGTATCCATTAAAGTTTGTTGGAAAGCATGCCCCATGTGCAAAGAACCTGTTACATTCGGTGGTGGAATTGCAATGCAATAGCTTGGCGCATTTTCATTTTCAGACGGTTTAAAATAACCGCTCTCTTCCCAATGTTGATAAAGGGCTTGTTCTACCGTAGACGGATTAAAACGGTCTGCCATTTCGAATTTTTGTGTCATTGTTGCTATTCTCTTTAATTAAACATTTATATAGACCGAGAAATAGATGATTCTGAGTTAGATAATAAAGTAGGTATTAATCTCTCAGAAAAGCCAGCTAATATACATACCATGAGTATGCCCATAATACTATTCTCGAAAAATTTTATTTTTATAATTTCAGAATTAAGTATAAGTAAAAATATTGTTGAAGAAGTGAACCCCAACAATAATTTTTGAAAACCTAACAAAAAGTATAGATTACATTTATCAAATTCATGTAAATTTCTTGTTTTCAATGAAATAAACAAACTCATTAGCGCACCTAAAGATGTACCAAAAGAGATTAAACAAAAATACTCTATAAGACTAATTTTAATTTCAGAATCAACAAATAACGATGTACACCAATTTATTATGAAAGGAACCATGATAAATATCAAAAACGGAATCATCATAGATATAGAATTAAGAAGAGTAGACCTATTCTTAGCAAAGATATCCTTTGCTATCTTTTTAAACTCCTCTCCTCTATCATTGGGATCTATATTTTCATAATCATCTAAATAAGCAGATAAAGTCTGCCCTATTAGATTTTTATTTTCCTCATAATTGTCTGTGTGTAATAGTGCGGACTTAGATTTTATATACTCACTTTTAACATGATTGTATTTTTTTATAATCTTTTTTTCTAAATCTTTATCATATGAATCGACTATAATTCGGATTCTATTCTGAAGGGATTGCTCATCAATCTCATAAATAACAAATTGATCTCTCTTAGATATAACCCCTGTTATTTTATAACCAACACTATCTTCAACGCCTATTTTGTATCTTTTTAGTTCTTCAGTAGGATCATGAGTATGACCTTTCTTATTACATAATTTAATCATCAAAAATATCCTTAAGTAAAATAAAATCTATTAGATAAAATCGTTCTTCATTCGGATAAATCCCCCGAATCACCTCTTTCAGCTCATCCAACCCCATATTTTCCTGAGCGGCATGTTGTTCCGTCAGTTCATCAAGAGTAATCGACGACACACTTAACACTTCAATAGTGCAGAAGTATTGATTGTCTTCAAACCGCCCCACTCGTAAAATATCGCCTGTTTTAAAATGGCTTTCGGATTTGTCCCGAATGGTGATAGTTTTACGCCCAGCGAGAATATCGGCTTCAAAACGTTGGTAAAAAGTGATGTCATTTGGTTGCATTTTGATCCTTAAAGAGCGGTTGGGTTTTAGAAAGTTTTATAAAACTATCTCAATTCTTTCTTTAAACGATCAATTTCATTTAATAGACGATATTCTTCTTGATGGCAAAAACTCTCTGAGCCAAGTTTTTCCCCTTCACTAGTACAACGAACTTGCTGATATTGTTGTTCTAGTATTTGTAATATTTTTCGTTTTTCTGTATTTGAATCATTCGTCTGCTTTATTTTAGCTGGAGCTGACGATACTTTAGATGAAACTTGAGCTTCTTGTGTTTTTTGTTGAGTGGTCATATCTTCGGTTTTTTCAGCTTCAACCATTTTTTCGGCTTCAACAGCTTCAGATTTCTTATCTGTAGCAGAAGTTTTATCCTTATTTTCCTCTAAAATAATAGCTTCCTTTTTAACATCTTGCTTTGCTGTTTGTTGAGTTTCTTCAACTTTAGGTGTGGCTTCAACTTTATTTTCTTGTTTTTCACAAGCTGAAATCATCAATACTGCTATTCCTAATAATCCTAAGCAAAATTTGGTTTTCTTCATAATTACTCCATTTTTATTTATGCTATATTTTCAGTGGAAAGTGCCCATCCCAACGCTCTTAACTGTTTATAACGTTCTCGAGCTTGTGTTTTTAAGACGTCATCTTTCGGCACAAAATCAATAAGTTGGGTAAAACTATGGCTAAAATCTGGGATTTCTTGTTGCAAATTAATTAGCACATCACGGCGTTGTAAATTTCGTTTCCCAAGCCATGAAATCTCAATCGGTGTGGGATATTGTGTGGCTTCCCCCGATAAATTATGCGGTACAAATTCATTAGGATCTCGTCGCCACAAAAGTTCATCAATTTCTAATGCTTGGCTCTCACTTTCGCAACTAATTAGTACTTTTTTCCCTGAACGCCATATTGAGGCAGCAAGATTACAGGCTATTTCTTCGACAGTTAAAGTACAATTTTCAGTAAGAATATAAAATTGTGCAGTTTTTGCCATTTTAACCCCGTTATTTTCTCAATCTAGCCCCATACAAATTTAAGGATTTTAACGAAAAAACCTTGGAAGATAAATAATTAAATAGATATTATTAAAAATGTCTGAAAATCCACCGCACTTTTATGATCTATGTCACAAAACTGATTTTTAACGTTTTTGTTACGTTCCACTCATAACTCGGAAGTGTTAAAATCAATTCAGTTTTAATTTTCATTCAATTCATAGGAGTACAGAATGGCATTTCGTATTGAAAAAGACACAATGGGTGAAGTTCAAGTTCCAGTAGATAAATATTGGGCTGCACAAACTGAGCGTTCACGCAATAACTTTAAAATTGGTCCTGCCGCATCAATGCCACATGAAATTATCGAGGCTTTTGGCTATTTGAAAAAAGCAGCTGCATTTGCTAATCATGATTTAGGTGTATTACCTCTTGAAAAACGTGATTTAATTGCTCAGGCTTGTGACGAAATTTTAGCAAATAAATTAGACGATCAATTCCCACTTGTTATTTGGCAAACCGGTTCTGGTACACAATCTAATATGAATGTGAACGAAGTAGTGGCAAATCGTGCGCATGTGCTAAACGGTGGAAAATTAGGCGAAAAATCAATCATTCATCCAAATGATGATGTGAATAAATCACAATCTTCAAACGATACTTTCCCAACGGCAATGCACATTGCGGCATATAAAAAAGTAGTTGAGCACACTATTCCTTGTGTTGAACGTTTACAAAAAACTTTTGCGGCAAAATCTGAAGCTTTCAAAAACGTGGTAAAAATTGGTCGCACTCACTTAATGGATGCAACGCCACTCACATTAGGTCAAGAATTTTCAGCTTATGCTGCTCAATTAGATTTCGGCTTAAAAGCATTAAAAAATACCCTTCCACATTTAAGTCAATTAGCATTGGGTGGTACAGCGGTTGGTACAGGTTTGAACACGCCGAAAGGCTATGATGTGAAAGTGGCAGATTACATAGCAAAATTCACCGCACTTCCGTTTGTCACCGCAGATAATAAATTTGAAGCATTAGCCGCTCATGATGCGATTGTTGAAACTCACGGTGCATTACGTCAATTAGCAATGAGTTTATTTAAAATTGCGAACGATATTCGTCTATTAGCATCAGGCCCTCGTTCAGGGATTGGCGAAATTTTAATTCCTGAAAATGAACCGGGTTCTTCAATTATGCCGGGTAAAGTAAACCCAACTCAATGTGAAGCGATGACCATGGTTTGCGCACAAGTATTTGGTAACGATACCACAATCGCATTTGTAGGTTCACAAGGTCACTTCCAATTAAATGTGTTCAACCCAGTGATGATTGCAAACTTCTTACAATCTGCTCAATTATTGGGTGATGCTTGCGTATCTTTCGATGAACACTGTGCAGTGGGTATTGAACCAAACTATCCTCGAATTAAACAACAACTTGAAAATTCACTAATGTTGGTAACCGCACTTAATACGCATATTGGCTATGAAAACGCAGCTAAAATTGCAAAAACGGCGCACAAAAATGGCACAACATTGCGTGAAGAAGCAATTAATTTAGGTTTAGTTTCTGCCGAAGATTTTGATAAATGGGTTCGCCCTGAAGATATGGTGGGTAGCTTAAAATAATTCATCGTATAAATTAACATTACAACGATCAAAGGCGAGTAAAATTACTCGCCTTTTTACTGATTTCTAATTTGCTTTTTGATGCGGTTTGTTATAATCAACACAATTTTATTCACGGCAATTTATTATGAAAATGAAATCCCTTTTTGTGGCAATAATCACGTTTTTTTCTGCCGCACCTTTTGCCCATTGGCAACCTATCGGAAATGCCGAATACACTTGGGGGCCGTTCCATGTTTATACCATTGGTTTATTTTCCGAAACGGGCACTTATCAAGAAAATGAACGTCCATTAATGCTCTCTTTCAAATATGAAAAACCCATTGAAGGAAAAAATTTTGCGATTACCCTGATTAAAGAAATCGAAACCTTAAAACTTAATGATGGCGATACTCAAAGCTGGCTAAAAGAAATGCAGGCAACCTTTCCTGATTTTTCCCCAAACGATATATTGAACTATATTGCCTTACCCGATAAAGGTTACTTTGTATTAAATGATACTGTGCTGGAACACGATTTTGATGCTAAATTTAATCAAGCGTTTATCGGCATTTGGCTTGCACCAAATAGTACTTTTGTAAAACTGCAACCACAATTATTAGGCAAAACGAAAAGCAATCATGAAGCGACTGAATTTTATCTCAAACCTGAAAGTGTATCCGTTGATGAACAAGATTCAATGCCTGAATTACCGCCACATTATTTATTAGATAATCAGAAAAAATCCGAAGGATAAATTCAGTTTTTTATATTTTGAACCATAAAAAATACCTGTTTCCGAATAACGTTTATTATCAAGAAAACAGGTATTTATTATTTGAACATTCTCTATCTGACTAAAATTTTTCCCAAACAGGGATAACTCCATCAACTAAATCTAAATTTTTTCCTAACTCTACCCAACCACAAGGAAAATGAAAATCGGATCCAACCGATCCCAGCAGATCAAATTCTTTTGCCCAACGAGCAAGCATTTGACGCTGATCTTTTGCCTGACTACAATCCGCCATTTCCATGCCATCACCACCCCAAGCTTTAAAATCGGTTATCAACTTACGCACCCATTTCCCCGTCATGTTATAACGTAACGGATGGGCAATAACGGATATACCGCCTGCTGCATGGATTGTCTCAATCGCGGTGGGAATATCTGTCCATTCTGATTTGACAAATGCCGATTTTCCTTGCCCTAAATAGCGTTTAAAGGCCTGACCATCATTAGATACCTTACCAATCTGCACCAAATAACGTGCGTAATGAGCACGCGTCACTTCTCCATCAGCTAAAGCCTTTGCTCCTTCATAAGCATTAGGAATACCTGCTTTTTCTAATTTATCGCCAATTTCCACCGCTCTTTTTTCACGTAATGCTTTTTGGCTTTGCAAAAGTGCGGTCATTTTGGGATGAGTTTTATCGAAGTTTAATCCTACAATATGGATCCCTCGCCCTTCCCAATTTGTGGAAATTTCTACTCCAGTAATTAATTCAATGCCTACTTCTTTCGCTGCAGTCTCAGCTTCATCAATACCTGCAATCGTATCGTGATCGCATAATGCCAACACGTTCACGCCTTGAACATAAGCACGATGCACTAATTCCGTTGGACTCAACACCCCATCTGATGCGGTGCTGTGACAATGTAAGTCGTATTTTTTTGTCATTATTTAATATTTTTTACTAATTCTTTTACTAATTTTGGACCGTGATAAATCAATCCTGAATAAACTTGTAACAACTCGGCACCAGCCTCAATTTTCTCTTGCGCATTTTGCAAACCATCAATGCCACCGCTACCAATAATCGGAATCTGACCTTTCAGTTCTTGATGTAATCGCTTAATAATCTCCGTGCTTTTATGCTGCAACGGCTTTCCACTTAATCCGCCTTGCTGTTCCGCATTTTTCATCCCCATCACAGTATCTCGAGAAATTGTAGTATTCGTTGCAATAACCCCATCCATTTTATGACGAACTAACGTATCCGCAATTTGCACTAATTCACTTTCCGTTAAATCTGGTGCAATTTTTACTGCAATCGGCACATATTTATTATATTGGTTTGCCAAAATAGCCTGACGATCCTTAATGCTACACAATAAATCATCGAAATAATCACCATATTGTAACTGACGCAAATCTGGTGTATTGGGTGATGAAATATTTACCGTAATGTAACCAGCGTAGTTATAGGCTTTGTTCAAACAGAAAATATAATCATCTTTGCCTTGTTCCAAAGGCGTAAATTTATTCTTACCAATATTGATACCAATCACGCCTTGATAACGGGCGTTTTTCACATTTTCTATAAGATAGTCAATACCATTATTATTAAAGCCATTACGGTTAATAATGCCTTCGGCTTCAATCAAACGAAACTGACGCGGCTTTGCATTCCCATCTTGTGCAACGGGCGTGACTGTTCCTACCTCGAGAAAACCAAAACCCAATGCACCGAAACCATTAATTGCATCTCCATTTTTATCTGCTCCTGCTGCCAATCCAATGGGATTAGGGAAATTTACACCCATTACCGTTTTCGGAAAGCCGTTGGGAGCATGAATAAGAGATTTTAAGATCGGTTGAAATAAAGGATTACCAGCTAATTTCAAGCATTGAATCGTGAAATTATGAGCCTTTTCAGCATCCATTTGGAAAATGCCGTGACGGAATAATTGATACATACTCGTTTATCTCTCGGGATAGTTTACTGTAAGAAAGTACGGTTAATTTTCACCGCACTTTAAAGGTAGGATTGCTCGTATTCTACGAGGAACAAAGATGATGTGCAAATAAAAAACCGAACCCAATCGGATTCGGCTTTAATTATGTTGTATTTGAAAATTATTCTTTCTGTATTATTACTTATGCTAATTCCGCACGTAATTTTTTGGTTACATCCACCATCACTTTTAGTTGATCGATAGTTTCTGTCCAGCCGCGAGTTTTTAAGCCGCAGTCTGGGTTTACCCATAAACGTTCTTTTGGAATTACTTTTAACGCTTTGCGTAATAAGTGTTCAATTTCACCTGCGGTTGGTACACGTGGACTGTGGATATCATACACACCTGGACCGATGTCATTCGGGTAGTTGAATTTCACGAAGGCATCTAATAATTCCATATCTGAACGTGAAGTTTCGATGGTAATTACGTCCGCATCTAATGCTGCAATCGCAGGTAAGATGTCGTTAAACTCGGAATAACACATGTGAGTGTGAATTTGTGTATCATCTTGCACGCCCATTGAGCTTAAACGGAATGCTTCGCCTGCCCATTGTAAATATGCGTCCCAATCAGCGCGTTTGAGCGGTAAACCTTCACGAATGGCTGGCTCATCAATTTGAATGACTTTAATGCCTGCTGCTTCTAAATCTAACACTTCATCAGATAATGCTACGCCGATTTGTTTACATACGGTTGAACGTGGAATATCGTTACGCACGAATGACCATTGTAAAATAGTCACAGGGCCGGTTAACATCCCTTTCATCACACGGTTTGTGAGGCTTTGTGCATATTGTGACCAACGTACTGTCATTGGCTCTGGGCGAGTTACATCGCCGTAAATTACTGGTGGTTTTACACAACGTGAACCGTAGCTTTGTACCCAACCAAACTTGGTGAACGCGAAACCATCTAATAATTCCCCAAAGTATTCCACCATGTCGTTACGTTCTGCTTCGCCGTGAACTAACACATCTAAATCTAATTCTTCTTGGCGACGTACTACATATTCGATCTCTTTTTTCATCGCTGCTTCGTAATCTGCAAGGGATAATTCACCTTTTTTGAAACTTGCACGTGCGTGACGAATTTCTGTCGTTTGCGGGAATGACCCAATGTTTGTAGTTGGCAGAAGTGGTAAATTTAACCACGCATTTTGCTTAACAATACGTTCTGCAAATGGCGATTTACGTTGATCCGCACCTTTTGGTAAGTTTGCTAATCGTTCTGCCACTTCAGGACGATGAATTTCTTTTGAGGTTGCGCGTGCATCTGCTGCCGCTTGGCTTGCATCTAATGCTGCTTGTACAGACGCTCTTCCATGATTTAACGCTTGTTTTAATACATTTAATTCTTCTACTTTTTGTAGCGTGAAAGATAACCAGCTGTAAAGTGCAGGATTTTTCTCTTTTAATTGCACTTCCACTTCTAAGTCAAATGGGGTGTGCAATAATGAACAGCTTGGTGCAATCCATAAACGCTCGCCTAATTTCGCTTTTAATGGCTCTAATACATCTAACACTTTGTTTAAGTTTGCACGCCAGATATTACGACCTTCAATCACACCAGCTGATAACACTTTGCTGTAATCTTCAAATGCCGCAAGCTGTTCTGGTGCACGCACTAAATCTAAATGCAAGCCTGCAACAGGTAAGGCTTTTAATAACTCAGCGTGTTGTGCAACGGAACCAAAATAGGTGGCTAATAATAATTTTGCGTTCACTTTGCTTAATTCAGCGTAAACAGATTTATAGGCTTCAACCCATTCTGCAGGTAAATCTAATGCTAATGCAGGTTCATCAATTTGAATCCACTCTGCCCCTTCAGCGACTAGTGCGTTTAAGATTTCAACATAAACAGGCACTAATTGATTTAATAAATCGAAACGGTTAAATGCTTCGCCTTTTTCTTTACCTAACCATAAGAATGTTAATGGACCAACAATCACCGGTTTGAAATTTAAACCTAATGCTTTTGCTTCACGGATTTGGTTTACATAATGCGCTGGGTTAGCTTTGAAAGAGGTCGATTTTTGGAACTCAGGCACAAGATAGTGATAGTTCGTATCAAACCATTTGGTCATTTCAATTGCGAATTGATCTTTGTTACCACGTGCAAGTTGGAAATATTGATCAAGGGTTAAATTTTGGCTATCAAAACCAAAACGAGCAGGAATTGCCCCTGTTGCCACTTGTAAATCTAAAATATGATCGTAGAACGTGAAATCGCCCACGGCAACGAAATCCGCATTCGCCGCTGCTTGATGTTTCCAGTTTTTTTCACGCAATGCTTTCGCTAAATCTAATAAATCTTGCTCGGCTAATTCTTTACGCCAATAACGTTCTTGTGCGAATTTTAATTCACGTTTTGCCCCTACACGAGGAAAGCCTAAAATATGTGATGTTGTCATAATAACTCCCGTTTTAAAGTAATCTTCTTAATCATTTAGACGGCTAAACGTCTGTACGAGTATAGAATGCGTCATCTCAATATATTATGCAAACTTATTATTTTCAGGATTTGCATGAAATAAATTAATATTGAAATCTCATATAAAATAAAGGGGCATACTAAATGCCCCAAAAACTATTGCAAAATTTACCGCACTTTTATGCGTTTTCATCCTTATGCTGAATTTCTTTTATTACATCGCCAATTAATCGACCAAAATCAACGGCATTTTTAGAAGTAATAACAGGCTGTCCCGTTTCTTGTTCTAACGTCTCTTTCGCAATTTTTGCGACATTACCTCCCCTTTTAGCGACTCTTTTATTTTCTTCAAAACCTTGAGGATTTGATGTATTAGCAATATCTTTGGTAGCGGTTTCTGCAAGCATATTTAAGATTAATTCAGTGGTGGACATATTGTCTCTTAAATTTTGTTTTTTCAGCCCTTTAAAATCTTTATATTCTCTTGTCGTCATTCCACTCCATGCTTTAGAGATTTCATTGGTAAGAATGGCATATTCTTTCCCTTCAGCTACGCCATGAGCTTGCCAAGTATCTGTAAGCTCTTTTCTTACTTGTATGGCTTGCAGCCTTTGATTAATCCATTCTCGGCTATAACCTTTTTGAAGATAAGTTTCTAAGGCTCTATCAATGGTTAATTCAGGATCAATGATCTCATCAATTCTGTCTTTACCGACTTCAGCTAACCACATTTTGAAAGGTTCCGCTTTAGGTGAGGGAACAGATTGAATAATGCGGAAAATGCCTTGCATATCAGCAACATCAGTTTTGTACATTTTACCGTCTTTAGGTGATTTCATTTTCAGTTGGCTACAAATTGTAGCCAACTCATTTCCTTCTTTTTTAAGCCTTGTTTTTAACACACTCCAATATTTTCTTGGATTATCACTTTCAGTAAGGACACCTAAAATATCAATGATGCTAAAATACCATTCTTCTTTTTCATTATCCCAAGCAGAACGGATTTCATTTCCTTCAAATAATTTAATTTTATTATCCAAGCTAATTTTCCTTTTAATCTGTACCAACTCAACTTACTGCAACGCTTTCTCAATTTTTTCAAATAAATCTTTTGAAAGATTTTCTACAATACTTAGGCGTTCTAAAGCACGTTTCATGAGCGTTTGGCGTTGAGCATCAAAGCGAGAAAAACGAATTAATGGCTCGATTAAACGCGCAGCCACTTGTGGATTACTTTCATTTAAACGGATTAACACATCCGTTAAGAAACGATAGCCTGCTCCGCTTACATTGTGGAAGGCTTTTAAGTTGTGATTTGCAAAGCTACCTACTAATGCACGTAAACGGTTTGGATTATTAAAGTTAAAACTTGGGTGATCCATTAATAACTGAATAATTTCCAACACATTTTCATCTGGGCGAGTGGCTTGTAATACAAACCATTTATCCATCACTAATCCATCGTGTTGCCATTTTTGTTCAAAATCAGCTAACAATACATCTCTGCAAGGTAATGCCGCTTTAGTTGCAACACTTAATGCCGCCAATGTATCTGTCATATTATTCGCATTATTGTAGTGTTTTTGCACTAAGTTGTTACCCAAATTGGTGTAAGCCAAATAAGTTAAACAAAGATTTCGCATTGCACGTAAGGCGATGTCTTGCTGTGTAACTTGATATTCATCGAGACGAATATGGGTGTAAACACGCAAGAAATCATCTTTTAAAGTCTCGGCAATTTGTGCTTGCATAAATGCTCTTGCGGCTGAAATACCATCAGGATCAATAGTTTTGAAACCTTCCGCAAATTCCATTTCTTTTGGCAGCGTGAGAATTAATGTTGCCAGTTCAATATCTTTCTCATAATGGTTCAGAACATGAGAAAGTGCGGTCAAAATTTCAGGCGAAATTTCTAGTGGTTCGCCTTGTTGGAAACGCATAACATTACGACGTAATTCTTGCGTAAATAACATTTGTGCCGCATCCCAACGGATAAACTGATTATCTGCAAATTTCAGCAAGCCTAATAACTGCTCCGTTTTATAATCATAATCCAGTTTTACCGGTGCGGAGAAATCACATAGCAATGCGGGAATTGGACGACCATAAATGCCATGAAACTCGAAGACTTGGTCTTTTTCAGTGACATTTAATACATCACTCAAGAGTTCGCCATTATGTTGCAGCATTTGTTTCGTGCCGTTCGCATCATAAAGCGCCACTTTTAATGGAATATGTAAATTCACTTTTTCCATTTGATCTGCGGTTGGCGGTGTGGATTGTGAAACCGTTAAACGATAAGTATGCGTTTTTTCGTCATAAGCATCGCTAATCAATAATTCGGGTGTACCAGATTGGCTATACCAACGACGGAATTGTGCTAAATCAACGTCATTTGCACGTTCCATTGCAGAAACAAAATCTTCACAGGTTGCCGCTTTACCATCGTTTTCAGCAATATAGAGTTGCATCCCTTTTTGGAAACCTTGTTCACCTAATAAGGTGTGCAACATACGAATCACCTCTGCCCCTTTTTCATATACAGTCACGGTATAGAAGTTATTCATTTCAATGACTTTTTCAGGGCGAATTGGGTGTGACATTGGGCTTGAATCTTCGGCAAATTGTACGGTGCGTAAAAATTTCACATTATTAATGCGATTTACCGCACGCGAACCTGTATCTGAAGAAAATTCTTGATCACGGAAAACTGTTAAGCCTTCTTTCAAACTTAACTGGAACCAATCTCGGCAAGTCACACGATTGCCTGTCCAGTTATGGAAATATTCGTGTGCAATCACGCTTTCAATGGCGAGATAATCATCATCGGTTGCTGTTTGTGGATTTGCCAACACAAATTTAGAGTTAAAAATATTCAACCCTTTATTTTCCATGGCGCCCATATTGAAGAAGTCCACAGCAACAATCATGTAAATATCTAAATCGTATTCTAAATTAAAGCGATCTTCATCCCATTTCATCGCTTTTTTCAGACTTTCCATTGCCCAAGTTGCACGGTTAAGATTGCCACGATCCACATAAAGCTCTAACGCAACTTCTCGCCCACTTTTGGTGATGAATTTATCTTGTAATAAATCAAAATCCCCCGCTACTAAAGCAAATAAATAGCTTGGTTTCGGGAATGGGTCATTCCATTCAACCCAATGACGGCCATCCTCTAATTCACCACTTGCAATGCGGTTACCATTAGAAAGCAAGTAAGGATATTTAGTCTTATCTGCGGTAATTTTGGTTGTATAGCGCGCCAATACGTCTGGGCGATCAAGCATATAAGTGATTTGACGGAAACCTTCCGCCTCGCATTGCGTACAAATACCCTCTCCAGACTGATATAGACCTTGTAATGAAGTGTTTTCGGCTGGCACAAGGAACGTCACAATTTCAAGTTCAAATTCTTCCGCACTTTTACCTTTTAAATCGAGCGTTAAACTCTCGCCATCTTGTTGATAGGCAGAAAATGGCTCACCATTAAATTTAATAGAAGAAAACTGAAAACTATGCCCATCTAAACGTAAAGAAGTCGCTTCATCATTTAAGCGTTGGAATTTTGTGGTTGCAGTCACCACAGTATGTTTAGGATCAAGTTGAAAATCTAAATAAATGTCAGTGACAGTAAAATCTGGTTGTTTGTAATCTTTTCTATATTTTGCTTTGGCTAACATAATTTGCCCTATTCTTATAAAAATTGTGCCTAGGATAAAATTTTATCCTTAAAGTTGCAATGGTATTTTCCTATAAAAGCCATTTGGCAAACGTTTGCCTGATATATATAAGATGTGCTATTCTACGCCTCGTTTTTAATTAGAAAATTGAGAAAATAGCATGTCAAAAACTGCACAAATTGCCGTTGTAATGGGATCAAAAAGCGATTGGGCTACCATGCAAGAGGCAACTCAGATTTTAGATGAATTAAAAGTACCTTATCATGTGGAAGTCGTCTCGGCTCATCGTACGCCTGATAAACTTTTTGAATTTGCTGAAAATGCACAAAAAAATGGCTATAAAGTAATTATTGCTGGGGCAGGCGGTGCGGCACATTTACCTGGTATGATCGCAGCGAAAACCCTTGTGCCGGTGCTGGGAGTGCCAGTAAAAAGTTCTATGTTAAGCGGCGTAGATAGCCTTTATTCAATTGTGCAAATGCCAAAAGGAATCCCAGTCGGAACATTGGCTATTGGCCCTGCGGGCGCGGCAAATGCAGGATTATTAGCCACACAAATTCTAGCAAGTTGGGATGCAGAATTACTTTCACGCTTGCAATCTTTCCGTGAAAACCAAACTCATGCTGTACTGGACAATCCCGATCCACGCACATAAAAATATCTTCAGATCTGACCGCACTTTTAAAGTGCGGTTGTTTTTTTCGTAAATTTAACGAGAAATATTATGCAAAACTCCACCTTATACCCAACCGTTTATGTACTTGGCAACGGACAACTCGGCAGAATGTTACGTTACGCAGGCGCCCCTTTAGATATTTATGTAGAACCCTTAGCCTTCAATTCCCCAGTTTTTGACTTACCTGAAAATGCAATCATCACGGCGGAAATTGAACGCTGGGAAAAAACGCCTTTAACTGAATTACTCGGCAATCATAAAAACTTCGTCAATCAACATGTATTTGGATTATTGGCCGATCGTTTTACTCAAAAATCCTTACTAGATGAACTCAATCTTTCGACCTCGCCTTGGTGTTTATTAAAAGATAAAACGCAATGGAATGATGTTTTCCAAACTGTTGGCGAGAAAGTTGTCGTTAAACGCAGAACAGGCGGATATGATGGACGTGGTCAATGGATTATCAGCGATGAAAATAAAGCGGACATCACTGATGACTTATTCGGTGAAGTGATCGCAGAAAAATTTATTCCTTTCGATTATGAAGTGTCTATTGTAGGCGCAAGGTTTAAAAATGGCGAAAAGCGTTTTTATCCCGTTACACATAACCTGCAACAAAACGGTATTTTACGTTACAGTGTGGTTGATAGTGCTTTTCCTCAACAATCCGAACAACAAAAGCAAGCAGAAGCCATGCTCGGCAAAATTATGGATAAATTAGGCTATGTGGGTGTAATGGCAATGGAATGTTTTGTTGTAGGCGACAAATTACTGATTAACGAACTTGCGCCTCGCGTACATAACAGTGGGCATTGGACACAACTAGGATGCTCGATTAGCCAATTTGAATTACATTTACGTGCGCTACTTGATTTGCCAACGCCTGACTTACAAACTTTCGCTCCAAGTGTGATGGTGAATTTAATCGGCACAAAACATAATCCAAAATGGCTTAATACACCGTTTGCACAACTTCATTGGTACGGCAAAGAAGTCAGAACTGGACGTAAAGTTGGGCATATCAATCTTTCTCATCCTAATAAAGCGGTCATTATTCAACAATTAGAAAAACTCCGCACTGAGTTACCAGAAGATTATCAATCGGGATTAAATTGGACGATTGAAAAACTAAAATAATTCAAAAAATGACCGCACTTTTTGATGAATATTTAAAAATATCAAAGTGCGGTTAATTTTTATAAAAATCTTTCTTGATAAAATAAAACGGCTGAAGTATAAAACTATCCACCACACAACACATACATAAGGAAAAGCTATGTTTGAACATATCAAAGCGGCTCCAGCCGATCCTATCTTAGGCTTAGGCGAAGCATTCAAATCTGAAACGCGTGAAAATAAAATCAATTTAGGTATTGGCGTTTATAAAGATGCACAAGGTACAACACCGATAATGCGTGCGGTAAAAGAAGCAGAAAAACGCTTATTTGATAAGGAAAAAACGAAGAATTATCTGACTATCGATGGTATTGCAGATTATAACGAACGCACAAAAGAACTCCTTTTCGGTAAAGATTCTGATGTCATTAAAGCAAACCGTGCGAGAACTGCGCAAAGTTTAGGTGGCACAGGTGCATTACGCATTGCGGCTGAATTTATTAAACGTCAAACTAAAGCACAAAATGTTTGGATCAGCACCCCAACTTGGCCAAACCACAATGCAATTTTCAATGCGGTGGGCATGACAATTCGCGAATATCGTTATTATGATGCTGAACGCAAAGCCCTTGACTGGGAACATTTACTCGAAGATTTAAGCCAAGCAAGTGAAGGTGATGTGGTACTTTTACACGGCTGCTGCCATAATCCGACTGGTATTGACCCAACTCCTGAACAATGGCAAGAATTAGCCGCACTTTCAGCTAAAAATGGTTGGTTGCCACTCTTTGACTTTGCTTATCAAGGTTTAGCCAATGGATTAGATGAAGATGCTTATGGATTGCGTGCTTTTGCGGCAAACCACAAAGAATTATTAGTCGCAAGTTCATTCTCGAAAAACTTTGGTTTATATAATGAACGTGTTGGCGCATTTACTCTTGTGGCTGAAAATGCAGAAATTGCTTCCACCGCATTAACACAGGTGAAATCAATTATTCGTACCCTCTACTCTAACCCGGCATCTCACGGCGGAGCGACCGTAGCAACAGTGTTAAATGATCCGCAACTTCGTCAAGAATGGGAAAATGAATTAACTGAAATGCGTGAACGTATCAAAAAAATGCGTCATTTATTCGTTCAGTTATTAAAAGAATATGGTGCAGAACAAGATTTCAGCTTTATCATTGAACAAAACGGTATGTTCTCTTTCAGTGGATTAACAGGGGAACAAGTAGATCGTTTAAAAGAAGAATTTGCCATTTACGCTGTTCGTTCTGGTCGTATCAATGTGGCGGGTATCACTGAAGACAATATTCGTTATTTATGTGAAAGTATTGTGAAAGTGCTTTAATTCATAAAAAGCAAAAGTGCGGTTAAGTTTAACCGCACTTTGCCATTACCACTTATCTAACGCTTCTTTATCGCTTTCTCTCGCTTCAATCCAACGTTCACCTTGATTGGTTTGTTCTTTTTTCCAGAACGGTGCTTTGGATTTTAAGAAGTCCATAATAAATTCGTTAGCATGATAAGCATCACCTCGATGAGCAGAACTGATGCCGACTAAAACAATTTCATCGCCGGTATGTAAAAGTCCTACTCGATGTATCACAGATACTCGCTGGATATCCCAACGCGCTTTCGCCTGTTCTACAATTTCTCGTAAGGCTTTTTCTGTCATTGCGGGATAATGTTCTAAGTATAAACTGGATACCTCATCGCCTAAATTAAGATCGCGTACTTTACCCACGAAAATAACCGTTGCGCCAACCGAATGTTGCTCAGATAGCCATTGGTAAACGGCATTTTGATCAAAAGGTTGTTCTTGTACTGAAATTTGAATATCCGTCATTTAGCCCCCTGTTACCGGTGGGAAAAATGCAATTTCATCCCCATTTTTGACCGCACTTTCTAATGGCATCAAAGTTTGATTAATCGCTACTAAAAGTTTGCCTTTTTCAAGTGCCAATGCCCACTTATCGCCTTTTTGAGCAAGGTGTTCACGCACAGCTTCCGCTGTCGCAAAGTCGCCTTCAAGCTGAATAGAATCTTCCCCAATTAATTCTCGAGTTTGAGCAAAAAATAAAACATTTAACATCCTATTTTTCCTCCGCAATAAAATGGCCAGATTTTCCACCGCTCTTTTCTAACAGGCGAACGTGCTCAATCACCATGTCTTTTTGTACGGCTTTACACATATCGTAAATGGTTAAGGCTGCTACGCTTGCTGCCGTTAATGCTTCCATTTCTACGCCGGTTTTTCCGGTTAATTTGCAAAGAGATTGAATACGAACTTGATTAGTTTCAAGTAACGGTTCTAAATTCACTTCTACTTTAGAAAGTAATAAGGGATGGCAAAGTGGGATAAGTTCCCAAGTACGTTTTGCCGCTTGAATACCAGCAATACGAGCAGTAGCAAATACATCGCCTTTGTGATGTTTGCCTTCCACGATCATAGCAAGGGTTTCTTTTGACATGGTCACAATGGCTTCAGCACGAGCTTCGCGAACAGTCTCTGCTTTTGCAGAAACATCTACCATATTGGCTTCGCCTTGAGAATTGATATGCGTAAATGTAGTCATAATAAAATAAAGTACGGTTAAAATATTGAATGTTTTACATGTGTGACGAAAGCAAAATAAGTGACAGTAAAAGTCACCTATTTTCTTTTAGCCACCGATAGAAGCTAAATGATTTCTTACGCCACTATCACCGATATGCAAATAATGATGTTCACGTTTGCCTTGAAGTGCAGAAAAAATACGTGCTTGCAAAATATCTTGCTGTTCATGGGATTGCAATAAATCACGTAATTCAATGCCTTCTTCGCCGAATAAACAGAGATGAAGTTTGCCCTTCGCTGACACTCTGAGGCGATTACAGCTTGCGCAGAAATTCTTCTCATAAGGCATAATTAAGCCAATTTCACCGGCATAATCTGGATGCGTGAATACTTTTGCAGGACCATCAGTATGGGATTTGTGTTGTAATTGCCAACCATTTTTCAGCAATTTATCGGCTAAAACTTGTCCAGAAAGATGGTGTTTATCAAAGAAGCTATCCATTTCGCCCGTTTGCATAAGTTCGATAAAGCGCATTTGAATTGGGCGATCTTTCACCCAAACAAGGAATTGTTCAAACTCTTTGTCATTCAAATTTTTCATCAACACTGAATTGACTTTGACTTTGTTGTAGCCCACTTCAAATGCACGATCGATACCACGCATCACGTCATCAAATTTATTGATACCCGTAATTTGGTGGAACATTTTGGGATCTAAGCTATCAACACTGACGTTAATAGACGTAATCCCTGCTTTCTTCCAATCAGCCACATCTTTTGCCATGCGATAGCCATTTGTCGTGACGGCTAATTGACGAATGCCATCAATGTTAGCGATGCTTTCAGCAATAGAAATAAAATCTTTGCGTAAAGTCGGTTCGCCACCCGTTAAACGGATTTTCTCTGTGCCCATTTCAGCAAACGCTTGAGCAAGATGGGTGATTTCTTTTAAGGTTAAGAAACTTGGTTTGTTAGCTTCTGGTTGATAACCATCAGGTAAACAATAGGTACAACGAAAATTACACTGATCGGTAATCGACAGTCGTAGATAGTAATATTGGCGTTGGAAAGGATCGACTAAGCGAGACTCTCCTACGTTCTTGATAGGAATGGATTGCATTTTACACCTTTCTAAATATGGAGAGGATAAACCGTTTCCAGCGTATCCCTGAATAACGTACCGCGTTATTGGCTTGCCACCGTATTTCGATGAAACTTAGGCTAAACAAGCTCGGAGTTATGCGTTAAATTTAACTTTTCGCCATTCTAAAAGATTTCACTTTGTAAACACAATCAATAATATTGATGAAAATCAGTATTTTCCTAAATTCTTAAAAATCAATTATATAAAAAAATACATAATGAATTTGAGACCAGCTCATTAGTGATAATTAATCCTATTTATATTAATAACCATAAATTTTTAGCTGATTATTATGAGGTACTTTTATTGATTTAAATCATAATTTAATCAATAAATAAATCTCTCTACTTTTCATAATCAGAAAAATATCCTACCATTTTTATAGGATTTATTTTTACTTAATCAATATAGGAGTGATTTATGTCTTTTGCCCAACAAAAACTTAGCGAGCTCGCTGTTTCAATTCCAGGTGCAACTAAAATTTTTCGTGAATATGATTTAGATTTTTGCTGCGGAGGTTCTGTATTATTAGAAGTCGCAGCACAACAAAAGAATCTTAACCTTGCTGAAATTGAAAAACGTTTAACTGATTTACAACAAAGTAAAGCAGAAAATAATGATAAAGATTGGACTTCGGCATCTTATGCAGAGATGATCGATCACATTATTACTCGTTTTCATAATCGCCACCGTGAACAACTCCCTGAATTAATTACATTGGCGGAGAAAGTAGAAAATGTACATGGTGATCGTGATGACTGCCCTGTCGGCGTAGCCGCACAGTTAGAAAAAATTTATGCTGAACTTAGCCAGCATTTAATGAAAGAAGAACAAATTTTGTTCCCTATGATCAAAATGGGAAATTATGCTATGGCCTCAATGCCAATTCGTGTAATGGAAATGGAACACGATGAAGCGGGACAAGATGTGGAAGTGATCAAATCACTTACTAATAACTGCACACCACCAGCAGATGCTTGTTTCAGTTGGAAAGCCTTATATAGCGGTATTAATGAATTTATTGATGATTTAATGCACCATATTCATTTGGAAAATAATATTTTATTTCCACGTGTATTAAACGAAAAATAATTCAATTTTCATTAAAAAATAACCGCACTTTAATCTATTCTGAAAAACAAACTAAAGTGCGGTCATTTCTATAAAAATTTTGAGTTGGTCGATAAGCCGAGTTCTGTCGTGGACAATCATTCCTCTAGGCGACAAATTACTCTGCCGCTCAAGCAACCTACCCGAATCCTGAGCGGGCCACTCATTGGATTCCTATTTGGTCTTGCTACGAGTGGAGTTTACCCTGCTGCCAACCGTTACCGGAGGCACGGTGCGCTCTTACCGCACCCTTTCACCCTTACCGTTTACACGGCGGTCTGCTCTCTGTTGCACTGGTCGTCGGCTCACGCCGCCCGGACGTTATCCGGCACTCTGCCCTGTGTAGCTCGGACTTTCCTCTCGTTTACTTGTCCCACTAGGTCGTATAAATACGGTTAAGGGCTTCAATAAACCAGCGATTGTCTAACCAACTCGGCGCGTAGTATAGGGGCAATCACTAGTGCGGTCAATAAAATCCCCAATTTTTAGATATTGCTCATCAATCTTATAAACAATAATGGCTAATTTTTCATTCGTATTTTTTTATGATTCCGCTAAAATAACGCCAATTTCAACCGCTCTTTTAGGAAGAAGAATGAACTATCTAAAAATTGCACAGGATTCCCTTTCAGTGGAAAGCAACGCACTTTTACAACTCAGCCAACGTTTAGGCGAGGATTTTAATCAAGTCGTGGATTTAATCCTTGCTTGCGAAGGACGATTAGTCATCGGCGGGATAGGGAAATCTGGTTTAATCGGTAAAAAAATGGTGGCTACCTTTGCCTCTACGGGCACACCAAGTTTCTTTTTACATCCGACGGAAGCCTTCCACGGTGATTTAGGAATGTTGAAACCAATTGATATCGTGATGTTAATTTCCTATAGCGGTGAAACCGATGATGTTAATAAACTGATTCCAAGTTTAAAAAATTTCGGTAATAAAATTATTGCTGTGACGAGTAACAAAAATTCCACGCTTGCACGCCATGCTGATTATGTTTTAGACATTACTGTTGAGCGTGAAGTGTGTCCAAATAATCTCGCGCCAACAACATCCGCACTTGTCACACTAGCCCTTGGCGATGCACTTGCCGTATCGCTTATTACGGCACGCAATTTCCAACCAGCTGACTTTGCTAAATTCCATCCAGGTGGCAGTCTTGGTCGTCGTTTATTATGTAAAGTGAAAGATCAAATGCAAACTCGCCTACCAACAATTTTACCGACCACCAATTTTACAGATTGTCTGACCGTGATGAATGAAGGGCGAATGGGCGTTGCCTTAGTGATGGAAAATGAACAACTTAAAGGCATTATCACGGATGGCGATATTCGCCGTGCGCTTACAGCCAATGGTGCAGAAACGCTGAATAAAACAGCCAAAGACTTTATGACAAGTTCACCAAAAACTATTCATCAAGACGAATTTTTATCAAAAGCAGAAGACTTTATGAAAGCGAAAAAAATTCACTCGCTAGTGGTTGTTAATGATGAAAATCACGTGGTGGGTTTAGTGGAATTTTCAAGCTAAGGAATCCCAATGCAACAAAAATTAGAAAATATTAAATTTGTCATTACTGATGTAGACGGCGTACTCACCGATGGACAACTTCATTATGATGCCAATGGTGAAGCCATCAAAAGTTTTCACGTTCGCGATGGTTTAGGCATAAAAATGCTGATGGATGCAGGTATTCAAGTGGCAGTACTTTCTGGTCGCGACTCCCCTATTTTACGTCGTCGCATTGCCGATCTTGGTATTAAATTATTCTTTCTTGGCAAACTTGAAAAAGAAACCGCTTGTTTTGATCTTATGAAACAAGCAGGCGCCACTGCCGATCAGACCGCTTATATTGGCGATGATAGCGTAGATCTCCCCGCCTTTGCAGCGTGTGGAACTTCTTTTACTGTGGCTGATGCCCCTATTTATGTAAAGAATACTGTTGATCATGTACTTTCTACTAATGGAGGAAAAGGAGCATTCCGTGAAATGTCCGATATGATTTTACAGGCACAGGGAAAATCTTCTGTGTTTGATAGCGCCCAAGGTTTCCTGAAATCAGTGAAAAATATGGGGCAGTAATAACTCATTCGTCAATATTATTGCCTAATAAAAAATAAAGTGCGGTAAATTTTCAAGGAGTTTTAAAATCTCTCAAAAATCAACCGCACTTTTATCTTTATAACGCCCCCCATACTCTTTAACAAGACTCTTTCCTAAAATACTCATAGAACTGCGGTAAGAGTTGCGTAATCAAATTCAATTGTTGATACGGCAAACTAAAAACGGCGCGTTCTTCTGCGGTCATCTCTTGTTTTTCTAATTCTTTTAAATGTATTTCGATACTTTCTTGCTGTTGGTTAAAAATAGCTTCAGGTATTTCTTCAATATGTTCGAAGGTATAGATAATTTTCTTTGCCACGGGATAAAAACCAGATAAAAACTGTGCGGTCTGTTGCAAATTTTTCATTCTGTCGCGATAAGCTCCCAGTGCTGAAATATAGCTTAATAGAGAATAATTAAGTTTGAGTAAATCAAAGCCTTTTTGTAAATATGCCTTATATTTAACTGGCTCATTATTCATATTGGAAAGAGTTGTACTCAGTGCGGCTGCATATTGATGTGCATTGCGACGTGCTATGCGATATTTAAGATCATCACTTTTACCAAATTGCAATTGGCTAATAATATGCAATAAATACACCGCATCACTGCGTAGTGCTTGATGACTCACTTTATCAAGTTGCAAATATTTCCAATCTGGCCATAAGTAAGATACTGCAAACCATGAAATCGCGGCACCAAGCAAAGTATCGAGTAAACGAGGCATTAGTGCGGCTGCCGTATCGAATCCCATGACATCAAAACTCAGCAATACTTGTAGTGTGATGAAAAAGGTCGAGAAACTGTAATTATTACTGCGGAAGAAAAAGAACAAAGTACTTGTAAGCACCACAAGACCTAGTTTTAATTCTAAGGTTGGATTTAAATAAGGTAATAGTGACCCCACCACTACGCCTAATATCGTGCCAATAATGCGCTGACGTAAACGTACTTTAGTTGCAGAATAGTTTGGCTGACACACAAATACAGTGGTCAATAAAATCCAATAACCAAGATTAAATTGGAAAAACTCAACAATGGCACAGCACAGAAATACCACAATAGATAATCGTACCGCATGTCGGAACAACTGTGACTCAAAAGTAAAATGGCTAAAAATCACCGCACTTATATTTTTTAACCCCGTGATCTGTTCCGTATGAATTTGAGCCAACTGTTCGGTATCCGTCGTTTCTTGTCCCAACTGGCGAAGTTGCCAGTTGATGCTTTGTAAATTATCTAACAAGGTTTGAATATCAATCAGTTCATCTTGATCATTAAGATGTTGTGTTCGATACAGTTCAAAGGAATGCAAGGTGCCTAAAAGTGCACGTTCGACACGTTCATTAAAATGATAAGGTTTATTTTCACGCAAACTCGCCGTAATTTCTTTACACGATTGTGCTTGTAGCTCTAACAAACGTTGAATACGGAAAATCAAATCTGTATTTTTTAGTTTTTCCGTTATTTGTTGATAATCAAAATGCGTAGAATTGGCGCGCTCATGAATGTCTTGCGCGGCAAAATAGTAACGTAACATTCTCTGGGTACGAGGATGGCGATGTTGTCCTCTAATACGATAAAAAAGTGCAGTGCGAACAATATTAAATGCCGTGACAACATTCGCATTTTTCATCGCAAAATTGAGGTGTTTTTTTTCAATCTCAGCTACTTCGTCAGGATCAAAAAAACAGGATTTGGTATCTAAATATTCTCCCAACGCACAAAACGCTTTAGCGACACTTTCTTGCACGGGGCGATTTGGGAAAAACAGGTAAACAATCAGAGTCACCACGCTATACAGCAAGGTACCGCATAAAATCATTACAGGGTTAATAAACCATACATTTCCTTCTGGCACATAAGTCAGCGTGGTATAAAGCGCAACCACTAATGAACCAAACGCAATGGTGCTATAACGCTGCCCCACGGCGCCAATCATGGTGAAAATAAATGTCAGCACCGTCATTAACACAATATATTTAATAGGCTTACCGATATGTAACTGCACAATAAAGGAAGAAATAGAAAAGGCAATAAGGGTAAAAAATACGTTTTTCAATCGTCCAGTTAAACGGTTATCCAAATCCACTAAACCGCCTGCAATAATGCCGAGAATCAAAGGCATTGATTGCGAAGAAATATCAAAAGCCCATATTCCCACTGCCGCAATATTTACGGCAATAAAAACAGGAATCGCAGCGATTACTTTGGCATTTAACCGAATATTCATTTCAAATCCTTATCAAAATAGAAAAGTGAGCAACAAGGCTCACTTTTTATTGTATGAAGTGCGGTAATTATTTATGGGATTTTGCCCAATTTAAGAAACGTGTTTGAGTTTCTTTATCAGCTTGTTGGAACCAATATTGAAGCTGTTGCTCTGCAACGTTTTCACCTTGAACAACCACTTTACCTTTATTCGCTTTTGCATTGCTTGCTGGAGTAGCGATCATTGGGCTAGCAGCTGTGGTTGCAGCAAATGCAGAAACAGATGCGGTTGCACCAGAGGCATTATATTCAGCAAGATCATTCACCACATTAGCACTTGGGAATAAACCTTCTTGTTTTAACACATCCACTTTTGCTGAAAGCGTATTGCCTGATTTTGTTTTCACGCTAATGCTTGGCATTTCATTGAATTTATCGCTTTCAGAACGACTACGAATAACTGGCGCCGAAATAACAAGATCCTCTGCATTGCCTTGGAATGTGACGATTACAGGGTTAGATTCAAAAAGGGTTTGGCTAGATCCAGAACCAATAATTTCACTTAAACGAACAACAACCTGATGGTTTTGGGTGTCATTCACAGCAAAGGTTTTAGTATCCTTCGTAAGAGATTTAGATGCCTTTTGACCATCAATTGCTAAAAGCTCAAGGTTAGATGAAGTAGAAACCATGCCAGCAAAAGTCGCTGTGCTAGCACATAATGTTGCAAGACCTAATACAACAGCACGTAATTTCATAATTGCTCCTTTGGTATAAATGAAATTCTTGCCTATGCTATTCTAAATCAGGAAAAATGAAAATAAAAAAGTGAGAATTGGTTTAAAAACCTTTGTTGTAATAGCACAAATACTCACAATATTTTATCATATTGATGTCTAGCCTAGTCACAACTAGTAAAAAGCACAATGTAATCTATTAAATATCAATAGGAGTAACAATGTTAAACGATATTTTAACTGGCTATGGAATTTTTATTCTGGAAATTTTGACAATTTTATTACTCATTCTTGCTATTGTTGGTTTGATGATTTCTTATCGCCAACATAACAAATCTAAAGCCGGAGAATTAGAAATTAAAGATTTATCTGAAGAATTTGATCATCAAGTTCGTGTTTTGCGTGATTTTAATCTTTCTGAAGAAGAACTAAAACAGCAAGCTAAAGCGGAGAAAAAAGCTGAAAAACAAAAGGTTAAAAAACGTAAAGAGAAATTAAAAAAAGGTGAAACCTTAGATGACGAAAAGAAAAGCTGTGTGTATGTCTTAGATTTTCATGGCGATATTTCAGCATCAGAAACGACCGCACTTCGAGAAGAAATTTCAGCAATTTTAAATGTCGCAAAACCAGAAGATGAAGTATTGCTGCGTTTAGAAAGCCCGGGCGGTATTGTTCATGATTATGGATTGGCAGCATCTCAGTTGTCTCGTTTGAAACAAAAAGGCATAAAATTAACCATCGCTGTAGATAAGGTTGCAGCAAGTGGCGGTTATATGATGGCTTGTGTAGCAGATAAAATTGTATCTGCGCCTTTTGCTGTTATTGGTTCTATTGGGGTAGTTGCTCAAATTCCAAATATTCATCGACTATTGAAAAAACACGATGTGGATGTAGATGTGATGACTGCTGGTGAGTTTAAACGCACAGTAACTGTATTAGGTGAGAATACCGAAAAAGGCAAACAAAAATTTCAACAAGAGTTGGAAGAAACACATCAATTATTTAAACAATTCGTCTCACAGAATCGCCCTTGTGTAGATATTGATAAAATTGCCACAGGGGAACATTGGTTTGGTCAACAAGCAATCGACTTAAAATTAGTCGATGAAATTTCAACCAGTGATGATTTAATTTTGGAAAAAATGAAAGAAAAACATGTGTTAAGTGTGAAATATCGATTAAAAAAATCATTGATCAAAAAATTAGGTCATCAAGCTGAAGAAAGCGCGGTAAATATTATTCATCGTTATACCACAAAGCAGTCAAATGATTTTATACGCTAAAATAGATACCTTTACATTACTTTACAAAAAAGAAAGCTAGTTCACTAATTTTAGTATTTACAAGGCAATTTTTTGCCTTTAGTATGTGCGACCAAAGCTTTTACAGTTTTATAATATTTAATTCGTGAAGTTTAGTTATCCTCTTTCCGAATAGTTATTGACAAATAAAAGGTAAAACAAATGAAATTATCTCATATTTTATTATCAAGTATTGCTATTGCAACTGTTGCCGCCTGTGGCAACTTAAGCAAAGTGACTGACGCAGGTACCCCAGAATATAAAGACGTAAAGGGCGAACAAGTTCCTCAATTAGTATGGCCTAAAATTGATTCTGCAACTTTTAACCATGATGGTAGTCAATTTGGTACTTGGCCAAACTGGGATAATGTACGCATGATTGAAAATGGCATGAACAAAGACCAAATTCGTCAATTAATTGGTGATCCACACTTTACTGAAGGCTTGTATGGTGTATCTGAATGGGATTATGTATTCAATTATCGTGAAAACGGTACCCACAAAATTTGTCAATATAAAGTATTATTTGACAAAAATCACAATGCGCAAAGTTTCTTCTGGTATCCAAACGGTTGTAACGGTAATTCAGCCTTCAATTTGAGTGGTGACTTCTTATTTGATTTTAACAAAGATACTTTAACAGCTCAGGGTAAGAAAATAGTTGATAGTGTTGCATCTCAATTAAAATCTACTGGTGTTAAAGAAGTTAAAGTTGCTGGTTACACTGACCGTTTAGGTTCTGATTCTTACAACTTAGAACTATCTCAACATCGTGCAAATAATGTAAAAAATCGTTTAGTTGAAAAGGGTATTACGGCTCAAATAACCGCAATAGGCTATGGTAAAAACCCACAAATAAAATCTTGTAATGAAGTTTCTCAAGGACAAGCATTAAAAGATTGCTTACGCCCTAATCGTCGTGTTGAAATCACTGCCTCTGGTTCTGAATTAAAACTACAAGAAGGTGGAAAATCTAACGGTGGTACTCAAGGTCCAGTAAAACTATACCAAAAATAATTGATATAGAACGTCAAATAGTATTCTACTCACATAAATCAAGTTGAGTACTGTTAATCCAAATATTGCGCAGCTAATCATTTAAATGATTAGCTGCGCTTTTTTATTCATATCTAACAAAACGTGAAAATCTCTATTTTCTCTTTCTCCTACCCCAAATTTTCTATTGTTATCGCGCCTATAAATGAGGATAATAGCCGACTTATACACAAGGCAGAAAGCAATGACACACTATATTTTATTAATTATCGGTACTGCGCTGATTAACAACTTTGTATTGGTGAAATTCTTAGGACTTTGTCCTTTTATGGGCGTATCCAAAAAAATTGAAACCGCAGTGGGAATGGGGTTAGCAACAATGTTTGTATTAACAGTCGCCTCCCTTTGTGCATATTTGGTCGATCACTATATTCTTATTCCCTTAAATGCTACTTTTTTACGCACATTAGTATTTATTTTAGTTATCGCTGTAGTGGTGCAATTTACCGAAATGGTAATAAATAAAACTAGCCCAACACTATATCGTTTACTTGGAATTTTCTTGCCTTTGATAACCACAAACTGCGCAGTTCTCGGTGTTGCATTATTAAATGTAAATCTTGCTCATAATTTAACGGAATCTGTCGTTTATGGTTTTGGTGCATCTCTTGGGTTTGCACTTGTATTAGTGCTTTTTGCTGCGCTTCGTGAACGTCTTGTAGCTGCCGACGTACCTTTAACTTTCAAAGGTTCATCTATCGCACTTATCACAGCTGGCTTGATGTCTCTTGCTTTTATGGGATTCACAGGACTAGTGAAGTAATAAAATGATCTATCTTTTAATGGCTATTACCATTTTGATTTTATTTATTGGGTTCTCTCAGTATTTTTCAGGAACAAGAAAGAAATAATGACCCTTCTATTCATCATAATCACTTTACTCGCTTTAATTTTCGGTGCGATTTTAGGCTTTGCTTCACTTAAACTCAAAGTTGAAGCCGATCCCATTGTGGAAAAAATAGACTCTATTTTGCCACAAAGCCAATGTGGACAATGTGGTTATCCTGGATGTAAACCATACGCTGAAGCTATTTGCAATGGAGATGAAATCACAAAATGTATTCCTGGTGGTCAACCTACCATCGTAAAAATTGCAGAGATTTTAGGGGTTGATGTGCCAGCTATGGACGGTGTAGAAGAACCTATCGAGAAAGTCGCTTTTATTGATGAAAATATGTGTATTGGCTGCACAAAATGCATTCAAGCCTGTCCTGTTGATGCCATTATTGGTACAAATAAATTCATGCATACGATCATTCCAGATCTCTGTACTGGTTGTGAACTTTGCGTTGCGCCCTGCCCAACAGATTGTATCTCAATGATTCCCGTGAAAAAAAATATCGATAATTGGGATTGGAAGTTTGATGCAAAATTAGTCATTCCAGTAATGAATATAAATGGCACTGAGAAAAAATTGGTTGTGGGGGAATAAATGGCGGACGTATTATCTCGTTTCAATTCCGGTAAATTATGGGATTTCAAAGGTGGCATTCATCCGCCTGAAATGAAATCACAATCTAATTCGCAACCATTACGTCATCACCCTTTAGTCACGGATTTTTACATTCCTCTTAAACAGCACGCAGGAACAACAGGTAACCTTTTAGTAAAGGAAGGCGATTACGTATTAAAAGGTCAACCTTTAACGCAAGGCGATGGCTTGCGTATGCTACCCGTTCATGCGCCAACTTCAGGCACAATTAAATCGATTAAACCTCATGTCGCTGCACATCCGTCTGGTCTTGATGAACTTGCAATTCATTTGCAAGCGGATGGATTAGATCAATGGCTAAAGCGTAATCCTATTGACGATTTTTTGACACTCTCGCCAGAACAACTCATTAACAAAATCTATCAAGCTGGTATAGCTGGCTTGGGCGGTGCAGTGTTTCCAACTGCTGCTAAAATTCAATCAGCAGAGAAAAAAGTTAAACTCTTAATTATCAATGGTGCAGAATGTGAGCCTTATATCACTTGTGATGATCGTCTTATGCGTGAACGCGCCGATGAAATCATAGAAGGCATTCGTATTTTGCGTTATATCCTACGACCTGAAAACGTAGTCATCGCCATTGAAGATAACAAACCTGAAGCAATAGAGGTAATTCGTAAAGCGCTACAAGGAGCAAATGACATTAGCGTTCGCGTGATCCCAACAAAATATCCTTCGGGTGCCGCAAAACAGCTTATTTATTTGCTTACAGGAATGGAAGTGCCAAGTGGTGCGCGTTCTTCTAGTATTGGCGTACTGATGCATAATGTTGGTACAGCCTTTGCAATTAAAAGAGCGGTTATAAATGACGAACCTTTAATTGAACGTGTCGTCACCCTTACTGGTGATAAAATTCCTGAAAAAGGTAATTATTGGGTCCGACTTGGTACACCAATTTCTCAAGTATTGACGCACGCTGGCTATCAGTTTGATGAGCGTTATCCAGTGTTTGCAGGCGGCCCGATGATGGGATTGGAACTTTCCAATCTCAATGCACCAGTGACAAAAATTGTCAACTGCTTGCTTGCACCAGACTATTTTGAATATGCAGAACCAGAGCCTGAACAAGCTTGTATTCGCTGTTCTAGCTGTTCTGATGCCTGCCCAGTTAACTTGATGCCACAGCAACTCTACTGGTTTGCGCGTAGTGAAGATCACAAAAAATCGGAAGAATACGCCCTAAAAGATTGTATCGAGTGTGGGATTTGCGCCTATGTATGCCCAAGCCATATTCCGCTGATTCAGTATTTCCGCCAAGAAAAAGCAAAAATTTGGCAAATAAAAGAAAAACAGAAAAAATCAGATGAAGCTAAAATTCGCTTTGAAGCGAAACAAGCGCGAATGGAATGTGAAGAACAAGAGCGTAAAGCACGTTCACAACGTGCAGCAGAAGCACGTCGAGAAGAATTAGCGCAAACCAAAGGTGAAGATCCTGTTAAAGCAGCGCTAGAACGCTTGAAAGCGAAAAAAGCCAATGAAATAGAATCAATACAAGTTAAAACGATTACCTCGGAAAAAGGTGAAGTTTTACCTGATAACACGGATTTAATGGCACAACGTAAAGCTCGTCGTCTGGCTCGTCAGCAAGCGGAATCTCAAGTCGAAAACCAAGAACAACAAACTCAACCAACCGATGCGAAAAAAGCAGCAGTTGCAGCCGCACTTGCTCGAGCAAAAGCGAAAAAACTTGCACAAGCAAATGAAACCGCTAAATCAGTCTCAAATACTCAAACCGTAGAAAGTGCGGTAGAAAAAACAGACGAAAATTCAACCGCACTTGATCCGAAAAAAGCGGCGGTAGCTGCAGCCATTGCCCGAGCAAAAGCAAAAAAACTTGCACAAGCGGGAACAACAGAATCAGTTCCAAGCACTCAAGCCGTAGAAAGTGCGGTAGAAAAAACAAAAGAAAATTCAACCGCACTTGATCCGAAAAAAGCGGCGGTAGCTGCGGCTATTGCTCGTGCAAAAGCAAAAAAACTTGCTCAAGTAAATGGAACAACAGAATCAGTTACAAGCACTCAAGCCATAGAAAGTGTGGTAGAAAAAACAGAAGAAAATTCAACCGCACTTGACCCGAAAAAAGCGGCGGTAGCTGCAGCGATTGCTCGAGCAAAAGCAAAAAAACTTGCTCAAGTGAATGGAACTACAGAATCAGTTTCAAGCACTCAAGCCGTAGAAAGTGCAGTAGAAAAAACAGAAGAAAATTCAACCGCACTTGACCCTAAAAAAGCAGCCGTAGCCGCCGCCATTGCTCGGGCAAAAGCGAAGAAACTGGCAAAAACACAAGCAACATTAGAAAATAATCAGGAATAAAATAATGTTTAAAATGGTTAGCTCCCCACATACCCATTCGGGAAAACTCACAGCGCATATTATGCTTTGGGTCATTTTGGCAATGATGCCAGCTTTTTTCACGCAAATTTATTATTTTGGATTTGGCGTGGTGCTTCAATCCGCATTAGCTATTGGTACAGCAATCATTGCGGAATTTATTGCAATAAAATTACGCGGTAAAAAGCCGTTAAATTATCTTTCAGATTTCAGCGTATCCCTGACTGCTTTAATTTTGGCAATGGCTATTCCACCTTATGCGCCTTATTGGGTCATCATCATTGGAACACTCTGTGCAGTTTTATTAGGTAAACAGGTTTATGGTGGTTTAGGACAAAATCCATTCAATCCTGCGATGATTGGCTATGTAATTCTCTTGATTTCATTCCCGTTACAAATGACAACGTGGATGCCTCCAATTAATTTATTACAGGAACCACCGACTTTTTTAGATGCATTTTCATTAATATTTTCAGGTTTAACCACTGATGGATTTACGCTTTCACAACTTACACATAACATTGATGGAATCACCCAAGCAACGCCTTTGGATAGCGCAAAAATTTTCTATAAAAGTCACACTCAATTAAATGATTTTTATGAATTAATTAAACTGCCGATTTTTATGGGTAATGGAACCGATTTCGCTCAAGGATGGTGGCAAGTCAACGTGGCTTTCTTAGCGGGCGGAATTTTCCTTATTCTAAAACGTGTCATTCACTGGCAAATTCCAGTGGCGATGCTTGTCACCTTTTTCTGTTTAGCCACCGCGACCGCTTTTACCGGCTTCACGCATTTAAGTGCGATTAGCCAACTCGTGAGTGGTGCCATGATGTTTGGCGCATTTTTTATTGCGACAGATCCTGTCACAGCTTCCATTACACCACGAGGAAAAATTATTTTTGGCGCATTAGTGGGGTTATTTGTCTATCTCATTCGCTATCACGGAAACTTTCCAGATGGTGTAGCATTCGCAATTTTATTAAGTAATATTTGCGTTCCACTTATCGATCATTACACACGTCCTCGAGTATCTGGTTATCCAACAAAAGGAAAAAAATAATGGGCACAGTAAAAATCACATCGCGTTACGGCATATTGTTAGGCTTTGTCGCCCTACTCTGCACAGCAATTTCTGCGGGTATTTTTTTCCTAACAAAAGATAAAATTGACGCTGTGATGGCGGCACAACAACGAGAATTGCTTTTACAGGTCATTCCACAAGATTATTTCAATAATAATCTGTTAGAAAGTGCGGTTATTCCTCAAGATAAAAATTTGGTGGGCATTCAGAAAATTTATTTTGCGAAAAAAGATGGAAATGTTTCTGCCTATGCCTATGAAACCACCGCACCTGATGGCTATTCTGGCGATATTCGCTTGCTTGTGGGATTAGATCCGAAAGGTGAAATTTTAGGTGTACGGGTTATTGAACACCATGAAACACCTGGCTTAGGCGATAAAATTGAACTTCGTATTTCCAACTGGATTTTAAATTTCACTCATCAATCGATTAATGAGCATAATTTGAGCGAATGGGCAGTAAAAAAAGATGGCGGAAAATTTGATCAATTTTCTGGTGCAACCATTACACCTCGCGCAGTGGTGAATCAAACTAAACGCTCAGCATTAATCATGCTAAATAACCAAGCCTTGTTACAACAGCTTTCAACACAAGTGAAATAATATGACTGATTTAACTGAAAAAAATACTGCACTTGAAGAAGAACAGATAGAAAGTGCGGTTGAAAATCAACAAAAATCCATGTGGAAAGAAATCTTTGCTCAAGGAATTTGGAAAAATAATCCAGCGGTTGTCCAACTTCTCGGGCTTTGTCCGCTGTTAGCGGTGTCTAGCACCGCCACCAATGCACTTGGTTTAGGTTTAGCGACAATGCTTGTGCTCACTTGCACAAATACGGTCATTTCGCTTTTCCGTAAATATATTCCGAATGAAATCCGCATTCCAATCTACGTGATGATTATTGCGACAACAGTAACTGTCGTTCAACTTTTAATGAATGCTTACACTTATACGCTTTATCAATCACTTGGGATTTTTATTCCACTTATCGTTACCAACTGTATTGTGATTGGTCGAGCAGAAGCGTTCGCCTCAAAAAACAGCTTACTCCATTCAGTTTGGGATGGTTTCTCAATGGGATTAGGTATGGCGCTTAGCTTGACAGTACTTGGCGCATTGCGTGAAGTCATTGGACAAGGTACGGTTTTTGATGGCATCGAAAATCTATTCGGCGAACAAGCGAAATTTTTAACGCTCCATATTTACCATACAGACAGTAGTTTTTTACTTTTCATTTTGCCTCCAGGCGCATTTATAGGATTAGGCTTGCTCCTTGCAATAAAAAATCGAATTGATAAATAAGATGAATAAATTAAAAAGAATCGAAATATTAACCCGATTAAGAGATCAAAATCCCCACCCGACCACAGAATTACAGTATAATTCGCCCTTCGAATTATTAATTGCGGTAATTCTATCGGCACAAGCAACGGATAAAGGCGTGAATAAAGCGACAGAAAAACTATTCCCTGTTGCAAACACACCTCAAGCGATTTTAGATTTAGGATTAGATGGTTTAAAAAGCTATATTAAAACTATCGGGCTTTTTAATAGCAAAGCAGAAAATATTATCAAAACCTGCCGTGATTTAATTGAAAAGCACAACGGTGAAGTGCCCGAAAATCGCGAAGCCTTAGAAGCATTAGCGGGTGTGGGTAGAAAAACAGCCAATGTTGTACTAAATACGGCATTTGGTCATCCAACTATTGCAGTGGATACCCATATTTTCCGTGTATGCAATCGAACTAATTTTGCACCAGGTAAAGACGTTGTAAAAGTGGAAGAAAAACTGCTTAAAGTCGTACCTGATGAATTTAAAGTGGATGTTCACCATTGGTTAATTTTACACGGACGCTACACTTGTATCGCACGTAAGCCTCGTTGTGGCTCATGCATTATTGAAGATCTGTGTGAATATAAAGAAAAAATTAAGTTTTAATTTTTGCGGTAAAACACCTAAATTATTTACCGCACTTTTATTAAAAATAGGATAAAAAATGACAACAAATAATAAACAGCGACAAACTTGGTCGAACCGACTCACTTATGTTATGACTGTCGCAGGCGCAACTGTCGGTTTCGGTGCAACTTGGCGTTTTCCTTATCTTGTGGGTGAAAATGGTGGAGGAGCCTACGTTTTACTTTTCTGCATCGCAATGATCGTAATCGGTATCCCAATGATTCTCGTTGAAAACGTGATCGGCCGTCGCTTACGTGTAAACTCCATTGATGCCTTTGGCGATAAGATTCTGGATAAAGGAAAAGGTATTTCCAAATATTGGAAAATCCTTGGCTACATGGGCTTACTCGGTTCATTCGGTATCATGGCGTATTATATGGTGCTTGGTGGTTGGGTTATTTCCTATATCATCAGCCTAATTAGCGGTACATTAGACATTTCAACCCCAATTACAAAAGACATTGCCAAAAATTTCTACGATCTTCACATCGGCAGTAGCCCTTATGAAATTATGTTCTACACCTTCTTATTTGTTGTGGTGAATTACATTATTTTAGCTAAAGGGATCATTGGTGGGATTGAGAGATCTGTAAAATATTTAATGCCATTGCTATTCATCTTTCTCATTGGAATGGTTATTCGCAACGTAACATTACCGGGCGCAATGGAAGGCATTACATTCTATTTAAAACCAGATTTCAGCAAAATTACCCCACAATTATTTATCTTTGTTTTAGGGCAAGTCTTCTTCGCATTAAGCCTTGGTTTTGGTGTGTTAATTACGCTTTCCAGTTACTTAAATAAAGAAGAAAACTTAATCCATACCGCAGTGATTACAGGTTTCACCAATACAATTATTGCTGTACTTGCTGGCTTTATGATCTTCCCATCACTTTTCACCTTTGGGATTGAACCAAACGCAGGTCCAACGTTAGTATTCCAAAGTTTACCTATCGTATTCTCTCACTTATGGGCGGGTAAATTCTTTGCAATTATTTTCTTCGGCTTATTATTAATTGCCGCACTAACGACTTCCATCACAATTTATGAAGTAATCATTACTGCATTGCAAGAAAAGCTCAGAATGCGCCGTGGCAAAGCCATTGTCTTAACCCTTGGTGGCATTTTTCTATTAGGCAATATCCCTGCAATTTTAGGCGATAATCTATGGAAAAATGTCACCATTTTCGGCAAAAGCATTTTTGATTTCTATGATTATGTCAGTGGAAATATTCTCTTTATGCTGACCGCACTTGGCTGTGCTATTTTCGTTGGTTTCGTGTTAAAAGATGAGGCGAAAAAAGAACTTTCTCCAACACCTGACTCAACATTCACTAAAATCTGGTTTAACTATGTGAAATTCGTTGTGCCAGTGATTATTTTAGTCATCTTTATCAGCAACCTATTCTAAAAAAGAAAACCGAGTCTTTACTCGGTTTTCTTTTTTAAAGGACATATCTATAAAAATATTTGTGCCTTTAAGCCAATTCGCTGCCCTTCTTTTATAACATTTTCTAACCGCACTTTGAATCCGTGTAATTCCGCAATTCGCATGACAATAGAAAGCCCCAAGCCACTGCCCTTTTCATTTTGTCCAGCTGGGCGATAAAAACGCTGACCAAGTTTTTTCAAATCTTCAGGTTCAACGCCACCGCCATTATCTTCAACAATAATATGAGAAGATGAGATTTTCACTGAAATGGTTGTGTCTTCAGAACAATATTTAATGGCATTATCGAGTAAATTTCTAAGCATCAATGAAACTAAAATTGGTTGCCCTTGCTTCTGCTTTGGTTCAGATTCTTTCTCAAAAGCCAACGTAATTTTACGTTTTTCTGCCACAAAATAACGCTCTGCGATCAGCGATTGAATGATACCTTCCCACTCAATAGGCTGTAATTCTTCCAATTCTTGTAAATTATCTAGTTTTGAAAGCGTTAAAAGTTGCTCAATTAACTGCGACGCACGATCAATCCCTTGTGTTAAATGCAAAAGTGCTTGTTCTCGCAATTCCCCATCATCACCCGCCAGTTGAGCAACTTCAGTTTGAATACGCAGTGCCGCCAATGGACTACGCAATTCATGGGCTGCATCAGAGGTAAAACGGCGTTCACGTTGCAACATAGCTGAAGTGCGGTCAAAAAATTGATTTAAATTTTTTACTAAGGGTAAAATCTCAGCAGGTAAACCCTCAGTATTCAACAATGACACATCACCAGATTTTCTCGTTTGTACTTCTTGGCTTAAACGTTTAATCGGTCGAAGTTCTTTATGAATCAACCATCCTAAAACGATGATCAAAATAGGCAAACTGGCAAACCAAATCCACATTTGCCCAAAGATCATTTCCTCAATTAGATCTTCGCGGTAATCTAATTCTTGCCCTACTGCGATAATCAATTTCCCATTCGCTGCCGTACGCCAGAAAATTCGCCAGTTATCGTCATCATCATAAGTATGAGAATTATGAAAACCCATTTTATTATTAAAAATAAAATCTTTTCCATTTCGTCCATCACTGAATAAAAGTTTCCCAGTTTTAGAAAAAATAGCAAAGGCCAAGGCATCATCGTCATAACTTTTTTTTAATGCCGACTGTGAATTTTTATTTAGTGTTGTACTAGATTCCAACAAAATAGTACTTAAATCTGAATTTGCGAGCCGTTCAGCAAAGAGAACTTGTTGTGCATCAAAAACTTTATTCACATCGTGGCGCACTTGCCACCAAGCGACAAGCGTAGAACCCAGCCAAACAAAAAGTGCGGTTAAACAAAGCACAGAAATAAGACGCAACGTAAGGCTTCTATTTTTCATTTTTCAATTTGTCATAAAGCATACCCAACACCGTGTACCGTGCGAATAAATTGTTTCCCCAATTTTTGGCGTAAATTATAAATATGCACATCTAATGCCCCGCTGCTAATTTCCTCATCCCAGCTTGATAATTTTTCTTCAATTGATGAGCGAGACAATACGCGATCTTTATTCAGCATAAATAATTCAAGCAATTTATATTCACGGCTTGTTAAAGAAATAGGTTGATTATTTAGCCAAACAGAACGCTGATTGGGATCGAGTTTAACGCCAGCGTGTTCAATCACCGAATGATGATGACCATAACGACGACGAATAAGTGCCTGCAAACGCGCGGCAACTTCCGCTAGAGCAAAAGGCTTACAAAGATAATCATCTGCTCCACTTTGCAATCCTTTGACTCGTTCATCTAAGGTATCACGGGCAGTTAAAATCAATACGGGAACATCTTGATGCTTGGAACGCCATTGTTGCAATACCTCTAATCCATCAAGTTTCGGCAAAGTTAAATCTAACACAACCGCATCATAAGGCGCAGAAGTTAAGGCATCCATTCCTGTTTTCCCATCCGTAAACCAATCCACCGCAAAACCAAGTTTAGTTAAACCGATTTGTAGCCCATTGCCGATTAGATTATCGTCTTCTATCAATAAAATTCTCATAAAAATTGACCGCACTTTATAAACAAAAACAGCGAGCTAATGCTCGCCATTTTCAAAAATGATTACTCTGCTTTTTCGATACGTAATACATCAAGCTCCGCTTTCTCAAATACCTCATTATCCAATTTTCCATAAATTTTCACTTTATCCTTTGAATCTACGTTTAAACCATTCCAAACGCGTTTTTTGATTTCAATCTTGATTTGCCCAGTCCCATCAGTAAACCAAAACTCATCGTCATCAATTTGTTGTGTGATATTCCCCACTAAAGTGATCATTGAATTATCTGCTGCAGATAAAGCTTGTTTTACGCTAATTGCTGAAGGGGTGGCTTGTTGAAAACCGCCTTGAGTATTTCCGCCATTAAAACCTGCAAATGCAGAAGTGGTTGCTAATGCGAAGATTGTTGCTAATGCAAATTTTTTCATAATGTTTCCTTTTTAAATCAGTTAATTTCAAGCACCATTGCTTGGATGTGTGTATTAAAACAAACAAATCTTAAGAAAAGATTAAGAAACATAAAAAAACCTAAATTTTTTTAATTTAGGTTTCTCATAAATTAAAGTTTATTCAACTGCTCAATAGACGGTGCGTAATAATAAGCACCCGTTACAGCCTTAGTAAAACCTAAAATGCGGTCAGTTTTTCCGTCTTTTTCACCAAACATATTAAGCAACTGTTGTTCAATGTTATAAAGCGTTGCACAGTAAGCAATAAAGAATAATCCGTGTGTACCGCTCGCCGTACCATAAGGTAAGCTTTGACGTAAGATTTTTAAACCTTTGCCATTCTCTTTCAAATCTGTACGACCGACATGAGAAGTATCCGCCTTATCTTCCATTTCTACGCTATCCGTTTTGGTTCGTCCGAACACATTTTCTTGTTTTGCTGTATTTAATTTTTCCCATTTAGCGAGATTATGTTCATAACGTTGAGTAAACACATAGCTCCCATCTTTATCATTGCCATTTGAAATTAAGGCAACTTCTGCTCGTTGTGCATCTTTAGGATTTTCAGTTCCGTCAATAAAACCTGTGAGATCTCGTTCCTCCACCCAACGAAAACCATGAATTTCTTGCTGAACATCAATAGCTTGAGCAAAAGCATTCACTGCAGCTTGTGCCACAGAAAAATTAACATCAGGGCGTAACGATTGAATATGCACTAAAAGATCGGTTTGTGTACTTGGCGCAGTTAAATCACCTTTTCCTAAAGTAACAAAAGGTTTAAGTTCTGATGCGTCCTGCCCACCAAGGGTTTTCCAAGCTTTATCGCCAAAAGCAACTACCGCCCCCAAACGCGCATCGGGATAAGTGTGTTGAAGCTGTTCTAAGCGACTAAGGAATTGGCGAGCCGCTGCTGGAATCTGAGAATAATCTGAGATATTTGCTTCTAAAAATACACCTGCTTTGCAACCATCAAGCAAAATACCAGTTTGTGCTGTCATAAAAATCTCCTAAAAGGGCAATTGGAAAACGCTTGCATTATACAACAGCCATTAAAAAATCTTAAATATTCAAATAAAACTTGATCTAAGTAGCAAAAATTCAAATTTATTGTTGAGATTTTTTATCATTAGATATATCTTTCAAATAAGAATGGATTTCATTTATAAGGTTATTAGTTCTATGCCGTACCTTTTACGTTATATCAGCATATCTTTACTATTTTTATTCTCTCAAACAGTCTTTGCAGATAACTATCAAAAATGGGTAGATGACATTACTCAACGCTTGAATCACACCGAACAACTTCTTAAAGAAAACAAAATTGATGATGCCAAAACCGAAGTACAAATGGCATATTTTGAAGTATTTGAAAATTTAGAAGGGCCGATTCGCATTAATTTTTCAGCGCAAAAAAGCTATCAAATGGAAGCCACTTTTGGTGAAATCCGCAAAATGATTGGCGAAGGTAAACCAATGAATGAGGTTCAAGCCAAAATCAACGGTTTAAAAAATGAATTACAGCAAGTTTTACCTTCTCTTGTTGAAGGGCATCAACTCAATGCTGATAGTCAGCACGGCGTTTATGATAATCAAGCTATCAAACCTTATTGGCAACAAAGTTTCAAAACCATTGATGATTTGATCGCGCAAGCCATTACTGCTTATGAAAGCGGTGATTTTGCCAATGCTAAAAAAGCATTCCAACAAGCCCAATATGACGGCTACAAAAATTCTGAAATGGAAATGTCGGTTAGAACCAACCGCTCTTCTGAAATTTCAGCAGCGATCAATCAACAATTCTATAATTTGATTCGTTTGAGCGAACAACCTGATCAAATGACAGAAATTGCTTACCAAAGCACACAACTCTTGCAAGATATTGAAGAACAGCTTCCTAACTTGCCAACCACTCGCGATGAACAAAATGCTCAAGCGACACAATCACAAGCGCAAACTTCAGATAAAGTTACAGATCAAGATTGGGCAAAAATTACGACTGAAATCAACCAACGTATTCAACAAGCTATTGCCCTTTATGAACAAGGCGATGAGAAAAAAGCCATGCTTGCGGTGCAAGACACTTACTTTGATGTATTTGAAAATTCTGGCATGGAAAACAAAGTAGGCTCTCGCGATAGCAACTTTAAAGCAGAATTAGAAGGTTATTTCACTCGTTTAGTCAGCCTGATGAAAGCGGGAAATGGCGACAAATTACAGGAACAAGCTGCAGGTTTAAGCCAAAACTTAGCGAAAGCCGTTCAAATATTGCAAGGTAGCGAACAAAGTGATTGGTCTATGTTCTTATATAGCTTGCTTATTATTTTACGTGAAGGCTTAGAAGCGTTGTTAATCGTTGCCGCTATTGTGGCTTATATGGTGAAAAACAATCATCACGATAAATTGCCAGTTATTCGCCAATCCGTTTATATTGCGTTAGGGGCAAGCGTAGTTACCGCATTCATCTTCCAACTTATTTTTGAAAACTCAGGGCAAAACCGTGAATTGCTTGAAGGTTTCACAATGATTATTGCGGTCTTTATGCTGTTTAGTATGAGTTATTGGTTGCTTTCTAAAGTCGAAGCACAAAACTGGAAACGCTACCTCGAAGGCAAACTTTCAACGGCATTAACGGCAGGCTCTCTATTCGGCTTATGGCTTACTAGTTTCCTCGCGGTATATCGTGAAGGCGCAGAAACCGTATTGTTCTATTATGCCCTAGTTGGCGATGCGAAAAGTGCGGTCAGTTTAGCCTATCTTTTTGCCGGCTTTATTTGCGGGGTGATTTTACTGGCGATTTGCTACTTTGTAATGCGTTACACCGTGGTTAAATTGCCATTAAAACCATTCTTTATGTTTACTGGTTCATTTATGTATTTAATGGCATTTGTGTTCGCTGGCAAATCTGTACTTGAACTGATTGAAGGTAAACTGTTTGAACCGACATTAATTAACGGTGTACCAGAAATCTCGTGGTTAGGTGTTTATCCTTATGTGGAAACCCTTGTACCACAAGCAATCTTAATTCTTGCTGCTATTTTTGCTTTGTTTGTTATGAAATATCAAAGCAAAAGAGCGGTTTCAAATTAACTCAAAACTCATCTCAGGAGAGAAACTATGAAAAAAGCACTTCTTAGCGCAAGTTTATTAGCAGGAATGTTTGCAGCAACTTCTGCTTACGCATTCCAAGAATATCCAATCGGTGAAGCGGTTACCATGAATGACATGGAAATTGCAGCGGTTTACTTAAAACCAGTGGATATGGAACCTCGCGGCATGGGCTTACCAGCAGCAAAATCTGATATTCACTTAGAAGCAGACATTCACGCAGTGAAAGGTAACAAAAACGGTTTTGGTGAAGGTGAATGGATGCCTTATTTAACCATCAACTATACCTTAGTCAATACCGATACTGGTGCTAAACAAGAAGGTACCTTCATGCCAATGGTTGCTGGCGATGGCCCACACTATGGCGCAAACATCAAAATGATGGGCGTGGGTAACTACAAATTAACTTACCATATCGATCCGCCACCAAAAGCTGGTATGCACCGCCACACTGATGAAGAAACTGGCGTAGGTCGTTGGTGGAAACCATTTGATGTAAATTATGAATTCAAATTTACTGGTTTAAAATAATAGTGCTGTAGGGTGGGCTTCTGCCCACCAATTAACAATCAGACATGAAAAAACGGTGGGCTAAAGCCCACCCTACCATTTAAAAATCCGCTTTCTATGACTTATTTTTTCATTTTTGTTCTGCAATCTCTTTTGCCAATTTCGCTTTTACTCGGTGCATCTTGGGCAATCAAAAAAGGCAATATTTCGCCTAAAACGCTTATTTGGCTAAGCCTTATTGGCTTGGCTTTGGGTGTTGTCCTACGACTCAATATTCCTAATGGACAAACCACCAACCTTATTCTAACCATCGGCTTTTTAATTATCTTCTTACTTTTTGCAATCAGCCAATGGAGCAAATCATCAAACCTTGCCGTATTCTGGCAATTTGCATTAATGCTTATCGCGGGAGCAACTTGGGCAAAAGATCCAAACATCACAGCCCTCACCAACACAGATGTTATTAACACTGACTTTATTTTAAATATAAGTGCGGTCATTTTTGGTGTGATTTTTAGTTTAGCCTCAAGTGCATGGCTCTATATCTTACTTAAACAGCAACAAAAAACACAAGGAAAATCCACCGCACTTTTTGCACTCAGCTTTTTACTTTTTATCGCTTTAATTCTTCCGCTTGTAGCAGAACTGTTGCTTACCTTGATGAAATTACAACTCATTGAACTCACCAAAGTGCGGTTAAGTTTTGTGGCAAAATCAGGAGAAATCTCCGCTTGGCTCAATATCATTTGTGTTGCGTTAATGTCAGTTATTTTGTGTATTTTTACCATTCAAACGCATTCAAAACGTTTAAGAGAAGCAAAAGCTGAAAAAGATCTTATTGAAAAACGCAAAAAATTAGCCTTCGTACAAACATCAAAACGCACAATTTTCTGGGGCATATTGGGTATTTTATTTGTTGCCGCAAGCCAACTTTATTGGGAAAAAGTTGCCTCTCAACCGCCACAACTTTCTGAAGCGGTTCCAGTACAACTTAATAACAAAAATGAAGTGCATTTAGTACTAGAGCCACTTAAAGACGGTAAACTTCACCGTTTTGTTTGGATTGCTGATGATGGCAAAGCCGTACGCTTTTTCATTATCAATCGCCAACCGAATAAAATCAGTATGGCGGCAGTATTCGATGCTTGCCTACTCTGCGGCGATCAAGGCTATGTCATGCAAGGTAATCAAGTGGTCTGCGTTGGTTGTGGCGTGCATCTCTTTATTCCATCTATCGGTAAACCGGGCGGTTGTAACCCTGTACCTATTGAAAATTGGCAACAAACTGAAAATGAAATCGTGATTTCTCGTAAAAGCCTTGAAGATGGCTTAAATCTATTCAGTACGATTGTGGAAATTGAAGTGCAAGATCCGATTAGTGGTGCCAAACTCAAAAACACCAAAACTGAATATAAATATAGCCACGAAGGGCATACTTATTTCTTTGAGAACGAAAAAAATCTCGATTTATTCCGCGATAATCCCGATAACTATCTCGGCATTAACAAAAACGAAAATCCAAAAGGGGGATAACAATGCTTGCTAGAATGTTATTTCAATCTTGGCGATTTGGCATCAAACGTAAATTGCTCGCCATTATCACTATTTTCTTAGCCGCAGGCTTAGTCTCTGCGCTGCTTGCTGTTTCCATTGATATTGGTGACAAAATGGCGAAAGAGCTAAAATCTTACGGTGCCAATATTTTGGTAGAGCCTGCCAGCAATGCGGCATTGCCTGATGAACTCAGTCATAGTGCTTCATTATCTAGCCAAGATTTTTTAGATGAGAAAGAACTTCCCAACATCAAAGATATTTTCTGGCGAAATAATATCGTGGGGTTTGCCCCGTTGCTTTCTGCAAATGTGCAAGCGACAAAATCTTCACAAAATTCCACCGCACTTTCAGCGCCTAAAACGATTAATGTGCTTGGTACCTTCTTTGATCATAATATTGCCGTGCCCGATGAAGAGGATTACCACACTGGGCAACGAATCATTAGCCCTTATTGGAAAGTGGAAGGGGAATGGGTTGATGATTTAAACAATGACTTTGGCGAAATCGTCCCTGCACTTGCTGGCGAACAACTTGCCAAAAGTAATGGTTGGAAAATTGGCGATAAACTTAGCTTAAGCTACACAAACGATAACGGCGAAAGCCAACAAAGTGCGGTAGAAATTAAAGGCATTTTAAGTACGGGTGGAACAGAAGATAATCAGCTTGTAATGCCCCTAAGTGCGGTACAAAATTTGCTGGGTTTAGAAGGCAAAGTGCAATCCGTCCGCGTATCTGCCCTCACCGTGCCTGAAAATGATCTTTCCCGTAAAGCGCGTGCCAATACTGATGCCCTAGATGCGGAAGCCTATGACCGTTGGTATTGCACCGCTTATGTTTCATCAATTTCCCATCAATTAGAAGAAGCGATTTCTGGCGTAATGGTTCGCCCCATTTGGCAAGTTGCCGCTTCTGAAGGTGTCGTCATTGGCAAAATCCAACTCTTACTTGCGATCGTTACCTTCGCGGCATTAATCGCTGCGGCAATGGGTATTGCTTCCTTAATGAGTGCAGGAATTATCGAACGCTCAAAAGAAATTGGCTTAATGAAAGCACTGGGCGCTTATCAATGGCAAATTACCTTACTGTTCTACTGCGAAGCGGTGCTAAGTGCATTAGTAGGCGGAATATTTGGCTGTTTAGCCGGATGGGGATTAGCCAAATTTATCGGTGCCGCACTATTTGGTGCGCCTCTTGATTTCGCTTGGATCGTCGTGCCTTGTGTTCTCATGCTCTCCATTCTTATTGCTGTGATTGGCACTTGGTTCCCTGCACATAAAATCGCTAAACTTTACCCTGTCGAGGTGCTTTATGGCAGAGCATAAAAGCGCAAACACTCAGAGCATGTTCTGGCGATTAATTTTCCGCGCGTTGCGATTACGCCTCCAACGAGTGTTCATTATTTTCACCGCACTTACAGTAGGCGCAAGTATCGTCACTGCAATGGCAGCGGTTTACTTCGACATCAATACCAAAATGAGCCAAGAACTGCGTACTTTCGGAGCAAATTTCTACATTGGTTCAGCCGATGGCGGAATGATGAATCAAGCAGAATTAAACGCAATTTTGCAAAAAGCACCCGATGGTTTTATCACTGCAGCCAGTCCTTACCTTTATGGCGTCGCACGCAGTGATTTAGAAAAAGTTGTACTAATAGGCGTAAATTTTGATGCCATGCGAATCCTCGCCCCTTACTGGCAAATTACAGGATCAGCAATCAACGTAAACTTTGACGATCGCAATGCGATGATCGGGAAAACCCTTGCTGAACGATTACATGTGAAAGTGGGAGACAGCCTACAACTGTCTAAAAATGCCGTGGAAAAACACAGTTTCAATATTAAAGGAATTGTAGAAGCCGGTGATGCAACTGACAATATGCTCATTGTAAATGTTGAATTTGCCCAAAATTGGTTGGATAAAGAAGGTGTAGTAAACAACGCATTACTCAATGTGCAAAATGAGCAAGGCGCCAATACAGTGGATCAATTTGCCGAAAAAATCATACAACAATATCCCGATTTAACCGCTCGCCCGATCCGTAAAGTTTCCGCTTCAGAAGGACAAATTTTAGAAAAAATTAAAGGCTTAATGGGCTTAATTTCCCTTGTGATTTTGGTTCTTGCAACTTTATGTGTGAATACCACCTTAATTGCCATTGTCGGCGAACGCGCCAAAGAATTTGCCTTACAAAAAGCACTAGGCGCGAGAAAATTAGACATCATTCGCCAAATAAGCACCGAAATTTTAATTATCGCGTTTTGTGCCATTATTATAGGGCTTGGCTTGGGGTATTTATTAGCTCAAGTATTGGGAATAACAGTATTCAAATCTTATATTGATATGCGACTTCCTGTATTGCCAATTACGATTGTACTTTCGTTATTAGTAGCATTTGTGGCTGTTATTATTCCAACACGTCGAGCATTGAGTATTAATGTGGCGAATGTGTTGAAGGGTGAGTAAAAGTGGAACACTTATAAATTAGATAATAAAAGAGAAAAACCATGACCAACTTTGTAATAGAAACCCAACATTTATATAAACGCTTTGGGCAAGTGACCGCTCTCGAAGACATTAATATTCAAATCAAACAAGGGGAATTTGTGGCGATTATGGGGGCGTCAGGCTCTGGCAAAACCACGCTGATGAATATTTTAACGGGCTTAGATACTGCTAGTGAAGGTAAAGTGATTTTGGATGGTGTTGATGCCGCCCAATTAGATGAAGTCGGTCGCCAACGTTTCCGTGCTGAAAAAATTGGCTTGGTGTTTCAACAATTCCATTTAATCCCTTATTTGACCGCACTTGAAAACGTTATGCTGGCACAACATTATCACAGCGTGATTGATGAAGCATCCGCCAAAGCGGTATTGGAACAAGTAGGCTTAGGCCATCGCATTGACCACCGCCCTAGCCAACTTTCAGGCGGTGAGCAACAACGTGTTTGCATTGCACGTGCGTTAGTGAATCAACCGCCCGTTATCTTTGCAGATGAACCAACGGGAAATTTAGATGAGCAAAACGAATCTTTAGTGCTAGATTTGCTCACAAAACTTAATCAACAAGGGCGCACTATTGTAATGGTGACGCATAATCCAGAGTTAGGTGAACTCACCGATCGTGTTATTTATTTACATCACGGAAAATTTGTAAAGGAAGAAAATCATGCGAACAAATAAACTATTGAAATTAGTTGCCATAAGTGCGGTTATTTTTGGCGCCGTTTCTTGTAAAGATGAAGTTGCCTCAGTAGGGCAAAAAGCACCTGATATTGCCGCCTATGATCTTCAAGGTAATCCTGCAAACCTTGAGAATTGGAAAGGCACACGCTTACTTATTTTTTGGTCAGAAACTTGCGGACGTTGCATCGCGGAGTTAAAAGAATTTGAAAAACTCGCAGAAGAGAATCCTGGCAAAGTTTCACTGATTGCGATTAATGTGGATAGCGATAAAATGGACACTAAAGCCGTAGTGGCTAAACGTGAACTCCATTTGCCTGTAATTAAAGATCAAATGAAAATTACAGCAGAACGTTATCAACTTGTCGGCACGCCAACTTCCTTTGTCATTAGCTCTGAAGGAAATATTCAAGCTAAATATGAAGGCGCAATTCCCGAAGACGATTTAACTAAATTATTTAAAGGATAACCAATGAAACGAATTTACAACACTACTCTACTTTCTTTAAGTTTACTCACCGCCAGCCAATTTGTATTAGCAGATGTTGATATGGAAAAAGCTGAAAATTTTTATAAACGAACCTGTGCCACTTGCCATGGAAAATCCGCTGAAAAATCAGCATTGGGACAATCCAGAATTATCAATACGCTAAATTCAGAGGAAATTTACACCGCACTTTCCGATCGTAAAAGTGGAAAAATACAAGGTGCAGGCAACATGATAAAAAGCAGATTGAGTGAAGAAGAGATAAAAATGCTGTCTGAGTTTGTGCCGACATTGAAAAATAAGTAAACCAAAATGCGGTCAATATTGACCGCATTTTTTATCACAACCCTACATTATCTCTAATCCGTTCAGCAAACATACCGATGCTCAATGCAAAATAATTAGATTTATTCCAATCCAAAATAGTTCGGAAATTATTTGAAACTAAAAACGCTCTACCCGCTTCGCGATCAGGGCGAACTAACCAAAGCTGAGCATTTTCAAGTGTACTTAATTTTGCTTGCTCCTGTGGATTGGCACTTTTTAATATTAGCCCCATCGCTTGCCAATCTTTTAAAGAACGAGCTTTATTGCTTTCTGTACCAGAATAACTCAAATCAATAGGTTGCGTAAGCATAACCTCTACGCCCCAAGGCAAACTATTATCCCAGCCTACTGTATGCAAATAATTTGCAATAGAAGCGAAAGTATCAAATTGGTTTTTCCAAATATCTTTTACGCCATCATTATTTCCATCAGCCGCATAACGTAAGAAAGTGCTTGGCATAAACTGAGTTTGTCCCATCGCGCCCGCCCACGAGCCTAACATACGTTCACGTTGAATATGATCTTTTTCAAGCATTTTCATGGCGGAGATAAATTCTTTCATAAATAATTTTTCTCTACGACCTTCAAAAGCCAATGTTGCCACTGCAGAAAGTACATCATATTTGCCTTGATAATGCCCGAAACTACTTTCCATTCCCCATAGAGCAAGCAAATACTCCTGCTGAACACCATATTTTTGGCTTGCTTTTTGCAATGGTGCTTGCACTTCCCAATAACGCTCAGCCGCGACATTTACTTTATTTTGAGTTAGCACTCTATTGAGATAATTACTCGTGCCATTAGGATTAGCTACTGGAGGGGAGTTAGGATCTTTTTTACGAATTTTACCGGCTTGTTCACGATCTAAATCTACTGCCTTTTGCATATAGAGAATATTATTTTGAGCATTCAATACCGATAATGACACGCCTTCAGCGGCTGCTTTACCTTTTAAAAATTGAACATAATCATTAAAATTTTCTGGCGTTCTTTGGTTAGTATAACTGGTGCTATTGACCACAGGCTTAATATCAGGCGAACTAGAACAGCCAACTAAAAAAAGTGCGGTGGATAATGCAGAAATTTTAAATAACATATTCAATTTCATCGTATTTCCTATTTACGTAAAAAAGTTTGATAAAGGTTTTTCAATAACGAGGTTGGCAATAAACGAGAACCAAAACGCAATGCAAAAGTAAATAATCCAGATAACAATCCTTGAATTCCCAAACGATATTTTAATTTGAACAAACGCCATTCTGCTTTGGCTTGATTGACACCACGACGACGACTCACCATGCCATTTCCGACTCGTGCATAAACTAAAATATCTGGCAAATTCGCGACATATAAACTTTGTGCAACAAGTTTGATCCACAAATAATAATCTTCTTGAAGATCTTCATATCCACCACAATTAATGACCGCACTTTTTTGATATGCTACCGTCATGTGATTAAATGGACAACGTTTTTGCGTAAATTTGATAATTTCTTGAGCTGACGTTGGCACATTACGATATGCCACAATATCATTTACATTTTCACCAAATTCAGCAATTTGTCCGCCAAAAATGATGGTTTCAGGATGCCGTTCAATAAACGCTACTTGCTTTTCAAAACGCTCAGGCACGCAAATATCATCGGTATCCATACGGAAAACCCAGTCATAAGCACAATACAATAAACCCTCGTTTAAGGCTTTGCCTAATCCTCGATTTTGCGGCAATTTAACTAATTTTAATGGCAGTTTTGTTTCAAACTCCGTCACAACAGATTCTAATTCTGGCGTTACTGCGCCATCAAATACCAATACAATTTCATCGGCTTGACGAGTTTGTGCCACAAGACTTTCAAAACACTCCCGCAAGAATTGAGGATTTTCCTTAATATATAAGGACATTAGAACTGAAAATTTCATTTTATTTTCCTACATAAACCGTTTTAAATTAATGGCTAATTTTGGCGAAATTAAAATAACCAAAGTAATAATGAATTGCTTAATGCTTTTTGTTTTCTTAAAAATATCAAAATAATATTTTGCCGCTTTACGCGATAAATTCATAATATGGGGATAAGCCAAAATATAGCTCGCGTTAATCTCAAAATTACGAGCTTGCTCTACTGTTTTCACATAATGCTCGCGAATATAATCAATCGCTTTCTGTGTATTAGTAGTATCCGTAGACACACTTGAACGTTTAGTATGGAAAGTACAATAAGTCAGTGGCTCATTAATTTTATAAGGGATAAAACTCGGCTCTTGTAGCAGTTTTAATAAGAAATCATAGTCTTCCAAAGAACGAAGTGCGGTGGATAATCCACCTATTTTTAAAAACGTCTCTTTTTTAATCGCAACCATTGGCATGCCACCAATCTTATTGGCTAACAAAATACGTTCTATCGAGATTTCTTGTGGTTCAATCGGTTGAGTCACATAAGTAAACCCTTCATTGACCATTTCACACTTAGCTGGATGATAAATAAAATTAATATTCGGATTTTGCTCAATAACTTGTAATACTTTTTCACATTTTTCTGGCATAAACCGATCATCATCATCGAGAAAAAGTAACCAATCTCCCTTTGATGCACGCGCACCAATATTACGACTTTCCGCTGCACCTTGATTCGTTTCATTACGAATCACTGTAACTGGGAAAGAATAGCTTTGTTTAACAACTACTCTCTCTTTGGAGCAATCATCCACAATAATCACTTCAAAATGAGTCGATGTTTGTTGAGTTAAACTTTCTAATAAAGCTGGCACTTCTGCTTTTCGATTATAAGAAGGCACAATAATGCTTAACATAATTCCTTCCTTTAATTAGCCAAATTTTTCTTAATCGCAAAGATTTTTTTCAATGGATATTTCATTAATTTTTTAAACAAATTATTTGATAAAGATCCACGAACACTTTCTAAATTGCTTATCAATACAGGATTTTCAATGACCATGAGAGGGCGAACCACTTTATTTCTTATATTAAAATCCTGTTCAAAGAGTAAAAAATCATCTGCTAACCAAAATGGTTTGTTTTGAGAAATTTTCTGGATAAATCTTCTTGCAGCAGATTTTTTAATAAGATAACCCACAGTTCCAGCAAAATAACTTTTATAAGGGAAAGCGTAATTTACATTGCCTGTTTTTTTGCATAAAAAAGAAAAAGTTGTCGGGTAATTAATTTCTAAATCGTAATTATTAAAATCATTAATTTTGGACTGTCCAACCAATATAATTTCAGCCTCAAGTTTTTCTGATAAAAGTGCGGTTAAATTTTGCTGAAAATTTGGGTGGAATAAAGCATCATCTTCACAGACTAATGCGTAGCTATCTTCAGAGATTTCGTTGTCTTCAATAATTTTTTGGTACACAGAAAGATGGCTTAATGTACAGCCTATTTCGCCCTTAGTGACATTACGTCCATAATGTGCTTTAAATTGTTCAATATTAAAAATAGCAGCTAATTCATTCCAATCTTTTTGCATGGTATTAATGGCAGAAAAAATTTGGAAATCCTCAGTATTTTTTTGAGAAAAGAATAATTCCCGACGCTGAATATCTTTATCTAAAGAGATCAAATATTTTTTTAACATAAAATTATTCCTTATAAAATCGCTTTCCATTCTCCAATAATTTTCTCAATGCCATAATCTTCACTCATTAAACGAGATTTGTCTGACATTTGTTGATAAAGTTCAGGATTATTCATTAATAAATCTAAACCATTAACCATTTCTTCAATATTATTTTGTTCACAAAGAAAACCATTTTCTTTATGTTCCACTAATTGCTTTACACCAGGAGAACAATTAAAGGCAACAATAGGTAAGCCAAATGCCATCGCTTCAATAACGACTAAAGGCAACCCTTCTGTTTGTGAAGGTAAACAATAAATTGAACTGCTTTCATAATAAAAAGCGACATCATTGGTACGAGGAATAAAATTAACTGAATCTTCAATATCCAATGATTTAGCAAGATTTTTTAAATTCTCTTCTTCCTCACCCGATCCCACTATTTTTAAATTCCAATCTGGGTGATTTTTTACTAAAACTTGCCAGGCTTTTAATAAATAATCAAAACCTTTATAAGAAAATAAATGCCCTACAGATAAAATAGTTTTATTTTCCCATTTTGCTAATTTATTCTTTGGCAAAAGCATATTTGGATTAGCAATACTGATTATATTGTTCGTTTTAAATTTTGCTTGCCACAGCGCTTTTTCTGACTCGGTTAATGTGACGACTTTATCGCATCTTGTTGAAGCTAAATATTTACCGAGTGTACGAACTAGACGATTGTCAGTAAAGTTAAAAGAATAATGCTCCCATAAAATATGCTTTACATGTAAATTGACCAACGCCAAAGCTGAAAAGAGCATAATCGCACCATCAACCACAATTAAAGTATCTAACTGCAATTCTTTAACCAATTCTCTTAATTTTTTTGTAATAGAAAAATAATCTTTTTTCAATGAATAGGGCAATTTATTCATTGCGTAAATATTAATTTTTTCATCAACTTGGAAAAAAGGCTTGTTACCGCCAATGCTAATAAAAGAAACATCATATCCCTGTTTATCAAGGGCATTGGCAACATTAATAGAAACGCGCTCTGTTCCACCTGCACTTTCGATATTCATAATAAAGAAACCAATTTTTTTCATCTTAAATTTCCTTATAAATCGTTAATCCAAGGTCTGGAAATGAATCATAACAAAATTGCCATCTTGGAATACTCGTTCTAATAAAACGAATTTCTACATTAGGATGACTTAATAAATTAAATGCAACTGAACTGAAGAACGTGTAAATAATCACCTTTTTATCCGCTAAATTCTTAAATACGTAATCTTCAAAAATGAGTTCTGATTCAACATAATTTACCCCATCCACTCGGTAATCTTCTGCTGGATGAGGGAAATAATAGTCAAAAGGAATCTGTTCTTTTAATTTTTTTATTAATGAGATATTTTCCTCTTTTGTATTTAACAAGGGTTGTCCAATAAAAAACGAGACCTCACCATCTATCTCACAATCTATTTGATTATCCCATAAGGAAATAGGTTCAATATTGGAAACAATATTTTTGTAATTAGGATAAACCGTATAATGTTTTTTTATTTTATTAAATAATTTATGCACACTATATTTATCGCCAATAAAGGCTTTAATCAGTTTATATTTAAATGTGTCAGGCTCTCTCAATAAATTTGGGTGTGGGAAAATATTATCTGAGCCATCATCAAAGGTATAAAGCTCTTTAAATGAAACATGACTAAGATAAGTTTGTAGCCATAATGAATTAAGATTGGCGAGAAAAACCTTATCAAAACTTTTATGCGTAATTTTATTCTTAAGCTGGCGCATTAATTTCAGGGAATCAAAACCTTTTAGATCTTTTCCCGTATCAATGTTCATCGAATCACTACAAACCTCCGCTAATTTACTAGCGTACAAGGTTCTTTTTTTATCCCATACACCACCAAACATGACGCCAAAGAATTGCTCGTTAGGATGTAATGCAATGATTTTTCTCGCAATTAATACTTGCAATGGTGTGCAACAAAGAATGAGATTCATAGGGTTTTACTCACTTTAGATGTCATAAAATAAAGAATAGGAATAATGGAAAGCGAACCAATAATTCCAGCATAAGGGATATATTTAATTTCTGTAAAAGTTAAAGCCACAAGGCTCGCTACATAAATGATTGTAGATAAAACGGAACATTGGGAAATAAGTTTATTTTTTCCATAATAGAAAAGATAATTAACTAAAATCAAATAAGGAATACTTAATGTGGTCGAAATTAAAAATAAAATAAAATAATATTTCGTTCCCACAAATTGGCTACCTAAAATCCAAACTAGCACATTTTCAGGAATAATCCACATGACTAAAGCAGGAATAGGTATCAGCAAAAAGGAAAATAGCGCCCATTTATGTAGCTGTTGAATCATTAATTTTTTTTGTTTTAAGGCTTCATAAAAATAGGGAATAATTGCTTTATTAAGTGCTTGAATAGCAATAGAAACGACCAAAGCAAGTTGAGCGCCCATGGCATAAAGTCCTAAATCTGTTTCACTGAATTTATGATAAATAAAAATACGGTCTAACTGCCCTTTTAAGAAAAAGCTCGCATGATGCAAAATAAGTGGCAATCCAAATCCTAAAATATAAAATAGTGCGGATTGATAATGCTTAAATTGATATTTTTTAGATGTCGTACTCTTTCTGTAAAGAAAATAAGAAAAAAACCAGACGACTAAATTACTCAATAAAATTGCCAAAATTCTTTTTTCAACAAGATCATTTTGATAATACTCAAGCAATGCGACGGTAAACACTGCACCAGTAACTGTGAGTGAAAATTGAATAAAAGTATAAGACCAAGCCTTTTTCTGGCATTGTCTCACGCTTAACTGAACATTTAAGAAAGACTGAAAAATTGAGGAAAGTGCGGCATAAAATAATATTTCAGACTGAGCAATCCAACAACCCATTAAAATAATACTGCCAATTATCGTGGTATAAGCATAGCCAGTATTCACCACTAAATTTAATGAACGTTTTCCGTAAAAATAAAAATAGCGGGAAATTGCACCCTCTTGAGTTAAAGAAACCACAATTAAAAATAAACTTAAAAAAGTTTGATAATAAGAAAGTGAGCCATACCCTTCTACGCCCAATTTACGCGATAAATAAGGCAAAAGTAAAAAAGGAACTAACTTTGACGATAATTCCCCAACAAGGTAAATGACACTGTCTTTAAAAACTTTCATAAATATAACCGCACTTTTGATGAATTTAGGCGTTTGTTTATCAAAAAATAATAGGCTTATTTTAACAAAATCAACATAGACAAGCTATGACTAATCATTATAATGAAACTGCTCTATATCAAGGATCTTATCTATGTTAGAACTCGGAAAACTTCTTACCGCACTTATCGCACCACCTCTCAATACCTTTGTATTACTGATTATTGCAGCGATTCTTTATCGTGCTCATTTCAAAAAATTAGCCAAATTTATTGCGCTTATCAGTTTCACGTGGCTTTATGTCATGAGTGCGCCTTTTACAGGTTTATTGCTAACAGATAATAATGATTCTCCAGCCCTTACCCTAGATGACTATAAACAAGCTCAAGCCATCGTCATATTAGGCGGTGGATCTTACCCAACCAAAGAACTGTATGCAGAAACAGCTTCTGGCGCGCCACAACTAGAACGTTTACGTTATGCGGCATTTTTACAAAAAGAAACGGGCTTGCCTATTTTAACCACTGGCTATTCTTTGATAGGTATTTCTGAAGGCGACTTAATGGCAAAAGAACTTAACCAATTCTTTAATGTGCCAACGCAATGGATCGAAAATAAAGCTCGTAATACGGAAGAAAATGCCAGTTTCACTAAAAATATTTTAGTGAAAGATCATATTCAAAAAATTATTTTAGTAACAAATCAATGGCATATGAAACGAGCCAAATACCTTTTTGAAAAACAAGGATTTAATGTACTTCCGGCTGCAGCGGCAAGCTATGGCAGCAAAGGAAATCTATCTGCAAAATCTTTTGTTCCTGACTTAGGTGCGTTAAATAGCAATATGGTTTTATTAAAAGAGTGGATTGGTTATTGGAAAGCCCATTATGTAGAATAATTTGCTTATAAAAATGAACCTTCTTTGATGAAAATCACAGCTTGCACATATATTTTCGGTTACCATAAAAACCACTTAATTTTGATGTAGAGAATAAGTTATGAACGGAATCGAATTACGCATTAAAGGCAAAGTGCAAGGTGTGGGATTTCGCCCTTTTGTGTGGTTGTTAGCAAATGAATATGGCCTAAAGGGCGATGTAAATAATGATGGGCAAGGGGTATTAATTCGATTTGTAAATCCAGAAAAAGATGCGCTTACGCATTTTTTAAAAGATTTACAGGAAAAACTACCGCCTTTAGCACTGATCACAGATATTCAACAATGTGAAAAACACTGGGAAAATCTACCGCACTTTGCTGAATTTGTAATCCGAGAAAGCGAAAACAATGCGATGGACACACAAATTGTACCTGATGCCGCCACTTGTCCCGCTTGCGTAGAGGATTTATTCAATCCTGAAAATCGTCGTTATCACTACCCTTTCACTAATTGCACCCATTGCGGACCTCGTTTTACGATTATCAAAAAGATCCCTTATGATCGTAAAAATACATCGATGTCGGATTTTCCTTTCTGCCCAGATTGTGAACATGAATATAAAAATCCAGCAGATCGCCGATTTCATGCCCAACCTAATGCCTGCCCAGTTTGCGGCCCGCATATTTGGTTACAAGATAGCGAACATCAACTTGCAACACATCAAACAGCCTTAAAACAGGCTGCACTTTTGCTCAAAGAAGGGAAAATTTTAGCAATCAAAGGGATCGGTGGTTTTCATTTGGCTTGTGATGCACAGAATTTCAATGCGGTTCAATTACTGCGAGATCGTAAACATCGTCCAAGCAAACCTCTTGCCGTCATGGTGCCAAGTTTAGATTTTTTACAAAATTTAACAGAAATCGAAATCAAACTACTCACTAGCACAGCTGCACCAATCGTTTTGTTACAAAAAAATAAGGTGCCCAATCTTGCAGAAAATATCGCACCAAATCTAAATGAAATTGGTGTAATGTTACCGAGTAATCCATTACAGCATTTACTCTTACGTGAAATCAATCAACCGCTCGTCATGACATCTGCCAATCCAAGTGGGGAGCCACCTGTTTTAGACAACGAAAGTGCGGTGAAAAAATTGAGTTATTTAGCAGATTTCTATCTTTGCCATAATCGCGATATTTTGCAACGCGCTGATGATAGCTTAGTTAGAGCCTCTTTTGATGGTGTGGAAACGATACGCCGAGCACGTGGCTACGTTCCTGATGAAATGCTATTGAAAACGGAAAATACAAAAAATATCTTAGCGTTGGGTTCTGATCTTAAAAATACATTTTGCCTACTAAAACAAAATAAAGCCGTTGTCAGCCAACATATTGGTGATACCGCCAATGAACTTGTGCAACAACAATTAGAAAATAATATCGACTTATTTTACCAAATTTATCAATTCAAACCGGATTTAATCGCGGTTGATGCTCACTCAGGTTATTTTTCATCAAAAACGGGAAAAAATCTCGCAAAAACATTATCGGTACCTTATGTGGAAGTGTTACATCATCACTCACATATTGCTGCCGTATTGGCAGAACATCATTGTGACGAAAAAGTCATTGGTCTTGCTTTAGATGGAATTGGAATGGGTGATAATGGGCAACTTTGGGGCGGTGAATGTTTATTAGTGGATGGCGAACAATCTCAACATTTAGGTGGATTACCCGCTGTTGCTTTGCCAGGTGGCGATCTTGCCGCCACTCAACCTTGGCGTAATTGGCTTGCTCATCTTCAAAAATTTGTACCCAATTGGCGTGACATCGCAGCTAAAACTTGTTCCGAATTACCTTGGGAAATTCTTTCCAATGCTATTGAACGTAATCTCAATTCTCCGCTCATTTCATCGGCTGGACGATTATTTGATGCCGTAGCTTATGGATTAGGTATTGTGGGAGACAAACTCTCTTGGGAGGGGGAGGCTGCTTGTTATTTAGAAGCGCTAGCCACAAAATCTGATTTTATCAAAGATGAAAAAAGTGCGGTCAATATTCAGGTTAAAATGCCAATCAAAAATAATCAATTGGATTTAGCCGCATTTTGGCAAAGGTGGTTGGCTTACGATGATTCAAAAGAAAACAAAGCATTTATTTTCCATTATGCGCTGGCAAAAGGTTTTGCTGAATTAGCTCGTCAGCAAGCAAAACGCCACAATTGCAAAACCATTGTACTTTCAGGCGGTGTAATGCATAACCAATTATTACGTCGTTTATTGAAACAAGCGCTTGCAGAATTTAATGTGTTAAGCGCACATCAATATCCAATGGGAGATGGCGGATTAAGTTTAGGGCAAGCGATAATCGCAGCGAGATTGTCTGGGTAATGCCAAATTCATTTAAGCAAATGTTGCTTATTAACATATAAAAAAACGATCGCAAGTTAAGCGATCGTTTTTTATGAATGAAAGCAATTACAATCGAGTAATTTCGCCTAAATCGCCCCCATCCTTCAAAAATTCATAGAAAAATTCTACCGAACTTTTTACAGCTTCACTCATTGGAAAACCAAAAGAAACAAGATCGGGCTGGATACCAATAAAAATAACCTCAGGAATATCTTCCTCTAATTGCTCGATTAAAAAATTAAGTGGCAAATTATGTGTGCTGACAAAGAACATTTCTGCAATAAGTTCTTTGTCGATAATACGAATTTTGCCAACGGGCAGTTCCATTTCTGTTGCATCAAAAATAATTAAACGCTTTGGTTTCATGGCACGGATCTGGTGCACAAGATTTTCTGGTGCTGAACCTCCATCAAGTGCGGTCCAATTTGGCAACGGATTTTCACTACAAAGCTGAGCAAGATAGGGGCCTGCCCCATCATCGCCCATCATTGTGTTACCAACAGTTAGAATTATATTTTCATTCATCACGACGTTTCACCATTATATACATCACAGGTTCACGCTGGATGGAAGCAAGCGTGTCCATTAAAATATCGACCCATTTTTGATGTTCAGGCGAAAAATTTGCTCTATTTTCATCAAGTGCCTTAGCCAATAAATTCACATGACTTGAATCAATCACTATTTCACCAAATTTCATTAAGCCCGCAAATTTACGTTTTGCATCTCCTTCAGGGAAGGTATCTACAAAACGTTGGTAATCTGCATAATCACAAATTAGCAATTTTTTAAAGCAGTCAATTACTCCAACGTGGTGACCAATCACAAGGGAATAATACATTACTTGCTTGGCTTGCTCTGGAACTTGTTCATCGTTTTCAACAAAACGCTCATTGAGTAAATAGAAAAAAACTTGGGTTGTCATGGTACGTCCTATAAAACTTGTAAAGTAATTTCTTCGCTAATCAATACTGCCAAATCTCCCCTTACCCCTCTTTGCTAAAGAGGGGGATTTTTCTTTAGCAATAAAGTACTTCTCTCTCATTTTAATTTTCTGTTGTTAATGCAGAAAACTAGATTGAAATTGACCGCTCTTATTCCTCTCTTTGCTAAAGAGGGGATTCTTTTTTAGCAATAAAGAATCTTTTCTCTCATTTTAATTTTCTGTTGTTAATGCAGAAAACTAGATTGAAATCAACCGCTCTTATTCCTCTCTTTGCTAAAGAGAGGATTCTTCTTTAGCAAGAAAGTATCTTCTCTCTCATTTTAATTTTCTGTTGTTAATGCAGAAAACTAGATTGAAATCGACCGCTCTTATTCCTCTCTTTTCCAAAGAGAGGATTCTTCTTTAGCAAGAAAGTATCTTCTCTCTCATTTTAGTTTTCTGTTGTTAATACAAAAAAACAGATTGAAATTGACCGCTCTTATTCCCCTCTTTAGCAAAGAGGGGTAAGGGGAGATTTGGCAGAAATCAAAACGGAGCTATTAGTTTATTGAGCAACCGTTAGACTATCCCGAAAACGGCATACTAATTGCATGTAATCGGTTTACGATTTCACTCAAACGAGGATCCGCTTCACGTTCCAAAAATTCGCCAAGGCGAACTCCAAATGGAACCTGATCTTTTTCAGACATCATACTCATAAATTGATTAGCAATGTCTCCGCCTTGTCGATACCCTGCCAAGCGACGTGCTTCACGTTCTAATTCCACGCGTAAATCTAATGGAATATTTGGGAAACGTAATTTAGCCTCTGCATTAGGATCGGCAATTTCTTGTTTACCTTTGAGTTTTTGATCAAGTAAACCAAGTGCCATTGCAAAACCATAAATAGTCGCCGCTGGAGTTGGAGGACAACCGGGAATATACACATCAATTGGCACAATTTGATCGCTACCGCCCCACACGCAGTATAAGTCATGGAAAATACCGCCACCACAACCACACGCCCCATAAGAAATACAGATTTTTGGATCGGGTGCAGCTTGATAAGCACGCATTGCAGGTGTACGCATTGCACGAGTTACCGCACCAGTAAATAATAAAATATCCGCATGGCGAGGTGATGCAACAACCTTAATCCCAAAACGTTCTGCGTCAAAGGTTGGTGTAATGGTACTAAAAATTTCAATTTCACAACCATTACAACCGCCACAGTCAACACGGTAAACATAAGCGGAACGTTGAATATTTTTCAACAAGGTTTGTTTCATTTTCGCAATGTTTTCATCCACACTAAATGGCGTTGAAATACCATTCATGGGCATTGGGATTTGTGTGTTCATCTTGCAATCTCCCTAACGTGATCAAATAACGCCAATTTCACGCGCATATTGGATTCCATATCGGCGGTTTTTTCCAAACTGTTTTGGCGTTTACAGGTTGGGCAAGTGTTGAGCACCGCTAATTTATGTTTTACCAGTTCATCGTTATCCAACGTTTGTTTGAATAAATCCACGGCATAATTGAGTTCTTTATGAGAAACAAAAGGTTGACCACATTGATGACAAATCGTTGTAGTAAAGGTTGTTTCTTGATAAAGATCCTGTTTATTGCTGACTGATAATTCAAAATCTTGGCTTAAACGAATGGCTTTTGTCGGGCAAACTTCTTCACAACGGCCACAGAAAATGCAGCGGCCTAAAAATAATGACCAAGTACGTTCGCCTGTTTCAGGATCAGTACGCATGGTAAGCGCATTAGCTGGACATGCCATCGTACAGGCAGCACAAACAATACATTGATCAGAGTTCAGTTCTGGTTTACCACGGAAATCAGGATCAACTTCATAGGGTTTAAATGGATATTTAGTGGTAACATCCCCCGCGTTTAATACGGTTTTTAGTAATTTAAACATTGTGCGCCCCCTATTTTAATGGTGAATTTTTACGTTCAATGCCGTAGCGTTCAATTTCTTTGTAAGAAACCGTTTGTGCTTTGCGTTTACGTACATCCACTACTGTCACACGGTCAGTACAAGAATAGCAAGGGTCAAGGCTACCAATGATAAGTGGCGCATCTGATACCGTATTGCCACGCAACATATAACGTAAAGTTGGCCAGTTTGCATAAGTCGCTGCACGACAACGCCAGCGATATAATTTTTGGTTATCGCCAAGCATTGACCAGTGAATATCTTCACCACGTGGCGCTTCAGTAATCCCTAAAGCAAAACGTCCAGGAGTGTAATTGAAACCTTCTGTGATAATCGCACCAGTTGGCAAGTTATCCACCATATAATCAATGATATTCATAGATTCAAATACTTCATTTACCCGCACTTTCACACGAGAAATGACATCACAACCGTCTTCAGTGAAAACATTGAATGGCACATCGCCATAACCTGAGAATGGATGAACTTTACGCACATCACGGGCAAAACCAGAGGCACGAATCATTGGACCAACCGGACTGAAGTCACGAGCGATATCTTTTGCCAAGACACCAACACCTACCGTACGTTGTTCCATATTCGGTGTATTTAATAAAATATCGGTTAAGGTCTTGAGTTCTTCACGCATTTCACCGATAAGCTTGATACATTGCTCACGTTGATGTTTCAACATATCACGACGCACACCACCGATTAAGTTGATACCATAGGTTTTACGCGCACCAGTAAGCACTTCCGCAAGAGTCATTGATTTTTCACGAACACGGAAGAATTGCATAAAGCCAGTATCAAAACCGGTAAAGTGGCTAGATAAACCTAAGTTCAATAAATGACTGTGCAAGCGTTCAACTTCCAACAAAATTGCACGAATCCATTGTGCACGTTCAGGAATTTGAATACCTAACGCATTTTCGACTGAGTTAGCATAAGCAACGCTATGGGTAAAACCACAGATACCGCACACACGGTCAGCCAAGAAATTGACTTGATCGTAATCCATTCGGGTTTCTGCCAATTTTTCCATACCACGGTGTACATAGAATAAACGGTAGTCTGCATCAATAATATCTTCCCCATCGACAAACAAACGGAAGTGTCCCGGTTCATCAGATGTGATATGGAGAGGACCGATAGGCACAATGCGCGCTTCGCCTTTTTCGTTAATAAACTCATAGGTTTCCGTTGCCGTAGTTGGATCTGGACGCAAACGGTAATCCATAGAATCTTTACGTAATGGGTAAAGATCATCTGGCCAGTCATCTGGTAACACTAAGCGACGTTGATCGGGAAGACCGACGGCTTTTAAACCATACATATCGAATAATTCACGTTCGCCCCACACCGCTGCTTTGACTTTCGGTGTTACGGAAGGAAATTCGAGTGTGACTGGATCTACGAGTGCTTTAATCGTCACAAAAGTCTTGACGACACCTTCCATAGAAAGCACGTAATAAACGGCATAATGACCATGAATTGAACGTTCATCGTTACCAAAAACCAATGGCAACCAACCTTCATGTTGATAGTAAAGATATTCCACCACATCAGGTAACATATTGGTTTTCACCGTTAAAGTGACTTGATTTGGTGTAGACCACTCCTCATCTAAAATGGTATTCGGAAATTTTGCATTAACGGCTTCAATATAATTTTTGCCGAGCATTTTTACCGGATCGACCGATGTATTTTTAGTTAATTCCATTTTTTCCCCCAGTTGTCGATCATTTCGCTAAACTTTGCCAAGGTAAAACTAGCATATCGCCAAAGGACACATGTTCAGATCCAAGCACAATTCCTACCGCACTTTTTAGTAACTGCAAGATTGGCTCTGCAATATGGATACCCATTACAAACATTAACAACAATAGTATGGCCATTGCCGCCAAAGAGACTTTACTGACTTCGCCTGCTTCCACATTATCAGGTTGTTTGCCAAGCACTGTTTTTAATAGCATTAAGGCAAGTCCTGCAAGCACAATAGTGAGTAAAATTAAGCATAAAATAACTAACCAAGTTTTACCCGCTGTAATCCCTGCGACCACAACACTAAATTCACTCACAAATACGTTAAATGGAGGGATACCGCCCAATGCCAACGCACCACCTGCGAAAAGCACCGCACTCACGGGTGCAACACGCCATAATCCACGCACTTGATTCATATCACGGGTTTTATATTTCAATAGAATATTACCCGATGCACAGAATAATAAGGTTTTCGCAAGACTGTGGTTGATAGTGTGAAGTAAACCTGCAAATACCCCAATTGGGCCACCAAGACCGAAAGCAAAGCTGATTAAGCCCATATTTTCGATACTTGAGTAAGCAAGCATACGTTTAATATCAAATTGCACGATGATAAATAACGCCGCCACAAGCACTGAAAGTAAACCAAAGATCAACATTAAAGTTTGTGGAAATTCTGCGCCAACTGTTTTTGAAACTAGTGTGTAGTAACGCAACACCACAAGCATTGCACAGTTTAATAACACCGCGGATAAAATTGCACTCACTGGGCTTGGTGCTTCACTATGTGCGTCTGATAACCAAGTATGCATTGGAAATAGACCGCACTTCGTGCCGAAACCAATCAATACGAAAGCGAATGTGATATACATCAACATTGGGTTTAAACCAGTGGCTTGTTGATTCACTGCTGACCAGAAAATCGCTTGGCCTGGATCGGCAAGCACGCCATTTGCATTCGCAAAGGTTAAAAGTGTGCCGTATAAACCGAAAGCGACGCCCACAGAACAGATGATGATGTATTTCCACGCAGCTTCAAGGGATGTTTTTTGTTTGTAAGTACCGACCAAAAACGCAGAACTTAATGTTGTTGCTTCAATTGCAACCCACATTAAAATCAAGTTATTCGTGATAACTGACACAATCATCGTAAAGAAGAATAAGTGTAAGAAACCGTGGTAATGGGCATAGGTTTTAAAATCAATATGCCCTTCTTCCAATTCAGTGTTCATATAACCGATGGAATACACACCAGCAAGTGAACCCACGACAGCAATTAAGCCTAAGAAAATGGCAGAAAGACTATCAACATACACCCAGTTGTTAAATGCACTGATACTGCCTTTTTCCAACACGCCAGAAATGACCTGTACAGAAAAGAACAACATCAAAATTAACCCGGTAATATGGAATGCGGTACAAACTGTCCGATTTTTTGTTCCGCGTAGTGCAAAGCTTTCAAAAGCGATGACTAAAGGTGCGACTAATAACGCAATTATCCATTGTTCATACATAGCGTTACCCCTTCAAACTCATAAGTTGTTTAGCATCAACAGTGTTGAAAGTGCGGTAAATTTTATTCACCAACACCACCATAATGATGACCGCAAAAATCGCATCGGTGGCAATGCCGATTTCAACTAATTCTGGCGCATTGTTGGCAAGTAAAGCCAAAGTTAAATGCGCACCGTTTTCCATTAAACAATAACCGAAAACTTGTTTCACAATATTGCGTTGGCTCACAATACACACTAAACCTAAAAGGAAGTGGCTAAGTGATACTGACAACGCTGGTTTTAAATGTTCAACTAACGGTAAGTTCACTGGAATGACAACAAAGTAACATAAGCAAACGATGATAGATGTGATCGGGATCAACCAAGCGACATTCATTCCTGCAGGAGTTTGACTTTCGTCAATTTTTCGTAAAGAAAAGATTAAAATTCCTGGCACTAATAATACTTTCGTAATGAATGCACTAATGGACCACATATAAAGTTCGTGAGCTTGCATTTCAAATGCCAAATAAACGAATAACACCACCAATACAAGAGACTGTAAGCCATAGCACAACGCGGATTTTTTTGCGGTTTTTGCCATAATGACACAAAGCGATGTAATGATGAGTAAACTCGCTAATACATTGATCATTAACATAATTCTCTCCTTAACCCGCAAGGCCTAACCAATAGGCAGCGATAAAGCTAGAACACACAGACATCACCATTAAAATCACTAAAACAAATGTCATAGAGAATGGCAATGGTTGCGCATTTTGCACGTCTTCAGATGGTTTACCGATAACGCATTGACCAAATTTATAAAGCAACCAAACAAATGTTGCCGTAGATTCAATCAACGCAATCACCATTAACCAAGTTACCCATGAATATTCTTGTCCAAGGTCGAAACCAGCGGCAAATAATGGGAATTTGCTGAAGAAACCGTTAAACGGTGGCACACCAGCAATAGCTAATGCGGCAATACCAAATCCAGTACCAACAACAGGCATGGTGCGCATAATCCCTTGTAAACGAGGCATTGAACGTGTACCTGTGGCATAACTCAATGAACCCGCAACCAAGAAGAATAAGCTTTTCGCAAAGGCGTGGTTAAAGATATAAGCAATCGCTGCAACAAAAGCTAATTTAGAACCTAATGCTGCAAGAGAAAGCCCGATGAAAATGTAAGAAAGTTGAGTAATAGTTGAATACGCAAGTAAGCGTTTTAAATCCGCTTGTGGCAAGTACATTAAGAAACCATAAATCAATGTAATCATTGCCATCACAATTCCCACTTCACCCACAATGTGCGGAATTTCACCAGCTGACATCACGGAACGAGCGAAAATATAGACGCCCACTTTTACCATTGATGCCGCGTGCAAATACGCACTGACCGGTGTTGGTGCTTCCATCGCATTTGGTAACCAAATTTGCATTGGAAGTTGCGCTGATTTACCCCATGCGGCAAACATCACCCCAAACAACACGATAGTTTTCGCTTCTGGCGCAAGATGCTCTAACGCCGTGATAGAGAATGTGCCAGATTGGCTAAATAAATAAGCCGCAGCAAGGTATAAACCTAATGAACCTACGTGAGTGATAATCAACGCTTTCATCGCAGCCGCCATTGCTTTTTGGCTTTGATAATAGCTGATTAATGCCCAAGAACATCCCCCTGTGATTTCAAAGAAAAGCAACTGCCCCGCTAAAGTTGATGAATACACCAAGCCTGCCATTGCACCGATGAAAATCAATAAGAAAGCATAAAAACGAGGTAATCCGTTATGCGGATGTTCGCGGTTTTTATCAGTTAAATAACCACAAGAATATAAGCAAATTAAGAAACCTAAACCCACAACGGCAAAGGCAATTAATGTGCTCACTGCATCTAAGGTCACGCCGAAGATTGCGGTATCACCAAATTTGACTAAATCATAGGTGACAGATTGTGCGCCATTTGCATACCACTGCCCCGCCACAGCAAGTGTGCCAAGGGTAGCAAGTGCGGCAAAAATTGTGGCAATTTTTGGGAAAGATTGTTTGTTCACCCCCACAATAAACGCACCGACAAACGGCAAAATGATTGTAATTAGTGCTAAACGTTCCATATTTCCTCCTTACAATCCTGTGAAGTAAAACACAAACGCCAACACTGAAATGCCGAAACCGACCACAGTTAAACGTCCTGTTAGCATAAAGCGGGTACGTGCCAATGTGTTTTCAAACACACATGCGGCGATAAATACCACGAGCAATTTCACAAAGAAAGAAACGATACCTAAAATAACCGCACTTACCGTGAACTCTTGTGCTGCACCGAATGGGAAAAGCACGCTCACAAAGATAGAGGCAACCACCATTGATTTTAAACTCAAACCAACTTTCAATAAGGCGAAAGAAGGGCCTGAATATTCAGTAAGTGGGCCTTCTTGAAGTTCTTGTTCTGCTTCAGCCAAGTCAAATGGAATTTTGCCCATTTCAATAAAGATCGCAAAAGCAGCGGCCACTAAGGCAATTACTGTTGCAACGGGATATTGCCAAGGTTGGCTAGAAAGTGCGGTGCTAATAACTGCAAAATTTGTAGAACCTGCAATTAAAGCAATCACAATGAATGCCAACATTAAGATGGGTTCAACAAGTACGCCTAATGTCACTTCACGGCTTGCACCTAAACTTGAGAAAGTACTGTTGGAATCCAAACCCGCAATTGAGAAGAAAAAGCGGAACAACGCGAACAAATAAATAACGGTGATTAAATCACTGCCTGCCCCAAACGGTGAGTGATGAGTAAACATGGGTAAACTCATCGCAACCACCATGACTGTGCTAATTAACACATAAGGCATAACACGAGATACCCAACCCGCATTATCTGGCCAAATATTTTGACGCGTCATTAATTTGACAATGTCGCGATAATCTTGTAACAAGCCCGGGCCACGACGAGATTGAATACGAGCCCGAATCATCCGTGAAATGCCTGAAAAGAGCGGTGCCAAAGCGAGAAGAATTAACGCTTGCACAATGGCTAAAAGGAACATTCCAGCGGAAGTGGAAATTTCTGAAGGTAATGAAATCATAATTTCCTCCTACATCAACGCAATGGAAAGTAATAACACAACCAAGGCAATCACGAAGTACACGCAATAAACGCGGAAGTCGCCTTGTTGTAGCCATTGAATTTTGCGACCTAACCATGGGATAAAATGCGCAATCGGCATTGTTACTTTTTCTTCCCAGAATGGTTCTGTTTTGGTCGCACCTGAAATTAATGCATTGATACCTTTTGCACCAGCAGGCGCAGGATCAAGCACTTGACGCAAGGTATAAAGTGGTTTGAAGATAATACGAAGCGGACGAGTAAAACTACCCGCAGAGGCTGCCATATCCATTTCGTAAGCATAACCACAAGCCCAAGGATTGCCTTTTGCACGATCTGTCATACGATTGCCTTTGGTATAAGCGTAATACATAAACGGCAACACAAAGAATGCAATCAACATAATGCTCACCATTGGTGTAGAAAGCGCCGTATTCGGTGTATTGCTTGCTACCACTACGCCATTTTCAGCTAAATTAAGCATGTCATTATGAGAAAGTGCGGTTGCAATATTGGCAATTATTGGAGTAACAACAGAAGCGCCCACGCCTAAAAGTACGCAGAATAATGCCAAGATTGCCATTGCAATCACCATTGGTTTCGGCACTTCGCGTGCATGTGCTGCTTTTTCGCTGCGTGGCGCACCACCAAAGCTAATACCATACACTTTCACGAAACAAAGTGCGGCAAGTGCACCTGTTAAGGCAAGCATAATGATTGCAACAGGGCCAGCGATACGTAATACCACATCATTGTGTTGGCTTAGGCTGAATAAAGATTGATAAGTAAACCATTCACTCACAAAACCGTTAAATGGTGGTAATGCAGAAATTGCCATGGTACCAATCAAGAAACAGAAAGCAGTAAATGGCATCAATTTGCCAAGTCCGCCCATTAAATCCATATCTTTTGAATGTAAACGGTACATCACAGAACCTGCACCCAAGAACAACAAGCCTTTGAATACTGCGTGGTTAAGTAAGTGATATAAACCGCCAAGTAAACCGACAATAGCAAGCACTGGATTATGAATGGCCATACCAATCATACCGACACCCACACCCATCATAATAATGCCGATGTTTTCTACGGTGTGATACGCCAAAAGTTTTTTGATGTCATGTTCAGCTAAGGCATAAAGTACGCCAAGTACAGAAGAAACTGCGCCAAAAGCCAGCACAATCACACCAAACCACATATTGTGTGCGCCAAGTAGATCAATACCAACTTTGATAATCCCAAAGATACCGATTTTAACCATCACACCAGACATCATTGCAGAAGCATGAGAAGGTGCAGCTGGGTGAGCTTTTGGTAACCAGCTATGCAATGGAATCATCCCTGCTTTTGCACCGAAACCAAGAAATGCCAAAATAAATACCGTAAAGGCTAAAGGCATTGAAAGCTCGGTGTGGCGGAAGGCTTCAAATTCAAAGCTACCTGCGTAGCAATAGAAAATAAAGAAAGCGATCATAATCAACACAGAACCAGCGTGAGCAATGAAGAAATACAATAAGCCCGCATTGGTTGCGTTGTCGTCTTGTTCGGTCAGTACTAAGAAGTAAGATGCCAAAGACATCATTTCAAAGAACACTAAAAAGTAGAAAGCGTTATCGCTGGTGACTAAAGCAACCATTGAGGCGATAAACAAATTCATAAAGAAACCCATCGTGCCAGCGCCTTTTCCAATGTATTCTTTCACATAGGAAAAGGAATAAAGTGCGGTGATAATAACCATTAAAGAAATTACACACACCATAAACGCAGCTAATCCGTCAATGCGGATTGAAAATTGGGCGAAGTCGAAAGGGGTTGAAAACACATCAACGACCGTATCGTTGCTGATAAGCACGGGAATGCAGGCAACAATGCCTAACAAGCCACCAAGTACACCGGTCACGCCGGATATATTGATTGAAAGTTGTTCATTTTTTCGCACAGCGAGAGAAATAAACGCACCAACGACATAAATCAACAAGGACGTGATGAGCAAACTGATTGAAGAACTCATAATTTCACTCCATTGATTAACGAGTAAACAAACAATAAACTTTTATCTTGGCACGACAGGAGAACCCATCATTGCCATTTCGCGTTTTTTGCGATTTGCTTGTTCGATACTCTCATCACTAATTAAGAATAAAGTTTTGGTTGGGCAAGTTTGCATACAAGCAGGACCTTCTTCACGGAAATAGCAAAGGTCGCATTTTACCGCAATGGCTTTTACACCTGGTTCCCATGCAAGCATATTATGAACATCAGTATTATTCGGTGCAGTACGAATATCACGTTTTACCGCATCAGTAAAAGAGAAACTGTCATAGTGGTTTGGTGCATCTAATGGTGCGCTACCATGTTGAGTAATCGCCCCAAACGGACAAGCAATGGCGCAAAGTTTACAGCCAATACACAAACCTTCGTTTAATTGAATAGTGTCATTTTCGTGCTTAATTGCATGCACAGGACATACCGTAGCACAAGGTGAATCATCACAATGGCGACACAAGATCGGCACAGTAATATCGTCGTTACGCATTACTTGTAACCGCGGAAAGGATTGTAATCCAAAAGCTTTGTGTACTTCGCTGCAAGCAGCCATACAGGTATTGCATCCAATGCAATCTTTCGGATCACCTATAACAAAACGGTTCATATTTTCCCCCAAAGTATGTATAGATAGAAACAGAAAGTAGGTGGAAGGCATTACGCCAATACATCACAATAACCACTCTGGAAATAAGGATACTCCTTCAGAGTTACCTCGACTAGAGTAAAACAATTGTTTTATTGACTGAGATCATAAATTTTTTTGTTTTTATCGAAGAAAAAATTTAGTATTGAGATTGACTCTCAATTCAATTTGTTAAGATTGTAAGTAATTGAAACTATTAAACTAATTATTGAAAAACAATTGCTAATGCTATGTTAAAATCCTGTTGTCATTTTCTCATTTAGCACAAAAGTGCGGTAGATTTTCCGCAAGTTTTGGCGACTGTTTTGAAGTAGATTTTCATTATAAAAATCCTCTTTTCTAAATGAAAATAAGAAAAAAAGCATAAAAAAGACCGCAAAGTGCGGCCAATTTTTTTTAGAATTCTTTTGAAATTAAACTTTCTGCTAATTGCAAATCAAGTGTGGAATCAATATCAATGGAACGATAAGTTGGCATTAAATAAAAACGCATTGGGGCAATAAAAAAGCGTTTTTCTTCAAAGAGACTTGCGATGTCATTAATATAAATTGCACCATTTGCACGATAAGATTTCGGTAATTTTTGGCGAGGAGCTTCAAAATCCGTTAATTCGTGAATAGGCTGAACTTCGGTGCCCTCTAAAGTGAAGGATTTGTAAGGATGATGCTCACATTCGCAAGCGGAAACCACGGATTTATATTTGCCACCAAGGAAAATTTCCATCGCATTACGAATATCTAAAGCATTACGTAATGGGCTGGTTGGCTGCAAAAGTGCGGCAGTGCCTTGTGAAATATTGAGTGTTTCTAAGCAATGCAAAATCGCATCAATAGTGCGTGTATCACTTTGCGCCAAACTTTCAGGGCGTGCCACTGGTTTTGCGCCGTATTTTGTGGCCTCTTTTAAAATATTTTCGCCATCTGATGTCACCACAATTTGATCAAACATACCCGATTCTTGCGCTGCCAAAATCGCACGCCCCACCAAAGAAACGCCCCCCACAAGCTGTAAATTCTTGTCTTTAATTCCTTTAGAACCTGCTCTCGCAGGAATAATTGCAATTCTTGTCATTATTCTCACTCTCTGTGATAAAAGTGCTGACTATTCTAAAATCTTTCCCTTGTTTTAGCAAAAACTAATCTTTAATATGGCACCACATTTTTGTTTAACAAAGAGGAAATAAAATGACTCAACTTACTCGTGAACAAGTTCTTGAACTCTTCCATCAACGTAGCTCAACACGTTATTACGACCCCGCAAAAAAAATCAGTGATGAAGATTTTGAATGTATTTTAGAGTGCGGTCGATTATCGCCGAGTTCTGTAGGCTCTGAGCCTTGGAAATTTTTAGTGATTCAAAATAAAACCTTACGCGAAAAAATGAAACCTTTTAGCTGGGGAATGATAAATCAGCTTGATAATTGCAGTCATCTTGTGGTAATTCTCGCGAAAAAAAATGCCCGTTATGATAGTCCGTTTTTTGTGGATGTGATGGCACGCAAAGGCTTGAACGCAGAGCAACAACAAGCCGCCCTCACAAAATACAAAGCCCTGCAAGAAGAAGATATGAAATTGCTGGAAAGCGACCGCACTTTATTTGATTGGTGCAGTAAACAAACTTATATCGCCCTTGCCAATATGCTTACTGGCGCATCCGCCCTTGGCATCGATTCTTGCCCAATCGAAGGTTTTCATTACGATAAAATGAATGAATGCCTCGCCGAAGAAGGATTATTCGATCCTCAAGAATATGCCGTTTCTGTCGCCGCAACCTTTGGCTACCGCTCACGCGATATTGCGAAAAAATCCCGTAAAGGGTTGGATGAAGTGGTGAGATGGGTGGGGTAAATTAGAGTTGTTTTATTTTTTATTTGCACTACAATGTTACACAAAGTAGCACTTTAATCTAGGAGATCATTATGCAAGCGACATTAAGACAACAAGGTGGTGCCGCAGTTTTAACTGTTCCAATGGCAATATTGCAAAAAATGGGCTGGGAAATTGGAAATAAAATCAATTTAGAACCGCAAGGAGAACAAGTTGTACTGACCCCAGTTAAACGGAAAGCAAGAGGACGAAAGAGCATTGCGGAATTATTAACAACTATTGATAGCAAAGAAATAGAAAACTTACATGCATCAATCTCAGAACTCACTAGCTCTAACCCCGTAGGGAAAGAAGTATGGTAATGCGAGCCCCCAAAAAAGGTGAAATTTGGTACATTGATCCCGATCCAACAAAAGGAAAGGAATTACGTAGCCCGCATTACTTTATTGTCATAACTGATGAGTTATTAAACAAAGCATTAGGAACGACTCTTTGTTGCCCAATTTCAACAGGTGGAAATGCAGCACGTTCACAAAGTGTGACTGTTACTCTTGACGGAAATAGCACTCAATCAGGAAAAATAACTGGTGTTATTTTGTGCCACCAACTAAGAGCATTAGATTTAGAAGAACGACAGGCAAAATTTGCTACAAAAGCAGAAGATTATTTAATCGATGAAGTTATTATGAAACTTGTCGATTTAATTGATCCACAATAAACAAAAGGGCTGTAAATGCAGCCCTATCTTTTTTGATTATTTCACTTCTTTAAATAGAATCTCACTTGGAATTACAGAACCTTGCCAGTAAAGTTCTGTAGAGACTTTCTCTGCGAGTTGTAGGAATGCTTGTGAAATTTCATTTTCAGGCACTCGCACAACAGTTGGGTTGCCCGCATCTAAATCTTCACGGATACGAATGTGTAAAGGAAGTTGAGCTAATACTTTTACATTGTATTTTTCCGCCATTTTCTCTGCACCGCCTGTGCCAAAAATCGCTTCGTGATGACCGCACTTACTACAAATATGCATCGACATATTTTCCACAATGCCTAACACTGGCACGGATACTCGCTCAAACATTGAAATACCTTTCACAGCATCAAGCAAAGCAATATCTTGCGGAGTTGTCACTACCACTGCACCAGTCACAGGGATTTGTTGTGATAAGGTAAGTTGAATATCGCCAGTGCCCGGAGGCATATCGATAACAAGATAATCTAAACTATCCCATAGAGTTTCATTTAATAATTGGCTTAATGCACTACTTGCCATTGGGCCACGCCAAATTGTTGCGCTATCTTCATTCATTAAAAAGCCAATGGAATTTGCAGATAAACCATGTGCTTTAATTGGAGTGATGTGTTGATTATCTGGCGAAGTTGGACGTTGATCCGCTGCGCCTAACATATGTGGAATAGAAGGGCCATAAATATCCGCATCTAAAATCCCAACACGAGCGCCTTGTGCTTGTAATGCTAAAGCGAGATTAACAGAAACTGATGATTTCCCTACACCGCCTTTACCAGAACTCACCGCAATAATATTTTTCACACCTTTTACGGCTGGTTGATTATTTGCACGTTTAAGTGTGGCGATTTGATAAGTCACCGCCCATTTAATTGCTTTGCAATCTGTTGCTTTCAATAACGCATCTGAAACCGCTTGTTTTAATTGTTCTGCACCAGAATTCCACGCAAAAGGTAATTTCAATTCTATACGTAAAGTATCACCGCCCTTTTCCACTTTTTTCAAAGTATTAAGGGAAATCAAATCCTTTTGCAGGGTTGGATGCTGAAATTGTTGAATAATCTGCTGAACTTGATTTTGCTGTTCGGCAGTCAAATTATCAGAAAAGTAGGTTGCCATAATAACTTCCTGTTTAGTAGAGTAAATTTGTCGGGCATATTTAATCACGGAAAGTGCGGTATGTTAAGTTAAAGTTTTTCAAACCGAATAAAAAACCTGTTTCTGATAAGCGATTTCAGAAACAGGTATTTACTCAAATAATGGACTAAACTCAAATCATTCCATTATACAAGCTGTTTTTAGCCCTTTATGACAAGCCTGTTTAAATTTTTCTTTTGCCACCTCAAGGTTTTTTGAGAGATGTTGTCCATTATAATATTGCGCTGCAAGATAGAAATCAGCATTTGCACAATTTTTCTCACTCGCCTTAGTAAATAACTCAAAAGATTGAGCGTATTTCTTATCTTTGTAAGCTGCCACACCTAATTGAAAATCAGATTTAGCTTGTGATGAACAAGTTTCAACATCTAATGCCAAAGGCGAAATCATTGCAGGAAAGGTAATATCTTTATTAGAAGTACAAGCAGATAATACAGAAAGTGTTCCAACCAAAGAAACCATAGCAATCAATTGTTTTTTCATAATATTTTTCCCCTATTTCTTATTGTAACTTTTTAAAGCTTTACAAGCTTCCTTTGTACCTTGTTCACAAGATTTCTTAAATAATTCTTTGGCTTTCGCTTTATTTTGTTTAACGCCTACTCCATTATCATACATCTCACCTAAGAAAAATAGTGCCGTGAAATTTCCTTGCTCTGCAGACTTTCTATACAACTTTATTGCCTCAGCATAATCTTTTTCTACGCCTTTTCCAAATCTATACATTGAACCTAAGGCCATTTGACCTTCTGGACTCCCCTGCTCTGCAGCCTTTCTATACAATTTTACTGCTTCAGCATAATCTTTTTCTACACCTTCTCCGTTTTCATACATCTCACCTAAGAAAAGTAAGCCAAACTTCGCCCCCTGATCTGCAGCTTTACGATACCATTTTGCAGCCTCAACATAATCTTGCTTAAAAAATTCCCCATAATAATACATTTGCCCCAAAAGTATTTGCGCTGTAGGATCTCCTCTCACTATACCTGCATCTTTAAACTGTTCTGCAGCCTGTGCGAAATCCTTCTTCCTATAAGCATCTATACCCACTTGTGTTCCGAAATCCATAGCTGCCACAGTTGGATGAAAAGAAAGAATAGAGGCACCTAACAATGCGCTGGTAAGCAGTGTTTTTGTCAATTTCATATAATAATCTCTTAAGTTGATTTATAAAAAATACCAAATTTTTGTTTGGCAATATGTTTTGTTAGTTTCTCTGTAAAGAGAAACTAACACCCAGTATACTGGGTACAAAATGATTAAATTTTAAGCTTTTAAAATAGGTAATTTTAAATAAAGTGAGGTGGATTTTCCTTCCATTTTCAAACTAGAAAAAATCCCCTATTTAAAGTAAGATAAGCACAATTTTTATATGCTAAAAAAGAGAATAATAAATGACAACTCAACCCCGTAAAATTTTAGTCACTTGTGCCTTGCCTTATGCCAATGGGGCAATTCATTTAGGCCATATGTTAGAACATATCCAAGCGGATATTTGGGTGCGTTTTCAACGTATGCGTGGCAATAAAATCCATTTTGTCTGTGCGGACGATGCACACGGCACACCGATTATGCTGAATGCCGATAAACTTGGCATTACACCCGAAGAATTAATTGCTAACGCAAAAGCCGATCACGTTCGTGATTTTGCAGGTTTCAATATTAGTTTTGATAACTATCATTCCACTCACAGCGAAGAAAACAAAGAGCTTACCGCAGAAATTTACAATAAACTCAAAGCCAATGGCTTTATTAAGAGTAAAGTTATTTCTCAGTTATTCGACCCTGAAAAAAATATGTTCTTGCCTGATCGTTTTGTGAAAGGCACTTGCCCGAAATGTAAAGCTGAAGATCAATATGGCGATAACTGCGAAGTGTGTGCTTCTACTTATAGCCCAATGGATTTAATTAATCCTCGTTCAGCTGTTTCTGGCGCGACACCTGTTGTAAAAGAATCTGAACACTTTTTCTTTGACTTACCTGCATTCGAAGGGATGTTGAAAGAATGGACTCGTTCTGGCTCACTTCAATCTGAAATTGCGAACAAAATGCAAGAATGGTTTGAGAGTGGTTTACAACAATGGGATATTTCACGCGATGCGCCTTATTTTGGTTTTGAAATTCCGGGCGCAAAAGATAAATTCTTCTATGTTTGGTTAGATGCGCCAATCGGCTATATGGCTTCATTCAAAAATCTATGCAATCGTGAAGGCATTGATTTCAATGAATTTTGGGCGGAAGGCAGTGATGCGGAGCTTTATCATTTCATCGGTAAAGACATCGTTTATTTCCACAGTCTATTCTGGCCTGCGATGCTTGAAGGCAGTGGCTATCGTAAACCGACTAATGTATTCACTCACGGCTATGTCACGGTGGATGGGGCGAAGATGTCAAAATCTCGCGGAACTTTCATTCAAGCCAGCACTTATTTGAATCATATCGATCCTGAATGTTTGCGTTATTACTATGCGGCAAAATTAAATGATCGCATTGAAGATTTAGACTTTAACCTTGACGATTTCGTACAACGTGTAAATACAGATATTGTAAACAAATTAGTGAATTTAGCTTCACGCAATGCCGGCTTTATTGCGAAACGCTTTGAAGGCAAACTTGCGGATAAACTGGAAGATGAAACATTATTTGCAGAATTTACCGCCCAAGCCGAACAAATCGCCGCTTACTACGAAAGCCGTGAATACAATAAAGCCATTCGTGAAATTATGGCATTAACGGATAAAGCCAATAAATACATTGATGAAAAAGCCCCTTGGGTGATTGCAAAAGAAGAAGGCAAAGAGGCAGAATTGCAAGCCGTATGTTCAATGGGAATTGAGCTTTTCCGCGTGTTGATGTCTTACTTAAAACCTGTTCTTCCAAAACTGGCAGAACGTGCAGAAGCCTTCTTACAAGCTGAATTACGTTGGGATAATATTCATCAACCATTACTTGGCCATACTCTTGCACCGTTTAAAGCCTTATTCTCTCGTTTAGAGAAAAAACAAATTGATGCCGTTGTGGAAGAAACCAAAGCTTTATTTGCCGCAGCGAATAAAGCCGCAGAAAAAACTGAAGCAAAACCAACCGCACTTTCTACCGTTGAACCTATTGCTGAAACCATCACTATTGATGATTTTGCTAAACTTGATATGCGTGTAGCAAAAGTGTTGAAATGCGAAGCTATGCCAGAATCTAATAAACTTTTACGTTTTGAATTGGATCTTGGCGATCATACTCGTCAAGTCTTCTCTGGCATTAAAGCAGCTTACAATAAACCTGAAGAATTAGAAGGTCGTTTTGTGATTATGGTGGCAAACCTTGCACCACGTAAAATGAAATTCGGTGTATCTGAAGGAATGATTCTATCCGCAGGCACGGGCGGTAGTGATTTATTCTTGTTATCTGCCGATAGCGGTGTCACTGCGGGCATGCAAGTAAAATAATCAATTCAATCTAAATTAGGGCAACATTACGTTGCCCTTTTATTTTCTTGTTGAAAATAGGTGACTTATAACCTACTATAACACTCAACTATTTATCTATTTGGAGAATATTATGAAAAACGAATTAATCTGCTATAAACAAATGCCAGTGTGGACAAAAGACAAATTACCACAAATGTTCCAAGAAAAGCACAACACAAAAGTCGGCACTTGGGGAAAATTAACTGTATTAAAAGGTAAGCTCAAATTTTATGAGCTAACCGAAAATGGCGATGTCATTGCCGAGCATATTTTTACCCCAGAAAGCGATATTCCTTTTGTTGAACCTCAAGCTTGGCATCGTGTTGAAGCGCTTTCTGATGACCTAGAATGTACCCTAGGTTTCTATTGCAAAAAAGAAGATTACTTCAGTAAAAAATACAATATGACTGCCACTCACGGCGATGTAGTGGATGCAGCAAAAATTATCTCGCCTTGTAAAGTATTAGATTTAGGTTGCGGCCAAGGGCGTAATTCACTTTATTTAAGTTTATTAGGCTATGATGTGACCTCTTGGGATCACAATGAAAACAGCATTGCCTTTTTAAATGAAACCAAAGAGAAAGAAAACCTTAATATTTCTACCACACTTTACGACATTAATTCCGCCAACATTCAAGAAAACTATGATTTTATTGTTTCAACAGTAGTGTTTATGTTCTTAAATCGTGAACGTGTGCCGTCAATCATTAAAAATATGCAAGAACACACCAATATTGGCGGGTATAACTTAATCGTTGCAGCCATGTCCACAGATGATGTGCCTTGCCCACTTCCGTTCTCTTTCACTTTTGCTGAAAACGAATTGAAAGAATATTACAAAGATTGGGAATTTTTAGAATATAACGAAAATATGGGCGAACTGCACAAAACCGATGAAAACGGCAATCGCATTAAAATGAAATTTGCCACAATGTTAGCGAGAAAGAAATAGCCCGCTAATTTAAAAAATCACCGCACTTTGCCTCAATAAAAAAGATAACTTAGAAAATATCTTTTGCCTTGCGAAGTGCGGTAAATTCTTCAAGTGTTTTTACTTGTAAAAACGGATTAATTTCTCGCTCAAGTTTTAAGGTGGTCGGCAAACTTGGTTTATTTTCAGACCGCTGTTTTTCAACAAAAATACGTTGTTTTTCTACCGCACTTTTCTCCACCAGCACCGTTTTCGCAAATGCTAAATTCCCCAAGGTATATTCATGAGCAGGGCAAACAATCGTCTCGTCAGGCAATGTATTCAAACGCTGCAAACCATCAAACATCTGCGCATAATTACCAGTGAAAACACGTCCACAACCAGCTGAAAATAACGCATCACCACAAAATAAATGATTATCCACTAAAAAACTAACGTGCTGTTTAGTGTGTCCACCCGTCGGAATGACATCAATTTGATAATGTGTGGTAAGGATCTGCCCTTCGTTCACAATTTGAGTTGCACCTTTTTTCTCACATTCTTGCGGCCCATAAATCGGCACTGTTGGATAGCGTTTTTTAAATGCCGACACACCTTGTGTATGATCATCATGTTCGTGAGTAAGCAACACCGCTTCAATCGTTGCGTTTTGCTTATCTAGCCATGCAAACAGCTTGTCCGTTTCAGGCAAATCGACAATAATAAGAGGCAGATTTTCTCGTTGATAAAGCCAAATGTAGTTATCATTCAGCACAGGTAAAGCAAATAACATAATCGTCCTTTTCATTTGTGATAGAAAAATAAATTGATTCCGCTTGAAACATTAGATGCGATCCACATTCCACCAAATCAACGCCCATTTTTTCTGCCCGTGAGAAATGGGTTCGTTATTGGCTTGTTTACGATTGTAAAAGGCTTTCAAACCTTGTTTTTCTTTTTCGGAAAGCTCGCCTAAAGAGAATTCCACCAAGGCTAATAAATCCTCGTAGCTTTCACCTTGAAAACAACCCGATTCCGTTTCAATAAAATTCAAATTTGCCTGAATGCCTTTTTGATACAACCGATTGAGTAAATAAATATAAGTGGGAAAACCAATATCTTCACGGCCAATCGCCTCAAATACGCCCTCATCTAAAAAATGACGTTGTGTGACAGAAGTCAAAAACACACGTTTTTTCGCTTTGGCACAGAGTTTTTCGATCATATCGTCCAAATCGTCCACCAACGTTGAACGAGATGCCAACACTACATCAGCTTGTGGCACATCATCCCAATTATTCGCCCAAGATTTATGAAATGTCGTAAGATGATGCAACCCCAATTTCTGCTTGAATTGTGCCAAACAGTCTAACATTCCATTGCTATAATCCAAAGCATATACCGTTGAGCCTTGTTGTGCGAGCGGTACAGCAAAAGTACCAGGCCCACAGCCAATATCCAACACAGTTTCATCGGCTTTCACATTCATAGCTTGCAATAATTGCTGATTATATGCAGAAGGCTTTCCGACCAAATTCTCTGCCATTTTCACGGCTTTTTTATCCCATTTTGTCGGAGGCAAGTTGTAATGATTACAAGCGATTAAGTGTTGTTGATAAAGTTCAGCAAAATTGATGTCGTAAATAGTCATAGTGATTTTTCAATGTGGTTATTCAAATGTTGATGTAAAAGTTCGGGCGAAGTGCGGTAAATTTTCGCCAAGTTTTCTAAGGTTAATAAATGTTTTTTATCGCCTTGTTGAAAACTAAATTGTTGATCAAGCAAAACAATATTATCCCCTAAAAATGCCGCTTGTTGTGGATTATGCGTACTAATAATAAGCGCAATATTTTGCTTTTGCAGTTGTTTTATTTTTTCTAACACTCGAATTTGATTACCAAAATCAAGGCTGGAAGTCGGTTCGTCCATAATTAAAAGTTTGGCTTGTTGAGCAATCGCACGGGCAATCAACACAAGCTGTTTTTCGCCGTCACTTAATTGATGATAATAACGTTGCGCAAGATGAGCAATGTCTAACTCTCGCAACGCCATTAATGCTAAATCCAAATCAGATTTTTTCGGAGTTTGATACCACTTCAAAAAAGCACTTCTTCCCATCATCACCATATCCTGTACTAAAAAAGGAAATAAATGAGAATGCGCTTGTGGCACATAAGCAATATGACGAGCCAATTCTGTTGGTGAATAATGAGGAAGTGATTTTTCTTGCCAAAAAATCTCGCCGTTAATTGGAGGCTGTAACCCCAATAAGGTTTTCAAAAACGTACTTTTGCCTGCACCATTTGCACCAAGCAAACAACAAATTTGATTTTCCTCTAGAGTAAATTGGATATGTTGAACCAGTGTTTTTCCTTCATAGCCAATGGCAAGATTTTGTGTTTCGAGTAACATTATTTTTGCCCTCGCACTAATAAATAAAGGAAAAATGGTGCACCACACGCAGAAGTCAAAATACCAAGTGGTAATTCAATCGGTGCAATCGTGCGAGCCAGCGTATCAGTAAGCAATAAAAAAGACGCACCAAGCAATAAGGATGTTGGCAATAAACGAATAAAATTTGCGCCCACCAACAAGCGTGCAATATGCGGTACCAATAAACCAACCCAGCCAATAATCCCCGTCATTGCCACCGCACTTGCCGTACAAAGTGTGGTAAATACAATTAAAATCCAGCGAGTACGTTTAATCGGTACGCCTAGCGTTTGTGCTTCATCTTCATCAAGAGACAGTAAATTTAACCGCCAACGCAATAAAAAAATGGGAATAATCCCTAGCAACAACATTGGGATCAGTTGAATTAAATCTTGTTGATTAATGGCCGTCAGGCTACCAAGTAGCCAAAAAGTGATTGAAGGTAATTGGGTGAAAGGATCGGCAAGAATTTTTAACAAAGAAATGCCAGCACCAAGCAAAGAACCGATTGCAATCCCAGAAAGCACCAGCACTAAAATAGGATCTTGAGTACGACTACGCGAGGCAATGAGTGATACGCATAACACAGCTAAAATGCCACCGCTAAAAGCAAAAAACTGGATATAAACCATTGGCAAATTATAAAAAATTGCCAAACTTGCCCCAAAACCTGCGCCTGCTGAAACGCCTAAAATATCTGGCGAAACAAGCGGATTTTTAAACATACCTTGATAAGTTGCGCCTGCACAAGCAAGCGCAGCACCTACAAAACAAGCGGTAAAAATACGTGGCAAACGAATTTGCCACAATACTATTTGTTCCGTGTTTCCTTCACATTGTCCGTTGAACCAGCAGCTTATCGTCTCCCAAAGTTGGCTAGCCGAAAGCGGGTATTTCCCCACATTCAAAGCAAGTAAAATACTGCCAAGCAACAATCCCACTAACAAGACAAAAAACAAACGAGGCGAACGTAAAAGAAAAGTCGATCTCATCATTTTACTTGAAACAACTTAAGTGCTTGCTCGTCGGTTAAATCAATGTGATAAAACAATTTATAGAAGCGTTGAACTTCAGGCACAAAGTCAGCATTCGCCTTGCCACTCAAAATATGTTGTAACCAACGCACGCCTAATAAACGGTTTAAACTTGGTGGTGAATCAATCCAACCAAATGGTGTATGCGGCACAAAGAAAACTTGCTGATTTTTCACCGCACTTAATTCTTTCCACTGCGGATTGTTTTCAAGATCTTTATAAAACTCATCATATTGGGTGAAAATCATTTGAGGATTCCACAATAAAAGTTGTTCCATTGAAACTTGAGTTAATCCTTTTTGATCTCCCTCTGCGACGTTTTCTAATCCAACCAATTCCATTGCTTCCGTATGAATCGAACCTTTTTGACCAGTTTGCAAGCCATCTGCATTACGCGCTAAATAGGCTGTTTTATGATGTTGTTTAACAAAATCACGTGCTTGTTTCAGAGTTTCTTCCGCATATTTGGCTTGTGCTTCAGCTTGTTTTTCGTTACCAAGCAATTTACCTAATTTGCGCAATAAAGCGGGTGTTTCACTTAATCTTCCATCTAACAACAAATAAGGCACTTGAGTTTGAGCAAAAGTGCGGTCAGCTTGATCTTTATAATTCGGCGCAACATTCCCCACATCAATAATCAAATCAGGTTTTAGCGCAACGATTTTTTCTGCTGAAAGCGTACTGCCTTTTCCTGCAATTTTACCGAGTGTGGGTAATTTTTTAATCTCACCGTCAAACAATACACCTGCCTTTGATTCCATTTTAAAGCCAGCAAAGCCTGCTAATTTTTCAGGCGCAACGGCAAGTAACAACACATCACTCGGATTCCCCGCGCTTAATACTTTTTCAATTTTGGCTGGTTCAGGCAAGCTGCCTGCTTGGTAAGTTAAATCTTGAGCACTCACTTGCAAAGCAAAAAGTGCGGTGAAAATCGTGAACATTTTTTTCATTTTAGCTCCTTAGAAATGAGAAATAATGGCGAATTTTACAATATCGCTATATTTATTTAAATATAACGCAGCAAAAATAGGCAAAATGGTTCTATAATGTTTAACGTTATATATTTTATTATACAAATTTATTTCGTAGATAAGGATAATTCAATGAAATTTGAAGTAATTTATAAATTTTTCTTAGTGTGGGGACTAGCCTTAAGTTTGCTTTTCGTTGTTGCAAGTGGCATTTCAATGTGGCTAGGATTTTCTTTTAGTCAAGCCTTAGAGATTCATCTTTTCTTTTCTGGATTTACCGTATTTGGTTTGTTACTGCATTTTTATAGCCGTAAGAAGAAATGGGTAAAAATCAACACGCAATTTGCCGATCTCATCACAAATAATCGCATGCCCTCTTACTGCAATTTAGATCGCTTGATGATGACTTTCGAGCATTTTTCTATTCAACAAATCACCGAGCAGCTGAATCTTTCGCTCCCGATTTTACTAAATGAATTATCACAAGCTCAAATAAACATAACTGATTCCCACCGCACTTTACGCGAAAACTTTCCTCTCAACGATGAAAAAATTTTCGCCATAATTACGATTGCCTTGAAAATGCGGTTCAATCCAACGTTACTTTAACTCCAATCAAATATACGTTAAAAGTGCGGTAGAAAACCCGGAAATTTTTCGGGGTTTATTTTTGCCGAAAAAATCTTGCCCCGCTATTAAAACTCCCCTATTATTCACCGCACTTTTTTCTTATTTAGGAACAAAAATGACAGAACAAACCTTTATCCCTGGCAAAGATGCCGCATTAGAAGATAGTATTGCAAAATTTCAGCAAAAATTGACCGCACTTGGTTTTAATATTGAAGAGGCATCTTGGTTAAATCCTGTGCCAAATGTGTGGTCTGTGCATATTCGCGATAAAGACTGCCCGCAATGTTTTTCTAATGGTAAAGGGGCAAGTAAAAAAGCAGCATTAGCCTCCGCCCTTGGTGAATATTTTGAGCGTCTTTCCACTAATTATTTCTTTGCCGATTTCTATTTAGGACAAGAAATTGCAAACAGCGATTTTGTTCATTATCCCAATGAAAAATGGTTCCCGATTGAAGATGATGCTTTACTGCCTAATGGCATTTTAGATGATTATTTATTGGATTATTTTGATCCCAATGCAGAGCTGACACCTGAATTATTAGTCGATTTACAATCTGGCAATTATGATCGTGGGATCGTGGCGATGCCTTATGTTCGTCAATCGGATGAACAAACCGTTTACATTCCACAAAGTATTATTGCCAACCTTTATGTCTCAAATGGCATGTCTGCGGGCAATACAAAATTTGAAGCTCGCGTGCAAGGCTTGTCAGAAGTCTTTGAGCGTTATGTAAAAAACAAAATTATCGCTGAAGCGATCAGTCTACCAGAAATTCCAAAATTGGTGATGGATCGCTATCCATCTATTCAGGCCTCCATTGCAAAATTAGAGGAAGAAGGCTTCCCAATTTATGCGTTTGATGCTTCACTTGGCGGAAAATACCCTGTTATTTGCGTGGTGCTACTCAATCCGAATAATGGCACGTGCTTTGCCTCTTTTGGTGCACATCCAAATTTCCAAGTGGCATTAGAACGTACGGTGACTGAACTCTTACAAGGTCGTAGTTTAAAAGATTTGGATGTTTTCTCACCGCCATCTTTCAATAACGATGACGTGGCTGAACACGCTAATTTAGAAACCCACTTTATTGACTCAAGCGGTTTAATTTCTTGGGATTTATTCAAAGAAACGCCTGATTATGAATTTGCTGATTGGGATTTCAGCGGTACAACGCAGGAAGAATACAATAACTTAATGGCGATTTTCCGTGCGGATGAAAAAGAAGTTTACGTGATGGATTACAACCATTTAGATGTCTATGCGTGCCGCATTATTGTGCCAGGCATGTCTGATATTTATCCTGCAGACGATTTAATTTACGCCAACAACAATATGGGCATGGATTGGCGCGAAATTTTACTCGATTTACCAAACTGGCATCACGATGCGGAAACCTATCAAGAGTTATTAGAAGAATTAGATGGCCAAGATATTGACGATGCAACTCGCGTGCGTGAATTTATCGGCATCGTTGCACCTAAAAATAGCGGCTGGACAACTTTACGCGTAGGTGAATTAAAATCTATGCTCCACCTTGCATTAGGCGAATTAGAACAGGCATTAGATTGGGCAAACTGGACGCTGAATATGAACAGTTCTGTATTTACTGTAGAACGTGTGAATTATTACCGTGCATTAATTTCCATCATTGAATTACATTTAGATCAAAATCGCGACCCAGCACAATATCGTGCAGTATTTGAGAAAATGTATGGTAAAGATGCGGTTAAACACGCTTGGGCTGCTGTCTCTGAAGGTGGTAATCCGTTCTACAATCTTCCTGCAAGTGATGAAAATTTGGAAAACTTTAAGGAACATCAGGCGTTACTGGAGGCTTATGGAAAGTTGCAGAAAGCAAAGCGTGAAAATTGGAAATAATTAGGTCAGGATTTCGCCTGACGACGACCTACTTTCTTTTACTCGTGTAAAAGAAAGTAGGCAAAGAAAACACGCCCCAGTTAAATCGCTGTTCTTTGCTTTGTTTCAATTTTCTTAACGGCAATTTGCTGAACTCGCTACGCTCAAACAGACGCAAATTGCCTGAAAATTGAAAGTCGCAAAGGCGATTTATATGGGGCCCCGAATTTATCAGAGCATTATTTAAAAAGTGCGGTTAATTTTAAATTCATTTTAAGAACAAAAAATATTTTGAGTTTTGACCGCACTTTAAATCGGATAAAGAACAAATTGGGTTCCCTTCTTTTCCACCTTTGTGGAATTGAATTTGTAGGAAATTTTCGTCTGTTTGAGCGCAGCGAGTTCAGAAAATTTCCGTGAAACAAATTCAATGGAACAAAGGAAATAAGGAAAAGCAGGGTTGCCTTTCTTTTTGCCTACTTTTTCTTTGGCAAAGCAAAGAAAAAGTAGGTCGCCATTAGGCGAAATCCTAATGTAAAAAACATACCTTTATGCTATAATCCGCCACAATTTTTGATCAAAAAAGGAATACCAATGACGGATTCAATCCAATCATCTATCACCCCTGTCAATATTGAAGAAGAACTCAAATCTTCCTACCTTGACTATGCGATGTCGGTTATCGTTGGGCGTGCATTACCTGACGTTCGAGATGGTTTAAAACCTGTTCACCGCCGCGTACTATTCTCAATGGATCGCGAAGGCAATACCGCCAATAAAAAATATGTAAAATCAGCGCGTGTTGTAGGTGATGTAATCGGTAAATATCACCCGCATGGTGACTCGGCTGTGTACGATACAATCGTTCGTATGGCGCAACCATTCTCACTTCGCTATATGTTGGTTGATGGGCAAGGTAACTTTGGTTCAATTGACGGCGATGCACCCGCTGCAATGCGTTATACCGAAGTGCGTATGCAAAAAATTACGCAAGCATTGCTCACAGATTTGGATAAAGAAACCGTCAATTTCTCGCCAAACTATGATGGCGAATTAATGATTCCAGATGTATTGCCGACTCGTATTCCAGCACTTTTAGCAAATGGTTCTTCTGGTATTGCGGTGGGGATGGCAACTAACATTCCTCCTCACAACTTAAATGAAGTATTAAATGGTTGTTTGGCTTATATCGACAACAATGAAATTACCATCGATGAATTAATGCAACATATTCCAGGGCCTGACTTCCCAACGGCTGCGTTAATTAATGGTCGTAAAGGGATTGAAGAAGCCTATCGTACTGGTCGTGGTAAAGTTTATGTTCGTGCTCGTGCGACGGTAGAAACCAACGAAAAAGGACGCGAGCAAATTATCGTGTCTGAATTGCCATACCAAGTAAATAAAGCAAAATTAGTCGAGAAAATTGCCGAATTAATTCGCGAGAAAAAAATCGAAGGCATCAGCAATATTACTGACCTTTCAAACAAAGAAGGGATCCGTATTGAAATTGATATTAAACGTGATGCAGTAGGTGAAGTGGTATTAAACCATCTTTACTCCCTTACTCAAATGCAAGTGACCTTTGGTATCAATATGGTGGCATTGGATCACGGTCAGCCACGTTTATTTAATCTTAAAGAAATCATTGAATCCTTTGTGTTACACCGCCGTGAAGTGGTTACACGTCGTTCTATCTTTGAGCTTCGCAAAGCGCGTGAACGTACGCATATTTTGGAAGGTTTAGCGGTTGCTCGTTCTAATATCGATGAAATGATTGCGATCATTCGCAACTCTAAAAACCGTGAAGAGGCCGCAACAGCAATCAGTTCGCGCTCTTGGACGTTACATAGCGATATTATTAATCTGCTTGATGTTTCTGCTCGTCCTGATGATTTAGAAGAAAATCTTGGCATTCAAGGCGAACAATATTACTTATCGCCAGCGCAAGTAAACGCAATTCTAGAACTTCGCTTACACCGTTTAACGGGCATTGCGTTTGAAGAAGTTGTAAAAGAATATGAAGAATTATTAGTTAAAATTGCCGATCTTCTTCATATTTTAAGTAGCGCAGAACGTTTAATGGAAGTGATTCGTGAAGAATTGGAAGAAGTGAAAGCACAATTCGGCGATGATCGTTTAACTGAAATTACCACCGCATCTGGCGATATTGATTTAGAAGATTTAATCGCACAAGAAGACGTGGTTGTGACGCTTTCTCACGAAGGTTATGTGAAATACCAACCACTAACTGACTATGAAGCACAACGTCGAGGCGGTAAAGGCAAATCTGCGACGAAGATGAAAGAAGAAGATTTCATCGAAAAATTACTGGTAGCAAACACTCACGATACGATCCTCTGCTTCTCTAGCCGTGGTCGTTTATATTGGTTGAAAGTATATCAACTTCCGCAAGCAAGCCGTGGCGCACGCGGTCGTCCAATTGTGAATATTCTTCCATTACAAGAAAACGAACGTATTACTGCAATCTTGCCAGTTTCTGCTTACGAAGAAGATAAATTCGTGGTCATGGCAACGGCTGGCGGTATTGTGAAGAAAATCGCCTTAACCGAATTTAGCCGTCCACGTTCAAACGGTATCATCGCATTGAATTTACGTGATGAAGACGAATTAATCGGCGTAGATATAACCGATGGCAGCAACGAAATTATGTTGTTCTCATCACAAGGTCGCGTGGTACGTTTTGCAGAAAATGCCGTGCGTGCAATGGGACGTTTAGCAACAGGCGTTCGCGGCATTAAACTCGCTTTAACAAACGATATTTCTGACGATGAAAGTGCGGTAGAAATTGAACATATTTCTGATGACAACGCTGAAGCATCATTAGACTTAAATATCGATAAAGTGGTTTCTCTCGTTGTGCCAAAAGGCGAAGGTGCCATTTTAACCGCAACGCAAAACGGCTATGGAAAACGCACACAATTAAGTGAATACCCAACTAAATCACGTAATACAAAAGGTGTGATTTCGATTAAAGTGAGTGAACGCAATGGTAAAGTCGTTGCCGCAACTCAAGTTGAAGAAACAGACCAAATTATGTTGATTACCGATGCAGGAACCCTTGTTCGTACACGCGTAAGCGAGGTAAGCATCGTAGGTCGTAACACGCAAGGGGTTCGTTTAATTCGTACTGCCGATGATGAACATGTAGTAAGTTTAGAACGTGTTTGTGATGCAGATGAAGAGGATTCTTTGGAAGAAAGCAGTTCTGAAGAATAACCTATAATAAAAGAAGAAGTGCGGTGAAATTTCACCGCACTTTTTTATACCTAATTACCCGCCAAACCATCTCTAATCCGTTTTTCAAACTGATCATAATCCACTAAAAACGCATCGTGTCCGTAATCTGATGGAAATTCGTAAAAATGTAGATCGACTCCACTTTGTTCTAAAAGTTGTTTACTTTTATAAAGGTCAATGGGTTTAAAAAGTTGATCCGTTGTCACAGAAACCAACGTATAGCGCGCTTTAATGCGTGACAATGCCTCTTTAACATTTTCATACCCCAAACTGGGATCATACATATCCAACGCACGCAATAAATGCAAATAACTATTAGCATCAAAACGTTCTAAAAATTTTTTGCCTTGATAAGAAAGGTAGGATTCAACTTGAAAGTAATCGCCCCAAAAGCTGCCATCTGATTTTGTGGCACGCCCAAAGGCTTTCGCAAGTTGTAAATCAGTGCGGTAAGTCAGCATACCTAGCATACGCGCAATAGATAACCCTTGATCTGGCGATGTCCCCTCGTAATAATCGCCACCGTTAAAATTAGGGTCATTAATAACCGCTTGACGCATAACATGGTTAAAGCCTATGGCTTCTGCACTAAAATAAATGGATGAACAAAGATTTACGATATTATCCATAAAATCAGGATAATCAATCGCCCATTGATTCGCTTGCATACCGCCAAAAGATCCACCAATAATCGCTTTTAAATGGCTAATACCAAGATGCTCAAGCAAGGCTTTTTGTACTTTGACAATATCTTGCACAACAATATTAGGAAATTGGCTACCATAAGGTTTACCCGTTTGCGGATTAATCGATGAAGGCCCAGTTGTTCCCTTACAACCACCTAATACGTTCGAGCTAATAAAAAAATAACGATCCGTATCCAATGCTAAACCTGCGCCCATAAAATTCTGCCACCAGCCATCGCGTCCATCATCAAAATAAGGCTCAGCATCGCCAGTCAAAGCATGGCAAACTAATACCGCATTATTTTTTTCGGCATTGAGTGTGCCATAAGTTTGATACGCGACATTAATATGGGAAAGTTTGCCGCCAAGCGTTAGAGTTAAAGGCTGTGTGTCAAAAAGCACTACATTTTGCACAGACATTGAAAACCTATCGTAATAATCAGAATGGCATTTAAACTATCAGTAAGTCGATTAGGTTGTCAAGAAATTTTAGCCGTCTAAACGGCTAAATTATCGCACATCAATGCAATTCACAAAATCCATCAAATTCCCCTTGAAGTGCGGTCGATTTTTCATTATGTTTACCGCTATGCTAGTAAAAAAATTCTCCCCAAAATTCACCGCACTTTTTCGCGCACTACCCTACGCAATCTTTGCATCGATTATACTTTGCTTGCTAGTGGATCGAGGCGTAAGTTTTTATGTTCGCGATAAAATATTCACAAATATTGATGAACTCCCCTTTCGTCCTTACGCCCTTGTGCTTGGCACATCAAAATACACCGTCAGCGGAAAACCGAACGTTTATTACGATAGTCGCTTAATGGCAGCTAAAAGCCTAATCGAACAACAAAAAGTAAATTATCTTTTATTAAGTGGCGACAACCGAACTTTGCAATATAACGAACCAAGAGCAATGTTTCGCGATTTACGCAAAATGGGCGTGCCAGAAACTTTAATGTTCCGTGATTTTGCAGGTTTTCGCACCCTTGATTCCGTTATCCGCGCCGATAAAATTTTCCAAGTGCAAGCATTTACGATTGTCAGCCAAAAATTTCATTGCGAACGCGCACTATTAATTGCCCAAGCACATAATATTGATGCCATTTGCTTTGTGGCAAAACAGCCAGAATTACATTTTTCCACACAAATAAGAGAAGTTTTTGCGCGTATAAAAGCGGTTTTGGATTTGATATTAGGGGTTGAACCTTATTTTTTAGGCGAACCTCAGCCATTGCCAAACAGCACCACATTATAATTATTGATCTAAATCATATTTCTTCTATTTTTCTAAAATCACACTAATCTAAACTTGTTAAATAAACACAAACTGATTAAAATTCAGCCGATAAGGAAGATCCTGTTTTATGCTAAAGGATTTACTTTGATTGTCGTTGAACTCACAACTTTGTTAGGTTAAATTATGAAACAAGAATCCCAAAAGCAAGCAAGCAAGCAAGCAAGCAAGCAAGCAAGCAAGCAAAATTGTAAAAAAAAACTTCTTAGTATTCTAATCTCTTCTGCCCTTTCTACTACCTATTATTCACTTAGTACAACTCCAGCCTATGCTGCTTTAACACAAAGTATAAACGTTGATAGAACAATCGTTGGAGATGAGGATGAACTAACAGATAATGGTATATCTGTAAATTCAGGCGCACATCTCACTCTCACAGGCACAGAAAATCTAACTCTTAAAGTTGCAACTAATGGAGATGGTGAACCTATCCCTATTACAGTTCAAGATTCAAAGCTTACAGCTGATACTTTTGAAATAAAAGTAACTCAAGAACCATCTGCAGTGAACAACCGCCCTAAAGGAATGATTGTTCGTGGCAATTCAACTGCCAATATTAAAAATCTTAATATTGATGTTACTAAATCCAATCGTAATGAAAATACAGGAAATTCTCCAGATAGTGATGCAGCTTATGGGCTTGCTGTAGGGTATAACTATAATGGGGGGAAAGACACTGATAACACCCGTGTTGATGTAGAAAATGCCAATATTACCGTAAAAAACACCAACGATACCGTAAAAGGGAAATTTACTAAGGGAAATTTTCCTGCAGAATTTGAAAGTGGATACCAAATGTCAGGTATTAAAGTTTACCGTAGTAATGGTTCAACACCGATATTTCACGCTACAAAAGAAGTAGATATTAATGTAGAAGATGTAAGTGATAAAAAAGTAGCGGATTATTTAGTAGGCGTTTATGTTTCGGGAAACGACTCTAGTGCCATATTTGATGGAAAAACACATATTGTTGTAAAAGGCAATGGGATAAATTCTGCGGGAATTAAAATTGGTAAACCTGGAAAAAATGATAGTGGCAGTGGTGCATCTGTTGTCGCAAATGGACAACTCACCGTAGATACTACTGGAACAAACGGAACATATAAAGATCACAAAAATAAAATACATACAGGGTCAGGAGCTGTCCGATTATTTGATCAAAATTCCAAATTTGAAGTAAATTCTAATGATATATCTAAAATCCAAGCTAGTACCAACGCTATTGTGTTTGATACTGTAGATTATGAAGGTTTAGGAACAGTTAATTTTCGTGGAATCTACAAAGAATTATTTACTCGAGGAAAACATAATGAAAACAATGAAGTCACATTAAATAATACAGAATTATCCACAAATTCAGACGATGAATCACTTATTTTAGCCAATGCTCGCTATAAAAAAGAAGGTGACGTCTATAGTGGTGCAAGACTGGCATTAGCATTTGGAGGATTATATGATCGCAGATTACCTGATTTAGCAAGACAAGGATTGGCATTACTTGATGAATACTTCAATACTGAAAGCTTCAACGTAACCAACGCTAAATTTACTTTAAAAGGCGACCAATCCACCGCCACTGCCGCACGAAATGGCTGGGCGATATACGCAAAATCAGAAGAAATTAATATTGCAAAAAACACAGCTAAAGCAACTTCACAGCTTACAGCTACCTTTAGCGATGGCGCACAATTAATAGGTTTAGTTCATCAAGATATTGGTTCAAGTTTAACAATGAATGTGAACAATAAAGCCGTTTGGACATTAAAGAAAAAAGAAAATGAAAATGAACAACGTTCTACAGCTTATGACGTTATACTGAATGGTGGTACATTAGATGCTTCAAAAAACTCTACTAACCTAGGTTCTGATTATAAAGTGGTATTAAAGCACGGAGCAAAAGAGAAGAATATTCAGAAAAATATTACTGAGGGTGAAATTTCTAATGCTAAGGGTTTATTAAAAATAACATCTGGTACATTAACCAAAGCGAATGGTACAGAAGAAACATATAATAATAGTTTTGAATATATTACCATAACAAAACCATTAAAAATTGAAAATGGAATAATAGAAATAAAAAATACATTGGGGCTAATCAAAGTTAAAGAGGGTACATTAGAGATTACAGAAGGTTTATTAAAAACAACAGATGGTGAAATTCGACTTGATAAAAGTAAATTTACCCAAGCAACCACAGGTGTGTTATTAGAGGGTATAAGTTCTGTTTTTGAAAAGGGAACATTCACCAACGGCGGTGTCATCACCCTTGCCAATCAATCCTATGCCGACAAACTTACCATTGAAGGGAATTATGTTGGTAATAACGGCTTGTTAAAAGTTAATACAGAATGGAACTCGCCGGGCGATGATCAAGGAGGAAATTCTCAATCTGATTTACTTGAAATCACGGGGGATGCTTCTGGAAAAACAACTGTAATTTCAGTAAGTAAAAACGGCCAAGAAAACATTATTGATGGTTCTATTGCAAGTATCGCTGCAGATTTGCACAAGATTAGTGCACCAGTCGTAAGAGTTTTGGGTTTAGATGATGGTCATAAAGGTGAATCTGCTCTAGCTGGTACTCCATATAAAACTCGCCCAACCTTCAGCGGAACCGCCAGAACCACTGGTGCAGGAGAAGTGCAATTAGCCTCTCGTGAAGTTGATGGTAAAACTGAATATTTCTGGACCGTTACAGCACTTAATCCACAGCCTCAACCTGAACCACAACCTGATCCAAGTCCTGCGCCACAACCGCATCCTCAGCCACAACCTCAGCCTGAGCCAGATCCTGCACCGCAACCACAGCCTCAGCCACAACCTCAGCCTCAGCCTGAGCCAGACCCTGCACCGCAACCACAGCCACAGCCACAACCTCAGCCTGATCCAAGTCCTGCGCCACAACCGCATCCTCAGCCACAACCTCAGCCTGAGCCAGATCCTGCACCGCAACCACATCCTCAACCACAACCTTGGCCTGAGCCAGACCCTGCACCGCAACCGCATCCTCAGCCACAACCTTGGCCTGAGCCAGACCCTGCGCCGCAACCGCATCCTCAGCCACAACCTCAGCCAGAGCCAGACCCTGCGCCGCAACCGCATCCTCAGCCACAACCTCAGCCAGAGCCAGAACCTGCGCCGCAGCCACAGCCTAAGCCACAACCTCAGCCAGAGCCAGAACCTGCACCGCAGCCGCCTGTCGCACCGCCAACAGGGCCTGTAATTATCACGCCAAGTGCGGTTGCTTATACGCTTGTTCCTCGCCAAAACTTGGAATTAGGCTATACAATGTTGGATACACTTCACCAACGTCGTGGCGAAAACCAAACCCTTTCTTGGGATAAACAAGGCAGTTATTGGCAAGATGTGGAAAAACAATCTTGGGGGCGTGTGATTGGCAAACACCTCAAACTCGATGGCAAAGAACGTTTTGGTTTAAAAACCAATATGTACGGTTTCCAAGTGGGGCACGACTTTGATGTCAAAACCAAACAAGATGATGAGGGCAAGCTCACTCGTCGTTTTACTGGCTTGTATTTCGGCGCGTTACGTTCTCACAGCAAATTCTATGATGAATACCGCGCGAAAAACGGTGTCGTGATCGCAGATAAATTAACTTCTCGCGTAAAAACTACCGCACTTAATCTTGGTGTAACTGATACGCGTTACAATGAAAATGGCACTTATATTGACTGGGTGGGGCAGCTTTCTTGGTTAAATAACCGTTATTCATCGGTTGATGGCACAAGTGCGAAAAATCACGGCTGGGGTGCTGCCCTTTCAGTGGAAACTGGTCGTCCTTACGCATTAGGTAAAGATAAAACCAACAACGGGGATAGCTGGATTTTAGAGCCACAAGCACAACTTATTGCTCAATACTTGCGCTTGGGTGATTTTAACGATGGCACTCGTGCAGTTTCGCAAAAAGGTTATGGCTTGCGTGGCCGTGTTGGTTTCCGTTTGGCATATAACAAACCAAATGATAAACAACGCACTCGCACCTATTATTTCATCGGTAATATTTGGCACGATTTTAAAGCAACAGGCAATGCATTAATTGGTCGTGACAAATTAACCGAGAAATTTGACCGCACTTGGTGGGAATTAGGCTTAGGCTCTCAATTCTCCTTAAGTGAAAACACTTACCTTTATGCGGATGCTCGCTATGAAAAATCATTCGATAGCAACCAACACAAAGGCTACCAAGGCACCGTGGGTGTGAAATATTCTTGGAAATAATGAATAACAAAGAGAATAATCAGGGCGTGTAAACGCCCTGTAGTACTACAGGGGGATGTGTAACTATGTTACACATCGAAAAAATTAAAATCCCAATCTCTCACTAAAATTCAATGTAGTACTTCTCTTTTCCTGTTATTTGGTGACAGAAAAGATAAGGATCTATCTATTAGATCTAATCAATTTTCTTCTGTCGTAATAAATTCTTCTTTTATACGATTTTTATTATGAATACAAAAACTTCTTTTTCTTATTCTCTAATTGCTTTGGCTTTGTGGTCCACTTATTCGTTTGGGGCGTATCCTAATAATGTTATTGCAGGAACGCCACCTACCTATGACCCTCATGATACCACTGAACATGGTCAGAATATCTTTGCTGGTGATGGTCCTAGTTTCTACCTAAAAGCCCGTAATAATATTATGAATACAACAGGGAAGCCAAAATTTGGCGGCTCCTATAGCCTGGTGATTGGCGAGGGAGCGGGTCATGCTGCAGGTAATGATGACGGCACTGCTAAATACATCTTTGCAATGGGAGACAATGCTGCTGATTCTAGTTGGGGGAATAGCACATATAAATTTGTATTTGGTAAAGGTGCAGGATGGAATGGTGGTGGCAATTATAATTTCAGCATAGGTGAAAACTCTGGTCGACGGGTGAATGGCGATTATAATTTTACTTTTGGTCTAAATGCTTACTCTCATGGCCTCGATTTTGGTAAGAAGGGGACTTACAATTTTTCCTTTGGTGAAGGAGCAAACTATGAGTCAAAAGGAAGCTACAATGTAAGCATAGGCTACAAAGCAGGTCAAGAAACAACAGGCTCCTACAACTACGCTTTAGGATATAGTGCAGGATGGCACGTATCTGGTGATGAGAACTTTATGGCAGGGCGAGATTCAGGTCATAAAACAACGGGTAGTCATAACGTCGCAATCGGTCAAAACGCAGGTCAAAATGTAAAAGGGAATTACAACTATGCTTTTGGTCCATATGCAGGACAAAATGTTGATGGCTATATAAAAAATGCTAGCGCAACAAACGCTGATGACAAATATGGTCAATCTAAAGGATGGAATAATATGGCCTTTGGCAAAAAATCAGGAAATAGCATCATTGGTAACTTTAACTTAGCTTTTGCTGAGCGATCAGGACGTTATGTTGGTTATAAATATAAATTAACAGCAGAGGAAAAAGCCCAAGGTTTTGCCGAACCAACTTGGAATGCAGATGGAGATATTAGCAATGTAGCCAATCTTAAACCTGTAGATGGTGCAGAACACAACATTGCATTAGGATTTAATGCAGGTAACTTAATTGCAGGACAAGATAACTTCGCTGTTGGCGTATATTCGGGCAATAAGATTATCGGAGAAAGCAATATCGCGCTCGGTAAAATTGCCGGAAATGAAATTGAAGGTAACTTCAATACGGTACTCGGTTACAACAGTGGTAGCAATGTTGTTGGTAATAGTAACTTTGTAGCAGGTGCCGAAGCGGGTAAAAACGTAACAGGTAGCAATAACTATGCAGCAGGATACCAAGCAGGCAATGATGTAGCTGGTGATAATAACCTTGCAATGGGTAAAAATGCTGGAAATAAACTCACTGGTCATGACAACATCTCTATTGGTCATGAAGCTGGTCGTGAATACGAGGACGTGGAAGAAACACAATCTGATGGTACAAAGAGAAAAGTTCGTAAAATAAAATCATCAGGTCTGACTGTAAACTATGCAATTGCAGTTGGTAAACAAGCAGTAGCCACGAAAGAGGATGCAGCAGCATTCGGAAATGAAAGTAAAGCTTCAGAAGTACGATCTTTGGCTTTAGGTTATCAAGCAAATGCAAGCATTGCAAAGAGTGTGGCAATAGGCAGTAATGCAACCACAGTATCTACTTCAAATTATACAAAGGGTACTAATACCTACACATCTCAAGATATTGGCTATTATACAACTGCTAGAAGTGCGGTTAAAAATTTTGCTAATTTTGCAGGTGGAGAAAATGTTGTAGGTGTATTTAGCGTAGGTAATGGAACAGAAACTCGCCGAATCCAACACGTTGCGCCAGGCTTAATTTCAGCAGAGAGTACCGATGCAATCAATGGTTCACAACTCTTTAGTTTTATTCCTCGAGCTTCTTTCTACACAGGAGGAGCGAAGGGTGATGCCTCAACACCAATTGGTACAACAGAAGTTGCAAAAGATCTTTTAGTCAATGGCTTGCGCATGGATTTTGGAGATGGTTTATATGCAGAAAAACGTACTGATTCTAAAGGTGACTTTATTTTTGTAGGCTCGAATACGAAAAATACAACGGGTGATGCAGGAGTTGCGGGTCCTAAAGGTGATAAAGGTGATACTGGAGCAACAGGTCCTAAAGGCGATAAAGGTGATACTGGAGCAACAGGTCCTAAAGGCGATAAAGGTGATACTGGAGCAACAGGTCCTAAAGGCGATAAAGGTGATACTGGAGCAACAGGTCCTAAAGGCGATAAAGGTGATACTGGAGCAACAGGTCCTAAAGGCGATAAAGGTGATACTGGAGCAACAGGTCCTAAAGGCGATAAAGGTGATACTGGAGCAACAGGTCCTAAAGGCGATAAAGGTGATACTGGAGCAACAGGTTCTAAAGGCGATAAAGGTGATACTGGAGCAACAGGTCCTAAAGGCGATAAAGGTGATACTGGAGCAACAGGTTCTAAAGGCGATAAAGGAGATACGGGTCCTATTGGTCCTCAAGGTCCAACTGGAATGAAACCACAAGAAATCCGTATTATGGATCAACGCATTCATCATCTTGAAAATCGTGTTAATAAACTTGATAAACGCGTAAATGGATTAAGTGCAACAATCGCTGCTGCGGCTGCATTACCACAATCGACTATTCCAGGTAAATCAATGTTTGCTGCGGGTAGTGGTATTTCTGCAGGCTCTTCAGCTGTGGCAGTTAGCTATTCAAGAATGTCTGATAATGGGAAAACCGTTGTAAAATTTGTCGGTACGGCAAATACCAGTAAGGATTATTCAGCGGGTGTCGGTGTTGGCTATCATTGGTAATCATTAATCTGGGGAGATAATCCCCTTTTAAAAAGACAAAGGGCTGATTTTAAATATCAGCCCTTTGTTTTAATGATAAATTTTATTCCACCACAGCCCAAAATTCGGCAACGGTGTGGAAAGATCCAAAGACTAAAACCACATCATTTTTCACCGCACTTTTGAGTGCTATACGCACCCCATCCATAACAGAATTATCTGATGTAACTTGAACGTGTGGGAAATGACTTTTCAATTTCTCTGCTAATTCATCGCCTGACTGCCCGCGATAACCGCCTAAGGTTACACAATACCATTCGTCAATTATAGGCGTTAAATGCGCAAATACCCCATTTGCATCTTTGTCTTTGAGCATCCCACATACGGCAATCATTTTGCCCTCAATGTTGCATTTAAGTGCGGTCAATTTTTCAGATAAATATTTAGCAGCATGAGGATTATGCCCCACATCAACGATAATTGTTGGCAAGGTTTCAACTGGTACGCCAAGGTAATCAGCTAATTTTTCGCGTCTATCTGCTTTTATTGCTTGAAAACGACCAACCAGTTCAACCTCTTGCAAAGATTTTCGCAAAGTCTGTTCTGAAATATCAAAAGGTAAACATTGAACAGCAGCAAGAGCCGTTGCGGCATTCGCCAATGGAATCTGACAAAACGGCAAATTTTCTAACCGCACTTTTTTATTTTGCCATTGCCAATTTTCAGCATTTTGCTCAAACGACCAATCCACATCACGACGAGCAACTTGGCAATGTAATTTTTCAGCCTGATCTAACATTGTTTGCGGAACATTAGGTTCGCCAATCACGACAGGGCAATTTTTGCGGAAAACTCCTGCTTTTTCAAAAGCAATAGCCTCTCTGGTATCCCCAAGAAAATCGGTGTGATCAATATCGATGCTAGTAATCACAGCAAGATGGCTATCCACAATATTGGTCGCATCTAAACGTCCGCCCAGCCCCACTTCTAAAATCACCACATCTAACTTTGCTTGCTTAAATAAATGCAATGCAGAAAGGGTGCTAAATTCAAAATAAGTCAGCGATTCTGTTTTGTTTTCATCAATAAAAGCAAAAGAGGCGGTATGTTCTTCATCGGGTAAATCTTGATTTTGAATACGTACTCGCTCGTTATAACGTAGTAAATGAGGCGAAGAATACACGCCCACACGTAATCCGTGATTAAGCAGAATCGTTTCTAATAAGCGACAGGTCGTGCCTTTACCATTCGTTCCACCTACCGTTATCACATAAGGGGCGGGATGAAGTAAATCCAATTTTTCTGCCACGGATTTAATACGGTCTAAACCGAGATCAATGGGTTTAAAATGGCTTTTTTCTAAATAAGAAAGCCACTCAGCGAGTGGCGAAGTGGCTTTAAGTTGCATATTATTCATCTTCTGAAATCAGTTCAGGCTCTACAAAAGGAGAAGGTTGATTCGTTAATTTACTTAGTACACTTGCTAAAGTTTGACGCATTTCTGAACGTTTCACGATCATATCAATAGCCCCTTTCTCAAGTAAAAACTCACTACGTTGGAAACCCTCTGGAAGTTTTTCACGTACAGTTTGTTCAATAACACGAGGGCCAGCAAAACCAATTAAGGCTTTTGGTTCTGCAATATTTAAATCCCCTAACATCGCAAAACTTGCTGATACGCCGCCCAAGGTCGGATCCGTTAATACTGAAATAAATGGCACACCTTTTTCACGCATTTGGGCAAGCACCGCGCTGGTTTTTGCCATTTGCATTAAAGAAAACAAGGCTTCTTGCATACGTGCACCGCCACTTGCAGAGAAACATACAAAGGGACAATTCATTTCCATTGCCTTTTCCGCAGCTTTAACAAATTTTGCCCCAACCACAGAACCCATTGAACCGCCCATAAAAGCAAAATTCGATGCAGCCACAACAATTGGCATATTATAAAGCGTACCTGTCATGGTAATTAACGCATCTTTCTCGCCCGTTTCTTTTTGTGCCGCACTGATACGATCTTTATATTTCTTTAAATCTTTAAATTTTAAAATATCTTTTGGTTCTAAATCTGCCGCAATTTCTTGGCTTGAACCTTCGTCTAATAATTTTAATAAACGTTCACGGGCGTCAATACGCATATGATGACCACATTTCGGGCAAACATACAGATTACGCTTAAGTTCTTCACTATAAAGTACTTGTTCACAAGCAGTGCATTTTGTCCATACGCCTTCTGGCACGTTTGCTTTTCGAGTGGAAGAAGAAGGACTTTTACTAAAAATTCGATTAATCCAGCTCATTTTTTGACCTTTTTATTGACTAGAAAATTGCGCGTATTAGAACATAAATTTATAGAATTTGCTACTTGTAAGGTCGTTTTTATACTGCTCCGATTTCCTTTTAAACAAGATAATTTGCTCTCCTCTTATTGAACATTTTTTTTATATTTTTGTCTTATAGACCACGTTGTCTGAAATCTATTTTGGAGTATTTTATGAAAAAAACACGTTTTGTATTAAATAGTATTGCACTTGGATTAAGTGTATTAAGCACATCATTTGTTGCTCAAGCCACTTTGCCAAGTTTTATTTCGGAACAAAACAGTCTTGCACCAATGTTAGAAAAAGTTCAACCTGCGGTGGTGACGCTTTCCGTTGAAGGGAAAGCCAAAGTTGATTCACGTTCTCCTTTTCAAGATGATATTCCTGAAGAATTTAAATTCTTCTTTGGGGATCGTTTTGCCGAACAATTTGGTGGACGTAGTGAATCAAAACGTAACTTCCGTGGTTTAGGTTCTGGTGTCATTATCAATGCAAGCAAAGGCTATGTTTTAACCAATAATCACGTTATTGATGGTGCTGATAAAATTACCGTGCAATTACAAGATGGCCGTGAATTTAAAGCAAAATTAGTGGGTAAAGATGAACAATCAGATATCGCGTTAGTTCAACTTGAAAAACCAAGTAATTTAACAGAAATCAAATTTGCTGATTCCGACAAATTACGCGTAGGCGATTTCACTGTTGCAATCGGTAATCCATTTGGTTTAGGTCAAACTGTGACATCAGGTATTGTTTCTGCATTGGGTCGTTCAACAGGTTCTGACAGTGGCACTTATGAAAACTATATTCAAACCGATGCAGCCGTAAACCGCGGTAATTCGGGTGGTGCATTAGTAAACTTAAATGGCGAACTTATTGGAATTAACACAGCAATTATTTCTCCAAGCGGTGGCAATGCAGGAATTGCCTTTGCGATTCCAAGTAATCAAGCAAGCAATTTAGTGCAACAAATTTTAGAATTTGGTCAAGTGCGTCGCGGATTGCTTGGTATTAAAGGTGGCGAACTCAATGCTGATTTAGCCAAAGCCTTTAATGTAAGCGCGCAACAAGGCGCATTTGTGAGCGAAGTTTTACCGAAATCTGCCGCTGAAAAAGCAGGTCTTAAAGCGGGCGATATTATCACGGCGATGAACGGTCAAAAAATCTCAAGTTTTGCTGAAATGCGTGCAAAAATTGCAACCACTGGTGCAGGCAAAGAGATTAGCTTGACTTACTTACGTGATGGCAAATCCCACGATGTTAAAGTGAAATTACAAGCGGATGATGGTAGCCAACTTTCCTCAAAAACTGAGTTGCCTGCATTAGATGGCGCAACATTGAAAGACTACGATGCAAAAGGCGTTAAAGGCATTGAAATCACAAAAATTCAACCTAATTCGCTGGCTGCACAACGTGGTTTAAAAGCGGGCGATATTATTATTGGTATTAATCGTCAAATGATCGAAAACATTCGTGAATTAAACAAAGTGCTTGAAACTGAACCGTCAGCAGTTGCACTTAATATTTTACGAGGTAACAGTAATTTCTATTTATTAGTGCAATAATCTGCTTGATATATTTAAGAAAAAAGTCCGATCACAATGATCGGACTTCTTTTTATGCCGCAATCGTTCTTAACAAATCCACCACAAATTCTAACCGCACTTTGTTATCAGATAGGTCTTTCATAAACTTAAATTTCAATGGACCATCAAATCGATACACAATAGGTTCTTTTTGAATTAATTGAATAAATTTATCTGGATTCACTTGTGCTTTTGGTGAAAACTCAATAAAACCGCCTTGCATTCCTGCATCAATTCGCACAACTTTCAACGGCTCAACCAACAAACGCAATTCTGCAATTTGCAGTAGATTTTTTGTCGCGTCAGGCAATAATCCGAATCGATCTATCAACTCAACTTTTAACTCGTCCAACTCTGATTTACTCTCAGCTGCAGCAATACGTTTATAAAAGGATAAACGCATATTCACATCACCTAAATAATCATCTGGCAATAAAGCAGGCACGCGCAATTCAATATCCGCTTGTTGTTGCGTCAATTCTTCTAATGATGGTTCTCGCCCTTCTTTTAACGCTTTAACCGCTGCATCCAATAATTCCATATAAAGCGAAAAACCGATGCTTTCAATTTGTCCGCTTTGTTCGTTTCCGAGTAATTCGCCAGCGCCACGAATCTCTAAATCGTGGGTTGCCAAGATAAAACCAGCCCCAAGATTATCAAGATTTTCCAACGCATCTAGACGGCGTTCAGCATCTTTTGTCATCATCTTTGGCGGTGGCGTAAGCAAATAAGCATAAGCCTGATGATGTGAACGCCCGACTCGTCCACGTAATTGATGCAACTGAGCCAAACCAAAATGATCCGCTCGTTCAATAATAATGGTATTTGCAGTTGGCACATCAATACCCGTTTCGATAATGGTTGAACAAACTAAGACGTTATAACGCTGATGATAAAAATCACTCATCACACGTTCTAACTCACGTTCTCGCATTTGTCCGTGACCTACAATTACTCGCGCCTCTGGCACAAGTGCGGTCAGTTTTTCTGCTGTATTTTCAATGCTTGCGACATCATTGTGGAGATAATAAACCTGCCCACCACGCAAGATTTCACGCAAAATCGCTTCTCGTACAACAAGATCATCATTCTGGCGAACGAAGGTTTTAATACTTAATCGGCGCGCAGGTGGCGTAGAAATAATAGACAGATCTCGAATGCCATTCATTGCCATATTAAGCGTTCGAGGAATTGGCGTTGCCGTTAGCGTAAGAATATCGATATTCGCACGAAGCTGTTTGATTTTCTCTTTTTGCCCCACGCCAAAACGGTGTTCTTCATCAATAATTAACAAGCCAAGATCGCTAAATTTTACATCTGATTGAATTAATTTATGGGTACCAATCAATATATCGACTTTGCCCTCTGCAAGGTTTTCCAGAATTTGTTTTTGTTCTTTTGCAGTTTTGAAACGCGATAACACTTCTACGTTCACAGGCAAATTCGCAAAACGATCTTTAAAATTCTCATAATGCTGTTGGGCTAATAGTGTGGTTGGCACTAGCACTGCTACTTGCTTATGATTCATCACAGCCAAAAATGCAGCACGCATTGCTACTTCAGTTTTACCAAAACCTACATCACCACAAACAAGGCGATCCATTGCTTTTGGCTGGCACATATCCGAAATTACTGCATTAATTGCCATTTCCTGATCGTAAGTTTCTTCAAAAGGAAAAGTTGCGGCAAATTGTTGAAATTCTTCACGATCATATTTAAAGGCAAAGCCTTTCTTTGCTTCACGTTGTGCGTAAACATCTAATAACTCGGCTGCCACATCACGAATTTTCTCCGCTGCTTTTTGGCGTGATTTCGCCCAAGCCTCGTTACCCAATTTATGTAATGGCGCACTTTCATCAGAACCACCAACATAACGGCTAATCAGATGTAATGAAGTAACGGGCACATAAAGTTTCGATTCATTTGCATAATTTAGCAGCAAATATTCTGCTTTAATGCCGCCTGTATCTAAGGTGACCAAACCGCCATAACGCCCTACACCGTGATCAAGATGCACAACGGGTTGCCCTATTTTCAGTTCGGCAAGATTGCGTACAAGCGTGTCAGGATTAATTGTTTTACGTTTATCTCTAGAACGTTGTTGAACACGTTCACCAAGTAAATTAGCTTCGCCAATAATCGCAATAGAAAGCGATTGTTCAATAATAAAACCTTGTTCAAGAGAGCTGACTAACAAGCTAAATTTTTCATTTTCAGCCTGTTCCAAGGATTGAATTTGTTTTGGCTTGAGTTTTAATGGTGAAAGCAAATCAAGCAAAGTCTCTCGGCGACCTTCCGTCTCCACAGAAAACAGTACATTTCCTTTAAAATGCTCAATAAATTGGCGGAGTTGTCCCAATGGTTCTTTTTGCTGGGATTGAATGGTCACTTCAGGTAAAGCGGCAACAGATAAATTTTTCTGGCGTACCGATGACCGCACTTTTTCCGCTTTAAATGTAATGCGCGGATAAGATTTCAATCGGCGATTGACTTCATCAACATTGAGCCATAATTTTTCAGGCGGTAAAAGCGGACGCATCGGATCCACTTTACGTTGTTCATAACGCTGTTTGGCATCTTGATAAAAACGTTCACCTTGCGTTTGATTGTTTTCCATATCCACAAACAGCGTTTGTTCTGGCAAATAATCAAACAACGTCGCCATTTCAGAAAAGAAAAGTGGCTGCCAATATTCAATGCCAGAAATCAAGGTACCTTTACTGATTTGCTGATAAATATGTTCGGGATCTCGGCGAATTTCACCAAAGGTTTCACGAAATTGCGCACGGAAAAATTCAATCCCTTTATCATCCGTTGGAAATTCATGAGCTGGCAAAAGATTAATTGAGCTAATTTCATCAAGAGTACGTTGTGTATCCACATCAAAAGTACGAATGGAATCAATTTCATCATCAAAAAAATCAAGACGAAAAGGCACCGCACTTCCCATTGGGAAAAGATCCAACAAGGCTCCACGAACCGCATATTCACCATGTTCTAATACTTGCTCCACCGCACGATAGCCCGCAGCTTCTAATTGTAAGCGCATTTTATCAATGACCAAGCGATCGCCTTTTTTAATCAGAAGCACATTGTGTTGTAAATATTGTGGCGGGCAAAGGCGTTGCATTAATGTCGAAATCGGCAATAAGAAAATGCCTTTTTTCGCATTTTGTAAATGGAAAAGCGCACTTAAACGAGAGGAAATAATTTCTTGATGGGGAGAAAACGTATCATAAGGCAACGTTTCCCAATCAGGAAAAAGGCATACATTTTGGCTGCTTAATTCCGATAAAACACGTGATAAACGCACCGCACTTCGTGTATCTGGTGTCACCACTACGGTTAAATTTTGATTTTGCTCTGCAATTTCACTGATCGCCAATGCATCAGCGCCTGGTAATACATTGCCTAAAATTTTGTGATCATTGGGTTGGGTAGGAATATCAGGTTGGAAAAAAGCCGTTTTCATAAATATAAATAATGCGCCAATCTTGTATAAAAATTGGCGCATAGTGTACTGGAATTTGAATTATCTTTCAATAAATTTACTGTTTAAAAAAACAGTTAATATTTATTTCTTTAAAAGAGATTCCTCTTTCTTCAAATTACCATTTTCATCTTCTGTTGCTGACATAGGCACGCAGCTACAATTAGGTTGATCTAATCCCCACTCTTTAATGAAATTATCATATTTTTCAAGTGCGCGTTTAAACCAGCCTTTTGATTTTGCGGTTTGTTCTGTCATAAAGTTCCTCGGTCTAAATATTGTTTAATTTCTAAACGTAGCCATTCTACGCCTTTTTTCTTGTTAATGGGAAGTTGTTTTTTTGTTAAATAAGCGGAAATTAATGGGAAATTTTCTTTGCCTGCTAATTTTAATAAACGCCTTATCGCAGGAACGCTCGAAAATAAAGTGCGGTGAAAATTAGCGAAGTTTTTTAAGCTCATCCAATCGAATTCATCAAGCTGCCAATCAAGCTGATTTTGCTCAAAATTTATGGCGAACGGATGAAAAGATAAAGGGATATCACGCTGAAATTGTTTGTGCGCAGTATCAACTAAAGCCAAGCCTTCTTTGGAAATACCTTTAAGGGCAATCGCTGAATAACAACCACTACTCGCTTCTTGATGTTCACCTAAATGCACCAAAACAAAACCGCACTTTTGCCAAAATTTTGCCAGTTCGTCGGTGTAGCCAAAACTCACCGAAAGAAAATCCACTTCTGAATTTTCCATAAATTTCATTAGATTTTGACCAATACCCTGTTTTTGCCAATTTGGCTGAACCGCGATACGAGAAATGCGTAAGGAACGTAATTTACAGGCTTGGGACAGATTTTCATGGAAACATAATGCTTGTGGAACAAGATTCCCTTTCGGACGGCGTTTGCCTTGTTGAATTTGAATAATCAACTCATCATCAGCCATATTTCCTTCTTCTAATGCCCAAATTGCACCGAGCAAATTCTGTTGATATTCGGCAAAATAAAAACGTTGATTTTCTCCATCAAATAAACGGCGAAGATCGAGTGGCGATGTTCGATAATGCGCCAATGTCATTAAGCCATAAAACTCTGCAATATGCTGTGGTTTTTGCACTTCTCGAATTTGATAAGGGAGATGAGGCTGAAAAGGAAATTGCTGAAAATCATCTTCGGCATTTAGCAACAAAAGATCATCAATAAAATGTTCTAACGGATCATTTTCTTGCCAACGTAGAGGCTGTTTAAGCTCAAAATGCTGAAAAGTGCGGTGAATTTTCCGTTTAAATTTTAATTCGAAACCACGCCCCGTTCCTTCGTAGCTATGAATTGTTGTGCTGAAGACAATATATTGAAAATATTGAGAATATTCTTGCAATAACGGCAATGGAATCATCGCTGCTTCATCTACGAGCAACCAAGCGGATTGACTAAATTGGGGTTCAGCTTGTAACCTCAAAGCCAATTCATCGGGAGCGATAAATTCAATTCCTCCTTCTGAAAATTCGATAACCGAATGTACCGCACTTTTATTCGGTGCAGTGAGATAAACAGGCGCCTGAATTTGGTTAGCAAGCATCCCCAATAAGGCGGATTTTCCTCTTCCGCGCTTAGCGGTTAGAAAATAAACATCCTGCTCAGCTTTTAAAATATTATCAATAATTTGCTGCTGAGCTAACGTGGCATTTTTGTGATGCTCGTTAGAATAAAAAACAGGGGAAAATTCAACCGCGCTTTCCTCTCTTAAAATGGAAAAATGATAGCGTTCAATGCAGTGTTTGAAATGATGAATAAAATTAGGCGTGGTGATTGCTGACTGATTTCCATTCCAACGTAAACTATCTTGATCTGGTTGCTGAGATAAATTTTCCCAATCGGATAACACTAAACAAAGTGTGCCGCCCATTTTCAGTGTTCCAGCGGCAATAGCTAGCGCTTCAAGATGAATGCCATTTCGTCCATCAAATAAGATATGTTCAAATTCTTGTCCGAGCAAATTCATTGCTTTAGAAAAAGCAATGCCGCTTTCACCGATAATCAATACGTTATCAGGCACAAGCGGCAAAGTTTTGCTGATTAAAATTTGCAGATGGCGAGATGACATCGTTTTATTTCAAATAGGCAATTAATATCGCACCAATAAAACTTACGCAAGCAAGCCAAAAGAAAATACTTTTGGGTTGAGAAACTTTTTTACTGAAAAATTTCGCAGCAAACAGGATATACAAAATAAGTAATGCGAATTTAGCCACTAACCACCATTCAATATCAAAAACAAAGAGATATAAAATGACGACACCAGAAACAATCAGCAAGGTATCTGATAAGTGCGGTAAAATTTTTAATAATTTTATCGAACGCCAATTTTTACCATTAAGCTGCATTGCACCACGAATTACTAACAATGCCAAACTTACAAAGGCGAAAAAAATATGTAAATGAACTAACATAATCACTCCCAAAAAAGTAAGAAAAGTGCGGTCAAAATCCACCGCACTTTCTCAATCTAAATTACTTCGCAATACGTTTATATTTAATACGATGTGGCTGAGTAGCGGCATCGCCTAAGGTTTTCTTTTTCCACTCTTCGTAGTCTGAGAAGTTACCTTCGTAGAACGTCACTTTACCTTCATCGCCGTAGTCTAAAATATGCGTTGCGATACGATCTAAGAACCAACGGTCATGGGAAATCACCATTGCACAGCCTGGGAATTCTAAGATCGCATTTTCTAAGGCACGCAAGGTTTCAACATCTAAGTCATTGGTTGGTTCGTCCAGTAATAGCACGTTACCACCTCGTTGTAGAAGTTTCGCTAAATGTAAACGACCACGTTCCCCACCCGATAATTCGCCTACGCGTTTTTGTTGATCCACACCTTTGAAGTTGAAACGACCTACATAAGCACGGCTTGGAATTTCAAAGTTGCCGATAGTGAGAATGTCTTGTCCATTAGACACTTCTTCCCACACGGTTTTCTTATCATCCATAGCGTCACGGAATTGATCCACAGATGCAAGCACAACGGTTTCGCCCATCGTAATAGATCCATTATCTGGTTGTTCTTGACCTGAAAGCATACGAAATAAAGTTGATTTACCCGCACCATTTGCCCCGATAATCCCAACAATTGCACCTTTTGGAATACTGAATGATAAATCATCAATTAAAGTACGGTCGCCATAAGACTTGGTTAAGTTTTGCACTTCAATCACTTTATCGCCTAAGCGTGGGCCAGGTGGAATAAAGAGTTCGTTAGTCTCGTTTCGTTTTTGATATTCGCCAGAGTTCAATTCATCAAAACGCGCCATACGCGCTTTGCTTTTCGCTTGGCGGCCTTTAGGATTTTGACGCACCCACTCTAATTCTTTCGCAATAGATTTTTGGCGGGCATTTTCAGCTGCTTGTTCTTGTTCTAAGCGTTTCTCTTTTTGCTCTAACCAAGAAGAATAATTACCTTCCCAAGGAATGCCCTCGCCACGGTCAAGCTCTAAGATCCAGCCAGCCACGTTATCTAAGAAATAACGGTCGTGGGTAATTGCGACAACAGTGCCTTCGTAGTCGTGTAAGAAGCGTTCTAACCACGCCACAGATTCCGCATCTAAGTGGTTAGTTGGTTCGTCTAATAAGAGCATGTCTGGTTTTTCAAGCAATAAACGGCAAAGTGCCACACGGCGACGTTCGCCCCCTGATAAATGCTCAATTTTTGCATCCCAATCTGGTAAACGTAATGCATCTGCGGCACGCTCTAATTGGTTATCTAAATTATGCCCATCGTGTGCTTGAATAATGGCTTCAAGGTTCGCTTGTTCTGCCGCTAATTTATCAAAATCTGCATCAGGATCCGCATAAAGCGCATACACTTCATCTAAACGAGTAAGTGCATTTTTCACTTCAGAAACCGCTTCTTCCACTGCTTCACGCACGGTTTGTTGCGGTTCTAATTTTGGTTCTTGCGGAAGATACCCAATTTTAATACCCGGTTGTGGACGAGCCTCCCCTTCAAACTCTTTATCTACGCCTGCCATAATGCGTAAAAGAGTCGATTTACCCGCACCGTTTAAACCTAAAACCCCGATTTTAGCACCAGGGAAAAAGCTTAAAGAAATATCTTTCAAAATATGACGCTTCGGTGGCACAACTTTGCCGACACGATGCATCGTATACACAAATTGAGATGACATTAATAATTCCTCACAAAAAAATTCGCCCTATTCTACTGGAAAATAGGGCGAAAATATAGGAAACAAGTGGACAGATTTTGCAAAAGTTTGGCGAAACCTAACCACTTGTAAATATTTAGAGTGAAGTATTCTCTAAATTAAATAGACACTTTAGGACTTAAATTACATTGCAAATGCAGAAGTGCCATGCCGATGTAGAGCGGGCTTAACATTCGCAAGGCTTTGTTGAAAACGTTTATTGTGTTCAAGGTCCCATAAATCAATACGTGTTTGCAAATTAAGCCAAAACTCAGGCGTAGTCTCAAATGCTTTAGCAAGTTTAACTGCCATTTCTAGCGTAATTCGTGAACTATTATTAACAATATTGCTTGCCGTATTACGATGTACATCTAAAATTTGAGCTAAATCATTAATTTTAAGACTTAAAGGTTCTAAAAACTCTTCTTGTAGAATTTCGCCAACGGAGGTGGGTTTTCTCGTCATCATATTATCTTCCTTATAAATTATAAGAATGTGGATCTAAATATAAATTATTTACTTCGTTATTCTCATATTTAAAAATTAGGCGATATTGTTTATTTACTCGAATGGAATAAATTTTATTTTCTTTTGGCTCAAGCAACTCTAAGTGATTAGCTGGAGGAGAACGTAAATCATTGATGTCTTCTGCAGCACTTATCATATCCAATTTTCTTGCCAATACTTTAGATAAATTAGAAGGAATCTTACTATGAGCATCACCATATTGATAAAACCTATAAAGATAATCATCTCTAAAATGCTCACGCTTTAAATTAAACATCTATTATTCTCTTGCTTATACTCGAGCTGATCATAATAAGAATAAATGCACAATGCAAGAGTGCATCTTTCGACTTAGATAAAAAAAACCACCCGAAACGGGTGGCAGGAAAGTAGTTTAGCTATATTTATGATTATTTTATTTAGGAACTTTATGAATATCAAGCAATTACTTGACGGGAGCAATGTTACTGAATATTCAGAGACGAGGGAAATGCTATTGAGAGTTTTTTTGATTTACATCAATATTTTTGACCGAAAAATTCGTTTTTGCGTGTAGAATAAACAACTTCTAATGCTAACGTTCAAAATAATTAGGATTTTTTGTGAAAACGTATTCATTATTACTCGGTCTATTCTTTAGTTGCAGTGCTTTATCTCACCCCCATGCATTTATTGATATACAAAGCACGCCCATTGTAGAAAATAATCAACTTACTGGCTTTTCAATGAAATGGACGTTGGATGAACCAAGTTCGTCCGCGGTTATTTATGATATGAAACAAGCTAGAACTAAATCGGAGAAACAAAAACTTCTTGATGATGTCATGGGAAATATCGTCAGCGAACATTATTTCAGCTATTTATATGACAAGCAAAATAATAAAATCAAATATTCCTCTCGCCCAAAAAATTACGGCATTAACGTTCAAGGTTTACAACTGCAATATTATTTTGATGTGCCACTCGCACATTCTCAAAAGTTAGAAAAAAACACATTTAGCTTACAAACTTACGATCCCACTTATTATGTGGCGATGACTTACGCCTCAAAAAGTGCGGTAGATTTTTCCGCACTTCCGAAAAATTGCCAAGGAAAATTAATTGAACCTAATGTAGATGAAAAAATCCAAGCCTACGCATCTTCACTTGATAAATCCCAAAAGAACGAAGATGATTCCTTAGGCGTGATATTCGCACAAAAAATAATAATTCAATGTGAGTAGAAATGAAAAAATATAAAACAGTGCTAATGTTATCGATTGTTGCATTAGCCTTATTTGGCTATTTTTCCCCTTGGTTTTTCTTACATATTGCTGCATGGCAAAAAGATTTTAATCAACTTATTTCGGAAAATTTACATCAAATTCAAAATAATAGCATCAAGGCAGGTATCACGCTTATTTTCGCCAGCTTTGTTTACGGCGTACTCCATGCTCTCGGGCCAGGACACGGCAAATTTATTATCGCCAGCTATCTTTCCACTCATGAAAGCCAATTAAAGCAAAGCACTATCTTGAGCTTGCTTTCATCCTTAATGCAAGGCATTGTCGCGATTACAGCAACAACATTGCTCGTTGTAGTACTTAATCTATCATCACGTTATTTCAAATTAAGTCAGCTTTGGTTAGAACGAGCTGCCTTGCTATTATTGGTATTTCTCGGCTGTTATTGGATTTGGCAAGGTTTACGTGCCTATCGTAAAAAAACTAAATTGGCCATTAAATCCCTAAATCCCCTCTCCCTACACGAAAAAAGTGCGGTGAAAAATAACCGCACTTTTCAGCCAAACACCTGTGGCTGTGGACACCAACATTTGCCAAGCCCCACGCAAACTGCACAAGCAACCAATCTAAAATCACAATTTCTCGTGATTCTAACAATTGGCATGCGACCATGTAGCGGTGCAATTTTCGTTTTATTTTTAGCTTATATGCTTGATCTTTATGGCTGGGGAATTTTAGCTGTATTGGCTATGTCTTTCGGCACAGGACTTATGTTGTCAGCCTTCGCAGGAATTGTACGTTACGCACGAAATACTGCAATTCACTTAGGGCGTTGGTATAGTTCAAAACATACGAAAGGAAAAAGCGAAAGCATCGTGAAATTAATAGCAGGTGGAATAATGCTATTTTTTGCCTTGAGTTTATTGTATGGAACGCTAACCCCAGTAAATGGAGGCACTATTTTATTTGGAAATTAATAAGCTATTAAAGCTATTTTATTATCAAGAGATAATAAGTTACATTAATATTTTATTAAATTATAAACAACGGTCAGATATAAATCTTATTAGAAAATACCTCGCAATCCCCATATAAACAGAAAAATATATGTGTTAGACATATTGAATTAATCTGGCACTTTAAACAATAAAAAAACTCCCTCAAAATATTGAGGGAGTTTTTTGCTAATAGATTGTTACCATTGGTACCCAATACCGCCACCAACAGCATAATCGCCTGCGCTGGTTGCCGAGCCACTCACTTTGAAATGAATACGGTTATTATCACTTGATTTACTTAAGCCTACCGCTACTGCATTTTGACCTTTAAAATTACCAACCCCCAAGCCAATCATTGTGCCTCCTGCATTACTCACTGTTGGAATATTTGCCATAGCAACTGCACCAGCGATCCCACCACGAAGTTTTCTATCTGTTTGTTTTAGCTCATTACGAACTGAATTTACAGAATGATCAACATAGCGTTTATTTGCTGCATCAGTTAAGTTTTTAGGATCTTGAACGTTTGTAATTCGACGTTCACGATACACATCACCTACTGATACAGTATCATCTTCGTTAGCCACTGAACCATTACCCAATGCAACAGAATTTTTTGCTTTAGCCTGTGCATTATGACCAATTGCAGTAGAACCTTCTTTTTCTGCGTAAGCAGAATGCCCCAGAGCAGTTGAATAATCTCCATTCGCCTCTGCATCGTAACCTAACGCAGTTGAATTTTTACCCGAAGCCGTAGCACTTTTATTTTTGCCACTACTTGTGTTATCTGCAGAGAAGGCTGTTTTACCATCTTTGCTAATCAAACCTGAATTTTCGATACGAGTTTCAATTTCTTTAGCCTGATCACGCGCTATTACTGCCTCGTTCTTTGCTTTGCCTGCTTCTGTTGCTGAGTTGGCAGCAGCATCTTTTGATTTACCCGCCTCAGTCGCTGAATTTGCAGCTGCATCACGAGCCGCTTCCGCCGCTGTTTTCGCTTTTCCTGCTTCTGTTGCAGAGTTAGCAGCTGCGTCTTTCGATCTACCCGCTTCAGTTGCTGAGTT
>NZ_QQKA01000006.1 GCF_003493605.1 Haemophilus haemolyticus
GAATTGGTTGGGGCTGCTCCTAGTACGAGAGGACCGGAGTGGACGCACCACTGGTGTTCCGGTTGTGTCGCCAGACGCATTGCCGGGTAGCTAAGTGCGGAAGAGATAAGTGCTGAAAGCATCTAAGCACGAAACTTGCCAAGAGATGAGTTCTCCCTGGTTATAAATCAGTAAGGGTTGTTTAAGACGAAGACGTAGATAGGTGCGGTGTGTAAGTGTAGTGATACATTGAGCTAACGCATACTAATTGCCCGAGAGGCTTAACTATACAACGCTCAAGTGTTTTTGGAAAAGAGCGAAAGAGAAGACTAGACAAACAAATCAAATAAGAAGACTCAATAGAAAGAAAATCGAGTTCAGCTTGTGGCCAATGAAGAACATAGATAGAATTTAAAATAAACGTTATCAAAGAATTATCCTGGCGGCGATAGTGCGGTGGAACCACCTGAACCATACCGAACTCAGAAGTGAAACGCTGTAATGCCGATGGTAGTGTGGGGCATCCCCATGTGAGAGTAGGGCACCGCCAGGTTACCAAATACATATCTAAATTAAGTAAAAACAGAAGAACCCAGTTGAAGGACTGGGGTTTTTACTTTTTCCTATTATTTGTAAACTTGTTGCACCGTTGTAAAAAATCTCTCCAGACCAACCGCACTTTAAGAGCAAATGTAATAGCCCCTACATCTACAAATAAATTCTAACCTTTTAAAGGAAGTATAACTGCTATGCAGTTCGTATCCTTTGCTATTTAGATAGTTGCTATAAACTTAGAACAATAGACACCACAATGATGCTGATATGGGCGTTGAAACTTGTTGAAAATGGTAATTTAAGTAAACCACAATGTTATAAAAATACGTTGGTGTTATATGAAAAATGACAGCAAATTATTGATAACTTATTACATAATGCTGGTGCTTTAACTCTTTTCTTTATGGCTTATTCTGATGATATTCCTATAGTAGAAAAGCCAGTTAGAACAACGGAGTATCATTTGGGACAGTGATATTTATGAAAGCTAATGATATTAATTGGAAAGAAAGGAAAACTAGAAGAAATATACATTGACTTTGTTGTTAAGCTAGATACTGGGCATAAAATTATATTTAAACAATTAGGTGAGTTTAGCTCTTATTATGCAAGTAAGAGGGTAAAGATAAAACATAATTTTAATACTCATCTATAATTTCAGATATTGTATGTATCTTTGGATTTATTACTTAAATTTGCTCTGTAAAGAACAATGAAATTAGTATAGGGAATTATACCTATAATCTCTACATTCTTATAGTGATGTAATTGTCTTAATATATCTCCTATATTAACTCTCAATTTGCCGTAAATTGCTTTTCTCTAAAGAATATAGGTACTTATAGTTCTATCTTGTGTGGTAGACTTTATAGCTAGACTTTGTCTAGATATAGTTATGATAAAGCCCGATTACATTCAATCGGGCTATATTCTAAAATTTCTGAGATATGCTAAATTTGATATTCCTACCTGTTCCAGAAGCCAATTCGCCTAGATAAGGGTTGTATGCTCGATTGAATAAATTATCCACTGTAATCTTAACATTCATACCTTTAATTTTTGCAGGGCTCCAAGAAAGGAATAGGTTATGTAGGCTGTATCCTCTTGAAGCTGGTAATGACCAATATGATGCTTTGGGGTCACCAGATAATGGCGATCGATCTTGTCTTCTTACAAACTCAGCACGCCAACCTACTGTGAGATAATATTTTGGAACATTGAAACCTAAAGTAGCAGTTGCCTTTCTAGGGGGTATTTCTGCAATCCATGTTGAGGTTTTACCCCATGGGTTTCTTGGTGAGGTGTCACGTTTTCCTTTTACATAAGAATATGTTAGCTCACCAAATAAATAAGTGGATTGATAATAAGCTTCTAACTCTGCGCCTTGAATAACATAACCTGGCAAATTACGATAATTTCCAATGATTTTAGGACAAACATTATTATTGGTATCTGCAGCATTGCCTACACAATTAACCCCTCTGGTTTTAAATATTTCATTTTTACCACGGTGGTAAAAATAAGTAGCTCTAAATTGAAAGGCATCATCCTCTTGAAATAAATTATTAAGCGTAACAATCCCTCCTCCTCTGGTCTGATTAATCATTTCTTTTTCTAAATTTAAAGAGGTTGCAGGTACAGAAGATTGTTTAAATTGCGTCTCATACTGTTCATCAATAACAGGTGCACGCCAAGTTCTACTAAAATTTGTAAATAAACTTAAATAATGATTTACATCATAATTTAAACCTAAATAATAGGACCAACCATTATAATTTTTCTGACTATAATTATGCCCCGCAGATATATCACTATATCGTGGTGCCAAATTTTTCTGCCCTATATTATTGATATGGTCATAACGCACTCCTGTGCTAAAAATTATATTCTTCCATTTTATTTGATCTTGTAAATAAAACGCCTGAGTATATTGACGTCCAGATGGCATATAATAGGGTTGGAAATAGCCATAATTATAATCCGCTTGTCTCACTTTACTTTTATCATACATTAAAGTATGTCTTGTATTTTTTAACCATTGCAAACCATACAATAGTTCATGAACAGTAGTTTTGATATTAAAAGTACTCGTGTTATTTATATCAAAAGTAAGATCTGAATAAGTTATCCAGCTTTGATTACCTAAGCTACCCACAAATCCTGAAGATGCTTCTTTGGGACGCATATCATTTTGTATGGTTTTACTATAGCTGAACTGAGTAGATAAGTTAATCCATGGGTTATTCTCAGGTAGGTAATGGTACTTTAAAGTGTAATTTTCATCTTTTTGATCTCGATAAACCAGTTTACGTTTCCACGCTATATCAGTACCATAACGCATTATATCACTAGAACTTGGTTTAGGTAGGATATCTCTTTTCGCTGCGAAAGGCTCCCAGCCTTTATGAATACCATAAATACTCGATAATGTGAGTAAATGCTCGGGTGAAATTTGCCAATTTACTTTTATTAATCCGGTTTTTTGATTATTTTTTGAAAAAAGAATTTTGCTATTATCGGGTCTTTTATAATCGTCAGCATTTCTTACAGAACCAAATAATAATAAATCAATATTTTTTTGTTCATTTTGTAAAACTAGTGCAGTACTATAAGTTTTTTGGTTATTATTGCTATTATTTCCATACTTTAAAAAACCACCTATTTTCTGGTTTTCTTGCAAGAAATCCCTAGCATCCTTAGTTTCAAATTTTACTGTTCCAGCAAAACCACCATTACCATATTGAGGAGAATAATTTCCTTTGTCTACTGTTACTCTTCTTAATAATTCAGGCTCAATAAAAATAGAACCCTGTTGGTATTTTTCAAAACTTTTTGTAGCCCCATCTAACTGCACTCTAACATCTTCAGCATCGCCCATTCCATTAATATTTAATGTTTGCCCACCAGGGCGAAACCCGCCAGCCATATTCACACCTGGCAAGATATTAATTAAGTTTGCTGCATTATCAGCTTGTTGTTGTTCGATATTTTTCTGTTTTAATACTGAATGACCAGGTAGTTTATTATTATCCTCGTCAGTGTTCACAATAATAGGTAATAACTCATCTATATTTGAAGAATTTAGATTTGCTGCTACACTCGGTTGAATACTAGCTCCGATTATTAATAAGAAGACACATTCGTTGATTGAAAAATTTTTGCACATAAATCATAGCCTTAACGATAATTATTTGTATTAACTTTTCTTATTCTAATAAATGACAATAAAAAAACAAGTCTTTTTGTGGTATAGGAATCACTCTAATGAAAAAACTTGAACAAGTTTTGCCAAAAATTACAGTTGGGTGTTATGGATGAAAGAGAAAAGTGCTTCTTACTAAATTGTTTTATGCAATTCTCACACGGAATTTTAAAAAGGCGGTATTTTTAAAAAATCCCACTGAAGTGGGGAGCTATTGACTATTTTGTCCTTTTTATTACAAAATCTGCATCTCATCAGCCGAAAAATAGTGATAGGTTTCCGCAACATTAATGTCATTGGTTTGGCGATATACCACTAAAAAGTCAGTTAATTACATAATTTCTTCTGCCTTTTCATAATCCAACACTTACTGATTCATCGTAAGATATAAAAAGTAAGAGAATAAAATAAGCTATCAGTTGATTGATTGAGGTTTTTACTTTTTTGATTTTTTATATTTTTTCAAATAGACTTTATACATTCATTTCTAATGACCTCCATTATGCTTAAAACTTTAGACGAAATAACTTCAAGTATTATCGCCGATCCTCAAAATAAAGATTTTACATGTCGTGGAATTTTCCCTTTATTTTCGGTGCCTAAAACAGCTCGAATTAATATTGTAGGTCAAGCTCCAGGGTTAAAAGCTGAGCAAACTCGTTTATATTGGAATGATAAAAGCGGTGATCGTCTGCGTGATTGGTTAGGTGTAGATTACGATTATTTTTATAATTCTGGGATGTTTGCGGTTCTTCCTATGGATTTTTATTATCCTGGAAAAGGTAAATCGGGTGACTTACCACCTCGTCAAGGTTTCGCAGAAAAATGGCATCCAATGATTTTAGAGCATCTACCTAATATTCAGCTCACTATTCTTATTGGGCAATATGCACAGAAATATTATTTATCTGAAAATAAAGATAATGTAACTGACACTGTTAAAAATTATCGTCAATTCTTACCGCACTTTATACCTCTCGTACATCCTTCTCCACGTAATCAGCTTTGGATAACAAAGAATCCTTGGTTTGAAGAACAAGTTATTCCTGAATTACAAATTTTAGTTAAACAGATAATTAATAAAGACTAAGTTTTTCATTTCTTACGCACACATAGTAATAACAATCTCTTTTACTTTATGGATATAATAAAGCCTGTATGCACAGGCTTTTTTTATAACGATAATAATGTTTTAGGAGATTTGATGAAAAATTTCAAATATTTTGCCCAGAGTTATGTGGATTGGGTTATTCGACTTGGGCGTCTTCGTTTTTCTCTTTTAGGCGTGATGATTCTCGCAGTTTTAGCGCTTTGCACTCAAATTTTATTTAGTCTATTTATTGTTCATCAGATCTCTTGGGTAGATATTTTTCGTTCGGTAACTTTTGGCTTACTCACTGCACCTTTTGTTATTTATTTTTTTACTTTATTGGTCGAAAAACTTGAACATTCTCGCCTTGATCTTTCTAGTTCGGTTAATCGTTTGGAAAATGAGGTCGCCGAGCGAATTGCCGCTCAGAAAAAATTATCCCAAGCATTGGAAAAGTTAGAAAAAAATAGCCGTGATAAAAGTACCTTACTTGCCACAATAAGCCATGAATTGCGTACTCCATTGAATGGGATTGTCGGGCTTAGCCAGATTTTACTTGATGATGAATTAGACGATCGTCAGCGTAATTATTTAAAAACTATCAACATAAGTGCGGTCAGTTTAGGCTATATTTTTAGCGATATTATTGATTTGGAAAAAATTGATGCCAGCCGAATCGAATTAAATCGCCAGCCAACAGATTTTCCCGCCTTATTAAACGATATTTATAATTTTGCTAGTTTCCTTGCCAAACAAAAAAATCTTATTTTTTCTTTAGAGCTTGAACCTAATTTGCCTAATTGGTTGAATCTTGATCGTGTTCGCTTGAGTCAAATTTTGTGGAACTTAATTAGTAATGCGGTGAAGTTTACAGATCAGGGAAATATTATTCTTAAAATCATGAGAAATCAGGATTGTTACCATTTCATTGTGAAAGATACAGGAATGGGGATTTCGCCTGAAGAACAAAAACATATTTTTGAAATGTATTATCAAGTGAAAGAAAGTCGCCAGCAAAGTGCAGGTAGCGGTATTGGGTTGGCTATTTCTAAAAATCTCGCTCAGTTAATGGAAGGGGATTTAACGGTTGAAAGCGAACGAGGAAAGGGCGCTACTTTCCATCTTACTCTCCATGCTCAGGAAATTTCTGAAAAAGAATCTGTTAGGAAAAATATTCCATCCTTGAACATTCTTTTAGTGGAGGATGTTGACCTCAATATTATGGTTGCGAAAACTATTTTAGAAAAACTTGGGCATCATGTTGATGTTGCGACAAATGGCAAGCAGGCGATCACTTTATTTGAGAAAAATGTTTACGACATTTTATTGCTAGATATTAAATTGCCAGATATGAGTGGTTTTGAAATCGCCCAATATTTGCGAGAGAACTATGAGAACGGTATTTATGATTTTTTACCACCAATGATTGCTTTTACTGCCAATGTTATGCAAAGCGAGCAAGAATATTTGGAAATGGGCATGGATGGTGTATTACGTAAACCTATTTCAATTAAGGATTTACACCATTGTTTACAGCAATTTTTTGCGGATGAAAGGGAACCTATAATCGAAGTAAATGATACTAGTGTATTTTCAGAAAAGTTTGATTTGGCATTAATTGAAACCCTTGGAAAATCCCAAATTTTAGAAAATTTATCTTTATTCAAACAAACTATGCCAAATTATCTTGCTCAATTATCAAAAGATAATATGAAAGAAACAGAAGATACCGCCCATAAAATTAAAGGCGCAGCGGCATCGGTAGGATTAAATCATTTACGTCAATTAGCGGATACTTTAGAAAGTGCAGCTAAAAATTCTGATGTTTTTAATTGCGATGAATTGATTGATGAAATTAGAAATCGTTGGTTGGAATATGTAGAAGATTTAGCTCAATTTTGTAAAAACTAATCAATTTTTATTTGGACAGATAACAATAATCCAGCAGTTTTAGGATCAAACTGCTGGATTTAATGATTGATGTATTAAATTTAAATCTTCCCCCCAACCCCTTTAAATTTCTCCACAAATGCAGCAATTTTTTGGAAAATCGTCTGCTTTTTAGTGAGATATTGTGGATTAAGTGGACTCATTTTTGGCAATACTTCATTAAGTGCCGTGCCGTTTTCACTGGCATATTCGCGTTTTAATGAAGTGCTGATATAGCGTTTTGCTGCATCGACATTCAAATTTTCTTCTTGAATTAAGGTTTCTGCTTCTTTTCGCTGTTCTGCTTGAGCAAATAGGAAGAATGAGTCAATTAAAGTCGCTTTATCGGGAATATCATCTAAATTTGTTTGGTTGATAAAATCGACAATCAAGCTCTCTTTCGCACGGTTACCCAAACTTGAACGAACTGTGCGGCGGATTTCATCAATTAACACCTCTTTGTCTTGGTTTTTCTTATGATGTTCGAAAATTAACGCAAGAATATAATCCAAATTGATTTCTTGAGATTTTAATAAATCCACTTCAAATACGACATCATCCCAATTTATCGGCGAATTATCTTTATCATTCCCCTCTTTTCTTTGGCGTAACCAATCGCGAATATCATTATAAGTTGAACGATAATCTTGCTCCGCTCTTACTGGTAAAGTGGGAACTTTCAGCATTTCTGCAATTTGTTCATCATTCACATAATATACTTGCTTGAATTTTTCCATTGCAATCGGATCATTTAAATCGACCGCTTGTAAGGCTTGCAATGCTGCAAATTCATCGTAATTCTGCAAAATATTTTCGACACGTAGATATTCGCCAAATAATTTTACAAACTCTTTTTTATCTTGCTCTGTTTCGATTTCTGTTGGATTAGGAAAGCGATTTTGCAGCTCTTGAATAACCTCCAAATAACCACGTTGATTGTCATCACCGTTAAAATAGCTGTCGTAGCTTTTTTCTAGTACGACATTCTTCGTGTTTTTATCGCCAAATAGCGTGATTGCATCAATGGTATTTTGTTCCAAATCGCGGAAAGTGACGATATTCCCAAAGGTTTTAGTTGTGTCATAAATGCGGTTGGTGCGAGAAAAAGCCTGCATTAATCCGTGATAACGCAAGTTTTTGTCTACGAAAAGAGTATTCAACGTAGGGGCATCAAAGCCTGTTAAGAACATTCCGACCACAATCAGTAAATCCACTTCCTGATTTTTCACACGTTTGGCAAGATCGCGATAGTAATTTTGGAATGATTGACTATCTACGCCATAATTCGTGCCAAAGTAGTGATTGTAATCATCAATGGCTTTTGTTAAAAATTCTTTTGCCGTACTGTTTAGAGCCGTGGGTTCAAAGGTCTCATCTGGAATATCACCAATCGCATCTTGCTCTTCATTGGCGGCAAACGAAAAGATTGTTGCAATTTTTAACGGATGCTCCTGCTCTGCCTGTAAATTTTGTAAGGTTTCGTAATAACGTTTTGCTGCTTCCACACTGCTTACTGCAAACATTGCATTAAAGCCTTTACCTGTGGCATTCAAGCGGTGGGTTTTTTGTTTAAAATTGTTAAGCAAATATTGCGAGATTTCTTTAATACGCTCAGGGTGTAAAAAGGCTTGTTTCTGCTCAAGTGCGGTCAATTTTTCAGGATCTTTTTCTGTTTCTAAGGCTTTAAATTGTGGGCGGACATCGTTGTAATCGACCTTGAATTTCAGTACTTTGTCATCACGAATAGCATCGGTAATCACATAAGAATGCAATTCCGTACCGAACACACTTGCTGTCGTTTCCGCACCTAATGCATTTTCAGGGAAAATTGGTGTGCCTGTAAAACCAAATTGATAGAATTTTTTGAATTTATGTTTTAGATTTTTTTGAGCTTCGCCAAATTGGGAGCGATGGGCTTCATCGAAAATAAAGACCACCTGTTTTTGATAAATAGACAGGTTTTCTTCGCTTTTCATTAAATTATTCAATTTTTGAATGGTGGTTACGATAATTTTGTTATCATCTTTTTCAATATTGCGTTTAAGCCCTGCGGTACTTTCCGAGCCATTCACGCTATCAGGCGAAAAACGCTGATATTCTTTCATCGTTTGGTAGTCTAAGTCTTTACGATCGACCACAAAAAAGACTTTATCAATAAAATCAAGTTCAGTCGCAAGGCGAGAGGCTTTAAAACTGGTGAGGGTTTTGCCTGAGGCTGTGGTATGCCAAATATAGCCACCACTTTCTTTATTGCTCCAATTTTTGGCGTGATATGAACTTTTGATTTTCCATAAAATACGTTCTGTTGCGGCAATTTGATACGGACGCATAATTAACAACGTATCAGTCACATCAAACACGCAGTAATTGACCAACACATTGAGCAAAGTATTCTTTTGCAAGAAAGTCGCGGTAAAATCCTTTAAATCTTTAATCAGGGTATTTTTTGCCATTGCCCAATTCATTGTGAAATCAAAGCTATTCTTATCGCGTTTAGTCGTATTAGCAAAATAGCGAGTATCCGTGCCATTAGAAATGACAAAAATCTGAATATATTTAAAGAGAGAATTTTCTTTATTGAAACTTTCTTTGCTGTAACGGTGAATTTGGTTAAAGGCTTCACGAATCGCCACGCCACGTTTTTTTAATTCAATATGTACAAGCGGTAAACCATTCACCAAAATTGTCACATCATAACGATTATCATAGCTGCCAGTTTGCTCAAATTGATTGATGATTTGCAGAGAATTATTGGCAAGATTTTTCTTATCTAGCAAATAGATATTCTGAATGCGTCCGTTATCGAACACAAAATCATAAATATAATCATCGTGAATTTTGCGAGTTTTCTCAATCAGACTATCGCTCGGTTTATCCAAATATTCCTCTAAAAAACGTTGCCATTCTGCATCGGAGAAAATAACATTATTCAACCGTTGTAATTGAACACGTAAGTTTTTAATCAGTTCATCGTGATTATTAAGCCCTTGTAAATACTCATAGCCTTGCGCCTGTAAATCACGAATAAACTCACGCTCAAGGCTCCCTTCTGTTTGATAACCAGCATTAGGTTCTTCCACAAATTTATTATATTGATCTAAAACGATAAAATTATTGGATTCAGCGATGGTTTTGTATTGGATCATGAGTGGTTCCTTAATGCGTTTGCTTTTTTAGTTTTTGTAGGGTGGGCTTTAGCCCACCGTTTTATTAATGTTTTACTTGATATTGCTTGCCATCTTGAGCAGTTATTAAGTAATCCTTGATAACTGAATTTTCATCTAATTCATTGTCTTCTAATATATTTTTTATATGTAAGGCGATATTTTGTACAGAGGTGTCAAAAAATTCCGCAAGCTGATTTTGGGTCAGTCAAGCCTCATTTTCGACAACCAATAAAGCAACGTGAGATTTACCATCGTCAGTGTTGTAGATGATTAAGTCGTTCATTATTTCTTCTCAAATTTGTAGGGTGGGCTTTAGCCCACCGTTTTATTTATGATTGTTAATTGGTGGGCTAAAGCCCACCCTACGGTATTGTTATATATCACCTTTAATTTTCAAATCTGGGTTGCCTCCCCAATCTTCAGGATAAATCTCTGCTTTCACATCACGATGGAAGGAAGAATACGGCCAATCTTTTACTACCTCAACATAGCCGTGTTTCACAGGATTGTAATAAATATAATCTAAATGATTCGCTAAATCTTTATCATCACGAATTAAATGCTCCCAAAATCGGCGTTGCCAAATACCTGATTCTCGATATTTTTGTCTATTTTTATTAAATTGTCGGCATTCTTTTGGAAGTTGTCGTGTAAATTGTGTTTTTAAATATGCGATGCGTATTGCGTAATTATCATCATTTTCAGGTAATTGCATCAGTAAATGAATATGATCGGGTAAAATACAAATTGCTACTGTTTCGAATGGATAATGTTCACAAGTTTGTTTATATGCAAATCTAAATTCATTGATATAGTCAGTTAGATAAGATTTTGTTCTATCTTGTAAAACAATTGTGAAAAAATATAATCCACCTTTAGTAAAATCGCGACGATAATTAGACATATATTATTCCAAATTGTAGTTCGTAGTAATTTGTAGGGTGGGCTTTAGCCCACCATAAAAATATTCTCATTACATTGTAGGGTGAGCTTTAACCCACCGTTTGTTGTGATTAATTGGTGGGCTGAAGCCCACCCTACAGGTTACGAGAAATTTAATAACAATTCTCGGTAATACTCATACCGCTTTTGGCTTTGTTCAATTGCTAAAGGCAAGCCTTCAGTTTTTGTAGGGTGGGCTTTAGCCCACCGTTTGTTATGGTTAATTGGTGGGCTGAAGCCCACCCTACGGGTTACGAGAAATTCAATAATAATTCTCTGTAATATTCATACCGCTTTTGGCTTTGTTCAATCGCTAAAGGTAAGCCTTTGGTGATGGAATTAGTTAAGGTTTCAAATTTATCGAGGATTGAAACGATGCGGTGTTGTTCTTCGATTGACGGAACAAAAATAGGAATTTCATTCAAAATAGCTTGTGTTAAGCTCGGTCTGCCTGAACCTGTATCCAATTTTGTTAAATCTACCGTTTTCATAAAATGATAAAAGTATTTTGGTAAAATTTGAGTTGTGTCAATTTCTGTATAGTAAATCGTATCAACGTTCCAAAATGGTTCTTCAAGGTAAAATATGTTTGTAATAGTTCCTTTTCGTGGAATTAATACTGTAGGTCTATCGTATGAATATGTATCAACATATCCCATAATCCCACCTGAACCATATATTGGAATATTACCTTTCCCAAGATGTTTCCAATCTTTTCCATTTTTGATTTTAGCCACATCAATAAGTTTCTTCTTCCCCCCCCTGAATTTAATTGTTCTAAACTATCAAAAGATAATAATTTTTCTCGATAGTATTCATATTGTTTCTGGCGTAGTATAAGCTCGCTGGTAAGCTCGCTGGTAAGCTCGCTGGTAAGCTCGCTGGTAAGAGCTGTCAATGCGTCCAAAATTCGGACGATTTCGGTTTGGACAGAGAGTGGGGGAATGGGGACTAAATATTTATCTGTATCAGGTGTTGCAATCTGAGGCATTTGCATCTTTGAACCTAAATTTTGGAAATAAGGTTCCTGATTTTTCAAAACATAATAAATGTATTTAATATTAATATTTTTATCATTCGAATAATAAGACCACATTTCATTTTTATGAGAAAAAGGCTTATCGTAATATTCAAATTCAATAATTCCTCGAGACTTTACAATAATTGAAGGATTTTTATTGATGTCTTTTTCAGGGATATCTTCAAAATTTACTAATGCAAATGTTTTCCCGCCAGCAAAAATTTTTAGTGGTGCATTGTCTTTATGCAATACTTTCATTTCAGCAGCTGTAATTTTTGTGCCTTTAGTTCTGATTAGAATGTCTTTTAGAGTCCTCCACTCAACCTCGGCCCCATCCAATAATTTCTCTAAAAAAGTGCGGTTATTTTTCATTGTATTTTTTATTGTTCCTCGTAGGGTGGGCTTTAGCCCACCACCTGTTATCGTAAATTGGTGGGCTGAAGCCCACCCTACATTTTACCCCTCAATTTCTGCCACAATCTTGTCAATTTCCGCACGCAAGCGGTCGATATTGGCAACTGTTTTACGAATTTGAGCATTGAGTTCATCAATATTAATTACTTCGCGGGTGTCTTTTTGTTCCACATACGAACTTACTGCAAGGTTGTAGTCATTTTGGGCGATTTCTTCAAAGGATATGGATTTTGCCAAATGCGGCACATCTTCTTTATCGGCAAAGAGTTTTAGGATTTGCTCGATATGTTCCTCTTCTAAAATGTTGTTATTGGTGGCAGACTTAAATAAACCGCTGGCATCGATAAATTGGGTTTGGGTATTGGGTTTGTGTTTGGAAAGCACCAAAATATTCACCGCAATACTGGTGCCGTAGAATAGATTAGGTGCAAGGGCAATCACGGTTTCCACAAAATTATTATCCACCAAATATTGACGAATTTTTTGCTCCGCACTGCCGCGGTAAAAAATGCCAGGGAAGGAGACAATCGCCGCCCTGCCTTTGCCTGAAAGATAGCTTAATGCGTGTAAAATAAAGGCAAAATCTGCTTTTGATTTTGGGGCAAGCACACCTGCGGGGGCAAATCGTTCATCGTTAATCAATGTTGGATCGTCGGAGCCAGCCCATTTCACGGAGTAAGGCGGGTTAGAAACGATGGCATCGAAAGGTTTATCATCGCCAAATTGTGGTTCCATTAAGGTGTTGCCTAAAGCAATATCAAACTTGTCGTAGTTGATGTTATGCAAAAACATATTCATACGGGCAAGGTTGTATGTGGTATGGTTTATTTCCTGCCCGAAAAAGCCTTCTTCAATAATATGTTCATCAAATTGTTTTTTGGCTTGAAGCAAAAGTGAGCCAGAACCTGCTGCGGGGTCATAAATTTTATTGACTGAGGTTTGCCCGTGCATTGTAATTTGAGCAATGAGTTTGGAAACACTTTGTGGGGTGAAAAATTCGCCACCAGATTTGCCTGCATTGGCGGCATAGTTAGAAATAAGATATTCGTATGCATCGCCAAATAAATCAATGTGGTTATCTTCAAATTTGCCAAAATCAAGTTCAGCCACGCCTTTCAAAACAGCCGTTAAGCGGTCGTTTTTATCTTTTACGGTATTGCCTAAGCGATTGCTGGTGGTATCAAAATCGGCAAATAAGCCTTTGATATCTTGTTCAGACGGAAAGCCCGTCGCTGAGTTTTCAATATCAGTAAAAATCTGTTTTAAATCAGTATTCAAATTAGGATTGCTGCCAGCATTAGCCGCGACATTCTTAAATAATTGGCTTGGGTAAATAAAGTAGCCTTTCGTTTTAATGGCATCTGTTTTAATGTCAGGTGTGATGATTTCATCAGGTAATTGGGCATAATTTACGCTTTCATCGCCCGCTTCAATGTAATTGGCAAAATTTTCGCTAATAAAACGGTAAAAAAGCGTGCCAAGCACATATTGTTTGAAATCCCAGCCATCGACCGAGCCTCGCACATCATTAGCAATTTGCCAAATACGGCGTTGAAGTTCGGCACGTTGTTGAATTGCAGCTGCCATAAAATCCTCAGAATATTTTGTGTAATGAGTTGGATAGATATGTGAAAAATTATACAGGAAATTAGTCTATTCTGCGTGAATTTCTATGAGTTTGTCTTGCGGCTATTTGTAAAAATAATGTCTCGTTTGCAGGTTTTGTCTAGATAAAGTGCGGTTTAAATGTACTATGTTTTTATGGTGGGATTTATTTTAGAGGGAGATATTTGAGAAAGGGCATGTTGTGCATGCCCTATAGTTTGACGTATTAGTTCATAATTCCTTTATGTCTTAACAACGCATCTAATTGCGGTTCACGACCACGGAAGCGTTTGAATAGCTCCATTGGTTCTTCTGATCCACCACGCGTGAGAATTTCATCTAAGAATGATTTGCCAGTGATTGAGTTGAAAATACCTTCTTCTTCAAAGCGTGAATAAGCGTCTGCTGATAGCACTTCAGCCCATAAATAGCTGTAATAACCCGCGGCGTAGCCCCCTGCAAAAATATGGCTGAAACTGTGCGGAGTTCTTGCCCAATCTACGCCTTTTATAACGGCAACTTGTGATTTCACCGCTTTAAGTGTCTCTAGAATTTGATTGGTTTTTTCCGCATCAAAGGTGTGATGCAAGCGGAAATCAAAAATCCCGAATTCAAGCTGGCGCAAGATAAACATCGCGGCTTGGAAATTTTTTGCTTTTAACAGTTGCGTAAGTTTTTCTTTTGGCAATGGCTCGCCTGTTTTGTAATGCCCTGAAATAAACGCCAATGCCTCTTCTTCCCAGCACCAGTTTTCCATAAATTGACTTGGTAATTCTACCGCATCCCAAGGCACTCCGTTAATACCCGCCACATCGGAGACATCAATTTGCGTGAGCATATGATGGATTCCGTGACCAAATTCGTGGAATAGCGTGGTGACTTCATCATGCGTAAATAAGGCTGGTTTATTCCCTATAGGTGCATTGAAGTTGCAAGTTAAATAAGCCACAGGAGTTTGAATGCTGCCATCCAGTTTACGCTTGCGCCCAATACAATCGTCCATCCACGCACCGCCACGTTTGTGTTCGCGCGCATATAAATCAAGATAGAAACTGCCTCGGAGTTGATCGTTTTCATCAATTAAATCAAAGAAGCGCACATCTTTATGCCAAGTATCCACGCCTTTGCGTTCCACTGCACGGATATTGAAAATGCGTTTAATTAATTCAAACAATCCCGAAATCACGCGATTTTCAGGAAAGTAAGGGCGAAGTTCTTCATCATTAATGGCGTATAAATGTTGTTTTTGTTTTTCGCTGTAAAAACTAATATCCCAAGGCGCAAGTTCAGTGACACCAAATTCTTTTTCGCAGTAATCTTTCAATTCTTGCAGTTCTTTTTCGCCTTGTGGTTTGGCACGTTCGGCAAGATGATCTAAGAAATCAAGCACTTGTTCTGGGTTTTCTGCCATTTTAGTGGCAAGTGAAAGTTCGGTATAAGTATTAAAACCGAGTAATTTCGCCAATTCCACGCGTAATGTAAGAATTTCTTCCATAACTTTACTGTTATCCCATTTACCAGCATTCGGGCCTTGTTCAGAGGCTCGTGTCGCATAAGCGCGGTACATTTCTTCACGCAATGCACTATTTTCACAGTAAGTCATCACCGGCAAATAACTTGGGATTTCTAACGTAAAACGATAACCTTTCAATCCTTTATTTTCGGCAGATTGTTGTGTAGCTTGCAGTGCGGATTCTGGTAAGCCTGCAAGTTCTGCTTCGTTTTCAATGAGTTTTTCCCAACCCATGGTGGCATCTAATACGTTATTGCTAAATTGTGAATTTAATTCCGATAAGCGCGCCACAATTTCGCCATAACGTTGTTGTTTCTCTTCGGAAAGCCCAATGCCTGAAAGTTCAAAATCACGCAGTGAATTTTCAATGGCTTTCTTTTGCGCAATAGAATAATCAGCAAATTCAGCACTGTTTTTTAACGCTAAATAGGCATTATAAAGCCCTTTATGCTGACCAACCCAAGTGCTGTATTCAGAAAGTAACGGCAAGCACGCTTGATAGGCTTCACGTAATTCAGCACTGTTTTTTACTGAATTGAGATGAGAAACGGGTGACCAAGCACGATTTAAGCGATCATTAGTTTCCGTTAAAGGCAAAATGAAATTTTCCCAAGTAAAGTGCGGTTGTTTTAACACTTGTTCTATCGTATCGCGACAATCTTGAATTAATTTTTCAACAGCCGGTTGAATATGTTCTGGTTTGATTTGTGAAAATGGCGGTAAGCCTTGAATGTTAAGTAATGGATTTGACATAGATATAAATGTTCCTTTTTTGAAAACTGCTTTTTATGTGACGGCAAATTCTATAATATCAAGGTTGAAAAATCTAAAAAATCAGTAATAATGGTTCGCATTTTCTTTTTTATTAGGAACATTATGAAAATTATTTACATTATTTTAGGTTTTCTTTCTCTTGCTCTTGGCATCATTGGCATTTTTCTTCCTCTTTTACCGACTACGCCTTTTTTATTACTTACTTTATTTTTCTTTGCCAAAGGTTCAAAACGCTTAGAACAATGGTTTGTAGGTACAAGTATTTATCAAAAACATCTCAAGTCCTTTAATGAAAATCGATCATTAAAGAAAAATACTAAAATTTGTATTTTGACTTTTGTTACCACAATGCTACTAATTGGTTTTTATTTTACGCCAAGCGTAATAGGGCGTAGTGTCATTGTTGCGTTGATTTGCATTAAGTTTTGGTTCTTCTTATTTTGGGTTAAAACCGAAAATGAATAATTTGTTCGCGTTGTGCCAACGAAGTGCGGTTATTTTTTCTATTATTTTTACGGTGGTGGCTTGTGATAAATTGGATAGTCCTAAGCCTATTTCGCCACAAGTTGAGACACCAAAAAATACTCAATTAGAATCTAACCGAATTGAATTAAAACGTGGCGTTTATAGCGATTTGACTTTGCAACCTTGGCAAGCACAAAGCGAAGAACAAACTCAATTATTACGAGATCTTTTTGAAGGATTAACAGCTTATGATGTGCAGGGTAATCTTGTTCCAGCTGTAGCAGAAAATTGGCAAACCGAAGACAATAAAACTTGGATTTTCACTTTGCGTGAAAATGCTAAATGGTCAAATGGCGAGCCTATCACTGCATCAGATTTTGTACAATCTTGGCAAACACTTTCTCAATCTGAAAGCCCACTTAAAAATTATTTGGCTTTTATGAATCTGAAAAATGCGAAGGCAGTATTGGAAAAAGCGTTACCTGTTGAATCCCTAGGATTGTTTGCTGAAAATGACCACACTTTACGCATTGAATTAGATAAAGCATCACCATATTTACCTTCTATGCTGGCACATATCAGTCTTTTGCCTCACTATGCTAAATCGACTGAAATATTTATCAGTAATGGCGCATATCAGTTACAAAGTCAGGCTGAAAATCAGCATATTTTAACTACCAATCCTTATTATTGGGCGAAAGAAAAAGTGATATTTCAGCAAGTGAAATATCAAAAAATTTCCGTTGATGCAGATTTGTCTGATTTTGATGTTGTAATGAATCCGAAAAAAGTCGATCAGAATATCCAAGATTATCCGCAATTTTGTACTTACTTCTATGAGTTTAATCTTTCCGATCCTGTGTTACAAAAAAGTGCGGTAAGAAAAGCGATTGTTTCGATGATTTCTACCAAAAATTTGGTTTCAGATATTGCTCATCTTCATCCAAGTAATACTTTTTTGCCAAAATCTATGCTAGGTGAGCAAGAATCTGTTTGGGAGCCAGTTGTTGCAGAACAGCTTCTTTCCCAAAATCAAATTAGTGAAACTCATCCATTGAAATTGCGTATTCGTTATGATGATTCGTCTCTGAATCAAACCATTGCAACGAGATTAAATCGCCAATTATCTCAATCAGATTTATTACGAGTTGAAAATCAAGGGATGAGCTGGCAAGAATTGCAAACCGCCCGCACAAAAGGCGATTTTCAATTAATTCGTTCTGGCTGGTGCGCAGATTTTAATGATCCCGTTGCTTTCTTAAATTTGTTCTATTCAAAAAGCCCTGATAACAAAAATGGCTATAAAAATGCAGAATTTGATCGTTTATTTGAAAGTGCAATGACGACAACATCCGAAAAAGTGCAGTTAGAAAATTACTCGAAATTAAAAGGGATAGTTCAACAAGAATATTTAGTGTTACCCATTTTTCAATATAGTACGCCTGTTTATCTTGCGCCAAGTATAATGGGTGCGCAAGTAAATTCTGTTGGAACCATTTATAGTAAAGATTTGTGGCGAAAGGTTAAAAATTAGTAATCACGCTTGCAATCAAGGAAAGAATTCTTTAAGATTGGAGGCATTGGGGACAACTCCTACATCGTCCCCTTGCGATTATCTTAGATAACTGTTCCGGAACAGCTAACTAAACAACAGATAATCAAGAAAATGAAAAAGGCAATTTTTTTCATTTTACTTACTCCTGATAAGCCCCGATCTTTGGAATACGAGACGGGGTTTCTCGTTTTTAGCAATATGCTAAAAAATCTTTTGATTATTCCATGGCATAAAGTTTAAATAAAAAAGCCATACTGTTCAATACAACAGTATGGCTTTTTTAACATGTATTATTTTATTAAATAATCTCTTCTTGGCAATGTGGGCAGGTCATTAAATGTTGTTCATCATTGTTATGCACAATGTAATGTCCCATTTTTTTCGCTTTCGTATCAAGATATTTTGTATTGTAGCGGTTTTCGCCGACATTAAGCGGTACTCGTTCAACCACGTTGATACCTGCTTTTTTCATGGTTTCTACTTTTTCTGGGTTGTTGGTCATCAAGCGAACTTTTTTTACACCGAGTAGCTCGAACATATCGGCACAGACTTCAAAGTTGCGTTCATCCGCTTTGAAACCTAAAGCAAGATTGGCTTCAATGGTATCCATTCCCTTATCTTGTAAAGAATAAGCTCGGATTTTATTAATCAAACCAATCCCACGGCCTTCTTCACGATGATAAATTAAGACACCGCGACCTTCTTCTTTAATTTGTTTCAACGCTGTTGCCAGTTGGAACCCACAATCGCATTTTAAGCTGTGAAGCGCATCGCCAGTTAAACATTCAGAATGGATGCGTGCTAACACTGGTTCATCAGCATTAGAAATATCGCCCATCACTAAGGCTACATGTTCTTTTTTTGTATCTGGAAATTCAAATCCCACCATTTTGAAAATACCATATTCAGTAGGTAAATTGGCTTGCGCAACTAGCTGAATTTTTGCCATAAAGTGATCCTTATTCGTAGTCATTTCTGTTAGAATGCGCGCGTTATTTTTTATTATCAAGGGGCGAGCATGTTAAAAAGGCTGTCATTATATACGTTATTACTTTGTCTTGTACCATTTTTTATTTGGGGTATTTCCTATCAGTGGCATGGTAATAGCCAATTAACTCAAGCTGATTATTGGCTTTATTTGCTCACTGAAACGGGTAGCGTACCTTATGCGTTGCTCACCTGTGTGTTATTTACGCTTTTGTTTGCGTTTTTATTTAAAAATCCAAAACAATGGCTATTAGGCGTAATCGTGATGGGGATTTCAGTTATTGCCACTCAAGCCGCAAAAACAGGGGCAAAAGCATTATTTGAAGAACCTCGTCCGTTCACCGTTTATCTAGCTGAGCAAACTCATTCAACGCCTGAAAACTTTTATAAAAATGACCGCACTTTGCGTGTAGAAATGGCTAAGGATTTTTATTCTATGGATTTCATCACGCCAGCTTGGTTAGTTCATCATTATGAAAATGAAACGGGGTATTCGTTCCCTTCTGGGCATACGATTTTTGCAGCAACTTGGCTGATGCTTGCTGTTGGCTTTACCCAATTATTGGGTAACCGTTCTTTTAAAGCAAAATTGCTGGTGGTGGGCATTGCGGTATGGGGCTTGTTAATGTTGATTAGCCGTGTGCGATTAGGCATGCATTACCCAATTGATTTATTGGTGGCGACATTGCTGGCATGGTTGATTAATAGCATTATTTTTGCCTTTTTGAAGAAAAAGGCGATCTTCGTCATAAAATAATGATTAAAGTTCGGTTAAGATTTTGCCTAATTTTAACCGCACTTCTTTATAAAGGAGCAGATTATGTATTATGGTTTAGATATTGGTGGCACGAAAATAGAGCTTGCCGTATTCAATGAAAAATTAGAAAAATTATATTCTGAACGGGTGCCAACACCTAAAACCGATTATGAAGAATGGCTTAACACGATTGTGGATTTAGTGAATCGAGCTGATGAAAAGTTTGGTGAAGTAGGTACCGTAGGTTTGGGCGTACCTGGTTTTGTTAATCAACAAACTGGATTAGCCGAAATTACCAATATTCGTGTGGCAGATAATAAACCAATTTTACGCGATTTGTCTGCACATTTAGGCCGTGAAGTGCGGGCAGAAAATGACGCAAATTGTTTTGCGTTATCTGAAGCATGGGATACGGAAAATCAGCAATATTCGACTGTACTTGGTTTAATTCTTGGGACTGGTTTTGGTGGTGGCTTTGTCTTAAATGGTAAAGTTCATTCAGGTCAAGTTGGAATGGCGGGAGAGCTTGGTCATTTACAACTAAATTATCATGCCTTGAAATTATTGGGATGGGATAAAGCTCCAATTTATCAATGCGGTTGTGGCAACAAAGCTTGTTTGGATAATTATCTGTCAGGTCGCGGTTTTGAAATGCTTTATCGAGATTTGAAAGGCGAAACATTATCTGCTCGTGAAGTTATTGATTTGTTCTATCAAGGCAATGAAGGTGCGGTAGATTTTGTGAATCTTTTTGTTGAGTTGGCGGCGATTTCTATTGGCAATATCATTACGGCATTTGATCCTCATATGATTGTGTTAGGTGGTGGATTATCTAATTTTGATTACCTTTATGAGGCTTTACCAAAAGCATTGCCGCCTTACTTGATGCGGACGGCAAAAGTTCCGCCAATTAAAAAAGCGAAACACGGCGATTCTGGTGGTGTGCGTGGTGCGGCAGCGTTGTTTTTAACCAAATAATTCAACAAACTAGTGGGCGTGTTCAAATAATACGCCCTTTGTTTTGGAAAATATTTAGAATATTGTGAATTTATTAGATTTTTTCTTGTTTGTGTTTCTTTTCTTTAGAGAAATTATTAAAAAATCTCGCCTTTTCATTGAAAAAACATACAATCAAATTATTTATCGCTTGAGGGATGATTATGGAATTTGAATTTTCAAAAATGTTAGAAGAAGTGCTAACTTGGATAGTCGCACACCTTGATGAACCTTTATGGGATGCCACCATTATTATTTTGCTTGGGACGGGTCTATTTTTTACCATTACAACAGGATTTGTGCAGTTCCGTTTATTCCCTGCAAGCCTTCGTGAAATGTGGTTTGGTCGTTCGGTGGAGGGGAGTTCATTAACACCTTTCCAAGCGTTTACAACAGGTCTTGCGAGCCGCGTTGGTGTGGGTAACATTGGTGGGGTTGCAACGGCAATCGCCTTAGGGGGCGAAGGCGCAGTGTTTTGGATGTGGGTAACGGCATTTATTGGTATGTCGAGTGCTTTCGCTGAATCTACCCTTGCTCAATTATTTAAAATTCAAAATAAAGATGGATCATTCCGTGGCGGCCCAGCTTATTATATTGTACAAGGTTTAAAATCACGTTGTATGGCAGTGGCTTTTGCGCTTGCGTTAATTTTTACATTTGGTTTCGCCTTTAATTCTGTACAGGCAAACTCTATTGTTGAAGCGACGAGTAATGCGTGGAATTGGAAAGGGGAATATGTTGGTATTTCATTAGTAATTTTGACCGCACTTATTATTTTCGGTGGTGTTAAGCGGATTGCGATTATTTCGAGTAGTCTTGTGCCAATGATGGCGCTTTTCTATTTGATTATGGCGGTAATTATTCTTGGTATGCATATTGGTATGATTCCTTCCGTGATTCATCGTATCGTTCAAAGTGCATTTAGTTTTGATGCTGCCGCTGGCGGAATGTTTGGTGCATTGGTATCAAAAGCAATGATGATGGGGATTAAACGTGGTTTATTCTCAAACGAAGCGGGGATGGGGTCTGCGCCTAATTCGGCTGCAGCAGCTCACGTGAAGCATCCAGTTAGCCAAGGTTTAGTGCAAATGCTCGGTGTTTTTGTTGATACTATGATCGTTTGTACTTGTACTGCCGTTATTATTTTGCTTTCCAATAATTATGGTAGCGAAACGCTCAAAAGTATCTCACTTACGCAAAATGCCTTGCAATATCATGTAGGTGAATTTGGAGTGCATTTCCTGGCGTTTATCTTATTGTTATTCGCTTATTCTTCTATTATTGGTAACTATGCTTATGCGGAAAGTAATATCCGTTTTATTAAAAACAAATCTTGGTTTGTATTGTTGTTCCGTTTAATGGTGCTATTCTTCGTGTATTTTGGTTCGGTTCGTTCAGGTAATGTGGTATGGAATTTCGCAGATACTGTAATGGCAGTCATGGCAATCATTAACTTGATCGCAATTTTGATGTTGTCGCCAATTGTATGGAAATTGATGAAGGATTATCAACGCCAACTTAAAGAAGGAAAAACACCAGAGTTTAAAATTGACGAACACCCTGAATTACGTAAGAAAATATTAGATTCCCGCATTTGGAAATAAGCATGAAATGGCTAGAAAGAAATTTTTAGCCATTTTTAGTTTATTCATATATTGAGTTTTATCATTAATATCGTGATAAATTGAAAATAATCCCCGATAGCTATTGTTCTACGTGGGTAAAAAGGGTATATTCCGACCCAAATTTTTTCTTTTTTACAGAACGGAGTTTATTATGTTTGGTTTATCCCCTGCTCAAATGATTATCTTATTAGTGGTCATTTTATTGGTTTTCGGTACGAAAAAATTAAGAAATGCGGGTTCAGATCTTGGCGCTGCTGTGAAAGGCTTTAAGAAAGCAATGCAAGATGATGAAAAAGCAAAAGATGCAGAATTTAAGTCTATTGACAATAATGCAACATCTGCAAAAACTGAAACTACAAAAGAGAAAGAACAGGCTTAATCCGTGTTTGATATTGGTTTTTCAGAACTTGTTTTGTTAATGGTAGTTGGCCTAGTTGTGCTAGGGCCGAAGCGTTTACCTGTCGCTATTCGCACAGTGATGAGTTGGGTGAAAACGATTCGTGGTTTAGCTGCCAATGTGCAAAATGAGTTGAAACAAGAACTAAAATTGCAAGAATTACAGGATAGTATCAAAAAAGCTGAATCTTTGAACTTGCAAACCCTTTCACCAGAATTGAGTAAAACGGTGGAGGAATTAAAAGCTCAAGCAGATAAAATGAAAGCAGAGCTAGAAGATAAAGCGGCTCAAGCTGGTACAACAGTGGAAGAGCAAATTAAAGAAATTAAAAGTACGGCTGAAAATGCAGAAAAGTCTCAAAATGTAGCATTAACTGAGGATTCTACAGAAACTTTACCTGAAGTAGAAAAAACACCTGCAGATTTAACCGCACTTGAAGCCCACGAGCAAGCAGAATTGACTGAGCGTTTATCTGATTATTATCCGCCGGATGATATTGAAATCGCCCCTGCACCAAAATCTCAATCTTCAAAAACTGAATCATAGCGAGTTTTTATGAGTAATGTGGATGAATCTCAACCTCTAATTACACACCTTGTTGAGCTAAGAAACCGTTTATTACGCTGTGTGATTTGTGTGGTATTGGTTTTTGTCGCATTGGTATATTTTTCCAATGATATTTATCATTTCGTTGCAGCACCTTTAACGGCTGTTATGCCAAAAGGTGCGACGATGATCGCAACCAATATTCAAACGCCTTTCTTTACGCCAATTAAATTGACAGCGATTGTTGCTGTTTTTATTTCTGTCCCTTATTTGCTTTATCAAATTTGGGCTTTTGTTGCGCCTGCATTGTACCAACATGAAAAACGGATGATTTATCCGTTGCTATTTTCAAGTACAATTTTATTTTATTGTGGCGTGTCTTTTGCTTATTACGTTGTTTTCCCCTTTGTATTTAGTTTCTTTACACAAACTGCACCGGAAGGTGTTGCTATTGCAACAGATATCAGCAGTTATTTAGATTTTGCTTTAGCGTTGTTTTTAGCCTTTGGTGTTTGTTTTGAAGTACCGATAGCTATCATTCTACTTTGCTGGACTGGTGTTACCACAGTGAAGGCTCTTTCAGGAAAACGTCCTTATATTATCGTGGGGGCATTTTTTATCGGCATGCTTTTAACGCCTCCTGATATTTTTTCACAAACTTTGCTCGCGGTGCCGATGTGCTTACTCTTTGAGCTTGGCCTATTAGTTGCTCGTTTTTATCAACCCAAAGACGATGAAAGTGCGGTTGAAAACAACGATGAATCAGAAAAAACAGAATAATGAATCGATTAATATATAAAATGGGGGCTTAGCCCCTTTTTTATTGCATTGATGTCATCCTCGCGTTATTTTTTCATAAAACAATATCTTTTGTTTATTCACAAATAAATGTGATTTATAGCTTAGTAAAAGAGTCGTTTTTTCACCTAAAATATCATCATTTTATTAGGTTATTATCTTTATTTTTATTTTCTATTTAATAAATTGGGTGATTTTTTAGATAATTTCTTTCTGTTTTATTTTTCTTTGAATTTCCTTCATAAAAATTATTGCAACGTTAAATCGCTCATTGCATATTATCAGTGTGCCCGATGAGGCGAACATAATTAAAAAACACAATACACACAACATCAACAACAAAGAAGGAAATTCATTATGTCTACAGTTGCTTCCTTAGATGCATTCTTATCAAAAGTCGCTCAACGTGATGGTCATCAACCTGAGTTTTTACAAGCGGTGAGAGAAGTATTTACTTCTATTTGGCCCTTTTTAGAAGCTAATCCTAAATATCGTTCAGAGGGATTATTAGAACGTTTAGTCGAGCCTGAACGTGCATTTCAATTCCGTGTGGCATGGACTGACGATAAAGGGCAAGTACAGGTAAATCGTGCATTTCGTGTACAATTTAACAGTGCAATTGGTCCATTTAAAGGTGGTATGCGTTTCCATCCATCAGTAAATTTATCAATCTTAAAATTCTTGGGTTTTGAGCAAATTTTTAAAAATGCTTTAACCACATTGCCTATGGGCGGTGCAAAAGGTGGTTCGGACTTTGATCCAAAAGGAAAATCAGATGCAGAAGTCATGCGTTTTTGCCAAGCATTGATAGCTGAACTTTATCGTCATGTAGGGGCAGATACGGATGTGCCTGCGGGTGATATTGGTGTTGGTGGGCGCGAAGTTGGTTATTTAGCTGGCTATATGAAAAAATTATCAAACCAAGCAGCATGTGTCTTTACTGGGCGTGGATTATCTTTTGGGGGGAGTTTAATTCGTCCAGAAGCAACGGGATATGGGTTAGTTTATTTTGCTCAAGCCATGTTGGCTGAAAAAGGCGATAGTTTTACGGGTAAAGTCGTATCAGTTTCTGGTTCTGGTAACGTTGCGCAATATGCTATTGAAAAAGCATTATCGCTTGGTGCAAAAGTAGTGACTTGCTCTGACTCATCAGGCTATGTTTATGATGCTGAGGGATTTACTACTGAAAAATTAGCCGCACTTTTAGAAATTAAAAATGTGAAACGTGGTCGAGTGAAAGATTATGCAGAACAATTTGGTTTGCAATATTTTGAGGGTAAACGCCCTTGGGAAGTGAAAGTTGATATTGCGCTTCCTTGTGCAACTCAAAATGAATTAGAACTTTCAGATGCTCAACTTTTAATTAAAAATGGCGTGAGATTGGTCGCTGAAGGTGCCAATATGCCAACTACCATTGAAGCAACAGAAGCGTTACAGGAAGCAGGAGTATTATTTGGACCTGGTAAAGCGGCTAATGCTGGTGGTGTGGCAACTTCTGGTTTAGAAATGGCGCAAAGTTCACAACGTTTGTATTGGACTGCAGAAGAAGTGGATGCACAATTGCATCGTATTATGTTAGATATTCATGCAAACTGTAAAAAATACGGCACGATTGAGGGGCAAGAAAATATTAACTATGTGGTAGGCGCAAACGTAGCAGGTTTTGTCAAAGTTGCTGATGCCATGTTGGCACAAGGTGTTTATTAATCCTTAAAATTTTAAATAGAAAATAACCGCACTTTAAAAAAGAGCGGTTATTTTTTCGGATAAAATTTGAATATAAGATAGGCGACATTGAGTCGCCTTAGAGATGTTATTTATTTGAATTGTTTTCATCGCAATGATTAATATCACTACATTTCCCGTAAAGATATAAACTATGCGCTTTTAATTTAATGCCATATTTTTCGCTAATTTCACGTTGGCGTTGTTCAATAATATTATCACTAAATTCAAATACTTTTCCGCAATCTTCGCAGATAATATGATCATGGTGTTCAGTTGGTGCTAGCTCAAATACAGATTTGTTACCTTCAAAATTGTGACGAATTAAAATATTAGCTTCATCGAATTGGTTTAATACTCTGTAAACTGTCGCTAAGCCAATTTCACTCCCTTGATCAAGTAGAATTTTGTACACATCTTCTGCTGAGAAATGCTCATTTTTGTGTTCTTGCATTAAGCTAAGAATGGTTAAACGAGGTTCAGTGATTTTTAATCCAGCTTTTTTAAGTAATTTAATGTTTTCTTCAGACATAAAGTTCCCTCCCTTTTATGTGAAAAATTCTAAGCGATCTCGGCTAAACACATTTCATCGTAAATTTGTTTACACCATTTTTCCACACGTTCTGCAGTGAGTTCAGGTTGGCGATCTTCATCAATACACAACCCAATGAAAGTTCCGTCTTCTAATAATGCTTTTGATGCTTCAAAAGTATAGCCTTCAGTTGGCCAGTTACCCACAATGATTGCGCCGCGCGGTTCTACGATGTCGCGCACGGTGCCGATAGCATCGCAGAAATAATCAGCATAGTCTTCTTGATCGCCACAACCGAAAATACCTACGAGTTTATCTGTAAAATCGATTTCTTCTAGCGTTGGGAAAAAATCATCCCAGTCTGCTTGTGCTTCTCCGTAATACCAAGTCGGAATACCGAAAAGTAAGAAATCATATGCTTCAATATCTTCTTTGCTACTTTTTGCAATATCACGAATATCGATTAAGTCGTTACCTAATTGTTTTTGGATCATTTTTGCGATGTTTTCGGTATTGCCTGTGTCACTGCCATAAAATAGACCAACAACTGCCATTTTTCTTTCCTTTTAAAATTTAACGTATGATTATAAATAGGGGATATTCCCTAAATTGTGTGGGAGTATACTACAAAAGTATTCTCATTTAAATTAATTAATTCTTATTTACAAATCGCTCTATCGCACGTATAACAAATTCAGGTTTTTCAGCATGCACCCAATGCCCACAACCACTAATAGTAAAAGACGTCGCATGAGGAAATTGTTCTAAAATTTTTTCGCTATTCTCTATTTTTATATAAGAAGAATTACCTCCTTTGATAAACAGCGTTGGCGTGAGTACATGCACTTTTTCCCAATCCATAATGTTAGCGTAATTGTTGAAAAGTGCGGTGAGGTTAAAGCGAAAATAATCAGGTGAATTTTGCTCAAAAGATTTCAGCATAAATTGCACGACATCCTGATCGTCAATTTCCTTCTCTAAGAGCGGTTTCGCTTCTTGACGAGTTTTAGGGGCTGCATTTTTTACAGCGAATAAGCCATTAAACACATCTTTATGCCCAAATCCTTCGTAAGGTAGGGGAGAGATATCAATTACAATTAATTTTTCAACTAATTCTGGGTAAAGTGCGGTGATTTTCATGGCGGTTTTTCCCCCCATAGAATGACCAATTAGAATCACTTTGGGTAAATTTAAGTGGAGAATAACTGCGATAACATCTTCAGCCATAAGTTGATAATTCATTTTTTCCGAATGAAAACTATGGCCGTGATTGCGCAGATCTACGCGTAAAATATTGTAATTTTCGCTAAAAGCTCTGGCGATGATACCAAGGTTATTCATATCCCCGAATAAACCGTGAATAAAAACTAAAGTTGGGGAATTAATCGTTTGTTTTACTTGATGAAATTGATAATTGAGCAATGAATTTGCCATAATTTTTGCGTGAGAATTTGTAAATAAGTCGCTATAATTAAAAAAATTCTAGCAAACAGAGAGAAAAAAATGAAGATCATTGAAGTTGATGAAGAATTATACCAATACATTGCGAGCCAAACCCGCTCTATTGGGGAAAGTGCTTCGGATATTTTACGCCGTTTGCTTAATTTACCGGCACATGCGAGTGTTTTCGCTGATGACTTAACATTTGCTCCGGCTGAAAATAACGAAAAAACAGAATCAAAAGTAGAAGTACAGACCGAACCTGCTAAGTCAGAAAGTGTAAAACCGACGAAAAAACAGCCGATAACGGCGATTAATCAGATTGTAGAAAAAGTTCAAGCCTTATTAAAATCGACAGAATTTCAAGAGGAAGGCAAAGCTGTTACGCGTTTCTTGGCTATTTTGCGCGTGCTTTATCGCACTAATCCTGAGAGTTTTGCGCAAGCCACAGAATCTTTACAAGGCCGCACCCGAGTTTATTTTGCGCGCGACGAAGCAACATTGTTAATGACTGGTAATCATACAAAACCAAAACAAATTCCAGATACGCCTTATTGGGTTATTACTAACACAAACAGTGGCCGTAAAATGCTGATGTTGGAAGGCGCAATGCAATCAATGGATTTGCCTGAAAGTTTAATTGACGAAGTGCGGGCATATTTCACGGTAAATTAATGATGTATCCTTGGCAAGCCTTTGCTATCCAACCTAAGTTTTCTCATAAAATCGCCTTGCGCACTGCACAGGGCGATGTTTTTAATTGGGCGCAAGTAGCCGAGAAAGTGAATCAAACTGTTTCTTTCTTACAAAATAAAGGTGTAAATCCTGAAAGTGCGGTTGCTTTTGTCGGAAAAAATACAGAAAACATTTTATTTTTATATCTTGCTACAATCCAACTGGGTGCAAAAATTCTAGGCATTAATCCGGCGTTTCCTCAAGAAAAAATTGAAGAATTATATGAGATTCATCACATCGATTTTTGTTTTTGTGATGAAGATTTGAGGGATTTTCCAATAGCTGACTTCGCTATACAAAAAGCTGATTTTTTTCGCCCAGCTACAATGACGCTCACGTCTGGCTCGACAGGTTTGCCAAAAGCGGTAGTGCATAATGTTCAAGCGCATTTAGATAATGCGAAGGGTGTATGCGAATTGATGAAGTTCGATAGTGAACATTCTTGGCTACTTTCCTTGCCGTTATATCATGTTTCAGGTCAAGGTATTGTTTGGCGTTGGTTGAGTTGTGGTGCTGAATTGCATTTTCCGAAAACGGATTTTTACGCTTCATTATTGGAGGCGACTCACGTTTCTCTTGTGCCAACGCAATTACAGCGTTTATTAGATTATTTACAGAAAAATCCGAGCATTTCATTTTCTACACGTCATATTTTACTGGGCGGTACGCATATTCCCACAGAACTTACACAAAAAATGGTGAAATATGGTATCGAAACGTATTCTGGCTACGGAATGACGGAAATGGCGTCTACGGTTTTTGCCAAACAATCTGATGAAAAACAAGGCGTAGGGCAACCGTTATTAGGTCGAGAATATCGTTTTGTGAATGATGAAATTTGGCTAAAAGGCGCTGGTTTGGCTATGGGATATTGGAAAGATCGACAAATTTTTCCATTAACGAATAGCGACGGCTGGTTTCAGACAAAAGATAAAGGCATTTTGCAAGAGGGCGAACTGGTTATTATCGGACGACTTGATAATATGTTTATTTCTGGTGGCGAAAATATTCAGCCAGAAGAAATTGAACAAGTGATTATTCAACATTCTTCAGTTAATCAAGTGTTTGTTTTACCACAAAAAAACAAAGAATTTGGTCAGCGTCCTGTCGCTTTAGTGGATTTTAATGAACCCTTTAGCAAAAGTGCGGTTGAAAATTTAATGTTTTTTTTACAAGATAAACTTGCACGTTTTAAACAACCTATTGCATATTATCCTTTGCCACTGATGCTTGAGAAAGGCATTAAGATCTCACGTAAACAGCTTGCTGATTGGCTGGCAAAGCGAGATGAGATAAATTAGTTTACCATTTAGATTAGGGAAAAATAATGATTAGGAAACTTATGAAAACACCTCCATTTTTTACCGCACTTTTTGCTTCGGCAATGTTTACCCTTAGCGTTTCGCAAGGGGTATTGGCGGCAAATTCAACAAACGTATTACCAACGGAGCAATCGCTTAAAGCCGATTTGGCTAACGCTCAAAAAATGAGTGAGGGGGAGGCAAAAAATACGTTGTTAGCAGAATTACAAACATCAATTGATTTATTGCAGCAAATTCAAGCTCAACAAAAAATCAATGATGCATTGCAAACAACATTAAGCCATTCAGAGAGTGAAATTAGAAAGAATAATGCAGAAATTCAAGCATTAAAAAAACAACAAGAAACGGCAACAAGTACTGATTATAATGCACAATCACAGGACTATTTACAAAATAGTCTCACTAAGTTAAATGATCAATTACAAGATACGCAAAACGCATTAAGCACAGCAAATGCACAATTGGCAGGGCAAAGTTCTATTTCTGAACGAGCACAAGCGGCATTAACAGAAAATGTTGTACGCACACAGCAAATCAATCAACAATTAGCCAATAATGATATTGGTAGCACATTGCGAAAACAATATCAGATTGAATTACAACTGATTGATTTAAAGAATAGTTATAATCAAAACTTATTAAAAAATAATGATCAGCTTTCTTTACTTTATCAAAGCCGTTATGACCTATTGAATTTACGTTTGCAAGTACAGCAGCAAAATATTATTGAGATTCAAGAAGTCATTAATCAAAAAAATCTTCAGCAATCACAAAATCAAGTAGAACAAGCTCAGCAGCAACAGCAAAAAACTGTGCAAAATGATTACATTCAAAAAGAGCTTGATCGCAATGCACAGCTTGGTCAGTATTTATTACAACAAACAGAAAAAGCGAATTCATTAACTCAAGATGAGTTAAGAATGCGAAATATTTTAGATAGCCTCACTCAAACTCAACATACTATTGATGAACAAATTAGTGCATTACAAGGCACGTTAGTTCTTTCACGTATTATCCAGCAACAAAAACAAAAATTACCGACTAACTTAAATATTCAAGGTTTATCAAAACAAATTGCCGATTTGCGTGTACATATTTTTGATATTACTCAAAAACGCAATGAACTTTATGATCTAGATAACTATATTAATAAAGTTGAAAGTGAAGATGGAAAACAATTTACTGAGGCAGAAAGAACGCAAGTTAAAACGCTATTAACTGAGCGTCGAAAAATGACATCTGATCTGATTAAATCTTTAAATAATCAATTAAATCTCGCGATTTCTTTGGAATTAACACAGCAGCAAATTACACAAATTAGTGATCAAATTCAATCTAAATTAGAGCAGCAAAGTTTTTGGGTGAAAAGTAATAATTCTATTAATTTAGATTGGGTAAAAATGCTGCCAAGAACTTTAATTGAACAGTTTAATGGTATGTTGAAAAAATTAGGTTTTCCAACTAATTATGACAATTTACCTTATTTGCTGATGTATTTCTTAGGGTTATTTATTGTAGGCGGTGCAATTTTTAAATTTAAAAATCGTATTAAACAACAATTAAACAAAATTAATCGTGAAATACATCGTTTAGATACAGATAGTCAGTGGAGTACTCCACTTGCCCTGTTATTAACAGCGTTTTTAACGCTTTCTAGTACACTTTGGTTTTTAGCAGTTTGCCAAATGATCGGCTTCTTTTTCTTCAAAAATCCAGAAGAATTTTGGCATTGGTCATTTAGTATGGCGGGTTATTGGTGGTTCTTTACATTTTGGATTTCATTGTTCCGTCCAAATGGTATTTTTGTTAATCATTTTGAATCTTCAAAAGAGAATGCACAACGTTTTCGTGGTGTTATCCAGCGCATTATTATTGTGATTGTATTGCTTTTAAATACTTCTGTTTTTAGCAATGTCACTGATGCAGGTTTAGCTAATGATGTGTTAGGTCAAATTAATACTATTGCGGCTCTAATTTTCTGTGCGGCGATTATTGCCCCTCGTTTTAATCGAGTACTTCGCTCTTATGAACCTGAAACAAATAAACATCATTGGTTAATAAGAATTGTACAAATTGGTTTGAGATTAATTCCTGTGGGATTAATCGTACTTATTGTTTTAGGCTATTACTACACCGCTTTAAATTTGATTGAGCATTTTATTCATTCTTATATTGCTTGGTGTGTATGGTGGTTAGTACGCAATACGATTTACCGTGGTATTACGGTTTCTTCTCGTCGTTTAGCACATCGTCGTTTAGCAGAAAAACGTCGTCAAAAAGCACTTGAAAATAATTATGAAAATATGTCCTCTGATGATGTGGTTGCAGTGGGAGAGCCAGAGGAAAGTTTGGCGTTAAATGATGTGCGTAGCCAATTATTACGTTTTGTAGATCTCTTTATTTGGACAGCATTATTAGGGATTTTCTACTATGTATGGTCAGATTTAGTCGCCGTAGTGAGCTATTTACGTGAAATTACACTTTGGCAACAAACCACGACAACCGATGCTGGCACTGTAATGGAAAGCATTACTTTATTTAATCTTCTTGTTGCTTTGGTTATTGTAGGAATTACTTATGTGTTGGTTCGTAATATTTCAGGCATTTTGGAAGTATTAATTTTCTCTCGCGTGAATCTTTCACAAGGTACGCCTTATACGATTACGACATTGCTCACTTATATTTTTATCGCCATTGGTGGTGCGTGGGCATTTGCAACCTTAGGGATGTCTTGGTCAAAATTACAATGGTTATTCGCCGCACTTTCTGTTGGTCTTGGTTTTGGTATGCAAGAGATTTTTGCAAACTTTGTGTCAGGTATCATTTTGTTATTTGAACGCCCAATCCGAGTTGGCGATGTGGTTACCATTAATGGAGTGAGCGGCACTGTAGCGAAAATTCGTATTCGTGCAATTACATTGATTGATTTTGATCGCAAAGAAGTGATTGTGCCAAATAAATCTTTTGTGACAGGTCAAGTGACCAACTGGGCATTATCTAGCACTATGACACGTTTAGTGATTAGCGTTGGTGTTGCTTATGGTTCTGATTTAACACTCGTGCGCCAATTATTACTTCAAGCAGCTGATGAACAGCCGACCGTTTTACGCGATCCTAAACCATCTGCTTATTTTTTAACTTTTGGTGCAAGTACACTGGATCACGAGTTACGTGTTTATGTAGAACAAGTTGGGGATCGCACCAGTACTACAGATGCCCTTAATCGCCGTATTAATGAATTATTTGCAGAACATAATATTGATATTGCCTTTAATCAATTAGATGTATTTATCAAAAATAATGATACAGGCGAAGAAATTCCTTTTGTTGATGTAAAAAAATAAGGGGAAATTATGGCTGGTAATACAATCGGACAACTTTTTCGTGTGACAACCTTTGGGGAGTCACATGGTATTGCATTAGGCTGTATCGTTGATGGGGTACCGCCAAATCTCGAATTATCTGAGAAAGATATTCAACCAGATTTAGATCGTCGTAAACCAGGGACATCTCGATATACCACGCCGCGTCGTGAGGATGATGAAGTTCAAATTTTATCTGGTGTGTTTGAGGGAAAAACGACAGGCACAAGTATTGGAATGATCATTAAAAATGGTGATCAGCGTTCACAAGATTATGGCGAGATTAAAGATCGTTTCCGCCCTGGTCATGCAGACTTTACCTATCAGCAAAAATATGGCATCCGTGATTACCGTGGCGGTGGGCGTTCGTCCGCGCGTGAAACAGCGATGCGAGTTGCTGCGGGGGCTATTGCTAAAAAATATTTACGCGAACATTTTGGCATTGAAGTCCGCGGTTTTTTAAGCCAAATTGGCCATGTGAAAATTGCGCCTCAGATCATCGGAGACATTGATTGGGAAAAGGTAAACAGCAATCCATTCTATTGTCCTGATGAAAGTGCGGTAGAAAAATTCGATGAATTGATCCGTGAACTTAAAAAAGAAGGGGATTCTATTGGCGCAAAACTTACTGTTATTGCAGAAAATGTACCTGTAGGATTGGGCGAGCCAGTATTTGACCGTTTAGATGCGAATCTTGCCCATGCATTAATGGGCATTAATGCAGTAAAAGGCGTCGAAATTGGTGATGGTTTTGCTGTGGTTGAGCAACGAGGTTCGGAACATCGTGATGAAATGACACCTAATGGCTTTGAAAGTAATCATGCAGGCGGTATTTTAGGCGGAATTAGTTCAGGACAGCCAATTATCGCTACTATTGCGCTAAAACCGACTTCAAGTATTACGATTCCTGGCCGTTCAATCAATCTTAATGGTAAACCCGTAGAAGTTGTAACAAAAGGTCGTCACGATCCTTGTGTGGGGATTCGTGCTGTGCCAATTGCGGAAGCTATGGTGGCGATTGTCTTATTAGATAATCTCTTACGTTTTAAGGCTCAGTGTAAATAATCTTAGTGTAAGATGGGAGTCTGTGCCTAGGGTAGGTATACCCTAGGTTAGTTTGATGTTACCCCTTTGGGGTAAGTGGAAAGTTCTTCAATGGGGCTGAACTTAAGGTGTACCTATATGTGAGTCTGTGCCTAGGGTAGGTATACCCTAGGTTAGTTTTAGTTTGATGTTACCCCTTTGAGGTAGGTGGAAAGTTCTTCAATAGGGCTGAACTTAAGGTGTACCTATATGTGAGTCTGTGCCTAGGGTAGGTATACCCTAGGTTAGTTTGATGCTACCCCTTTGGGGTAAGTGGAAAGTTCTTCAATGGGGCTGAACTTAAGGTGTACCTATATGTGAGTCTGTGCCTAGGGTAGGTGTACCCTAGGTTAGTTTGATGTTACCTCTTTGGGGTAAGAGTAAAGTTCCCCAAAGGGGAACTATTTTTCTAACCGTGGGTAATACTTACCCATGGCAAAACCTAGGATATACTTACCCACGGCAAAACCTTAGAATGAATAAAATTTTATTAAAAACAACCATAATTTTTACCGCACTTTTTTCTCTTAACGTTATTGCGTCTCCTCTCGATTGGCAAAAAGTGAAACGTCCTATTCCAAGTGACGATGGGAAAGCAAAACCTATTGGTAGTTATACCAATGGGTGTATTATTGGGGCGCAAGCATTACCGCCGAAAGGTGAAGGTTATCAAGTGATTCGTATGAATCGCAATCGCTATTATGGCCATCCAAATATGATTCAGTATCTTGAACGTTTGGGACAACGCGTTAAAGCTGCTAGATTGCCAACTATGTTAGTGGGTGATATTGCCATGCCGGGTGGCGGACGGTTTTTAACGGGTCATGCTAGCCATCAGATGGGATTAGATGCGGATATTTGGTTAAGAATGGGCGAAATGTCGGACGCAGATGCGCTCAATTCTGATGGTAAAGGTTTATTAGTTGTGGATAGAAAGGCACAACGAGTGGATGAACGCGTATGGAATGGCAATCATGCTACGTTAATCAAATTAGCGGCGCAAGATCCAAGTGTGACACGTATTTTTGTTAATCCCGCGATTAAGGTAAAATTATGCCAGACCGCTGGCAATGATCGCGATTGGCTACACAAAGTTCGTCCTTGGTATGGTCACGATTCTCATTTTCATGTTCGTTTAACTTGCCCAGCAGATGCGCCTTATTGTGAAAATCAAGCCCCCGTTCCTGCTGGTGATGGTTGTGGAGACGAATTATATTCTTGGTTTGAACCGCCAAAACCAGGTGCTTCAGTGAACAAACCTAAAGTTACACCACCAGAACCGTTTTTGTGCCAACAAATTTTGAACTCACCGAATCGGAGTGAATGGTTAGAATAGCATTAAGGTAAATCAATATGGATATCGGAATTGATCTTTTAGCAATATTATTTTGTGTTGGTTTTGTCGCATCATTTATCGATGCAATTGCTGGCGGTGGTGGATTAATCACCATTCCAGCATTGCTCATGACAGGTATGCCTCCTGCAATGGCGTTAGGCACCAACAAATTGCAAGCTGTGGGAGGGGCATTATCTGCAAGCTTTTATTTTCTGCGAAAAAGAGCGGTCAATTTACGCGATATTTGGTTTATTTTGATTTGGGTTTTCTTAGGTTCTGCCTTAGGTACATTGTTAATTCAATCAATTGATGTAGCGATTTTCAAAAAAATTCTGCCTTTTCTGATTTTAGCCATTGGTCTATATTTTTTATTTACCCCTAAATTAGGTGATGAAGATCGGAAACAGCGTTTAAGTTATCTGTTATTTGGTCTTTTAATTAGCCCATTTTTAGGTTTTTATGATGGTTTCTTTGGACCTGGAACTGGATCGATTATGAGCTTAGCCTGTGTTACTTTGCTAGGATTTAATCTCCCGAAAGCGACAGCACATGCAAAAGTGATGAATTTTACTTCGAATCTTGCTTCTTTTACGCTTTTTTTATTGGGCGGACAAATTCTTTGGAAAGTGGGTTTCGTGATGATGGCAGGGAGTATTTTAGGCGCAAATTTAGGTGCTAAAATGGTGATGACGAAAGGTAAAACCTTGATTAGACCGATGGTTGTTATCATGTCTTTTATTATGACGGCTAAAATGGTTTACGATCAGGGTTGGTTTCATTTTTAGTTCGGAAAGCACGCAAAAGTGCGGTTAAAATTAATTACATTTTATTATGTCGGATAATCAACAAAATTTACGTCTGACGGCGAGAGTGGGCTATGAAGCACACTTTTCATGGTCGTATTTAAAGCCTCAATATTGGGGAATTTGGCTCGGTATTTTCTTTTTATTGTTGTTAGCATTCGTGCCTTTTCGTCTGCGTGATAACTTGGCGGGAAAATTAGGTATTTGGATTGGGCATAAAGCAAAGAAACAGCGTACGCGTGCACAAACTAATTTGCAATATTGCTTCCCTCATTGGACTGAACAACAACGTGAGCAAGTCATAGATAAAATGTTTGCGGTTGTTGCACAAGTTATGTTTGGCATTGGTGAGATTGCTATTTGTTCAAAGAAACATTTGCAAAAACGTAGCGAATTTATCGGTCTTGAACATATCGAACAGGCAAAAGCTGAAGGCAAGAATATTATTCTTATGGTGCCACATGGCTGGGCGATTGATGCCTCAGGCATTATTTTGCACACTCGAGGCATGCCAATGACTTCTATGTATAATCCTCACCGTAATCCATTGGTAGATTGGCTTTGGACGATTACACGCCAACGTTTCGGCGGAAAAATGCATGCTCGCCAAAATGGTATTAAACCTTTTTTAAATCATATTCGTAAAGGCGAAATGGGTTATTACTTACCCGATGAAGATTTTGGTGCGGAGCAAAGCGTATTTGTTGATTTCTTTGGAACTTATAAAGCGACATTGCCGGGATTAAATAAAATGGCAAAACTTTCTAAAGCCGTTGTTATTCCAATGTTTCCTCGTTATAACGCTGAGGCTGGCAAATATGAAATGGAAATTCATCCAGCAATGAATTTAAGTGATGATCCTGAACAATCAGCCCGAGCAATGAACGAAGAAATAGAATCTTTTGTTACGCCAGCACCAGAGCAATATGTTTGGATTTTGCAACTATTGCGTACAAGGAAGGACGGCGAAGATCTTTATGATTAAGAATAGGGTTTGAAAATCATATTCTCGAAAACGGATATTCAATAAGGTAAATAAGAAATGAAAGAAAAAATTCGGCTGACACAATACAGCCATGGTGCAGGTTGAGGCTGTAAAATTTCGCCTAAGGTGTTAGGGACAATTTTACATTCAGAACTGGAAAAATTTTATGATCCAAATTTGCTCGTTGGCAATGAAACTGCTGACGATGCAGCGGTGTATGATCTTGGTAATGGAACTGCAATTATCAGTACCACAGACTTTTTCATGCCGATTGTGGATGATCCTTTTGATTTCGGACGAATTGCCGCGACCAATGCCATCAGTGATATTTTTGCTATGGGCGGTAAGCCGATTATGGGAATCGCCATTTTAGGTTTTCCAACCAATGTATTACCTGCAGAAGTTGCACAGAAAATTGTTGATGGCGGTCGCTTTGCTTGCCATCAAGCGGGGATTGCTTTGGCGGGAGGGCATTCCATTGATTCGCCTGAACCTATTTTTGGTTTAGCCGTGACAGGCGTGATTGACACTGAAAAAGTGAAACGTAATGCGTCTGCAAAATCAGGTTGTAAGCTTTATATGACAAAACCGCTTGGTATTGGTATTTTGACGACGGCGGAGAAAAAAGGAAAACTAAAACCAGAACATCAAGGTTTAGCTACTGCCGCCATGTGCCAAATGAATTCCATTGGCAGCCAATTTTCCCAAGTGGATGGCGTCACCGCAATGACGGATGTCACAGGATTTGGTTTACTTGGTCATTTAATTGAAATCTGTGAAGGTTCAAATCTAAGTGCGGTGATTTTTCCCGATAAAATTAAAACCTTGGACGGTGTAAAAGATTATATTGCGCAAGGTTGCGTACCTGGTGGAACAGGGCGTAATTTTGAAAGTTATGGGCATAAAGTGGGTGCATTAACGGAAGAACAAAAAGCGATTTTGTGTGATCCTCAAACATCAGGCGGTTTATTAGTGGCAGTTGAGCCTAATAGCGTTCAAACCGTGATTGACATAGCCAAAGATGCGGGCATTGATTTATATGAAGTGGGTGAATTAAACCCTAAATCAGAATCCGATGTTGTCGTTGAAATAGCTTAATAAAAAAGCGTGGAAATTTTAAAATCCACGCTTTTTTATTTTATAGAAGGATTATTTGCCGATAACCTCCAATCCGCCCATATATGGACGTAGCACTTCTGGCACGGTGATTGAACCATCGGCATTTTGATAGTTTTCAAGCACAGCCACTAAAGTACGACCAACAGCCAAGCCAGAACCATTTAAGGTATGCACTAAGCGCGTTTTCTTATCGCCTTTTGCTTTACAACGAGCTTGCATACGGCGGGCTTGGAAATCCCACATATTGGAGCAAGAAGAAATTTCGCGATAAGTATTTTGTGCAGGCACCCAAACTTCTAAATCGTAAGTTTTGCAAGAACCAAAGCCCATATCGCCTGTGCAAAGTAAAACTTTGCGGTATGGTAAATTTAATAATTGTAATACTTTTTCCGCATGACCGGTTAATTCTTCGAGTGCTTCCATAGATTTATCTGGATCAACGATTTGTACCATTTCCACTTTATCAAATTGGTGCATACGAATTAAACCGCGAGTATCACGACCGTAAGAACCCGCTTCAGAACGGAAACATGGCGTATGTGCGGTCATTTTTATTGGTAATTCTGTTTCATCAATAATTACATCACGCACTAAATTGGTGACTGGCACTTCTGCGGTTGGAATTAATGCGTAAGGTTGTTCGCCTTCTAAGGCTAAAGTATGGAATAAATCTTCACCGAATTTTGGTAATTGCCCTGTGCTATAAAGTGTGGCGTGATTTACTAAATAAGGCACATAGGTTTCTAAATAGCCGTGCTGTTCAGTATGAAGATCTAACATAAATTGCGCTAATGCACGGTGCATTTTGGCGATTTGACCTTTCATTACGGCAAAACGCGCACCCGCTAATTTAGCCCCAGCGGCAAAATCTAAGCCATTGGCTTCTTCACCCAAAGTGACATGATCTTTCACTTCAAAATCAAATGTACGTGGTGTGCCCCAACGTAAGATTTCTTTATTTTCGGTGTCATCTTTGCCTAATGGCACTTCGTCTGCGGGTAGATTTGGAATACTTAATGCAATTTGATTAATTTCCGCAAGTACCGCATCTAATTGTGCTTTTGCTTCAGTCAATTGATTGCCCATATCATCCACTTCTGCCAATAATGGAGCGATATCTTCACCGCGTGCTTTCGCAGCGCCAATAGCTTTAGAACGAGTATTACGTTCAGCTTGTAAATTTTCGGTGGTGACTTGTAAGTTCTTGCGTTGTTCTTCTAATGAGGTGAGTTTTTCTGTATCAAGAATAAAGTTACGTTTTACTTTTAATTTTTCTGCGACTTCCGCTAAATTATTACGGAGCAAATTTGGATCGATCATAGAATTTCCTTACTTTTTTCGTTGAAATGAAAATGACTTTATTCTAGCGTGCTTTATTCAAATAAACCAGTTAAAAGCCAAGGGAAAAGCGAGATTCTGAAAATAAAGCAAAAATAAACCGCACTTTGTGTTAGAATCCACGCTCCATTTAGTCTGAATTTTAGGTAAATTATGAGAAAATTTATTCTTTCTTTTCTGTTTATGCTTATCGGTGGTGGACTTGGTTTTGCAGGGGCGCATTTTCACCCGACAAAATGGCAGGTTAGCGCGCAATTTGAAGCGCCAAAAATGAATGAATTAGGTAATTATTTTTCTCTTTTTTCTACGTACAGTTTAGTTAGCGGTGATGCTGATGCCGTTGATATGGTAAAAATTGAGCGTAAGGCGACAGATTCTGCGTATCATGAATTTACAAAAATTCTTAATTCATCCGCTCAATTAATGGCTTTTTTAAATCAATCTGATTTTGTGAAAGCGAGAGCTAAAGTTGAAAATCAAACCGTTCAGCAAATTGCCTCGCACTTTAAATTTTCCCAAGAAAATAATCTTGATCAATTCATCCTGTCTTCTTTTGATCGTGAAGAAGTGGATCAACTTTTTGTGGAATACATTCGTTATGTGAATAATCAAGCGCGCCAAACATTAAATAATGAATTGATTACAAAATGGAAATCTTTATTTGAACAAGTGAAAAATGCGGCGGACGCTAAAATTGACGTTTCTTGGGAAAACAAATTGAAAATGATGCAATCTGTTCAACCGTTAGATAATAATTTGGTGGCGTTCCATTTTGTTCAACAGCCTAATCTTGTAATGGCAGAGAAACCTTATGTTATTTCAACGGGTATTGGTGCCGGCTTTGGAATTATTCTTAGTTTGTTAGCTATGCTGGTTTTAGGTGCAGGAAGAAATAAAAAGGTAAATGAGCAAAAATAATTCGTTCAGAATAAATTTTTGTGATCGCGGTCAAATTTTTAAAATTGAATTTTGTTTCTTTGTAAAGAAAAGCGTAAACTCAAGATCGATTTTAACTAACACAGGAGCGATTTTATGTTTCCAGAATACAGGGAATTAATCACCAAACTTAAAAGTAATGATGCTTATTTCGATCGTCTTTTTGAAAAGCATAACGAATTAGATCATGAAATTAAGAACATGCAGGAAAACATTCAGCTCGCTACTCATATGGAAATTGAGGCTTTGAAAAAAGAAAAATTACGGATTAAAGATGAGCTTTATGAATATCTCAAGAAAAAATCACAAGAATAGTAAAAAACCGGCTGATGCCGGTTTTTTTGTTGAACTATTTTAGTGTCACACCACAGGTTTTTGTCGATAAAACAATAAGCCCGGTAAAGCTAATCCAAATACTATTGCGCCTAGGATAAAACTGGTATTAATAAAGGAACTAATCATTTGTTCAAATAACGCATCAGAAAAGCCGAAATGATGAATTTGTACCATTGAAATCATTGCTTTATAAGCATGAACACCGGGAATCATCGGGATAATTGCGGCAACGGTGAAGGCTTTGGGATGGGCTAAATAACGATGGGAAAGATGCACGCCTAAAAATCCAATCACGCAAGTGGCAAAGAAGGTGGCAAATACAATAGGCATATTAATATGCAGTAATAATGTGCGTGTCACATGCCCAAGTGCGGCTAAAATTGCGCAATATTTTAAGGCTTTTGGCGGCACATTAAATACTAACGCAAAGCCCACTGCTGGAATTGCGGCAAATAACATATCATCGAGTAATTTCAAGATAAATATTGTGATATCTAATAACATTTTAATGCCCCCAAGTTGTAATATGTAATAGGCTTAACGCGAATACAATACCAAGACATGCGCCAAAAGTGAGAATAGTGGCAATCGTCCAACGGCCTAATCCCATATTCACATAACCTTTTAATATATCCGCCAAAGAATTAATCAGAGGAAACCCTGGCACCAGTAATAAAACACTAGACGCTAAAGCAATTTGAGGATCATTACCTAAGTTATATTTCAAGCTCACGCCAGAAATCAGTGAGGCGACAAAAGAGGTGATGGAAAAGACGATAAGGGGATTATAGTGCCGTTTAGAAAATTCTTGTCGCACAAACATTGCAATGGCTGCCGCGACAAAGGTGATGCCACAAATCACCCAGTCTCCACCCGATAAATGGGCGAATGCTGCACAAGATAAGCCAATCATAAACACCACTAACCATCGGTTATATTTAAGCGGTTTTAATTGATCCAGTTTTCTTTGTGCGATTTCTAAGTCATACAAATGATGTTCAACAGCAATCACAATGCGCTGAACATCAGTAACCATTTGCATATTAATGCCTTTATCCGTATTTTTTCGTGCGGTGGTGATGCAATGATTATCTGATAAGGTCGTCAGCACAACCGCGTTTGCCGTGAGCGCACATTCCACACTTTCTACACCAAGTGCTACGCCTAAACGCTGCGCCATTTGCACCACCACAGTACTTTCTGCCCCATGTTGTAACAAGAGCAGTGCCGTTTGTACGCACACGCGAGTCACCGCCCGTTGATATTCGTGCTCCATATCTTTCTTCTTCTATCAAAATATACCTAGAAAGGATTATAAAAATCTTTTCTAAAAAATGCGCAAAAAAGAACCGCACTTGTGATCCAAGTCAAAAGTGCGGTTCAATTTGTCTGGGTTTTTATGATTAAAGTTTGACTACTTTCGCTTGTTTAATCATATTATCGCCCACTTCAAGAATGGTAATTTGCAAGCCATCAATTTCGCAAACCGTGCCTTCATCGGGAATTTCTTCTAAGTGTTCGAGGATTAAACCATTAAACGTGCGGGCATCTTCGGTATCCAATTCCCAGTTAAACATTTTGTTGAGATCGCGTAGGTTGGCAGAGCCATCGATAATCATGGAACCATCGGATTGTTGAGTTACTTCCTCGTCAATGCTTGGGGCGGTGGAAGTGGTAAAATCACCAACGATTTCTTCTAAAATATCTTCCAACGTCACAAGTCCTTTAATATCGCCATATTCATCTACAACTAAGCCAATGCGTTCTTTATTTGCACGGAAATTCGCAAGTTGCGTTTTTAATGGCGTGCTTTCAGGAATGAAATACACTTCATCTGCGGCACGAATTAAGGTTTCTTTGGTAAATTCATTTTTTTCAAGCAGTAAGCGGAATGCTTCACGCACGCGCAAAATGCCAAGCACTTGTTCATCAAGGCTGCCTTTGTAAAGCACCACGCGGTTATGTGCCGCATGATTGAGCTGGCGCATAATGGCTTTCCAGTCATCATCAATATCAATGCCGCCAATTTCGTTACGTGGAACCATAATGTCATCAACGGTGACGGTTTCCATATCTAAAATAGAGAGCAACATTTGTGGATGTTGTTCATCAGGTGTGGCTTCGCCTGCTTCTGATACGATACTACGAAGTTCCTCACGGCTAATTACTTGTTTTTGCATATCGGGTTTTAATCCCACCAAATGCATTAATGATTTGGTAAAAATATTCATCAACCAAACTAACGGATAGAAGATTTTAAGTAATACCGTCAAAATATGGCTGGAAATGAAACCGACTTTTTCCGCGTGCATCGCTGCCACCGTTTTAGGGAAAATTTCAGAAAAGACAAGCATCACGAAAGTGAGCAAACCTGTTGCAATCGCCACACCTGCATCACCGTATAAACGCATACCAATCATGGTCGCAATTGCCGATGCGCTGATATTCACAAGGTTATTAAAAATAAGAATAAAGCTTAATAAGGTATCCGGCTTTTCTAGCAGCTTTTCTGCTTTTTGTGCGCCTTTATTGCCTTGTTCAGATAGAAAACGAAGACGATATTTATTGAGAGAGAGTAGTCCGGTTTCTGAGCCAGAAAAATATGCAGATAAAACTAAACAGATAATGAGAATAATAAATAAAGTACTAAGGGGAATACTGTCCAAGGGAAAATCCTTTTGTTTGTTAATCAACAAAAAGTGCGGTCATTTTTCACCGCACTTTTTACCTGTTATTTGATTTTGCTAAATCAAATGGCTACTCAAATAGCCAAGAGTGAGTAGAATGATACCCGAAATTGGCTAAATAATCATTCTTTTTCCTTATATCCTATGCTTTCTTCATGAAATTGCCTACTCAAAAAGCCATTTTCATTTGAAATGATGAAAAACGCCTAAATTTCGGTATAATCAGCGCAATTTTTTAAGAAAAACAGGATTGTTAGCCATGTTTGAGAATTTATCGGATCGCCTTTCCAAAACTTTACGTAATATCACAGGAAAAGGCCGTTTAACGGAAGATAATATTAAAGAAACCTTGCGCGAAGTGCGTATGGCATTACTTGAAGCCGATGTTGCTTTACCTGTGGTGCGTGAATTTATCGCAAAAGTAAAAGAAAGCGCGCTTGGGGAAGAAGTCAATAAAAGTTTAACGCCAGGGCAAGAATTCTTAAAAATCGTTCAGCGTGAGCTTGAAAAAGCCATGGGCGAAGCGAATGAGAGTTTAAACCTTGCAACCCAACCACCAGCAGTTATCTTAATGGCGGGTTTACAAGGGGCGGGTAAAACCACTAGCGTGGGTAAATTGGCAAAATTCTTGCGTGAACGCCATAAAAAGAAAGTGTTAGTAGTTTCTGCCGACGTATATCGCCCTGCTGCGATTAAGCAACTTGAAACCTTGGCTCAATCAGTAGGCGTGGATTTTTTCCCATCGGATGTTAAACAAAATCCAGTTGATATTGCTAAAACGGCACTTGCTGATGCAAAACTGAAATTCTACGATGTATTGATTGTGGATACGGCGGGTCGCTTGCACGTTGATACGGAAATGATGGACGAAATCAAGCAAGTTCATGCAGCATTAAATCCAATCGAAACCCTTTTCACCGTAGATGCGATGACTGGTCAAGATGCCGCCAATACGGCAAAAGCCTTTAATGAAGCATTGCCGCTTACAGGTGTTATTTTGACGAAAGTGGACGGTGATGCGCGTGGTGGTGCAGCGTTATCAATTCGTCAAATCACAGGTAAACCAATCAAATTCTTGGGTGTGGGCGAGAAAACAGAAGCACTTGAGCCTTTCCATCCTGATCGTGTCGCTTCCCGTATTTTGGGCATGGGCGATATGCTTTCCCTTATCGAAGATCTTGAACGTTCTGTTGACCGTGAAAAAGCCGAAAAAATGGCGCAGAAATTCAAGAAAGGCGATGATTTTACTTTAGATGATTTTCGTGAACAGCTGATCGAAATGAAAAAAATGGGCGGCATGATGTCTATGCTTGAGAAATTACCTGGCGCAAAAAATTTGCCTGATCACATTAAAAATCAAGTGGATGACAAAATGTTTGTCAAAATGGAAGCGATTATTAACTCCATGACCCTAAAAGAACGTGCAAACCCAGATATTATCAAAGGATCTCGCCGTCGTCGTATTGCATTAGGCTCTGGCACTCAAGTGCAAGATGTTAATAAATTACTTAAACAATTCGATGAAATGCAACGTATGATGAAGAAAATGCGTAAAGGCGGTATGGCTAAAATGATGCGTGGAATGCAAGGCTTAATGGGCGGTGGCTTAGGCGGTCTTGGCGGTTTAGGCGGAATGTTTAAACGATAATTTCAGAAGATAAAAGTGCGGTTAAAAAAGAGATATTTTTAACCGCACTTTTGTATTTTACGCTGGATTATCTATATCTTTAAATTCTACATCAAAGCCATATTCTTTCGCCAACCATTCGCCTAATGCCTTGATGCCATATCGTTCTGTTGCGTGATGGCCAGCAGAGAAGAAATGTAATCCTTGCTCACGGGCAGAATGAATCGTTTGTTCTGACACTTCACCAGTAATAAATGCGTCGCAGCCTTGTTCTGCAGCAAGATCAATATAACCTTGTCCGCCACCAGTGCAGATACCAATTTTTCGGATTAAGTGCGGTCCGTTTTCAATGCAAATTAACGGTTTTCGATTTAACACTTTTTCTATTTTTTCTGCAAATTTTTCACCTGTCATCGGTTCTTTTAATTCGCCCCAAACAGGAATACTCACAGCGCCTTTTTCTAATGGTTGTAAATTTTCAATGTCTAGCAGTTTGGCTAATTGCGCATTGTTGCCTAATTTTGGGTGGACATCTAATGGCAAATGATAGCCATATAAATTAATGTCGTTCACTAAAAGTGCTTTAATTCGCTTGCCTTTCATTCCTCGAATACAAGGGTTTTCACTTTTCCAAAAATAGCCGTGATGAACCAAAATAGCATCGGCATTTTGACTGATTGCGTAATCAATTAGAGCCTGACTCGCCGTTACGCCAGTAATGATTTTTTTGATTTCTGTTTTACCTTCGACTTGTAAGCCGTTGGGCGCATAGTCATTGATTTTATCAGAAGAAAGTTTTTGGTTAATGATTTGTTCAAGTTCAAGATTATTCATAATAGATCGTTGATTGGAAAAAGTTGGGATATGGTACAAAATTCCAAAAAAAATGGCTAGTGCGAAGGAGTGGGGGAATGCACTAGCCAAGTTTCATTACTATTAAATTACTATCTAGTATCTAAAACAGGATTCATTATATACATAAATTTATAGCGATCAAGAGGTAATAAGAAATTTTTTATTTTATTTAAAGTACGGTTTAAATTTCTTGTGTTTTTAATAGTTCAATAAGTCAAATTTGTCAGCAAAGAAGGGAAGTTTGGCTTTGGTGAGAGGTGTTAATGATGGCAAAGAAAGCAAAATATTTCGTTGGGATGTGGCATCGTTGTGCTACAATTCGCAGGTTTTTTAATTTAACAAAAAGGTTTACTTATGAAAAAATGGTTATTCATTATTGCAGGCGCGTTGATTATTTCAGCTTGTGCAAATAAAGACGTGTATTTTAATGGGGCAGAAGGTTCTCATTCAGGTGTTAAATTTGATAAAGATTCTCGCCAATGGGGATTGAATCAATAAAAAAGTGCGGTTGATTTTTAACCGCACTTTCGTTTTTCTATTGGTAGAAATTATTCTACTTTCACAATCCAGCCTTCAGGCGCTTCGACATCACCGAATTGGATGCCAGTGAGTTCTTCATAAAGGCGACGTGTTACTGGGCCAACTTCAGTTTCAGAATAGAACACATGGAATTTGCCTTTATGTTGGATTCCGCCAACGGGTGAAATGACCGCTGCAGTACCACAGGCACCCGCTTCAGCAAATTGATCTAGCTGATCGATATAAACATCGCCTTCAATTGCTTCCATACCTAAACGCTCTTTTGCGATATGTAAAAGAGAGTATTTGGTGATACTTGGTAAAATAGATTCTGATTTTGGTGTGATGAATTTATTGTCTTTTGTGATCCCAAAGAAGTTTGCCGCACCGACTTCTTCAATTTTAGTGTGAGTTTTTGGATCTAAATAAATAGCATCAGCGAATTTACGTTCTGGCGTACCTTGTTCTGCCGCTAATACATGTGGCAGAAGGCTTGCTGCGTAGTTACCACCCACTTTTACGCCACCGGTTCCCATTGGCGCAGCACGATCGTATTCTGTGGTAATAAAGTTAGATGGTGTTAAACCACCTTTGAAATAGGCACCAACTGGGCAGCAGAATACAGAGAAAATAAATTCTGGCGCAGCTTTCACACCAATATTTTCACCCACACCAATTAAAAATGGACGTAAATATAGGGTTGCACCAGAGCCGTAAGGTCCGACCCATTCTTCGTTCGCTTTCACCACTTCTTTACATGCACGGATAAATAATTCAGTGGGCACTTGTGGCATAAGTAAACGATCCGAAGTATGTTGCATGCGTTTTGCATTTTCTTGTGGGCGGAATAAGTTGATTGAACCGTCTTTGCAACGGTAAGCTTTTAAGCCTTCAAAGCATTGTTGACCGTAGTGAAGTGCGGTAGAACCTTCGTGAATATGTAAGGTATTGTCTGTTGTGAGTTTGCCTTCGTCCCATTTGCCATCTTTCCAGTGAGCAATGAAACGGTAATCTGTTTTAATATAACTAAAACCAAGGTTATTCCAGTCTAAATCTTTCATTTTGCTTCCTTAATATTATTTTTTTGAATGAAATGCCGTTTAATCTACACCATTCCAGAAGTGATTTAAATAATAAATTCTCGAAATTATGCAATTTTTAGCCAATTAAAAAGGAATAATGAAATTTTGGAAACTGGGCAGGAAATAAAGATATAGTTATGCTAAAATCGGGATGAAAAAAACGCCACTCAATGAGAGCAGCGTTTAACCAAATTGGTTTAATAATATACAGGAAGTAAATGAGTAACATATTTGTTACTCAAGTTCGGTTACCCGAACTATATGCAAACACAACATCATACTTAAGTCCGAAACTCATTAACTAGTAAGGAATTACCAATCATTAAGTATGGTTGTATTGTAAGGAAAAGGGTAGGAAAGGACAAATGACGTTTTTTTATTTGAAGTATTAGAAAAACTAATCCGAATTAAATCTTGTCTATTATAGACGAAAATTTTATAAATGGAAATACTTATGTATAAACGTTTGCCCCCATTGAATTCGTTAAAATCTTTTGAGTCTGCTGCGCGTTATTTAAGTTTTACTAAAGCTGCAGATGAGCTTTGTGTGACACAGGCGGCGGTTAGTCATCAAATTAAATTATTAGAAGAATTTTTAGGAATTGAATTATTTAAGCGAAAGAATCGTTCTTTAGAATTAACGGAGCTTGGTAAAGCTTATTTTGTTGATATTAATAAAATTCTACGTCGTTTAAATGAAGCAACAGAGCGATTATTAACGTTAAAAACGGACCCGCATTTAAATATTAGCGTGCCACAAACTTTTGGTATTCAATGGCTCGTGCCACATTTAAGTGAATTTAATCAGCTTTATCCGCAAATTGAGGTGCGTTTAACTGGTGTGGATCAAGACGAAGGCTTGTTAAATAAAGAAATTGATCTGGCTATTTATTATGGTTTGGGAAATTGGCAGAATCTTCAAGTAGATCGTCTTGGCGAAGAAAATTTATTGATTTTTGCGTCGCCTGAATTACTAGATAAAAATCCAATTATTCAGCCTGAAGATTTAAAAAAACACACATTAATTCATATTCATACCCGTGATAATTGGCAAGCGATGGCAAATCATTTACAGTTAGATGATTTAAATATTCAGCAAGGGCCGTTATTTAGTCATACATTTATGGCGTTACAGGCGGCTATTCACGGGCAAGGCATTGTATTAGCTAATCGCTTATTAGCCTTGCAAGAAATTGAAAATGGATCATTGCAAGCGGTGTTGCCAACCAATTTACCTGATCCAAAATCATTTTATGTGGTCAATCATCTTGATCGCCTTGATGACCAAAAAATTCAAGCATTCCGCCAATGGATTATTAACTCAATTAAACAAGAAGAAAATGAATAAACTCGCATTATATTGTCGCTCAGGTTTTGAGAAAGAAGTTGCCGCCGAGATCACCGATCAAGCAAGTAATTTAGGTGTATTTGGTTTTGCACGAGTACAAGATAATTCGGGCTATGTGATTTTTGAATGTTATCAACCTGATGAGGCTGATCGCCTTGCCCGAGACATTCCTTTTAACCGTTTGATTTTTACTCGTCAGATGATAGTTATTTCCGATTTATTGGAAGATTTAGATCCCGCTGATCGTATTAGTCCCATCGTGGCGGCGTTTGAAGCATTATCTCAACAAGTTAATTTTGCTCAATCTAGCGAGCTTTTTGTCGAAACTGCAGATACCAATGAAGCGAAAGAGCTTTCCACTTTTTGCCGTAAATTTACCGTGCCTTTACGTCAGGCATTGAAAAAACAAGGCTGGCTCTCTGCAAAAGCGACTCAAAAGTGCGGTCAATTTTTACATTGTTTTTTTGTAAAACCGAATTGCTGTTATGTGGGATATTCTTATGTAGATAATCATTCCCCCCATTTTATGGGAATCCCTCGTTTAAAATTTCCAGCAGATGCACCAAGTCGATCTACATTAAAACTAGAAGAAGCTATTTTGACTTTTATTCCGCGTAAAGAAGAGCATAAACGTTTAAATGAAAATATGATTGGCGTTGATTTAGGGGCTTGCCCTGGCGGTTGGACGTATCAATTAGTCAAACGTGGTTTATTTGTTTATGCGGTTGATCACGGAAAAATGGCAGCGAGCTTGCATGATACAGGTCGCATTGAACATTGTGCGGAAGATGGTTTTAAATTTCAGCCTCCCAAAAGGAAAAAAGTGGATTGGTTAGTCTGTGATATGGTGGAACAACCAAGCCGTATTTCGTTATTGATTGGCAAATGGTTGTTGAATGGTTGGTGCCGAGAAACGATCTTCAATTTAAAATTACCCATGAAAAAACGTTATCAAGAAGTGATATTATGTTTAGAAAACTTGGCTGTTATGTTGGCTGAGCAGAATTTGAATTTTGAGATTCAAGCAAAACATTTATATCACGATCGTGAAGAAATCACGGTACATATAGCATTAAAATCTTGAGTGAATTGTTTTCATAACTAAAAAGGACGTCGCGAATGAATTTACACGAATACCAAGCAAAACAACTATTTGAGCATTATGGATTACCCGTAAAAAATGGGGCGGTCTGTCAATCTGTTGATGAAGTAGATTTGGTACTGGCTCAACTTTCAGGCGATAAGTGGGCAGCGAAATGCCAAGTTCACGCTGGTGGGCGTGGTAAAGCAGGTGGCGTTAAATTGGTACAGGATGTAGAGGAAGCAAGATCTTTTGCAGAAAAATGGCTAGGACAACGTTTAGTCACTTTTCAAACGGATAAATCTGGTCAGCCAGTAAACCAGATTTATTTTGAAGAAACTTGCGATATTGATAAAGAATTTTACTTAAGTGCGGTTGTTGATCGCGCCTCTCAAAAAGTTATGTTTATTGCTTCTCCTGCTGGTGGAATGAATATTGAAGAAGTCGCGCAAAATTCACCGCACTTACTCTACAAAGTCACTATTGATCCTTTATTTGGAGGATTGCCTTATCAAGGGCGTGAATTGGCGTTTAAATTAGGGTTAAGTGGTGTGCAAAACAAACAGTTTACCGATATTTTTATGGGGTTATCTCGTTTATTTTTAGAAAAAGATTTATCTTTACTGGAAGTCAATCCGCTTGTTCTGACTAAACAAGGGAATTTGGTTTGTCTCGACGCCAAAATATCTGTTGATGATAACGCTTTATTTCGTCATAAAGATCTCTTAGCACTACAAGATTTAACTCAAAATGATGCTCGTGAAGCAGAAGCTGAAAAATTCCAGTTAAACTATGTAGCTTTAGAGGGCGATATTGGTTGTATGGTAAACGGGGCTGGGCTTGCAATGGGCACCATGGATATTGTGAAACTCTATGGTGGGAAACCTGCGAATTTTCTTGATGTGGGTGGTGGTGCAACGAAAGAGCGAGTTGCTGAGGCGTTCAAAATCATTTTAACCGATCCTTCCGTGAAGGTAATTTTAGTGAATATTTTTGGTGGTATTGTTCGTTGTGATTTGATTGCTGAAGGCGTTATTGCTGCAGTAAATGAAGTGGGCGTGAGAGTGCCTGTGGTTGTTCGATTAGAAGGAACAAATGCTGAAATCGGTCGCCAAATTTTAACGCAAAGCGATGTTAATATCCTTACCGCACAGAATTTACAACAAGCTGCAGAATTAGCTGTGAATGCAGCAAAAGGAGAACACTAATGGCGATTTTAATTGATAAAAATACCAAAGTGATTTGCCAAGGTTTTACTGGTGGACAAGGGACTTTTCATTCTGAACAAGCATTAGCCTACGGAACGCAATTAGTTGGTGGCGTATCGCCAAATAAAGGTGGAACTACCCATCTTGGTTTGCCTGTGTTTAATACAGTTCGTGAAGCCGTTGAAAATACGGGGGCAACAGCTACAGTCATTTATGTGCCAGCACCATTTTGTAAAGATGCCATAATTGAAGCCATTGATGCAGGGATTAAGTTAATTGTCTGTATTACTGAGGGCATACCTACATTGGATATGCTTAAAGTGAAACAAAAATTAAATGAAACGGGCGTAGTGATGATTGGGCCAAATTGCCCTGGTGTGATTACGCCTGATGAATGTAAAATCGGCATTATGCCCGCTCACATACATAAAAAAGGCAAAGTGGGGATTGTTTCTCGTTCTGGTACTTTAACGTATGAAGCGGTAAAACAAACTACAGATGAAGGCTTTGGACAATCGACTTGTGTGGGTATCGGTGGCGATCCTATTCCAGGCTCTAGTTTTATTGATATTCTTGAAAGATTTCAACAAGATCCCGAAACTGAAGCCATTGTGATGATTGGAGAGATCGGCGGTTCCGCAGAGGAAGAAGCGGCAACCTTCATAAAAGATAAGGTCACTAAACCAGTGGTTGCCTATATTGCGGGTATTACTGCGCCAAAAGGTAAGCGGATGGGGCATGCTGGTGCCATTATTAGTGGTGGAAAAGGCACTGCCGCAGAAAAAATAGCAGCGCTTGAGGCCGCAGGTGTGACCTGTGTAAAAAGTCTCGCTGAAATTGGTGCAGCCTTGAGAAAGGTATTAAAATCATCTAACAATTAACCGCACTTTAGTTTGACAAGGCGTAGATTGACTCTCTACGCCTTTATTTTTATATGCTCGCCATTATAAAGTGAACGCAAAACTGCTATAATCAGCGCACATTTTTTAAGGAAGAAACACATGAGCCAATTTTTTTATATCCACCCTGAAAATCCACAAGTGCGCTTGATTAATCAAGCCGTAGAGATTTTACAAAAAGGCGGTGTAATTGTGTATCCGACGGATTCGGGATATGCCTTGGGCTGTATGATGGGCGATAAACATGCAATGGATCGCATTGTAGCAATTCGTAAATTGCCTGAAGGACATAATTTTACCTTGGTGTGTAGTGATTTATCGGAGCTTTCAACTTACTCAACGGTAAATAATACTGCTTATCGTTTGATTAAAAATAATACGCCAGGGCGTTATACTTTTATTCTTACAGCAACGAAAGAATTACCGCGTCGTTTAATGACATCAAAACGTAAAACCATTGGTTTACGCGTACCAGATAATAAAATTGCTTTAGATTTACTTTCCGCCTTAGGCGAACCGATTTTATCTTGTTCGTTAATGTTGCCTAATGAAGAACATACTACACAATCCGATCCTGAAGAAATTCGTGATCGTTTGGAACACCAAGTCGATTTAATTATTCATGGCGGATATTTAGGGCAAGAGCCTACAACAGTGGTGGATTTAACAGAAGAATCGCCAGTAATTTTACGCGAAGGAAGTGGAAGCACTGATCCTTTTATTTAATATATTATGTAACAGATAGACGCTTGTGAAAGCGACTTTTCCATTATTTAAGGAAAACAATGAAACCTAGTCAAAAACAAACTCAAAAACAACCGCACTTTTCCAAAGATTCAGCAAAGAAAAGTGATTTTTCAGCTAAAAATGATAGACGTTCAGTATCTCGTACTGTACGCGTAGAAACGGCAAATACGAAAAAAAGTGCGGTTAATTCTGACAACAAATTTTTATCTAAGCCAAAAGCGAAACCTGTTGTAAAAGCCTCAAATCAGCCTAAAGCAGAGGGCGAAAAATTACAGAAAGTTTTAGCACGCGCTGGACAAGGCTCTCGTCGTGAAATTGAAACAATGATTGCCGCAGGTAGAGTGAGCGTAGAGGGTAAAATTGCGACTTTAGGCGATCGTATTGACGTACATTCTGGTGTAAAAGTGCGTATTGATGGTCAAATCATTAATCTTAGCCACGCACAAAAAGAAATTTGCCGTGTATTAATGTATTACAAACCTGAAGGCGAACTTTGTACGCGTAGCGACCCAGAAGGGCGTGCGACCGTGTTTGATCGTTTGCCACGTTTAACGGGATCTCGTTGGATTGCGGTAGGGCGTTTAGATATTAATACATCAGGTTTATTGCTTTTTACCACTGATGGAGAGCTGGCAAATCGATTAATGCACCCAAGCCGTGAAGTGGAACGTGAATATTCTGTGCGTGTATTTGGTCAAGTTGATGATGCAATGTTAGCGCGTTTACGCAAGGGAGTTCAGCTTGAAGATGGCCCAGCCAACTTTAAAGAAATTAAATTTACAGGTGGTGTGGGTATTAACCAATGGTATGACGTAACCTTGATGGAAGGACGTAATCGAGAGGTTCGCCGTTTGTGGGAATCTCAAGGGATTCAAGTCAGTCGCTTGATTCGTATTCGTTACGGCAATATAAAACTGATGAAAGGTTTACCTCGTGGTGGCTGGGAAGAAATGGGTCTTGAAAACGTAAACTACTTGCGTGAACTTGTGGGATTACCAGCTGAAACCGAAACGAAATTAGATGTTACACAGACACGTCGTCGTCCAAAATCTGGACAAATTCGTAAAGCGGTAAAACGTTATTCTGAACTTAGCAAACGTTATAAAAAATAAGGATTTTTTTATGAAAATGCAGCAACTACGCTATATTGTTGAAATTGCTAACCATAATTTAAATGTAACTGAAGCGGCTAATGCGCTTTATACATCACAGCCTGGAATTAGTAAGCAAGTGCGGTTGCTGGAAGATGAATTAGGTCTAGAAATTTTTGAGCGTCATGGTAAGCATATAAAATCAATTACGCCAGCAGGAAAAAAGATTATTTCGATTGCGCGCGAGTTACTTGTTAAAGCGCAAGGTATCCGTGCCGTAGCCGATGAATATACTCAGCCAAATCACGGTGTATTACGTATCGCGACGACAAATACTCAGGCACGTTATATGCTGCCAAGTGTGATTGAACGTTTTTCCAAAAAATATCCTGATGTGAGTTTGCATATTCACCAAGGTTCGCCAACACAAATTCATGATGCATTAATGTCAGGTGAAGTGGATTTGGCGATTACTACCGAAGCGCCTTATTTATTTGATGATTTGGTTCAGATCCCATGCTATTGGTGGAATCGTGCAGTGATTGTTACGCCAGAACATCCACTTGCCAAAGTGAAAGAATTGACGATTGAGGAATTAGGTAAATATCCGCTTGTGACCTACACTTTTGGTTTTACAGGTGTTTCTGATTTAGATTACGCATTTAATAGCGCAGGAATTTTGCCGAATATAGTCTTTACGGCTACTGATGCCGATATCATTAAGACTTATGTGCGCTTAGGCTTAGGGGTGGGTATTATGGCATCTATGGCTCATACGCCATCAGATACAGATCTTGTGGCGATTGATGCAAGCCATTTGTTTCGCCCAAGTATGACGAATATTGCATTCAAACATAGCACGTTTTTACGTAATTATATGTATGATTTTATGGAATATTTTTCGCCGCACTTAACTCGTAGTGTCGTCGAAAAAGCAGAACGATTGCGTGATAACAATTCAGTGAAAAAATTATTTGATAACGTGAAATTAGACGTTAGATAAATTAATTGTTGAAATTGACTGATAGAGAAAAGGACGTTAAACGTCCTTTCTTACTCTTATTGTTCATTCTGATTTTGAAGTTTTTCTTGTTTTGAATGATAAAAATAAAGATATATTAAACCAATTGGTGCAATAAAAATTGAGAATATGAAACAAATCGCCATTGTGATTAGTTTTGTTACAAGCATTAAAGGTGCATTAATGAAAAAAACATTATCACCTAAAATATATTCGATAATACTTTCATAAACAAATCGAGAATAAGGATATAATAATAAGCAGATTAATCCTAGGATTGTATTTGTTACAAGAATAGATATTTTCCCAGTGTGATTATATCCGTTATAGCTTATAGCAACTATAAATATAAAGAATATTAAACCAAATAGAAATTGTCGAGTATAGTAAGCTTTTGATAATCCACCGAGGGTCTTAGATAAAAATGACATGGTATTCCTTATTCTTGAATTCATAGTGTTCCTCAGTCTAACTTACATCATAAATAAGTGCAATTTATTTATATATAAAGGTGTATTGTGCTATTTGATTAATGCACTTGTTACAATAAAAATAAATGTGGTACCAAGTTCATGATGATCACTGTCGCGATAGAAAGTAATAATCTTGATGCGCCAAAAATAAAACCACGATTGGTGCCATTATCAAATTTCACTAATAAGTTTGCCATCGCTGTGAGGGCATATACTTCAATGACGGTAAAAATGACAAGATAGGCATAGGCGGAAAATACGGAAAGATAACGTAAGGTGATAAACCAAGGTACGATAATTCCAATAGCCAACAGAGGCGCAACCCATACTGCTTGTTTGATCGTTAAATTAATTTTTCGGGAAAAATAGCTTTGTAATAGCACGGTGAGTAAGCCATTGCCAAATAACGCTATCGGCGAATGTTCAGGCATGCCAAGTTTATTGTTAAATAAAAAAGGGAAAATGACAAAGAAAGAGCTCGCAATAGCAAGAGGTAAAAAGAGCATTAAATGCACCATGAGAAATTCTTTTGTAATAATTTCTTTGATTTGTGTAAAGCGAAATTTTACCAACGTTTGTAAGGTTTGAATTTGATAGAAAGGCTTCACCATTAAGGCGAATAATATGGCTTCCATTGAAAAACAAACCCAGATGAGTAAGTTGATATGTTCGTATTTAATAAAGGGGATAACTAAAAGCGGCGCAAACATGGATGACATGGAGGTCACTTTTAGATATTTCCCTTGCAAGCGCGTTTTTTCTTTGTATTCATCTCCAGCCAACACAAGTAAGCAGGCTTTGGCATTGGTTCCAAATAAGCAACTACCTAAACCAAAACAAGTGGTCGCAATAAGAAGCAATAAATAATTATCTGCTGCGAGAAAGAAAATATAGGCTATTACATCTAAAAAACAGCCGAGCAACATCATTTTGGCTAAACCATAGCGATCGCCCCAAATACCGGCAAGAATGGAAAGGGCTTGGTTTGAGAAAAAGAGTAGTGATAAGGAAAAGGCAATTTCGCTGTTGCTCAATCCTTTACTTTGTAGATAAATCAGAAATACCGTTTGCACAGAAAAAAAGGCAAGGGTGGAAAAGAAACGCCGAGTAAGTAAAAGTTTTTGTAAATTCATAGAGTCAAATGATAAAAAAGAAAAGCACGCGTTGAATAACGCGCGCCATGAATTTTATAAGTGCGGTTGAAATTGAGATTAAAATTTTACCGCACTTGAAAGATTAAAACAGATCGTGATATTTCACTAAATCTTTACGCTGAATAGCAAATACGCCTAGCCCGCCATTTTTAAGTTCTACCCATTCAAATGGTACATCTGGATATTGCTCAATTAAGCTCACCATGCTATTGCCCACTTCACATACCAACACGCCATTTTCGGTTAAGTAATCTGGCGCTTGTTTTAAAATTTGTTTGGTAATGTTTAAGCCATCTTGGCCAGAACCTAAGGCTAACTCTGGTTCAAAATGGAATTCTTCTGGCATATCGGCGAGATCTTCTTCGTCCACATAAGGTGGATTAGTCACGATAAGATCGTATTTTTGTCCTAAAATATTTTCAAATAAGTTTGATTGAATCGGGAATACGCGATGCTCTAATTGATGGCGTGAAATGTTGATCTCCGCGACATTAAGTGCATCAACTGATAAATCTACCGCATCTACTTCCGCATTCGGGAAAGCATAAGCACAAGCAATGGCAATACAACCACTGCCTGTGCATAGATCGAGAATATGATTCGGCTCTTGTGAAATTAAATCTTCAAAGCGATCTTGAATTAACGCACTAATTGGGGAGCGTGGAATAATGGTTCGTTCATCGACATAAAATTCGTGACCGCAGAACCAAGCACTATTTGTTAAATATGCCACTGGTACGCGTTGTTCGATTCGGGTTAATACAAGTTGAACTAGGGTTTCTTTTTCAGATGGGGTTAATCGACTGTTAAATAATTCGGTAGGTAAATCAATGGGTAAATGTAAGCCACTTAAAACGAGTTGCAGGCTTTCATCCCAAGGATTATCGTGCCCTTGCCCGAAGTAAATATCAGATCGATTGAGAATGCTATACGTCCAACGCAGAAAATCTTGGATGGTTTGCAGTTCGTTTGCAACATTATCTTCCAAGATAGTTGCAACTAATTCTTGGTTATGTGAGGTTTCCATCGCATTTCTCCATAAAAGTGAGTAGAAAAGTTAGCATAAAATTCGGTATGAAAATTTGGCGTAGTTATACCACAGATGAGAATGTAGAACTATGATATGATACGCAAAATTTGAAATTAATGAGAAAAAATGCAAGACGAATTTGATTTATTCCGTGCGGAAACCAAAGGCATTAAGCCAATGAAACAAGATACTTTTGTTGCCCCCCGCCAAAAACGTGATCAGAAAAAAATAGAATTGAAAGAATTACGAGCGAAAGAAGATACATTGTTCTATTTTTCTGATGAATATGAGCCGTTACTGAATGAGCATGATGGTGTTGTGAAATATTTACGTGATGGGGAAGATTCCCATTTATTAAAACAACTTCGTCGTGGAGATTTTTCGCCAGAATTGTTTTTAGATTTACATGGTTTAACCCGTGAACAAGCTAAGCAAGAATTAGCCGCACTTTTACTGGCTTGTGAAAATGAGCATGTTGATTGTGCCAGTATCATGACGGGCTATGGCACCTTTACATTGAAAAAACAAATTCCACGTTGGCTAGTACAACATCCTAAAGTGCGGGCATTGCATCAAGCACCAAAAGAATGGGGCGGTGAAGCCGCAATTTTGATTTTGGTTGATTTGTAAAAAAACGTTATAAAAAATACCGCACTTTTACTGACTGGGCAAAGTGCGGTATTTTCTTTTATGTTTTTACTTGAACTATTGTGTTGCTTGAATTGCGGTTAAGGCAATGGTGTACACAATATCATCAACTAAGGCTCCACGAGATAAGTCATTGACTGGTTTACGCATACCTTGAAGCATTGGGCCAATAGACACTAAATCTGCAGAACGTTGTACTGCTTTGTAAGTGGTGTTACCCGTATTTAAGTCAGGGAATACGAATACCGTTGCTTTACCTGCAACCGGAGAATTTGGTGCTTTAGAGCGAGCCACGTCTTCCATCACAGCTGCATCATATTGTAATGGGCCATCGATTAATAAATCAGGGCGTTTTTCTTTCGCAATACGGGTTGCTTCTTTCACTTTTTCCACATCAGCACCGCTACCAGATGTACCCGTTGAGTAAGAAATCATCGCGACTTTTGGATCAATACCAAATGCTTTTGCAGAATCCGCAGATTGAATTGCGATTTCCGCAAGTTGTTCTGCAGTTGGATCTGGGTTTACCGCGCAGTCGCCATAAACAAGCACTTGATCTGGTAATAACATAAAGAAGATAGAAGAAACGATTGAACTACCAGGTGCAGTTTTTATGATTTGCATTGGTGGGCGAATGGTGTTTGCAGTGGTGTGAACGGCTCCAGATACTAAACCATCTACTTCATTTGCTTCTAACATCATAGTACCAAGCACTACGGTATCTTCTAATTGTTCTCGTGCTGCGGTTTCGGTCATACCTTTCGCTTTACGTAATTCAACTAAACGATCAACATAGTTTTCACGAACATCTGCTGGGTTAATGATTGTAATGCCTTTACCTAATTTAACACCTTGTGCTTCTGCAACACGTTGAACTGATACAGGATCTGCTAAAAGTACACATTCCGCAATGCCACGTTCTGCACAAAGTACGGCTGCTTTGATTGTACGAGGTTCATCGCCTTCAGGAAGCACAATACGTTTTTTCGCCGCACGAGCAAGTTCAGTTAATTGGAAACGGAATGCAGGTGGGGATAAGCGAGGTAAACGGCTGGAATCTGCAACTAAATTATTGATAAAGTCAGCATTAAAGTGTTGGCTAATGTATTGTTTAATATTTTCAACACGTTCTTTGTCATCAACAGGCACTTCAAGATTAAAACTTTGTAAACTTAATGCCGTTTGCCAAGTATTGCCTTCAATACGGAAGATCGGCAATTTTGCTTTTTCAAAAGTAGGTTGGCAAAGTTTATTAATTTGAGCATCAATTTTATAACCGCCTGTTAATAAAATACCGCCGATTTCAATACCGTTTGCAGCAGCAAGTGAAGCAGCAACAATTACATCAGGACGGTCAGCGGAGGCGACCAATAAGCTACCAGCACGGAAATGCTCAACCATATTTGGTAAACTTCTTGCGCAGAAAGTGATACCACGGATACGACGGTTAATATCTCCTTCAGTGATAATTGATGCACCTAAGTATTTCACTAAATCGATAGCGCGTGTTGCGATTAAATCTGCTGACCAAGGCACACAAGCTAATAATTTGATTGAGCTATTTGCAAATAATTTGCTCACTTCTGCTTCACATGCATGGCTATGTTGGAATGAATCAAAGATTTCAGCAAGATCAGGGCGTGTACGACCAGATTCATCAACGGGTGCATTAAATTTGTTTACAACCACACCTAAAAGATTTGGATTGTTTTTCCCACCAAATAGAGAGGCTGCAGCTTCTACGCGATCTTTTAATTCGGTTGGGGTTTCAGTTGCAGGTGCTGCAACTAATACGATTTCAGCATCTAATGCTTGTGCAATTTCATAGTTGATGCTATTTGCGTAACCGTGTTTTCTTGTGGGAATTAAGCCTTCAACCACAACAATATCGTTGTTTTTAGTTAATTGTTGGTGATTTGCCACAATTTTTTCTAACAATACATCAGACTGATTTTGCCCAATTAATGATTCTGCTACGCTTAACATAAACGGTTCAGAAGTTTCAAGGCTAGTGCTAGTGCGAATAATAGAAGTTGTGCGATCCAATTTATCTTCGCCAGTGCTTGGTTGAGAAACTGGTTTCATAAAACCAACTTTTGCGCCTTTTTGTTCAAGAGAATGGATTAATCCCAGACTAATGCTAGTTAAACCCACGCCTGTGCTTACAGGGATAAGGATAATCGTGCGAGACATAGTTAAACCTTAATGTATATATGTTATAAATAAAAACTGCCGAAAAATTCGGCAGCTTGTTGTTAAATTAGAAACAAAGTTTAGCGGTATCTTGTGCAATAACTAATTCTTCATTAGTTGGAAGAACAATCGCTTTAAATGCTGAATCATCAGTGGTGATTACGCCATCTTTACCGAAACGAGCAGCAAGATTGCGTTCGTTATCCACTTTAATACCAAATAATTTCAAGTGATTTAATGCTAATTCACGAACGTGTGCTGAGTTCTCACCAATACCACCCGTGAAAGCAATCGCATCTAAGTGATCATCACCTAATACAGCCATATAAGCACCAATGTATTTCGCTAAACGATAGCTATAAACATTTAAAGCGCGTTTTGCTTCTGGTTTAGATGCGTCATCGTAGTTATCTTCAGCATAACGGCAGTCGCTTGTTACTTCAGTTAAACCTAAAAGACCTGATTTTTTCACTAAAGTCTCTTCGATTTGTTCCATAGACATACCTAAAGTTTTGTATAGGTAGAATACGATTGCAGGGTCGATATCACCACAACGAGTGCCCATGACTAAACCTTCTAACGGAGTTAAGCCCATTGATGTATCGATACATTTACCGTTACGCACAACAGAAACAGAACCACCGTTACCTAAGTGACAAATAATCGTATTGACTTGGTCTGCAGGTTTACCTACATATTCAGCGACTTCACGAGAAACGAAGTAGTGGCTAGTGCCGTGTGCACCGTAGCGACGAACGCCATGTTCTTTATATAAAGAGTATGGAAGGGCATAAAGGAATGCTTCTTCAGGCATGGTTTGGTGGAATGCCGTATCAAAAACTACCACGTTTTTATCTTTTAAGTGCGGGAATGCGTTGAATGCTTCTCTAATACCGATTAAGTGCGCTGGATTGTGAAGTGGTGCAAATTGTGCAGCATCTTCAATACCTTTAACGACTTCATCAGTTACGATAACAGATTGAGTGTATTTTTCACCACCATGTACGATACGGTGACCAATTGCCGCGATAGAGTTTTTAAGCTCATCTGTCATGATATTAGACGCGATAAAGTTAAGCGCTTCAGTATGAGCTGCGCCTGCGCCTAAATCTGCGTTACCTTTCTCACCATTGAGTTTCCATTTGATACGCGCTTCTGGTAAGAAAAATGCTTCCGCTAAGCCGGATAATTTTTCTTCACCTGTTGCAGGATCAAGAATTGCAAATTTTAGTGAAGAACTACCACAGTTAAGGATAAGAACAAGTTTTGACATGGGAACCCTATATTTGATTAAAGTTAATGGAAATCCACCTTGTAGATGGACTGTAAAAATCTGGCATAGGATACACCTTTTGACAAACAAAATAAATTCATCTCAGCATAAAAAGACAACGATTTATGGAACTTTTTGAAAAATTAAACTTTTTCAGTAAGGTGACAATTTCAGGAAAACTGGGGTATGATAAGTGCTGTTGTTTTTTAAAGGTGTTTTTATGGTATTTTTTTCCATTTTAAAACAGGGACAAATTTATCTTAATACTTGGCCGCAGGAGGCTAAGTTAGGGGTTATTTTCCCTGAAAACCGCATTATGAAAGCCACGAATTTTGCACAAAAATTCATGCCCTTTGTTGCTGTATTTGCAGTGGTGTGGCAACAGATTTATGCAAAAAATGATTTGATGGCCTTTTCTATTGCAATTTTGACCGCACTTTTTGCCTTGCTTATTCCTTTTCAAGGTCTTTATTGGCTTGGCAAGCGTGCGAATTCGCCATTAGAAAATCAAAGTGCGGTATGGTTTTATGATATTTGCGAACGCTTAAAACAACGACATGAACCCTTGCCTTTTGTGCAAGATCAACCGACATACCAACATTTAGCAGAAGTCTTAAAGAAAGCTCAAAGCAAATTTGAACGTGCTTTTTGGCAGGAAATTTAGTTTACGCAAACGTTTTCTTTTTAGCTTTATTTTTGTAGAATACCTCGGTCGTTTTAAACGGCCGTTTTTCATTGAGAGATTTTTTAATGATCGATTACATTATTATTGGCATTATCGCTTTTTCCATTCTTGTCAGTTTATTACGCGGTTTTGTGCGCGAAGTGCTTTCACTCGGTAGCTGGGTTGTAGCATTTATTGTAGCAAGTCAGTTCTATCCTTATCTTGCCGCTTATCTTACGCAAATTGAATCAATGTATATTCGTAATGGAACCGCAATCGGGATTTTATTTGTACTGACTTTAATCGTGGGTGCCATAGTAAATTATGTGGTTAGTCAATTAGTAGATAAGACGGGTTTAAGTGGCACAGATCGTGTGTTAGGTGCGGCTTTTGGTTTAGTGCGCGGTGCACTGATTGTCGCTGCGTTATTATTTTTCATGGATACTTTTACCAATTTTGAACAAACTGATTGGTGGAAAGAATCTCAATTAATACCGCACTTTGGTTTTATTATTGAATGGTTCTTTCAGCAACTTCAGGCGAGTTCAAGTTTTTTAACTCCAACGCTTAATCAATAAGGAACACAAAATGTGTGGTATTGTCGGTATTGTTAGCCAAAGTCCGGTTAATGAATCTATTTATGCAGCATTAACTCTTTTGCAACATCGTGGGCAAGATGCTGCGGGCATTGTGACGCTTGACGATGAAAATCGTTTCCGCTTACGTAAAGCTAACGGTTTAGTGAGTGATGTGTTCCGTCAAGAACATATGCTACGGTTGCAGGGAAATGCTGGATTAGGGCATGTTCGCTATCCTACAGCGGGGAGTTCTAGCGTCTCAGAGGCGCAGCCTTTTTATGTGAATTCCCCCTATGGTGTCACTTTGGTGCATAACGGCAACTTAACCAACTCAGTGGAGTTAAAAGAAAAAGTCTTTAAAACAGCCCGCCGCCATGTAAACACGAATTCAGATTCCGAACTTCTTCTTAATATTCTCGCTAACCATCTCGATCATATTTCTCAAGCTCACCTTGACCCACAAGATATTTTCTATGCCGTTCGTAAAACTCACAACGATGTGCGAGGTGCTTATGCTTGTTTAGCGATGATTATTGGGCATGGCATGGTTGCGTTTCGTGATCCTTTTGGTATTCGTCCTTTAGTGTTGGGTAAACGCGAAGAAAATGGCAAAACTGAGTATATGTTTGCCTCTGAAACAGTAGCCTTAGATATTGTGGGTTTTGACTTTGTTCGTGATATTGCCCCGGGTGAAGCCGTTTATGTGACGTTTGATGGCGAGCTTTATTCGCAACAATGTGCTGAAAGTGCGGTGTTAAATCCTTGTATTTTTGAGTATGTTTATTTTGCACGCCCAGATTCAACGATTGATGGCGTCTCTGTTTATGCTGCACGTGTTCACATGGGCGAAAAACTCGGACAAAAAATTGCAAAAGAATGGGCGGATGAAATTGATAATATTGATGTGGTGATTCCCGTTCCTGAAACCTCCACAGATATTGCGTTACAAATAGCTCGTGTACTAGGGAAACCTTATCGCCAAGGATTTGTGAAAAATCGCTATGTTGGTCGTACGTTTATTATGCCAGGACAAGCACAGCGTATTAGTTCTGTTCGTCGCAAATTGAATACCATCAAAGCTGAATTTAAAGATAAAAACGTTTTATTGGTGGACGATTCTATCGTTCGCGGTACAACCTCTGAGCAAATTGTTGAAATGACTCGCTCAGCTGGTGCGAAGAAAATTTACTTTGCCTCTGCAGCTCCAGAAATTCGTTATCCGAATGTATATGGTATTGATATGCCGAGCCGTGATGAACTGATCGCTTACGGTCGAAATGTTGATGAAATTGCGCATTTGATTGGCGTAGATAAACTAATTTTCCAAGATCTGACCGCACTTACTGAATCTGTTCAGTTAGAAAATCCAGCTATTCAAGGATTTGATTGTTCAGTGTTCACAGGCGAATATATTACAGGCGACATCACGCCAGAATATTTAGAGAAAATCGCAAGTCAACGGAACGATAGTGCAAAGAAAAAACGTGAAAAACAAGCATCTAATCTTGAAATTTATAATGAACAATAAATGGCGATAAGGCGAGATATTTAGTCCGATAAAAATCACCGCATTAAAAAAGTGCGGTGATTTTTTTATTTGTTTTTTAGGATATCTTTTAGATAGTTTTCGCAATCAGAATATTGAAATTGGAATCCTGCGTTGAGTAATTTTTCAGGCACCACATTTTGGCTTTCGAGTAATAGATTCGCTCGTTCGCCAAGAATGAAATGTAATAGCCATTTTGGAATGATTGCAAAGGCAGGACGTTTTAATATTCGAGCCAAAGTGCGGTTAAATTTATGTTGTTTTATGGGATTCGGGGCGGTGAAGTTAAATGAGCCTTGGCACTCTGAATGATCGAGTAAAAATAAAATGCCATTGACCATATCTTCCAAAGCAATCCAGGGAAAATATTGCTCTCCATTGCCCAGTTTTCCGCCAAGTCCCCATTTGTATAAAGGCAACATTTTAGCAAGTGCGCCTCCTTTCTTAGAAAAGACCATGCCTGTTCGAATCAAACAAACCCTCGCATTAGCTTGTCGCGCAATATTTTCCCAATCTTGGCATAATTGTGCGGTGAAGGTTTTTGCTGTTTTGCTTGTTTCGGTAATTTTTTGTTCGTCTTGATCGCCGTAAATTCCAGTCGCTGAACCTGAAATAAAAATAGGGTGTTGCTGATATTGATTAATGAATTTAACCAGTTGGCTAGTGAGGCTTAAACGACTTTCTCGTAAAATAGATTTCTGATTTTTCGTCCAAGCTTTATGAAAAATCGGCTCACCAGCAAGATTGATGATGGCATCAAACTGTTCTTGTAAATTGAGTTCTGAAAGTGCGGTAATAAATTTGATGTTTTTTTGCTTTAAGATAGTGTGCGGCGTACTTGAGCGCGTTAAGATCGTCACTTGTTCATTGCGTAGGCAGAACTGTTCAACAAGTGCTTTGCCGATAAGTCCCGTGCCTCCAGTTAATAAAATATTCATTACAACGCGTTTTCAAATAAACGTTGAACATTTTTGAGTAAATCGACAATTTTTGTACCACGCGTTGGTGTGATAAAAATTGTGTCATCGCCAGCGATAGTGCCTAAGATGCCTTCTGATTTTCCAATTGAATCAAGCAAGCGAGCGATGAGTTGTGCGGCCCCCGGAGAAGTCTTAATGACAATTAACATATCATTGTAATCAACGTCTAATACAAGATTTTTTAATGGGCTACTGGTATTAGGAACGCTTAATTCACCCGGTAAGCAATAGACCATTTCCATTTTGGTATTACGGGTGCGAACAGCGCCAAATTTGGTGAGCATTCTTGATATTTTTGATTGATTAATGCCTGTAAAGCCTTGTTTTTTTAAGGCATCGACAATCTCACTTTGAGAGCCAAAGCGTTCTTGATTGAGTAATTCTTTAAAAGCACGAGTTAAATTGTCAGTCATTTTATTTTGCAATAGTCAAAAATTTGCATAAGAATTGCATAAAAATTCATTTTCAGCAACTTGAATGTGAATAAAAACAAAGAGAAGGAAAAAATTACCTCAGAAATGTGAACTAGATCATAGAATGATATTTCTCTGTTTGTAATTGTGAGATGAAAATTTTAAAATCAGGTCATCTTAAATTAACTAACACATAAGGAGTATTTATGAAAGTTGCAGTATTAGGCGCCGCAGGCGGTATTGGTCAAGCATTAGCGTTATTACTAAAACTTCAGTTGCCTGCTGGTTCAGATTTAGCATTATATGATATTGCCCCTGTTACCCCAGGTGTTGCAGTGGATGTGAGCCATATTCCAACTGCAGTGAATGTGAAAGGTTTTTCTGGTGAAGATCCAACTCCAGCACTTGAAGGTGCGGATGTTGTATTAATTTCTGCTGGTGTTGCGCGTAAACCTGGTATGGATCGTTCAGATTTATTCAATATTAATGCAGGCATTGTTCGTGGTTTAATTGAGAAAGTCGCGGTTACTTGCCCAAAAGCATGCGTTGGTATCATTACTAACCCAGTAAATACAACTGTTGCGATTGCGGCTGAAGTATTGAAAAAAGCAGGTGTTTACGACAAACGTAAATTATTTGGTGTGACAACTTTAGACGTGTTACGTTCTGAAACCTTTGTGGCTGAATTAAAAGGTTTAAATGTTTCTCGTACGAGCGTTCCTGTTATTGGTGGTCACTCAGGTGTGACTATTCTTCCATTACTTTCTCAAGTTCAATATGCAAAATGGAATGAAGATGAAATCGAACCATTAACAAAACGTATCCAAAATGCAGGTACTGAAGTTGTCAATGCAAAAGCGGGTGGCGGTTCTGCGACCCTTTCAATGGCGCAAGCAGCAGCACGTTTTGCTCGTTCTTTAGTGAAAGGATTGAGTGGCGAGACAGTTGTTGAATGTACTTATGTTGAAGGGGATGGCAAATATGCTCGTTTCTTCTCTCAGCCAGTTCGTTTAGGCAAAGAAGGTGTAGAAGAAATTTTACCAATTGGCCCATTAAGCAATTTTGAACAACAAGCCTTAGAAAATATGTTGCCGACTTTACGTGCAGATATTGAATTAGGTGAAAAATTTATTAATGGTTAATCATTAAAAAGTAAGGGGAGCGTTAGCTCCCTTTTTCATGTTTCGATAAAAAGCCACCAAATGGTGGCTTTTGTTTGTATCTTTATTATTTCTGACGCATTGCAGGGAATAAGATAACATCACGAATTGATGGTGCATTTGCATAAAGCATTGCTAGACGGTCGATACCTAAACCTTCGCCGGCTGTTGGTGGTAAACCGTGTTCTAGCGCAACAACAAAGTCTTCATCTTTAAACATCGCTTCATCATCGCCCGCTTCTTTCGCAGCCACTTGTGCATCAAAACGTTCATTTTGGTCTTCTGCGTCGTTCAATTCTGAGAAACCATTACCGATTTCACGACCACCGATAAAGAGCTCAAAACGATCTGTTACATCAGGATTTTCATCATTACGACGTGCAAGTGGCGAAATTTCCGCAGGGTGAGCCATTAAGAATGTAGGTTGAATTAAGTGATGTTCAGCCACTTCTTCAAAAATTGCGTTCACAATACTGCCTAAGCCCCAAGATTTTTGTACTTCAATACCTAAGCGTTCAGCCGTGGCTTTTGCACGGTCAAAGTCATATAAATCTTCTTTTACGATACCTTTGTCTGCACCATATTTAATCGTTGCATCGTGTAACGTAATACGTTCGAATGGTTTACCAAAATCAAATTCGTATTCGCCGTATTTCACAATAGTGGTACCAAGAATATCAATCGCTAATTTACGAAGAAGTTCTTCGGTGTTATCCATTAAATCATGGTAATCCGCATACGCTTGGTAGTATTCAAGCATGGTAAATTCTGGATTATGACGAACGGAAACCCCTTCATTACGGAAGTTACGGTTTAATTCAAATACTCGTTCAAATCCACCCACTACTAAGCGTTTTAAATAAAGTTCAGGCGCGATACGTAAATACATATCCACATCTAAGGCATTGTGATGGGTTACGAAAGGACGCGCAGATGCACCGCCTGGAATCACTTGTAACATTGGCGTTTCCACTTCCATAAAGCCTTTAGAAATGAAATATTCACGAATACCTGCGACAACTTTAGAACGAATAATAAAAGTGCGGCGAGATTCTTCGTTAGAAATTAAATCTAAATAACGTTGGCGATAACGCACTTCTTGGTCAGTTAAACCATGGAATTTGTCTGGTAATGGACGAAGAGCTTTAGTTAAAAGTTGAACTTCAGTGGTTTTAACGGTGAGTTCATCTGTTTTTGTTTTAAATAAAGTGCCTTTAACGCCAACGATGTCACCTAAATCCCAAGTACCAACGTCATCTTTATAAACGCCTTCAGGCAAATTATCGCGTGCAACATAAAGCTGGATTTTACCGCTCATATCTTGAATGGTGATAAACGTCGCCTTACCCATTGCACGGCGAGTCATAATACGGCCAGCAACTTGTACTTCAACGTTTTTCTCTTTTAAGATTTCACCGTCTTCTGCATCATATTGATTGTGCAAATCTTGTGCGAGAGCATCACGACGAAACTTATTTGGAAAGGCATTACCTTTTGCACGTAATGCGGCTAATTTTTCACGACGAACGAGCATTTCGCCACTGAGATCTAATTCTTTAACTTCTTGTTCTGACATATTGTTTACCTTGTTTTATAAATTAATAAGAAATTTTTATTTTCTTTGTTTACTTTAGGAGCTGTTGAAGACTAAAGGAAATATATTATCGAAAGCCCCCTTCCGTCGCTTCGCGCCACCTTCCCCCGTAAACAGGGGAAGGCAAGAAATTTTTACAAGCCCGCTTTCAAACTCGCTTCAATAAATCGATCTAAATCCCCGTCTAATACGGCTTGCGTATTACGGTTTTCTACGCCAGTACGTAAATCTTTAATGCGTGAATCGTCTAATACGTAAGAGCGAATTTGGCTTCCCCAACCAATGTCGGATTTATTATCTTCCATTGCTTGCTTATCCGCATTTTTCTTCTGTAACTCAAGCTCATACAATTTCGCTTTTAATTGTTTCATCGCTTGATCTTTGTTTTTGTGCTGTGAACGGTCATTTTGACATTGCACAACTATGCCACTTGGCATATGGGTAATTCGCACCGCACTTTCTGTTTTGTTTACGTGCTGACCACCTGCCCCCGATGCACGATAAACATCAATACGTAAATCAGCAGGATTGATTTCAATATCAATATCATCATCAATTTCAGGGTAGACAAATGCTGCGCTGAATGATGTGTGGCGACGGTTATTGGAATCAAATGGACTTTTGCGCACCAAACGATGAATCCCCGTTTCTGTTCGTAACCAACCAAAAGCATATTCACCGCTCACTTTAATCGTTGCCGATTTCAATCCAGCTATATCACCGTCAGAGACTTCCATCAGTTCTGTTTTAAAACCTTTGCTTTCAGCCCAACGGAGATACATACGGAGCAACATTTCTGTCCAATCTTGAGCTTCCGTACCGCCAGAACCAGCTTGTAAGTCCACATAGCAATCGCAAGCATCATGTTCGCCACTAAACATTCGACGGAACTCTAATTTTTCGAGTTGTTGTTCGAGTTCATCTAATTCAGCAACTGCTTCATTGAAGGTGTCTTCATCTTCAGCTTCGATGGCAAGTTCTAATAATCCATCAACATCTTCTAAACCTTGTTCTAAATTTTTGATGGTATTTACAACTTGTTCTAAAGAAACGCGTTCTTTACCAAGCGCTTGGGCTTTATCTGGATCATTCCAAACATCTGGCTGTTCTAATTCCGCATTGACTTCTTCTAAACGCTCAACTTTGGCATCGAAGTCAAAGATACCCCCGAAGCACTGAAGTGCGGTCGGATAAGTCGGTGATTTTATTTTTTATAGGATTGATTTCAAACATAATAAATTCACTGTGTGATAAAGTGTGGAATTATATGCTATTTTCTGATTTTTGGATAGTTTGACCTTGCAGAAATTAGCAATCTCTCTATAATTTTAGACTTTCTCACTCAAGCTAATTTAGGAACAAAAAATGAAGAAAATTTTTACCGCACTTTTGTGCGTGGCTGCGGCTAATGCAATGGCAAACGATGCCACGATTAAAAGCAAATTACAGTCTCTTGGCGCATCAAATATTGATGTGAAATCCTCGCCAATTTCAGGTATCAAAACTGCCGTAACAGATCAAGGCGTACTTTATGTGACGGAAGATGGAAAATATGCTTTCCAAGGTAAACTTTACGAGCTCACAAATAGCGGTCCTGTTGATGTTGCTGGTAAAATTTTAGTGGATAAACTTAATTCTTATAAAAATGAGATGATTGTTTATCCCGCTAAAAATGAAAAGCATGTTGTGACCGTATTCATGGATATTACTTGCCATTATTGCCATTTATTACATCAGCAATTAAAAGAATATAACGATCTTGGCATTACTGTACGTTATTTAGCTTTCCCTCGCGCAGGGATGAATAACCAAACTGCAAAACAAATGGAAGCAATTTGGACGGCTAAAGATCCTGTTTTTGCTTTAAATGAAGCAGAAAAAGGCAATTTACCGAAAGAAGTTAAAACCCCAAATGTTGTGAAAAAACATTATGAATTAGGCGCGCAATTTGGCGTAAATGGCACACCGAGTATAGTTACCTCAACGGGTGAGCTTATTGGCGGTTATTTAAAACCAGCTGATTTATTGAGCGCACTTGAAGAAACAGCGAAATAATTTTATAATGAAAAGCAAGGGGCAGATGCCTACCCCTTGTATTTAGTCGGTTATGCTTAATATGCTGGGGAGCTTAAAAGCATTAACAATACTAAGACTATGATATAAATACATAATTTAGGCATTATTAAAATCCTTAGCTGACACAATAGTTAGACTAATGGTCAGTAGGGCTTTTAACCTCTGTCAGCATTCAGGGTTAAAAGCCCTGACCGACAGGAAAAAGTATAGATAAAAGAGCTGTTGATTTCAACAGCTTTTTGCTTTTAGATATGAATTAATATCCAGTGAAAAAACTTATCAAACGCCGTGAAATTCCAATTGGAAATTCTGTTTCAAACCATCAGTTATTAGATCGCCTTTATCGCGCACGCCATATTCAAAACACCGAAGAATTAGACCGCACTTTAAAATCAATACTGAATCCAAATCAGCTATATGGTATTGAACAAGCCGTAAATTTATTAGTAGAAGCTTACCAACAACAGCAAAAAATAGTGATTGTTGGGGATTTTGATGCTGATGGTGCAACCAGCACAGCATTGAGTGTGCTGGCTTTAAGACAACTTGGTTTTACTGACGTGGATTATCTTGTACCAAATCGATTTGAACAAGGTTATGGTTTGAGTATTCCTGTGGCTGAAATGGCTATTGAAAAGGGTGTTCAGCTGTTAATGACGGTGGATAACGGTGTTTCATCTTTTGAAGGTGTTGCATTTTTGAAAGAGAAAGGTGTCCGTGTTTTAGTGACAGATCATCATTTACCTCCCGAAACTTTGCCGCTAGCCGATGCTATTGTTAATCCTAATTTAAGTCAGTGTGGTTTCCCTTCAAAATCTTTAGCGGGCGTTGGTGTTGCGTTTTATTTGATGTTAGCCGTACGAGCAAAATTTCGTGAACTCGGTATTTTTACTGCAGAAACACAACCTAATTTTACTGACTTGCTTGATCTGGTGGCATTAGGTACTGTCGCTGATGTGGTGCCTTTAGATCAGAATAATCGTATCCTTGCCTATCAAGGGTTAATGCGCATCCGTGCACGGCGTTGCCATCCTGGTATTATTGCGTTGGCTGAAGTGGCCAACCGCAATGTTGAACAGTTTACTTCAAGTGATCTCGGTTTTTGTATAGGACCTCGTTTAAATGCAGCGGGGCGTTTAGACAATATGTCGATTGGGGTAGAGCTTTTACTGGTGGACGATATGCTAAAAGCCAGAGAATTAGCGTTAGATCTTGACCAACTCAACCAAACGCGTAAAGAAATTGAAGCTGGCATGAAGCTTGAGGCGCTAGAAATTTGCCAAAATCTCACCGCTCTTTTTAAAGAGTTACCTTCGGGGATTACACTTTATCAACCCGATTGGCATCAAGGTGTGTTGGGCATTGTGTCATCTCGGATTAAAGAGCAATATCATCGCCCTGTGGTTGCCTTCGCGAAAGATAGTGAGGGGATTTTGAAAGGTTCTGCTCGTTCTATTGAAGGTTTGCATATGCGTGATGTTTTAGAGCGTATTCATTCGCAACATCCTAATATGATTTTAAAATTTGGTGGCCATGCGATGGCTGCGGGATTAAGCCTCCGAGAAGAACACTTTGACGATTTCCAACATGTTTTTAATCAAACCGTTGCCGATTGGCTTGATGAAGAACATTTACAAGGTGTCATCTGGACCGATGGTGAATTAAATTCAAATGAATTTAATCTTGAAACGGCAGAACTGATAAAATCAGCAGGCCCTTGGGGACAAGCTTTCCCAGAGCCTTGTTTTGATGGCGAATTTAAAATTTTAGACCAACGTGCAATTGGGCAAAATAAAAACCATCTCAAAATGTTAGTAGAGCCAAAACAAGGCGGACCTTTATTAGATGCAGTTGCGTTTAATATTGATACAAGATTGTATCCCGATCTTTCAATTAAACAGGCGAGATTTGCATATAAATTGGATGTTAATGAGTTTCGTGGTAACCGAAATGTACAGCTTTTAGTGGAATATATTGAAGCGATTGATGAGTAATATTTTGAAATTTTATGGATTATTGGTATTAGGTTTATTTGGGTTTACATTATCGGTTCTAGCCGAGGTAAATCAAAAAGAATTTTCTACTCAAAATCCACCGCACTTACCATCTTCTGATGTCATGCATTTTGAAGATGGGCGGGATTATTTTTCTTATCAAGAGCCTATTGAACAAGCGCCTAGAGCGGATAAAAAAATACGTATTCAATTCTTTTTTGATTACGATTGCCGCGTATGTTCGTCAGCGCAAGATATTTTAGAGCTTTATAGTCAAATGCGTACAAATAAAGTTGCGTTGGAACAATATCCTATTGCAACTGCGGATAGTCAGTTTAGCGCACGCATTTTTTATACCTTGCAAGCACTAAGTGCGGGTGAATTATCTAATGTTTTATTATTTGAAACTTCAGAAAAATCCCGTTATGCAGAGTTGTCTGCTACAAATAAAATTCAACAATGGGCGGAAGAACAAGGGCTAGATAAGCCGTTATTTATTCAAACTGAAAATTCAGAAAGAGTAAAAGAACAAATTCAAGATGCGATTGAATTGACGGAAGAATATGGTGTTTTTACCTATCCTTACGTTGTCATTGGGGGAAAATATGTACTCACGGCGAGCACGCTTTATAACGATGATTATAGCGTGGCTGTGCTAGATTTTTTGGTAAATAAAATAGAACAGGAACAAAAGTGATGAAAATCGGAATTGTTGGCGCAATGGCGCAAGAAGTAGAAATTTTAAAAAATTTAATGGCAGAGAGAACTGAAACTCGAGTAGCAAGTGCGGTAATTTTTGAAGGCAAAATTAATGGTAAAGATGTTGCATTATTGCAATCAGGTATTGGCAAAGTGGCCGCTGCAATTGGCACGACGGCATTGTTGCAATTAGCCAAGCCAGATTTTGTGATCAATACTGGTTCTGCGGGTGGGGTAGCAAAAGGCTTGAAAGTGGGGGATATTGTAATTTCTGATGAAACACGCTACCACGATGCGGATGTGACAGCTTTTGGCTATGAAAAAGGGCAGTTGCCCGCTAATCCCGCAGCATTTTTATCTGACAAAAAACTGGCTGACATCGCTCAAGAAATCGCAGAAAAGCAAGGACAATCAGTAAAACGTGGTTTAATTTGCTCTGGCGATAGTTTTATTAATAGCGAAGATAAAATTGCACAAATAAAAGCAGACTTCCCGAATGTGACAGGTGTTGAAATGGAAGCGACAGCGATTGCTCAAGTTTGTTATGCTTTTAATGTGCCTTTTGTGGTAGTTCGAGCTATTTCGGATGGAGGAGATGGTGAAGCAAGTATGTCTTTTGAAGAATTCTTACCGTTGGCCGCAAAACAGTCTTCGGCGTTAGTGTTGGGGATGATTGATAGACTGTAGTAATAATCTTTTAATAAGATAATAAATTCTAAAATTGAATTATAAACATTATTTAAAAAGGCATAGCTTATTAGCTATGCCTTTTTATATGAGCCAATTAGAATTTATAATTTAAACTCAGAATATAAGTTCTTCCACGTGCAAAGTTATAAAGTACAGATTTATCTTTTCCTCCATCTTCACAAGTATTATTTTTACTACAAATTGAATCATTTAAGCTTGAATAATAGCGCTGTGAAGCAGCATCATTGCCTGAGTCTAAAGGATCAACATAACGTTTATCTAGTAGGTTTTGTACTTCAGCTTTGATAATTAAATCTTTAACAGGTTCATAACTTACATGCAAATCTAAAATAATCGGTTGTTTATTAATTTCCTCTGTTTTCTTTATAGCATAATAAGTTCGTTCATGGCTCGTATTTAATTCAAATTGAGAACCGTTAATATAATCTTCTTGAATGGTTGCTCGTTTACTTTTCCCATAGTAACGTGCTGCGATACCAAGAGTTAATTTTTGATCAAACCAGCGAGAGCCAAGTTCTAATCTTCCATAATCTTTCGGTAACATTGAGATACGAGATAGACCATAACCTTGTTTCAGAATATCATCTTTTGATGCGTTGTTAGGACGTGGGCTTGCGTCCGCATAATTGGTTGGTTGATTTGTTCGTTGGTATGCATAAGATAGATTTGCAAAGAAACGTCCCATGTCATAATTTACTTCTAACTCAACACCGCTCTTTTTCACAATAGGCTTATAATTTTGATGAGCAATGGTAAATCTAAATCCATTATTAGCTGCCCAGTCAGGAACAACGCCATCTCTCCACCATACACCATATACATTATGAATATAATTTTTGATAAAGCTGCGATAGCCCACTAGTTTTAAACCTAATATATCTTCTTTAGTGAAAATGCCTTTTTTATAGGTATTAAATCCAAGTTGATAAGTTTCAGCTCGCTCAGGTTTTAATGCCGTATTTACCCCAACGTCAGATGCTTGAGAGAAGAACATTTCTTGAATATTTGGCATTCTATGTGTGCGCGAATAGGTGAAAAACGGCATAAAATAATCATTGATATCTGCGCTAAGTGTTGCTGAGTGATTTATTGCTGTTTTATGTCCTGATTTATGCAAAATCGGTTCATTAATTTGTGTTGGTGTATTTTCGTAACCTACATACTCACCGTTAAATGCATAATGCGTAAAATTGACACTATAGTCTAAATGGTAAATTCCTTTAGAAAGTGCGGTATCAAAATAAACAGTTTTAAATTTTTGTTTACCGGAAGGTTGTAAGATCACTGAACGTTGTGGTAATCCGCTTTTGCTTCCTTGGAAGCGACCTAAATAGCTATAGTTTCCTTGGGAGTGTGATTCATTGTTATAAAACAAACTTAATTCTTCAGGAAAACGGTTTTTACTATACTCATTAATAAAGTAGTTAAAGCCTAATGTGGTTTTTAAATCAATTTCTTTTGGCAATAAAAAAGTATAGCTATTGTTAATATCAATAATATTTGCCACATTCTTTGTAATTAATTTATCTTCTACTTGCCAACCAGAAAAGAATGCACCTTTAGGATAAATGGTTTTACCTAAGTTATGTGCTACCATTAGATTTAGATCAAGATAGCGATTATTATTAAAATTATAATTTAATTGATAATTACGATTTTCGATTTTCCGAGAACCAATTTTATTATCAAGGGTACGTATTTGTGCACTTAAGGTATGGTTATCATCGCCATATTCAAATTTTAATAAATGGCTACGAGAACGAGATTGCAAACTGCCTGGTTCAATAGGAGCGACACTATATTGATCTTTATTACGTTCAAATGAGTTATTTGTGGAATCTACATCATTTTGTAATTCAGGGATATTTTGAGGTTGTATACCATTTTCCAATTCTCTCAGAATTTTTCTTCTGGTTTCATTTTTATAAGTATTAAGTTGATAGCTAGATGTATTGTAACGAGGCTCATTAGGCGTATCTTCTTCACTAACATAATCATAATTTTCTTCTTTTCTTTCAATCCGAGTAATACAACCTGGTGTTCTTGTTTCGGTCGCTCCAGTTAGCTCATCGGTTGTTGTAATTGGGTCTGTATTTCCATTAAATGTTGGATTGGGTGCGTTGCAAGACCAATGGTTTTTGTTTAGATCAGGTGTCCACTGTCCAGCTGAATTTAAAACATAACCTGCATTGTGGAAATAGGCTTCTTTCTCTTTAGCAAGAATATCTTGTCCTAGCGAAGACAATCGTTCACCTCCACCAATACGATAATCTTGTGAAACTTCACGTTGGCTATAACCATATACCACGCCTACATAGCCACCATTATCCAGCCATTTTCTGCCTGCAGCCATTGTCATAAAATTGGATTTAGTTGCATTACTTCCCGTCATTCCTTTCAGAATAATGCCAAATGGTTTGTCATCGGTAATGACATCATTAACGCCTAACGTTCTAAAATTAGCACTGCCAGCTAACGCATTTATACCGCTTGTTCCCGAAAAGTTACTTTTATTGACATCGACACCAGCAATGAAGTTAGGATCAAGCGATGCACCGAATTGAGAATTACCACCTGATTGACCTGAGTCCATGGCTGTAGAGTAAAAAGTTTGTGTGACTCCATCGACCATAGTATTGACACGACCTAACCCATTTTCGCCACGAATATTAACAGAAACTACGCCAGAGCCTTTATCTTGTTGAGTAAATGCACCAGGGATACTTCGAATGACTTGATCGATAGTCTGGGTTTCTTTAAAAATATGCTCTCGGGTACTTTTCGCTTTTGCTTCCGTAAAAGGTTTTTTATCGTTAGCGACATTTTTTTCTACTACATCAATTTGATCTAATGTTTCTTCAGCTTTTGCATCAACGATAGAAACACTAAGGGTATTGATTAAGCAGAGTGTGATTAAATTTAATTTAATAACTCTCTTCATTACATATCCTTATTGTTTTTTTGAGAAAGATTCGCATTATCTTATTATATTTTGTAAAACTCAATGGTTTTTTATTAAAATTAATATAAAACCGCGAAAAAATGAAAAAAATTAATTTTAAAAGGTGGAGGATAAGTAGAGTAGCTCCTTAACTAAAAAAGCTTATAGGTGCGTGTTTGTTATTTTTTTATTCTTTGTTAATGGATCTTGAGTTAAGTTTGAAAGGTGGCAATAGCGAAATAGAGTGTTTATCTCTATAATACGTCAACTTTTGATAAGTAAAGGATAAGTTATATGGGAACGATTATTACCGTTGATGGCCCTAGTGGTGCTGGGAAAGGTACGCTTTGTTATGCGTTGGCAGAAAAGCTAGGTTATGCGTTATTGGATAGTGGAGCAATTTATCGCGTTACAGCATTAGCTGCATTACAACGTAAAACTGATTTAACGAATGAATCGGCGTTAGCTGAATTAGCTCGTCACTTAGATATTCAATTTATTCCTCAAAATGGTGAGGTGAATATTTTGCTTGCTGGCATGAATGTAAGCCATTTAATTCGCACTCAAGAAGTCGCTGATGCTGCATCTAAAGTCGCTGTGTTTCCAGAAGTGCGGTCAGCTTTGCTACAACTTCAGCAAGATTTTGCGAAAAATGATGGATTAATTGCTGATGGTAGAGATATGGGGACAGTGGTATTCCCAAATGCTCAAGTGAAGTTATTTTTAGATGCGAGTGCTGAAGAACGTGCAAAAAGACGCTATAAACAGTTGCAAAATAAAGGAATAAATGGTAACTTTGAGCAGATTTTAGCCGAGATAAAAGAGCGTGATTTTCGTGATAGAAATCGAGAGGTTGCGCCTCTAAAACCGGCTGATGATGCTTTATTATTGGATAGCACAACGTTGAGTATTGGTGAAGTTATTGATCAGGCGTTAGCTTATATTCAAGAAAAGGTGTCAGTTTCGATTTAACTGTTTGTTCAAGGAAGAATAAGCATTTATCCTCAACCCCGCATTTTATGGATTTTAATGTGGATGTTATTAACTTAAATTAAGAAGATTATTTATATGTCAGAATCTTTTGCTCAACTTTTTGAAGAATCATTAAAAGGCCTTGAAACTCGTCAAGGTTCAATCGTTAGCGGTACTGTAGTAGCTATCCAAAAAGGCTTTGTGCTTGTTGATGCAGGTTTAAAATCTGAGTCCGCAATCCCAGTTGCTGAATTCTTAAATGCACAAGGCGAACTTGAAATCCAAGTTGGCGATACTGTAAATGTTGCATTAGATGCAGTTGAAGATGGTTTCGGTGAAACTAAACTTTCTCGTGAGAAAGCTGTTCGTCACGAATCTTGGATTGAATTAGAAAAAGCTTACGAAGAAAAAGCGACCGTTATCGGTTTAATCAACGGCAAAGTGAAAGGTGGCTTCACAGTTGAGTTAAACGGTGTTCGTGCATTCTTACCAGGTTCTTTAGTTGATACTCGTCCAGCGCGTGAAGCAGATCACTTACTTGGTAAAGAATTAGAATTCAAAGTAATCAAATTAGATCAAAAACGTAACAACGTTGTTGTTTCTCGTCGTGCAGTGATTGAATCTGAAAACAGCCAAGAACGTGAACAAGTATTAGAAAATCTTGTTGAAGGTTCAGAAGTTAAAGGTATCGTTAAAAACTTAACTGAGTACGGTGCATTCGTTGATCTTGGTGGTGTTGACGGTTTATTACATATCACAGATATGGCTTGGAAACGTGTTAAACATCCAAGCGAAATCGTGAATGTTGGCGATGAAGTTACTGTTAAAGTATTAAAATTTGATAAAGATCGTACTCGTGTATCTTTAGGCTTAAAACAATTAGGCCAAGATCCATGGGCTGCAATTGCTGAAAATCACCCTGTAAACAGCAAATTAACTGGTAAAGTAACTAACTTAACAGACTATGGTTGTTTCGTTGAGATCTTAGATGGCGTTGAAGGTTTAGTTCACGTTTCTGAAATGGATTGGACTAACAAAAATATCCACCCATCTAAAGTTGTTAGCTTAGGCGATACTGTAGAAGTAATGGTATTAGAAATTGATGAAGAACGTCGTCGTATTTCTTTAGGCTTAAAACAATGTAAAGCTAACCCATGGACTCAATTTGCTGAAACTCACAATAAAGGCGATAAAGTAACGGGTAAAATCAAGTCTATCACTGATTTCGGTATCTTCATCGGTCTTGAAGGTGGTATCGATGGTTTAGTTCACTTATCTGATATTTCTTGGAATGTATCAGGTGAAGAAGCAGTTCGTAACTACAAAAAAGGTGACGAAGTTTCTGCAGTAGTATTAGCTGTTGATGCAGTGAAAGAACGTATCTCTTTAGGTATCAAACAACTTGAAGAAGATCCATTCAATAACTTCGTAGCGATCAATAAAAAAGGCGCTGTAGTATCTGCAACAGTAGTTGAAGCAGATGCAAAAGGTGCTAAAGTTGAATTAGCGGGCGGCGTTGAAGGTTATATCCGCGCAGCTGATTTAACAAATGAAGTTGCTGCAGGTGATGTGGTTGAAGCTAAATACACTGGTGTAGATCGTAAATCTCGTATCGTTCACTTATCAGTGAAAGCAAAAGATCAAGCTGAAGAAGCTGCTGCAGTTGCAAATGTGAATAACAAACAAGAAGAAGTTGCTATTCCAAACGCAATGGCTGAAGCTTTCAAAGCAGCTAAAGGTGAATAATTAATTCACGTAGTAAGGCTGGGCTCATGTCCAGCCTTATTTTTAGGGCTTATTGCTAATACATTGAAATAATGTATTAGCAATAAATCTTAATTTGAATAATATTAAGGGAGAGAAGACGATGACTAAGTCAGAACTTATAGAAAAATTATTAGCGAAACATCCGACTTTACCCGTAAAAGAAATCGAAAATATGGTAAAAGATATTTTGGAGTTTATTTCTCAATCTCTTGAAAATGGCGATCGTGTTGAGTTGAGAGGATTTGGAAGTTTTTCACTGCATTATCGTAATCCTCGTTTAGGGCGTAATCCCAAAACGGGTGATTCTGTTAAATTAGAAGCTAAATCTGTACCGCACTTTAAGCCTGGTAAAGAATTAAAAGAGCGTGTAGATATTTATTAATAAAATTAAAATGCACGAATATGCCTTTTAAACTACAACCTTTACCATTATTTAAAAAAGCCATATTTTAAGGAAATGTTATGATTAAATATATTTTAGGTATTGTTATTTTTATTGCTATCGTGTTGGTTGCAATTACCATTGGGGCAAATAACGATCAAGTTATTACATTTAATTATATTGTGGCGGAAAGCCAGCTCCAACTATCCACTCTTGTTGCTATTTTATTTGGATTAGGTTTGATTCTTGGCTGGTTAATCACTGCTTTTTTCTATCTTAAGTTAAAACTTAAAAATATGGCATTAGCTCGCCAAGTTAAGCGCCAAACTTTACAAATCAACGAGTTGACTACTGTGCGCGATAAGGTCGCCTGATGCTAGAATTACTCTTTCTACTATTGCCTATTGCTGCAGCCTATGGTTGGTACATGGGGCAGCGTAGTGCAAAGAAAGATCAAGATGATATTAGTAATAAACTCTCCCGAGATTATGTTACGGGGGTAAACTTCTTACTTTCCAATCAAACCGATAAAGCTGTAGATTTGTTTTTAGACATGCTTCAGAAGCAAGAAACTGAAAATGAAATCGAAAGTCACTCCCAATTTGAAGCTGAGCTTACACTTGGTAATCTATTCCGCTCTAGAGGCGAAGTTGATCGTGCATTGCGTATTCACCAAGCTTTAGACCTTAGTCCTAATTATACATTTGAGCAAAAATTACTCGCAAAGCAACAGCTTGCTAGAGATTTTATGGTGGTTGGTTTTTTTGACCGAGCTGAAAATCTTTATATTTTACTCGTGGATGAGCCTGAATTTGCAGAAAATGCTTTACAGCAACTTTTACTGATTTATCAAAAAACTAAAGAATGGAAAAAAGCGGTTAATATTGCTGAAAAACTCGCTAAAATAAAACCACAAGAGAATAATATTGAGCTTGCGCAATGTTATTGTGAATATTCACAAAGTTTAGAGCCTGAAAGTGCGGTTGAAAAACGCAGTGTTTTACAAAAAGCTTTGTCGGTTTCTCCTACTTGTGTTCGCGCTTCTTTATTACTCGCAAATTTAGAAATGCTTGAAGAACAATATCAACAAGCTGCAAAAATACTAGAAAATGTTTTAGAGCAAAATCCAGATTATACGGGTGAAATTCTGTCACCTTTAAAACATTGTTATGAAGAATTAAATCAGTTAGATAACTTTGAGTTATTCCTAATTCGTGCTGGCCAAATTACTAATAATGATGAAGTAGAGCTAGCTTTGGTTAAATTAATTGAAGAAAAAGATGGCAAGTCTGCTGCTCAGGCTAAGCTTTATCAGCAACTCACGAAAAAGCCAAGTACTTTAATTTTCCATCGTTTTATGCAGTATCAAATTGATGATGCAGAAGAAGGGCGGGGAAAAGAAAGCCTAATTTTATTACATAAAATGGTGGGTGAACGAATTAAGCAAACATCGGCCTATCGTTGTACAAATTGTGGTTATCAAATCCATAAGCTATTGTGGAATTGCCCATCTTGCCGTCAATGGGAAAGTATTAAACCAGTTTCAAGTCAAGAACATAATTAATTGATACTCAGCGAGGTAACATTATGACAAGCAAAATTATTGTGGCATTGGACTATGAGAAAGAAGCAGAGGCTCTTGCTTTAGTTGATCAAATTGATCCGAGTTTGTGTCGATTAAAAGTGGGTAAAGAAATGTTTACTACACTTGGTATTAATTTTGTAAAACAATTACATCAACGTAATTTCGATGTTTTCTTAGATCTTAAATATCATGATATTCCAAATACGGTAGCAAGAGCGGTCCGTTCTGCAGCTGATTTGGGTGTATGGATGGTAGATCTGCACGCAAGTGGTGGGCTACGAATGATGGAAGAAGCTAAGAGAATTCTTGAACCTTATGGGAAAGATGCGCCATTGCTTATTGCTGTGACGGTATTAACCAGTATGGAAGATTTGGATTTATTACAAATTGGGATTAATGCATCGCCAATGGAACAAGTTCTACGCTTAGCTCATTTAACTCAACGTGCAGGTTTGGATGGTGTAGTTTGCTCTCCGCAAGAGGTTGAAATTTTACGTAACGCTTGTGGAGAAGAGTTTAAATTGGTGACCCCAGGTATTCGTCCAATTGGAGCGGATTTTGGTGATCAACGACGTGTGATGACTCCTACTGCTGCGATTCGTGCTGGTTCAGATTATTTAGTAATAGGACGTCCTATTACTAAAGCTGATAATCCTGCAGAGGTTCTTCGTTCTATTAATGCATCTATTGGGTAATTATGATGTCAAATTATGTTTTAGTGTATTCAACAGATGTGGGGCGAATTAAAGAGGAAAAGGCTTCTGTAGTTCGCCCAAAAGGAGACGGTGTGGTACGTATCCAAAAACAAACAAGTGGTAGGAAAGGTGCAGGCGTATCGGTTATAACTGGTTTAGATTTATCCGATGAGGAATTGAAAAAATTAGCGGCTGAATTTAAAAAACGTTGTGGATGTGGTGGCTCAGTTAAAAATGGAATGATTGAGATTCAAGGTGAAAAGCGTGATTTACTCAAGCAATTGTTAGAGCAAAGAGGGTTTACCGTTAAATTATCAGGTGGATGATTAAAAAAGGCGCATTAGCGCCTTTTTTGTTAAAGATTTAAAATTTCTTTGACGAAAGGAATTGTAAGATTTCGTTGTGCTTGCAATGAGGCTTTATCTAGTAGATCAAGTGCTTCAAATAATGTGTGCATGTCTCGTGCTAGTCGTGTAAGTAAAAAATTAGCCGTCTCATCGGGTAATTGGATTCCTCGTTGATAAGCGTTATGTTGCAATACACTAATTTTTTGCTCGTCAGTTAAGGAATTTAATTGATAAATTTCACCCCAAGTCAAGCGAGAGTTCAAATCAGGCAATTTTACAGAAAGTGCGGAAGGCGATTTGTCTGAACTAATAAGCAAAAGCGTTTTTCCGCTCGCTCTAATTCGATTGAATAGATCAAAAATAGCTAATTCCCATTCGTCATTGCCGATCACACTTTGTACATCATCTAGACACACTAATTCTTGCTGTTCTAGATTTTCAAGAACTGCGGTAGAAAAATATTGAGATTTGCTGAGAGGTACATAAATAGCACTGCGTTGATTGATTAAATATTCGTTACTGAATGCTCTAAGCAGATGAGTTTTTCCAGAACCTTTATTTCCCCAAATATAGAAAAACTGTTGTTTTAATTCAGATGAATTTTTGCGTAAAGAATCGAGCAATAAAAGATTATTATCGCCGTAAAAGTTTTCTAATGTTGCATCATCAATTTGATGAATGGGTAAGGGAAGCTGCTTATTCAAATATTTATGTGTTACAGATTATAAGTAAGAAAAAGGGCTAAATTGGTATTTAACCCTTTTAAAAGGAGCCTTATTCTACTTCATTTTTTGCTTTCGGTAAAACAAGGTTTAAGATGATAGCCACAATCGCACATAAGCTGATACCTTTTAGTGATACGTTACCCACATCTACAAACATATTGCCGATACCAAATGTCATGACGACAGAAATAATACACAGATTACGTGCTTCGGTAACATCAACTTTGCCACGAATTAAGGTGCTCATGCCCACGACTGCGATTGAACCGAAAACAAGCATCATAATTCCACCCATTACAATAGTTGGAATCGTTGATAGGAATGCGCCTACTTTTCCACAGAATGAAATAGCAATAGCCCAAACTGCAGCCCAAGTCATAATATTAGGGTTGAAATTTCTGGTTAACATTACGGCACCAGTTACTTCCGCATAGGTTGTATTTGGTGGCCCGCCCACTAAAGATGCAGCTGCTGTTGCTAAGCCATCACCTAATAAAGTGCGGTGTAATCCTGGTTTTTTTAAAAAGTCTTTACCTGTTACAGAGCTGATTGCCATGATGCCACCCACGTGTTCTACTGCAGGTGCAATGGCAATTGGTAACATATAAAGAATAGCTTCTAGGTTAAATTCAGGCGCAGTTAATTTTGGTAAGCTGAACCAAGGTGCATCAATCACTGGTTGGAAATTAATTAAACCTAGGAATAAACATAAAATATAGCCCGCAGTAATACCAAACATAATCGGGATGAGTTTCATCAATCCTTTGGCAAATACAGCTACAGATAAAGTAGTAAGAAGAGTTACCATTGAAACTAATACCGCATCGTTATACGCATAAGCACTGTTTTTGCCTAATGACATATCAACTGCCACAGGGGCAAGTCCCATACCAATGATAATAATTACTGGGCCAACTACAATCGGTGGGAAAATGCGTTGTAATGCTTCTGTTCCGCGTAATTTTACTAACATGCTTAGCGCTAGATATACAAGACCAGCAGATGCTAAACCACCCATAGTGGTTGCAATGCCCCAAGTTTGAACACCATATTGAATTGGCGCGATAAAGGCAAAAGATGAGGCTAAGAAAATAGGAACTTGTTTGCCAGTGCAAAGTTGGAAGAGTAGGGTGCCAACGCCTGCAGTTAATAATGCTGTATTGGAATCAAGTCCTGTAATTAATGGTACAAGAACGAGCGCACCAAATGCGACGAAGAGCATTTGTAGGCCAACGAATGATTGTTTTAATGTACTTTGTTTTTCCGAAGGGAAAGAAGAAGTTTGATTTGTCATTTAGTTTCAACTCTCTGTTTGAATTAACTTAAAGTGCGGTCAGTTTTTCTTGTGTTTCACGCACACAAAAAGACGGCAAGAAAATGCCGTCCATCTTTTATTTTTGGGGATTATTTTGTCCCAAAAATTTTATCGCCCGCGTCACCTAGACCCGGAATAATGTAACCCTGTTCATTTAGGTGGCTATCAATAGAAGCGCAGTAAAGTTCAATGTCAGGGTGTGCAGCCTCAAGAGCTTTAATTCCTTCTGGGGCAGCGACTAACACTAATACTTTGATATGTTTACAACCTTTTGCTTTTAAAAGATCGAGGGTTGCAATCATAGAACCACCAGTTGCAAGCATCGGATCGACCACAATTGCGAGACGCTCTTCTAAATCGCTAGCTAATTTTTGGAAGTAAGGGACTGGTTCAAGGGTCTCTTCATTACGGTAGATCCCCACTACACTGATACGTGCGCTTGGTACATGTTCAAGTACACCATCCATCATACCTAAACCTGCACGTAAAATTGGAACAACCGTTACTTTTTTACCTTTAATTCGATCGATTTCTACTGGCCCATTCCAACCGTTGATTGTTACTTTTTCAGTTTCTAAATCAGAGGTTGCTTCATAGGTTAATAGGCTACCGATTTCTGTTGCAAGTTCACGGAATTTTTTTGTATCAATCTCAGCTTCACGCATCACACCTAGTTTGTGTTTTACAAGTGGGTGTTTTACTTCAACCAGTTTCATTTTCACTCTCCTTTTGGCTCTTAAAAAACAAATTGACGAATTTTAGATTAAAAATATACAAAATGGTAGAGCTTAATAAAAATATTCTGATGATTTTATAAATTTGACAGGGAAATTGTGAGGGGAAAACACAATATTTTTAAACTGGTCGAATACTCTCTATATCTAATTTTGCATCAAACTCATTGAGCAGAATTTGTAATTTACTATCTTTTTGCAACTCATTTTGAGCTTTTTCCCGCAATGCTTTATAAATATGGCGGCGATATTCAATTGGCGTCGTGACATTGCTATCATCAAGATTAATTGTTAATCGAATATCTTTACCTTGTAATTTGCTTAATGCTTCAGCTAAATTTTTTATACTTCTGTCTTGGCGTAAATGGGATTTTTCTGAATGTAGTCCAAGATTGATTTCATCATTAGTTTTGCTTTGTAAGAAACAATTTAACGCTAATTCTTTGCTAAATCCTGTTACACCAGAACGCTCAACTATATCTGCCCATTCATCTTGTTGTTGAGTTTGGGTAATGATTTTTAAGCGTAGTTCAGGCGTAATATCTTTTAAAATCGCCTGTTTTATATCGGAAGGACGAACGCCTGTATCGGCTTTAGCAAGTTCTGGATTGCTCCATTCCCAACGATAGGTGTTAGCACTCAAGATTTCTTGCTCATCTTGAGCAATTTCTACATTATCATCACTTGAATTTTTTTCTGTGCTATTTTCTTGTGGAGTCTGTGCGGCATTTGGTGGTGATGTTGGCTTTTCTATGTGCTTGGGCTTTGGCTCAGTCATTTCTCGCACGGGAAGTGCGGTCATTTTTTTATGAGATTTTTCTTCATCCAGTTCTTGGATGTGATGTAAAGTTTCACTTACCGCAGCTAATGATTCAGCTTTGTGTTCTTGACGTTCTTGGTTTTCGAGTTGTGTTAAATGTTCAAGCGCATCTAGAGCTGAAAGGCTTGCCAAATTTGGAATGCTCGTTTTATTTGGTTTTGCTTGAGGAGAATAAGCTGATTTTATACTTTGCGACAGTACCGGCACATCTACATAATTACCTGTATTTTCAACCGCACTTGGCGTTGAGGGCGGTGGAGTAATTGTAGTGTTAGCCTCTGGTACTGCCGTAAGGAACTTTGGGTGGAATGCCAATGCCCTCAATAATGTCATTTCTGTGCCAATACGACGGTTTGGCGCATTTGATAAATCTTTTCTACCAGAAACAATGACTTGATAAAAAAACTGAACATCTTCTGGAGAGATATGTTTGGCTAAAAATGAAAAATGTTCATTGTTATCTGAATATTTTTGTGGAAGAAGTTGCATGAGTGCAATTTGATGTAATTTTTCTGCACATTCGCTAAGTAATTTATCCCAATCGCCTGCTGCATCTGCAACTCTTTGCAGTGTTCGCATTAAGAGTTCACCATTGCCTTGATGTAAGGCGTATAAAATATCAACAGAATAGTTATCATCAAGCAACCCTAACATATTGCTTACAACACTATTCGTAACTTGTCGGTCACCCATAGCAATGGCTTGATCGGTTAAACTTAAGCTATCACGAATACTTCCTTGCGCCGCTTTTGCAAGTTTAACTAATGCGGGATCTTCAAAAGGAATATTTTCTTGCGTCAGAATATGGGCAAGATGTTGGGAGATTTGGGTTTCATCTAAGGCTTTGAGATGAAATTGTAAGCAGCGAGAAAGAATGGTTACAGGTAATTTTTGTGGATCCGTTGTCGCGAGTAAAAATTTTACGTATTCGGGTGGTTCTTCCAACGTCTTGAGCAACGCATTAAATGAATGACGAGACAGCATGTGGACTTCATCGATTAAGTAAACCTTAAATCTTCCGACAACAGGTTTATATTGCACGTTATCCAATAATTCACGCGTATCTTCAACCTTTGTGCGTGATGCCGCATCAATTTCAATTAAATCAATGAAATTGCCTTGCTCAATGGCTTTACAATTTTCACATTCACCACAAGGTGTAGCTGTTACACCATGTACACAATTTAATCCTTTTGCAAATAATCTGGCAATAGAGGTTTTCCCTACACCACGCGTGCCTGAAAAGAGGTAAGCGTGATGTAGTCGATTATCTTTTAATCCATTTGCTAATGCCGTGATAATGTGTTCTTGCCCAACGACATCAGCAAATGTTTTTGGTCGCCATTTTCTGGCTAAGACTTGATAGCTCATCGAATTATTAATTAATGACCTTCAAAATTGACGAGTGTATAGCAATCAACGCCCAAATTATTTAAGCGTTTTTCGCCACCTAATTCAGGTAAATTAATCACAAATGCAGCGTGTTTTACCACTCCACCTAAACGTTGCACTAATTTTACTGTTGCTTCAACGGTGCCGCCTGTTGCTAATAAATCATCAATGATTAAAACATTGTCACCTTCTGAAATTGCATCAACGTGCATTTCCAAAGTATCTTGACCATATTCTAGTTGATAAGATTGAGAAATGGTTTCACGTGGTAATTTTTTAGGTTTACGTACTAATTCGAAAGGTAAACCTAGTGCTAAGGCAACGGGTGCGCCAAAAATAAAGCCACGAGATTCAGTTCCAAGCACCTTGGTGATTCCTTTATCGCGATATTGTTCCACAATAAGATCTACTGTTGTTTTAAAAGCTGCTGGAACTTCTAAAAGGGTAGTAATGTCGCGGAAGATAATGCCTTCTTTTGGATAGTTAGGAATTGATTTGATAGAAGATTTAATTAAATCAAGTTGTGTAGTCATAAATAATGCTCAAAAGTGCGGTAAAAAAAGAAACGTTTTTAGGACGGTATCTTATCATAAAAAAATAAAAAGATAGGAAAATAAAAATCCCCTATTGGGGATTTTTATTTAAGTTTGAATTTACAATTTAAGATGAATTAAAACGTCTTAAATAGAAATTATTTTTTCTTCGCTTTTGCATTTGGAAGGTCAGTGATTGAGCCTTCAAATACTTCCGCAGCTAAACCAACAGACTCGTGTAAAGTTGGGTGAGCGTGGATAGTTAATGCAATATCTTCTGCATCGCAACCCATCTCGATGGCAAGACCGATTTCACCTAATAATTCACCACCGTTAGAACCTACGATTGCACCGCCAAGTACACGATGAGTATCTTTATCAAAGATTAACTTCGTCATACCTTCTGAACATTCAGAAGCAATCGCGCGGCCTGATGCAGCCCAAGGGAATTTAGCCACTTCGTAGTTTAAACCTTCTTGTTTACATTCTTTCTCAGTTTTACCTACCCAAGCCACTTCTGGTTCGGTATAAGCGATTGATGGAATCACTTTAGGATCGAAGTAGTGTTTTTGTCCCGCAATGACTTCTGCAGCAACGTGGCCTTCGTGAACACCTTTGTGTGCTAACATTGGTTGACCAACAATATCGCCGATTGCAAAGATATGCGGCACGTTGGTACGCATTTGTTTATCAACATGAATGAAACCACGATCATCCACTTCAACGCCTGCTTTACCTGCATCAATCAATTTGCCATTTGGTACACGACCGATAGCGACGAGTACTGCATCGTAACGTTTGGTGTCATTGCATGCTTTGCCTTCCATTGAAACGTAGATACCATCATCTTTTGCTTCAACGGCAGTCACTTTGGTTTCAAGCATTAACTTGAATTTTTTCTCAACTTGTTTAGTGTAAATACCAACAACATCTTTATCTGCTGCAGGAATCACTTGGTCGAACATTTCCACCACTTCAATTTCTGAACCTAATGCGTGGTAAACCGTACCCATTTCTAAACCGATGATACCGCCACCCATAATGAGAAGTTTTTTAGGTACTTCTTTTAATTTTAGCGCATCAGTTGAGTTCCAAATACGTGGATCTTCATGTGGAATAAATGGTAATTCAATGGGGCGAGAGCCTGCTGCAATAATAGCATTATCAAATTTGATTGTAGTTGGATGCCCATCACGGTCACGCGCGACTAAAGTATTAGGATCAGTAAATGCTGCCAAGCCTTCAACAACAGTGACTTTACGCGCTTTTGCCATCCCAGCTAAACCGCTGGTTAATTTTGCCACAACCGCTTCTTTACCCGCACGAACTTCATCTAAATCAATTCTTGGCTCGCCAAAGTAAATACCATTTTTGCTTGCGTGTTTTGCTTCTTCAATCACTTTTGCTACATGTAACAATGCTTTAGATGGAATACAACCTACATTTAAACATACCCCACCAAGAGTTGAATAACGTTCAACTAATACAGTTTCTAAGCCTAAATCCGCACAACGGAACGCCGCGGAATAACCTGCTGGGCCAGCACCAAGTACGACGACTTGGGTTTTAATTTCTTTACTCATTTTTACCTCGTAAAAACGTTCAAAATATTGACCGCACTTTTAGCGATCATAATGGATTTGCTAAAACGCCCTTTCTTCTAATTAGAAGAAAGGGGCGTTATTACATAATCAAACGGCGTAAATCTGCTAATACAGCACCGATATAGCTGATGAATCGTGCACCATCCGCACCATCAATGACACGGTGGTCGAATGATAATGACATTGGAAGAATTAAGCGTGGCGCAAATTCTTTACCATTCCATACAGGCTCCATCGATGATTTAGATACACCAAGGATGGCCACTTCTGGCGCGTTTACGATTGGTGCAAAGTGAGTTGTACCAATACCGCCAAGACTTGAAATGGTGAAGCAGCCACCTTGCATATCAGATGCAGTCAATTTGCCTTCACGGGCTTTTTTCGATACTTCCATTAATTCACGCGAAAGTTCGATAATGCCTTTCTTGTTCACATTTTTGAATACAGGCACGACTAAGCCATTTGGCGTATCTACTGCTACACCAATGTTAATATATTTTTTCAGGATTAAGCGTTGTGCATCTTCGGTAATTGAGCTGTTGAAACGTGGATACGCTTCTAATGCTTTTGCCACAGCTTTCATAATGAACACAACTGGCGTGATTTTTACGCCTAGTTTTTGTTTTTCTGCTAACGCATTTTGTTCTTTACGGAATGCTTCTAAATCCGTGATATCTGCTTTATCGAAGTGAGTAACATGTGGAATCATTACCCAGTTACGATGTAAGTTAGCACCTGAAATTTTGTTGATACGACTTAATTCAACTTCTTCAACTTCACCGAATTTACTGAAGTCAACTTTAGGCCATGGTAATAAGCCTAGGCCAGCACCATTGGCTACACCATTGCCAGAAGCTTGTGCTGTTGCACCGCTTTCATAAGCTTTAACCGCGGTCTTCACATAAGCTTCAATATCTTCTTTAACGATACGACCTTTACGACCTGTACCTTTTACTTTATCTAAGTTTACGCCAAATTCACGTGCTAAACGACGAATAACTGGAGTAGCATGCGCATAGCCAGCGCTTGCCACTACTTGTTCTTGGCTTAAGCCAGATACATTGCCTGATTGAGCCGGTTGTGCAGCTGGCGCAGGTGATGCAACTTGTGGTGCTGGCGCAGATGTTGCCACAGCTGGCGCTGCACTCGCCACTTCAAAGCGCATAATTAGTGAACCAGTCGATACTTTATCGCCTGATTTCACTAGAATTTCTTTTACTACGCCGCCAAATGGAGCTGGAACTTCCATTGACGCTTTATCACCTTCAACGGTAATTAATGATTGATCTTCTGAAACAGTATCACCAACGGCAACCATAATTTCGGTTACATTGACTTCATCGCCACCAATATCTGGCACATTCACATCTTTAATTGCAGATGTTGTAGCAGCTACAGGCGCCGCTGTTTGAGCTGGTGCTGATGCAGCAACTGGAGCTGTTGATGCAGTTTCAAATTTCATGATAAGTTTGCCTGTTGAAACTTTATCACCGACATTAATTAAAATTTCTTTTACTACGCCAGCAATTGGTGCTGGAACTTCCATTGAAGCTTTATCGCCTTCAACATTGATGATTGATTGATCAACTTCAACACTATCACCCACTTTAACCATAATTTCAGTAACGTTTACTTCATCAGAACCGATGTCTGGTACGTTTACTTCAACAACAGCTGACGCAGTTGGTGCAGTAGTGGCTACTGGGGCTGCAGGTGCTTCAGCCACTGGCGCTGCACCCGCCGCTTCTAATACGAGCATTGGGGTGCCTGTTGTGACTTTATCACCGACTTTGACTAAAACCTCTTTTACAACACCCGCTTCTGGTGCAGGCACTTCCATTGAAGCTTTATCGCCTTCAACGTTAATGATAGATTGATCAACAGAAATGGTATCGCCTACGTTTACCATGACTTCTGTTACGGTAACTTCATCACTACCAATATCAGGAATTTGAATTTGTTTTGACATTTTTTGTTCCTTTTAAAGTGCGGTCATAAAACACGCTGTTTTTTGACCGCAGTTTTCATCAATTACGCGTAAAGCGGATTGATACGATCTACATTCAAACCGAATTTCGCAATCGCATCTGCAACAACTTGGTTCGATACTGTACCTTCTTTCGCTAATTGAGAAAGTGCAGCGACCACAACATAACGTGCATCAACTTCGAAGTGTTCACGTAAGTTTGCACGGCTATCTGAACGACCGAAACCGTCCGTACCTAATACATGATAGTGCTTACTTGGTACAAATGCACGGATTTGATCTGCGTATGCTTTAACATAGTCAGTTGAAGCAACGGTTGGTAAATCAGCTAATACTTGAGTAACGTATGGTACGCGTTGTGTCTCTGTTGGGTGTAATAAGTTCCAACGTGCTGCATCATGACCTTCACGGGCTAATTCATTGAATGAAGGTGCAGAGAATACATCTGAGGTGACACCATAATCTTTTGCAAGAATTTGTGCCGCTTCACGAACATGACGCATGATGGCACCAGAACCTAACAATTGAACGTGGCCTTTGCCTTTTTTACCTTCCACTGTTTCAAATTTATATAAACCTTTGCGAATACCTTCTTCCGCACCAGCAGGCATTGCAGGTTGATCCATAACTTCATTTAATGTTGTCATGTAATAGAATACATCTTCTTGTTTTTCGCCGTACATACGGTTAATACCGTCTTGCATGATAACGGCAACTTCAAATGCAAATGATGGATCGTAAGTGATACAGTTAGGAATAATACCCGCTTGGATATGGCTATGGCCATCTTCGTGTTGTAAGCCTTCGCCGTTTAATGTCGTACGACCTGAAGTACCACCCACCATAAAGCCACGAGCTAATTGGTCGCCTGCAGCCCACATCATATCGCCCACACGTTGGAAACCAAACATAGAGTAATAGATGAAGAATGGAATCATCGGTTGGTTGTTTACAGAGTATGAGTTTGCTGCTGCTAACCAAGATGCGGTTGCACCTAATTCGTTGATACCTTCTTGTAATACTTGACCATCTTTCGCTTCACGATAGTAAGCCACTAAATCACGATCTGAAGGCACATAGTTTTGACCATGTGGGTTATAAATACCTACTTGACGGAATAAACCTTCCATACCAAACGTACGTGCTTCGTCTGCGATCATTGGCACAATTGTTTTACCAATGTTTTTATCTTTTAATAAGATATTTAATACACGAGTAAATGCCATTGTAGTTGAAATACCACGAGGTTGTTCTTCTAATAATGCTTTAAACTCTTCTAATGCAGGAACATTATATTCAACATCAAATTTAGTACGACGAGCAGGAACATAACCGTTTAATGCTTTACGGTGGCCATGTAAGTATTCATACTCAGGCGTGCCTTCAGCAAATTTAATGTATTCTAATTTTTCTACTTGCTCATCAGTCAATGGTAAATCGAAGTAGTCACGGAAACCTTTAAGGCTTTCGTAAGACATTTTTTTAGATTGGTGAGCGGTGTTTTTACTTTCCGCTTCAGGTATTTTATAACCTTTAACTTGATGCGCTAAAATCACAACTGGTTTCGTTGCATTTTGTGCTTTTGCATAGGCTGCATATAATTTTTCGCTATCGTGTGCACCACGGCGTAATGCCCAAATTTCATCATCCGTCATATCTGCAACTAATGCAGCGGTTTCTGGATAACGACCGAAGAAATGTTCACGAACATAAGCACCATCTTTAGATTTAAAGGTTAAATAATCACCATCAACCACTTCCATCATTAACTGAGTTAATTTACCTGAAGTATCTTTAGCGAATAATTTATCCCAGTCGCTGCCCCATAAAACTTTAATCACTTCCCAGCCCGCACCAGTAAATAATCCTTCTAATTCTTGAACGATTTTACCATTACCATTAACCGGACCGTCTAAACGTTGTAAGTTACAGCTGATAGTGAAGATTAAGTTATCTAATTTTTCACGAGCCGCAAAAGTTAATGCACCTTTAGACTCAATTTCATCCATTTCACCATCGCCTAAGAATGCATAGACTTTTTGATCTTTAGTATCTTTTAAGCCACGGTTATCTAAGTATTTCAAGAAACGCGCTTGGTAGATGGCGTTCACAGGGCCTAAACCCATAGATACAGTAGAGAATTGCCAGAATTCAGGCATTAATTTAGGGTGTGGATATGAAGATAAACCATCGGTAAAGGCTTCTTGACGGAAGTTATCCATTTGTTCTTCAGTTAAACGACCTTCTAAGAATGCACGCGCATACATACCTGGAGCAGCATGGCCTTGGAAGAAAATTAAGTCGCCACCGTTTTTCTCGGTTGCTGCTTTGAAGAAGTGGTTATAGCAAACTTCATACATGGTTGCAGCAGATTGGTATGTTGAGATGTGACCACCTAAGTCAAGATCTTTTTTCTGACTGCGTAAAACCATTGCGATCGCATTCCAACGTACTGCTGAACGAATACGACGCTCAATAGCATGATCACCTGGGTAAGCAGGTTGTTCAGAAGCTGGAATAGTATTGACGTAATCGGTCGTTACACCTGTAGGCAATGAAACACCGTTAGTGCGTGCTTGGCCGATAACTTGCTCAATAATATATTGTGCACGCTCTACGCCTTCTTCACGAATCAAAGAATCTAATGATTGTAACCAATCTTGAGTTTCGATTGGATCAACGTCATTTTTTAAAATCTCAGACATAGGTTTTCCTTATCTGTTAATTAAGTGAACATTAGTTTAGTCAGCACTAAACACGAATATTAGAAATGCTTGCCTTTTTACAAACATTTAACAAATCTTGTAAATTTTAGAAGATTTTTTGAGATAAAGATAGTAAATTTTCATCAAATATCCCTGTTGAGGGCCTTGTTAATCGGTAATCTTTTGAAAGTGCGGTAATTTTTTCTTGTGTTTTTTATGCTTATCGAAATCATCAGTAAAACATTGCATTCTGTAGGGCTTTGTTTTAAAGTTTTTCAAACTTATTTCAAAAGGAATCAATAATGCATACAACCACACGAACCCTCACTCAACATAAACGTATTGCACTTGTGGCTCATGATAGCTGCAAAAAAAATTTACTGAATTGGACGCAAAAACACAAATATGCACTTAAGCCTCATATACTTTATGCGACAGGTACAACAGGGCATATTTTAGAACGAGAAACAGGTTTAAGCATTCAATCTTTATTAAGTGGTCCGATGGGCGGCGATCAACAACTTGGTGGATTAATCGCAGAAAAGAAAATCGACATGATGATCTTCTTTTGGGATCCAATGAATGCCGCACCACATGATCCTGATGTGAAAGCCCTCATGCGTATTGCAACAGTGTGGAATATCCCTGTTGCGATTAATCAAAGCTCTGCAGATTTTCTTTTAACTTCAGTTTTATTTGAACAAGATGTGGAAATTGAAGTGCCAGATTATGAAGGGTATTTAAAAGAGCGTTTAGCTTAAACTGTAACGAAAATTTACCGCACTTTATAGTGAAACAGGGCGACAATTTATCGCTCTGTTTTTGTTATCACCCAAATCCCCCCATTACAAGCATAAAGAGTACCATTTTCAACTGTTCTTCTGGGATTGGCTTACCGTTTAGTTTTAATTCGTTATTCTCTAAAGCAAGCGTTAATTTGACGGTTTTGTCCGTGCTTACGATAATGCCATTTGCTTCGTCTTCAGCAATTAATTCGTCCATTCTGTAAACTAAATCTTGCTTTTGGTTTTCTGGTACAAATTTAGATAACAATGAAATCGCAGTTTCTTTATTTACATCAAAATTGATCGAAAAATCTTTGAATTGTTTGTATAAGCCGCTGCGCATTAAATCGAATTTAGGATTTGGCACTAAAGCAATATTCAGATCCAATGCCACTTTGCCTTTTTCATCAGAAATAGAGAGAGGGGCAAATTTAATTTGAGGCTGATTATTCGCGATGGCCATGCCTGCTTGTTGTAATTTTTGCACCAATGCTTTAGGTAACGGCGTATCTGAATCAGCCTTGCCGATTGCAACTAAAATATTTAAAAGTTCTTGCAATGCGTTGCCATCAATATGGTTCAATTCTACATTGTTGGTCACTTTACCTAAGTTGTTACCGTTAATATTTAATTCATCCAGAGTTGTTTTATTGATGATATTTACTGTATCACCCTCAACTTGTGTAGTTAAATTTGCTTGGTTGTTTTTCTGAATCAGAGAGAGTTTTTCTCCAGTCTCTGCAGATTCGGTATTTTGCTCAAAATAGCCTATTTTGCTATTGATGCTTCCACTATAAATAAATGGCCATTTTGTGCTTTGTAGTGAGCCTTGTACGACAAGATCTTTTACTTTAATTGATGAAGCTGTTGAAGCTGTATGATTAGGGTAATTTGAATTAAATGCATCTACAGATAGCGTATAATTGCTTGGTTCATTTTTGTCTAAATCTACATTTAATACGACATTTGACCAACCAAAATCTGCCTTATATTGTTCATTGTGATATTGCCCCGATGCAAGTTTTAATTCCGCATTACCGCTTAATGAATAATTCATTGCGAAATTCAGTTGTAACGGTTTCTCTGATTTTGTGATATCAAAGAGTGCCTGAGTTGTTGCATTTTTTCCTAACAAGGTTTGGCTTGAAAAAATGGTTGGAACGAAATTCAGTTTCGCCACACGGTCAAGCGGCAAAGGCCCGTGATAAAGTGTTGATGATAAAGGAATAATGATCGTTTCATTTGCTTTATGAATTTCTATTTGATCTTGAATATGAGACGCAAATAATCCTCTATCAAATTTTATATTTTTATAAAAAATTTTACTTTCTTCTAATACATCTGTTTTGGCAAATAGTTGATTTAGCTGGTTGAGTTGATGTAAATATTCTTCCTCAGCTTTTTTCCCTGTAAACCATGCACCGGTACACCAAACGGCAGCAAGAGCAACGACTACGCCGGCAGCAATTTTTGATTTTTTCATTTATTTCTTTCCTATTTTAAAGTAAAAATTTTCGCCAAATTTATCACAAATCCCTTTTTCTTGCCTGAAAATTTTTGTTTTCCCCTTGAAGTTCATCATTTGAGACTTATCTTGAAAACAAGAACGGAAATCACCGCACTTTAAGAAATAAAAAATTTTTAAAATTTTCTCTTGAAATGCGAAAGAATATCCACATCTTAAAACTCGTAATAAATTACCCTGAATTTTAAAATTTTTACTAGGAGTACAAAATGGGAAAAATTATTGGTATTGACTTAGGTACAACAAACTCTTGTGTAGCTGTAATGGAAGGCGACAAAGCACGCGTAATTGAAAATGCAGAAGGTGCACGTACAACCCCTTCAATTATTGCTTATACAGATAATGAAATCTTAGTGGGTCAGCCAGCAAAACGTCAAGCAATCACTAACCCGAAAAATACATTGTTTGCGATTAAACGTTTAATTGGTCGTCGTTTTGAAAGCGAAGAAGTTCAACGCGATATTAAAATTATGCCTTTCGAAATTACTCGTGCTGACAACGGTGATGCTTGGGTAAATGTAAAAGGTGATAAATTAGCACCACCACAAATCTCTGCTGAAGTATTGAAAAAAATGAAAAAAACTGCAGAAGATTTCTTGGGTGAATCTGTAACAGAAGCGGTGATTACTGTTCCTGCATACTTTAACGATGCTCAACGTCAAGCAACTATTGATGCTGGTAAAATTGCTGGTTTAGACGTTAAACGTATCATCAATGAACCAACAGCGGCTGCGTTAGCATTCGGTTTAGGTTCAAGCAAAGAGAACCAAGTGATCGCAGTTTATGACTTAGGTGGTGGTACATTTGATATTTCAATCATCGAAATTGATAACTTTGATGGCGAACAAACTTTCGAAGTGTTAGCAACCGGTGGTAACACTCACTTAGGTGGTGAAGACTTTGATAACCGTGTAATTGATTACATTATTGATGAGTTCAAAAAAGAGCAAAACATCGATTTACGTAATGATGCAATGGCATTACAACGTGTGAAAGAGGCTGCAGAGAAAGCAAAAATTGAACTTTCATCAGCGCAATCTACCGAAGTAAACTTACCTTACATCACTGCAGATGCGACTGGCCCTAAACATTTAGCATTAAATATCACTCGTGCAAAATTAGAAGCATTAGTAGAAGATTTAGTGGCGAGCTCAATTGAGTCTTTGAAAGCTGTATTAAAAGATGCAGGTAAAGGTGTAAGTGAAATTCACGATATTATTCTTGTGGGTGGCCAAACTCGTATGCCACTTGTACAACAAAAAGTTGCAGAGTTCTTTGGTAAAGAAGCACGTAAAGATGTTAACCCTGATGAAGCGGTAGCAATCGGTGCGGCAGTTCAAGGTGGTGTATTAAAAGGTGATGTGAAAGACGTTCTTTTATTAGACGTAACCCCATTATCTTTAGGTATCGAAACCATGGGCGGCGTGATGACTACTTTAATTGAGAAAAACACCACGATTCCAACTAAAAAATCACAAGTATTCTCAACTGCGGAAGATAACCAAAGTGCGGTAACTATTCACGTTCTTCAAGGTGAACGTAAACGTGCGGCAGATAATAAATCTTTAGGTCAATTCAACCTAGAGGGTATTAATCCTGCACCGCGTGGTATGCCACAAATCGAAGTAACATTTGATATCGATGCAAACGGTGTAATCAACGTATCTGCGAAAGATAAAAATACGGGTAAAGAGCAACAAATTCGTATTCAAGCATCATCTGGTTTATCTGATGAAGAAATTCAACAAATGGTGCGTGATGCAGAAGCAAATGCTGATGCAGACCGTAAATTTGAAGAAGTTGTTCAAGCGCGTAACCAAGCAGATGGTATTGCACACGCAACACGTAAACAAATTGCAGAAGCTGGTGATGCATTGAGTGCTGCAGACAAAGAGAAAATTGAAGCAGCCGTTGCAGAGTTAGAAACTGCAGCGAAAGGTGAAGACAAAGCTGAAATCGAAGCAAAAATCGAAGCAGTCATCAAAGCGTCTGATCCACTTATGCAAGCAGCTCAAGTAAAAGCTCAACAAGCTGGTGGCGAGCAACCACAACAATCATCAGCAAAAGATGATGGCGTGGTAGATGCTGAATTTGAAGAAGTGAAAGATAATAAATAATTCACCGCTCTTCTTAGCATAAACAAAGGGCGTGGAAACACGCCCTTTTGGTGTATCTAACAAGTTCCCCTCTTTAGAAAAGAGGGGGAGGGGAGATTTGATAGCGATATCAAATTTTCTTATGAGCTAAATTTACTTCTGCCAAATCTCCCCCCGCCCCTCTTTGCTAAAGAGGGGAGAACATTACAAGCGGTCAAATTTACCCAGAATTTTGTAAATTTAAGGAATAGTTATGCCACTTACACTTTATCCACTTGCTACAATTCGTACGCATAACACAAAGGAAAATCCCGCAGAAAAGATTGGACAGCTTTGGCAGAATAATTTTGCAAAATTGCATCAAAATGAGTCTTATTATGGTGTTTATCTGAATTACGAATCGGATTTTACAGGCTATTATGATGTTGCCGTTGCTCAAGAAAGTAAACCTGAAGGCAGTTTTTCAACCATTGAAATTGAAGATCTGACTTGGTATGAAATCTTCCCCACGACTTGTGAATTAGTAGTTCAAACGTGGCAACGCATTTGGAATAAAGAAAAGCAAGGCTTATTAAAACGTGCTTATAAAGTGGATTTTGAGAAATATTATCCAAATGGAAAAGTGGATATTTACATTTCAATTTGCCCACATTGCTAAAAATAGCGAATGTAAGCGGTCAGAAATGACAAAATATTTGCAAATAAAAATACGGAAACACTATGGCAAAAAATGAAAAAACACTCTTAGCGTATAAAGTTACAGTTATTGATGGTAATGGCGTAGTAGCTAGTGAAATTATTCCAGGTAATAGTAAAGCACAGGTTCAACAAGATAATAAATACCAACATTGTTACACTGACGTTAAATTCATAGGTCGAGTCAAAATAAGCTTGGAACCAACAAGCTGTAATGCAGATGAAGCTACTATTAAAATGCAATCTAAGAAAACCAGTGCTGAAATAGAGTTTAATGAAAATAGCTATGAGGGAATGAATGATATTCAAGCTCAAATTAATCGAAAAGGACATCAATACCTTATAGATCAAACGGCACAGTTAAGAAGTAATTTACAAAGAGAATTAGATAAATATTCTGATAGCGAGAATGAATAATTATGGCAAAAAAAGATTACTACGAAGTTCTTGGTTTACAAAAAGGGGCGAGCGAGAACGATATTAAACGTGCTTATAAACGTTTAGCGTCTAAACATCACCCGGATAAAAACCAAGGCAGTAAAGAAGCAGAAGAAAAATTCAAAGAAATTAATGAAGCTTATGAAGTATTAGGCGACGATCAAAAACGCGCAGCTTATGATCAATATGGCCACGCAGCCTTTGAACAAGGTGGTGGCACAGGTGGTTTCGGCGGTGGCTTTGGCGGTGCTGATTTTGGTGATATGTTCGGTGATATTTTTGGCGATATTTTCGGCGGTGCTGGACGTGGTCGTCAGCGCGTTGTTCGTGGCGAAGACTTACGTTATGACTTAGAAATTAGCCTAGAAGAAGCTGTAAAAGGTACAACCAAAGATATTCAAATCAATACTCTTGCCCATTGTGATAGTTGTGGTGGTTCTGGGGCTGAAAAAGGTTCTAAAGTGGAAACTTGTCCGCATTGCCAAGGTTCTGGTCGAATTCGTCGTCAGCAAGGTTTCTTTGTATCTGAAAGTATTTGTCCAACTTGTCACGGTAGCGGTAAGAAAATTGAAAAACCTTGTCACAGCTGTCACGGCGAAGGACGAGTTCATAAGAAAGAAAATCTTTCAGTAAAAATTCCTGCAGGCGTAGATACGGGCAATCAACTTCGTTTAGCTGGAAAAGGCGCAGCGGGCGAAAATGGTGCGCCAGCTGGCGATTTGTATGTGGTCATTCACGTAAGAGAACATCATATTTTTGAACGTGATGGTTCTAATCTTTACTGCGAAGTACCAATTAGCTTTGCAATTGCGGCACTTGGTGGGGAAATTGAAGTTCCGACCTTAGATGGCAGAGTGAAACTTAAAATCCCAGCTGAAACGCAAACTGGAAAGTTATTCCGTATGCGAGGCAAAGGTGTCGCATCTACACGTAGTGGCTATGCGGGCGATTTGATTTGCCGTATTGTGGTAGAAACACCCGTTAATTTAACCAGCGAACAAAAAGAATTACTCCAAAAACTTGAGGAAAGTTTACAAGGTAAAGATTTAAGTAAACACGCACCAAAATCTTCAGGATTTTTGGACGGTGTGAAAAAATTCTTTGATAATTTGGGTAAATCTGACAAATAAAGATAATGAAAAAGTCTGCATTTCGCGGACTTTTTTATATGCAAATAATCTCTTCTAAAAATTACCGCACTTTGGGTTTTATTTGCGAATGGTGTATTCGCCTTCACATACCCATTTATAACTTGTTAATGCTTCTAACCCCATTGGGCCACGAGCGTGAAGTTTTTGAGTACTCACGGCAACTTCTGCGCCTAATCCAAATTGTCCGCCATCAGTAAAACGTGTGCTTGCATTCACATAAACGGCAGCCGCATCAACTTGATTGATAAATTGACGGGCTAGGTTTTGTGAAGAAGTTAAAATACTTTCAGAATGTTGCGTACCATATTGGCGGATATGCTCAATAGCAGCATGAATATCTTCCACAACAACGACATTTAAATCCAATGATCCCCATTCTTCACGCAATTCTTTTTCTGTCACTTCAGAGACGTTCGCACCCGCTTGTTTCAATATATTAAGTGCGGTGGATTTTGCATGATATTTTACGTTTTTAGCAGAGAGGTGAGAGACAAGTTTAGGTAAAAATTCTTCAGCAATAGAATGTTGAACTAACAATGTTTCCAATGTGTTACAGGTGCTTGGACGTTGGGTTTTAGCGTTATCAATAACAAAAATTGCTTTATTTTGATCCGCACTTTCTTCAACGAAAGTATGGCAAACACCCACACCACCCACAATAACTGGAATAGTCGAATGTTGTTTACACAATTCATGTAAACTCGCACCACCACGAGGAATAATCATATCCACATAGCGATCTAGTTTTAATAATTGCATAACGAGTTCACGGTTTGGATCGGTAATGGCTTGCACAGCGAATTTTGGTAAACCTGCTTGCTCTAAAGCATTTTGTACAACTTCGATTAGAATCTTGTTAGAAAACTGTGTTTCTTTACCACCGCGTAAAATCACTGCATTACCAGTTTTAAGGCAAAGACTTGCCACATCAATGGTCACATTTGGGCGAGCTTCATAAATTGTGCCAATGACGCCGAGCGGAGTGCGTACGCGTTCGATTTTAAGTCCGCTATCCAATGTACCGCCGTCTATGATTTTCCCCACAGGATCTACAAGTGAAATAACATGGCGTACATCATTAGCAATGCCTTGCAAACGTTCTTGCGTGAGCAGTAGGCGATCGATCAAGGCATCAGATAATCCATTTTGTTTAGCAAGTTCAATATCTTTTGCGTTTTCGGCTAAGATAAGCGGTGCTTGTTGTTCGAGTTGTTCTGCAATAATGGATAATGCACGATTTTTTTCAGCAGTGGTGAGTTGAGCCAAGATAAATGCTGCATCTTTGGCTTGTTTACCCATTTGTTCTAACATAGTTATTCCCTTTATTTTATTTATTTCTTTTTATTTGGCAGCTTATCTTGTTCTTCCGATGTGAGTTCTTGGTAATTAAACACCGGCAAACCCCATTCGAAATGAATAGCTAAAAGGCGTAAAGTAAAGCTGCTAATAAGTGTGAGTAACACGGCAAGTGTATGTTCTACTTGAAGTGAGCTTAATGCGTAATAAGTCAGCGTGGCAAATAGCGCAATGCTGGCGTAGAGTTCTTTTTGGAACACGAGAGGAATTCGATTGCATAGCATATCGCGTAGAACCCCGCCAAAGGCACCTGTAATACAGCCTGCAATACAAACAATAGTGAGGCTATGTCCCATATCCATTGCAATTTGCGCGCCAATAATGGAATACACCACTAAACCCATCGCATCAAGCACCAAGAAAATAGTGCAGAAATAGCGCATAAAATGATTGATGAACGGTGCAACATACACGGTAATTACCGCCGCACTTGCCACCATTAAAAAATATTCTGGGTGCTTAACCCAGCCGAGAGGATAATGCCCAAGCAGTACATCACGCACAGAGCCGCCGCCAATGGCAGTGACGGATGCGATAATAATCACGCCAAAAATATCCATTTTTTCACGACCAGCCGCAAGTGCACCTGTCATTCCTTCAGCGGTGATACCGATGATATATAAAATACTAAGTAACATTCATGTACCTAAGTGCGGTTAAAATTGGTTTCATTCTACTTTAAAATTTAATGAATTTTTAGCATAATGGCGCATTATTTTTTCGGACGTCAAAATTATGTCAGAACAATCTTCTAAATATATCGCGGCATTGCTTGCGGTATTATCGATCTCAATGGTGCTTGGAATCGATCTATTTATTTTTTCTTTGCAACCTGAAAAACAAACAATTCCTAATTTAGGTGTAGGCGTGTTGGTTGCACAGTTAATTTCGTTGTTGGTGTTTTATCGCGGTGAAATTTGCCCAGGACAACGTGGTCGTTTAATCAAAGTTAATATGACTTTTGCTATTTATTGGGCGGTGTGGTTGCTGATAAGCCTATTACAGAATAATCACACACTTACTAACGTGATGAGCGTATGTGGTCTTTCTGTCGTGTATTTTATTTGGAAACAACCAAAAACTGAAAAAATCCGTAACAGTTTTTTATTGATGGCAGCATTAATTGCGGGTTTAGGTTGCTTGAGTTATTTAATGATTTTTACCATGCTTCCTGCGAGTGCTTTTGCTGAATATAACCCGTTTGCACCGATTTTATCTGGGGTGATTTTGGCAAATCTTGCGCTTGTGATTGCACGAAATCGTTTACAAAGTTTTATAGCATTATTGCCTTTAGCCATGATTATATTGCTCGCCTTAAATGCTTTGGCAATATTTTTATTTTTACTTTTAAATGGAATGGAAAGTGCGGTTAATTCTGACAGTATTTTCGCTTACATCATTTATTTTGTTTGCCATTTTGTTATTGCGGCTATTCTGATTCTGCATAGTTTCCAAAAGTGGAAATTATCTGCCAATAGTTTATTTATCCTATTATTTATTGTTGTTTGCTTGCCGTTATGGATGGTCTTCGCTTAATAAAGAAAACAATCATTGAGCCGTAGGGATATTTACCTACGGCTTTTTAAATTTCGGCTGGTTAGAAAGTAATATGCCAATACGGAAATCGCGACACATGCTCCCATAGTAAAGAGCATTGGTGCGGCGGTATCCATTTTCATTGACGCGACTAAACTTCCCATAATTGCACCCACTGCAAAACGTACGCTACCAATCAAAGAATTTGCCGTTCCCGCCATTTGAGGACATCTTTCTAAAGCTGATGCCATTGCATTTGATGAAATCACTGGATTTGGACCGACGAAAAAGGCGACGCCAATTGCCATTGGCCAAAAACCGAGATCTAAAAGTGCGGTCAAAATTAGCCACATTCCAGAAAGGAATTGAATTGTGAGGGCTATCCGTAACATTGTTTCTGCACCCACTTTAGTGACAAATCGGCTATTCAAAAAGGAGGCAAAGATCATCGTAACGATATTCATCATGAAGAAGTAACCGAACTGATCGACGGGAACCCCATAAATGCCGATATAGACAATTGATCCTGCCGTCACAAAAGCAAACAACCCACCAAAGCCAAAAGAGGCGGCAAACATATAGCCGAGTACTTCTTTTTGCTTCCAAAGCAGAAGGAAATTGCGAGCGATAATATTTAAGCGTAGCGGAATGCGATTTTCTTTTTTATGGGTTTCTGGAATGATGAAAAAGACCAATGCTGCGGCTAATAATCCCACGAGCGAAATAACGTAAAAAATCGCGTGCCAGTGGAAAAATTTAACGATGTAGCCACCAATAATTGGCGCAACTAAAGGTGCAAGCATAAATACTAATGTGATGGTAGACATCACTTTAGATAGCTGATCTTTACTAAATAAATCACGCAATAATGCGCCAGAAAGCACAACAGGGGCAGCACCAAAGAAACCTTGCACAAAACGAAGTGCGGTGAAATTTCCGACTGAATTTATTTCGGTGAGTACTAAAGCTGTTAGCGCACCTACAATGACACCGAGTAAAATGATCGGTTTTCGTCCGAAACTATCACCAAAAGGCCCCCAAAAAAGCTGACCAAATGCCATGCCATAAGCAAAAGAAGTGAGCGTATGTTGTACTTGTTCTGGACTCACGCCGAGATCTTTCGCAATTTCTAAAAAAGACGGCAAATACATATCCACGCCAAAAGGCGGTAGCATGGAGAGAATACCGAGCGTAAGAATAAAGATAAAGGTAGATTTTTGCTGGCTCATCTTATTTTACCAAACTTTCGATTTCGTTTTGAGTCAATGGGCGGTATTCGCCTTCTTCTAATGATTCATCTAGTACAACATTCCCAATTTTCCAGCGATGTAATCTGACGACTTTATTCCCAAGTGCGGCAAACATACGTTTTACTTGATGATAGCGACCTTCGGAAATCGTCAGATTCACATTGTAATCATCTAAGATTTCTAATTTTGCTGGTTTAGTGGGCTCTTTTTCTCCGCGTAATAAAATGCCTTCCGCACAAGCCGCAGCATAATTTTCTTCTACGGGATCAGCTAAGGTCACTAAATAGGTTTTTTCACAATGATGTTTTGGGGATGTGATGCGATGTGACCATTGTCCGTCATCGGTAAGCAATACGAGGCCTGTTGTATCTACATCTAAGCGACCCGCGCTATGTAATTTTCCAGCTAAAGGGTAATCGAAAAATTGATAAATTGTTGGATAGTCGCCATCATCATTAGAACAAACACAGCCTTGCGATTTATTCAACATAAAATACTGGCCTTCTTCCACCCACGTTAATAATTGAGCTTCAAAATAGATTTCATCTTCTTGTGAAATTTGTACCGCGCCACTTTTGACAATTTCACCATTAATTTTTACCGCACTTTGGCGGATCGCTTTTGTTGCTTGAGAACGAGTTAACCCCGTATTTTCAGCAATAAATTTATCTAATCTCATTATGTTTTCTCTTGTTAAAATTCGCTGGGCATTGTACAGGTTTTTGCTTTTATAACGAAACAAAAAAGCTGCATTTAATCTGCAGCCTCTATTTGTCAAGCTTGGTTAAACCACTTCACGTAATCGAATTGATCGTAATATTTTTTCCCATTCCAGCCAGAAAACTCAAAAATATCGCCCACCTGATTTTGTTTCTCGAAGCCTTTTATATAATAAGCCGATTTAAAAGCAGGGCAGGGCTTGTGAGTAAAAATCACTTTATTTTTAAAAGGGAGTTGATCAAAAAGTTGAATGTCTTTTTCTGTCACACCGTCTCGATCAGTCATCATAATAAAAAGATTATCTAAATTGATGCGTGACGTGCGAAGTTGCCATTTTTCACCAGCTTCTTGCTCACTGTGATAGTGCATAAAATGAATTTCAAGATCGGCAAGTTTTCCCACTGGATAACTTTTTTCTGTTTGTACGAATGTGAGAGATTGAGTGAGATAGAAATCCATATTTTGTAAATAACGCAAAAAATCTTGTGGCGAGAGATAGAGATTCACAAAAGGCGAATTAAACGGCTGGTGTAAATCGTGTAAGATAAAAGCCCCCACGCAATTGGCAGAAATGACAGTCATACCTTGATTTGTTAGTTTACGTTGCAGAGTGCGACTAATGAAAAATCTTTGGCATTTATTTACCGCACTTTTAATTTTTTGAAATGGATTCATTTTCTCATCCTTATGCTTTTGCTGCGAAAATCCTACCTTTTTTGCTGAAAAATGAAAAGTCTAGCTAATGCCTCGCATCAAAAAAATTTTGTTATAAAGTTGTAAAAATTTGCAGTTCGTCACAATTTTTTGAATAAAAAACAGATATAATCGACGTGATATTTCAATCCTGTTTCAAGAAAATGGAGCACTTATTATGACCGAACAATTACGTCAAGCAGCCTTAGATTTCCACGAATTTCCAATTCCTGGAAAAATCGAAGTTACCCCAACAAAATCACTCGCAACACAACGCGATTTAGCCTTAGCTTATTCGCCAGGTGTGGCAGAGCCTTGTTTAGAAATTGAAAAAGATCCTGCTGCCTCTTACAAATATACCGCACGTGGAAATTTAGTGGCTGTGATTTCCAATGGTACAGCGGTACTTGGACTTGGCAATATTGGCGCGCTTGCTGGCAAACCTGTAATGGAAGGAAAGGGCGTATTGTTCAAAAAATTCGCCGGTATCAACGTATTTGATATTGAAGTGAATGAACATGATCCCGATAAACTTGTAGATATTATTGCCTCGTTAGAGCCAACTTTCGGTGGGGTCAATTTAGAAGATATTAAAGCACCAGAATGTTTCTATATTGAACAAAAATTGCGTGAGAGAATGAATATTCCTGTATTCCATGATGACCAACATGGTACAGCGATCATCAGTGCTGCCGCGATTATCAATTCTCTTCGTATTGTAGGTAAAAAAATTGAAGATGTTCGACTTGTTGCGTCTGGTGCGGGGGCAGCATCAATTGCGTGCTTGAACTTATTGCTTTCTTTAGGTATGAAACGTGAAAACATCACAGTTTGCGACTCGAAAGGCGTGGTATATAAAGGCCGTGATGACAAAATGGATCAAACCAAAAAAGATTATGCAATTGAAGATAATGGCTGGCGTAAACTTGGCGATGCGATGCCAAATGCAGATATTTTCTTAGGTTGTTCTGCAGCTGGTGCGCTTACACAAGATATGGTGAAAACCATGGCTGCACATCCAATTATTCTTGCTTTAGCTAATCCAAACCCTGAAATTACCCCGCCAGAAGCGAAAGCGGTTCGTCCTGATGCGATTGTATGTACAGGCCGATCTGATTATCCAAACCAAGTAAATAACGTGCTTTGTTTCCCATTCATTTTCCGTGGTGCATTAGATGTGGGTGCAACCACTATTAATGAAGAAATGAAACGTGCTGCGGTTTATGCCATTGCTGATCTTGCATTAGAAGAGCAAAACGAAGTGGTAACTTCTGCTTACGGTGGTGAAGGCGCGACTTTTGGTGCAGATTATGTGATTCCTCGTCCATTCGATCCTCGCTTGATTGTGCGTATCGCACCGGCGGTAGCAAAAGCAGCAATGGAATCAGGTGTGGCAACTCGTCCAATTCAAAATTGGGATGCTTATGTTGAAAAACTAACTCAGTTTGTTTACAAAACGAGCTTGTTTATGCGTCCTATTTTCAGCCAAGCAAAAGCGGAAAAACAACGCATTATTTTAGCGGAAGGGGAAGAAAATAAAGCATTGCATGCCACCCAAGAAGTGATTTCAATGGGCTTGGCAAATCCAATTTTAATTGGTCGCCGTAGCGTGATTGAAGAAAAAATTAAAAAACTTGGTTTGCGTTTAACCGCCGGTGTCGATTTTGAAATTGTGGATAACGAAGATAATCCTCGCTATGAGGAATGTTGGAAACATTATTACGAGCTTACCAAACGTAAAGGCATTACACCTGCAATCGCAAAACGTGTCGTGCGTTCTAACACAACCGTATTAGCTTCTACATTGCTTAGCTTAGGTTATGCAGACGCTTTAGTATGTGGCTTATTTGGTTCATACGGAAAACACCTTGCATCTATTCGCGATATTATTGGCTTAAAAGATGGCGTGAAAACTGCTGCTGCTTTAAATAGTCTTGTATTACCGACTGGTAACGTATTCTTAACAGATACCCATGTAAACAGTAATCCTACAGCAGAAGAATTAGCTGAAATTACCTTAATGGCAGCAGAAGAAATTCATCGTTTTGGTATTGAACCTGCAGTTGCATTGCTTTCACACTCTAATTTTGGTTCATCTGATTCATTAGGTGCACCAAAAATGCGTGAAGTGTTACAGATTGTAAAAGAGCGTAATCCACACTTAATGATCGATGGTGAAATGCGTGGCGATTTAGCGATGAATGAAGCTCACCGTAAAGAAGTCATGCCTGATAGCCCATTGAAAGGAAGTGCAAATTTATTAGTGTTCCCTGATTTGAGCTCGTCACGTATTAGTTATAGCTTATTACGCGGCACCACTACGGCAATTACCGTTGGCCCGATCTTAATGGGTATGAACAAATCTGCGCATATTCTTAATCCGGGGGCGTCTGTTCGCCGTATTATTAATATGATTGCCTATGCTGCGGTGAAAGCACAACAAGAGTAATCAAAAAAGTGCGGTGAATTTTTATTAAATCTCCGCCGTTTACTGAACAAAGCCTCGATTTTTCTCGAGGCTTTATTTTTACCTTCTAGTGAATGTGATTAGCTAAAATTGCGCTATGCAGAATTTGGCATATTGTTTACATTTGAGATTAAGTAAAACTATGCGAAAATTTACCGCACTTTAAGACTTTTGTCGTGTCGAAAAGGAACCGACCGATAGACAGTTGCCTATCTTTCTTTAATTTAATACGGCTTGGATGCCGTTTTGTTAGTGGTTTTTACAATGAAAAAAGCGCATTCCCCTTTATTTCCCATCTTCACATTTGTGTTGATTAATCTCATCATCCTTTCCTTATCCCGTTTGGGACTTGCTATATGGCAATCAGAACGTGTATCCGCCGTAGATGGCTGGTTGCAATTATTTTTGCAAGGCGTACGAATGGATATTGTGGCACTTTGTTATTTATTTGGTGTACCTGCATTGCTCACAACGTTATTTCATAGCAGTAAAGTTTGGGTAAAAATTTTACGCCTTTGGTTAACGCTTGGTAGTGTGTTTATTATCTTTATGGAAATTGCCACACCTGCCTTTATTGAAACCTACGATTACCGTCCAAATCGTTTATTTATTGAATACCTGATTTATCCGAAAGAAGTTTTTTCAATGCTTGCGGAAGGGCATTTAAGTGCGGTGATTTTTAGCCTTGTTTTCACGATTTTAGCTGCCGTGATTTATTGGAAAATTTCTGATTGGGCAGTCAAAAATTTACGTTCAATCAGTTGGAAACTTCGCCCTGTGATTGCTTTGCTTGTTATTGTCGTGAGTTTCCTTGGGGCGCGTTCAAGTTTTCAACACCGCGGTATCAATCCCGCCATGGTGGCATTTTCTTCTGATGCGTTAGTGAATTCTTTGGTGCTTAATTCGGGCTATTCCGTCATTTATGCCGCACAGCAATTTAAAGATGAAGAAAAATCTTCAGAGATGTACGGAAAAATGGATGCAGATGAAATGTTTCGTATTGTTAAAGCTAGCCGTGGCCGCCCAGACAGCGATTACATTTCAGATAAATACCCAACTTTAACGAAAAATGTCGCGACTTATCAGGGTAAACCTAAAAATATCGTGATTTTGCTACAAGAAAGTCTTGGCGCTCAATTTATTGGCACACTTGGTGGCAAACCACTTTCTCCAAATGTGGATCAACTCGCAAAAGAAGGGTGGTTATTTGAAAATCTTTATGCAACAGGCACACGTTCAGTACGCGGTATTGAAGCAACCACCGCAGGTTTTACGCCAACGCCAGCTCGTGCAGTGGTGAAACTTAATAATGCCCAAAGTGGTTTCTTTACTATTGCGGATTTATTACATAAACAAGGCTATAACACTTCCTTTATTTATGGCGGTGAAAAGCATTTCGACAATATGGCGAGCTTTTTCTATGGCAATGGCTTTAAAGATATTTGGGATCAACAAGATTACCAAAATCCAACATTTACTGGCACTTGGGGCGTGAGTGATGAGGATTTATTTGATAAAGCCAATGAAACTTTCACGAAATTACAAAATGAAGGTAAACCGTTTTTTAGTTTAGTGTTTAGCTCCAGCAATCACGATCCATTTGAATATCCAGATGGCAAAATTGAGCTTTATGAGCAACCAAAAGCCACTCGTAATAATGCGGCAAAATATGCGGATTATGCCTTAGGCCATTTCTTTAAAATGGCAAAACAGTCTAATTATTGGAAAGATACGATTTTCTTAATTGTTGCGGATCACGATTCTCGTGTAGGCGGTGCAAGTCTTGTGCCGATTAAGCATTTCCATATTCCAGCCTTGATTCTTGGTGATGGCATTACGCCACGTCGTGACAGCCGTCTTGTGAGCCAAATTGATATGCCAACCACATTGCTTTCTTTAGCAGGCGTAAGTGGCAATTATCCAATGATTGGTTTTGATTTAACGCAAGATGTAAACCCAGATCGTGCCTTTATGCAATACGATCAAACTCAAGCAATGATGAAAGGTAATAATGATGTGGTGATTCAAATGCCAAATAAGGCAGCGCAAGGCTATCATTACGATAAAGCGACAGAAACTTTAACGCCAAAAGATGTGCCTGATGCGATGAAAAAAGAGGCATTAGCTCACGCTTTATTAGGCAGTTATTTATATAAGAATCGCTTGTATTCTTCGGGTGAAAACAAATAAACGGAACGCCAGCTTAAGCTGGCGTTTCTTTTAGTTATCAAAAACAAACTGTTCACGTAATTGATGTAATTGATCGCGAATTGCCGCGGCTTTTTCAAATTCCAAATCTTGCGCAAATTTATACATTTGTTGTTCCAGTTTTTTGATTTGTTGTTGATATTCTTTGGCATTTTTCGGTGCATTATAAAGTGCGGTTGGTTCTGCAGCCATTTTTCCACGTTGTTTATTGGCTTTCGCTTTTTGGTTTGCACCTTGTCCAATATCTAATAATTCACCGACTTTCTTATTTAATGCTTGTGGCACAATGCCATGTTCTTCATTGTATTTGGTTTGTTTTTCACGACGACGGTTGGTTTCTGTGATGGCTTTTTCCATCGATTTGGTGATGCTATCCGCATATAAAATCGCTTTACCGTTTAAGTTTCGTGCAGCTCGGCCGATGGTTTGAATTAAAGAGCGTTCGGAACGTAAAAATCCTTCCTTATCGGCATCTAAAATTGCCACAAGAGACACTTCCGGAATATCTAAACCTTCACGTAATAAGTTAATTCCAACCAATACATCAAATTCGCCCAAACGCAAATCACGGATAATTTCGACGCGCTCCACGGTATCAATATCAGAATGTAGATAACGCACACGAATCCCGTGTTCATCTAAATAATCCGTTAAATCTTCCGCCATTTTCTTGGTGAGTGTTGTGACTAAAACTCGCTCATTTTTATCTGCTCTTTGGCGAGCTTCGGAAAGTAAATCATCCACTTGAATGGACACTGGGCGAATTTCAATGATTGGGTCAAGCAAACCAGTCGGACGAACCACTTGATCGATAATTTCACTGCCTGATTTTTCTAATTCATAAGGCCCTGGTGTTGCGGAAACATAGATGGTTTGTGGAGCTAAGCGTTCAAATTCCTCAAAGCGTAACGGACGATTATCCAATGCGGACGGCAAACGGAAACCATATTCGACTAAGGTTTCTTTACGCGAACGGTCTCCGCGATACATTCCACCAATTTGAGGCACAGTCACATGAGATTCATCAATAATTAAAATAGCATCAGAGGGCATATAATCGAATAATGTTGGTGGTGGCTCGCCCTCATTTCTTCCCGATAAATAGCGAGAGTAGTTTTCAATGCCCGAGCAATAGCCCAATTCATTCATCATTTCAATATCAAATTGGGTTCGTTGGCTGATACGCTGTTCTTCTAAAAGTTTATGTTCTTTAATGAAGTATTCACGGCGTGATACGAGTTCTTTTTTGATGTTTTCTATCGCATCTAAAATACGTTCTCTTGGCGTCACATAGTGAGTTTTAGGATAGATCGTAAAACGTGGTACTGCACCAAAACTACTGCCAGTGAGCGGATCAAATAAACTTAAACGCTCAATTTCATCATCGAATAATTCAATACGCACTGCACGATCATCGGATTCCGCGGGGAAAATATCAATAATTTCTCCTCGAACACGGAAAGTTCCACGCTGAAATGCTTGATCATTGCGGGTATATTGCAATTCCGCTAACTTCGCTAAAATTTGGCGTTGATCGATAATAGCACCTTGTTGTAAATGCAACATCATTTGTAAATAGCTATCAGGATCACCCAAACCATAAATTGCAGAAACGGATGCCACCACGATGGTGTCTCGACGTTCTAGAAAAGATTTCGTCGCAGAAAGACGCATTTGTTCGATTTGATCATTAATAGACGCATCTTTTTCAATAAAGGTATCACTACTAGGCACATAGGCTTCTGGCTGATAATAATCATAGTAAGAAACAAAATATTCCACCGCATTTTCTGGAAAAAAGGCTTTCATTTCTGCATAGAGTTGGGCAGCAAGGGTTTTATTCGGTGCAAGTAACATTGCGGGGCGATTTAATTGAGCGATCACGTTGGCGATAGTAAACGTCTTCCCCGAGCCTGTTACCCCGAGTAAAGTTTGGTGAGCTAATCCATCCGTTAAATTTTCAGCTAATTTTTCGATAGCTTGTGGCTGATCGCCAGAAGGACGAAAGTCGGAATGCAGAATGAATGGTTTTGTGTTGATTTTTTCAGACATAAAGTGCGGTCAGTTTTTTGATAGTTTTGAATAATGCCTATTTTAGCATATTTAATGTGTAAAATTGATCAGGCAAAAATCTAAGTTTTACACAGACTTAGTGATGTCAAGAGAAAGATCTCACAAATTTATAAAAAAAACTTTAATTTTTTACTAGACAAAACTTAACTTATTGATTTTCAATTACAATTTAATTTTAGACTAATCTGTAATCAAGATCGAATAATCCTTGTAAGAACAAGGGATCCGCAAAATTTTAAAAAGTTAATCCACAAAGTTATCCACAGGCTCTGTGGATAGAAAAAAAGAGATGATTCTGATAAAAATAAAGCCCATCAACATGATGGGCTCAAAATCTTTTGGTTGCTAATTTAGAGTTTGTAAAAGGAGACAAACAAACTCTAAACCAAAAGAAAAATTGGCTCCTCCTGCTGGACTTGAACCAGCGACATATGGATTAACAGTCCACCGTTCTACCGACTGAACTAAGGAGGAATAAACTTTGTATCACAAGGAACAGGGCGCGAATTTTAATAAGGAGAATGAGTCTTGTCAATTAAAAATTTATAAAAAATATAGATTTAATTTACATATTATTTATTGAACTGATAATTAGTTATCACATTATGTTTATGAAGTTAATTTGAATCTCTTCTTTCTTTACAAATCTTTACAAATCTTTACAAAAAACAAGCATTAATCATATTGATATATATATATATATATATATAATCGCTGACCTTTGTCTCACACTTATTTAAACGTCACTATCTAGAAAATACGTTAAAAAATATGTGGGCTATTTATACCCCTGAAATGAAGGTTATTTATGAATCGTATATTTAAAGTCATTTGGAACAAAACAACACAGAGACTAGAGGTTGTTTCAGAATTAACGAAAGGTAGTGCAAAAGCAAGTTCTGCTTCTAATAATGCTCAAAAAGCCACAAAACAATTTATCATATCTGTTCTTACAGCTCTTATAACATCAACATTGCTAGCCTCTGTTACTAATGCTGCCACTATTAATTACAATGATATTCCTAAACAAGGTGTTGCAGTCGTATCAGATCCTAATAGTGAAATTCTGAAAAATGTTGCTCTTGAAGGTTCAGAAACTCCAGGTGTTTTATCTGCTATAGATGCTGTAGGTACATTAAATCTGATGATGAAACGTTATAAAGGTTTTGTACACGTAAATGCTGAAGGTTATAAAAAAGGTGCTATAAAAGATGATGGAACGACATCGACAGAAAATACAGGTATTTGGGCAGATTGGCTAACAACCTCCCGCGTAAATGCAGAAGGAAGAAATCCAGGTGCCGTATTTAGTAATAACTTAGATCGGTTTACAGAAAAATCTGGTGCGCAGGGAACGCGTTCAGTTGCTGTTGGTGTATATGCTAATGCCTTAGCTGCTGATTCTATTGCTATTGGTTCTCGTGCAAATGTTAATAATTATTGGGGAGATCAATATCGTGAAGCACTAAATGGAATTGCTATTGGTAGACAAGCACAAGTTGAAGGTGCAACGAACTCAATTGCATTCGGTACAAACGCGAAACTTCTGGCAAGTACTCCTTATACACTAAAACCTGATAACTCTATTGCTATCGGTAATAATAGTACTGTGAACTGGGCAAGCAATGCTATTACCTTAGGTAATAATGCAACTATTACAGGAAGTCACGTTGTTAATGGTGCTTGGCAAGGTTCAGATAACAGTATTGCGATTGGTCATGAAACAAAAATTGGACGTGAAAATACTGTTGCAATCGGTAGTAATGTAAATGCAGGCAGAGAAAATACCGTTGCTATTGGTACTAATGTTAATGCAACAAGAGAAAATTCTGTTGTTATCGGTCAAAATACGACAGCTACAAAAGAAAGGGTGGTCGCTATTGGTGCTTACGCAACAGCAAATGGCGATAGAACAGTTGCAATCGGACCAGAAGCTACAGCCAATGGCTCAAAATCTATTGTGATTGGTGGTATTGGAGATAATAAAAAGGCTATTGCAGAGAAAGATTATTCCATTGTTATTGGTAATGGGGCTCAAGCAACGGATAATGCAACATACTCTGTTACTTTAGGTAACAATGCCAAAACAGCTGGAGCAACAGGGATTAGTATAGGTGATCGAGCTCAAGTGGTAGCGTCTGCAGCAAATGGTATTGCATTAGGTCAAAGTGCAGTTGCTAATAATTCTGGCGATATTGCTATTGGTCAATCTTCAAGTACATCTACTAAACATACAGTAAGTGATATGAAAATCGGAGACACTACGCTATCCAAAGGTGTTGCTGCAACCGATAATGGCACTGTAAGTTTTGGTAATGACAATGTTAAACGACAAATCCAAAACGTTGGTGCAGGCGAGATCTCTGAAAATTCTAGTGATGCTATTACTGGTTCACAGCTTTATTCTGTAATCAAAGCAACTGACGAAATTGCTAAAACAACATATACATTCAAAGTAAATGGGCAAGATGTAAAAGTTATGCAGAATAAGGCAGCAAGTGCTACTAATAATGCTAATAATACGCTTGATTTTAAAGCTGGCGATGGGTTAGAGGTTGCCTATGAAAACGGAGCTGTAACTTATAAATTAAATGCTGAATCCAAGAAATCTATTGCTGATGCTAAAGCAGCTGCAAAAACAGTAAGTGACAAACTAGTTGAGATCGATAAATCAGTTGCTCGAGCCGAAACGGCAGCGAGTAATGCGGCGATCTCAGCATCAGCTGCTTCAAGTTCAGCAACTGAAGCGGGTAAATCGAAAGACGCAGCTGAAGCAGCTCGTGATGCAGCTGCAAATTCAGCGACTGAGGCGGGTAGATCGAAAGATGCGGCTGCAACCTCAGCAACAGAAGCAGGCAAAGCGAAAGATGCGGCTGTGACAGCGAAAAATGATGCGGAAGCAGCTCGTGATATTGCGAATACGAAAGCGGGCGAGGCTGCAAACTCAGCAACTGAGGCGGGTAAATCAAAAGACGCAGCTGCAAATTCAGCAACTGAAGCAGGTAAAGCGAAAGATGCGGCTGTGACAGCGAAAAATGATGCGGAAGCAGCTCGTGATGCAGCTGCAAACTCAGCGACTGAGGCGGGTAAATCAAAAGACGCGGCTGCTAACTCTGCAACTGAAGCAGGCAAAGCGAAAGATGCGGCTGTGACAGCGAAAAATGATGCGGAAGCAGCTCGTGATATTGCGAATACGAAAGCGGGCGAGGCGGCAAGCTCAGCGACTGAGGCGGGTAGATCGAAAGATGCGGCTGCTAACTCTGCAACAGAAGCAGGCAAAGCGAAAGATGCGGCTGTGACAGCGAAAAATGATGCGGAAGCAGCTCGTGATATTGCGAATACGA
>NZ_QQKA01000007.1 GCF_003493605.1 Haemophilus haemolyticus
AACTATTTTTACCATTTTGAAGATAAAATTCGATGACTTGTTGCTTGAAAAGAAAATTGTATTTGGTCATAAAAAATCTGCACCTTAGTGAGTTGGTTATTTAGTCCAACTTTTGGGGTGCAGATCAAATGTCCCCTTTTTATCGATATAAATATATTGCACTTTCCTTTTGTACTACTATAATAGTGCAAATTTATTTTAGAGGCATTTTATGATACAACAAAAATCTCCTTCTCTCTTAGGCGGCGCAATGATCATTGCAGGTACAGCGATTGGTGCAGGCATGCTTGCTAACCCAACTTCAACGGCAGGTGTATGGTTTATCGGTTCAATTCTTGCTTTAATTTATACTTGGTTTTGTATGACGACATCAGGATTAATGATCCTAGAAGCTAATCTACATTATCCAACAGGTTCAAGTTTTGACACTATCGTTAAAGATTTATTAGGAAAAAGTTGGAATATTATCAACGGTCTTTCTGTTGCTTTCGTCTTGTATATTTTGACTTATGCCTACATAACCTCAGGCGGAGGCATTACACAGAATCTGCTCAACCAAGCATTCAGTTCTGCTGAAAGTGCGGTAGATATTGGGCGAACTTCAGGATCTTTAATTTTCTGCCTTATTCTTGCAGCCTTTGTATGGCTTTCAACCAAAGCAGTGGATCGTTTCACCACTGTATTGATTGTTGGAATGGTAGTCGCTTTTTTCCTTTCTACTACCGGTTTATTAAGCTCTGTAAAAACAGAAGTTTTATTTAATACTGTTGCTGAGGGTGAACAAACATATTTACCTTATTTATTCACCGCACTTCCAGTTTGCTTAGTGTCTTTTGGTTTCCATGGAAATGTACCGAGCCTTGTCAAATATTACGATCGTGATGGTCGCCGAGTCATGAAATCAATCTTCATCGGTACGGGATTAGCACTCGTAATTTATATTTTATGGCAACTTGCTGTGCAAGGTAATTTGCCACGCAACGAATTTGCTCCGGTAATTGAAAAAGGCGGCGATGTATCTGCATTACTAGAGGCTTTACATAAATATATTGAAGTGGAATACCTTTCCGTCGTATTAAATTTCTTTGCTTATATGGCAATTTCTACTTCATTCTTAGGCGTCACTTTAGGGTTATTTGACTATATTGCGGATCTATTTAAATTTGACGATAGCTTGTTAGGACGAACAAAAACCACATTAGTGACATTTTTACCACCGCTATTATTAAGTTTACAATTCCCTTATGGCTTTGTGATTGCCATTGGTTATGCAGGATTAGCAGCTACCATTTGGGCTGCAATCGTACCAGCACTTCTTGCCAGAGCAAGTCGTAAAAAATTCCCACAAGCGAGTTATAAAGTTTACGGTGGCAATTTTATGATTGGCTTTGTGATCTTATTCGGTGTGTTAAATATTGTGGCACAAGTCGGTGCAAACTTAGGATGGTTTGCCAATTTCACAGGATAAGTTTTACTCGATACAATAAGGGCGTATATCATGCGCCCTTTTTATTTGTAATATAGGATACGAGATGAATAATAAAACTAGCGTTTATGACAAAGAAAACTTCTTTGAGCTTTATCAGAAACTCCGCGCAAATCCAATTAGTCTCAATGAAATTGTCGAAAAGCCGACCATGCTCTCACTGTTGCCTGATTTAAAAGGGAAAAAATTACTCGATTTAGGCTGTGGTACAGGAGGACATTTACAACTTTATTTAGAACGAGGGGCAGCTAAAGTAATTGGAACCGATCTTTCCGAAAAAATGCTCGAACAAGCAGAAAAAGATCTGCAAAAGTGCGGCCAATTTTCTGGATGTTTTTCGTTATATCAGTTACCAATGGAAAAATTAGCTGAGTTACCAAAACGTCATTTTGATGTAATTACTAGCTCTTTCGCCTTTCATTATATTGAAAATTTTCCGGCATTATTATCAACTATCTATGACAAACTCTCGTCTAATGGCATATTGGTTTTCTCACAAGAACATCCGATAACCACTTGCCACAAAGAAGGGGGGCGCTGGGAAAAAAATGACAAAAAACAGCAAGTCGCTTATCGTTTAAATCATTATCGAGAAGAGGGCGAACGCAATAGAAATTGGTTTAAACAACCTTTTCAAACCTATCATCGAACAACTGCGACAATTATCAATAATTTAATTCATGCAGGGTTTCAAATCGAGCAAATGGAAGAACCCATGCTTGCTGACCAACCTCAATGGCATAATGAATTTAAAGATTTATCACACCGCCCGCCATTGTTATTTATCAAAGCAAGAAAAGTGGAGAAATAAACAAAATAAACTAGTTTTTAACCGCACTTTATGGTATAAATCGCCCCGCTGTTTTTGCCTTTCAAAAGCAGCTTTTTAATTACTAACAACACACACATATCAACAAGGCTTAATCGGGGTGCCAAACGGTCGATTAGCTGATATGTGGAGGCTCAACCCCAACAAAAGGAAAATATTATGGCACAAGTTTCAATGCGCGACATGATCAACGCGGGCGTACACTTCGGACACCAAACTCGTTACTGGAACCCACAAATGAAACCTTTCATTTTTGGTGCTCGTAACGGTGTTCACATCATCAACCTTGAAAAAACTTTACCTTTATTCAACGAAGCTTTAGCGGAATTAACCCGTATTGCTAGCAACAACGGTAAAGTATTATTCGTTGGTACAAAACGTGCAGCGTCTGAAGCAGTTCAAGCAGCAGCATTAGATTGTCAGCAATATTATGTAAACCACCGTTGGTTAGGTGGTATGTTGACTAACTGGAAAACCGTTCGTCAATCAATTAAACGTTTAAAAGATTTAGAAACTCAATCTCAAGACGGTACTTTTGATAAATTAACCAAAAAAGAAGCGTTAATGCGTACCCGTGAGATGGAAAAACTTGAATTAAGCCTTGGCGGTATCAAGGATATGGGCGGCTTACCAGATGCATTATTTGTTATCGGTGCAGATCACGAACATATCGCAGTTAAAGAAGCAAACAACCTAGGTATTCCTGTATTTGCTATCGTTGATACTAACTCAACTCCAGCTGGCGTAGATTTCGTTATCCCAGGTAACGATGATGCAACTCGTGCTATCCAACTTTACGTTTCTGCAGCTGCAGCAGCGGTTAAAGAAGGTCGTGGTAACGAAGCTCAAGTTGCTGAAGAATTAGCAGCTGACGCAGAATAATTTAAGTTTTGCAGTAAGGCGAAGCCCTTAATAATCAAACGATTAATTGGCATAGGGGCTAAAGTTTAGCCCCTATATTTTTATCTAAAAGTGCGGTCAAAATAAATCGTACTTTCGACAGAGGATTTTTAAAATGGCTGAAATCACAGCATCATTAGTAAAAGAACTTCGTGAACGTACCGGTGCCGGTATGATGGAATGTAAAAAAGCATTAGTTGAAGCAAACGGTGATATCGAGTTAGCAATCGACAACATGCGTAAATCTGGTCAAGCTAAAGCAGCTAAAAAAGCAGGCCGTGTTGCAGCTGAAGGTGTTATCCTTGCTCGTGTAGAAAATGGTTTCGGTGTATTAGTTGAAATGAACTGTGAAACTGACTTCGTAGCAAAAGATGCTGGCTTCTTAGGTTTAGCAAACGAAGTAGCTGATTTTGCAGCAGCACACAAAGGTACTACTATCGAAGCGTTACAAGCACAATTTGAAGAAAAACGTGCTGCATTAGTGGCTAAAATCGGTGAGAACATGAACATCCGTCGTGTTGCTTACTTAGATGGTCAAGTTATTGCTCAATACTTACACGGTGCGAAAATCGGTGTGTTAGTTGCGGGTGAAGGTTCAGCTGATGAACTTAAAAAAGTGGCAATGCATGTAGCGGCATCTAAACCAGAATTCGTAAACCCAGAAGATGTACCTGCAGAAATAGTTGAACACGAACGCCAAATCCAAATCGACATCGCAGTTAACTCTGGCAAACCAAAAGAAATCGCAGAGAAAATGGTTGAAGGTCGTATGAAGAAATTCACTGGTGAAGTTTCATTAACTGGCCAACCATTCGTAATGGATCCTTCTGTATCTGTAGGTGACTTCTTAAAATCAGTAAACACTTCAGTTTCTAACTTCATCCGTTTAGAAGTTGGTGAAGGTATTGAGAAAAAAGAAGAAGACTTTGCTGCTGAAGTAGCAAAAATCACTGGCGGTAACGCGTAATTCTTTAAAGATAACGATATGTTAATAAGCCCAACTTAAGTTGGGCTTATTTGTTTTATAGGATAAGCTGCTTAATTAACGGGCTTAAACTTTTTTAGTTACGTTTAGTAAAATAAAAAATCCACACTTTAATAGTAAACTTTTAAAATATGGATTTTGTAATAAAATTTCAGAAGAAATTAAGAAATTTTCTTTTCTAACGCTTTTAAACGTTTATTTATTCCATCAATACCTAACGTCAATGCCGCTGTTTTACGCCATTCTTTATTCGTTTGCAATGGAATACCAGAGGAATATATGCCAGGCTCTGTAATTGGGCGCATAACCATTCCCATTCCAGTAATCGTGACTTTATCACAAATTTCCATATGGCCATTAATCACACTTGCACCACCAATTAAGCAATAGCGCCCAACTGTCAAACTACCCGCCATGATAACGCCACCCGCAACCGCTGTACCAGTGCCGATATGAACATTATGTGCAATTTGACAAAGGTTATCGATAATCACGTTATCTTCAATAATCGTTGCGTCTAATGCGCCTCTATCGATACAGGTATTCGCACCAATCTCAACGTTATTACCAATTATTACTTGCCCTACTTGTGGAATTTTAACCCAACGACCACGATCATTTGCGTAACCAAAACCATCACTACCGATGACTGTTCCTGATTGAATTAAGCAATTAGTGCCAATCTCAACGTTATGGTAAACAGTTACATTAGCCCAAAGTTGAGTGTCTGAACCGATCTTGGTATTTTTACCAACAAAGCAATTTGCACCAATGATCACGTTATCACCAAGTACAACACCTTCTTCAATCACTGCGTTCGCACCAATAGATACATTTTCGCCCAATAAAACACCATCAAAAATGACCGCACTTTTTTCGATTCCTTTTGCCGCTTTTGGTGTGCTATCCATATATTGAGCCAAAATTGCATAAGCTACATAAGGATCTTTCACAATAAGTAAATTGCTTTCTGAAGAACAGTGTGCAACATCCTCTTCAGAAACAACCAAAATTCCTGCTTTAGAATCTTTCAATAATGCACGAAATTTTGAATTAGAAATAAAAGTAAGTTGATTTGATTGGGCTTTATCGAGTGGGGCGATATTCTCAACAACAACATCGGCGTTACCGCGAACGGTAGCGCCGATTTGAGTTGCCAATTCTTGTAAAGAATAGGATTTTTGCATTATGAGAACCTATTATTTTTTCTCTTGAGCTTTTTCAGAAGCAGGGATAGATTTTAATACTTCTTCTGTGATGTCTTTACCCTCTACCGCAAACACAACTGAATTTGCATCAAGCACATAAGTATAACCTTTCGCTTTTGCTAAATTATTTGTAGCAGTTTGAATACTATCTAATAATTTACCACGCTCTTCTGCTTGACGTTTTTCATTTTGCGCTTGGAATTCTTGAACTTTTTTATCTTGTTCTTGCATCAATTTTTGTAATTCAGCATCTTCAGCCGCGCCTAATTTATTAATTTCCTCTTGGCGTTTTTGAATATCTGCTTGGCGTAGGCGAGGTGCATCTTTTTCCAAAGCCGCAACTTTTGCTTCTACTTTTTTACGAGCAGCTGCAATTTTATCATCAACTTCTTTCTTGCTTGCTGCTAATTTTTCAGCTACAGGTTTAAATTCAGCATCAAGTTTATCCGCTACAGCTTGACGGTCTGGGTGATGTTGAAAAATATAACCTGCATTAATGAAAGCAATTTTTTCTTCAGCTGCAGCATAGCCTGAAGCAAGTGCGATACCTAAAGCAAGTGCGGTTACTTTTGCGATGTTTTTCATTTGATAAAGATCCTTAATTAAATTGTGGTTAGTTTAGTATTTTCTCTGCCTAACAAAATTAGGCAGAGAATGTTATCTTTGACATTCGAATGATGAAAAAAGTTCAATCTAATTAGAAAGAACCACCAATACTAAATTGGAATTGTTCTACATCATCATTTTCATATTTTTTGATCGGTTTAGCATAAGAGAACACTAACGGTCCAATAGGTGATTGCCATTGGAAGCCTACCCCTGCAGATGCACGAACTCGACTAGCTTTTCCATAATCAGGTAAATTTAACGCAGCAATACTTGCGTCTAATGCTTTATCGGATTTCCATTTTGTATTCCACACACTTGCTGCATCCACAAATAATGAAGTTCTAACAGAGTTTTGGCTTTTATCACCGACAAATGGAGTTGGCACAATTAACTCTGCACTAGCTGTAGCTATTGCATTACCACCCACAACATCTGTGCTTGGTATCCATTTATTTTGGGTTGGATTTAAATAAATAGCATTCGGTCCAACAGCACCATATGCAAATCCACGTAAAGAGCCAATACCACCCGCAGTATAATATTGATAGAATGGCAAGCGTTTGTTACCAAATCCATTTGCATAGCCAACAGATGCTTTTGCCGACATTACCCAACGGTGATCTCTGTCTAATGGGTAGAAACCTTGTACATCTGCACTTAGTTTATAGTATTTGTTATCAGAACCAGGAATCGTAACTCGTCCACCAAGACTTGCTTTAACCCCTTTAGTTGGGAAATATCCTCTATTGAGACTGTTATAGTTCCAACCAAATGAGAAATCAAAGTCGTTTGTTTTAATGGCATTTCCATTAAAGTTCATTGATTGCATATATAAATCACGACTATATTCTCTTGCGAAGTTACTAATTTTATTATAGGTATAACCTAATCCTACATAGTAAGAGTTATTTTCATTTACAGGGAAACCTAAAGTGACATTACCACCGTAAGTCGTACGTTTATAATTAGAAGATGTATCACTTTTAGAGTTATCATAGTTTTCAAAGAAAACATTTCCACCAAGACTTACGCCATCTTTAGTAAAGTAGGGTTCGGTATAACCTAAATTGACACTAGTACCATAATCATTTTTCGTACCAGCTATACTTACTGCTGCCCCTGTTCCCAAGAAATTATCTTGTTTAACACTAGTTTGATAGCTAATACCACTTTCTGTGCCGTAACCAATACCAAAGTTGATACTACCTGTATTACGCTCTTTAACTTTATACACGACATCTACTTCATCATCCGTACCTTTTACAGGATCAATTCGATTTTCTACGGTTTCGAAGAATCCTGTACGATCTAAACGGATTTTACCTAACTCAACTAATTGCGAGTTATACCACGCCCCTTCTTGTTGGCGCATTTCTTGACGTAAAGTACTATCTGCTGAAACAGTATTTCCTTCAAAGCGTAGTTGACGAACAGTTAAACGTCGACCAGCATCAACAACAAAAGTAATTGCTAAGGTTTTATTCGCATCATCAAAATCAGGTACTGCATTCACCGTTGCACTACCGTAACCACGTTCACCCAATTTTGCTTTAATCGCATTTTCAACATCGGCGATATCACTGCGACGGAAAGTATCATTTAAATGTAATGAAGAAAGCAAAGGTTCAAGTTCAGAAGCCATACCGCCCACATTACCAACAATGCGAGCACTTCGAAGGTCATACTGTAAACCTTCATTTACATCAATGGTTACATTTACTTTCGTTTTTTCATCATTTAGCTGAACATCAGTTTTTGTGATTTGTGCTTTGGCATAACCATTATTTAAATAATAATCACGAATTGACTGTAAATCTTTCTCGAACTGAGCGCCTTCAAATTTATTACCCCATAATTTCCACCAAGAATCAGGTTGTAATTCCATTTGCTCTTGCAACGTGCTGCTACTAACAGATTCATTACCATTGAAAGTTAATGATGCTAATTTTGCTGTATCATCTTCATTAATCTGAATTAAAATTTCAGCGCGATTATTTGGTAACGTATTGACAATAGGTTCAACTGTTGCGTTATAGCGACCTACACTTGCATAGTGCTCTTTTACACTTTTGGCAAATTCATTTAATTTTTCTCGAATTAAAACATCACCAACTTTAAAACCGTTAGCATCTAAGTTTTGTTTAAGTGCTTCAGTTGGAATAACAGAGTTACCTTTGATTTTAACATCTGAAATGATCGATTTAGCCACAACGCTAACAACAAGCACATCGCCTTCTTGATGCGCATTCACATCATCGAATCGACCACTTACGAATAAAGAGCGGACAATATTAGCCACATCATTGTCAGTCACACGCTGACCGGCACGAACAGGTAGACTTGCTCGGATTTGTTGTTCTAAGTCGCCTTGAACACCATTCACACGAATATCTTTTGCCACAAAAGGTGCGGCAAACACAGTCGTTGTCGTACCGAATAATAAACTTGCGATTAGAAGTTTTTTCATCGATTGTATCCTATATAAATTATAGACGTAAAAAATCATTAAATAATGCAAACACCGTTAAGCTTAATAACAGTGCTGCGCCAATTCGATAACAGATGCTTTGCACCCTCTCAGAAACAGGTTTTCCTTTAACAGCTTCCATTGCTAAAAAAACTAAATGACCGCCATCCAATACAGGCAATGGGAATAAATTCATAATGCCTAAATTAACACTAATCAATGCCATAAAACTTAAAAAATACACCAATCCAATATTAGCGGATGCACCAGCACCTTTAGCAATAGAAATTGGGCCGCTTAAATTGTTTAATGACAAATCACCCGTGATTAACTTTCCTAACACCTTCAAGGTTAACACAGAAAGTTGGCCAGTCTTTTCAATGCCTTTTTGCAAAGAGTTAAGAATATCATATTTTAATTCAGTACGATATTCATCAGATAATTTTACGAAAGTTGGGCTTAAACCTACAAACCATTTTCCACTCTGATTACGCACTGGAGTAATAATTTTGTCAAGCGTTTCCCCATTACGTTCAACTTTAATAGAAAAAGATTCGCCTTGTTCGACCTGTTTTATAAAATCTTGCCAAGGAAGTGCGGTTAAATTTTCTTTTAAAATTTTATCACCGATTTGTAAACCTGCTTTCTCAGCTGGAGAATCTTGAACAACTTTAGAAAGCACCATTTCAACTTTAGGACGCATAGGCATAATCCCTAATGCCTCAAACGCACTTTCTTTTTCAGGATCAAAAGTCCAATTTGTAAGATTTAAAGTCCGCTGTTGTTCAATATTAGAACCAAAAGGAGAAAGGGTAATTTCAACATTAGGCTCCCCCATTTTTGTGGCAAGTAGCATATTGATGGTTTCCCAATCTTGAGTTTCTTCGCCATCAACCGCTAGAATTTGTGTATTAGGTTCAATATGAGCTTGTGCTGCAATTGAACTTGGTGTTATTGATTCAATCACAGGTTTAACACTTGGCATTCCATAAAGGTAGATGACCCAATAGGCAAAAATCGCGAAAATAAAATTTGCCAAAGGACCTGAAATAATCACAAATGCGCGTTGTAATACGCTTTTACTGTCAAATGCTTGTGGCTTTTGTTCAACTGGAACCGATTCATTACGTCCATCAAGCATTTTTACATAACCGCCTAAAGGAATCATTGAAACCGCAAATTCTGTACCATACTTATCGATTCGTTTCCAAATTACCTTACCAAAGCCAATTGAAAAACGATGGACTTTTATACCGCACTTTCTAGCAGCCCAAAAGTGACCATATTCGTGAACGGATACTAATACCGCAATAGCAATGATAAAAGAACCTAGCGACCACAAAAATGACATTCAGAATCCTTATAACACAAAGAAATAGAAGTAGCTGAAAAAAGGTACCGCGGCAGTCAAGCTATCAATGCGATCTAATACACCACCATGACCCGGAATTAATTGACTGCTGTCTTTCACACCAGACTCACGTTTAAACATACTTTCAGTTAAATCGCCCAATACTGAAATTGCAACTGTGGCAACGGAAAGAATAACGAATCCAGAGATATTTCGCTCACCAACTAAAGAATCGCCAGAGAAATGAATAAATACAAAAGCAAGCACTAACGCTGTAATTAAACCACCAACAACGCCTTCCCAACTTTTACCCGGTGATACTTTTGGCGCGAGTTTACGTTTACCAAAAGCGCGCCCGCTAAAATAAGCACCAGAATCAGCCGCCCAAACAAGCACAAATACATAAAGTAATAAAAATAAGCCGTGATAAGGATTATGGGTATAGTGTTCTAAACGTAAACGTAATACGCCCGCGATAAATGGGATTAAAGTAGAAAAGGCAAATAAAAGCTGTAAAAGAGGATTTTTAGACCAAAATTTAGCTGATTTAGGATAACTCACCACAAGCAATAAAGCTAAAAGCCACCAACCAACAGCGTTCATCAATAAAAGCTGAAGATGCTGTTCAAACACACGACCGGCATCTAAATAGTTGCCCTCAGTGTAGAGCCATAAAAAAATAAAGGCGCCTAAAAAAGCAGCAACACAAAAACGCGCTAAGGGCTGTTTAAGGCGAGCAAACTGAGTCCATTCCCAAACGCCTAAAGTCGCTACTGCACCTAACGCAAGGGCAAAATAAAAAGGCGTGAATAAAAATAGCGCACATAGCACCGCTACGATTAACACAATGGCAGATAAAACTCGTTGTTTAAGCATAATTTTAATCCATTTATTGAATTATTCTGTCCCACCAAAACGGCGATGACGTTGTTGATAACAGGCGATGGCGCGGTTAAATTCCGCCTCATCAAAATCTGGCCACATCACATCGGAAAAATAAAGTTCTGCATATGCGATTTGCCATAATAAAAAATTACTAATGCGTTGTTCACCACTGGTACGAATCAACAGATCTACTGGTGGTTCATCTTGTGTAACCAAATGACGCTGAAAAGTAATTTCATCAATCTCGTCAACGTTCATTTCATTATTTTTTACTTTTTCTGCGAGTTGTTTTGTCGCTTGTACAATATCCCAACAACCGCCGTAATTTGCAGCAATATTAAGCGTAAGTGCAGTATTTTTTTCTGTTAAATTTTCCGCTTTTGTAATTTTTTCTTGCAAAGATTCACTAAAACGAGATACATCGCCAATAATTTTCAGGCGAATATTATTTTTATGTAATTTTTTCACTTCGCGGTCCAAAGCTTGCATAAAAAGCGTCATTAATGCGCTGACTTCTTGCTCTGGTCGATTCCAATTTTCGCTACTAAAGGCATAAAGTGTAAGAAAATTCACGCCAGTTTGACGAGCATAACTTACTGCACGGCGAACTGCAGATACGCCATTGGTATGGCCAAAAATACGCATTTTATTTTTCTGTTTTGCCCACCGCCCATTACCATCCATAATAATGGCAACGTGTTTTGGAATATTGTTTTGATCGAGTTCTATCATTATTTTTATTATAAAAAGATCCCTATAAATTCGGCTGTGAACTATATCATAAGTTGTATTTGCTTGCTATGGATTAGCGAGCCCTAATCCACACTTTATTTTTTACATAATTCATTTTTATAATAAAGAAAAATAAACAAAACGAAGAATTTATGTCTGCGATTGAACAAAATAAAGACGGTATTAGATTAAGAATATTCTTACAACCAAAAGCCAGCAAAGATCATATTGCTGGCATTCACGATGATGAATTAAAAATTACCATTACTGCGCCACCTGTTGATGGTCAAGCAAATGCGCATTTATTGAAATTTTTAAGTAAATCCTTCAAAGTGCCCAAAAGCAGTATTATTTTAGAAAAAGGGGAATTAAGCCGACACAAACAAGTTTGGATTCCTGAACCCAAATTAATTCCAAAAGAAATTCAAAATCTATTGTAAAAACAAAGAAAAAAATCACCGCACTTTGGACTCTCACCCTATCAATTTATGCCGTTTTACGGTATTCTATGCCACATTTTCTATTATCAAAATGCTGCAAAAGTGCGGTTAAAATTTAAGGTGATTTTATGCAAGAACAATATCGCCCCGATATGATCGAACCAAAGGTTCAACAATATTGGGCAGAAAATAAAGTTTTCAAAGCAATCAAAGACGAATCTAAAGAAAAATATTACTGTCTTTCTATGTTCCCATATCCTTCTGGTCGCCTGCATATGGGGCACGTGCGCAACTACACTATTGGTGATGTAATTTCTCGTTATCAACGCATGCTAGGTAAAAACGTATTACAACCATTTGGTTGGGATGCTTTCGGATTACCGGCGGAAGGTGCGGCGATTAAAAATAAAACTGCGCCTGCTAAATGGACGTACGAAAACATTGCCTATATGAAAAAACAACTTCAGCTTTTAGGCTTTGGTTTCGACTGGGATCGTGAAATCGCAACCTGTAAACCAGAATACTACAAATGGGAACAATGGTTCTTCACAGAGCTTTACAAAAAAGGCTTAGTGTACAAAAAAACCTCAACCGTAAACTGGTGCCCGAACGATGAAACCGTACTCGCAAACGAGCAAGTACACGAAGGTTGTTGCTGGCGTTGTGATACACCTGTGGAACAAAAAGAAATCCCACAATGGTTTATTAAAATCACCGATTACGCAGAGCAATTATTAGGTGGTTTAGATACCCTTCCACAATGGCCTGACATGGTAAAAACCATGCAGCGTAACTGGATTGGCCGTTCTGAAGGGGTAGAAATTACCTTTGATGTTGCAGACACCAACGAAAAAGTAGCGGTTTACACCACGCGTCCAGATACCTTTTACGGCGTAAGTTATTTAGGTATTGCGGCAGCACATCCATTAGCAAGTTTAGCGGCTCAAAATAATCCTGAATTAGCCACCTTTATCCAAGAAGCGAAAAACGCAAAAGTAGCAGAAGCTGATCTTGCGACAATGGAGAAAAAAGGAATGGCAACAGGCTTATTTGCCATTCATCCATTGACAGGTGAAAAATTACCAATTTGGGTCGCTAATTTCGTATTAATGCACTACGGTACTGGCGCGGTAATGGCGGTTCCAGCTCACGACCAGCGTGACTTTGAATTTGCTCAAAAATATAGTTTGCCAATTAAACAAGTGATCGCACCGCTTGCAGATGAAGAAATTGATTTAACCAAACAAGCTTTCGTTGAACACGGTAAATTAGTGAACTCAGCCGAGTTTGATGGTTTAGATTTTGATGGCGCTTTCAACGGCATTGCAGATAAATTAGAAAAATTAGCTGTTGGAAAACGTCAAGTTAATTATCGTTTACGTGACTGGGGCGTTTCTCGCCAACGTTATTGGGGTGCGCCAATTCCGATGCTAACCCTTGAAAATGGCGATGTAGTACCTGCACCAATGGAAGATTTACCTATTATTCTGCCTGAAGATGTGGTCATGGATGGCGTAAAAAGTCCAATTAAAGCAGATCCTAACTGGGCAAAAACAACCCTTAACGGCGTACCAGCGTTAAAAGAAACGGATACCTTTGATACCTTTATGGAATCCTCTTGGTATTACGCGCGCTACACTTGTCCACAATATCAAAATGGCATGCTGGATGCGGAAGAAGCAAACTATTGGTTACCAGTGGATCAATATATCGGTGGTATTGAACATGCAACAATGCACTTGCTCTACTTCCGCTTCTTCCACAAATTATTGCGTGATGCGGGATTTGTAACCAGTGATGAACCAGCCGATAAATTATTGTGTCAAGGTATGGTGCTTGCAGATGCCTTCTACTACACAAGTCCAACCAATGAGCGTATTTGGGTAAGTCCAACACAGGTGACTCTTGAACGTGATGAAAAAGGCAGAATTATTAAAGCGACTGATCCTGAAGGGCGTGAACTAGTCCACAGTGGCATGACCAAAATGTCGAAATCCAAAAATAACGGTATTGACCCACAAGAAATGGTAGAAAAATATGGTGCCGATACTGTTCGTCTATTTATGATGTTTGCCTCTCCAGCAGAAATGACCTTGGAGTGGCAAGAATCTGGTGTAGAAGGTGCGAAACGTTTCTTAGGGCGTGTTTGGAATTTGGTATATCAATATCAACAAAATCCAGCAAAAACTAGCCTAGATATCACCGCACTTTCAGCAACACAAAAAGCGCTTCGCCGTGAAGTACACAAAACCATCGCGAAAGTGAGCGATGACATTGGTCGCCGTCAAACTTTCAACACTGCGATTGCAGCAATTATGGAGTTGATGAACAAACTCACCAAAGCACCGCTTGAAAGCGAACAAGATCGTGCCGTGATGGCAGAAGCATTAAGTGCCGTAGTGCGTATGCTTTATCCAATTACGCCACATATCTGCTTTGAATTATGGCAAGCGCTAGGAAATGAAAGCAACATCGATACCGCTGAATGGGTGAAAGCTGATGAAGCTGCAATGGTAGAAGATGAAAAACTCATTGTTGTGCAAGTAAATGGCAAGGTTCGTGGAAAAGTGACTGTTCCTGCAACCTCTTCAGAAGAAGAAATTAAAGAGGCTGCCAAAGCAGATCCTAATGTTGCAAAATTCCTTGATGGAAAAGAAATTCTTAAAGAAATCTATATTCCATTAAAAATGTTAAATTTTGTGGTTAAACCATAATCCGTAGAATCTGTGGAATATTGATATTTCACAGATTCTATCTTTATTAGTGTATGGATTTTAAATTCATACACTCCACAATAAAGGTAATTTTTATGATTAAATCAATCAAAGCGTTGTTTATTGTAGCAAGCATTACCGCGCTTTCTGCTTGCGGCTGGCATTTTCAAAACGGTACATTAATTCCACAAGAATTACGTACTCTTACATTTGAAAGCCCCGATCCATACAGCGAAATGTCAGTGGCAATGCGTAATCAGCTACAAGCGAACAATATTCAGCTCGTCAATTCGACTCAAGGCATTCCTGTTTTGCGCATCAATAAATTCCGCGAAAATGATGAAGTCGCTTCAGTATTTAAACGCGGTCGTGAAGCGGAAAAAGTATTGATGTTGGAAGTTGAAGCAAGCGTTCGTTTAGCAAATGGTGAAACTCACCCAATCACCGCAAAAATCAACCGCACTTTCTTTGATAATTCTCGCGCAGCATTAGCTAAATCCGCCGAACGAGAAGTAATTTGGAATGATATGCGGGAACAAGCTGCGCGTCAGCTTATTACCAAAATAGTTGCATTAGAAAAACAGGTTAAACATAAATAATGAATCGCATCTTCCCAGAGCAATTGAAACAACATCTTTCCCAGCGTTTAGACAAAGTTTACTTTTTGGTCGGGCAAGATCCATTGTTACTGAGTGAAAGTGAAGATGCCATTTATAAAACAGCCAACCAACAAGGATTCGATGAGAAAAATAGCATTCAGATTGATAACCAAACTGACTGGGCACAACTCATAGAATCCTGTCAGTCCATGGGATTGTTTTTTAATAAACAAGTCATGGTATTAAATTTACCTGAAAATTTCACCGCACTTTTACAGAAAAATCTGCAAGAATTTATTTCGGTTCTACATGACGATATCTTGCTGATTTTACAAATTGCAAAGCTATCAAAAGTAAATGAAAACCAATCATGGTTTATTGAACTAAACCAATATGAAACCAGTGCGATTCTTGTAAATTGCCAAACGCCTACAGCTGAAAATCTCCCTCGTTGGGTAAAAAATCGTACCAAAGCGATGGGATTAGACGCTGATGATGAAGCAATCCAACAACTTTGTTATAGTTATGAAAACAATCTGCTCGCACTCAAACAAGCTCTGCAGCTTTTAGATTTGCTCTATCCTGATCATAAACTTAACTACAATCGTGTAATTAGCGTAGTCGAACAATCCTCAATTTTTACACCATTTCAATGGATTGATGCGTTGCTTGTTGGAAAGGCAAATCGTGCCAAACGCATTTTAAAAGGGTTACAAGCTGAAGATGTGCAACCTGTTATTTTATTACGCACACTACAGCGAGAATTATTTACGTTGCTTGAACTTACCAAACCACAGCAACGTATTGTGACAACGGAAAAACTTCCAACTCAACAAATTAAGACTGAATTTGACCGTCTAAAAATCTGGCAAAATCGCCGACCGCTCTTTTTAAGTGCAATTCAACGTTTAACCTACCAAAAGCTCTACGAAATTATCCAAGAACTCGCCAATATTGAACGTCTTGCTAAACAAGAATTTAGCGATGAAGTGTGGATTAAACTCGCTGATTTGTCTGTGAAAATTTGTTTGTAATCGCTATTGTTTTTTTTTTGCACTAAAATGGTATAATAAAATGCCACATCGGCAATGACTTATTAATTAACTTTCGTGAGGATATCATGATGAAAAAAACACTAGCTACACTTATTTTAATGGGATTTGGTTTTTCAGCTTCTGCAGCTGATTTGTCTGCAAGTTGTAAAACTTATTTCGCTGAAATTGATTCTTTCTTAGCATCAATGCCAGCTGCGCAAGCAAATGCAATGAAAGCACAATATGAATCAAGCAAACAACAATTTGCATCAATGCCCGCAGCTGCACAAGATCAGGCTTGTAATCAAGCGGCAGAGCAACTTAAACAAATGAAAGCTGCAATGCCGAAATAATTTGAAAAATCAATAGCTGTTATATAAACCCTAGTCTGACTAGGGTTTTATTTTATAGGATGGAGAGCTTCATTCAATAAGCGATGAATTAATTTAGCATTAGCTGGCGGGAACTGTCCTGCATCTAATGCGCGTTGCTCAACCCAAAAACCTTCTTGCCCTTCTCGCCCAAAAGGCTCACCAATCCATTCATCTACGACATAAAAGAAAAAAGAAATAATCTTTGTTGGATATTCAAATTGAAAGCGTTCGTAAAGTTCAGCATTTAATACAACAATGCCAATTTCCTCCTCCAGTTCACGTTTTAAAGCCTGTTCTGGGGTTTCCCCCGCATCTACTTTTCCACCAGGAAATTCTAAAGATTGGGCAAAATCCTGTCCTTCTAAACGCTGCGTTAAATAGATCTGCCCAAACTCATTACGAATAATACCTGCAGCGACTTGTATAATTTTTTTATCCATTTCTTCTATCCAATAGCACCTATGAAAAAAGTGCGGTGAAAGATCACCGCACTTTGGCTAATCATTAATGGCGAGCAGCACGACTGCCATGACAATGCTTGTATTTTTTACCTGAACCACAAGGACAAGGCTCATTGCGCCCAATGCGACGATCTGAATAATCTTCAGAATCTGAATTTTGGATCGCCTGACCATTTTCATCCACAGGTAAATTATTTTGATTGATACGAGCAGCCATTTCTTGACGAGCACGTTCAGCTTCTTCCATTTCTTCTTGAGTACGCACACGCACACGCGTTAACGTCGTGATAACGTGGTGTTTTAAAGAATCCAACATTTCCGTAAACATACGGAAAGATTCTTTTTTATACTCTTGTTTTGGATCTTTTTGCGCATAGCCGCGTAAATGAATACCTTGGCGTAAATAATCCATCGCCGCTAAGTGTTCTTTCCAAAGCTCATCTAAGGTTTGTAACATGACACCTTTTTCAAAGTTACGCATAGTTTCTTCACCAGCTAGTGCTTCTTTTTCTTTATATTCTTTTTCCGCGACTTCTACGATGCGCTCACGCAAGTTTTCTTCGTGAAGATTATTGTCTTCTTCTAGCCAATGAGAAATTGGTAATTCCATACCAAACTCTTGAGCTAGACGTTCCTCAAGCCCTTTAATATCCCATTGTTCTTCCAAAGATTGCGGTGGAATATATTGATCAATCACGCTATTAAATACATCATGGCGAATTGCGTTGATAGTTTCAGAAATATCATCATTATCAAGCAAATAATTGCGTTGCTCATAAATTGCATGACGTTGGTCATTTGCCACATCATCATATTCAAGTAGGTTTTTACGACCATCGAAATGGAAGGCCTCAACTTTTGCTTGAGCTGATGCGATAACTTTCGCCAACATTTTCGATTCCATAGCCTCACCAGGCACGGTGAACGCTTTACGCATTAAATTAAGTTTACCTTCATTTAAATAAATGCGCATTAAGCCATCTTCCAAAGAAAGATAGAAGCGAGAAGAACCAGGGTCACCTTGACGGCCAGAACGACCACGCAACTGGTTATCGATACGGCGAGATTCATGACGCTCTGTACCGATAATATGCAAACCACCTGCTTTCATTACAATCTCGTGGTTCTTTTCCCACTCAGCTTTAAGCGCTTCAATTTGTTCTTGAGTTGGATTTTCTAATTTGGCAGCCTGCGCTTTCCAGTTACCACCAAGAATAATATCCGTACCGCGACCCGCCATATTCGTTGCGATAGTCACCGCACCAGGATAACCAGCTTCTGCCACGATTTCCGCTTCTTGTTGGTGGAATTTCGCATTCAACACATTGTGTTTGATGCCCGCTTTATCTAAAGCCTTAGATAACTCTTCCGATTTTTCTACTGAAATCGTTCCCACTAATACTGGTTGTTGGCGTTCTACACAATCTTTGATGTCTTCAATAATCGCATTAAATTTATATTGTTCATTTTCAAACATCACATCTGTGCGATCATCACGAATCATTGGGCGGTTTGTTGGAATCACAACGGTTTCCAAGCCATAAATTTGTTGGAACTCAAACGCCTCGGTATCCGCAGTCCCTGTCATACCCGCAAGACGCTCATATAAACGGAAGTAGTTTTGGTAAGAAATAGACGCAACAGTTTGGTTTTCACTCTTAATTTCAACCCCTTCTTTTGCTTCAATGGCTTGGTGTAAACCATCTGACCAACGACGCCCTGCCATTGTTCGACCAGTATGTTCATCAACAATCACGATTTCACCATCTTTCACAATGTAATCGACGTCTTTTTCAAACAATGTGTGAGCACGCAAGGCAGCCATAACATGGTGAAGCAATACGATTCGACCAGGAGAGTACAAAGAATCCCCTTCTGGCATTAAACCTTGCGCAATCAACCAATCTTCCACTTTTTCTTGGCCACGTTCCGTTAAATGTGCCTGTTTAGATTTAAGATCTAAAGTAAAGTCCCCTTCACCTTGGTATTCTTCTGTATCTTCTTTTTCTTGCTTAATTAAGTTTGGAATCAGTTTATTGACTGCAATATAAAGCGCAGAACTGTCTTCAGCTTGACCAGAAATAATCAATGGTGTACGCGCTTCATCGATTAAGATGGAATCTACTTCATCCACCAGCGCATAGCCTAAAGTACGTTGGAAACGCTCTTCTTTTGAGTGGGCTAAATTGTCACGTAAGTAGTCAAAACCAAGTTCACTATTGGTTGCATAAGTAATATCTGCTGCATAAGCGGCACGTTTTTCTTCCGGCGGTAAACCAGGAATATTCACGCCTACACTCATGCCTAAAAATTCAAATAACGGACGGTTTGTTTCTGCATCTCGGCGAGCAAGATAGTCATTCACCGTCACAACATGAACGCCTTTACCTTCAAGTGCGATTAAATAACAAGGTAAAGTCGCAGTTAATGTTTTACCTTCACCGGTACGCATTTCTGCGATACAGCGGTTAGTCAATACCATCCCACCAATAAGCTGAACATCAAAATGTCTCATACCAAGCACGCGCTTACTTGCTTCACGTACCGTTGCAAATGCTTCTGGTAAAATTTGTTGCAAAGTTTCGCCCGCACTTAAACGTTGACGGAATTCATCTGTTTTTGCACGAAGTTGTTCATCTGTGAGGGCTTCAAACTCAGTTTCTAATTTATTGATTTTTGCAACTTGTTTTCTTAATTTACGTAAAATACGGTCGTTACGGCTACCAAAAATTTTCGTTAAAATGCTCATAATTTCTCTTTTTAAATATATAAGTTAAATAGCTAAATGCGTATGAAATACTTTATTTCATGTACAATAATTTTTTTTAAATATCGCTATTTCAATAGCAATATTCTTCACAGAAAACAAAAAATTAAATAAGCAAGGGACCAGCTCGAATTGGCGCACTAAGATTCAACACATCTGCTAAAAAGTGCGGTTGAATTTTAAGTTGTTTTTCAGTTTGGTGGGAAATTGAAGGTTGAGGAATGGCTTGTCGTTGCACTTCACGTGAAACTTTTACCGTTTCCAACACTTGTTGAATCGAAACACTCGAGGAATAATTTTCCGCATTATTTTGATTTTCAAAACTTTGTGCGTTAGGCAAAGCAAAAATCGCAATAATACTTAAAAGTAATCGCGACCAAAAATTCGGTTTGACAGTGCCTGAAATCATCGTCTCGTTGTTTATTATGAAAATTGCGTGTATTGTAGCGGAAATCTAAACTAATGTCATTTACTGGGGGCAGACTTTATGGAAAACAAGGCTGAGCGTTATCAAAAAGCAGTCAATATTATGGATGTGCTTGAGCAATCGCCCTTTGCCAAAATAATGAAAAAAGGCCTTGTCATCAATGAACTTAATCAAAAATTTAACCGCATTTTCCCACAGGAATTTCACGGCAAATTTCGTATTGGTAATATGATAGATAACTCAATTTTTATTGAGGCAGCAAATGCGATCGTTCGCCAAGGAATTTTATTCAGACAGACAGAATTGTTGAAACTCATTCAAGAAGAATTTCCGCATGTAAAACGACTTGAGATAACAATAAACCCTGGTTTTTAAAAGCTAAGAATAAAAGAGAATGGAAATTTAATATCAACCAGACTTTTTTAACAATGCTTTCTCTATTTTTTTCTCTTCGCGTCTCTTCTGAAAAAATGCGCTTAATTTCTGACTACACTCTTCTGCCAATACACCAGATGTAATCTCCAGAGTATGATTCATCTTATAATCATCAAAAAAATGGAAACGTGATCCCACCGCACCGGTTTTATAATCAGAAGCGCCGAACACAAGGCGTTTAATACGGCTATGCAAAATCGCCCCGGTGCACATTGTGCAAGGCTCCAATGTCACATAAAGCGTAGTATTCAGTAGGCGATAATTTTGAATATTTTTCGCGCCATTACGCAAAGCGATAATTTCAGCATGTGCGGTAGGATCGCTTTGAACAATAGAGAGATTCCAACCTTCTCCAATAATATTTCCAGCGTCATCTATCAAAACCGCCCCCACAGGAATCTCACCTAAAGTTTCTGCTTTATCGGCAAGAGTAAGGGCATGGCGCATCATTTTCTCGTCAAATTCTGACCGCACTTTTGCTACATCCATTAGACGGAAAAAGGATATTTAATCGGATCATGAGATTGATAGCCAACGACTTTGAAATCATCCATCGTGACCCAAGTTTCTAAATCTTCAAGCGTTTTTATATCTGGATTAATTTCTAATTTTGGCAATGGGAAAGGCTCGCGTTTAAGTTGCACATCACGCATTAATTCAAGCTGATCTTCATAAATATGCGCATTCACAATTTTATGATATGCCTTGCCTGCTTTTTTGCCCGTGATCTGTGCCATAAGCGCTAAGAAAGTAAACACCTGAATTTGATTGAAATTCAATCCGAGCGGAACATCACAAGAACGTTGATAACTAGTAAGATGTAAAGTATCACCCACAAGAGAAAAAGTATGCGTGTGCATACAAGGACGAAGACAACCAAGATCAAATTCCCCTGGATTAAAGAAGGTTAAAATTTCCCCTCTATCATCAATGCCCTTTGTCAAATTATTAACAATTTTGCGTAGCTGATCGATGGTTTCACCATTAGGCTTACGCCATGCTCTGCCTTGCACACCATATACGCGCCCCATATCATCAACACCTCTACGGTGCGGATTCGCAAGCCATGCGGCATTTTCATTCGCATTGGCATCCCAAGTTTTAGTGCCAAGTGTGCGGAAATCAGCGGCATTGTCATACCCACGAATGTAACCTAAAAATTCAGCAATGGCCGCTTTCCAATAACTTTTACGCGTAGTAATCAACGGAAATTGATTATTCGCTACATCATATTCTAAATCTGCATTAATAACTGTCAGACAACGCTTACCTGTACGCTCATTGGCAACCCATTCACCTTCATTAATAATGCGACGACAAAGATCAAGATATTGCTTCATAAAAATCTCCTATTTTATTACCGCACTTTTGCGTGAATACGCCCAAGCCATAATTAAGGCACCACCAATAATCATCGGTAAGCAAAGCGCTTGTCCTCTTGTAATGATCCCAAAGAAATTTTCAACTTCAGGTTCACGCACATATTCCACAATAAAACGAAAGACGCCATAACCAATTAAGAATAAGCCTGCAACAGAGCCCATTGGACGTGGCTTTTTAATAAAAATATTCAGAATTGCAAACAACACTATGCCTTCTAAAAAAGCTTCATAAAGTTGTGATGGATGACGAGGAAGTAATAGTGGATCATTTGGGAAAATCATTGCCCAAGGTACATCCGTTTCGCGTCCCCATAGCTCAAGATTAATGAAATTACCAATTCTGCCTAAACCTAAACCAAACGGAATCAAAGGCGCAACAAAATCAGCGGTTTGCCAAAAATTACGTTTTTGTGAATAAGACGTCCAAATCATGGCAACAATGACCCCTATTAAGCCGCCATGGAAAGACATTCCACCTTCCCAAACACGGAACAAATAAAGCGGCTCTTGTAAGAAACGATCCAAATTATAAAAAAATACATCGCCAACACGTCCGCCAATAAATACGCCCATAAAACCGTTGAAAAGTAAGGTATCAACTTGATCCACTGTCCAACCGCTATTTGGGCGATTAGCACGGCGAACCGCAAGCCAGCGTGCAAAAATAAAACCCAAAAGGTACATCAAACCATACCAACGTAAGCCGATATTGCTATCACCAAGAGTAAAAATAGTTGGATCAAAATGAGGCAGGAGCAAGTAATTTGAATTCATAATTTTCTCTATCTAATAAACATATCAACAGCAATGGTAATTAATAAAAGTGCAAATCCTTTCTTTAAAATTGACACGGGTAGTTTTGAGGTGGCTGTCGCACCAAGTTTTGACGTGAAAAAAGATGTAGCAGTAATACATAACACTGCAGGGAAATAAATATAACCTAAAGAATATTCCGGCATTGCAGCATTCCCCCAGCCACTTAACATAAAACTGAACATTCCAGAAGTTCCGAGTAACATGCCACAGAAAGCCGAAGAACCAATAGCCTTTTTCATATCGATACCGCGAGAATTTAAAAACGGCACAATAAATCCGCCACCACCGATACCTGCAGCACTAGATGCCATGCCAATTAGAATGCCACCGATAATAGACGATTGAGTCGTCAAAGGTTTAACTGTTTTATTTGTCTTAGGTTTAATAGATAAGACCATTTTAACTGCGAGATAAACCACTAAACAGGCAAATAATTTACTAGAAATATCGCGATCAAGTTTTCCGATAAAGAAACCGCAAATAAACACGCTAACCATGATGCTCGGAGCAAGGATCTTCACCGCTCTCCACACAACATTACCTAACTTATGATGTCGTTGAGCCGAAGAAAAGCCAGTAATAACAATCGTTGCGAAAGAGGTTCCAAGTGCGGTAGACATTAATAAAGGTTCTGGCACGCCTACCATTGGTAATAAATACACCAACACAGGAACAATCATTAATCCACCGCCAATACCGAAAAGCCCCGCAAAAAAGCCAGCCACAGCCCCCACAAGCAAACAAAGTAAAATAAAGCTAAGCATTATGAATTCCTTGTTTTATTAAAAGAACGTTTTGGAAATTTTGAACCATTATATTTTTTAGGATGAGCATAAGATTTTTGCTCCAATTCTCGCGCAGGTTGATATACAGGAGGATTTTCTGAGAACAACACGCCCGAAAACTCTTTCATCGCTTTGCGATACACTTCTTTTTTGAAAGATACGACCTGGCGAACAGGATACCAAAAACTCACCCAACGCCACCCATCAAATTCTGGTGATTTGGTTGTTTGCATATTGATATTTTTTTCATCGCCAACAAGCTGTAACAAAAACCAGCGTTGCTTTTGTCCTATACACATCGGTTTGCTGTCATAACGCAACAAACGTTTTGGTAATTTATAACGCAACCAATGCTTAGATACATATAAAATGCGCACATCTTTAGGCTGTAGACCAACTTCTTCGTACAGTTCACGATACATCGCTTGCTCAGCACTTTCATTATCATTAATACCACCTTGCGGAAACTGCCAAGAATTTTGCCCACAGCGCTTCGCCCAAAGCACTTGCCCGTTGCGATTACAAATCACAATACCCACATTTGGACGGTAGCCATCAAAATCGATCACTATCGTTTTACCTTAAATTTTTCATATAAAAATAGTCTGCAGATTGTTTCATAAATCAGTGTTTTTATCAACCAAAGGGCTGATTACACAATAAAATACACAGATTGTGGATAACATTGTGAATAACGTATTTCTGATTGTGAATTGATCACGTAAAAACAGGGCGGAATCCTTATCTCATCACACTTAAAAATAAATTGGGTTATTTCTAATTAAAAGATCTTAAACAAAAATAAATCGCACTTTTCACATATAAAAATGGAAGAAAGTGCGGTAAAAAAATACAATTTTTAAAGAGACGCCATTCATCAAAGATCTTTTGGTCATCTCTTTGAGTTATTCAATATTTCTGTGGATAAAATTGTGATTGAGAAAATCCATAATGTTGTATAACTTAAACAAACCTTCCCAAGACAATTTTAAGATAAAATTTATCTATTTAAATTCAATCACTTAGCAACAAAACATGACAATATTTGTAATACACAGAAGTCTCTAAATTTTAATGTCTAATTTTTAAACAAATTATTTTAGGCTGGCAAAATAACGTTCCCAATCGAAATATTGACCGGGATCGATCTTACGTCCTGGCGAAATATCACAATGCCCAACAATGCGCTCTTTCGTAATTTTAGGATAACTTTTCATGATTAGGTTAGTAAGTTCTTGCAATGCCAAATACTGCTCATTAGTAAAAGGTTGTTCATTACTACCTTCTAACTCAATTCCAATGGCAAAATCATTACATTTTTCTCGCCCTTGAAAGCTGGATAATCCAGCATGCCAAGCCCTGTAGTTAAAATTAACATATTGCGTGATTTGTCCATCTCGTTCAATCAAGCAATGGGCAGAAACACACATTTGATGAATTTCTTCAAAATAAGGATGAATCTTAGGATCTAATTTTCCTTGAAAAAAATCATCCACATATCCGCCACCAAATTGTTCTGGCGGTAAGCTAATGTAATGGATCACCAGAAGTGAAATATCTTGTAAATCTGGACGTTCATCAAAATGCGGAGATGGAATTTGTCGACAATCAGTCAGAAATCCTTTGTCAATATCTTTTATTTTTCGCATACATTTTTCCTATTTTTGCGATCAGGATCGCAGAAAAAGTGCGATCTGTTTTACAAAACAATTTTCCCTTTTCACAATATTTCAGCCAATAAAGGCTTAACGAAAGGAAAATAAATGAAACTAACTACACAAACAACCTTGAAAAAAGGTTTTACTTTAATTGAATTGATGATAGTCATCGCCATCATCGCGATTTTAGCCACTATCGCTATTCCTTCTTATCAAAATTATACCAAAAAAGCTGCGGTATCCGAATTACTGCAAGCTTCCGCACCTTATAAGTCAGATGTGGAATTATGCGTTTATAGCACAGGCAAACCTTCCACTTGCTCGGGAGGAAGTAATGGAATTGCGGCTGATATTACAACAGCAAAAGGCTATGTAAAATCAGTGACAACAAGCAACGGTGCAATAACAGTAGAGGGTGATCGTACATTAGCTGGAATGAGTTACACGCTCACGGCTGAAGGCGATAGTGCAAAAGGCGTTACATGGAAAACCACCTGTGGTACAACGAATGCCGATATTTTCCCTGCTGGATTCTGTTCAAAATGATCGACTTAACTAGTGCAAAACCTCGTGTAAAAGCACAAAATGGCGAGATATTTACGATCTCGCCAGATTTATGGGGGCGTAATCAGCAACAACAGTCGTTACTCTTACGTTATTTTGCTTTACCACTCAAAGAAGAAAATAATCGCCTTTGGCTAGGTGTCGATTCTCTTTCTAATCTTTCCGCCTGTGAAACTATTGCGTTTATAACTGGCAAGCTTGTTGAGCCAGTTTTATTAGAAAGCACTCAACTTAAAGAACTATTACAGCAACTTGCCCCAAATCAACTTCAAGTGGAAGAGCAAGTTAAATATTACCAACATCAAGAACAGTCCCATCTTGAACAACAAGATGATGAGCCCGTCATTCGCTTGCTTAATCAAATTTTTGAATCTGCTTTACAAAACAATGCCTCAGATATTCATTTGGAGACCTTATCGGATCATTTCCAAGTGCGGTTTAGAATTGACGGTGTTTTACAAGCTCAGCCTCCACTTAGTAAAAATTTGGCGAATCGAATTATTTCTCGCCTAAAACTGCTCGCTAAATTAGATATCAGTGAAACCCGACTTCCACAAGATGGACGATTTCAATTTAAAACTACGTTTTCCGATATTCTTGATTTCCGTCTTTCAACGTTACCAACTCATTGGGGAGAGAAAGTTGTCCTGAGAGCACAGCAAAATAAACCAGTAGAACTCAGCTTTTCTGAACTGGGCATGACAGAGAGTCAACAGCAAGCATTTCAACGCGCGCTTAGCCAACCACAAGGATTAATTTTAGTAACTGGCCCAACAGGAAGTGGGAAAAGTATCTCACTTTACACCGCACTTCAGTGGCTGAATACGCCAGATAAACATATTATGACCGCTGAGGATCCCATTGAAATTGAGCTTGGTGGCATTATTCAAAGCCAAATTAATCCACAGATTGGACTAGATTTTAACCGCCTATTGCGCACTTTCTTACGCCAAGATCCCGATATTATTATGTTAGGCGAAATTCGCGATGAAGAAAGTGCAAGGATTGCATTACGTGCGGCACAAACTGGGCATTTGGTGCTTTCAACTTTACATACCAATGATGCAATTTCTGCCATTTCTCGCTTACAACAACTCGGTATTCAGCAACATGAAATTGAAAACAGTTTACTACTCGTCATTGCACAGCGTCTTGTACGAAAGCTTTGTTCAAAGTGCGGTGGAAATTTAGCAAATTCTTGTGATTGCCATCAAGGTTATCGAGGTCGAATCGGCGTGTATCAATTTCTACATTGGCAGCAGAATGGCTATCAAACGGATTTTGAGAATTTACGAGAGAGTGGTCTAGAAAAAGTTAATCAAGGAATAACCGATGAGAAAGAAATTGAACGTGTGCTAGGTAAAAACTCATGACTAAAAAACTCTTTTATTATCAAGGTAGTAACTCATTAAATCAGAGACAAAAAGGCTCAATTATTGCGGATACGAAACAACAAGCACATTTTCAATTAATAAGCCGCGGGCTTACTCACATCAAATTACAACAAAACTGGCAATTTTGGGCAAAGCCCAAAAATTCAGAAATTAGTGAATTACTCAATCAATTAGCCACGTTGCTACAGTCCGCTATTCCGTTAAAAAACAGTCTGCAAATTTTGCAACAAAATTGTACTCAAATTATGCTCAATGAATGGCTTGAACGACTACTTCAATCTATTGAATCTGGTTTAGCATTCTCACAAGCCATTGAACAACAAGGGAAATATCTTACTCAACAAGAAATTCAACTGATTCAAGTGGGAGAAATGACGGGAAAACTTTCCGTTGTTTGTAAAAAAATAGCCACGCATCGTAGCCAATCTTTAGCATTACAACGTAAATTACAGAAAATTATGTTATATCCCTCAATGGTATTGGGAATTTCTCTATTATTGACACTCGCATTACTGCTTTTTATCGTGCCTCAATTTGCTGAAATGTACAGTGGCAATAATGCTGAGTTACCAACAATAACCGCAATATTGCTCTCAATATCTAATTTTCTTAAGCAAAATATTGGCATTTTGCTATTTTTCGCTTTTAGTTTTTTTCTATTTTATTACTTCTATCTAAAACGCCAGACTTGGTTTCATCAAAAGAAAAATCAACTTATTTCTATCACGCCTATTTTTGGCACAATTCAAAAGCTTTCACGTTTAGTGAACTTTAGTCAAAGTTTACAAATTATGTTGCAGGCTGGCGTACCGCTTAATCAGGCACTAGACAGTTTTCTTCCTCGCACACAAACTTGGCAAACCAAGAAAACGCTTGTAAACGATATGGTATTAGATAAAGAAGTGCGGTCAATTTTGCAATGGGTTTCTCAAGGCTATGCGTTTTCTCATAGTGTAAGTAGCGATCTTTTCCCGATGGAAGCACAACAAATGCTACAAATTGGCGAGCAAAGCGGAAAACTCGCTTTGATGCTAGAGCATATCGCGGATAATTACCAAGAAAAACTTAATCATCAAATTGACTTACTCTCACAAATGCTAGAACCATTAATGATGGTAATCATCGGAAGCCTGATTGGAATTATTATGATGGGAATGTATTTACCTATCTTTAATATGGGTTCTGTTATTCAATGATTTATTTCATAATGTTTTTATTAGGCGGTATCTTAGGAATCGCATTGTGGTTCTACCTATCTGGTTTTATTACGCATTTGCAGCAAGAGATTTATGCGACTTACGTTGAATTATTTCCACAAAACCGTTCTCCATTTCAACCGCACTTTGCCTCTATTCAACAAAAAAAGTGCGGTCATATTTTGAGGTATTTTTTAAGTGTTGGAGTTGGATTTATATTTTTACAAATTGCCTTCAAGGACTCTATTTTCGCTATATGGCTAGGGCTCACACTTCTTATCCTTTGGGCAATTAGTTATCTTGATTGGCACTATCAACTTATTTCTACGACTCCCTGTTTATGGTTACTTACTCTAGGATTATTTGGAGCAGACAATAACTTTTCATTGCTAACGTTATCTGAAAGCATAAAAAGTGCGGCTAGTTTTTTTATTGTTTTCTACGCAATCTATTGGATTGCAAAATGTTATTACAGAAAAGAAGCCTTTGGACGGGGAGATTATTGGCTAGCAATGGCATTAGGAAGTTTTATTCATTTAGAAACCTTACCGCACTTTTTATTATTAGCCTCAGTGCTTGGAATATGTTTTTCGCTTATTCATAAAAAGAAAAAAGAATTTATACCTTTTGCCCCTTTTATGAACTTATCAGCTGTCATCATTTATTTCGTCAAATATTACGGATATTAAAAAGGGGAAAACATAATATTTTCCCCTTGTTCTTCATAGAAGTGCGGTTGCTTTTACGAACGTTTCATCACTTCAAAAAACTCTTCGTTGGTTTTCGCCATCATCAGCTTATCAATCAAGAATTCCATTGCATCCACTTCATCCATTGGATTAAGAATCTTACGAAGAATCCACATTTTTTGTAATTCATCAGATGTTGTGAGTAAGTCTTCTTTACGAGTGCCAGAGCGTTTAAAGTCAATGGCTGGGAATACACGTCTTTCTGCAATTTTACGAGAAAGGTGTAATTCCATATTACCTGTACCTTTAAATTCCTCGAAAATAACTTCATCCATTTTCGAACCAGTATCAACTAGCGCAGTCGCAATAATCGTTAAACTACCACCTTCTTCCACGTTACGCGCAGCACCAAAGAAACGTTTTGGACGATGCAATGCGTTAGCATCCACACCGCCAGACAAAATTTTACCTGAAGCTGGAGTGACTGTATTGTAAGCACGCGCTAAACGTGTAATAGAGTCAAGCAAAATGACCACATCTTTTTTATGCTCTACGGAACGTTTTGCTTTTTCAATTACCATTTCTGCCACTTGAACGTGACGAGTTGCGGGTTCATCAAAAGTAGAAGCAATGACTTCGCCTTTTACGGAACGTTGCATTTCTGTCACTTCTTCTGGGCGTTCATCAATCAATAATACAATAAGCTCTACATCAGGATAATTATGCGTGATACTTTGTGCAATATTTTGCAGCAACATGGTTTTACCCGCTTTTGGCGGTGCTACGATCAAACCACGTTGGCCTTTACCAATTGGCGAGGCTAAATCCAAAATACGGGCAGTCAAATCTTCTGTTGAGCCATTGCCACGTTCCATTCTTAAACGCGAATTAGCGTGCAATGGCGTTAAGTTTTCAAATAAGATTTTGCTACGAGAAACTTCGGGTTTATCGTCATTAACTTGATCAACTTTTAAAAGTGCAAAATAACGTTCGCCTTCTTTTGGTGGACGAATTTTGCCTTCGATTTTATCGCCAGTTTGAAGATTAAAACGACGGATTTGACTTGGGGAAACATAAATATCATCAGGGCCTGCAAGGTAGGAACTGTCGGCAGAACGAAGGAAACCAAAACCATCTGGTAAAATTTCTAACACGCCACCGCCGAAAATATCTTCGCCACTTTTGGCGTGCTGTTTTAAGATTGCAAAGACAATATCTTGTTTACGCAAACGAGCTAAATTTTCTAAGCCCATCTGCTCCTCGCCGAGTTTCACAAGATCAGAAACAGGCGTATTTTTAAGTTCTGTTAAATGCATAATGAATAAATGTTGGAATTAATAAGAATTGATTATTCGAATGGTGGGCTTGCACCCTTTGAATGGCGCGTAAATTACCACTAAAACCCTACGCAGTCTAGCTTTTATTAGCATTTAATATAAAAAATTACCGCACTTTTTTAGAACTTATTTTGGAAGTTTAGCCGTCTAGATTGTTATTTATTTGATTTTTAATTAGAATACGGACAATTTGTAAGGTTATCGATAAGCTCTAAGGGAAATTATGGCGGATTGGGACGGAAAATATATCAGCCCTTATGCAGAACATGGCAAAAAAAGTGAGCAAGTAAAAAAAATTACAGTATCCATTCCCATTAAAGTACTGGAAATTTTGACGAATGAACGCACTCGCCGCCAATTGAAAAGTTTACGTCACGCAACTAACAGTGAATTGCTTTGTGAAGCGTTCTTGCACGCATTCACAGGACAGCCTTTACCCACCGATGCGGATTTAATGAAAGAGCGTAATGATGAAATCCCTGAAGATGCCAAAGTGCTTATGCGTGAATTAGGTGTCGATCCAGAAAGTTGGGAATATTAACCGCACTTTTCACTTATCCGTTCAAGCCATTCAAAATTGAACATTCAGGGTTGCCATTGCCCTGACAACTGTCGTGCCAGTGCTGCAATTTTTGTACCATTTTTTGTAGCTGTTCTATTTGTTGATTTAATGTCGCAATATGTTGAGCAGTTAGCACTTTCACTTCTCGGCAGCTACGCTTAGGATTATCTTGTAGTGCTAATAATTGTGCGATTTGATGTAACGAAAACCCAACATTGCGTGAGTGTCGAATAAAATGCAACCTTTCTAAATCACTTTCTCCATAATTTCGATAGCCTGACAAACTGCGAACAGCGGGTTTAATTAACCCCATTTTTTCATAATCACGGATTTGTTTTGTAGATAAACCTACTAATTTTGCGGCTTCACTAATATTCATAAAAAACTTCTTGACCTTAACCTTATGTAAAGGTTTATAGTTTAACCATCAATAAAACAACTAACAAGGAGTAAAAATGAAAATTATCACATTAAACATAAAAGGCATACATTGCGGCTGTTGCGTAAAAAGTCTTACTCAAGTTTTAACTGAATTAGATGGCGTACAATCTGCTGATGTGCAATTAGAGGGTAAAGCAAATATTACTTTTGATGAAAATCGAGTTAATGTTGCACAGCTGATTGAGGTCATTGAAGATGCTGGATTTGACGCCACAGAGTAAAAAAATTTCGATTCAGATTGGTGGGATGACCTGCCAATCTTGTGCCAATCGCATTCATCAATAAAACAACTAACAAGGAGTAAAAATGAAAACTATCACATTAAACATAAAAGGCATACATTGCGGCTGTTGCGTAAAAAGTCTTACTCAAGTTTTAACTGAATTAGATGGCGTACAATCTGCTGATGTGCAATTAGAGGGTAAAGCAAATATTACTTTTGATGAAAATCGAGTTAATGTTGCACAGCTGATTGAGGTCATTGAAGATGCTGGATTTGACGCCACAGAGTAAAAAAATTTCGATTCAGATTGGTGGGATGACCTGCCAATCTTGTGCCAATCGCATTCATCAATAAAACAACTAACAAGGAGTAAAAATGAAAACTATCACATTAAACATAAAAGGCATACATTGCGGCTGTTGCGTAAAAAGTCTTACTCAAGTTTTAACTGAATTAGATGGCGTACAATCTGCTGATGTGCAATTAGAGGGTAAAGCAAATATTACTTTTGATGAAAATCGAGTTAATGTTGCACAGCTGATTGAGGTCATTGAAGATGCTGGATTTGACGCCACAGAGTAAAAAATTTCAATTCAGATTGGTGGGATGGCCTGCCAATCGCATTCATCAATAAAACAACTAACAAGGAGTAAAAATGAAAACTATCACATTAAACATAAAAGGCATACATTGCGGCTGTTGCGTAAAAAATCTTACTCAAGTTTTAACTGAATTAGATGGTGTACAATCTGCTGATGTGCAATTAGAGGGTAAAGTAAATATTACTTTTGATGAAAATCGAGTCAATGTTGCACAGTTGATTGAGGTCATTGAAGATGCTGGATTTGACGCCACAGAGTAAAAAAATTTCAATTCAGATTGGTGGGATGACCTGCCAATCTTGTGCCAATCGCATTGAAAAAGTTTTAAATAAAAAACCATTTGTGCAACAAGCAGGCGTAAATTTTGCTGCCGAAGAAGCACAAGTTGTATTTGACGCTACGCAAGCAAGCGAAGCTCAAATTATAGAGATTATCCATAAAACAGGTTTCTCTGCCCATATCAAACAAGCCAACGAATTACCAATAGAAGAAAATACATCAATCCCTTGGCGATTAATCGTACTTTGGATAATCAATATTCCATTTCTGATTGGAATGCTTGGTATGATAGGTGGCTCCCATAACTTAATGTTACCGCCGATTTGGCAATTTGCATTAGCGAGCATTGTGCAACTTTGGTTAGCCATTCCATTTTATCGCGGAGCAATCGGTAGTATTCGTGGTGGACTTGCCAATATGGATGTACTGGTCAGCACAGGAACGCTCACTATTTATCTTTATTCTGCTTTTATGCTGTTTTACCACGCCGATCATGCAATGGGGCATGTGTATTTTGAAGCTTCTGTAATGGTAATTGGTTTTGTCAGTCTTGGAAAATTTCTTGAAGATCGCACTAAAAAGCATAGCTTAAATAGCTTGAGTATGCTCTTGCAGCTGACACCGAAAAAAGTCACTGTTTTACGTAATGAAAAATGGAGTGAAATTGCTCTTGACCAAGTCAATATCGGCGAAATCATTCGTGCGAATCAAGGCGAGCGTATTGCGGCAGATGGCGTAATTGAAAGTGGAAATGGATGGTGTGATGAAAGTCATTTAACGGGGGAATCTCGCCCAGAAGAAAAACAGAAAGGTGGAAAAGTATTAGCGGGGGCGATGGTAACAGAAGGTTCTATTATCTATCGAGCAAATCAGCTTGGTAGCCAAACCTTACTTGGCGATATGATGAATGCATTATCAGATGCACAAGGATCAAAAGCGCCAATCGCACGATTTGCTGACAAAGTTGCTTCCGTGTTTGTGCCTGTCGTTTTAGTGATTTCACTTGTTACTTTCGCACTCACTTATATTCTGACGAATGATAGTGTGTCTTCACTTATTCACGCGGTATCCGTGCTTGTGATTGCTTGCCCTTGTGCCTTGGGATTAGCCACACCAGCAGCCATAATGGTTGGTTTAGGTAAAGCGGTCAATGCTGGCGTATGGTTTAAAGATGCGGCAGCAATGGAGGAAACCGCCCATGTGGATACCGTTGTGCTTGATAAAACTGGCACATTAACAAAAGGAGAGCTTGAAATCTCTGCTTTATGGCAGCCACAAAGTGCGGTGTATTCTGCAGACGATTTGTATCGTTTTGCAGCAGCCGTTGAACGACAAGCTAACCACCCAATTGCAAAAGCTATTGTGCAAGCAGCAGAACAAAAAATGTTAGACATTCCTACCGCACTTTTTTCAAAGATGGAAGTCGGTCAAGGCATTCAAGCGGAATTAGAACAAGTGGGAACAATAAAAGTCGGTAAACCCGATTATTGCGGTTTAATCTTGCCTAAAAATTTAGAGGATATCTGGCAAATTGCGAGCATTGTCGCAGTATCCATAAATGATGAACCCATCGGTGCATTTGCACTGACGGATACTTTAAAAAACGATAGCTTGCACGCCATTCAACGCTTACAACAGCAAAATATTGATGTCGTAATTATGAGTGGCGATCAACAATCTGTGGTTGATTACATTGCTAAACAGCTCGGCATTAAGAAAGCCTTTGGGAAACTAACTCCAAGAGATAAAGCGGAACAAATCCAAAAGCTGAAAAATCTAGGTCATGTTGTCGCAATGGTAGGTGATGGAATAAATGATGCACCTGCTTTGGCCGCTGCAAACGTCAGTTTTGCGATGAAATCAGGTTCAGATATTGCAGAACAAACCGCCTCGGCAACGCTTATGCAACATTCGGTGAATCAACTTGTGGATGCGCTTTTTATTGCAAGAGCAACCTTGAAAAATATCAAACAAAATCTATTTTTTGCTTTGATTTACAATATTCTCGGCATCCCCCTTGCTGCTTTCGGTTTTCTAAATCCAGTGATTGCAGGCGCCGCGATGGCGATGAGTTCAATTTCCGTATTGATGAACGCTTTAAGATTGAAAAAAGTGCGGTTCTAATTTCATTTATTTTTATACGCAATCGGTGTCGTGATCGCACCGATTTTTTTGTCGCTGAAAATTACCGCACTTTTTATAAAAAAAATTTTAACTTGATCACAATTTTAGAATTTGCTCTTTGAGATTCTCTATTTATCGGCATAACATAATACTCAAAATTTGTTAGGGCATATTTTGCTCTGCAAATTGACAAATTTAAGTAATTTATGCTTTGGAGCAAACTATGAAACCAACAGAAAAACTCAAATGGAACAAATTTGATGCAACATGGATGTTAAACCTTTTCGGTACGGCGGTTGGCGCTGGCGTCTTATTCCTACCGATTAACGCAGGGATGGGTGGATTTTGGCCGTTAGTTTTAATGGCAATTATCGTCGGACCAATGACCTATTTTGCTCACCGTGGCTTAGCCTACTTTGTACTTTCATCAAAAAATCCTGGCAGCGATATTACTGAAGTAGTTGAAGAACACTTTGGTAAAACAGCGGGTAAACTTATCACCCTACTTTATTTCTTCGCGATTTTCCCAATTCTTTTAATTTACGGAAACGGGATTACTAACACAGTCGATTCTTTCATTGTGAATCAACTTGGCATGGCATCGCCAAACCGAGCCATTCTCTCTTTTGTATTAATTGCAGTATTGATTTCCGTCATGCTATTTAATGAAAAAGTGATGTTAAAAATCACAGAATGGCTTGTTTACCCGTTGGTATTAATTTTATTTGTTCTTTCTATTTACTTAATTCCAGAATGGAATGGTGCGATGTTACATGAATTCCCAACAGCAGGCGGTTTTGTCACCACATTGTGGCTTACTATTCCTGTGTTAGTATTCTCATTTAACCATTCACCAGCAATTTCATCTTTCACTTGCTCACAATTCCGTGAATACAAAACTTTCGATGGTGCAGAACGCCATATCGGCCATACAGAAAAAGGCACCTCAACAATTTTGTTATTCTTCGTAATGTTCTTCGTATTTAGCTGTGTATTAACATTAACACCAGAAGAATTAGTGGCAGCAAAAGCACAAAATATCAGTATCTTGTCTTTCTTGGCGAATAAATTTGATAACCCATATATCTCTTATTTTGGTCCTCTTGTCGCATTCTTAGCAATTACTAGCTCATTCTTCGGTCACTATATGGGCGCACGCGAAGGCTTAGAAGGCTTATATTTGAAAATGAAAGGCGAATCTGTAAATCGTAAAAAACTCAATTACGCGACCGCACTTTTCTTCTTATTAACGTTATGGGGCGTTGCGATTATTAATCCAAGTATCTTAGGCTTAATCGAATCTCTTGGTGGCCCAATCATTGCGATGATTTTGTTTATCATGCCAATGTACGCGATTCGCAAAATCCCAGCGATGAAACGCTACAGCGGACGTTTCAGCAATGTTTTTGTAACGATTATGGGATTAATCGCTATCTCTGCGGTTGTTTATGGATTATTATAAGCGCCCTTTAAAGTTTAGCGAATTTTGAGAAATTTATGATTAGCGTATTTGATATGTTTAAAGTGGGAATTGGGCCATCCAGTTCCCACACTGTCGGCCCGATGAAAGCCGGAAAACAATTTATAGACGACTTAATTGAACGAAATCAATTTGAACAAACCGCTGAAATTCATGTGGATGTGTATGGTTCTCTTTCGATGACAGGGAGAGGCCACAGTACGGATATCGCCATCATCATGGGGTTAGCGGGTTATTTACCACATAATGTGGATATCGATATGATTTCAGGTTTCATCGAGAAAGTGAAACAGACGGCTCTTTTACCAATTAATGTTGGTCAAAAAACGGTAAAATTTGATTTTGAAAATAATCTCATTTTCCACCACACTTTTTTAAAATTGCACGAAAATGGCATGACAATCACCGCTCTTGATGAAAATCGCACAGAGCTTTATCGCCAAACCTATTATTCGATCGGTGGTGGTTTTATTGTCGATGAAGCCCATTTTGGTCAAGAAGAAAAAACCACAGTCCAAGTGCCTTATCCTTACAAAAATGCAGAAGATATTTTAAAACATTGCAGTGATAACGGCTTAATGCTTTCCACTGTGATGCTAGAAAATGAAATAGCGTTACATGGCAAAGAGGCTGTCAGTGCTCATTTAGAGAATGTCTGGAAAACGATGCAAGCTTGTATCGAACACGGTATTCACACTGAAGGGATTTTACCGGGGCCATTACGTGTACCACGTCGTGCAGCATCTCTTTATCGTATGTTGCAAGCAAATACTAATTTATCCAACGATCCAATGCGTGTGATCGACTGGGTCAATATGTTTGCGCTTGCTGTCAATGAAGAAAATGCAGCGGGTGGACGCGTAGTCACTGCACCAACCAACGGCGCATGTGGGATTATTCCAGCGGTATTAGCTTACTACGAAAAATTCATCTCGCCATTAACACATGAAATCATTGAACGCTATTTATTAGCAGCAGGGATGATTGGTTCACTTTATAAAATGAACGCCTCAATTTCTGGCGCAGAAGTGGGTTGCCAAGGTGAAGTGGGTGTAGCCTGTTCAATGGCGGCTGCGGGACTGGCTGAAATTCTGGGTGGTAATCCACTGCAAGTATGCATCGCTGCTGAAATTGCAATGGAACATAACTTAGGATTAACCTGCGACCCTGTCGGCGGTCAAGTTCAAGTACCTTGTATCGAACGCAATGCGATTGCTTCAGTTAAAGCAATCAATGCATCACGTATGGCTTTACGCCGCACCACCAATCCAAGAGTAACCTTAGATAAAGTGATTGAAACAATGTACGAAACAGGCAAAGACATGAACGCCAAGTATCGCGAAACATCTCAAGGCGGACTAGCAGTTAAAATTGTTTGTACTTAAATATAAAAATCTCAATTCAATTTATTGTATATAAAACTAAAGCCTTGATAATCAAGGCTTTAGTTTTTTATCTAAAATGATGGTAATTATAATGATATCCGACACTTGGGACTACAGGAATAACGGGTAGCGAACTTCTCACTCGAGTTTTAACCTTATTATCACTCGCATTCAATTTTAAGTTAGTATCAACTTGACTTGCCACTTTATCCTTCTGTGCCTGAGTAACCGTATTACCACTTGTTACACGAGCATTATACTCTTGCACAGCCTTCATATCATAAACACCGCCACCAGTTTGTTCTGGTTGAGATGAACATGCTGCTAAACCTAAAATTACACAACTAACAAAAACTATTTTCTCATTTAATATGATCCTATTTACAAATTACGTCAGTTAATACTGCTCTACCTTCTGATACATAATTAGCTGCTTTTTCCTTTAGTTTTTTATTTTCTTGTGATTGAATACGCTTAGACACATCTTTATCTGTAATTGAATAAACTGGCACATAACTTAAATTTTGAGGATCTTTTTGATTATAAATCGTCGCCCCCGTTACACTACCGTAATATTCACTTTTATCATTTGGCGAAAGATAATTGTGGGTTGAATTTGTATAATCCACACCTCTTTTCACTTTAAATCCTTGACAAATACCAGCTGGAGATTCGTAAATAGTTTCAGATGAGCTCATCTCATCAATTTTATAAACTTTCAACTCAATGCTTTGACCCAATTTCTGAGTATCATTACTTGATATATCAGAGCTAAAGGCTTTCTTATCTTTTTCATCAACATAAGTTACTGAACTAGATGTATCTTTAGCAATAGATAAATGCGGTATAAATAAACTAACCAGCATGCTACAAAATAAAGAAAAAGAAGTACAATTTTTGTAATTCATCTCCAGTTCTCCTTAACGTTCTTTAAAGTAATTTCTAATATTAAAATAGCTATTTGCCAATTAATAGTATTACCGAACTATACCAAAAAGACTTATATGATTCTAGGTTATTTTTCAGGAGTTATACTTTTTGATTTTTCTTCATTTTGAGCTTCTAAAGCATCACGCGCGGCACGAATACTTTTTTCAATTAGTGGAACTCGCTCATCATCTTTCGGCATTAAGCGTAGCATCATCGCCCAAGTCACCGCTGCCATTTTATAATCTTCCGTTTCAAAATAACGGAATGCGAGCAGACTTAACGCTTCAATGTTAGTGTGATCTTGACGGATCACTTGACGCAATAAATCGCCACCTTTAAGTTTATCAGTCGCATCTTCAGAGAACATCAATATGCGAGCATAGCCTAATTTATATTGCACATTATCTGGTTCGAGTTTATTAGCCTTTTGATAGCTATCGAATGCCAAACGTGCATCACCTAAATTCATCCCAATTTGACCGAGCATCCACCATTTTTTTGCATCAGTTGGATTTTTCTGCAAATCGATTCGAAGTGCGGTAGAAAATTGCTGCATTTCTGCATCAGAAAATGGATTTTTATCTTCATCTTTCATTCGGTCAAAGAAATAGGGCAATTTCGCATAAGTTTGCTCTAACATCGATTCGGCTTGCCAAGATCCAACCATAAAATAAGAAGAACCTGCGATAATTCCTAACGCCAATACACCAGAGACAAACCAAATTTTTCCATAAGATTTGCCTGAATAATCCACATTCTCTTGGACTTTACTCGGCACATCATCAAGCAAGGTTTTCTGTAATTCTTGTTTGAGTTGCTCAACATTTTCAACTAAACCTTGGGAATTATCTTGCTCAATTTCTTCCAAGCGTGAGAAATATAACGCCTTATTTAAATCATCACGTTTTTGCCCATGTTTCGCTTTGAATTGACGTAATAAAGGATAAAAACAAATTAACGCCACAACTAAAGTGGTTAATATAAAAATTAATGCAAAATTCATCTATTTATCCTTGTTTAATAATTCTGCCAAACGCGCATTATCTTCATCAGTTAAAACATCTTGGGATTTCACCGCACTTTGAGCTTTTGGTTTACGTCTTAATAAAAATACCACGCCTAACAACACAAGCAATAATGGCGCAATCCATAGCACTAATGTGCTCGCTGTCATAGGCGGATCGTAAGTTACAAAATTGCCGTAGCGTGCCACCATATAATCCACGACATCATTTTTCGATTTGCCTTCTTGTAAAAGCTCAAATACTTTACCACGCATATCCACTGCGATAGTCGCATTGGAATCCGCAATATTGTTATTTTGACATTGAGGGCAACGCAAAGATTGTGTTAATTGATGGTAATCACTCTCTTGCTGTGGAGAACTAAAATTAAGTGCATCAATGGATGAAAAGGCCATTGAGCTAAACAAAAGTGCGGTCAAAAATAGCCATGTTTTTTTCATTATTGTTGCTCCGAAAGTTTGTCATAAATTGGTTTTAAAGTTTGAGTCCAAACTTTCTCGTTTACATCACCGGCATAACGATAATGAATCACACCTTTTCCATCTACAATGAAAGTTTCAGGCGCACCATATACCCCTAAATCCAAACCGAAAGAACCTTTTTCATCTTTTAAAACAACTTGATAAGGATTGCCAAGATCTTTTAACCACTTCACTGCTTTAGGTGATTCATCTTTATAATCTAAACCGATAATTCTCACACCATCTTTAGCAAGTTTGTTTAAATATTGATGTTCTGCATAACAAGTCGGGCACCAAGTCGCCCATACATTAAGCAAAACGGGCTTACCTTGTTGAAACAATTCAGTCGTGTAAGCTTTATTTTCAAAAAGCTCCGTCAAATTTTTTGCTGGCACAGGCTTTCCAACCAAAGCAGACTCTAATGCTTTAATATCTTCACCTTGCGCATTGCGTTTTAATTGCACTAAAAAGGCAATTGTTATCGATAAAAAGAGAATAAGAGGAACGAGTAATTTTTTTTTCATTTTTTACCGCACTTTAAATATAAAAAACCAAAGTTGGCTTTCCCGAAAGCCCGCATTGTTCACACAAGCTAATTAAAAGTTAAGACACACCTTAATCAAGGTGCGCCGTCATATTATTTTTTCAATAAAGCGTTAAATCGATAGCGTCGATCAAACATGCACAATAATCCACCTAACGCCATAAACAAGCCGCCAATCCAAATCCAGCGAATAAATGGCTTGTAATATAAGCGTAACGCCCAAGAATTGTCCTCAAGTTTTTCACCAAGTGCCACATAAAGGTCACGAGTTAAACCACCAGCAATCGCGGCTTCCGTCATAGACATACGACTCACAGTGTAAAAACGTTTTTCTGCGAATAAACTTGCTTCTGGTTGCCCATCTTTCGAAATATCAATTTGCGCTTTTCCACCAACATAATTTGGACCATTCGCATCCGTCACTCCGGCGAATTTAAAATCGTAACGACCAATTTGTGCACTTTCGCCGACTTTCATTCGAACATCACGTTCTACGCTGAAGTTTTGGCTAAATGCGATACCCCAAACAATCATTGCTACGCCTAAGTGAGCTAACATCATTCCCCAATGAGAACGAGATAGTTTGCGTACGCCCACAAAGAATGATTCACGATGCGTCGCTCGTTGTTGCAATTCATAAAGCGCAAGTAACGCGATAATCACAGTCATCATTGAACCAAGCACCGAACTCACGGTAATTTTATCTTGCAAAAAGTAAGGTAACGCAAAACCCGCAACCACCATAATAAATACGCTGATAACAACAGGCGTACGAATTGTAGAAAATTGGTCTCTACGCCATTTCACCAAAGGTCCAATACCAAGCAATAATGCAAATGGTGTCATAATAATTAAGAACATTTGATCAAAGAATGGCGCACCAATAGAAATAGAACCTAAACCAAGTTGTTTGTGAACGAGTGGTAACAACGTTCCTAAAAATACAACGCAAAGTGCGGTCATTAAGAAGATATTATTTAATAACAACATACTTTCGCGTGAATAGCGTTCTGCATTATCACGAGAGCGAATTTGACTGCCTTTATACGCATAGAGCGCAAGCGAACCGCCAATCACCACAACAAGGTAAGCCAAAATATACAAACCACGAGTTGGATCCGATGCAAATGCGTGAACTGAAACTAAGATGCCAGAACGAACTAAGAATGTGCCGAGCAAACAAAGTGAAAAGGCTAAAATAGCAAGTAATACCGTCCAAGCTTTGAAAGAACCGCGTTTTTCTGTGACAGAAAGAGAGTGAATCAATGCAGTACCAGCAAGCCAAGGCATAAACGATGAGTTTTCCACAGGATCCCAGAACCACCAGCCCCCCCAGCCAAGCTCATAATAAGCCCACCAAGAACCGAGCACGATACCCAAAGTTAAAAACACCCAAGCAGCAAGCGTCCAAGGACGTGACCAACGCGACCAAGCTGAATCTAATTTTCCAGTCATTAAGGATGCAATCGCAAACGCAAATGCCACAGAAAAACCAACATAACCCATATAAAGCAATGGAGGGTGGAAAATTAAGCCCACATCTTGCAACATTGGGTTAAGTTCTTTTCCATCCACTGGGAAATCAGGGAAAGTACGCGTAAAAGGATTTGAGGTGAACAAGACGAATAACACAAAACCGACGCTAATAATCCCCATAATACCAAGCACGCGAGCAACGGCTTCTTGAGGTAAATGTTTACTCAATAAAGCAACAGCAGATGACCAAACAGCCAGTAGCCAAATCCACAGCAATAAAGAACCTTCGTGAGAACCCCAGACGGCAGATAAACGATAATAAATCGGTAAAGCCGTATTAGAGTTATTCACCACATACTGCACACTAAAATCATTTACTGCGAATAAATAAAATAACGCAGCAAAAGCGATGCTTAAACTTGCAAATAGACCATAAGTCATTGGGCGAGCTAATGCCATTAATTGTGCATTGCCCTTTTCTGCTCCCCACAAAGGGAAAATCGCCAACATAAGCGATACAGCTAAACTTAAAGCCAGCGCATAATTTCCTAATTCAGCAATCATTTTGCGCCTTCTTTTTCTTGACGATCACGTGTGCTTTCGCCTTTTAAATCTGCATCACCAATCCCCATTGGTTTATGCACTTTTTGCATTTTTTCACCTAATTCTGGTGGCACATAATTTTCATCGTGTTTAGCCAATACTTCTGTCGCGGTTAAAACGGTTGGCTGAGTTAATACCCCTTGAGCCACAATACCTTGTCCTTCACGGAAAAGATCCGGCAAAATACCTTCATATTCAACAGTGATCGCAGGGCCAATATCATTTAAATCGAACCGCACTTTTAAGCTTTTTGGATCACGCACTACCGTGCCTTCAACCACCATACCGCCAACACGAATACGCTGTCCCACTTCAGGTTTTTGATTCGGGTTATTATCCTTACCTTGAATCACTTCAGATGGCGTATAAAACAAGTCGATATTTTGACGTAATGCATACAGCATCAATCCACTTGCAATAGCAATGCCGAGCACAACAAAAATGACTAATTTAAATCTGAATTTACGTCTTGGATTCATAGTGTGTTCCCCTTATTTGCTTGTTGTAAACGTTCTTCGCGTTGTTGCTCACGCAATACATTTTGTAACACTGTCTTGCGTTGTTTTACACTTTGAACAATTAAGGCAATCACTGCCACTAAACTTATTGCATAGGATAACCATACGTAAAAACCGTAGCCACCCATATTAAAAAAATCACTCCAAGTTTGGAAAAACATAAAATATTCCTCATAAAAAATCGCTAAAAAACTAACCGCACTTTATTTCAGTGTTTGAGCTAATGCTTTAACCCAAGGACGTTTCGCATCTTCTTTCAATAATTCCACACGATAACGCACTAAAGTAAGCCAAATATACAAGGTTAAAAAACCGAAGATACACAAAATCAATGGAACCAACATTGGAATTGCAATGGATGGTTTTTCCAGTTTAGTGATACTCGCACCTTGATGTAACGTGTTCCACCATTCCACCGAAAAATGAATAATCGGTAAAATCACGACCGTTGTAATGCATAAAATCCCAGCCGCTTTTGCCCCTACGTTACGATCTGAAAAAGCAGAATAAAGCGCTAAGATACCAAGATAAAGAAAGAATAAAATTAATTCTGCAGTTAAGCGAGCATCCCACACCCACCAAGTGCCCCACATTGGTTTACCCCAAATCGCGCCAGTCACAAGCGATAAAAAAGTAAACAATGCACCAATTGGCGCCATTGCAATCATTGCGAGGTGAGCTTGCTTAATTTGCCACACAAGGGCAACCACAGCCGCAATCGCCATTGAACCGTACACACCCATTGACCAAATCGCTGTCGGCACATGCACATACATAATTCGGAAACTATTGCCCTGTTGGTAATCTGCTGGGGCGAATGCTAAGCCCCATACAATGCCGACACCGAGTAAAATAAGCGTTAAAAATGCAAATAGCGGACTCAATTTACCGCAGATACGATATTGAGTTTCGGGTTTTGCATAAGGATGTAGCCACTTCCACATAAAAAATCCTTAAAAATTAAAGAGAAAAACCACCGCACTTTTATGCGGTGGGATGCAATTAATTATCTAAACTAATTCGCAGTGCCGCTGCGATGGCAAAAGGCGAAAGCGTTACAGCGCCAACCATCATGGCACCTAAAATCGCCAGTTGCCCCCCATAAGGTACATTTAAGCCTGCAGCTTCTAATACTGATGACGCAAAAATCAAAACAGGAATAAACAACGGAACAACAAGCAAACTCAACAACACGCCACCTTTTCGCAATCCCACCGTTAAAGCCACACCAATTGCACCGATACAACTCAATACAGGAGTGCCAAGTAACAATGTCAAAACCAATGCCCACCAAATATTGACCTCAAGAGAAAGCAACAAAGCAGCAATAGGTGATAGCAAAATAAGCGGCAAACCAGTGAGCAACCAATGTGCAACGACTTTAGCCAAAGCCGTCATCGGCAAAGGCTGCGCGGTTAACATTAATTGTTCAAGAGAGCCATCAATAAAATCATCACGGAATAAACGTTCAAAAGAAAGCAATGCTGAAAGTAATGCGGCTACCCATGCGATACCCGGTGCGATACGAGAAAGTAATTTAGGATCCGGCCCAATAACAAGTGGAAACAAGGTAATCACAAGCAAAAAAAACCATAGGGGATTTAAAATCTCCGCATTTTTGCGCATCGCAATTTGAAGTTCTCGTTTAATTATCTCAAAAAAAATCATTAAGTTATTCCGCTTTATAAGCCGCTAAATTCAATTTTTGCAGATGAGAACTTGGCACTTCTTGGTGGCTAGTCAACAATACAATACCACCTCGTTGCGCATGCTCATCAAAAAGTGCGGTTAGAATTTCCACGCCTTTTTTATCAATCGCAGTAAAGGGCTCATCTAAAATCCATAAGGGTGCTTGAGACAGCCATAAGCGACCTAACGCGATACGTTTTTGTTGCCCTGCAGAAAGTTGTGCGGCGGGCAAATCTTCACGGCCTAACAATCCCACTTTCTCAAGCAAATCCCACAAAATATCAGTATTTTGTTCCGCTTGACTAATTCGTTGATAAAACTGCAAATTTTCCCATGCGGTTAATTCTGGTTTTACGCCAGAAAGATGACCTAAATAAAGCAAATTTTGATGATACTGTTCACGTTGTTTAGAAATTGCTTCAGCATCCCACCGCACTTCGCCTTCTAAAGGTTGAGCTAAACCAGCAAGAATACGCAATAAACTGGTTTTACCTATGCCGTTATGCCCTTCAATTTGCACAAAATCACCGCTATTAAAATCGCAAGTCAAAGCACGAAAAAGTACGCGCTCACCACGTTGGCAGGATAAATTTTGCAGAGATAACTTGTGTGGTTCAAACATAATTGCAAAGGGAAAATAAAAAGTGGCGGTATTCTAATATTTGATGAAATTTTCGCAACTCAAACGCATAACTCTTTAGAAGTAGATCGATAGGTTTATTGATTTAAAACAAGGTTTAATAAATTCGTCTATTAATGCAAAAGGAAAAACATTTAATGATCTAAATCAAAATTTTTGCTATTATTTGCTCACTTTTGGTTATAGACCAAAACCCTCAACGAAATTTGTCTTTACAAATTTGTCTTTACATAGAAGGAATAAATTATGGCTTACACTCTACCTGAATTAGGCTACGCCTACGATGCATTAGAACCACATTTCGATGCGCAAACAATGGAAATCCACCATAGCAAACACCACCAAGCTTATGTAAACAATGCAAACGCAGCATTAGAAGGTTTACCGGCTGAATTAGTGGAAATGTGCCCAGGTCAATTAGTTTCTAACCTTGACAAAATCCCTGCAGAAAAACGCGGCGTATTACGCAATAACGCAGGCGGTCATGCAAACCACAGCTTATTCTGGAAAGGTTTGAAAAAAGGCACAACCTTACAGGGCGCATTAAAAGATGCTATCGAACGTGATTTCGGTTCTGTAGATGCATTTAAAGCAGAATTTGAAAAAGCAGCAGCAACTCGTTTCGGTTCAGGTTGGGCGTGGTTAGTATTAACTGCTGAAGGTAAATTGGCAGTAGTATCAACAGCAAACCAAGATAACCCATTAATGGGTAAAGAAGTGGCAGGTTGTGAAGGTTTCCCACTTTTAGGTTTAGACGTTTGGGAACACGCTTACTACTTAAAATTCCAAAACCGCCGTCCAGACTACATTAAAGAATTCTGGAACGTGGTAAACTGGGATTTCGTTGCAGAACGTTTTGAACAAAAAACAGCACACTGCAACTGCGCAAAATAATCAATATTGAAGAATAAGCCTAGCAAACGCTAGGCTTTTCTTCTTTCCCGATACTCAATATATAAAAGTGAGGTGACAACGACTAGCCGCAAAAGTTAGACTGTTATCAACAGGATAATCAAACCTAATTTTCTGTAGCTAATTTTTCCATTCGATCATTTGCTCAATCAATAAAATTAATTTTCTTCTTTCCATATCATCTAATTGATTTAATAATCGATCAAGTTGATAAATTTGATCCGATGGTTGCAAACTACTATCTGTGATCAAATCAGACACACGGCATTGAAACAGTGTTGCAAATTCACATAAACGCTCTACATTTAATCCAATCTTACCGCGCTCCATTCTAGAAATGGCATCATTGCTTAATCCCAATATTTCTGCCACTTTTGCTTGTGATAAACCTGAGGCTTTCCGATATTTTGCAATAGAAGCTCCCACTTGTTTATTTATCTCAACTTTATCTTTCACGCCATTTTCTTTATTTCATTTTTTGAATGGAACGAGTATAAACATTCACCACCCAATAAAAAGAGAATTAAAATCTTGCAATAAAGAGTTAAATTCTTACAATAAGCGAGATTTTATACAAAATATTTTCTCGCCCGAATCAACCGTGCAAATACTTTACATAAAATACATGCATATATTGAAATCAAGAGAATGATTATGTCGAACAAACACGAAAAACTAGCGGAACATTTAGCTTCTATTTTGGTGGAATTGAATACCACAGGGCAAATTGATATTAATGAACTAGCCGAACGCTTTTCTATCGGCATTCGCACCTTACAAAAAGATCTAAATGAACGTCTTGTTTTCCTAAATTGGGAACAAAATGGACCGCGCTTTTATCGTTTAAACCGTGCCCAACTCGGTGTGTTCACTAAAGAAGATATTGAACGATTTGCCCATTTCGCTAGTGTGCAAGATCTTTTCCCTAAAATAGATCGTGAATTTTTTCAACATAGTTTAAATGAAAGTATTGCCGTTAAAGGATTACATTACGAAGCAATTCAGCATCGCCAACAAGAATTTAAACTACTTCAAAATGCGATTGAAAAACATTGCGTGGTGCAATTTACCTATCAAAAACTCGGCACTCAAAATGCTTCAAATCGTGAAGTTGAGCCTTATGTGTTATTAAATAAAAATGGGGTTTGGTATCTCATCGGCCTTGAAAATGGAAAACAAAAAACCTTTTGCTTCACTCAAATCCATTTTTTAAAAATAACAGATAAAACATTCAAACCTGATGAACAATTTCTCTCAGAAATTCAAAAAAGCGACAGCATTTCACACGGCAATCAAATTAGTGAAGTTGTAATCAAAGTAGATGCTTCCGTTGCCCATTATTTCACTCGACGTAATTTGCTACCAAACCAAGAAACTATCCGAAAATTAGAAAATGGCGAGCTTCTGCTCTCTTGCAAAAACATTCACGAGTTAGAAATTATTCCATTAGTGCAATATTGGATTCCACATTTGGTGATTGTGAGTCCAAATGAGTTACAAAATAAAATGCTTTCTAATTTACAAAATTATATTCAAATGAACAGATAAAAGAGGTCTTACCGTGTTTAACAAAAAAGCAAAAACATCAGAAGAGTTTATTGAGGAATTAAAAAAATTGCTTCCAGAAGAACAGGAAATAAATGATTATTCAAATGATAAAAAAGAAAAAAATCCTATTGAATATCAACTAGATACACCTAGATTATGCCTAGATGAGGTTATCCTATCTAAATCAACAAGATTACAGCTTGAGGAGGGGATGGCAAAGCTTCGCTTTCATAAAATTATCTATGAAGATTGGAATTTTCAAAAGATTGATAAACAAGGTAAAGCTGTTATCTTGAACTTTTTTGGTAAGCCAGGAACAGGTAAGACTTTAACAGCAGAGGGATTCGCAGGAAGCATTAATAAATCTATTATAAAACTTGGTATTGCTGAGCTTGAAAGTAAATTTATGGGAGAAACATCAAAGAATATTCAAACTATATTTAAAGTAGCAAAAGAGAATGATTCAGTACTATTCTTTGATGAGGCTGATACTTTATTAGGAAAACGTTTATCTTCGGTAACACAAGGTATTGATAATGAAGTAAATGCGATGCGTTCAACATTGTTAATTGAGTTAGAAAAATTTGATGGTATTGCTATTTTTGCTACAAATTTTGCAAAAAATTATGATGAAGCATTTCGTAGTCGTATTAGCCATCATATTTATTTTGATTTACCTGATTTAGAAGCAAGAAAACAACTATGGAATTTAATGTTAGTAAAAGAAATTCCGCTAGCTGAAAATCGAGAAGAGGTTATTGAGAAAATAGCTAAATTATCAGAGGGGTTTTCTGGACGAGATATTCGAACTTGTATGCGTTTAGTTTTACCCAAGGCGTTACTTGAGTCAGAACAAAATAATACTGAAAAAATGGTAACACTTAAACAGCTAGGAGATGTCATCGAACAAGTAAAGCAAGCACAAAAAGAAGTGGCAAGTAAACCAAAAAATAGAAATGATATTGATTCTGCAAGATCAATGTTAGGCATAAATTAATATTAACTAAGAGGAAAAAAATTATGGGATTCTGGAGTTCTGTTGGTAGTTTTATTAGCAATGCAGCAAGTACAGTATCTAATGCTGTTTCTAGTGTTGTAAGTACGGTATCTGATGTAGCATCTAGTGCCTGGAATGCTACAAAAAGAGTTGTATCTAAAGCCGCATCTTGGGTAATGGATAAGGCAGAAAGTTTTGTTGAAACTGTAAAAGAGACTTGGCAAAAAGTAAAACCTTTTGTGCAAAAAATTCGACCATGGGTACAAGCTGCTGCAAAAGTAGCACCATGGCCTTGGTTACGAACAGGTCTTGAAGTCGTAGCCAAAGGATTAGAATTTCTTGAAAAACTAGATAAAAGTCCTTTATTAGATAAGGTTAAGAAAGCTATTGATTGGGCTATTGAGGCAGTCAAAAATCTTCGTAAATTATTTGGCAAAACTGAACAAGAAGAAGCGGAGCAAAGACGTAAAGATCTTGAGGAAGCAGCTAAATTAGCCAAAACTGAAGAACAACGTAAATCTTTCTATTTTGCACAATTAATCAACGAATACGTTTTAGTTAGTACAAAAGTTGGTGATTTACTTGATTCTGGAGAATTTCAAGATTTTGAGCATTACCTTCGTTTAAGAGCAACACAAAAGCTCCTTAAAGCGACAGAAAAACGCTTGAAACAAGCTCAACGACTAGAAGATATTACTGGTGATGATGTCTTTTTATTGCAAGTCGGTGCAAAGCTACTAAATGAAGTACCTGAATTGACAAATGAAGATGCATTAAAACTTGATCGTATTATTAAACGTCGCTTCAATGGTAAATCATTACTTCCATTTGTATTTGAGGAGTTAGTTTATTCTTGGACATTAAAACTTAACCAAATGGAACAAGAATGGGATAGTTTAAATAAAGATATATCAAAATTAAAAACATCGCTAAGACAGTTAAAAATTAAAGGACAAATTGAAAAATTATCAATTTTAGAAGAGGCTGATATTATTAAGCTATCAGAAGACATTCGCGATAATAGTTATCTATTAAATGAAAAACAAATTTCAAATCGTTCAATGAAAACCTATATTCTTGCTGCAGAAGGTTTCTTGCAGATTTTAGAAAAAACGGAAGACTATTGGATTGAACAAGATAAAGAATGGATTTTAGAAGACAGCCAAGAGGTTGGGTTGCTTATCATTGAATGCGCTGAAAATAACAAACCTTGGGATGAGTTAACTGATGATCAGCAGTCTATTATCAGTGACTTCGCTAATATTTTTGCCGAAGATAGTAAACAACGCCGCGAAGAAATGATGAAAGAAATTGAATTTGAAGCCGAAGAAATTGAGGTAACTGCATAATGGAGATCACAAATATTATAAGTTTTTTAAATCCAATAACTATTGAACAAAGTACGGGAAATATTGAACCTTTGCCTCTATTTTTCTTTACGCTAATCCTAGTTGTATTTTTAGTTACTGTTATTTCTACAAAATTAAATGCTAAAACAGAAAGTTGGGAGAAAAATTGGCTGAGAGATCAAAATAAAAAGATATCTAAATTGGATATTGAACAAGGTTCTGTAATTGACTTAAGTCAACTTATCGCAACAAAATCAGAAAAAGTCGCAGATGTGATGCCTGGAATTATTCTAATTATTGGATTACTTGGCACTTTTATTGGACTTGGATTAGCTTTAGATAAGGCGTCATCTATCTTAGGATCTGCAAATCCTGATAGTATGAATGATTCGATGGCTCAATTAATGGGAATGATGGAGGGGCTAGGAACAAAATTTAAAACATCCACATGGGGGTTAATGGCATTCCTTTTACTTAAAGGTATTTTAGGTGGGATAGGATATGAACATAAGCGATTAGTTTGGTGTTCTGAAAAAATTAATGCTGAACTAGAAGCCTTAAGAAATAGTAAACAAGAAAAAGATGATAAATTCCATTCATCTTTAATTGCATCTATTAATAAACTAGAAATGGAAGTTACAACTTCTTAAAGCAATCATTCTGAATCAATATCGTCTTTACTTGTTGAAAATCATAAAGATAAACAAGAGCTAGATAAAAACTCAACTAATTCTTTATTAGATAAAATGGAAGAAATTTTTTCTAAACAGGAAAGATTAATTGATAAACAGATCAACGTTATGAATCAGTTGTCAATCAAACAAAATGAATTGCTAACTAATATGACGACTAATATCTCTCGATTGTTTTCAAATTTATTTTCTGAATTGAAACTAGCAGGTAATAAAAACTCCGAGATATTAAACAACTCATTGAAATCATTAAATAAAACATTAAGTGAACAGCTTATTTCTCAACATGATGAATTAACAGGATTGGTATCTAAACATCATACAGAAAAACAAAAAATAGATAATGAAGCAAATAAATCGCTATTAAATGCAACTGAGCGATTAAATAAACAATTAAATCAACAGCATCACAGTTTAAGTGAATTATTTTCTCGTCAACACACAGAGAGTCTAGATAAGTTAACAGAAAATCATCAACAAAGTCTGAATATTTTGAAAGATACTATCCATGAGAGTAAATTATCACGTGAAGCAATGGAAAGATTCGTTAATGAAAATAGTAAGACTGTTGAAAGTTTACAAAACTCGGCTTCAAATATGTCAGAAGCCTCTTCACAAATGGGAGATTCTGCATCTAAATTGCAAGCTGTTATTGATTCGTTAAGTATAAACATGACAGATCTGATGGAAAAACTAAATAAAGATCTTGGAGGTACGATTGAAAATATGGATCAAAGTTTCAGCGGAAATATGGCTAAAATGACGTCAAATCTTGGGGAAACTATTAGGGATATGAATGATAGCTTCAAAGTAAATATGACTGAGATGAAAATGAATCTTAACCAAGCTACAAGTGATATTTCTCATGCTGTAAATCATTTATCTTCAGAGGTTGGAACAACAATGGATAATGTAAGTAATAACATTAAAGAAGCTATGGATATGCAAACTAAATCACAAGTATTGTTCTCTTCAATGGCTGATGCATTACAAGAAGAAGTAACCGAGATGACAGGATTGGTTAATAAACTCAGTAACGATATTTTAAGCGGATTAGCAAAAATTTCAGAAAGCAATAGAAATGTAGCTAGTCTGAACAAAAAATATAATACATCAACGGAACAAATTGAAGAATTGATTAATGCTGTGACTAACACTGTAAATAATGTTAAAGATAATATTGATGTAGTTAATAGTTTTAAATTATCAATAAAAGATCTTGTACTTTCTAACAGCAATATTAATGATCTAGTTTCAAAAATTGATAGTAACAGTAAAGAATTAGGAAAATTGATTACGGTTGCTAATGATAAATCAGGCTCGTATTCAAATATTGTGACAAAATTAGATGAGATTAAACAAATATTGAGAGCGTAGAAAAGCTATGAAAGATAAACCAAATGAGTGGGTCTCAATTTCAGACTTAATGTCTGGAGTAATGGCTGTCGTAATGCTTCTACTAGTTATATCTGTAATTCAAAAAACTTATGCAGAAATGAAACATAAACAAGAACTTGAAGAGGGGGAAAATGCGAAAAGAACTAAAGTAACTAAAATGTTAACTGATCTAGAAAATTCATTAAATCAACAAGGTATGAAAGATTTAATAGACTTTAATGTTTCAGAAGCTAGAGTTACATTGAGGGATGGCGCTTTTGAAAAAAGTAGTGCATGTATCACACCACTTGCTCGAGAAGCTCTAGGAAGTATAGAAAATAAAATTATTGAACATCTTCAAACATCTAATAACTACAGTATCTTTGTTGACGGTCATACAGATAGTGATCCTGTAAAAATGCCAGTTACAAATTATGAAAAATATTGTACCGTTTATGATGATAACTATACCCTTTCAGCTGCACGAGCAAGAGAAGCAAGAAAGTTGTTAATTAATAAATTGACTGATAAGGAGGCCAAAAGAGTTATTGTCGCAGGATATGGAGATTCTCGACCTCTAGAGGGTGTTTTATATAATGATCGAAGAAATAGAAGAGTTGAGATTCAATTTATCATTAATAGAGATAATAACGGAAATAAAAAGTAGAAATTTTTCGAATACCTATATCATTTAAATTGCAAGAAATATACTCGACATGAAAGACTAAAGCTAAAAAGGAAAAATGATCTTCTATGAGGAATTTGAAGACTAATTTAAGTAATTTATTTTGCATCATTCCAAACAAATCCTATTGGACGATTCTCTTAAAAAGAATATACAACTCCATACAATAATAACTATATGTTGATAACATCGGAGCCTATTATGTCACTGACAGAACAATTAGAAAATTTAAACGATTACTACAAAGAAAATCGTGATACCTTTAACGATAACTTTCGCTTAAAAATGCACCGTACATTAAGCTGGTTAAAAAAAGCCAATGAAGAAGAAAATTTAGACCTCAAATTTATCGCACTTTGGATTGCCTTTAATGCAGCCTATTCTGATGAGTTAAGTAAAGAAAAAATTGAACGTAAGATATTTCATCAATTTATTACTCGCCTTTGTAAATTGGATTCTGAACATCTACTTTATGGAATTATCTGGGATGAATTTCCTGGTACAGTGAAAGCTCTACTAGATACGCCTTATACATTCCAACCATTTTGGGATGCTCATAATGGTCTATTAGCAGGGAAAGAATGGAAAGCAATGTTTTCTGCAGCGAAGAAAAAAGCCCATTTTGCTTTTGAAGAACAAAAAACAGCAGATGTATTAGAAGTAGTATTTGGGCATTTATACACACTGAGAAATCAGCTTATACATGGCGGTGCTACTTATGAAAGTAGTACCAACCGTAAACAGCTAGAAGAAGCCTGTGCATTACTGTCATTATTCGTACCTGCAATGGTAAAAATTATGTTGCGTAATGATTCAGAGCCAAGTTGGGGAAAACCTTTTTATCCTGTTGTAAAATAAATTTATTTCTTAATGTAATTTGCGAACCAACCTTGCAATCTAGTTCGCTATAATCCTCACCGATCTGATATCATTCAGATTGAACTCCTTTTTTGGTCTTGATAAAAGTGCGGTGAAAATTCACCGCACTTTATTCTTTTTTATATTTATCCCTCAATCCCTTCAAATAGTGCTGTACTTAAATAGCGTTCAGAAGCTGAAGGCAAAATAACGACAATGAGTTTATCGGCAAATTCTGGTAATTTAGCTAAACGATCTGCGGCTGCGACAGCTGCACCAGATGAAATACCTGCAAGAATGCCTTCTTCCGCCATTAAGCGACGAGCTGTGGCAAGTGCGGTATCACTATCAACTGTTTCTACGCGATCAATAATAGATAAATCTAAATTTTTTGGAATAAAACCAGCACCGATGCCTTGAATTTTGTGTGGGCCTGGTTTTGCTTCTTCGCCCGCTAAAGTTTGAGTAATGACAGGTGATTCCACTGGTTCAACGGCAACAGAAGTGATTTGTTTACCAAAATCTAATTTAATCGCGCGAGAAATACCCGTAATCGTACCGCCTGTTCCTACGCCAGCAACCACAACATCGACTTTACCATCCGTATCTTTCCAAATTTCAGGGCCTGTTGTTTCTCGATGAATTTGTGGGTTGGCTGGATTTTCAAATTGTTTAAGCATGACATAGCGGTTTGGATCAGAAGCAACAATTTCTTCTGCTTTCGCAATCGCGCCTTTCATTCCTTTTGCGCCTTCGGTAAGCACTAAATTAACACCCAATCCGCGCAATAAACGTTTTCTTTCTAGGCTCATTGTTTCTGGCATAGTGAGTGTGATTTTATAACCCCTAGCGGCAGCAACATAGGCCAAAGCAATACCGGTGTTACCGCTCGTTGCATCTACAATTTCTTTTCCTTTCGTGAGCGTGCCATCTTTTTCTGCTTGCCACACCATATTAGCCCCAATGCGGCATTTTACGCTGTAGCTTGGGTTACGCCCTTCAATTTTCACCACCAAATTGCCGTTGTGACCAAAGTGTTTTAAACGCACAAGTGGCGTATTTCCGACAGAATAAGAATTGTCTGCATAAATTGTCATAATATTTCCCTTTCGTTGGACTTCGTTAATGTTGATTTATTTATAGCACCGCACTTTTGATTAAAAAAATAGTTATTTGATCTATTTTATAACCGCAAGCTATTTAACAATCCCTGTATTTTGTGAACGAACATCAAGCTCTGTTTGAGATGAAGAATGGTTATTCATATTAAAACGTAAGCCATTACGATAATTTTCCACCCACATTACGGTCGCACCACATACTGCAACAGGCATAATTAATAAATTAACCACTGGTACAAAAGTACAACAAGTAACCAATCCACCAAAAGTTAAACTTTGAGTTTGTTGATTGCCAAGCGCATTTTTCATGATATCAAAAGAGACTTTGTGATTATCAAAAGGATAATCACAGTATTGAATTGCCATCATCCAACAAGTGAACAAGAAAGTAAGTACAGGTACGATGGTTTGCCCAACCAAAGGAATAAAACTCAGTAAAAACAAAGCGATAATTTTTGGTAGGCTATAACGTAATTTTTGCCATTCTCGAGCAAGCATACGAGGCACATCTCTCATTACATCAACAAGACTATCATCATTAATATTTTCACCTGTCAGCATTTTTTCTACTTTTTCCGCTAACAAGCCATTAAAAGGAGCAGCAATAAAGCCAGAAAGTGTGGTGAAGGTAAAATAAAATAGCAATAAAATCGTTAAAATCGAAAGTGTCAGTAAAATTACACTGAGAAAACTCAGCCAGTCTGGAATAAAATTCATTACCCAATCAATAGCACTCGTGATTTGGCTAATAAAAAGCCAAAATAAACCACAAAGCAAAACGGTATTGAGCAAAATTGGAATAATAACAAACCGACGCAAACCTTTTTGTGTGATGTAATGCCAGCCCATTACAAAATAATGGAAACCAGATTTTAATTCATTGGGGTTCAACATTTTTCTTTCCTTTCAATAAAAATACGCCTAAAACAGACCGCTCTTTTCCCTTAAAATTCCACGCATTGAAGTATTTTTTCACCTACTGAAATATGGTAGGATTAGTGCTATTAATAGCATTCTCGCAGGACTAGCACGCGTAAGGAATAAAGATGGATTTAAATACAATTTTGATTATTGTGGGCATTTTGGCACTTGTTGCCTTAATCGTGCACGGATTATGGTCAAATCGTCGTGAGAAATCAAAATATTTTGATAAAGCCAATAAATTTGACCGCACTTCTCATGTGCAAAGATCCCATACGCAAGAAGAAACGATACCAACAAATGCTAATTTGTCTCACGCCACTACAGCGCAAGCAAACGCACCAATTCGTCATCAAGTCATGCCTAATGCAGCTGTGAATCAAGAACCTGTTGATTATAGACAAAGTGAAAAAAGCGTCGATGACATTAAAATTTCGATTCCAAATGTTCAACCTGTTTATGATATGGGAAATCATCGTTCTGAGCCGTTAAAGCCGACTCAACCACAATACGATATACCAACATCAAATAGCGTTGCGAATATGACATTAGAACAAATTGAAGAACAAAGCCAAAATGCTAGTTTCGATGGAATTAATTCATCATCTCCAGAATTAAGAGCGCAACTTGCGGAATTAGCTCACGAAGAACGTCAAGTGGACTACAACGTATCTTTTAATGAACCAAAACCAGAAATTACAACTAAACCTAAACAAACAACTGGCTATATTCAACTTTATCTTATTCCAAAATCTAGCGACCAATTCAATGGTGCGAAATTAGTACAAGCACTTGAAAACTTAGGGTTTATCTTGGGTGAGGATGAAATGTATCACCGACACTTAGATTTAAGTGTGGCAAGCCCCGTTCTCTTTAGCGTCGCAAATTTAGAGCAACCAGGAACATTCGATACTTATAACTTAGTGGATTTTAGCACGATGGGAATTGTATTCTTTATGCAACTGCCATCACCAGGTAATAATCTCGCCAATTTACGAATGATGATCCGCGCTGCGCATACATTAGCCGAAGATTTACAAGGAATCGTGCTTACTGAAGAACAAGAAATCTTTGATGAAAATGCAGAGCAAACCTATCTTGCTCGCGTGTAAATCCATACCTTAAATTTACCGCACTTTTATCTTTATTGAGACAGGCTTTATGCCTGTCTATTTTCACTCTAAACAAGCAAAAAGTGCGGTCATTTTTCCCCGAGAATTTTATGACAAATATTCAAACTCAAATAGACAATCTACGCAAAACTTTGCGCCAATATGAATACGAATATCACGTTCTAGATAATCCAACCGTGCCTGATAGCGAATATGATCGCCTCTTTCATCAGCTTAAAGCGCTAGAGCTAGAACATCCTGAATTTCTTACTTCAGATTCCCCAACTCAACGTGTGGGTGCAAAACCACTTTCTGGGTTTAGCCAAATTCGTCATGAAATTCCCATGCTCTCTTTAGATAATGCTTTTTCCGATGAAGAATTCAATGCCTTTGTAAAACGCATTGAAGATCGTTTAATCATATTACCTAAACCACTTACCTTCTGTTGTGAACCTAAACTTGATGGTTTAGCCGTGAGCATTTTGTATGTAAATGGCGTGCTCACCCAAGCAGCCACTCGTGGTGATGGCACCACAGGCGAAGATATTACGGCCAATATCCGCACTATTCGTAATATCCCATTACAACTTCTAACAGACAATCCTCCAGCACGTTTAGAAGTGAGAGGCGAAGTTTTTATGCCACACGCAGGATTTGAGCGTTTAAATGAATATGCGCTAGAACATGGTGAAAAAACTTTTGCTAACCCTCGTAATGCGGCGGCAGGCTCTTTGCGTCAACTTGATCCTAGTATTACAAGTAAACGCCCATTGGTATTAAATGCTTATGGTATTGGGATTGCTGAAGGCGTTGAACTACCAAGCACTCATTACGCTCGTTTGCAATGGCTAAAATCTATCGGTATTCCAGTGAATCCAGAAATTCGTTTATGTAATGGCACGAATGAAGTTTTAGATTTTTACCGAGATATTCAAAATAAACGAAGCTCTCTGGGTTATGACATTGATGGGACAGTCTTAAAAATCAATGATATAGCCTTACAAAATGAGCTAGGATTTATTTCTAAAGCACCTCGTTGGGCGATTGCTTATAAGTTCCCAGCCCAAGAAGAATTAACGGTGCTGAATGATGTTGAATTCCAAGTTGGTCGAACGGGTGCAATCACACCAGTCGCTAAATTGGAACCAGTATTTGTTGCAGGTGTTACAGTAAGCAATGCCACCTTACACAATGGTGATGAAATTGAACGCTTAAATATTGCTATTGGCGATACTGTTGTCATTCGCCGAGCAGGGGATGTAATCCCACAAATCATCGGTGTATTACATGAACGTCGCCCTGATAATGCTAAACCAATAATTTTCCCAACAAACTGCCCTGTGTGCGACTCTCAAATTATTCGTATTGAAGGCGAAGCGGTGGCTCGCTGTACGGGAGGACTATTCTGTGCAGCACAACGCAAAGAGGCTTTAAAACATTTTGTCTCTCGTAAAGCCATGGATATTGATGGTGTAGGCGGAAAATTAATAGAACAATTAGTCGATCGAGAACTGATTCATACACCGGCGGACTTATTTAAACTTGATTTAACTACGCTCACACGCTTAGAAAGAATGGGCGCAAAATCTGCAGAAAATGCTCTCAATAGTCTTGAGAAAGCCAAAAGCACGACTCTTGCTCGCTTTATTTTTGCTTTAGGCATTCGTGAAGTGGGTGAAGCCACTGCATTGAATCTCGCTAATCACTTCAAAACTTTAGATGCACTTAAAGCCGCTGATCTTGAGCAACTTCAACAAGTACCTGATGTAGGTGAAGTTGTAGCAAATAGAATTTTTGTATTCTGGCGTGAAGCGCATAATGTTGCCGTCATTGATGACTTAATCGCACAAGGCGTACATTGGGAAACCGTGGAAGTAAAAGAAGCAAGTGAAAACTTATTCAAGGATAAAACCGTCGTCCTCACCGGCACCCTCTCTCAAATGGGTCGCAATGAAGCAAAATCATTACTACAACAGCTAGGCGCAAAAGTAAGCGGTTCTGTTTCCAGTAAAACGGACTTTGTCATCGCTGGTGACGCAGCTGGCTCTAAACTCACCAAAGCACAGGAACTAAATATTCCAGTATTAACAGAAGAAGAATTTTTAGAGCAGGTTAATATTTTAAATTAGTTAAATTAGAATCATATAAATAAAAAGGCCCTTACGAAATAAGGGCCTAAAAAACTGAAATAGTATTAATTATTTACCATCAACACTCACGCCATAGAAAGCATCATAGCCAAATGGGCTTTGTACATAGCCTTTTACGCGTGGACTAAGTGGTGCAAAACCTACGGAATGCGCCACTGGAATCCAAGGTGCTTGATTATGAATGATAACTTGCGCTTGTTTATAAAGTGCGGTGCGTTCTTCCTTATTTGTTAATCCGATTGCTTTATCTAGTAATGCATCAAACTCTGGATTTTTAAAACGAGCCATATTGGAATTGCCCGCGTTTGAACTTGCCAATAATGGAGATAAGAAGTTATCAGGATCACCATTATCACCAGACCAACCAAAGATACCAGCAGTTAACTCACCCGCTTTTGCACGTTTTTGGTAATCCGCCCATTCATAGGTAACTGGGTTAGTTTTTACACCAACTTTTGCCCAGTCAGCCATGATAAGTTCAGCCATACGTTTTGGATTTGGATTAGAGGCACGAACAACAGGTTGAATCCAAAAATCAGTTTCAAAACCATTTGGGTAACCCGCTTCTGCTAAAAGTTGTTTTGCTTTTTCTGGATCATACGGATAATCTTGAACTTCATCGTTGTAACTCCAAATTGTTGGAGGAAGTGGATTTTTAGCTGGTGTACCTGCGCCTTGGTAAACCGCTTCAATAATCGCTTTTTTATCTACTGCGTAGTTCAGTGCTTGACGAACTTTGACATTATCAAACGGTGCTTTTTCGGTATTGAATGCGATATATGCCACATTCAAACCTTTTTGTTCCAAAAGTTGTACTTTTGGATCTGTTTTCATTTTTGCTAAATCCGCCACATTCGGGAATAAAATTAAATCACAAGAACCAGCCTGTAATTTTGCATAACGTGTTGTCGCATCTGGCACAATATTGATAACTAAACGATCCAATGGTGTTCTACCCTTCCAATAATTTTCATTTGCTACATACTGAGCTGCCTGATCTGTTTTGTAATCAACAAAAACAAATGGCCCCGTCCCCACCGGGCGATTATCAATTATTTCTGGCTTACCTGCTTTCAGCATTGCATCCGCATATTCTGCGGAATAAATAGAAATAAAATCCATGCCTAAACTTGCCAAGAAAGTCGCATCTTTCTTGTTTAAGGTAATACGAATTGTGTTGTCATCTACTTTCTCCACAGATTTTAACAACTCAGGGAATTTCATTGCTTTGAAATATGGATAAGTCCCTTTAGATACATTGTGATATGGATGATTTGGATCTAACTGACGTTGGAATGAAAACACAACATCATCCGCATTAAAATCGCGTGTTGGGGTAAATTCTTTTGTTGTATGGAATTTAACACCTTTTCTTAAATGGAATGTATAAGTTAAACCATCATCGCTAATTTCCCAGCTTTCAGCTAAAGCAGGTTCAATATCTGTTGAGCCTTTTTTAAATTCAACTAAACGGTTATACACTTGTTGTGAACTGGCATTATAAGATGTTCCCTCCATCACAAGTGCAGGGCTAAACCCTAAAGGTGCTTTTGCTGTACAGTAAACGAAAGTGTTGTTAGATGCAGATTTGGTTTCAGCTTGTGCGGTCGGTTTATTTGTTGAACCTGATTGATCGCAAGCTGCTAATACAAGCGTTGCAGCCGCAAGAGTTAGTGTTGCTTTTAGCTTCATGATAGTTCCTCACTTTGTTGGCAGAGATTTATTCGAGCATAGTGATATACCAAAGATGCTAGATAAATCCTATCTAAAATAAATGTTTAATAAGATATAAGCAAATGTCGCTTTTTTTAAATAAAAAAATTCTATGGATTATAACAAATTAATCTAAGGATTCTTTCGTAAATGATCGCCATCATTTTTATGTAATTTCATAAGCGACCAAACTAAGGCGATTACAAAAAGTGATGAGGTTAAGAAAGTATAGCTAAAAGCCTGTTGTAAACCATCATTTGCGCTAAAGAAATGTCTATAGAGATTTAGAATTATCGATGAAATAGCAATACCAAATCCAATCCCAACTTGCTGCACAATACTTAATACTGTAGAACCTGTACCTGCCTGTTGTTTTGAAAGATCGCCTACAGTCAACGTATTAATTGAAGTGAAAATTATCGACATGCAAGCGCCATACCACATGAGATTACAAATAATCCAAGTCAGAGAACTTTGTTGATCTAACCAAGCCATGGAAATCACAGATCCCGCCATCAAAAGTGCGGATGAAATTAACGTTGTTTTATAGCCCCAACGATTTAAAATTCGTCCAATTAATATTTTCAAAATCACAGAAATTAACGCAATCGGTGCTAATAGCCAACCTGACATTTCAGCACTGTAACCGAAAGATAATTGGAACATCAAAGGCAATAAAAAGGGAACGCCAGATGCAGATAATCGGATAAAAATATTGGCAATGATGCCTAATCTGAATGTACGAGTACGGAAAAGGGATAACGGTAAAATGGCATCTTCATTGTTTTTGGCATAGCCACAATAAGCTATAAGTAACAGAATACCAACAACTAACACACTATAGGTTGTAATTGCGCTATGTTGGCTTTCACCGAGTAAATCCAAACCAAGCGTGATACCAACTAATCCTAATGCAAATAGTAAAAAACCTGCCCAATCCAGTTTCTCTGCCTCACCTTTGATATTACTCATCACTCTGCCCGATGCCAAAATCCCTAGTGCACCAATTGGAATATTAATTAAAAAAATCCAGTGCCAACTGGCGTGAATGACTAACCATCCACCTAAAATAGGCCCTAGAATTGGCCCAATCAAACCTGCAGTTGCCATTAAATTCCAAGCATTAACTAATTGTTGTTTGGGGACAGCTTGAATAATAGCTAAACGCGCCACTGGCATCATAAAGGCACCGCCTATCCCCTGAATCACTCTGGCTAAGATTAAACTTTCTAAATTAGGGGCCGCGGCACAAGCAACTGAACCTAAAATAAACGTGAAAACTGCACCGCGAAAAACGGTTAATGTCCCAAATTTTGCAGCCGCCCAAGCGGTAAGAGGAATAAATAATGCAACGGCTAAAGAATAAGCAATAATCGCCATTTGCATTTCAAAGGCGGGTTTATGTAAATCGGAGGATATCGCGGGTAAAGCTGTATTTAGAATGGTCGCATCGAGGCTTTGCATAAAAAGTGCCATTGCTGCTACCCAAGCTAAACCGCGATAGGCATTGAATTCAGTCATCGTGCTCCGTGAAAATGGTGCAACCAATTTTCAATAAAATCGGCAATTTGCGGAATGCGGTTAATATCCAACAAAGTGCGGTCAATTTCAAGGAGATAATTAGTCGCAACCGCCACAACATATTCGTCAATTTCGGGTAAAGGTTTTGCCATTTCTTGACGGTGAAGCAAAATCTTTGGAATAGGCTCTTGTTTAAACCCCTCCACCAACACTAAATCCGTTAAAGTGCGGTCAAATTGTTGTGCTAAATAATCCAATGAAACAGGTTTTAGTGTTTCCGTCATGATAGCCCAGCGTTCATCATTCGCTAAAATGACTTGAGAAGAACCAGCCTCTTTCATACGCCAACTATCTTTTCCTTCCTTATCAACTTGCATATTGTGATGGCTATGTTTAATCACTGAAACGCGAATGTGACGAGCGATAAGTTCCGGAATAAGTTTTTCTAATAATGTTGTTTTACCACTACCGCTATAGCCGGTAATTCCAAGTAAAGGAATCTGATTGTTCATAAAAATAACCTTAAAAATAACCGCACTTTAGATACGGAAAACCCCGAAAGATCGGGGTTAATAAATTAAGAATGTTTTGCTGCATAATTGGCAAAAATAAGTCCGCCAATAGCAAGAAGCGCAACAATGCCAAGCCCTATAGTAAGCCACATATTATTTTCCCTCCACTAATTGACGAAATTTACGCCCCATCACAAGGCAAGCATAAGCAATAATGAGCAAAAAACTAATATTTAATCCTTTTAGGAAAAGCGGTTGCTCGCCGTAAAGTATAACAGGCATTGCTAGAATAGCAACTTTTGCCACATCATCACTAAGTTTTGACCAAGCCTCTAAAGAGCTTTTCTCAATGGGTAATTTAAATAAATTCAGCATAATTTCTCCGATGAATAAAAGAGATATTTTGCTGAAATAGAAGAGAATTACTCAACTAGCTTTATAGTTTGCGATCTAGATCGCAAAAATAATAAAAAGCGAATCAAAACTTAAGATAATATGCGCAATAAAACAGGCTGAAACTCTGTTTGCTGCCCTAATTTGCTGCTATAAGATTTTACAAAAATGAAAGAAAGTGCGGTTAATCCAAAGATTAAAATTGCACGCAAGATTTCATTGTGGCTGATGTAATCAGACAACATCGTCGCAATCAATAAGGTCAAAAGCGGTACAACATACATCAATAATGCCGATAACAACATTGATTTTTCTTCTAATCCAATTTCAACAATTTGACCTTCGCGTAATGGCATTAATGTGTCCACATTAAAAATATGCTCGCCACGTTTACCGTTTAATTCAGAAAGACTTGATGTTCCACAACTGTTTTTAGCAGCGCATTGTCCACAGGCACTTTGGGATTGGCATTTCACTTTGGCAATGCCATTTTCATAGCTAATAACAACGGCACTTTCTCTTAGCATTGGGATTCTCCCATATAAATATCAAAGCGATGATTTTTCGTTTCACGGCTAAAGTGCGGTTGTTTTCCACAAAGAAATTCTGCATAGTCAGGACGCTTCACGACCACACGTTTTTTAGCTAATTGTAGTGCAGGTAAAAGCAATTCATCGGCATCTAAATCAGCTCCGACTAAATGCTGGAATACACGCATTTCTTTTTTTACTAACGCAGATTTTTGTTTATGCGGATACATTGGATCGAGATAAACCACATCGGCATAATCAGCATTAGGATCAAATTCATTAATATGGTGAACATTCAGCAAGCGCAAATTTTGTTGCAACATCTCGCCGATTTCCTCATCTTGATAAGCACGGTTTAAACCATCTTGCAGAAGTAAAAAAACAACAGGATGGCGTTCTACTAAACGAACTTGGCAACCAATCGAGGCTAGCATAAAGGCATCACGTCCTAGACCAGCTGTGGCATCAATAACCGTTGGCAATTCCGAACCTTTAATCCCTACTGCTTTCGCTACGGCTTCTCCACGTCCACCACCGAATTTACGACGATGAGCCATAGTGCCACCTACAAAATCAACATAAACTGCTCCGAGTTTAGGTTCGTCTAGTTTACGAAGCTCTAAACGTTCATCGGTTTGAACAAGCGCAAGTGGGCTTTGTTCATCATGAATAATGTTATGTTCAGCACAAAGTGCGGTCAATTCTGCTAATGTTTTTTCTGTCGATTCAGAAATCAGCTGAATACCTACTTGCGAATGAGCCATACGCCGCTTTCCATGTGGTCAGTGTAAGGGAATTGGTCAAATAACGCAGCTTTTTCAATACGGTGCGTTTTTGAAAGTTCAACAAGATTATCGCACAGCGTATGTGGATTACAGGAAATATACAAAATACGATCGTAATTTTGTACGAGTTTCACTGTATCAGGATCAAGCCCAGCGCGAGGAGGATCGACAAAAATGGTATTACATTCGTAAGATTTTAAATCAATTCCTTTCAAGCGGTTAAAGACTCGAACCCCATTCATAGCCTGAGTAAATTCTTCTGCCGACATACGGATAATTTGTAAATTATCCACTTTATTTTCAGCGATATTAAACTGTGCGGCGGCTACGGAAGGTTTCGCGATTTCGGTTGCCAATACCTTACGGAAATTTTGTGCAAGTGCGATAGAAAAATTACCGTTTCCGCAGTAAAGTTCTAACAAATCACCTTCGCTATTTTGGGTACAATCAATTGCCCATTCAAGCATTTTGCAGTTTACCGTTGCGTTTGGTTGGGTAAAACTATTCTCGACTTGGCGATAAACATAATTTCTGCCATTCACAGGTAAAACTTCATCCACATAATCTTGCTCAAAACAGATTTTTTGTTTACTTGCACGCCCAATTATTTGCACATCAAAATCTTGCTTTTCGAGTAAATCTTTCAGATTTTTAGCCGCACTTTCCCATTCTTCAGTGAGTGTTTTATGATAAAGCAAGCTCACAATAATCTTATTACTCAAGGTGCTAAGGTAATCAATTTGGAATAATTTTTTGTGTAGCACTTCTTGTTGTTTTAACAAAGCTAATAAGGTTTGCATCATACGATTAATTAGCATGCTGGCGATTGGAAATTCATCCACGCGATAACGCTGCAACGTCGCTTGATCAAACATAATATGGTAAAAATCATCTTGTTCGTGCCAAATACGAAACTCCGCACGCATACGATAATGGCTTGTTGGAGAGTCAAAAACTTGAATATCAGGCGCATTGAAAGGGCACAAAAGTGCGGTTAACTTTTCAAGTTTTTTTTGTAGCAGTTCGTTGTATTGAGAAATCAGTAATTGCATAGAAATTAGTATTCATAGGGCGTATGAAGACGAATCGTTCATACAAAGATAGGAGAATAAAGTTATCAGCTGTGAATTACGCGAGATTTCACAAGCTATTCAAAAACAAAAGGCAGACTTCCGCCTGCCTTGTTCAACATATCTTATTCGCCGGAATAATCTTCACCGCCAGAAGCAGCTTCACTCACATCACCAGATAAGGTGTAAACACGTTTTTTAGTGTTAATACGAGTACGATATTTATTCCAAGTTTTTTCAAAGAAACTCTCTGCTGCGCGCTCACCACGGCAAAAAGCGACGAAATCTTTTTCTTCTTTAGTCGCTGGCTCACGTTCCCCTAAGTCTAATGCTTTGAACGCTTGGCCATATTGCTCAAGCACTTGTGATTCTTTGATTGTGTAATCACCGTGACGGGAAAAACCACGTGGGTAGTTTTTGTCGTCAAAGAAACGACGCGTTACGCTAAAACTTGCAGCCATAATATTCTCTCTTCTTTCATTAATATTTACAAAATAGGGCAGGCATTAAACCAATTTTTCGTTATTTTTGCAATAAACCTTTTACGGTTTGCACATAATCTTTCACGAAATCATCGTAATTTAAACCTTCAGGGTTTACACGGAATTTTCCATTGACATAAAAATCAGGTACGCCACGCACTTTAAATTGTTCTGCGGCATTTACTTGTTTATTGACTAAACCATTCACTGCAAAACTATTAATGCCACCATCAAATTGCTCGGCGGTTACACCATTCGATAAGAAAATAGCTCGAATATCATCCATTGATTTCAAGGCATCCTTTTGAGCCGCTTCAAATAATGGTGCCTTTACTTTGCTTTCAGCACCTAATGCCATTGCTAACGCCCAAGCACGAGTTAAGTTTTCAGATTGGCGACCTAAGAAATTCACATGATATTGTTTAAATTTCACGTCTTTTGGTAAAGCATCTGCGACTTGTTGTGGAATTTTGTATTCCATTTCAAAGGCATAACAATGCGGGCAATAGAATGAGAAAAACTCAATCACCTCTTTTTGCTGTGAAGCCTGTTGACTCACTTGAACATATTGTTTGCCTTCTTGTAAATCTGCGGCAAAACTATTTACAGACATAAGCGTGCTGACGCCTAAACCTAACGCAAGTAATACTTTTTTCATTTGCTTTCCTCTTATTTAATGATACCGCGAGCACGGAACAATGCGGTTTTAAAATCTTCTTCGTAATCTTTTTTGAGACCAGGAATTGGCTCATGTTTATCGGTACCATCCATTTTTAACTGATAAATAATCACTTCATCAGTTAATTCATTTAATGGCTTTTGGAAACCTGATTCATTGGCAATTTTTTGCAAAATTTCCATTAAGCTCAAATCCGGGTCTTTAGACCAATAAGGCTGTAAAAGTTCCAAAACTTCATTTAAACGCTTACATTTCATTGCTATTTCCTTTTTAATCGTAAAAAATAGGCAAATGATACTTGAAATAACGATAGATTAAAATATGACAATTACAATAAGCGCGGTAATTTTGGCTGGTGGCAAAGCACGTAGAATGGGCGGGCAAGATAAAGGATTACAGATTTTAGGTAAACAATCTTTAATTGAACATGTTATTCATCGCTTGCAACCACAAGTTCATGATATTTCGATTAACGCTAACCGAAATCAAACAGAATATGCAAAATTTGGCTTTCCTGTTTTTTCCGATGAACTGCCCGATTTTCAAGGGCCATTAAGTGGCATGCTAACAGCCCTAGAAAAGACAAAAAGTGACTTCATCCTTTTTACTCCTTGTGATACACCTTTTTTCCCAACTAATCTTTTAGATAAACTTAAAAGTGCGGTTGAAAATCACCGCACTTTAATTGCTTATGCTTGCGATGGGGAACGTGAACATCCCGTTTTTTGTTTGATGTCCGTTCAGCTAAAGGAAAAATTGCGACACTATTTAGCATCGGGTGAACGACGCCTTTTGCAGTTTATGCAAGAAAATGGCGGGATTTCAGTAAAATTTACGAAAGAAGAAGGCAACTTTGAAAATTTTAATACACTGGATGATTTAAAGAAAAACAGTAATCTAATTAATAACTAGCAAAAGTGTGGTTTATTTTTATTATTTACGGGCGCCAAATATCGCAATCAACTCTTTCACTTTTATGCGTTTTTCTGAATTCTGACTAATAGAACGTTGAACTTTTACCCGTTTAAATTTAGCACCATTGTAAATTTCACGCGTAAATTTAGTATCGTGATTCGAGATCAATATCGAAATTTGTTTTTCTTTTTGTATAGATTTCGCTAAATCAGCCAAAGCACGTTGCTGCATCAGACCAAACTCATTCCCCGCATAACCAGTAAAATTAGTATCCTGTTGTAGCGGAGCATACGGCGGATCACAATAAATCACTGAATCTTTATCGGCAAATTCAAAGGTTTTTTGAAAATCACAACATAAAAACACCGCACTTTGCGCTTTATGAGCAAAATAACGTAATTCATCTTCTGGAAAATAATGAGTTTTATAAGCCCCAAAAGGCACATTAAATTCATTTTTGCTGTTATAACGGCATAATCCATTAAAACCAAAACGATTCAAATACAAAAAAATAATCGAACGTTCGAAAGGATCCGTAGAAGCATTGAATTGACGACGTTTGGTATAGTAATAATCAGGTGTATTGGCATCATCAGCGAAGAAAATCGGCTTACAAGCTTCAATATAACCATCTACATTTTCTTTAACAATATTGAATAGATTGATTAAATCAGGGTTGATATCTGCCAAAATATAGCGTTCAAAATTAGAATTAAGAAATACTGCTCCAGCGCCCACAAATGGCTCAATTAAGCAGTTTTTTTTGTTTGGAAAGGCTTTATTTATATCGTCCGTTAAACGAAATTTCCCCCCCGCCCATTTTAAAAATGGACGGTGTTTTAACTTAGGTTTTAAAGATTGTTTTTTCGGACGTAACATCTTAATCCGTTTGAGTACAACAACGAATTGCGTTTAACACGAGGGTATGATCGGTATCATTCGCCACATAAGCTTGGCCTAGAGATTTGAGTAGCACCAGACGCAATTTACCGGCTAGAACTTTTTTATCACGCATCATATGCGGTAAATAGTCCTCCGGCTGCATCGTATCCGGTGATACGGTGGGCAAATTGGCACGAGCAAGTAATTTTTCAAGGCGAGACACATCTGCAATAGAAATATCTCCAAGTTCTTCCGAAAGCGCCGCTGCCATCATCATTCCCGTTGAAACAGCTTCGCCATGAAGCCAGTTTCCATAACCTAAGTGAGTTTCAATAGCATGTCCAAAAGTATGTCCAAGATTGAGCAATGCACGATCGCCCTTTTCTGTTTCATCTCTCGCAACCACATCCGCTTTAATTTGGCAACAACGAGAAATACAATGTTGAAGCGCCTCAGGATGCAAAGCGACAAGTTCATCAATATGTTGTTCTAGCCATTCAAAAAATTCGTAATCTAAAATGGCACCATATTTGATAACTTCGGCAAGACCCGCGTTTACTTCACGTTTAGGAAGCGTATTAAGCGTGAGCGTATCAATAATAACCATTGATGGCTGATAGAACGCGCCAATCATATTTTTGCCTAATTCATGATTGACCGCCGTTTTACCGCCCACTGAAGAATCCACTTGGGAAAGTAATGTTGTTGGAATTTGAATTAAACGCACGCCACGTTGATAACTTGCCGCAGCAAATCCCGCAATATCGCCAATTACGCCACCGCCCAATGCAATAATCGTGGTATCTCGTCCATGATTACCTTGCAAAAGTGCGGTGAAAATTAAGTTTAAAGATTCAAGCGTTTTGTATTTTTCGCCATCTGGCAATAAAACATGATCGACCACGCAACCACGTTTTTCCAACGCATAGATGACTGTATCAAGATAAAACTGTGCGACCGTGGGATTCGTTACAATCATCACGCGATCCCCATGTTTAATCGGGTAACTACGTTCATCTTGTAACAATCCACTACCAATTAAAATAGGATAGCGACGCTCTTGCAATTCTACGTTGACGCACAGCATAATTTATCCTTAGGTGTGTTTAAAGTGCACCATTCAATCCATTCATATTATCAATTAAATCAACAATTTGATTTACCATTACTTTGGCATTTTGCTCATCGGTTGGCAAAGTGATGTCCGCAATTTCTTCATAAAGTGGGTTGCGAATTTTTGCTAAATCTTCCAATACTTGACGAGGATTCTCTGCATCTTGGAGCAATGGACGTTTTTTATCACGTTGAGTACGTTGGAATTGTTTTTCCACCGTTGTTTCTAAATAAATCACGATACCGCGTGCAGATAAATAATTACGACTCTCTTTAGAAAGCACTGCGCCACCACCAGTTGAAAGTACAATGCCTTGCATTTGAGTAAGCTCGTTAATAATACGTTCTTCACGCTTACGGAAGCCTTCTTCACCTTCCAAATCAAAAATCCAGCTAATATCCGCGCCTGTACGTTCTTCAATCACTGAATCGGAATCAATAAAATCCATATTAAGCTGTTGTGCTAATTGACGACCGATAGTGCTTTTACCTGCACCCATTGGTCCCACTAAAAAAATATTACGTTTTTCCGCCATTGTTCTTTTCTAATTAAATTAAAGGTGAAATAAAAATTTGATCTTTCTAACAAAAATACACTGTCTAAAACAAATTTGACTACTTGAAAGATCTCCCCAAAAATGGCCTAGATTATCGCAATAAACCACCCTATTTTTCAACCTTTCTAGGGAATTTATTTTCCACAAGAAACTATTCAAGTGTGGAATAATCAAGATTCTCAATCATCTATAACATCTTAAAGCAGCAAACTCATAACAAAAATAGCGCGTTAAGTACGCGCTATTTTTAGTCTAGTTTTCAATTTTATTTTTTAGGTAACGCATCAGTTGAAGCATTAAATTTCACATTTGATGAAGTGTAAGCCTCAAAGTGCGGGTGTTTTTTCATAAATTTAATGAAGCTTTCCGCATCAGGCAAGTATGTATCAACGCCTTCATATTTTGGATCGTTAAATAATTTACCAAAAGTTTTGTAACCGTCTTTACCGCCTGCAACATAAGCATTTGTTCCGACAAGATAACGTTTATTATCATCAATTGGTTCCCATTGTTGGGTTTGTTTATTCAATACTTCCACGCTCACTAAGCGTTTACCTTCCGCATTTGGTGTTTCATTCGCTTCGTAACGAATGCCTGCACCATAAGGGAACGCCCCTGTAGAACCATCAACTAAAGCAAATTGCATCGCATCTTCAAGCACTTGTTTCACTAACGAACCTTCCATTTTATAGGTATATAACGTATTCCCGAAAGGTAAGAAAGTATAAGCATCGTTAAAGGTTACATTACCTGGTAAAATATCTGCGCGTACACCGCCAGCATTTTGAATAGTTAAATCCACTGTTTTGAGTTCGTTATACATTGTTTCTGCAATAAAACGCGTTGCAATAGAACCTTCTGGATTAGATCCTGCTTTATTTGGGATACGGTTTGCTGAACCACCCGGCATTACAGAACCAGTGATAACGCCCACAATTTCTTGTGCTAAGCGATCTTTTTCACTTTTATATTTAGCAATAAGCTTATCGGTTTTTGCATCGTGATCATCAAGTGAAATACTCTTCATTGATTTTAAAGTATCAAGCGCTTTTTTACGTTCATCGCCTGTTAATTCAGCCCATTTACCCTCCGCATTTTTCACTTGAAGTTTATGAGAACTCATTAACACGTGAGGAATTTTACGAGTAATAGACGCAATACCTTCAGGACTGAATTTAACACCTAAATCCCCCACAACAGCAGAATAAGCCCAACCTTCCATTACAAATACTGGTTCGCCATTCGGATTTTTAAATTCAAGTGGATATTCATAGATTACTGGCAATTTTAAACCACGTAATTCATCGTTTCCGTATAAATAATGTGAATCGCCAGTAACGACCACATCAATATCATTTACTTTTTGAGCGATTTCGATATTTTTTTCACTACCTGCATGTGAAAGTAAAATGATTTTATTAATACCTTGTTGTTTTAGCGCATTTGCCATAATTTGTGCGGTAGCAATTTCATCATAGAACTTCACATCTTTACCTGGTGAAGATGAATTAACCGTTTTATTCACGGTATCTAAACCGATAATAGCAATTTTTTCTCCATCCACAGTAAAAATATCGTAAGGTTTCCATTTGTTATACAAAATTGAACTTTTATCAGGAATCACATTAGCTGAAAGCACTGGGATTTTTAACGGCTCGAGTAATTTTAATAAACCTTCATTACCCGCATCAAATTCATGATTACCCAAAGTAAAATAATGGAAATTACCAGCATTCATGACAGCCGCATCAGCGGAACCACCAAAAAGGGTGAAATACAGCGTACCGGTAATAGCATCGCCTGCATGCAGTACTAATGGATTTTTGTATTTTTTACGCAATTCGTTAAGTTTTGCATTGACAGCAGAAAAACCACCAATATCCACTTTGGTTTGCTGACCATTTAAATTAATCCGTGTTTCGTGCGGTTCTAAATAAGAATGATGATCATTGATGTGCAAAATACTTAATTCCACAGCTTTATGAGCTTGTGGTGCCTCTTTGGCAAGAGCTGTACTAGTGAAAAGCATCGCGAATGCACTGAGTGCAAAGGTGGCTGATTTTTTGGATAAAAGCATAAAAACTCCTGTTGGTAAGGGATTAATTTAAACCTTCTAGCATTGCTTGAAAGGTTTTGTAACGAATTGCATCATTATTGTGCTGTAAATTTTCTCGTGGTTGATCTAAATACGAAAAATCATCGACTTCCACACCTTTAAATTGGCGATTGAACATCATATTTGCTAAAGCAAGGCGAGGCTTAATTTCTGAAGAAGGAGTAATCAAACTAATACGATTTTCAGTAATCGGAAAAATAGTCTGATTCGGAAAATCTTGACGTATTTGTTCAATAATTTTTTGAAATATACCTTTCGCATCCAAAGACAATAATATGATTTGATCTGCTTTTGCTCCCCGTTCTCTTAAAGCCTGAACAAATTGCTCCGAATTATCTGTTTGACGAATATAAATTTTTGCCTGCTCATTCGCTAAAAAAGACACCAGTAAGTTTTTCTTCATTTCCTGAATTAAATTAGCATCGCCAGTATTTATCGGCTCAAAATATAAATAATCAAGAAATTTAGGGGTGAGATTTTTATCTGTTTTAAAAATACGAGTGAGGATTTTTTCGCTTATTTGGATCTGATTATCTAGGAATTGAGGCGGTAAAGAAAAAAGAGCGGTCAGTTTTTTTTGTAAATTTGTAATTTGTTGTTTGTCTTGTTTAGCCAAAGCCATTGAAAATTGTTGCTTCAAAGCCTCAGCTGATTCAGTAGATATTGATTGATGAGAAGATGGACTAGCTATTACACCTTGTTGAACACCAATAAGTGATGCTAATCCAATTAACACAGAATGAAAACCAATTTTCATAATAAACCTCATTTAACTGATATTTTATCAAGCTAAAATACCGCTTAACGCGTAAACTAGACCTAAAACTATTAGAGAGTTTCTTAGATTATACGTAAAACAAAATAGCTTGTGAATGATAATGTTTACCTTTTCAAGAGAATATAACGTACTTATTAGAATGCTCATCCAAAACTTGCAATTTTGCTCAAAAAGTATAAAATTTGCAGGCTTTTTATCTATATATACAGAGAAAAAAGTAAGCTATATTCTTAAATCACTTTCGAGTTTGAGGATATTCTTTTAGTAATTAAACATTTAGAGGAAGGTTATGGTAACCATTCGTTTATCTCGTGGCGGAGCTAAAAAACGCCCATTTTATCAAATCGTAGTAGCTGACAGTCGTTCACCACGTGACGGTCGTTTCATTGAGCGTGTAGGTTTCTTCAACCCAATCGCACAAGGTAACGCAGAGCGTCTTCGTATTGATCTTGAGCGTGTAAACCACTGGGTTGCTCAAGGTGCTTCACTTTCAGACCGTGTTGCGACTTTGGTAAAAGAAGCTCAAAAAGCATAATTTCGCTTTTTGATTTAGTTCTTAAACTAAGATAGGTGAAAAATATGGAACAACAACGTATTGAAGTTGTGGGCAAATTAGGCTCAACCTACGGTATCCGTGGGTGGTTACGTATTTATTCATCAACAGAACAAGCTGAAAGCATTTTTGATTATCAACCTTGGTTTTTAAAAATCAAAGGTGAATGGCAGCCAACAGAATTAGAAAACTGGCGTCATCATAATCACGAAATCATCGTTAAATTAAAAGGCGTTGACGACCGTGAAGCCGCACAAATTTTAGCAAATGTTGAAATTGGTGTGGATTTATCTGTTTTCCCAGAGCTGGAAGAAGGCGATTATTACTGGCACGATTTAATTGGTTGCTCAGTCGTAAACCTAGAAGGTTATACAATGGGAACTGTGACAGAGATGATGGAAACTGGTTCTAATGATGTATTAGTGGTGAAAGCCAATACGAAAGATGCTTTTGGAAAACAAGAGCGGTTAATTCCGTTTTTGTATGAACAAGTAGTTAAAAGAGTCGATCTCACCACGAAAACTATTGAAGTGGATTGGGACGCTGGTTTCTAATCTCAAGTATGCACAAACGTAATGTAGTAGGCTTTTTATGTGGATAGGGGTGATTTCATTGTTCCCCGAAATGTTTAAAGCGATTACGGAATTTGGGGTTACAGGTAGAGCCGTAAAACATAATCTTCTGCAAGTAGAATGTTGGAATCCAAGAGATTTTACATTCGACAAGCATAAAACCGTGGATGACCGCCCTTATGGTGGTGGCCCGGGAATGCTGATGATGGTGCAACCTTTAAGGGATGCGATCCATGCTGCGAAAGCAGAGGCAGGAGAAGGCGCAAAGGTGATTTACCTTTCGCCACAAGGACGTAAACTCGATCAAGGCGGCGTAACAGAGCTTGCTCAAAATCATAAATTGATTTTGGTATGTGGACGTTACGAAGGTATTGATGAGCGATTGATTCAAACTGAAATTGATGAAGAATGGTCAATCGGCGATTACGTTCTGACCGGTGGGGAATTACCGGCAATGACATTAATTGATGCTGTTGCCCGTTTTATTCCCGGTGTATTAGGCAAGCAAGCCTCCGCAGAAGAAGATTCTTTTGCAGATGGTTTATTAGATTGCCCGCATTACACCAGACCGGAAGTGTTAGAGGGATTAACTGTGCCCCCCGTGCTGATGTCGGGACATCACGAAGAAATTCGGAAATGGCGATTAAAACAATCGCTACAAAGAACGTGGCTCCGACGCCCTGAGCTCTTAGAAGGCCTAGCTCTGACTGACGAACAACGTAAACTGTTAAAAGAGGCACAAGCCGAGCATAACAGTTAGTTTCAGTTACATCTAGGATCAATAAAGGATCAAACAATGTCTAACATTATCAAACAACTTGAACAAGAACAATTAAAACAAAACGTACCTAGCTTCCGCCCAGGTGATACTTTAGAAGTTAAAGTATGGGTAGTTGAAGGTAGCAAACGTCGTTTGCAAGCATTCGAAGGCGTGGTTATTGCAATTCGTAACCGTGGCTTGCACTCAGCATTCACTTTACGTAAAGTATCTAACGGCGTAGGCGTTGAGCGTGTATTCCAAACTCACTCTCCAGCTGTAGATTCTATCGCAGTTAAACGTAAAGGTGCGGTACGTAAAGCTAAACTTTACTACTTACGTGAACGTTCAGGTAAATCAGCTCGTATTAAAGAGCGTTTAGGCGAGTAATTTCGCAAAGAAAAAGGCTTGGAATTCCAAGCCTTTTTTGCATTCATCATATTAATCAGCACTATAATACAATTTTCCGATTTCAATTTTTTGACGACCAGTCTCTTCTCGCCATTTATTACTATCACGTAAAGAATATACACAACCGCAATATTCCTGTTGATAAAACCGCTCACGCTTACTAATTTCAATCATGCGTTGCGAGCCACCTTCCTTGCGCCAGTTATAATCCCAATAAATAACATCATCATATTTTTCCGCAGCACGATGCCCACAGCCATTGATTTGATTCATATCCTTCCAGCGAGAAATACCTAGGCAACTAGTAAATACAGGGAAACCATGTTTATGAGCATATTCAGCAGCTTTTTCAAAACGCATATCAAAACACATTGTGCAGCGAATACCTCTCTCAGGCTCCCATTCCATACCCTTAGCACGATCAAACCAATTTTGACGATCGTAATCAGCATCAATAAATGGAATACCAAATTTTTTTGCAAAACGGATATTTTCTTCTTTACGAATCAAATATTCTTTGAGTGGATGAATGTTTGGATTATAAAAATAAATTGTAAATTCAATGCCTGATGCAAGAATTGCTTCCATCACTTCGCCAGAGCAAGGCGCACAACAAGAATGCAAAAGGAGCTTATTGTGTCCATCTGGCAACTCAAGTTTTTCACGAATAAAAGGTGCGTTAGGATCCTTACGGATTTTTTGTTTTCGCGGTTTAGCTTGAAAATTGACCGCACTTTTTTCTAGTTTAGGTTGAAGTTCTGTATTCATAAAGTTTAATTAAAATTAATGGGTATCAAGTATATAAGCTAAATTATGGACTAATAATTTCTATCTACAGACAAATATGCCAATGAAATCAACGCTTGTTTATATTCACTTTCTGGCAAAATTTCGATTGCATCCACTGCTTTTTGAGCCTCTTCTTTTGCACGATTCATTGCATAATCTAAAGACTTATGCTCCGTCATAATAGCTAATACTTCATCAATTGCTTCACGTTTACCACCTTGCTCAATCGCTTCGCGAATTAAAGCCGACTGTTGAGCATTTCCATGACGCATAGCGTGTAGCAGAGGAAGGGTTGGTTTTCCTTCAGCTAAATCATCGCCTACATTTTTGCCTAGAGCTTGCGCATTTGCACTATAATCCAATACATCATCCACGAGCTGAAATGCAGTGCCAAGATAACGCCCATAATCTTGTAAAGCCTTTTCTTGAGCTTCTGTTCCACCGGCGACAATTGCCGCAGCCTGTCCAGCCACTTCAAACAAACGGGCAGTTTTACTATAAATGACACGCATATAATTAGCTTCGCTCGTTTCAGGATCATTAACATTCATTAACTGCTGAACTTCGCCTTCCGCTAAAACGTTAGTCGCATCCGCCATAATACTTAAAATTTTCAATGATTCTAATTGTGCAACCAATTGAAATGCACGTGTATAAATAAAATCGCCTACCAACACACTCGCCGCATTGCCAAATTCAGCATTCGCCGTAGCACGCCCACGACGCATATCAGATTCATCTACTACATCATCGTGTAATAAAGAAGCGGTATGAATAAATTCAACAAAAGTAGCACAAGTAATTGAATTAGATCCTTCAAACCCTAAAGATCGAGCTGCAAGCACTGAGATCAACGGGCGTATCCGCTTACCGCCACCTTGAACAATATAAAAACCTAACTGTCCTATTAATGGAACATCTGAATTAAGCTGAGCAAGAATATTTTGATTAACTTTTTGCATATCGGGATCTGCAAGTTTTTGGATCTCGTCTATGCTCATAAGATCTTGTTTCTTCATTTTTTTCATCAATTATTAGTCAAAAGTGCAGTGCATTTTACCCGAATTTTCAGACTTTCTGAAATCAATCCGCAAATGAAAGGAATTTTTTTATTTTATTGCAAATAAATCCTTGCCATAGGTAGGATTTTTCCGTAGAATTTGCGACCTATTTGTATGAATTTTTAAGTGTGGACTGCTAAAAAGCAGGGAAACACAATTAAGCGGAGTATTTATGTACGCAGTTTTCCAAAGTGGCGGTAAACAACACCGTGTGAGCGAAGGTCAAGTTGTTCGTTTAGAAAAACTTGAACTTGCAACTGGCGCAACAGTTGAGTTCGATTCTGTGTTGATGGTCGTTAATGGTGAAGATGTTAAAATTGGTGCACCAGTAGTTGCTGGTGCAAAAGTAGTGGCTGAAGTTGTTGCACAAGGTCGTGGCGAGAAAGTTAAAATCGTTAAATTCCGTCGTCGCAAACACAGCCGTAAACAACAAGGTCATCGTCAGTGGTTCACAGAAGTGAAAATCACTGGGATTCAAGCATAATTTCAGAGGAGATCAAGTAGATGGCAACTAAAAAAGCTGGTGGTTCAACTCGTAACGGTCGTGATTCTGAAGCTAAACGCCTTGGTGTTAAACGTTTCGGTGGCGAATCTGTATTAGCAGGTAGCATTATTGTTCGCCAACGTGGTACTAAATTCCACGCAGGTAACAACGTAGGAATGGGAAGAGATCACACCTTATTCGCAACCGCAGATGGTAAAGTTAAATTTGAAGTAAAAGGCGAGAAAAGCCGTAAATACGTAAGTATTGTTACTGAATAATTTAAAATCTATTCCATTGAAACGCCCTACAATTTTGTGGGGCGTTTTGTCTTTCTTAATTTCACATAAGTGAGAACGCAATGAAACAACAACCTTTACTAGGCTTTACCTTTGCACTTATTGCTGCAATGGCTTGGGGGTCATTGCCTATTGCTTTGAAACAAGTTTTGTCTGTAATGAATGCGCAAACTATCGTATGGTATCGTTTCATTATTGCTGCAGTTTCATTATTGGCTTTACTTGCTTATAAAAAACAATTACCTGAATTAATGAAAGTTCGCCAATATGCATGGATTATGATTATTGGAGTAATTGGTCTTACCGGCAATTTTCTATTATTTAGTAGCTCGCTGAATTACATTGAACCATCAGTTGCACAAATTTTTATTCATTTATCCTCTTTTGGAATGCTCATCTGTGGTGTACTGATCTTCAAAGAAAAATTAGGATTACACCAAAAGCTCGGACTTTTCTTATTATTAATTGGTTTAGGCTTATTCTTTAATGATCGTTTTGCTGTATTTTCTGGACTAAATCAGTATTCAACAGGTGTCATTTTAAGTATAGGGGGTGCTCTTATTTGGGTCGCTTATGGAATGGCACAAAAATTAATGTTACGTAAATTTAATTCACAACAAATCTTGCTAATGATGTATTTAGGTTGTGCCATAGTCTTTATGCCGATGGCTGAATTCTCGCAAGTGCAAGAACTCACACCTTTAGCTCTGATTTGTTTTATTTACTGCTGTTTAAATACCTTAATTGGATACGGCTCTTATGCGGAAGCTCTTAATCGTTGGGATGTATCAAAAGTCAGCGTTGTTATCACTCTTGTACCTCTTTTCACAATCCTATTTTCCCATATTGCCCATTATTTTAGCCCAGTAGATTTTGCAGCCCCAGAATTGAATAATATTAGCTATATTGGTGCATTTGTTGTAGTATGCGGGGCAATTTTATCCGCAATTGGACATAAATTATTACCGCATAGAACTCATTAAAGTGCGGTTTATTTTGGAGAAGTTTTAATGAAATTTATTGATGAATCCCTTATTAGAATTGAGGCAGGGGATGGTGGCAACGGTTGCGTAAGTTTCCGTCGAGAAAAATTTATTCCGAAAGGTGGCCCTGATGGTGGCGACGGTGGCGACGGTGGCGATGTCTATTTACAAGCCGATGAAAACCTCAATACCTTAATCGACTACCGCTTTAATAAACGCTTTGCGGCAGAGCGTGGAGAGAATGGACGGAGTTCAGATTGTACAGGACGTCGCGGTAAAGATATTATTTTACCTGTTCCCGTAGGAACTCGTGCTATTGATAACGACACCAAAGAAACTTTGGGGGATTTAACCCAACACGGTCAAAAAATGTTGGTAGCCAAAGGTGGTTATCACGGGTTAGGAAATACTCGTTTCAAATCATCAGTAAACCGTGCGCCGCGTCAAAAAACAATGGGAACACCGGGCGAAAAACGAGATTTATTATTGGAATTAATGCTACTTGCTGATGTGGGAATGCTCGGTTTACCTAATGCTGGTAAATCCACTTTTATTCGTGCCGTTTCAGCCGCCAAACCAAAGGTTGCAGATTATCCATTTACGACCTTAGTACCAAGTCTCGGTGTTGTGAAAGTAGATGACTCAAACAGTTTCGTAGTGGCAGATATTCCTGGATTAATTGAGGGCGCAGCAGATGGTGCTGGGCTAGGAATTCGCTTTTTAAAACATTTAGAACGTTGTAGAGTGCTTATTCATTTAGTCGATATTGCGCCAATTGATGGCTCTAATCCAGCAGATAATGTGGCTATTATTGAATCTGAACTTTTCCAATACAGTGAAAAATTATCAGAAAAACCACGCTGGTTAGTATTCAATAAAATTGATACGATAAGTGACGAAGAAGCTGAAGAGCGGGCTCGAGAAATTACTGAACAATTAGGTTGGGAAGAAGACTATTACCTGATTTCAGCGGCAACAGGGAAAAATGTTCCACCACTTTGTCGTGATATTATGGACTTTATCATAGCGAATCCACGCGAAGCTGAAATACAGCAAGTTGCACCTGAAGAAGTAAAATTCAAATGGGAAGATTATCATCAAGAACAACTAGCAGAGCATCAATTTGATGATGACGAAGATTGGGATGATGATTGGAGCGAAGAAGACGATGAAGGAATTGAGTTCATCTATAAACCTTAAGAAAGTCTAATTTTGTAAGCATTAAAAATTTAAAAGCACCTAAAACTTTTAGGTGCTTTTTTCTATCAATTAACGCTCAAAAATTTCAGAATCAGTAAAGAAATAAGCAATTTCACGATTTGCACTTTCTATACTATCTGATCCGTGAACTGAATTTTCACGCTGACTTAATGCAAAATCTTTACGAATTGTACCTTCTGCTGCAGTTTCTGGATTCGTTGTACCAATCAAAGTGCGGTAATCTTTCACTGCATTTTCTTTTTCAAGAACAGAAACCACTATTGGCGAAGACATCATATATTCAACTAAAGGCGCAAAAAATTCTTTGCCTTGGTGTTCTGCATAAAAGCCTTCAGCCTGCTCACGAGTTAAGCGTACCATTTTAGAGGCGATGATTTCAAAACCATTTTGCTCAAAACAAGTTAAGATCGCCCCAATTAGATTACGCTTTACCGCATCAGGTTTAATGATCGAAAAAGTTCTTTCTGTCATCATATCTCCTTACTTCAATGATTTTGATAACATTAAATTTGCTAAAGTTTGCACACCAATCCCTGTTGCCCCAACAGCCCATAAATCACTACCAGATTTACGATAAGTCGCTGAACAATCAATATGCAACCAATTTTGTTGATAATTTTTTACAAAATACGATAAAAATGCCGTTGCAGTGCTTGCCCCCGCTCCAACTGGAACCGAACCAATATTAGCAATATCGGCAAAAGATGAATTAATTTGTGAGCGATGAAAATCTTCAAATGGTAAACGCCAGAAAGGTTCATTTTCTTCTTGTGCTGATTGGAAAAGATTTTTCATAAGCTCATCATCCATAGATAATACCGAATGATAGTCATTTCCTACAGCCATTTTTGCTGCACCAGTTAAAGTTGCACAATCAATAATAAAATCTGGATTTTGACTATCCGCTTCAATCAATCCATCAGCCAACACCAAACGCCCTTCAGCGTCAGTATTCAGCACTTCTGCGCTCACGCCATTTTTATAAGTAATAATATCGCCTAGTTTAAAGGCATTATTGCTTATCAAATTCTCTGCGCAACATAAATACAGCTTAACGCGTTGATTTAATCCGCGAGCAATAGCGAAACCTAAAGCCCCAGTTAATAATGCAGCCCCGCCCATATCAGTTCGCATTGTACTCATTCCATCACTTGGTTTGATACTGTAGCCGCCACTATCAAAAGTAATCCCCTTACCGACTAAACAAGCTAACACGGGCACATTCGGATCTTGTGTTGGATTGAAATCAAGTTGCAACATAGCAGGTGGATTAGCAGAGCCTTTACCCACTGTCCAAATTCCGTGATAACCCTGTTGTTCAAGATCCTCTCCAGAAATAATCTTAAAACTTACCGCACTTTTTTCATTATAAATGTCCGCTTGGTTTAAGATAAATTCAGCCGCACGCTCCGCTAATTTAACTGGCGTTAAACTTTGTGCTGGTTCATTAATAATTCCACGCACAAAATCGCCACATTCAATACGTGCTAACAATTCATCTTGCGGTTCATCATCTAAATGTGGAAACTCAATCGCGTAATCTTGTTTTGCAGTATAAAAACCTTGATAAAACACCCAGCAAAATTCTAAATCCCATCCTTCACCGACTAATTCCACATCTTTAATCCCTTGCCCACGCAATTTACGAGCGGCTTGTTGAACTAAAGTGCGGTCAGTTTTTTCATTATTTTTTAAATGAATCGTAACTTTATTAGAGTCAAAGCTCAAAATCGCATTTTTTCCCCAAGCGTCATTCGCTAAGGTATTTGAAAGTGTAATTTGCATATTTATTCCCCCATATATAAACAAAATAAATTTAGAAACTATACCAGCTTTATTTCTGATAGTTAATTATTTGACATTATTCACTCACTTTTTGACACCAATCTTGATGATTTAAATACCAAATTACCGTTTTTCTTAATCCAGATTCAAAAGTCTCTTTAGGTACCCAACCTAACTTATCATTGATTTTACTTGTATCAAGCGCATAACGAAGATCGTGACCTAGTCTATCTTGTACATAGCAAATTAAATCTTCATATTTATCAATATGTTTTGGTTTATTAGGTAAAAATTCTTCCAATAAAGAACAAATAGAACGCACCACTTCAATGTTGGACTTTTCATTATTTCCGCCAATATTATAGGTTTCCCCAATAGTTCCTTTCGTCAAAACGTTATATAGAGCATCAATATGATCTTCAACAAATAACCAATCTCTAATTTGCAAACCATCGCCATAAATAGGCAGTGTTTTTCCCTCTATCGCATTTAAAATCATCAATGGAATTAATTTTTCAGGGTACTGATACGGGCCATAATTATTTGAACTATGTGTAATGATTGTCGGTAACCCATATGTTCTATACCAAGCCTGCACAAGATGATCACTTGCCGCCTTTGAAGCTGAATAAGGGCTACTAGGTTTATAAGCTGATGTTTCAGTAAATAAACCCTCATTACTTTTTAAATCTCCATAAACCTCATCGGTGGAAATATGTAAGAATCGGAAACTGGATTTTTTTTGATTATCTAAACGATGCCAGTAGTCTAGAATAGATTCAAGTAGCCTATAAGTGCCTACAATATTGGTTTGTATAAACTCCGAAGAAGCATTTATAGAACGATCAACATGGCTTTCAGCGGCAAGATGGATAACGGCATCAGGTTGATATTGTGCAAAAATATAAGACAACGCCTTAGTATCACAAATATCTGCTTGTACAAAAGCATAACGTGGGTGGTTTTCTACAGTTTTAAGTGAGGCTAAATTTCCCGCATAAGTCAGCTTATCAACATTGACGATCTTATTATGTGTCTTTTCAAGAAGATAACGGACAAGCGCAGAACCAATAAAACCCGCTCCACCAGTAACTAGAATTGTTCTATTTGTATTCGACATTTTTACCCGATTCTCGTTATAAACAATTTCAAACGAAAAGTGCGGTAAATTTTACCGCACTTTTAAACATGATTTCATCAATGATGATTACGCATAATACATCTCAAACTCAACTGGATGTGGTGCCATATTTAAACGTTCCACTTCTTTACGTTTGATACTGATAAACGCATCAATAAAATCTTTAGCAAATACGCCACCTTGAGTTAAAAATTCATAGTCTTTTTCTAATGAATTCAATGCTTCTTCTAAAGAGCTTGCAACCGCTGGAATATCTTTTAATTCTTCTGGTGGAAGATCGTAAAGATTTTTATCCATCGCATCTCCTGGATGGATTTTATTTACCACGCCATCAAGACCTGCCATTAATAATGCAGCAAATGCTAAATATGGGTTTGCCAATGGATCTGGGAAACGTGATTCTACGCGAATCGCTTTTGGATTGGTTACAGCAGGAATACGAATTGAAGCAGAACGATTGCTTGCAGAGTAAGCCAACAATACTGGTGCTTCATAACCAGGCACTAAACGTTTATATGAATTAGTACTTGGATTAGTGAACGCATTTAAGGCTTTAGCGTGCTTAATGATACCGCCGATGTAGTAAAGTGCGGTTTCAGAAAGACCTGCATATTTATCGCCTTGGAAAATATTTTTCCCGTCTTTACTTAACGACATATTACAGTGCATACCCGAACCATTATCTCCAGTAATTGGTTTGGGCATAAAACACGCCGTTTTACCGTGCTCTAATGCAACGTTTTGTACGACATATTTATAAATTTGGGTTTCATCCGCTTTTAAAGTTAGCGTATTAAATTTAGTCGCAATTTCGTTTTGTCCCGCAGTCGCCACTTCATGATGATGGGCTTCAATCACAAGGCCCATTTCTTCTAAAATCAAGCACATTTCAGAACGAATATCGTGCACACTATCAATTGGTGCAACGGCACAATATCCGCCTTTTTTCAATGGACGATAAGCGTTATTACCTTCTTCATATTTTTTATTCGTGTTCCAAGCAGCTTCTATATCATCAATAGAAAAAGACGCTTTGTTCATTGATACATTAAAACGCACATCATCAAATAAGAAGAATTCTGGCTCTGGGCCGAAAAAAGCTTGATCTGCAATACCAGTTGAACGCATATAATTTTCTGCACGAATTGCAATAGAGCGCGGATCACGATCATAGCTTTGCATTGTCGTTGGTTCATAAACACTACAACGAATAGAAAGCGTTGGAATTTGCGCGAATGGATCGACCACGGCTGTTTCAGCCATTGGCATAAGCAACATATCAGCTTTATTAATAGTCTTCCATCCTTCTACAGAGGAGCCATCAAACATCTTGCCGTCTTCAAACATATCTTCATCAACAAGGTTAACTGGGATAGAAACACCATGTTCTTTACCTTTAATATCGGTAAATCGAAGAAGTACAAATTTCACATTATTTTCTTCAATTAGCTTAAATACATTAGCGATTGCATTTGCGTTTGGCACTTAGGAAATCCTCTATGGTTAGTCTTATTAAGATAAGCACGCATTATAACGTAGCCATGCTATTTTTTCATGAAATTTATTTTTCTTATTCTAGCCATAGCAGAAAAAGAAAAATACATGTATAATTTTTGCCCTTTCGACAAATGTAGAAATGTAGGGTGCAATTCGTTGCGCCATTTTTTATGTAACAATGCAATAAAAATTGCATCTTATCCAATTAAAGCATTAAACAATGAAAAACGAAATCGATATTAAAAAACTCCGTAACATCGCCATTATTGCCCACGTAGACCACGGTAAAACAACTCTTGTGGATAAACTTCTGCAACAATCTGGTACTTTTGAATCTGCTCGTGGCGATGTAGATGAACGCGTTATGGACTCAAACGATCTTGAAAAAGAACGTGGCATTACCATTCTTGCAAAAAATACCGCGATTAACTGGAATGACTACCGTATTAACATTGTGGATACTCCAGGACACGCCGACTTCGGTGGCGAAGTTGAACGTGTACTTTCTATGGTGGACTCTGTACTTTTAGTCGTTGATGCTTTTGATGGCCCAATGCCACAAACGCGTTTCGTGACACAAAAAGCATTCGCTCACGGCTTAAAACCAATCGTCGTAATTAATAAAGTTGATCGCCCTGGTGCGCGCCCTGACTGGGTTGTAGATCAAGTATTTGATTTATTTGTCAATCTTGGTGCAACAGATGAACAATTAGACTTCCCTATTATCTATGCATCAGCATTAAATGGTGTTGCAGGTCTTGAGCACGAAGAATTAGCAGAAGATATGACGCCATTATTTGAAGCTATTGTGAAATATGTAGAGCCGCCAAAAGTAGAACTTGATGCGCCATTCCAAATGCAAATTTCACAATTAGACTATAACAACTATGTAGGTGTTATCGGCATTGGTCGTATTAAGCGTGGTGCGATTAAACCAAATCAACCTGTTACTATCATCAATAGTGAAGGAAAAACTCGTCAAGGTCGTATCGGTCAAGTACTTGGTCATCTTGGTTTACAACGTTATGAAGAAGATGTTGCTTACGCAGGCGATATCGTGGCAATCACTGGTTTAGGAGAATTAAACATTTCAGATACGATTTGTGATATTAACGCAGTGGAAGCATTGCCATCATTAACTGTTGATGAACCAACAGTAACAATGTTCTTCTGTGTGAATACCTCTCCATTTGCAGGGCAAGAAGGAAAATATGTCACATCTCGTCAAATTCTTGAACGTTTAAATAAAGAATTGGTTCACAACGTAGCGTTACGCGTAGAAGAAACCCCAAACCCAGATGAATTCCGTGTTTCTGGTCGTGGGGAATTACATCTTTCAGTGTTAATCGAAAATATGCGTCGTGAAGGTTATGAACTTGCGGTTTCTCGTCCAAAAGTAATTTATCGTGATATTGACGGTAAAAAACAAGAGCCATACGAACAAGTAACTATTGATGTGGAGGAACAGCATCAAGGTTCAGTGATGGAAGCATTAGGTATTCGTAAAGGCGAAGTTCGTGATATGTTGCCAGATGGCAAAGGCCGTGTTCGTTTAGAATACATCATTCCTAGCCGTGGATTAATTGGTTTCCGTGGCGATTTTATGACCATGACTTCTGGCACAGGCTTACTTTACTCAAGTTTTAGCCACTATGATGAAATCAAAGGTGGAGATATTGGCCAACGTAAAAATGGTGTATTAATCTCGAACGCAACAGGTAAAGCACTGGGTTATGCATTATTTGGCTTACAAGAACGTGGTAAGTTAATGATTGATGCAAACGTGGAAGTTTATGAAGGTCAAATTATCGGTATTCATAGCCGCTCAAATGACTTAACCGTAAACTGCTTACAAGGTAAAAAACTAACCAATATGCGTGCGTCAGGTAAAGACGATGCGATTGTGCTGACTACACCTGTAAAATTCAGTCTTGAACAAGCGATTGAATTTATCGATGACGATGAATTAGTGGAAGTGACACCTGAGTCGATTCGTATCCGTAAAAAACTTTTAACGGAAAACGATCGTAAACGTGCAAATCGTACGACAACAAGTACTAGCACGCATTAATAAATAAAGCTAAACGTTAAAACTTAGAAAAAATTAACCGCACTTTGGGAATACAACTAAAGTGCGGTTATTTTTATGCTCAATTTACTAAGGAGACAATCTTTCTCTAATCCAATTATCACTTACTTTACGATAACGAATGCGATCATGTAAACGGCTTGGTCGCCCTTGCCAAAATTCCACGGTTTCTGGCACAACTAAATAGCCGCCCCAATAATCTGGTCGAGGCACCTTTAATGGATGTTTAGCAGCAACCAATGCGGCTTTTGCTAGTAAAGATTTATAATTAGAAATCACCGCACTTTGCTCACTTGCCCAAGCTCCTATACGACTGGTGTAAGGTCGGGTAGCAAAATATTTATCAGATTGTTCTGCCGAAATTTTAACCGCCTTACCTTCAATCCGCACTTGGCGTTCCAATTCTGGCCAAAAGAAAGTCAGTGCGACATAAGGGTTACGCTCAATACAGCTGCCTTTTCGGCTAAGATAATTGGTAAAAAAGACAAAACCTTGTTCAGTGACTTCTTTTAGCAAAACCATTCGGCTATTTGGGCGACCTTGTTCATCAACAGTCGCAATATTCATTGCAGTAGGTTCATTAACTTGAGCGTGAATAGCCTCTTTCTGCCATTGTTCAAATTGCGAAATTGGATTTTCATAGCAATCATTTTGTGAAAGCACGCGTTTAGTATATTCATCGCGAATATTGTGTAATTCCATTTTCTCTCCTTTCAAATTTGATGAAAAATGCAAATAGAATAAAGACCCTAAAAGCATTCGTCAATTATCATAAAATATAAAACTCAAATGACATCAACTCTTGCAATTATTAGAAATATGCGTATCATCTAGCCCCCTATATTCAACCTCGGGTTCCCTAACCCCGATTTATTTAAACTAAAAAGGTACAACATGAAATTAAACTCTCCGATCTTTAATGATCAACAAAAACGTCGTGCAATCATCTGGCTCAGCTTTTTCCACATATTCATCATTGCCGCAAGCAATTACTTTGTTCAAATCCCTTTTGAAATCACGCTAAAATTAACCGCACTTGGTGCAGCAAACGATTTTTCTTTCCACAGCACTTGGGGAACGCTCACATTCCCATTTATCTTTTTAGCTACCGATTTAACTGTACGCATTTTCGGTGCGGAAGATGCGAGAAAAATCATCTTCGTGGTGATGTTTCCTGCACTTATTGTAAGTTACGTCATATCGGTTTTATTCTCTGAAAGCAAATTCCAAGGTTTCGAATCATTAACGCATTTTGATCTGTTTGTATTCCGTATTGCTATTGCGAGCTTTGCAGCTTACGTTATAGGACAATTACTTGATGTGATCGTATTTAACCGCTTACGCCAGTTAAAAACATGGTGGGTGGCGCCAACTAGCTCAATGACATTCGGTTCAATGGCGGATACGTTTGTTTTCTTCAGTATCGCCTTCTACCAAAGTGCAGATCCGTTCATGGCTGAACACTGGGCACAACTCGGCTTTGTAGATTATCTATTTAAATTATTTATAGGAATTATCTTGTTCGTCCCAGCCTATGGCGTAGTATTAAATGTCATTTTACGAAAACTACAAATGCTCGTAGCGGAACGCGTTCCTGCATAAACCAAATTTCTGGCGCATATAAAACAATTAACCCCGCTCTTTTAAGTGGGGTTAATTACTAAAAAGCTCATTAAATCGCTTGGGAGCGCCATAAAGTCTTCACATTATATTCTCTACACTTACATTGCTAAAGTAGCGCGGTAAAAAGTATAAATTTATAACCGCACTTTTTTATATCAAAAAAACATATTTTCTAGCTAAAAGTTATTGGCGCTACCTTCTTATTTTTTTAGAAAATACCGACCTACTTAGTTCTAAAATAGAAGGAATATTTATGCTTTTAACCGGATTACTTTGCGGAATTTTACTCGGATTTGTGATGCAGCGTGGGCGCTTTTGTATTACTGGCGCATTTCGCGATATGTATGTCACCAAAAATAACAAAATGTTTGTAGCCCTTCTATTGGCGATTACCGTGCAATCCATCGGTTTCTTTCTCTTAAAAGAAATCGGTGTATTAAATGTCGATCCGGCTGAAAATTTTGCCTTTTTAGCGGTGATTATCGGTGCCTTTGTGTTTGGTGTCGGCATTGTTCTCGCTGGCGGTTGTGCAACTGGCACATGGTACCGAGCTGCAGAAGGCTTAGTCGGCAGTTGGGTCGCGTTATTCACTTATATGTTATTAAGTGCCATCATGCGCACTGGCCCATTAGGTGAACTTAATAAAACCTTACGCAGTATCAATATTGAACAACGCAATATTTACGATACATTCGGTATTTCACCTTGGTGGTTAGTCGCATTATTAACTTTAGTGACAGCTTTCTATGTATACAAATATCTCAGCAAACCAAGCGCAAAAGTCGCGGCATTAAAACCAAAGAAAACGGGACTTGCCCACTTATTATTTGAAAAACGCTGGCACCCATTTTTCTCTGCCTTATTAATCGGATTAATCGCACTTGCCGCTTGGCCATTAAGTGTTGCTACTGGTCGTGAGTTCGGACTTGGGATCACTGGCCCATCAGCCAATATCATGCAATTCCTTGTTACTGGCGACGGTAAATTTATTAACTGGGGCGTATTCTTAGTCTTAGGGATTTTTATTGGGTCATTCATCGGCGCTAAAGCAAGCAATGAATTCCGTGTCCGCGTACCGGATGCCACCACGATTCTACGCAGCGGACTCGGCGGTATTCTCATGGGCATCGGTGCAACCCTTGCGGGTGGCTGCTCTATCGGTAATGGCTTAGTCGAAACCGCCTTTTTCTCTTGGCAAGGTTGGGTCTCATTGCCATTGATGATTCTCGGCACTTGGGTGGCCGCCTACTTCACCATTATCCGTCCACAACGTTTAAAATTAACAAAAGCATCATAAGGAGTTTATATGATCGTTAAATTACCAACACTCGGCCTTGTTTGCCCATTTCCTCTCGTTGAAGCCAAGGAAGCAATGGCTAAGTTAAATAAAGGCGATGGCCTAGAAATTGAATTTGACTGCACACAAGCCACTGAAGCCATTCCCGCTTGGGCAGCTGAAGAAGGTTATGAAGTGACAAACTTCGAGCAAATTGATGATGCAAAATGGTCAATTACGGTGATTAAATAATAAAAAAGTAAACTGCCCCCAAAAACCTGTCCAACTTTTTGGGGGCAGTTCACTTTTTTCGAAGTTAAATTAATTTAACAGATACTTTTACGACTAATTTTTTAATTTTTTCTGTTTTTCCATTCACTACACAGCAAGGTTTATGCGGTTCGTAAGGATAGAATACAGCGAACATTTTGGGTTTCATTGTAATAGTAAATTTATCATCAATATCTGCACAAAGTTGATAATCATCTGCTTCGTTGTAATCTTCGTACTTAGATAAATTCGGATAGGTTGCGCCCACTTCGATATTTTCCGTGCCGCGAATAAGCACTTGTACATCTAAGTATTCATGATGTAATTCTGCTTTTTTACTGCTTGGTTCTGCGGTTTCTGGTTCCATTACATTCATATAAATTTGATCGTTAATATCATGGCGGCCATTTTCTAACGCATTTAAATCTAACGTATTCAAATAATCGCATACTTCAGCAATCACTGTTGGTAAACCAACTTTAAAATTTGGGCTGGTTAAGCTGCTAATAATCATAGAATTTTCCTTACAGTAGATAAAAGTTATCCTATGATACCAAGTCGGTTAAATGAAATAAAGCCACCGATTACATCATCTCTTTTGATTAGTCCAACTTGCTTTTATAGTACCAAGCGGAAGAGAGCAAATATCTTGCCAACTTATTGAAGCATAAAGCCTAAACAACGAAATTACGGCACTAACACAAGCATTTTCAGAAAAAATATTATCAAGAGGCTTATGAGGACCTGTAAAATGAAAAATAACAGGAGAAATATCAAAACTATTAATTGAAATCATATGATCTAATTGGAAATTATAACGCTTATCTAATGGAATCCACTGATCTTTAAAATAGTAATTTAGAATATCTTGATCGCCGTAAATTAAACTTTCTTTTAATTGGGTATGTAATGTAATTAATTCTTTAGAAAATGATGAAATTCCTAATTGATACTTATCCATATTAAAATATAAAACACCAGCATTGAAATAGTCCTTATTTTTATAAGGATGACCAATGCGAGTTACATAATGATCTAAAACTGCAGCTAATGAATGACGAGAGAAATCTAAGCATTCAAAAGGATGTGTAATATTACCATTAATTACAATATCACAATCAAGATAAATCCAATAAGGAATATCACTATAATGAAGTAAGCGATCAATATAAAATCTTAAATAAGTAGCAGAAGTAATATAATTATTTGCACTGAAAGAATCTAATTCTGATTTATCTATATGGACTAATTGTAATGTTGAATAACGTTTAGCAAAATAAGGTTGAAGATCATTTTGCCACGATTCAGAAATATCTCCTGTATGTAAAATAAAAACAGAGAGATTTTCATTGTGCATTAATAAAGATTTCAGTGTGATTTCTACATAAGGAAGATAATTGGCATCACTAGCCATCATTACATTATATTTCATATAAAAGAACCTAATTGCAGAGAGAACAATCAATTTTTAGGAGGAAAATACTGTCGCAACAATAATAACAAGTTGGCAATGTGAAATAAAGTTAGCCATTAAAGCCAAACATCCTGTATAATGCACGAGCTTTATTTTCTACATTAGCGTGCGGCTATCAAAAGAAATTTTTAAACGCCCAAAGTGCGGTCATTTCTTCGAGAGATTTCTTTTGCTAGTCGCAATCTGGAAAATAAGGCATTGTTTTTAATATAAATTTTAAGGAAAACATTGTGAATCCAATTGTTAAACAATTTAAATACGGTCAGCATACCGTTACTCTAGAAACTGGTGCAATTGCACGTCAAGCAACTGCTGCTGTGATGGCAAGTATGGACGATACCACGGTATTCGTGACTGTTGTTGCTAAAAAAGATGTAAAAGAAGGTCAAGACTTCTTCCCATTAACCGTAAACTACCAAGAGCGTACTTATGCGGCGGGTAAAATCCCTGGTGGTTTCTTCAAACGTGAAGGTCGTCCATCTGAAGGCGAAACTTTAATTGCACGTTTAATCGACCGTCCAATTCGCCCATTATTCCCTGAAGGTTTCTTCAACGAAATCCAAGTCGTGGCAACTGTGGTTTCTGTAAACCCGCAAATCAGCCCAGACTTAGTGGCAATGATCGGTGCCTCTGCAGCATTAACCTTATCTGGTGTGCCTTTCAATGGCCCTATTGGTGCGGCGCGTGTTGGTTTTATCGATAACCAATTCGTATTAAACCCAACGATGGCTGAACAAAAACAAAGCCGTTTAGACTTAGTAGTTGCAGGTACTGACAAAGCCGTATTAATGGTTGAATCTGAAGCCAACGTTTTAACTGAAGAACAAATGTTAGCGGCGGTCGTATTCGGTCATCAACAACAACAAGTTGTAGTTGAAGCAATCAAAGAATTTGCAAAAGAAGCGGGCAAACCACGTTGGGATTGGGTTGCGCTACAACCAAACACAGATTTAATCAACAAAGTAAAAGCGATTGCTGAAGCACGTTTAGGCGATGCATACCGCATTACTGAAAAACAAGCTCGTTACGAACAAATCGATGCGATTAAAGCAGATGTGATTGCACAAATCACAGCTGAAGATGAAGAAATCATCGAAGGTAAAATCGTGGATATTTTTACCGCACTTGAAAGCCAAATCGTTCGTGGCCGTATCATTGCAGGAGAACCACGTATTGATGGCCGTACCGTTGATACCGTTCGTGCATTAGATATTTGCACAGGTGTATTACCACGTACTCACGGTTCTGCAATTTTCACCCGTGGTGAAACGCAAGCATTAGCTGTTGCGACTTTAGGTACCGAACGTGATGCACAAATCATTGATGAATTAACAGGCGAACGCCAAGATCACTTCTTATTCCATTATAATTTCCCTCCATATTCTGTAGGCGAAACAGGAATGATTGGTTCGCCAAAACGTCGTGAGATCGGTCACGGTCGTTTAGCAAAACGTGGTGTAGCAGCGGTTATGCCTAGCCTTGCGGAATTCCCGTATGTCGTGCGTGTTGTCTCTGAAATCACTGAGTCTAACGGTTCTTCTTCTATGGCATCTGTATGTGGTGCGTCTTTAGCATTAATGGATGCGGGTGTACCAATCAAAGCTGCTGTTGCAGGAATCGCAATGGGATTAGTGAAAGAAGAAGATAAATTTGTGGTGCTTTCAGATATTTTAGGCGATGAAGACCATTTGGGCGATATGGACTTTAAAGTGGCAGGTACACGTGAAGGTGTCACTGCACTTCAAATGGACATTAAAATTGAAGGTATTACCCCCGAAATTATGCAAATTGCATTAAACCAAGCGAAGAGTGCGCGTATGCACATTCTTGGTGTAATGGAACAAGCAATCCCTGCTCCACGTGCTGATATTTCTGACTACGCACCACGTATCTATACAATGAAAATTGATCCTAAAAAAATCAAAGACGTGATTGGTAAAGGTGGTGCAACAATTCGTTCACTAACTGAAGAAACTGGCACTTCTATCGATATTGATGACGATGGTACAGTGAAAATTGCCGCAGTCGATGGTAACGCTGCGAAAAACGTAATGGGACGCATTGAAGAAATCGTTGCAGAAGTTGAAGCTGGCGCAATTTACAAAGGTAAAGTTACTCGTCTTGCTGATTTTGGTGCATTCGTAGCAATCGTTGGAAATAAAGAAGGTTTAGTTCATATTTCTCAAATTGCTGAAGAGCGTGTAGAAAAAGTTAGCGATTACCTCCAAGTGGGTCAAGAAGTAAACGTAAAAGTTGTTGAAATCGATCGTCAAGGTCGTATTCGTTTAACAATGAAAGACTTGGCTCCAAAACAAGAAACTGAAATTAACCAAGAAATGTCTTCCGAAGAACAGAAATAATCTTGGAATATCGAATCAAAACTTGACAGCAACAGCTGCCAAGTTTTGTTGTTTTCCAACTTTTAGGCATAAAGAAAGCAAATGTGGTGTTTTCGCTTATCTCGCCATTTTATAGTCTATTTATTTAGCTTATGTGCGATCTTACTCCTTGCAGGCTGTGTTCAGTCTAGGGGCGGTTTTGTGTCTAAAAATCATGTTGTATTGGCTGAACAAAATCCGAATATGCACTTTGAACAAGAAGTGATGATCGTACGATTAAGCCAAGTACTACTGGTTGGAAAAATGAGTAATGAAGAACGAGCATCGCTACATTTTGAACGTGGCGTACTCTATGATTCCCTTGGATTATGGGGACTTGCTCGTTACGATTTTACTCAAGCCCTTGCATTACAGCCGAAAATGGCTTCTGTGTACAATTACTTAGGGCTTTATTTATTGCTTGAAGAAGATTACGACGGTGCATTGGATGCTTTCAATACGGTGTTTGAATTAGATTCAGGTTATGACTATACCCACCTTAATCGTGGTTTAAATTTTTATTATGTAGGACGCTACCCTCTTGCTCAGCAAGATTTCTTACAGTTCTACCAAGCCGATACAAAAGATCCCTATCGTGTCTTATGGCTATATTTGAACGAACAAAAATTAAAACCACAAGAAGCCCAAACAAACCTTGTTGAACGAGCAAAAGGGCTATCAGAGGACTTCTGGGGTACACATATCGTTCAATATTACTTAGGACACATCTCTGTAGAAGAATTACAACAACGTGCAAGTGAATTTGCCGAAAATTCACAACAATATGCTGAAATTCTCACAGAAACCTATTTTTATCTAGCAAAACAAAAACTCAATGTAGGGCTAGTAGATGAAGCGGCAGCTTTATTTAAACTAGCTATGGCAAATCAGGTTTATAACTTTGTTGAGTATCGTTTTGCTGCGTTTGAACTAATGAAATTAAAACCAGTTCAAACAGAAGACGAAAAAGAAGAGAAAAGTGCGGTGGCAAAATAAGCACTTAGGGTAGGTATATCCTAAGTTATGCAAAGCGGTTCTCCTTTGGAGAACTACTCTCCTCCAACGAGGCAGCACTAAAATTAGCCTAGAGTATATTTACCCTAGGACTACGTTTTAATAGCAACATAAACCCGAAAGCCCGTTGAGCTTTCCTTATTTATATTCGAGTATTTTAATGACTGACAAAATTACTTTTAATGACTTAGGCTTACCTGAGTTCATCTTAAAAGCTGTTTCTGACTTAGGTTTTGAAACCCCTTCTCCAATTCAACAAGCTTGTATCCCACATTTGCTCAGTGGCAATGATGTGCTAGGTATGGCACAAACGGGTAGTGGTAAAACCGCTGCTTTTGCACTGCCTTTATTAGCACAAATCGATCCAAGTGAAAAACATCCACAAATGTTAGTAATGGCACCTACTCGCGAACTTGCTATTCAAGTTGCCGATGCTTGCGAACAATTTGTTAAATATGCGCATGGCACTCGAATTGTTACCTTATATGGCGGGCAACGTTATGACATCCAACTTCGTGCATTAAAACAAGGCGCACAAGTGGTTGTGGGTACACCAGGTCGTATTCTTGACCATATTCGCCGCGGAACATTAAATCTTTCTGAACTTCGTTTTATTGTATTAGATGAAGCCGATGAAATGCTACGTATGGGTTTCATTGATGATGTAGAAACCGTGATGGCTGAATTACCAGAAAATCATCAAACTGCATTATTCTCTGCAACAATGCCTGAACCGATCCGTCGTATTACGAAACGTTTTATGAATGATCCACAAGAAGTGAAGATCAAAGTAAATAACGAAAATGCACCAGATATCGACCAAAGTTGTTGGTATGTGCACGGCGTGCGTAAAAATGAAGCCCTTCTTCGTTTCTTAGAAGTGGAAGATTTTGATGCGGCGATTATTTTTGCCCGCACTAAAACAGGCACCTTAGACATTACAGAACTACTTGAGAAAAATGGTTTCCGTTCCGCCGCACTTAATGGCGATATGACACAACAATTACGCGAACAAACCCTCGATCGTTTACGTAACGGCAGTTTAGATATTGTTGTGGCAACCGATGTGGCTGCTCGTGGTATTGATATTGAACGTATCAGCCTTGTGGTAAACTACGACATTCCGCTGGATGCAGAATCTTATGTACACCGAATTGGGCGTACTGGTCGTGCAGGTCGTTCTGGTCGTGCTTTATTATTCGTTGAACCTCGTGAGCGTCGTTTACTTCGTAATATTGAACACCTAATGAAAAAAGGTATCAATGAAGTAGAATTGCCAAATCATCTTGTGTTACAAGAATGCCGCCGCAAAAAATTCGTTGCAAAAATTACGAAACAACTTGAACATCACGATTTAGAGCAATATCGTAGTTTATTAGAAGACTTATTCACAGCCGATCAGGATCAAGAAGATATTGCTGCAGCAATGTTAATGTTGCTACAAGGCAAACAAAAATTAATTCTTCCTCCAGATCCGCCAATGGAAAAACGTCGTCGTGAACGTAATGAACGCGGTGATCGCCGTGAAAATCCACGTTCAGCTGAACGTCGTGGCGAACGTAAAGGCTATGGAAATCCACAACCAATGGATTTATATCGTATCGAAGTCGGTCGTGCAGATGGTGTAGAAGTTCGTCATATCGTTGGTGCGATTGCTAACGAAGGCGATATTAACAGCCGTTATATTGGTCATATTAAACTTTATGATGATTACACTACCGTTGAATTGCCACAAGGTATGCCGAAAGAATTATTGCAACAATTCGGAAAAACACGCGTATTGAATAAACAAATGCAAATGTCTTTCTTAGGTGCAGTAAAATCCGATAATTCTCGTGGCAGCGATGATTTTAACGGTAAACGTAAAGGTCGTGGTAGCGATTTCCGTGGAGAACGCGGACGTGAACGTGGCAATGATAATCGTGGAAATCGTAAATTTAATGAAAAAAGTAACCGCACTTTTAGCGACAAACCACGTCGTGATCGTAGATCATCATTCTAAAAATAAATCGTCTGATATTTTACATACGCTTAGCCTCTTGAACCTCAAGGGGCTTTTTATTGTCTATAGTGAAAGTTTTGGCTACAATCCCATAACTTTTTTATATAGGAAAAATCATTGAAAGGTCTTTTTTTACGTATTATTACTGCTCTAGCTTTATTATTTTGGGCTATTGATATGGTATTCCCATGGCAATTTTTACGTCATACTGAAGAAAATCATTATGCTGCAATTCAATCGAGGGGAGCACTTTATGTAGGCACAATAAATAACCAGATTTCTTATTTTACCAATAACGATGGCGAACGAGGCTTTGAATATGAATTAGCCAAAGCATTTGCTGATACTTTGGGTGTAGAACTCAAAATGAAAACTTTCGATAATCAAGAGCAGTTATTTGATGAACTTGATAAACATAATATTGATTTAGCTGCCGCCCATCTTTTATATCATCCTAAAAATGCAGAACGTTTCCAAATAGGCCCAGCATATCATTCTGATTCATGGCAATTAGCTTATCGAAAAAATGAAAATCGCCCTAAAAATTTAGGTGCCGTAAAGAAAGATATTTATATCTCAAATAATTTAACATTAGAAGAAACGCTAAAAGAATTACAAACACAATATCCACAATTAACTTGGAAAAAAAATCAAGCACTCACTCAAGAAGAGCTATTACTACAACTGGCTGAAGGCAAAATTCCTTACGTTATTGCAAATTCTATTGATATTGCTGCAATTCAACAAATAAAACCAGAATTAGCCATTGCCTTTGATATTACTGATGAAGCAAACGTTCACTGGTATTTACCCAATAGCCCCTACCGTGATCTGCAAACGGCTTTACTCAATTTTATGAATAATGCCGAAGAAACGGGGCTTTTAGATAATTTAAAAGAAAAATATTTAGGACATATTTCACAATTTGATTACGTGGATACGCGTTCTTATATGAACGCGATTGAAAATACACTGCCGCAATATTCACCGTTTTTTGAAAAATATCAGGGAGAATTAGATTGGCGGTTACTCGCAGCAGTGGCTTATCAAGAATCCCATTGGGATCCTGACGCAACATCGCCAACTGGCGTACGTGGCATAATGATGCTCACCAAAAATACCGCACAACATATGAAAATCAGTGATAGAACAAATCCTGAACAAAGTATTAAAGCAGGTTCAGAATATTTACACTGGTTGATTAGTCAGCTTCCTGAAAGCATTGAAAAGGAAGAAAGAATTTGGTTTGCCTTAGTTGCCTATAACATAGGACTCGGTCATTTAATTGATGCACGTCGTTTAACTCAAAATCTTGGAGGAAATCCAGATAATTGGCTCGATGTGAAAAAAAATCTGCCTTTATTAGCCGAAAAACGCTATTATTCCCAACTCAAATACGGCTATGCTAGGGGCTATGAAGCCTATCAATATGTAGAAAATATTCGCCGCTATATGAATAGCATCGTAAATTATCATCGAGTCCAAGAAAATCAAATAATAAATGATAATGCAAGCAACGAAAGTGCGGTTAAAAATTTAGAAGAAATAAAAGAAAATAAGGATTAATAAAATGGTAAAACGCAAAACTTTTCTTAAAAAGAAAGCTAATTTACAACAAAGTTCTTTATCACGAAATCTACGTTTAAGACGTTTAAAACACCGCAAACAAAAACAATTTTCGAGACATTCATTACAATTTGTCGTACAAGAAATTTGTTGTTAAGTAACCTATTTTTCTTATCAAAATAAATAAAAAAATAACCGCACTTTTTTATATAATTTATATCATTAAAGTGCGATTTTTGTTTTACAATAATCGTAAAATATAGTGTGAAATTTTATAGATTAATCAATATTTTATTCTGATTTTATCCCTAAGTTTCCAATTTTCACACCCAATAGACCAATCGAGACAGGATCAACATAATCCCCTAAAAATTTGAACAATTCATTTAACTCTATAAAAGAGCGTTGAATTTTTATTTGATCTTCTACTTTACGAACAAACTCATAACGTATTCTATTTTCTTCAAAATATGCAGTTAAAGTTAGGTAGATAGTTTCAAAAAAATGGCTTTTAGCCCCCTCTTCACCAGGATCACTAATACGTACATTCCATGTATTATTAAATAGGACTTGAGGCTGATTTGACATTTTTATACTCCTTTTTACTATTTTTAGCCTAAGAAAAACCCGATTATAAAGTTTCTGTAATCAAAAAATTTATAATCGGGCTTTTCAAACATTTTCCCTGGGTGTTTCGTTTTACGTTGGTAACTGCCTTTCCCTTTACGTTTTTTCTCAACACGCTGACGAAATAATTTATCGCCTAGCAATGCCATCACTGCATTATCTTTTATCACACCTCGAGTATGCTGATAAACGGTTTCATTTTCAACCGCACTTTTTTGTTTTTTTGCCATAATTTTTCCTTAAAAAAGCCGCGGAAGGATTTCCACGGCAAAGACATTATACGTGCAAACGTTTAAATTACAAAATCTCAAGTACAGTTTCTGGCGGACGCCCGATTTTAGCTTTATCGCCATTTATAACAATTGGGCGTTCAATAAGTGCTGAATGTTCACTCATGGCTTTTAATAATTCAGCTTGAGAGAGCTCTAAATTGTCTAAATTTAAGCTTTTATATAGTTCATCTTTCGTTCGCATCATTTGACGCACATCATCAATTCCTAATTTTTGAGCAATACTTTTTAATTCATCAATGGAATATTGCTTTTGTAAATACAGTTCAATTATTGGCTGAATACCTTGATTTTCTAATAATGCTAGCGTTTCACGGCTTTTTGAGCAATGTGGGTTGTGATAAATAACGACAGACATAGGATTTCCTCTTAGTAGCTATAAACACTGTAAATTTTAACTTATAATGGCGAAAAATACTTATAGGAAAAGAAATTATGCTAGAAATGTTAAAAAGCTGGTACTCACGCCGTTTAAGCGATCCACAAGCGATGGGACTATTAGCAATATTATTATTTGGCTTTATCTCCATTTATTTTTTTGGAGATTTAATCGCACCTTTGTTAATTGCTCTAGTACTATCTTATTTACTAGAAATGCCGATCAATTTTTTAAATCAATATTTAAAATGTCCAAGAATGTTAGCGACAATTCTTATTTTCGGTAGTTTTATTGGTCTAGCAGCAATTTTCTTTTTGGTATTGGTGCCAATGTTATGGAATCAAACTATTTCCTTATTAAGTGATTTACCTGCAATGTTTAACAAGCTCAATGAATGGTTACTAAACTTACCTGAGCATTATCCTGAACTCATCGACTATTCAATGGTCGATTCTATTTTCAATTCTGTGCGAGAAAAAATTCTTGGTTTTGGTGAATCTGCTGTAAAACTTTCTTTAGCCTCCATCATGAACTTGGTTTCTTTAGGGATTTATGCCTTTTTAGTGCCATTAATGATGTTTTTTATGCTGAAGGATAAATCAGAACTTTTACAAGGCGTGAGCCGTTTCTTACCGAAAAATAGAAACTTAGCCTTCAAAGTATGGAAAGAAATGCAACAGCAAATTTCCAACTACATTCATGGAAAATTATTAGAAATTCTGATTGTCACGCTCATCACCTACATTATTTTCTTAATATTCGGGCTAAATTACCCGCTCTTATTAGCTTTTGCGGTGGGTCTTTCAGTTCTGGTCCCTTATATTGGCGCAGTAATTGTCACGATTCCTGTTGCATTGGTTGCGTTATTCCAATTTGGAATCAGCCCAACATTTTGGTATATCATCATCGCTTTTGCTGTGAGCCAGCTCTTAGATGGAAACTTACTCGTCCCTTATTTATTTTCTGAAGCAGTGAATTTACATCCATTGATTATTATTATTTCAGTATTAATTTTTGGTGGTTTATGGGGATTTTGGGGCGTATTCTTTGCCATTCCTTTAGCGACTTTAGTGAAAGCCGTTATAAATGCGTTACCTCAAGATTAAAAGTCTAAATTAAAAAGCTATACAAATAAAAAAATAGTTAACCATGAATTTTTGGTTAACTATTTTTTATTGAAGTTTATTCTAAGAATAGAATTTAACTAAGGTAATTCATCAATTTCCTTATCTACTTTAGGCGGGATCATATGTTCACGGCGTAATCCAACATCGTATGCAATTGCGATTGCAATAAAGATTGAAGAATATGTACCAAATCCAATACCCACAAGTAACGCTAAAGAGAAGTTATGAATTGATGGACCACCAAAAAAGAACAATGCAATAACAACAATTAATGTTGTAGCAGAGGTCATGATGGTTCTTGATAAAGTTTGCGTTAAAGAAACATCAATAATATCAATCGTATCTAGACGTCTTATTTTTCTAAAGTTTTCACGCACACGGTCAAAGACCACGATACTATCGTTAATAGAATAACCCACAACAGATAAAATCGCTGCAACGAAGGTTAAATCAATTTCGATTTGTAACGCTGAAAACACGCCAAGAGTAATAATTACGTCATGCGCAAGGGATGCGATACCGCCGAAACCTAAACGCCATTCAAAGCGAGAACCTACATAAACTAGCATCATGGCTAATGTCGCTAATGTCGCATACACAGCACCTTGTGCCAATTCTTCCCCTACGTTTGGTCCAACGAATTCAACACTACGAATCTTTATACCAGAATCTACTTCTTGGAGCATTCCTTTTACGCGATCGCCAATGCCTGAATCATTATCCGTCGCTGGTAAACGAATCATGACATCTTGAACAGAACCTGTTGTCTGCACAATTGGGCTTTCAATACCATTTTCATGGAGCTTACCACGGATTTTTTCTAAGTCTGCAGATTGTGAAAAATGGGTATCAAAAACAACCCCGCCGGTAAAATCCAATCCCCAGTTAAAGCCTTTTGATACGATAAAAAATAGCGAAACAGCCATTAAAAGTGCGGAAAAAACATAGCCCCATTTACGCACTTTCATAAATTCGGTCAATGGGAACGGGAGTTTAATCCCATTGATTTCACGGATAAAATGTCCGTCTTTATCTTTTGCAAAAATTTTCATCGTTCCCTACCTAAATTGATAATTTCTTAAGTTGTTTACCGCCATAAAGCGCATTAACTAATGCTCGAGTTCCTGTAATTGCGGTAAACATTGAAATTGCCACACCAAGTGAAAGCGTAATCGCAAATCCTTGAATTGGGCCTGTCCCCACTGCATACAAGATAATTGCAGTTAAAATTGTCGTTAAGTTCGCATCAAAAATTGAGCTAAACGCCCCGTTGTAACCTTCATTGATTGCTTGTTGAATTGGACGACCATTGCGAATTTCTTCTTTAATACGTTCAAAAATCAACACGTTTGCATCCACCGACATACCTAAGGTTAATACGATACCAGCAATCCCTGGCATGGAAAGTGTCGCACCAGGTAAAATAGACATTAAACCCACTAACAACACGATATTAATGACCAAAGCAAAACTTGCGATAATACCGAACATTTTGTAGTAGAACAGCATAAATAAAATCACAGCGATGAGTCCCCAAAAGCTCGCATTAATCCCTTGCTCCACATTTTGTGCCCCCAAAGATGGGCCAATTGTACGTTCTTCAACAATTTGAATTGGTGCAATTAATGCGCCAGATTTCAGTAAGGTAGAAAGGTTATGCGCTTCCGCGATACTATCAACACCAGTAATTTGGAAATTAGAACTGAAACGACCTTGGATCGTCGCCACATTAATGACTTCCTCATGTTTTTCTAAAATAGTTTTACCATTTTCGTCTTTTTTACCGTTATCTTTATATTCAACATAAAGCGTTGCCATTGGTTTCTTGTAATATTTTTTGGTAGTTTGAGACATAATCTCACCACCTTCACCATCCAAGGTTACACTCACTTGCGGGGTACTTGAATGCTGATCTAAACCAGAACTTGAATTAATAATATGCTCACCACCTAAGACCGCGCGTTTAAATAATGCAACAGGATGACCTTGGCGATCATATTTAACTTCCAAATCAGCTGGCAACATATTACGAGAAATTGCATCGGCCGTAACATTTTGATTTACGATACGAAACTCAAGCGTTGCAGTTGCCCCTAAAATTTCTTTTGCGCGAGCAGTATCTTGAACACCTGGTAATTCAATTACAATACGTTCAGCACCTTGACGTTGAATAACCGCCTCAGATACACCTAATTCAGCAACACGTTTACGCAAAATCGTTAAGTTTTGCTCAATTGCTAAATCGCGTGCTTCATTTAATGCTGAAGTTGAAAGGCCTAAATTGATACTATCGTTATCCAACTCTGTTATATCTAAGGTTGGATGCAACTGATGAATAATACGTTCCGCTTTAGAGCGTTGACTTGCATCGGCCAATGTGACAGAAGTACCAAAATGCTCAGTATTTTTAATTGCCGTATATTGAATTTTTTCTTTGCGAAGTTCATTACGTAAACTGTCTTGTAATTGCTCTTGGCGTTTTACAAGTGCAGCATTCATATCAACTTCCATCAAAAAACGAACTCCACCACGTAAGTCTAATCCCCATTTCATTGGATTAGCACCAAACATGCTTAACCAAGCTGGAGTGGCAGGCGCAAGGTTTAATGCAGTGGTGTAATTATTGCCAAGACGTTCAGCAATTTTATCTTTAGCGAGGAGTTGATCATCGGTATTAGTGAAACGAGCTAGAATTGAGCCGTTCTCAAGCACGATAGATTTGGTTGGAAGATTGTTGGTTTTAAGCACATCTTGAACTTGTCCAAGCACGCTAGTATTCGCTTCTTGACCGCGCGTACCAGAAATTTGAACCGCAGGATCTTCACCATAAATATTTGGAAGAGAATATAAAATCCCGATGGCCACAATAAAAATAACCATCAAATTCTTCCATAATGGATAACGGTTTAACATAGTTTTCCTTTTCTTTTCTAACGCACAGAGCCACAATTCGTGGCTCTGGAAAATAATTTAACGTTACTCTTAAAGTGATTTTAATGAACCTTTAGGAAGAACGCTCACAATGTAGTTACGATTAATCGTAATTTCTGTCGTGTCATTTAACGCAATCACGATGCTATCGCTACCTTCGGTTACTTTAGTAATTTTGCCGATTAAACCACCAGCGGTTAAAACTTCAGTACCTTTTGCAAGCTCAGACATCAATTTTTTATGTTCTTTATTGCGTTTAGCTTGCGGGCGATAAATCATAAAGTAAAAAATTAAACCAAAGATCACGAAAATAAATAACGTGGACATCGGGTTTTGTGCTTCCATTGTATGTTTTCCTTGTTAATTTAAGTTAAAAATTGCGCTTAAAATACCATAAATTGGCTCATTGGGAAAGGTGAACCACGCCCAATATTCTACGTTATGGCGATTAATTTTATTTTTTCAAGATAACGATAAATTCTTTTTCCGAAGCGTAATATTGCTCGACCAAGGCAACAGAATTTTCTTCTGCAAAAATAGAAAAATTTTCCACCGCACTTTCAAGGTTTAAGATCAACATTAGCTCATCATTTTTATTCAAATTTTTTAAGGCTTTTTTGGCACTTAAAAGAGGAATTGGACATCGAAGTGCGGTTAAATTGAGCTGATATTTCATTCTTTAACTTGACGACGAGCACTCATGCTCTTGCCCATTTCAGCCAAAATACCCGCACTTAAGCATTCACGCCCCATTTCAAATAAGGGTTCTTCTAACGCAATATGACGAGCATAACCTTGAACAAAGCGTTCAATTAAATGCTCATCAATATTTTGACGTTGTTCAGAAATAAGCTCTTCTAACTGCGCAGATAGTGCATTCCAATTTTCATGCAAATAGTCGTGCTGTTTTTCTAATTCATCAATGGAAGTTTGTGCTTGCGGAGCTACTTTGACTAATTGAGGGAAAAAATCTAATTCTTCATCCTCATGATGTAACGGCGCGGCACGATTAAAATAAGTTAAAATCTGCTCAACATCATTTAATACAGCCTGAGTATAGCCGTGTTTTTCTAGATAATCAGGCAAAATGCTTAACTGGCGACAAAAACGTTTTACCTTACTATGACAGGCATAAAGCATTTCAATAGGTTCATTCCATGTGGCGAATTGTTGAGGTTCAAGAATTTGCATAAGGTTTCCTTTGTTAAAATAAAAGATCAAAGCCATTTATCTAAAACCGCTTTTTTCTCCTGCCTTGAATTTTCCAACACTTTTTCTAGTTCAGAAATTTGGGTTTCGATTTCATTGATTTGATTAACGATAGATTGTTGTTCATTTAAATCGGGTAAGCTAATTTCTAGATCTTCATAAAATGAAATTGGTACTCGACGATGTCCGCTTGAACCTGTCATATTTCGCTCTGCTTCCTTGCGAATACTCTCACGATTAAGAGAGTAGAATAAGAAAAAAGGCAAAACTTTGTTTTCGTTAGCACGGAAAACATGGAATTCTGAGCTCCCCATGCCAATCCCATTAGACAACCCAATCGCTAAAGCACATTTTCCGTTTTCCATACATGGAGTTATTTTTGCAATAATAACGTCATTTTCACGAAAATAGGTGTAAGAGCCTTTACGAAGAGAACCCAGTGTCTTATCAATTTTATTTTCAATAAAGCCAAAATTACTCACTGATGACATTTCTACAAAAGAAACCATTAAATCATCGGACAGTGTTTTTAGTTCAGATTTTGATGGATTAAATGAACATAAGTCATTGATTTTAAAGCGTTTTACCCCCCGCACGATTTCTAACTCATTGAAAATTTTAGCAATTTTTGCACGATATTCTTCGATTTGCATGCGAGTGCGGTTAAATTCATCATCAACTTTTTGACATTCTTCGACTACTTTTTGTTGAATGTCTAGAGGGACTTTAGGAATAGGTAAACGTTTAATATCATCAGGATAGACGTGTGGTTGTGCTGCACCACGCGCTAAATCAAAAATATTTTCTTGAATACTTTGCAAATATGTAAAAATAAATTTTGTCCCCACATAATTATCTGCTCTCACAGTTGTACAATCAGATGCAAAAATTTTCTCTGTCCAAAAATTTACAAATCCTGCATTTGCACCTGAGGCACTAATAGTAATTGTGTTTTCCATACGGTTAAATTCATTATGCATATAAGCAAAGTTTTTTCCTCCTGCAACAACTTTGTAATCTCCTACAATTGCATTTTTAGCAGTAATTGATTTGCCTTTTTTAATTTCTGCTGGAAACTCTTCCAATGCAATAATGGGATACTTACTCAAAACCTTAATTTTCTTTTGAACGTTAGTGCGAATGGCTTTATCAAAATCCACACGGCTAAAATCCAGCATTTGTGTAAGCGGTAATAGGCTCACATAATTTGCTAACGTTTGCGGAATTTCGACCGCTTGTTGGTTGAAATTCTGGCGAATAAGGCAGTTAATTTTGGTTTCATCAAACAAGTTTTGTGGGTTAAACAACGGAGTTTGAATTTGGTTAATACCTTTGAGTTTTGCTAGGCTATCGTCCTCATCACCGCTGGTTTGATTGAGATATTTAATCCCTTCGCTGCCTTTTGCCGAACTCCATTCATAACCTAAAAAGGCTTTCTTTTCTTTGTTGTCCGCAGGCATTTTCACCACTAACACATCTTGCGGATTATTTTGTGCCAACATAAAGAATTGCATCTTATCCGCCTCAATCGCTTTGGCAAAATTGAGCCACTCTTTGGCTAAATTTGCTGATTTTGCAAATTTTCTTTTCTCAAATGCCTTGCGGTATTCTTGGAAAAACTCTGTTTCAGCAATTGCCAAAGGCATTTCTTCGATGGCAGATAAGAAAGCTTTGTAATCATCAAGATTAAAACCGCAATGGTTGCAATAACTTTGTAACAAATGATGATCTTCAAATAAGCCATCAAAGCCAAAGTTACCACTTTGCCATTGTTCTATGCGATTTTTATAGTGTTCGCTTAAATTTGGTGTTGCTTGCTTACGGCGTAAGAAAAGGGTGGCTGTGTTTGTACCTGTTTTGCTAAATGTGCCTGAACCAAATTCTGCAATGGCGACTAAATCAAAATGTTGTAGCAAAATTTCACGGCATTTAATGTAAATGTTGCCGTTGGTTAAAATACTAGAAGGTAATACTATAACCGCAATCCCTTCAGCGTGAAGAAGTTGTTTGGCTTTTTCAATAAAGAAGGTTTCAATGCTGTTAAAGGTTTCTTCGTTATCAATGTTTTCATAAAGGGTAAATTTGGCTTTATCTTCATCGGAAATAGTAGATAAAAAGCCTTTAACGCTATATGGTGGATTAGCCACTAATAAAGAGAATGAACCATCTTGTAAGGCTTTACCTTGTTCTTGATTTTGAGCAAGGGCATCGGCATAGATAATATTCATCTCATCTTGCCCATACATAAAGGCAGAAACCTTTGCCACTTTGGATAAGCGGTATTCTTTTTCAATACCATAGATTTTTTGGTAAAACTCAGATAGATTCCGACCGCTATCTTTTAGCAAGGATTTGATTTGGCTTGCGTATTCCGTTAAGAAATGCCCTGCACCACAAGCGTAATCAATTACTTTTGGTGCATTTTTATTTTGTAAAACCTGTTCCAGTGGCAGTGAAGAAATCAAAAATTTCACAATCGGCATTGGAGTAAAAAACTGTCCTTCTGATTGTTTTACTCCTTGATCTAAAAAGCCCTCAAATAAATCACCCAAAAATTGGTGCTGTTCTTCTTCACTTTTGAGTTTGATGTCTTGCAACATTTGCACGATTTCTTTCAAAATTACTGCATTTTGAAAGAAGAGCTTTTCATTATGTACATCTAGAAACGCAAAAGGGTTGTTGGAATAGAATTTAAGTTGCGTAAAGTATTCTAAAACAGTGCGTTTGGTTTCATCTTTTTTATTTTTGAACAAATGAAATGCGTTGTTGATTTCTTCTTCGCTGATGTAGGTTACTTCTTCGCCCAAAAAATCTTTCATACCAATTTTATAAAGTTGTTGTAGACGATCTTGCAAGTCGTAGTGGTTATCGCTGGCGGCTCCTTTCCAATAAACTTTTAAATTTTCAGGGTTGGCTTTTTCGTCCACTACTTTGCATAGAAAGATATTAACCAGTTTATCAAAAGCATTTTCACGTGCTGAAACGTTATGCTGGCGCATAATCGTGGCAAATTGATGATATTTTTTCTGAATGGTGTCGTTATCAACAATTTTAAGATCGTTCACATTATAAGGACGATTACCGACTTTAAAGATTTCTGATTCAAAGAGATTATGCGTAATAAAGTCTTGTTGATAGGTATCTGTCCAAACGTTGAAATAATCCACTTTTGCCCCATTTTCTGCTTGAATTTGGGCAAAACTTTGTAATTTATCGTTGTTTTTCAAGAAGTCATTATTATCTGTCATCGAAATCAGATGATAAATGGATTCCACTTTATCATTGCGAAAATCTGAACAATATAAACAAAGCCATTTAGCTCGGCGGTAAGTATTAAAATAGTTAAATAACTGTCCACCATTTTTTAACATTTTCGCCCATGCTTTAGAAAATTCTCGACTTTTGCCATCATCTGCGGTTTTACATTCAATTAGTAAGTATTCCACGCCATCGTTATCTTGCACAATAATATCGCAGAAACCACCTGTATCACCGTGTCCGCCTGGCATACCTTGTTCTAAAATAATATGTTCTGGTTTATAACCAGATTGTAATAAGTTATGCACACACTCAAATACCACAAAATTTTCAGGTGCAGAAAAGTTTTTAGTAGTATCTCTTTGTGCTTTTAAGCCTTCAGGATAAATTAATTTTTCATTAGCAAAATCGACTTTTAATTCATAACTGTTGATTGTTTTATAATAAATTTTATTCGTTGGTGTAAAGCCTAAAGAAGAGAGTAATTCAGAAAAGTTTGAGCGAGTAATCATATATTATCTATTTATTGTGAGGTTTATTATTCATTATACTAAAAAGTGCGGTCAAAAAACATTTCATTTTCTACCGCACTTTCATCAATTATGATTTATCCGCTAATTGTAATGGTGGAACAGGTTTGCCCATGCGAGCATAGAATTCCACCACAAAATCATCAAAACAATCGTCTTCGATAGCTTGACGAATTTCCGCCATTAAACGTTGATAATAACGTAAATTGTGAATGGTATTTAAGCGTGCACCTAAAATTTCACCGCATTTATCTAAATGATATAAATACGCTTTGGTGTAGTTTTTACAGGTGTAGCAATCACATTCAGGATCCAATGGGCTGGTATCATCGCGATATTTTGCATTACGGATTTTAACAATACCATCAGTCACAAATAAATGACCATTACGTGCGTTACGGGTTGGCATCACGCAGTCAAACATATCAATACCACGACGCACACCTTCCACTAAATCTTCTGGTTTACCCACGCCCATTAAATAACGCGGTTTGTCAGCCGGAATTTGTGGGCAGATGTATTCTAAAATACGGTGCATATCTTCTTTCGGTTCGCCTACCGCTAAACCGCCCACCGCGTAACCGTCAAAGCCAATATTCACTAAACCTTCTAGTGATACTTTGCGTAATTCTTCAAATACGCCGCCTTGAATAATACCAAATAGGGCATTCTTATTGCCTAATTCATCAAAGCGATCTCGGCTGCGTTTTGCCCAACGAAGAGACATTTCCATGGATTTTTTCGCATAATCGAAAGTCGCTGGATAAGGCGTACATTCATCGAAAATCATTACGATGTCAGACCCTAAATCATATTGAATTTCCATGGATTTTTCAGGCGAAAGGAAAATGCGCTCACCATTAATTGGGTTTTGGAATTTCACGCCTTCTTCGGTGATTTTACGTAATTTACCTAAACTAAATACTTGGAAACCGCCACTGTCAGTCAAAATCGGGCGATGCCATTGCATAAAATCGTGTAAATCACCGTGTTTACGCATGACTTCTTGACCTGGACGAAGCCATAAATGGAAGGTGTTACCCAATAAAATTTCAGCACCCGTCGCACGCACTTCTTCTGGTGTCATGCCTTTTACGGTGCCATAAGTACCCACTGGCATAAATGCAGGGGTTTCAACGGTGAACGTGCCTTGTGGACGTTCAAATACCAAGCGACCACGACGAGCATTGCCGCTTGTTTTATCTAATTCATACTTCATTTTTGCTCCAACGAATAAACAGTTCGAAGATTTTTTTGAACAAAAAAGCCTGTTAAAAAATACAGGCTTTGTGATATCATATTTACAATGCTCTTTGAGCAGAGGCGGATCTGCTAAAATCAGTCCGCCAGTATGCACCTGACGGGCTGTTTGAGTAGATCCTTCATTTGTAATCAAATTGAGGATAAAAACTATGATTAATCTCATTATTAAACTAATCATTGTTATTCTACTTTGCCTACTATTGAAAGGTAGCGCTGGCTAGGTAGATTCTCCGACAAGGGATGGTTACCGCCATCTCTTGTTCTTTATTGTAGGTGCTGACTAATTACAAGTCAAACAACTTATTCCAATCCTCTCACATTAGAATTTTTATTAATAAACATCGCATCGCCATAACTAAAGAAACGATATTTTTCTTGCACTGCATGCTTATACGCATTCATAGTATTTTTATAACCAGCAAAAGCTGAAACTAACATTATCAATGTGCTTTCAGGTAAGTGGAAATTAGTAATTAAACAATCTACCACTCGGAATTTTTTTCCTGGATAAATAAAAATAGAGGTATCAGAAAAATAAGGCTCAATTAAATCTGGATTACCAAATTCTTCCGCAGAAAGCGCCGCACTTTCAATAGAACGAACAGAAGTAGTTCCCACTGCAATAACACGTTTACCCGCTTTCTTTGTTGCAATAATCGCATTGCAAACTTCTTGAGAAACTTCTACATATTCTGCATGCATCACATGATCTTCAATATTTTCTACACGAACTGGCTGAAATGTTCCCGCGCCCACATGCAATGTAACAAATTCAAAATTCACGCCTTTAGCTTTGAGTTTCTCAAGTAAATTCTCATCAAAATGTAATCCTGCTGTTGGCGCTGCGACAGCACCTGGTACTTTACTATAAACCGTTTGATAACATTCTTGATCGGCTTCTTCATCTGGACGGTCAATATAAGGCGGCAATGGCATATGTCCAATGGTTTGCAACACATCTAAAAGAGCGGTTGATTTATCACTTAATTCCACTTCAAATAATGCACCATGACGCGCTGTCATTACCGCTTTAATTCCATTATTTTCGCCTAATTTATCTTCACCTAAAAATAATTCAGCCCCTTCTTTTGGTGATTTTGATGAACGGATATGCGCTAAGAAACGATGATCATCTAACATGCGTTCAACTAAAACTTCAATTTTCCCACCGCTAGCTTTACGTCCAAACATTCTTGCAGGAATAACGCGAGTATTATTGAAAATCAATAAATCGCCTTCATCAATTAAATCCAATACATCTGAAAAAGTGCGGTCAATTACCGCGCCATTTTCCCCATTCAAATGTAATAAACGGCAAGATGCTCTATCCTCTTTGGGATAGCGAGCAATAAGTTCATCAGGTAAATCGAAATTAAAATCTGAAACACGCATAATAAAGTTTAGATTAAATAAAATAGGCGATAAGTCTAGTTTGAATTGGGGATGATCTCAAGAAAAAATAAAAATCTAATCTTCTATTTGTAGCTAAAATTTTTTATTTATCTATTGAGGTGATGCAAGTTAAGAACTATTTAAGATAGAAAAATGGCTAGCAATTACGCTAGCCATTTTGATGAATTATAAATTTGCTTTTTTAGTTGCTTTTTCGTTTACATCACAGTTTTTGATGATGATCTTATCGCTAGTTTTGCCTTTTTGAATTAAATTCACTGGTACAACAGAATCAAATTTATCTAAAGTTAAACCACTATCTACATTCCAAACATAGTCACCAGAAGTGAAACTTGTAAAATCATTTTGTAATTTATCACGAGCAAAATCTTTTGCAATAATTTTGTTACCTAAACTAACCATTGCAGCAACTGGTTCTTGGTTTTCAAATTGATACACTGCAGTCACAGTTTTTTTATTACAAGAATAAACTACTGTTTTATCAGTAATAGTTGATGCAGTTTGAGCAGCCATTTGAGCCGATGCTTTTTCCATTACTGGCGCATCTTTTGCACATGCAGATAATACAACAGCGGCAGCAAATGCCGGTAAAACTTTAGTAAAGTTCATCATTAAATCCTCTTAATTAAGCCCCAATCTGGGGTGCTACTTAGATACGTTTAATTAAATAAAGTTCCCAATGTTAAATCAAAAAAGCTATTAACATGAAACTAAATCCTAATTGTTATTTTACGACTTTTTATACTAAAAGTGCGGTAATTTTTAACGTTTTTCCAAAATTGGTTTAAGGAATCTGGCGGTATGAGATCCTGCGACTTTAGCAACTTCTTCAGGCGTGCCAGTAGCAATAATTTGTCCGCCACCGCTTCCCCCTTCAGGACCAAGATCGACAATCCAGTCTGTCGTTTTAATCACATCAAGATTGTGTTCAATGACGACAATAGTATTTCCTTGGTCGCGTAATCGATGCAGTACTTCAAGTAATTGCTTAATGTCAGCAAAATGCAAACCAGTCGTCGGTTCATCTAGAATATACAAGGTTTTACCCGTATCACGTTTAGAAAGCTCAGTCGCTAGCTTAACGCGTTGTGCTTCGCCGCCTGAAAGTGTTGTAGAAGATTGACCTAATCGAATATAGGATAATCCCACATCCATCAAGGTTTGTAATTTTCTTGCAATCATTGGAATCGCATCAAAAAACTCGCGAGCCTCTTCCACCGTCATATCTAAAACTTGATGAATCGTTTTGCCTTTATAACGAATTTCTAAGGTTTCACGATTATAGCGCTTACCTTTACATTGGTCGCAAGGAACATAAACATCGGGTAAAAAGTGCATTTCAACTTTGAGTACACCATCGCCCTGACAGGCTTCACAGCGTCCACCTCGCACGTTAAAGCTAAAACGTCCTGGATTATAACCGCGCGCACGTGCCTCTGGCACCCCTGCAAAAAGCTCGCGAATTGGGGTAAATAAGCCTGTATAAGTGGCTGGATTTGAACGTGGCGTGCGCCCAATCGGGCTTTGGTTAATATCAATAACTTTATCGAAATGTTCTAATCCCTCAATAGATTGATAAGGTGCGTAATCGGTTTTTTCAGCTCGATTTAATGCATTTTGCGCAAGTGGAAATAAAGTATCATTAATGAGTGTTGATTTTCCTGAGCCTGATACACCGGTTACGCAAGTAAACAAACCAACGGGAATATCTAAATTCACATTTTTTAAGTTATTCCCTGATGCCCCTTTAAGTTTGAGCCATTTTTTCTTATCAAGTGCGGTGCGTTTTTTAGGAATTTCGATTTTATCTGCGCCCGATAAGAATTTTCCTGTGATGGAATTTGGATTGAGCATAATTTCATCGGCATTTCCTTGCGCAATAACTTGTCCGCCATGCACGCCAGCACCAGGCCCAATATCAATAATATGGTCAGCCACACGAATCGCGTCTTCATCGTGTTCCACGACAATTACCGTATTACCAAGATTACGCAGATGAATTAACGTGTTAAGTAAGCGTTCATTATCACGTTGGTGCAAGCCAATCGAAGGTTCATCTAATACGTACATCACACCAACAAGCCCCGCACCAATTTGACTAGCAAGGCGAATACGTTGTGCTTCACCACCTGAAAGAGTTTCAGCTGAACGAGAAAGAGAAAGATAATTCAAACCAACATTCACTAAAAACTGCAAACGCTCACGAATTTCTTTAAGAATTTTTTCCGCAATTTGCGCTTTTTGACCAGTGAGAGAAAGTGCGGTGAAAAATTCGAGCGTTTCACCAATGCTTTTTTCCGCAATCATCGGTAAATTCGTTTTTCTGATATACACATTACGCGCTTCTGGACGTAAACGAGATCCCCCACAGTCTGCACAAGGTCGATTGCTAATATTTTTCGCTAATTCTTCTCGCACCGACATTGATTCCGTTTCTTTATATCGGCGAGCCATATTATTCAAAATACCTTCAAAAGGATGCTTGCGAATAACCACATCGCCACGATCATTCATATATTGGAATTCAATTTCCTCTTTGCCTGAGCCATGCATAATGATGTGTTGAATTTTCTTTGGCAAAGATTCATAGGGCGCTTCAACATCAAAATCATAATGTTTCGCCAATGAGGTGAGCATTTGATAATAATAGAAATTTCGACGATCCCAACCTTTTACCGCGCCACCAGCAAGGGAAATAGTTGGATTTTGCACCACACGATCTTCATCAAAATATTGTTGCATACCCAAACCATCACAAGTAGGGCAAGCACCTGCAGGATTATTAAAGGAAAATAAACGTGGTTCTAATTCTGGCACAGAATAACCGCAATGCGGACAAGCAAAATTTGCCGAAAAAACTAATTCTTCCGCTTTCGGATTATCCATATCTGCCACAATCGTGGTGCCACCTGAAAGCTCTAATGCTGTTTCAAAAGACTCTGCTAAACGTGTTGCTAAATCTGACCGCACTTTAAAGCGATCTACCACCACTTCAATAGTATGTTTTTTCTGTAACTCTAATTTTGGTGGATCAGATAAATCACAAATTTCGCCATCAATACGTGCTCGAATATAACCTTGCGCAGCAATATTTTCTAAAATCTTAACATGTTCACCTTTTCGATTTTTTACAACTGTCGCAAGTAACATCATCTTGCTGTCTTCAGGTAAACTTAATACTTTGTCCACCATTTGACTTATCGTTTGTGCAGTTAATGGAACATCATGATCTGGACAACGTGGCTCCCCTACTCGTGCAAACAATAAACGTAAATAATCATAAATTTCCGTAATTGTTCCCACCGTAGAACGTGGATTGTGTGAAGTAGATTTTTGTTCAATCGAAATTGCTGGGGAAAGCCCCTCAATAGAATCCACTTCAGGCTTTTCCATTAAAGATAAAAACTGACGTGCATATGCTGAAAGAGATTCAACATAGCGGCGCTGACCTTCCGCATAAAGTGTATCAAACGCTAAAGAGGATTTTCCCGAACCTGAAAGCCCTGTGATCACCACAAGTTTATTGCGTGGAATAGTCAGATTAATATTTTTCAGGTTATGGGTTCGAGCCCCGCGAATATCGATATTTTCCATAAAATAACTCAAAAGGATGAAATAAGTTTAAATTCTGCGATCATTATCGCATATTTTAATATCTGTGCAAATATCCAGTTAAAACATATAGATCTTTTAAAAAATTTCAGGCAAAATAACCGCACTTTTTTTAGATAAAAAATGAGGTTTTTTTATGGCTGGAGTTAATAAAGTCATTATTGTAGGTCATTTAGGTAATGATCCTGAAATTCGTACCATGCCAAATGGCGATGCCGTAGCAAATATTAGCGTAGCAACGAGTGAAAGCTGGAACGATCGTAATACTGGCGAGCGCCGTGAAGTAACAGAGTGGCACCGTATTGTATTCTATCGTCGTCAAGCGGAGATTTGCGGTGAATATTTACGCAAAGGCTCTCAAGTATATGTGGAAGGTCGTTTAAGAACGCGTAAATGGCAAGATCAAAATGGTCAAGATCGTTACACCACAGAAATTCAAGGTGATGTAATGCAAATGCTTGGTGCGCGCAATCAAAACGCAGGTGGTTACCCTAGTGATATGGGAGCTGCACCACAACCTTCTTACCAAGCTCGTCAAACTAACAATGGTGGTAGTTATCAATCATCTCGTCCTGCGCCGCAACAAGCTGCACCACAGGCTGAGCCACCAATGGATGGATTCGATGACGATATCCCGTTTTAATTCAAACGGACTCAAAACAAAAAGGAAGCAATTTTGATCTGCACCCCAAAAGTTGGACTAAATAACCAACTCACTAAGGTGCAGATTTTTTATGACCAAATACAATTTTCTTTTCAAGCAACAAGTCATCGAATTTTATCTTCAAAATGGTAAAAATAGTT
>NZ_QQKA01000008.1 GCF_003493605.1 Haemophilus haemolyticus
TCCGCCACTCGTCAGCAAGAAAGCAAGCTTTCTCCTGCTACCGTTCGACTTGCATGTGTTAAGCCTGCCGCCAGCGTTCAATCTGAGCCATGATCAAACTCTTCAATTCAAGTTCAATCGCTCAATAAACTGCTTAGCTATAAATAAAAACACTACTTAAAAAAGTAATGATGAATTTTCAGTTAAGCACCTATTAAGACTTCAAAATTAAAAATATTTTAAAACAAGTCAATCAACAAGTGCCCACACAGATTGTCTGATACATTGTTAAAGAGCAAAAAACAACGACGCACTTGTAAATTTAAATACTTCACAACAGTGCGTCGTTGTGTGCGGTGCATTATAGGGATTTTCAAATCCCTTGCAAGTACTTTTTGCAAAAAATTATTTGAATGAACAAATTTTATTCGTCATCTAATTTTCTATAGCCTTTCAAGCCATTCTTTCTCAATATTTCGTTTAATTTCTTTAATAAACGCTCTTTTTCCGATTGACTTAAAAATTGACTATTTTTATTTTGCAAAGCACATACTAACTTCCAATAAAAATCTAAAGTTGCTCCGCTGCCGCTTTTCTTTAATTCCACCAATGCATTTTCTGCACCAATTTCTCTTAGCATTGCAACATCAGTAATGCCAACTTTTATTAGCGCTCTTTCATGCTTGATAGTTAAATTGGGTAAATCCTTTAATCTATTTAGCTTTCTTAAAGTACGATCTAACTTCTGATTGCGAATTTGCTGAATAGAAAGAATAATCAACTTTCTACACAACATATTATTACGCATCACCTGATCTGAAAGTGCATAATATTGAGAAAGTACAAATCGCTTATTCAACTCATTTGTTGTAAACGGTTCACAGCCTAATTTACTTAATTGAATTGCAAGTTCATCCTCACCACGTAGATAAAGTTTTTTATTCTGCCAAATGGCAAACATTGTCTCTTCCTTGTGAAACAAACCGTAACCTGTAAAAAGATTTTTAAAGGTAACATTTCCTACTAACTGATCTAATATAGAGCAAACATTATCTATATGCTCGTCTTTTATATTCATATAAATCTCCTATGAATAACAATTTTAAAGATGGTCAGTAGAAGTACTTCTGATTTGGTTTATACCATGAAGTTTTTAATCTGACTAAGAATAAATTTCAGATTTGTGAAGCTGATCGTAAATTTGAAATTTATTTTTATGTAAACAATTGGTTTATATATAAATATACTATATTTAAAAATTTTCTTACCATTATGCTTTATATATAATTTAACCTAAAAAGTCAATTAACAAGCTTTTATCATAACCTCCTCATTTTAAGGTTTAGATCTGCTTTTTTTGGAATACATATCCCATATTTTTCCAAATATGAATATTTTTCTTGACCTGTACATCAATACAGATATAATCACAAAAAACTTGAACATTCAAACAGGAATTCACTTATGGCGACTAAAGAAGAAAAACAAAAAGCACTAGCTGCAGCATTAGGACAAATCGAAAAACAATTTGGTAAAGGCTCAATTATGAAATTAGGCGATACCAAAACGTTGGATGTAGAATCTATTTCTACCGGATCACTTGGCTTAGATGTTGCACTAGGAATTGGTGGTTTACCAATGGGACGAATTGTAGAAATTTTCGGGCCTGAATCATCTGGTAAAACCACATTAACTCTTTCCGTCATTGCTCAAGCGCAAAAAGCGGGAAAAACCTGTGCATTTATTGATGCAGAACACGCCCTTGATCCTATTTATGCAGCAAAACTTGGGGTAGATGTAAAAGAACTTTTTGTTTCTCAACCAGATAATGGTGAACAAGCACTTGAAATCTGCGATGCATTAGTTCGCTCTGGCGCAATTGATGTAATCATTGTGGACTCCGTCGCCGCACTGACACCAAAAGCTGAAATTGAAGGGGATATGGGTGATTCCCATATGGGGCTACAAGCTCGTTTAATGTCACAAGCTTTACGTAAACTTACTGGCCAAATTAAAAATGCAAACTGTTTAGTTGTATTTATTAACCAAATCCGAATGAAAATAGGTGTGATGTTTGGTAACCCTGAAACCACCACTGGCGGTAATGCATTAAAATTCTATTCTTCTGTTCGCTTAGATATTCGTCGCACAGGTTCTGTAAAAGATGGCGAAAATATTATTGGAAATGAAACCCGCGTAAAAGTAGTAAAAAACAAACTAGCGGCACCATTCCGTCAAGTAGATTTCCAAATTCTTTATGGCGAAGGTATCTCAAAAGCAGGGGAATTATTAGAACTTGGTGTAAAACACAAGCTTGTAGAGAAATCAGGTGCATGGTATGCCTATAATGGAGAAAAAATTGGCCAAGGTAAAACTAACTCAATGAAATGGCTCAATGAAAATCCAGAAAAAGCTGATGAATTAGAAGCACGTTTACGCGCAGAATTAGTGGCTAATCCAGAACAAGCTTTAATGGCTGACATTGAACAATCTGAAAATAGTTCAGAATCAGAAATTGATTTTGAATAAATCAAATCATCAACGCCAAAAGTGCGGTCATTTTTAACCGCACTTTATATCAACTCAATAAAAATAAAGGAATCATTCCTTGTCATCTCTTACTTTTAATTACATAGTTAATCTTCTTTCTCGCAGAGAATATAGTGAATTCGAGCTCCGCAATAAAATGCAGGAAAAGAACTTTTCGGAAGAAGAAATTGATGATGCATTATCTTTATGCCAGGCAAAAAATTGGCAAAGTGATCGTCGTTTTTCAGAAAATTATATAAATTCACGCGCACAAAAAGGTTATGGTGTAGGAAGAATTCGACAAGAATTACTCCAATTAAAAGGTGTGTCTTCTGATATTATTGATGAAGTTTTAATGGAATCAGAAATTGATTGGTATGAAATAGCTGAGAACTTGTTACGTAAAAAATTCCCAAATTACAACGAACAGCAAACGCCTAGAATGAAACAAAAAATTTGGCAATATATGCTATCACATGGATTTCGTAGCGATGAATTTGCTGATTTAATTGGGCAAAACCAAAATGAATGGGATTAATGTAAAAGTTGAGAACAAATTTTATATATCCAAATGCCCAACACAGTCATAGCTAAACATCCGAATAAATGCATCATCAATACACAAAATCCATTTAACCACTTGTCATTAAAAAATAATTCCACAACTTCGGAAGAAAAAGAAGAAAATGTGGTTAGCGATCCTAAAAAACCGGTAATTAAAAATAACCGCCATTCAGCACTAATTTGTGGGAATTGCCAAAAAAGCCCAAGCAATACACCAATAATTAAACAACCAAGCAAATTAGCGATTAAAGTTCCAAAAGCAAATGAGGAAAATAAAGGATTAAATAACAATCCTATAGTCCAACGCAATGACGCTCCTAATATTGCACCACAACTTATGAATAATAATGCCTGCATTAATAATCTAATCCAAATTGGGTTCGCAAATAACGAGCGACAGATTCTTCTTTATTTGAGCCAATAACTTCTAACTCTGGACAAGCTTTTTTTAAACGAGCATCTGCATCTTGCATGATACAGCCTTTACCAGACCAAGAAAGCATTTCTACATCATTCATTCCATCACCAAAAGCAATACAGTCCTTTAACTCATATTCTCGCGATTCGAGTAAATGTTTTAATGCATCCCCTTTTGAAACATTCTTATTCATTACTTCCAAACAAGCTAATGCAGAATAAACAATTGTGGTTACGTCACCAAACTTATCTCGTAAATAAGTTTCTACTTCAACTAAATCCTCAGGAGTTTTACCAATAAAAAAGACTTTTTCTGTCCCACGTCCATGATGTTTAGAGAAATCGACAACGTTATAATCAAATCCAGATTCTTTGTGGAACTGACGCATTGCAGGAATATCTTTATTAGTAAACCAACCTTCATCTTGATAGCTATTCATGCATACTTTGGAAGTATCAAATGGCGTTTTGTAAAGCTCGAGAACTAATTCTTCAGGCAAGCTGTTGCTATAAAGCAAATTACCCTGTAAATCCCGTACACGAGCACCATTTGATGTAATCATAATCGCACGTTCCGCACCAATTTTTCCAAGAATGGATAACACATCGGTATGGTTACGCCCCGTTGCCAAAATTATATCCACGCCATTTTGCTCTAATGCTCTCAGCGTATCAATGGTAAGATCACCGACTAAATGTTCAGGAGTTAAAAGTGTGCCATCTAAATCAGACACCATTGCTTGAAAAGGTAAATTCATAAAAACCTCAAAAAATAAACTATGTTTATCATATCACTAAATATACAAATGGTACTTGTTGAAGATCAATGTATTAAAACTGTAATAAAAATAACCGCACTTTTATTAAGCATCAATAGACACATCACTCTTTGTCTAATAATAAGCTAAAACATATTTTCGTTTAAATTCATCTACTGTTAGAAATCAAACAAATACCAATAAAGAGTTAGGTTATTTTTATTGAAATGAATATAAATTCTAATAAAGCTAAAAACCTCGCAATAAAATTCGATATCTTTACATTAACAGCTGAAATTTGATAACAAATTTCATTTTACCTCTCTTATAATGCAACTGTTCGAACAACAAGCAGTATCTCGAATGATGTATGTTTATTCCCTAATAGATAGTCAAAACACAAGGAGATTATTATGGCTTTCAATATGAAAAACAGACATTTACTCAGTCTTGTTCATCACACAGAACGTGAAATTAAATATCTCTTAGATCTCTCTCGAGATTTGAAACGAGCCAAATATGCAGGCACAGAGCAACAAAAATTAAAAGGCAAAAATATCGCGCTCATCTTTGAAAAAACCTCCACTCGCACACGCTGTGCATTCGAAGTCGCCGCTCATGACCAAGGCGCACAAGTCACCTACATCGACCCTAACTCCTCCCAAATTGGCCACAAAGAAAGTATGAAAGATACCGCTCGCGTATTAGGCAGAATGTATGATGGCATTGAATATCGTGGCTTTAAACAAAGTATCGTTCAAGAACTTGCTGATTATGCTGGTGTTCCAGTATTCAATGGTTTAACCGATGAATTCCACCCAACACAAATGCTTGCCGACGTACTTACCATGATTGAATATTGTGACAAACCATTAAGCGAAATTAGCTATGTATATATTGGGGATGCTCGCAATAACATGGGTAATTCACTTTTATTAATTGGTGCAAAATTAGGTATGGATGTGCGGATTTGTGGACCTAAAGCATTATTACCAGAAGCAAGTCTTGTGGAAATGTGCGAAAAATTTGCTAAAGAAAGTGGTGCTCGTATTACTGTAACTGAAGATATCGACAAAGCTGTTAAAGGTGTAGATTTTGTCCATACTGATGTGTGGGTTTCAATGGGTGAACCATTAGAAACCTGGGGCGAACGCATTAAATTATTACTTCCTTATCAAGTCACACCTGAATTAATGAAACGCACTGGTAATCCAAAAGTGAAATTTATGCACTGCTTGCCAGCTTTCCATAACAGCGAAACCAAAGTTGGTCGTCAAATTGCTGAAAAATATCCAGAATTAGCGAATGGTATTGAAGTGACTGAAGATGTATTTGAATCGCCAATGAACATTGCTTTTGAACAAGCAGAAAACCGTATGCACACAATTAAAGCGGTAATGGTAGCAAGTTTGGCATAAGGAGGCTGTATGAGAATAGTTATTGCATTAGGCGGTAATGCGTTATTAAGACGCGGAGAACCGCTGACAGCCGAAAATCAACGACAAAATGTTCGCATTGCTTGTGAACAAATTGCTAAAGTTTGGCCAAACAATGAATTAGTTATTGCGCACGGTAATGGCCCACAAGTGGGTTTGCTCGCTTTACAAGGTGCAGCTTATACTGATGTGCCAACCTATCCTTTAGATGTATTAGGTGCAGAGTCAGTAGGAATGATTGGTTATATGATTCAACAAGAACTCGGTAATTTAGTTCCATTTGAAGTGCCATTTGCAACCTTATTATCTCAAGTAGAAGTTGATATCAACGACCCAGCTTTTAAAAATCCAACTAAACCAATTGGCCCTGTTTATACGAAAGAAGAAGCTGAACGTTTGGCAAAAGAAAAAAATTGGTCTATCGCACAAGATGGCGATAAATATCGTCGAGTTGTGCCAAGCCCATTGCCAAAACGTATTTTTGAAATTCGTCCAGTCAAATGGTTGCTTGAAAAAGGCAGTATCGTAATTTGTGCGGGTGGCGGTGGTATCCCGACCTATTATGATGAAAACCATAATTTACAAGGTGTTGAAGCCGTTATCGACAAAGATTTATGTTCTGCTTTACTTGCAGAAAATCTTGATGCGGACTTATTCATCATCGCAACTGATGTTTCCGCAACCTTTGTAGATTGGGGAAAACCAACTCAAAAAGCAATTTCAGTTGCATCACCTGAAGCAATTTCAGAACTTGGTTTTGCAGCAGGTTCTATGGGGCCAAAAGTACAAGCGGCAATCAACTTTGCGAAACAAACAGGAAAAGATGCGGTCATCGGCTCTTTATCCGATATTGTGGACATTGTAAAAGGTAAAGCTGGTACACGTATTACGAAAAAAGCTGAAGGCATTTCTTACTATGCTTAAATAATAAAGGAACTTTGAGAAGCTATTCTCAAGGTAAAAAGTGCGGTTGGTTTAACCAATGTTTTTATCAACCGCGCTTTAAACGTTAAACATAAGGAGCTCGCTATGGATGCGTCCAAAAAGAAAAAAACGTTTAATTTCCCATCAGCGTTTACAATTTTATTTGCAATATTAATTCTCGCTGTTGGATTGACCTGGGTTATTCCATCCGGTTCATATTCAAAATTAACATATAACTCCACTGATAATGTTTTTGTAGTCAAAGCTTATGGCGTTGACGATAAGACTTATCCCGCCACAACAGACACTCTTGATAATCTCAATATCAAAATTAAACTCTCCAATTTCACCGAAGGCGTGATCAAAAAACCAATCGCTATTCCTGGTACTTATCAACGTGTAGAACAACACCATAAAGGCATTGAAGATATCACCAAAAGTATGGTTGAAGGTACAATTGAAGCCGTTGATGTTATGGTCTTTATCTTTGTATTAGGTGGTATGATTGGTGTCATTAACCGCACTGGTTCTTTTAATGCCGGTTTAATGGCTCTAGCGAAGAAAACCAAAGGCAATGAGTTTTTTATTGTATTCAGCGTATCCGTCTTAATGGTGTTAGGCGGCACGACCTGTGGTATTGAAGAAGAAGCAGTGGCATTCTATCCGATTCTGGTGCCAGTATTCTTGGCCCTGGGATATGATGCGATAGTCTGCGTAGGGGCAATATTCCTTGCTTCATCTATGGGAACTGCATTCTCTACAATTAACCCATTCTCCGTTGTTATCGCATCAAATGCAGCTGGTATTCAATTTACTGAAGGTATTGGTTTCCGTGCTCTAGGTTTAGTTTTAGGGGCAACTTGTGTAATCGCATATCTTTATTGGTACTGTAAAAAAATCAAAGCTGACCCAAGTTTTTCTTTCACTTACGACGATCGCGAAGAATTTCGCCAACGTTATATGAAGAACTTTGATCCAAATGCAACTATCGCATTCTCAGCTCGTCGCAAATTAATCTTAACGCTTTTCTGTATTGCATTCCCTATTATGATTTGGGGTGTAATGGTGGGCGGATGGTGGTTCCCTCAAATGGCTGCATCTTTCCTTGCCATTACTATCATCATTATGTTTATCAGTGGCTTGTCTGAAAAAGATATTGTGGAATCCTTCACAGAAGGTGCATCAGAATTAGTAGGTGTGTCCTTAATCATTGGTCTTGCTCGTGGCGTAAACTTAGTGCTCGAACAAGGTATGATTTCTGACACCATCCTTGATTATATGTCTAATGTAGTTAGTGGTATGCCAGGTAGCGTATTCATCTTAGGTCAATTAGTCGTATTTATTTTCCTAGGATTAATCGTGCCGTCTTCTTCAGGCTTAGCCGTGCTTTCAATGCCAATAATGGCTCCACTTGCTGACTCAGTGGGTATTCCACGCGATATCGTGGTTTCCGCTTACAACTGGGGACAATATGCAATGCTATTCTTAGCTCCAACAGGATTAGTGTTGGTGACACTCCAAATGTTGCATATTCCATTTGATAGATGGGTTAAATTCGTCATGCCAATGATTGGATGCTTATTACTAATCGGATCTATTTTACTGGTAGTACAAGTATCCTTATATAGCGTTTAATTAGTCAAATTGCCGCCTAGATCACAGTTTTTCTAGGCGGTTTATTTTATACTAGGTTATCTTTTTTGTTAGCATAAAAAGGATTTACTATGCTTAAAAAACGCTTTGATAATATTGATACCCGTATTCTTAAAGCATTGCAACGCAATGGTCGATTACAAAATAATGAACTTGCCAACGAAATAGGGCTTTCAAATTCAGCTTGCTTACGCCGAGTAAATCAACTGGAAGAAAGCGGCGTAATTGATAGTTATGTTGCCTTATTGAATCCCAAGAAAGTAAATTGTAATCTCATCGTTTATGCATTAGGCTCTTTCTTTGAAGAAGATCCTGAATTAAAAGAGCGGTTTATTTTTGAGGTAAAATTAATCCCACAGATCATCGAATGTCATTTTATGGCAGGAACTTTCGATTTTCTTCTGAAACTTTGTGTATCAGATTTAGAAGAATTTAACCACATTAAAACCACTTATCTCAATTCTAGGCTTGGCATTAAAACATTAAAATCAGAAGTAACACTAAAAACGGTTAAATCAACAACTGAGTTACCTTTATAAAAATCCAGCTTTTATGCTGGATTTTGTTTTTAGCTTCGGCATAATAGCAATAATGTTTCATCCCTAAAAAGGATTATAAATATGAAAAACATGTTACTGCTCAGTAGCTCAAAATACAAGAACACAGGTTATCTTGAACACACCATACCTTGGTTACAAAATTTCCTGACTGATTATCGTGGTAAAACAATTGCTTTTGTGCCTTATGCTGGGGTACGCCGCACTTTTGATGAATATGAAAAAACTGTGCAAAATGCACTTTCTGATTTAGGGATGAATATTGTTTCCGTTCATCATGGTAAACAGCATCGAGATATCATTGAACAAGCAGATGTCATCGCTATTGGCGGCGGGAATACATTTTGTTTGTTAAAACAACTTTATGAACACAATTTGATTGATATCATTCGTGAAAAAGTAAATAACGGTACGCCTTATTTTGGTTGGAGTGCTGGAGCCAATGTAGCTGGCGCATCTATTATGACAACTAATGATATGCCGATTACTTATCCTCCTTCATTTCAAGCATTACAACTTTTTCCTCATCAAATTAATCCGCACTTTATTTCAGGTAAAATGCAAGGCCACAATGGTGAAAGCCGAGAAGAACGTTTGGCAGAATTTTTACTCGTTAATCCAACTGCATTTGTATATGCCTTACCTGAAGGTTCAGCACTTCATATACAAAATGAAATGGCAACCGTATTGGGTGAAAATCCTATTTTGTGCTTCAGTGAAAATATGGAATGTGGCACATTTGATATCAATACAACTTTTTCTTATTAACTTAAAGGGAACATATAATGGAATTATTTAAATCCATCGTTGCAGTGATTGGCATTATTGCCACAATTTATTTTCTGATTAAAAAAGCCGAAACCCGAACTGTTTTGATTGGTGTAGGCTTAATTATGTCCATTCTGACGCTTAATCCAATGGGCGCATTAGATGCTTTTGCCAAAAGCATGACATCTGGCGGATTAATTATGGCTATCTGTTCTAGTATGGGTTTTGCTTATGTAATGAAATACACTCAATGTGATACTCATCTAGTGCATTTACTTACCAAACCATTAAGCGGATTAAAATTCTTCTTAATTCCGATTGCAACCGTCATCACCTTTTTCATCAATATTGCTATTCCTTCTGCTGCTGGTTGTGCAGCTGCGGTTGGCGCAACATTGATTCCTGTTTTAAAAAGTGCGGGTGTTCGACCAGCTACTGCTGGGGCAGCTATTTTAGCAGGTACTTTTGGATCAATGATGAGCCCGGGTTCTTCTCACTCAGCAATGATTAGTGAAATGTCAGGCTTAACTATCACTCAAGTAAACCTTTCACATGCGCCATATAGCATGATTGCGGGAGCAATAGGTGCGGTTGTTTTAACAATTCTTGCGCTTGTTTTTAAAGATTATGGTGAACAACATCGCCAAGCTTATCTTGCAGAACAAAAAGAAAGTGAAATTAAAATTGTTGAAGGCGTCAATGTACTTTATGCCCTTGCACCATTAATACCATTAGTTATTTTAGTAATTGGTGGAACATCATTACAACAAGTGCCAGGTCTTGAATGGACTAAAATGGGCGTTCCTCAAGCGATGCTGATTGGTGCAATTTACGGCATTATCGTCACTCGTATTTCCCCAGTAAAAATCACTGAAGAATTTTTCAATGGTATGGGAAATTCTTATGCAAACGTACTTGGTATCATCATTGCAGCCAGCGTATTTGTAGCAGGATTAAAATCTACGGGCGCAGTTGATGCTGCAATTTCTTTCTTAAAAGAATCTAACGAATTTGTACGTTGGGGTGCAACAATTGGACCATTCTTAATGGGGTTAATTACAGGTTCTGGCGATGCAGCAGCGATTGCCTTTAACAGTGCCGTCACACCACATGCTGTAGAACTCGGCTACATTCATGTAAATCTTGGTATGGCAGCAGCCATTGCTGGTGCAATCGGTCGTACAGCTTCACCAATTGCAGGTGTAACCATTGTTTGTGCAGGTCTTGCGATGGTAAGCCCAGTAGAAATGGTAAAACGTACCGCACCAGGCATGATACTTGCTGTTTTATTCTTAGCATTATTTATGTTGTAGAAATAGTAAAAAATTGACCGCACTTTATTTAAGTGCGGTCTGTTTTTATAGACTTTTAAAGGAGAAAAAAAATGAACTTAGATTTAAATCAACTTGTTAAATGGCGTCGTGAATTTCATCGTTTTCCAGAAATTGGTTGGAGTGAATTTTGGACAACTTCTCGCATTGCGGATTACTTAGAAGACTTAGGTTGTTTTGAAATTTTTCTTGGTAAACAAATTATAAACCCTGACTTTGTTCGTGGACGAAAACAAGCCGTAGTAGATAAAGGCTTAGCTAATGCAAAAGCCTATGGAGCCAATGAAAAATGGCTCGAAAAAATGGAAGGGTATACTGGTTGTGTGGCATTATTTGATTCAGGTAAACCAGGAAAAACCATCGCGTTACGTTTTGATATCGACTGTGTGAATGTAACTGAAACTCGCTCATCCGAACATATTCCAAATAAAGAAGGTTTTGCCTCAATTAACGATGGATTTATGCATGCTTGTGGACATGATTCACACATTACAATAGGTTTAGGCGTTGCATTATGGATCGCTCAGAACAAAGATAAACTCACTGGAAAAGTAAAAATTGTATTCCAACCAGCAGAAGAAGGTGTTCGTGGTGCAGCAGCCATTGCACAAAGTGGCATAATTGATGATGCAGATTATTTTGCTTCTTCACACATTAGTTTTTGCGCGAATACAGGCACAGTTATTGCTAATCCAAGAAATTTTCTTTCCACTACAAAAATTGATATTCGCTATAAAGGTAAACCTGCGCACGCAGGTGCTGCGCCCCATTTAGGTCGTAATGCTTTATTAGCTGCAGCGCATACAGTCACTCAACTTCATGGTATTGCACGCCATGGTGAAGGCATGACAAGAATTAATGTGGGGGTGCTAAAAGCGGGTGAAGGACGAAATGTCATTCCATCCTCTGCTGAATTACAATTAGAAGTGAGGGGAGAAAATAAAGCAATTAATGAATACATGACTGAACAAGTCATGCAAATAGCCAAAGGTATCTCCATAAGTTTTGATGTAGCGTATGAAACTGAAATTGTAGGTGAAGCAGTGGATATGAATAATGATGTTGAACTTATAAAACTCATCGAAGAAATATCTCTTGAACAACCACAAATAAATAACGTAAATTCAGATTATGCTTTCAATGCAAGTGAAGATGCGACTATCTTAGGTAGACGTGTACAAGAACACGGAGGCAAAGCAATTTACTTCATTCTTGGCGCAGATCGCACAGCAGGTCATCATGAAACTGAATTTGATTTCGATGAAAATCAATTGCTTACTGGGGTTAATATTTATACTTCTTTAGTACAAAGATTATTAGCTTAATTAAATAAAAATATTTTTACTCCTTTCTTTTAAGAATCCTCTATTTTTCTTAGAATAAAGGCAATATTTACCCACCTTATAAGGAAAACTCAATGATTAATAGACGTCATTTTATTCAAATCGGTGCAAGCAGTATTCTTGCATTAAGTGCAAGCCGTTTTGCGACAGCAAAAGGTAAACATGATGTAGATTTACGTATTGTTGCTACTACTGACGTTCACAGCTTTTTAACAGACTTTGATTATTACAAAGACGCCCCAACCGAGAAATTCGGATTTACTCGTGCAGCAAGCCTTATTCGTCAAGCACGTGCTGAAGTAAAAAATAGCGTATTGGTTGATAACGGGGATTTAATTCAAGGTAACCCTATTGCAGACTATCAAGCTGCACAAGGCTATAAAGAGGGTAAATCTAACCCTGCGGTCGATTGTTTAAATGCGATGAATTATGAAGTGGGTACATTAGGTAACCATGAATTTAACTATGGTCTCAATTATCTTGCAGATGCCATCAAACAAGCTAAATTCCCGATTGTGAATGCGAACGTAGTAAAAGCAGGAACAGAAGAACCTTATTTCACACCTTATGTCATTCAAGAAAAATCTGTGGTGGATAATAGTGGCAAAACACATAAATTAAGAATCGGTTATATTGGTTTTGTACCGCCACAAATTATAGTTTGGGATAAAGCGAACCTTCAAGGCAAAGTGGAAACCCGTGATATTGTAAAAACAGCACAAAAATATGTCCCTGAAATGAAGAAAAAAGGGGCTGATATTATCGTTGCATTAGCTCACACTGGCCCGTCTGATGAACCATACAAAGAAGGTGCTGAAAACTCGGCATTCTATTTAGCGGATGTTCCACATATTGATGCGGTTATTTTTGGTCACTCACACCGTTTATTCCCAAATAAAGAATTTGCGAAATCACCAAATGCAGATATCGTAAATGGTACAGTAAAAGGTGTACCAGAAAGTATGGCTGGTTACTGGGCAAATAATATCAGCGTGGTAGATTTAGGATTAACAGAACACAAAGGCAAATGGATTGTTACCTCTGGAAAAGCGGTTCTTCGTCCAATTTATGATGTAGAAACCAAAAAAGCACTTGCAAAAAATGACCCAGAAATCACCGCTCTTTTAGCACCAGTTCACGAAGCAACACGTAAGTTTGTGTCTCAACCTATCGGCAAAGCTACAGACAATATGTATAGTTACCTTGCATTAGTGCAAGATGATCCAACCATTCAAATTGTAAACCAAGCACAAAAAGCATACGTTGAAAAAGTGGCATCCAGTGTGGCAGAAATGGCTGGTTTGCCTATTTTAAGTGCAGGTGCTCCATTTAAAGCGGGTGGTCGTAAAAATGACCCAACGGGATATACCGAAGTGAACAAAGGTGAATTAACTTTCCGTAATGCGGCAGACTTATACCTTTATCCAAATACGCTAGTGGTTGTTAAAGCGACAGGCGAACAATTAAAAGAATGGTTAGAATGTAGTGCTGGTATGTTTAAACAAATTGACCCTACAAGTGATAAACCACAATCATTAATCGACTGGGAAGGTTTCCGCACTTATAACTTTGATGTGATTGATGGTGTCAATTATGAATACGATCTAACCAAACCTGCTCGTTACGATGGTGAATGTAAATTAATTAACCCAGAATCGCATCGTGTAGTAAATCTCACTTATCAAGGCAAACCAGTTGATCCAAAAGCAGAATTCTTGATCGCAACGAATAACTATCGTGCTTACGGTAATAAATTCCCAGGTACTGGTGATAAACATATTGTTTACGCTTCGCCTGATGAAAGCCGTCAAATTTTGGCTGATTATATTAAAGCAACCAGTGAGAAAGAGGGTTCAGTCAATCCAAATGCGGATAAAAACTGGCGTTTTGTGCCTATCACAGGTAACGATAAATTAGATGTCCGTTTTGAAACCTCGCCAAGCGAACAAGCGGCGAAATTTATCGCTGAAAAAGCACAATATCCGATGAAACAGGTGGGTACTGACGAAATCGGTTTTGCAGTGTATCAAATTGATTTGTCTAAATAATAGCTAGAAAAATAAAATGCCGTCTAAATATTAAAATTTAAGCGGCATTTTTTCTTCCTAAAGAGCGGTCAAATTTCTGAGTATTTTTACAAATTGCATTCGCTTTTCAATCCTTCTATTGCTTTACATTCCTCTTCATTATGTTCACTTTCGGTAACAATAGACTGTAAAAAATCTTTGATTTCTAATAATTGAGATATTTTATTTTCCACTTGAATCAGTTGATTAAGTACTAATTGATCTGCTTGATAATGATCTTTCATACTAAATTTAATACGATTGAGTACCTTAATATTCTCTAAAGAGAAACCCAACGTTCGACATTTTTTGATGAATTTTAATTGTTCTACACTTTCTTCATCATAATATCGATAACCATTAGACAATCGCTTAGATGGCTGCAATACTCCTTGCTTTTCATAGTAGCGGATAGTTTCAATATTAGTATGCGTAGATTTACTTAATTCACTAATTTTCATTATTTCCTCAAGCAATTTTTTACTTTAATGAGAATGATCATCTAATAAGAAATGTGTATTACTATCATACAATGATTTAACAGCTTGAAAAACTGTAGAAATACCGCTGTATAAGACAAAAAGACTTAAAATACCACTAGCGACTACATCAACCCACTGCCAATTTAACCACCAAGCACTTATTCCTGCAATAATAGCAACAACCGAACCAAATAAATCTACTAAAACATGCAAATATGCTGCACTAATATTCAAATTATGGCGATTACTTTTTAGCATTATAAAAGCTACCAACAAATTAATCCCAAACCCTAGTAAAGCTACACCTAACATTGGCAAAGCAGCTATTTCTATCGGAGCCTGCCAACGTGTTACAGCCTCGATAAAAATCCAAATAGCGACCCAAACTAATGAAATTCCATTGATTAAAGCCAACCATTTTTGCCATTTTAGACTTAAAAATAACCCAATCCATGCTAAAAAAATAGATAAACTATCATTTGCCATATGCCCAGCATCAGCCATCAAAGTAAGACTGTTAAACCAATATCCCCCTAGAAATTCAACAACCATATAAAAGGTAATAATTGCAAAACTAATGCCTAATACCATTTTATTTTTAGATATTTGACTATGAGGGCAAGATGCATGCTGCTGATATTCTTTAGGGGGATTATTTTGTACTGTAGAAATTTTTTTCATTTTGCTTCCTTTACTATTTGATTTACTTTACAAGAAGCATAAAATCTGTAGTAACTACAATGTCAAGTCATAAAACGTACATTTAATAAAATTAATTGTTTAAAAAAACTAAATTATAGGGATTTCAATAAAAATTCATTTTTATCTGTGGATAACTCATAAATAATCTGTCATAAAACTGTTTTTACTCACTTGGTAACTTTGAGAAAAAATAAAGTTGTTAATAACTTTCCATTTTACACACAAGATTTTTAAAGAAAATGATCGCATTTTCACAAGATCTTTGGATCCTATAACACCAGTTTCCATAAGGATCGAATAAGGTTACTCACAACCAAAAAAGATCTTAATAGTAACAATAATAAGATCTTTCTATATAAAAAGAGATCTTATTTACTAATACAAATCTGATCTTTCAAAGGATCAATAGATCCATTCTTTTTTTGTCAGGTGTTTTAAATTTCTGTAGAATAACGCCAATTTTTTAATCCGAATAAATAGAGATAGATATGTTTTACACTGAAACTTATGATGTGATTGTGATCGGTGGTGGTCATGCGGGTACAGAAGCTGCGCTTGCACCAGCTCGAATGGGATTAAAAACCCTTTTATTAACGCATAATGTAGATACTTTAGGGCAAATGTCTTGTAACCCTGCAATTGGTGGGATCGGTAAAGGTCATTTAGTAAAAGAAGTAGATGCAATGGGCGGATTAATGGCCCATGCTGCAGATAAAGCAGGGATCCAATTTCGTACTTTAAATAGCAGTAAAGGCCCAGCAGTGCGTGCTACTCGAGCTCAAGCTGACAGAGTTCTATATCGTCAAGCTGTTCGTACAGCATTAGAAAATCAACCCAATTTAGATATTTTCCAACAAGAGGCGACAGATATTCTAATTGAGCAAGATCGAGTTACAGGCGTTAGCACAAAAATGGGATTAACTTTTCGTGCTAAATCAGTGGTATTAACTGCAGGTACTTTCTTAGCTGGTAAAATTCATATTGGTTTGGAAAATTATGAAGGTGGTCGAGCTGGAGATCCTGCTTCTGTAAATCTTTCACATCGGTTAAGAGATCTAGGATTACGTGTAGATCGCCTTAAAACAGGTACACCGCCGCGTATTGATGCACGCACGATCAATTTCGATATATTGGCTAAACAACATGGTGATGCCGTATTACCGGTATTCTCTTTTATGGGATCAGTAGATGATCACCCTCAACAAATTCCTTGTTATATAACTCATACCAATGAACAAACCCATGAAGTGATCCGTAATAACTTGGATCGCAGTCCAATGTATACCGGTGTGATTGAAGGGATAGGCCCACGTTATTGCCCATCCATTGAAGATAAAGTGATGCGTTTTGCAGATCGTAATTCACATCAAATTTATTTGGAACCAGAAGGCTTAACCAGTAATGAAGTCTATCCAAACGGGATCTCTACCAGTTTGCCATTTGACGTACAAATGGGCATTGTGAATTCTATGAAAGGTTTGGAAAAAGCTCGCATCATTAAACCAGGTTATGCCATTGAATATGATTATTTTGATCCACGCGATTTAAAACCAACATTAGAAACTAAAGCTATTTCTGGTTTATTTTTTGCGGGTCAAATTAACGGTACAACAGGTTATGAAGAGGCGGCGGCACAAGGCTTATTGGCGGGGATTAACGCAGGTCTTTACGTACAAGAGAAAGAGGCATGGTATCCACGTCGCGATCAATCTTATACAGGCGTATTGGTGGATGACCTTTGCACGCTTGGTACCAAAGAACCGTATCGTGTATTCACTTCTCGTGCAGAATACCGTTTGTTATTACGTGAAGATAATGCAGATATTCGTTTAACGCCAATTGCCCATGAATTAGGTTTGATTGATGAGGCTCGTTGGGCGCGCTTTAATCAAAAAATGGAAAATATTGAACAGGAACGCCAACGCTTACGCAGTATTTGGTTGCATCCGCGTTCTGAATATTTAGAAGAAGCGAATAAAGTGCTTGGTAGTCCACTTGTGCGTGAGGCCAGCGGTGAAGATTTATTACGCCGTCCAGAAATGACCTACGATATTTTGACTTCTTTAACGCCATATCAACCGGCAATGGAAGATAGAGAAGCTGTAGAACAAGTGGAAATTGCCATTAAGTATCAAGGCTATATTGAGCATCAACAAGAAGAAATTGAAAAACAAAAACGCCATGAAAATACGGCAATTCCGACTAACTTTGATTACAGCAAAGTGTCTGGTTTATCTAATGAAGTACGTGCGAAGTTGGAACAGCATCGTCCAGTTTCCATTGGTCAAGCAAGCCGAATTTCAGGTATAACGCCTGCTGCTATTTCAATTATTCTGGTGAATTTGAAAAAACAAGGTATGCTGAAGCGTGGGGAATAATGTTTTCTTAATTTAAATGTAAAAGTGCGGTGAATTTTCACCGCATTTTTTATAGACTAATTTAAAAAATATAATTAATGGTCAAGAGCCTTTTTTACTGCTACATCCAATCCTGCTGTTGGGCGACCAAGCAATTTCTCAAGGGTTTTGTCTTCTGATAATAATGCACCGTTTGATGCATCTACATCCCATTGTGCAATTAAGCCTGCAAAACCTTCATCTAATCCTGCTTGCACAAGTGCTGCGGCATAATCTGCTGCAGGAATATCCACGTAAGTAATATCTTTACCTGTTTGTTTGCTGATTTCTGCTGCAAGATCAGCTAATGCCCAGCTGCTTGATCCAGCAAGCTCGTAAGTTTGGTTTTTATGACCTTCACCTAGTGCCACATTTACTGCAGCTTCAGCAAGTTCTGCACGAAGTGCGGATGAAATTTTGCCGTTTTTTGCTGAACCATAGAAAGCATTGTTTGCTAATGCAGCTAGAACTGATTCAGTGTAGTTTTCGGTGTACCAACCATTGCGTAAAATGGTGTAAGTAATGCCCGAAGCTTTTAATGCGGCTTCAGTTTCAACATGCTCACCGGCAAGAGATTTCACTGTGTTGTCGTTGGTGGCACCGAGTAAGCTGGTGTAGATAATATGTTTCACGCCTGCTTTTTTCGCTGATTCAATCACGTTGTTGTGTTGTACTGCTCGCTGACCGACTTCATTACTTGAAACAAGAATTAAAGTATCTACGCCTTGTAATGCTTCTACTTGACCTTCTGTTTTTGAATAATCAAATTTGCGAGTTTCTACACCTGAAATTTTTGCAGGATTACGTACAAGCGCGATGACGTTTGCGTGTTTTGCTTTTAATAAGTCTAATGCGATTGCGCCAAATTGACCTGTTGCACCAGTAATTGCGATAGTTTTAGTTATCATGGTATTTTCCTTCTTGTTAAGTTGAAATGATATTTGAACATTTGATTGTTCGCTTGATGTGGCGTATTATATTTTAATACTTACTTTTGAGAAGTACTTACATAAACGTAAGTTTTGGGATTTTTTTTAAAATAAATTTTAACCTGTTGATTTTTAAGGAATTAAAAATGGAAAAAAATTTAAATCGTGGGAATATTCTGGCTTCAGCTTGCCCTTCTCGCCAAATTTTGCAGCATTTAACCAGTCGTTGGGGCGCATTGGTATTAGTAAGTTTACATTCAGGCACCAAGCGTTTTAGTGAACTTCGTCGTGCGATTGATGGTGTGAGTGAGCGTATGTTGACTAAAACCTTGCAGGAATTGGAGGCTGATGGCATGTTAATTCGTAAATCCTATAATACCGTGCCACCGCAAGTGGATTACACATTAACAGAATTTGGGACAGAAGCATCTAATAAGATGTTTGAGTTGGTGGATTGGTTGGAAACAAATTTGACAGGAATTTTGGCTGCAACAAAAAAACATTAAGGAAATCTACCGCACTTTTAAGTAAAATAGCGCAATTTTCCAAAGAGACAATAAATATGAAAGCCAAATTAGTCAGTTTACTTGCGCAAGCAAATATAAAAATAAGTGATCAACAAATTCAGCAGCTTATTGATCTGGTCAATTTACTCAATAAATGGAATAAAGCTTATAACTTAACCTCTGTACGTGATCCGCAAGAAATGTTAGTCAAACATATTTTAGATAGTCTTGTAGTAAGTCCTTATTTACAGGGTGATCGTTTTATTGATGTCGGTACTGGCCCTGGATTGCCTGGTTTACCTTTGGCAATTATTAATCCTTCCAAACAATTTGTCCTCTTAGATAGCTTAGGCAAGCGCATTAGTTTTATTCGAAATACTATACGTGAGCTTGGACTAACTAATGTAATCCCTGTTTTAAGTCGAGTAGAAGAATACCAACCTGAAGATAAATTTGATGGTGTATTAAGTCGTGCTTTTGCTTCGTTAAAAGATATGACAGATTGGTGTCATCATTTACCAAAAGAAAATGGATATTTTTATGCATTAAAAGGTATTTATCAGGAAGATGAAATTAATGAATTGAATGAAAAATATACTATTCAAGAAGTGATTGAATTACATGTTCCAGAACTTATAGGTGAACGACATTTAATCGTTTTGCGTTAAATAGTTACAATTTTGTAAAAAAATTTCTAAAAGTGTGATTTATATAACACTTTTTATGTGTTTTTAAGTTGAATCTAAAGCCAGCAAAGGTATAATCAGCGGGCTAAAATTATTTTGTAAAAGTGATGTCGCGCATTTTATCTCACGCTAAAAAAAACTACAGAAAAGCTATTGTTATTGAGAGTCTTTTGCTTGTAGTTTTTTATTTGCTTATTTATGGATGGCAACGCCAAAGTGCGGTAGATTTTAGCTATGGTTTTTTTAGTGCCTTTTTGCCTTTTTGTACATTTATATTTATCATTTTTTACAGAAAACAAAATTTTTCAACAAAACTGACCGCACTTTATCGTGCTGAAGCAATAAAGTTTATTTTAACGATGGTTTTTATCATTATTGCCATCAAATGGTTATTCGTTATCAATTTTATTGCGTTTTTTGTTGGTTTTTTATTGGCATTAGTGCTGAATAATATTATTCCACTTATTCTCAATAAAATTTAACTTTGGGTTATTCTTCAGAACAAAGGATCGATTATGTCTGGACAAACTTCAATTGAATATATCCAACACCATTTAACTTATCTTACAGCAGGTGAAGGTTTTTGGACGTTTAATCTTGATACGTTTTTCTTCTCTGTGTTGTGCGGTTTCCTTTTCTTAGCTATTTTTCGTAAAGTGGCTAAAAAAGCAACAGCAGGTGTGCCGAGTAAACTACAATGTGCTGTTGAAATGGCTGTAGAATGGATTGATGGTGTGGTAAAAGAAAATTATCACGGTAAACGAGATGTGATAGCGCCATTGGCTTTAACCATTTTCGTATGGGTGATGATTATGAATACTATTGATTTGGTACCTGTGGATTATATTCCTCAGTTGTTTGCTATTATTACAGGTGATCATCATATTCCTGTACGAGCTGTGCCGACTACGGATATGAATATGACATTTGCAATGTCGATTTCAGTATTTGTATTGATCCTTTTTTATACGATTAAATCTAAGGGTATTAAAGGTCTTGCAAAAGAATACACTTTACACCCGTTCAATCATTGGGCATTTATCCCTGTTAATCTTCTTCTTGAATCCGTGACGTTGATCTCAAAGCCTGTTTCATTAGCACTTCGTTTATTCGGAAATATGTATGCTGGTGAGCTGATCTTTATTTTGATTGCCGTGATGTATTCAGCCAATGCGTTTGTGGCTGCACTGGGTGTGCCATTGCAGTTGGTGTGGGCGATTTTCCATATTTTGGTTATCGCATTACAAGCCTTCGTCTTTATGATGCTTACTGTGGTTTACCTGAGTATTGCATATAATAAAGCGGAACATTAATTTTTATTTTTTATTTAACAACTCAACTCTCAACAACGGAGAAAATTTATGGAAACTGTAATTAGTGCAACAATCATTGCTTCTGCGATTATGCTTGCTTTTGCTGCGTTAGGTACTGCAATTGGCTTTGGTCTTCTTGGCGGTAAATATCTTGAGTCTGCCGCTCGTCAGCCTGAATTAGCTAATTCACTACTTACTAAGATGTTTATTGTTGCAGGTCTTCTTGATGCGATTGCGATGATCGCGGTAGGTATCGGTTTATATTTCGCATTCGCAAATCCATTTGCTGCATTATTAGGTTAATAAACAACAAATTTCCTAATTAACGAAGGAGGTATGTTGTGAATATTAATGCAACATTAATTGGTCAAACCATCGCCTTTATTATTTTTGTATGGTTTTGTGTGAAATTTGTTTGGCCACCAATTATTAATGCGATTGAAACACGTCAAAGCCAAATTGCGAACGCTTTAGCGTCAGCTGAAGCAGCTAAAAAAGAGCAAGCAGATACGAAAAATCTTGTTGAACAAGAACTTTCAGCTGCAAAAGTACAAGCTCAAGACATTTTAGATGCTGCGAATAAACGTCGCAATGAAGTATTAGACGAAGTGAAGGCAGAAGCCGAAGAACTAAAAGCAAAAATTATTGCTCAAGGTTATGCAGAAGTAGAAGCAGAACGTAAACGTGTTCAAGAAGAATTACGTCTTAAAGTGGCTTCATTGGCAGTGGCTGGTGCTGAGAAAATTGTGGGTCGTTCTATTGACGAAGCGGCAAACAATGACATTATTGATAAATTAGTTGCAGAGTTATAAGAGGCTTAGCTTATGTCAGAATTAACTACAATAGCTCGCCCTTATGCAAAAGCTGCATTTGACTTTGCCATTGAACAAAGTGCGGTCGAAAAATGGACTGAAATGTTAGGTTTTGCTGCAGCCGTAGCTGAAGATGAAACGGTAAAAGCTTACTTAAGTAGTTCTCTTTCTGCACAGAAATTAGCTGATACAGTAATTTCTATTTGTGGCGAACAATTGGATCAATATGGGCAAAATCTTATTCGGTTAATGGCTGAAAATAAGCGTTTGAGTGCTATTCCTGCGGTGTTTGAAGAATTTAAACATCACGTAGAGGAACACCAAGCTATTGCAGAAGTTGAAGTAACGTCTGCGCAACCATTGAATGCAACACAAATCGAAAAAATTGCAGCTGCAATGGAAAAAAGATTAGCTCGCAAAGTGAAATTAAATTGCAACGTGGATAACGCACTTATTGCTGGTGTGATTATTCGTACTGAAGACTTTGTGATTGACGGAAGTAGCCGTGGGCAACTTACTCGTCTCGCAAACGAGTTGCAATTATAAGAGGAATACAAGATGCAACTAAATTCAACTGAAATTAGTGAATTGATTAAAAAACGCATCGCTCAATTCGACGTGGTCAGTGAAGCGCGTAATACAGGGACAATTGTTTCTGTAAGCGATGGTATTATTCGCATCCACGGTTTAAGCGATGTGATGCAAGGTGAAATGATCGCCTTACCAGGTAATCGTTATGCGATGGCACTTAACCTTGAACGCGATTCTGTTGGTGCTGTAGTTATGGGACCTTACGCAGATTTAGCGGAAGGTATGGAAGTTCAATGTACAGGTCGTATTCTTGAAGTACCAGTTGGTCGTGGTTTATTAGGTCGTGTAGTTAATACGCTTGGTCAACCAATCGATGGTAAAGGCGAAATTGAAAATGATGGTTTCTCACCAGTAGAAGTTATTGCTCCAGGTGTTATCGATCGTCGTTCTGTTGATCAACCTGTTCAAACCGGTTATAAAGCCGTTGACTCAATGGTGCCAATCGGCCGTGGTCAACGTGAATTAATCATCGGTGACCGTCAAACTGGTAAAACTGCGTTAGCAATCGACGCTATTATTAACCAACGTAATTCAGGTATTAAATGTATCTATGTTGCGATTGGTCAAAAAGCCTCTACTATCGCAAACGTCGTGCGTAAATTAGAAGAACATGGTGCGCTTTCAAATACTATCGTGGTAGCTGCATCAGCATCTGAATCAGCAGCGTTACAATATTTAGCACCTTATGCTGGTTGTGCGATGGGTGAATATTTCCGTGATCGCGGTGAAGATGCGTTAATTGTTTATGATGATTTATCAAAACAAGCCGTAGCTTATCGTCAAATTTCATTATTATTACGCCGTCCACCAGGTCGTGAAGCCTATCCAGGTGATGTATTCTATTTACATTCTCGTTTACTAGAACGTGCTTCTCGTGTAAACGAAGATTACGTAGAAAAATTTACTAAAGGTGAAGTGAAAGGAAAAACTGGTTCTTTAACCGCACTTCCTATTATTGAAACCCAAGCTGGTGACGTTTCTGCGTTTGTTCCAACCAACGTAATTTCTATTACTGATGGTCAGATCTTCTTAGAATCTAACTTGTTTAACTCAGGTATTCGTCCTGCGGTAAACCCAGGTATTTCGGTATCTCGTGTTGGTGGTTCAGCGCAAACTAAAGTTATCAAGAAATTAGCGGGTGGTATTCGTACCGCGCTAGCTCAATATCGTGAATTAGCAGCGTTTGCACAGTTTGCATCAGATCTTGATGATGCGACTCGTAAGCAACTTTCTCACGGTGAAAAAGTAACTGAATTATTAAAACAAAAACAATTTGCTCCATTATCTGTTGCAGAACAAGCGGTTGTATTGTTTGCTGTTGAATTTGGTTATTTGGATGACGTGGAATTATCAAAAATTGCAAGTTTTGAGACCGCACTTTTAGATTATTCTAACCGTAATCACGCTGAGTTTATGCAAGAGCTTACTAAAACCGGTAACTATAATGACGAAATCAAAGATACATTAAAAGGTATTTTAGATAGTTTTAAAGCGAATAGTGCTTGGTAGTAACGGAGAGATAAGATGGCAGGTGCAAAAGAGATAAAAACCAAAATTGCCAGTGTACAAAGTACACAAAAAATTACTAAGGCAATGGAAATGGTGGCGACCTCGAAAATGCGTAAAACGCAGGATCGTATGGCTGCATCTCGTCCGTATTCTGAAACTATCCGTAACGTTATTAGTCATGTGTCTAAAGCAAGTGTCGGTTATAAACATCCGTTCTTAGTTGAGCGTGAAGTGAAGAAAATCGGTATCTTGGTTATTTCAACAGATCGTGGTATGTGTGGTGGTTTAAATATTAATTTATTCAAAACCACACTTAACCAAATCAAAAATTGGAAAGAACAAAATATTTCTACAGATTTGGGTTTAATAGGTTCAAAAGGGATTAGTTTTTTCCGTTCCTTTGGATTTAATATCAAAGGTCAACTTTCTGGTTTAGGCGATACGCCCGCTCTAGAAGAATTAATTGGTGTTGCAAATACAATGTTTGATGCTTATCGTAATGGTGAAATTGATGCAGTTTATATTGCATACAATAAATTTGTTAATACGATGTCGCAAAAACCTGTTGTACAACAATTAGTTCCTTTACCAGAATCTAAAAACGATCATTTAAATGAAAGACAACAGACTTGGGATTATCTTTATGAGCCAGAACCAAAAGTACTATTGGATAGCCTTTTAGTTCGTTATTTAGAATCCCAAATTTATCAAGCGGTTGTAGATAATTTAGCTTCAGAACAAGCGGCTCGAATGGTAGCAATGAAAGCAGCAACTGATAATGCAGGTAATTTAATTAATGATCTGCGGTTGGTGTATAACAAAGCTCGTCAAGCAAGTATCACAAATGAATTGAATGAAATCGTAGCCGGTGCGGCAGCGATTTAAGAAAAGAGGAACGGTAATGTCAGCAGGAAAAATTGTACAAATCATCGGTGCGGTGATTGACGTTGAATTTCCACAAGATGCAGTGCCAAAAGTTTACGATGCATTAAAAGTTGAATCAGGTTTAACACTTGAGGTGCAACAACAATTAGGTGGCGGTGTGGTACGTTGTATCGCATTAGGTGCTTCTGACGGTTTAAAACGTGGTTTAAAAGTAGAAAACACGAATGATCCGATTCAAGTACCGGTAGGAACAAAAACCCTTGGTCGTATAATGAATGTATTGGGTGAACCAATTGACGAACAAGGTCCAATCGGTGAAGAAGAGCGTTGGGCTATCCACCGTTCTGCACCAAGCTATGAAGAACAATCAAACAGTACGGAATTATTAGAAACTGGTATCAAAGTTATCGACTTAATTTGTCCATTCGCAAAAGGTGGTAAAGTTGGTTTATTCGGTGGTGCTGGTGTAGGTAAAACCGTTAACATGATGGAATTAATCCGTAACATCGCGATCGAGCACTCAGGTTACTCTGTATTTGCGGGTGTAGGTGAACGTACTCGTGAGGGTAACGACTTCTATCATGAAATGAAAGATTCTAACGTATTAGATAAAGTATCTTTGGTTTATGGTCAGATGAATGAGCCACCAGGTAACCGTTTACGTGTTGCGTTAACCGGTTTAACCATGGCAGAAAAATTCCGTGATGAAGGTCGTGATGTATTATTCTTCGTGGATAATATCTATCGTTATACCCTTGCTGGTACTGAAGTATCTGCGTTATTAGGTCGTATGCCATCAGCGGTAGGTTATCAACCAACCTTAGCTGAAGAAATGGGTGTGTTACAAGAACGTATTACATCAACCAAAACAGGTTCTATTACCTCTGTACAAGCGGTATATGTACCTGCGGATGACTTAACTGACCCATCTCCAGCAACAACCTTTGCGCACTTAGACTCAACCGTTGTATTAAGTCGTCAAATTGCATCTTTAGGTATCTACCCAGCTGTTGATCCATTAGATTCAACTTCACGTCAGTTAGACCCACTTGTTGTTGGTCAAGAGCATTATGATATTGCTCGTGGTGTACAAGGTATTTTACAACGTTATAAAGAATTGAAAGATATTATCGCAATTCTTGGTATGGACGAATTATCTGAAGAAGATAAATTAGTGGTAGCACGTGCACGTAAAATTGAACGTTTCTTATCACAACCGTTCTTCGTTGCTGAAGTATTTAACGGTACTCCGGGTAAATATGTTCCATTAAAAGAAACCATTCGCGGCTTTAAAGGTATTTTAAGCGGTGATTACGACCATATCCCAGAACAAGCGTTCTATATGGTAGGTTCAATCGACGAAGCGCTAGAAAAAGCCAAAAATATGTAATCACTTCAAGTCATTTGAAGGAGAACAAAAATGGCGACATTTAATTTAACAATAGTAAGCGCAGAGCGAAAAATCTTTGAAGGTGAAGTAAAACAAATCCAAGCAACAGGTGTTGAGGGGGAATTAGGCATTCTCCTTGGACACACCCCATTGTTAACGGCAATTAAGCCAGGGATTGTTAAATTTACCCTTCAAGATGGAAATGAAGAAGTTATCTATGTTTCCGGTGGTTTTTTAGAGGTTCAACCAAATATTGTTACGGTACTAGCAGATGTTGCTATCCGTGGTAGTGAATTAGATGCTAATCGTATTCGCGAAGCAAAACGTAAAGCTGAAGAGAACATTGTATCTCATGCATCAGATGTAGATCATGATTTACTGGTTGCGAAACTTTCTAAAGAGTTAGCAAAACTTCGAGCTTATGAATTGACTGAAAAACTCTTGAAAACAAGACGGTAATAAAAAAGTGCGGTGAATTTTCACCGCACTTTTTGTTTGTTTCCTTAAAGAAATTTTACATAGTTACTTTGCTTAAATTCTGGTTTAAATAATTCTTCTAGTTGCCCAAAATAGAGCAATAAATCCTGCTCTCCTGCTGCGTAAGGGGCGATTTCATAGACATCATAAATAAAATGTACACCTCTAGAATCTAAGTAAATATTGTTCGATAAATTAAAACTATCGACTCCAATAATAGGTTCATATTCCTTATTGCTATTATTATATTGCTCCCATAAAAGTGTTTTTACTTTCGGTAAATCTTTTTCATTAAATAAATCATTTAATGTCAAAATATGGCGTGTAGTTAGATCAATCGTGAAATAGCGATTACCTTCTATTCCATGAGCACCGCCTTCATAGTCATAAAAACTAATAGAAAAGGTTGCAAGTTTTTCTTTTTGTCCGACAAAATTTGTCCACATGGAATGAGAAATACCAAGAGATGGTGTTTCTTTTACTTCTTTTTTATCTTCCTCAAAAGCTGTTTGATAACGTGCTACAAATTGTTCACGAGAAATATTTTTCGTTTCTTCGTTTTCAGTCAATTTTTTCCACAATAGATCATTAAGCCAATCAATATTAGTTTTTATTGTTGAAATTGAATACTCAATTTTGGTTTCTTCAGGCTGGTAATCTTCTTTTGATTTAGGATGTTTAATAATTTCAGATTGATTAAATATTTCATCATTTTCCACAAAAATTGCGGGGACTGTTTTTTCTATTTGCTCTTTTAATTTAGTATTTTCAGCACTGAGTTGTGCTACTGTTTGATTTAGTTGTTTTATTTTTGCTTCAGTATCTTTATCTTGGCAGCCTGCGAGTAATATGACAGAACTAATTAATGCAGCAACGAGCGTTTTTTTCATACTCTTTTCCTTTTTAAATCATAAATCAAAAACATTCTTATCGCGCAGAATATGGTCATTGCCTTTGCGACGCAAAAATCCCATTCGGTCGAAATATTCCATCAGTTGAACGGTAAGTTTGCGCCCGAAATTCAATTTATCACGTATTTCATTTACTGAAACTTTACCTTGTTCTTCCGCTATTTGTTTGATGAGTCTTGCATAAGCATAGATGGTTTCAGTTAAGAAAAATCTATCTTTCACGATTGGCGTGAGGTAACCAAGTTTCCCCGATTTATACATAAAATTACGCATAATTGATTCATCAATAGCGAGTGCATTTGCCATATCGCGCACCCAAATTGCTTGACCATTTGCTTTTTCAAACTCGTTTAATACATCCGTCCAACGTGATTTTTCTTCAGTATTAAACTGAATTTTATGCTCTGGTAGATGAATCCAGCCACGCGTTTGTTGTAATCGTCCATCATCAAGCATTTCATCGATAAAATGATGAATTAGATTTTCTGGCTGGTTCAATGTTGCCATTCGATATAATCTGGCTTTGCTTACACCAAGTTGATCATTATGTTGCTCGTGATAGGTATTAAGCGCGGTTAAAATTTGCTGCGTTTTTTCTTGTACGTAATTAGTATTAAAACACCAATCTTGATAACATACAGCGTCCCGCTCAGCGAGTGCTTTATCTAATTGCAAGGAAGTCAGTTGTTCCGTCCACATTAATTGGCGTGCTGTTGTCGCCTTATGTTGAAGGGTAAGAGCAATACGTTGCGAAGCATTCTCTGCCAATGCTAAATTGGCTAAGAAATTTAACCGAACTTCAGTACGTTTATGACGTTTTGGCGAGTTAATTTCCAATACTCTTGCGCCGGCAATTAAGGTTTTTGTATCGCCACTGCGTAAAATAAGTTTGTCTCCGAAAGACAAGAATAATGGTGAATCTAATATGATTTCAGCCAAAGTGCGGTCATTTTTAGCGGCATTTTTTCCCTGTAATAAGGTGAGCTTACCCGTAGTGCGACTCGCGCCGTGATAAATATGCACAGGTTGGCTTTCATTTAATGGTATTTCAGCCAAAATTTGTACACTAATGCGATCTGTTGGTGGGAGGGGTTCATCCTGCAATAACCAATCGCCTCGTTTCATTGGTGTGCGGTCTAAATCAGCATTTAAATTTAACGCTAAACGTTGCCCCGCAATACCTTGTTCGCTTGATGTATTTTGTGCGTGAATCGCTTTTATACGAACTTTCTGTCCTGTGGAAAGATAAATTTCATCGTTGACTTTCACTGTTCCTGAAAAGGCTGTGCCTGTCACGACGGTACCCGCTCCTTTTACGCTGAATACTCGGTCTATTGCATAGCGGAAAGGTTTCTGGGTATCAGATAATTCAGGTAGATTCGCTAAGTAATGACGTAATTCACTAATTCCTTGTCCCGTTTCTGCAGAGGTAACGAAGTAATTAGCATCACGTAAAAAACTATAATTTTGTTTAATTGCTTGGATTAACGATTCAATTTGCTCTGGATTTGTACGATCTGCTTTTGTGATGACAACAATAATTTCGTGGAATTGAAGTTGGCGTAAGATTGCTAAGTGTTCTTTCGTTTGCGCTGCAATACCTTCATCCGCAGCCACAATTAACATTGCATAATGCACACCACCTAAACCCGCCAGCATATTTGACAAGAATTTCTCGTGCCCAGGTACATCAATAAAGCCAAGTACTTTGTTTTCTAAAGGCAGATAGGCGTACCCCAAATCAATGGTCATCCCGCGTTTTTTTTCTTCTGGTAAATGCGCGGTACTTGTACCAGTTAATGCTTTTAATAATGCTGTTTTGCCGTGATCAACGTGACCTGAAGTAACAATAATCATAGTTCATCCAATGTATTTAATAATGTTTCAATATCTGCAAGGCTACGTAAGTCTAGCCAAATTTTTCCATTTTCCATTCGCCCAATAATAGGTTGAGAAAGTTGTTTAAAACGAGCTGAAAGTGCGGAAAGTTTTACGTTTGTTTTTTCTGCAATAGTAACAGCCACAGAAGGGATTCTTTCCATTGGTTGTGAGCCACTACCGATTTGTGCCTGGCTATCTTCAATTTGAATTTCAAATTGTGAATTCAAGCAAGATTCTAACCGCTCTTTTAGACGCGTAGCATTTATTTTGAGTTGTTCTAATGGTTGCGTGAGTAAGCGCAGAGTTGGTAATTTTTCAGTTAATTTTTCAGGATTTAAATATAAACGTAATGTGGCTTCTAAGCCGGCTAAAATGACTTTATCGCAACGTAATGCACGCTTGAGAGGATGGGCTTGTAATTGTTCGATCCATTCTTTTTTACCCACAATAATGCCTGCTTGCACGCCACCAAGCAATTTATCGCCAGAGAAAGAGACCAAATCCACACCTTGTGCGACTTTTTCTTGCACGGTTGGTTCTTTTGGTAAACCATATTGGCTTAAATCAACTAATGCGCCGCTGCCTAAATCAGTGACTACGGGTACATTCATTTCTTGACCTAGTTCCGCAAGCTCTTCTTCTGAAACTGAAGAGGTAAAACCACAAATTTGATAATTGCTGCTATGCACTTTCATTAAAAAAGCCGTATTTTCAGTGATAGCATTACGATAATCTTTCAGATGGGTACGATTAGTGGTGCCCACTTCCACTAAATAGCATCCAGCTTGTTCCATAATATCTGGAATACGAAATGCGCCGCCGATTTCAATTAATTCGCCACGAGAAATAATTACTTCTTTACCTTGAGCAAATGTTGCCAGCATTAACAATACCGCAGCCGCGTTGTTATTCACTATACAGGCAGCTTCAGCACCTGTGAGTTTGCATAATAATTCACTGATGTAATTATCGCGATGACTACGCTTACCTTCATCTAAATCATATTCAAGCGAAACATTTTTTTGCATCGCAGAAAGCACAGCCTGTTGTGCTGCTTCAGACCAAAGTGCCCGCCCAAGATTTGTGTGTAACACCGTACCAGTCAGATTATGCACAGCTTTGATTTGTACTTGGTTTTGTTTTTGTAAGTGAGAATGAATTTCTACAAAAGTGCGGTCAAAATTGGAAAAATATTCAGGAAGTTGATTATTTTTTTGAATAAATTGACGAGCTTGCGTTAATAATTCTCGACACGTTACCACGACGGCAGTGTGACCAAATTCGGTAATGAGTTGTAAGCCTTGAGGTGTTTTGAGAATTTTATCAACGGAAGGAAGTTGTTGAAAAAGTGCGGTCATTTTTGAATCCGTTTAAAATAACGTTGAATTGCCGATTAATTTACGCTAAAGTAACTGCAATTTCAACCACGGAGGGGCGTCATCTCCGGTGAGGTGGCAGGATTTCAAATCCTGTTGAGGACGCCAGCGTTCTTGGGTGGGTTCGACTCCCATTCCCCTCCGCCAATCCATATAAACCTACATAAATCCACGTAAATAATCCACCAGCAAAACTCAGTTAGAATAAGGCTTTATTCCTCTTGATGAAATCGGACAAGGGGCAAGCAAAAAGCACGTAGAGCAAACCGCCTACACGTTATTTAATGGCGTGGGAAAAATACAAGGCGCAAAAGACGGTGGAAATAGAGAATTAAACCGCTGGCGCATTTTGGCATTTTCTACAGGCGAGCAAGATTTAGAGCTTTATTTAAAGCAAGACAATATCAAAACCAACGCAGGGCAATTAGTCCGCTTGTTAAATATCCCTATTACACCGTCTGGCACGTTTTATCATTTTGGCAATGGTAAAGCCCACGCTGACCATTTAAACGCAATGGCGAGACGTTACTACGGCACAATGGGTAGAGCATGGATAGAATGGTTACTTGAAAATAAAAGTGCGGTAACGGTTGAATATGAGCGTTTAAGCGAACAATGGCAAGCGATGCTACCAAATGACGCAAGCTCACAAGTAAAACGAGTAGCGGGGCGATTTGCCATTTTAGAAACCGCTTTACAGCTGGCAGCGCATTTAACAGGCTGGGAAACGAGCGAAAATAAAACCGCACTTCTGCATGGATTTAATGAATGGATAAATGAATATGGGCTATATTCTCGAGAAGAAAATCAAATCATTGAACAAGTGAATGGCTGGCTTTTGCGTAATGGGGCGAGATTTTTAGATTTTCCTTTCAATCCGAACCAGAAAGAACCGAACGATACGGCAGGTTATCGCCAGTTAGCCGACAGTAAAGAACAGCAAGAGGGCGATAAATATTGGGTATTTCCGAAAGTTTATATTCAAGATGTCATTAAAGGCTTTAATGAAAAGCAGGCAAATGAAATCTTATTGGGTGCAGGAATGTTAATACAAAGAAAAGAGAGAGGCCGTAAATACCTCAACCGTTTACCCAAAACAATAAGCGGAGGGAAAACTATCCGATGCTATGTACTGGAAATCTTAAACGAGGACGAGGAAAGCGAAGATATAGAATAAAAAGCCTATTTTGAATAGGTGTAGGCTATCAATAATAAAGAGCAGATCATAATCGATTTGCTCTTTTTTTTATTCCACTGACGGAAAGAACAAGAAAAATTTTTTCCGTGTGTAGATGAGTTAAAAAATATTGGGCATTTTGGGCACGGAAACAACAAAATATAGATATATCAATCATTTATAAAAAATAGCGTGCCCAAATTACCCCTTTCCGTGCCCAATTTTAGGGCTTCCGTGCCCAGTCAAAAAATAACCAATTTACCATCGTGCCCAATTTGTGCCCAGCCGTGCCCAGTGCGTTGGGCACGAAAATCACATTTAAGTTATTGATTTTAAAGGTGCGTGCCCAAATGCCCAGCGTGCCCAGCGTGCCCAGTGTTTTTTAGTTATCTATACACTTTTTTATTTTTTAGGTGGTGGATAGCTCTGGTTGATCTATAGGTAAAACTTTAAATACTTTCATTGCTTATATACTATTAACGAGTATAATAAATAAAAACTTAATAATGAGAATAAAAAATGAAACTGGCTTTTGTAGAACTTCCATTTTTTGAAAAGTATCGGGCCGAGTATTTATCAGATGATGAATATAGGGCTTTGTAAAATGAACTATTAGATAATCCTGAAAAAGGCGATTTAATCCAAGGTTCAAACGGCTTGAGAAAAATCCGAGTTGCTAATAGCATCAAGAAAATAACAGGAGCAACACAATGACAAAGCGCAATTTATTTGAGGAATTAAAACAAGGTTTTGAAGAAATGGGGCTGCACTTAGAGGGAAAAATCACGCTAAGAACAGAAACATTAGAAAAGCCCTCTCCTATCACGATCACACCTGAAGAAGTTAAGGCTATTCGCCAACGCCTGAATTTATCTCAAGCAGTATTTGCACGAAAATTAAGAACCAGCGTAAGAACCTTTCAAGCGTGGGAACAAGGACAAACCAAACCAAGCCAACAAGCCGCCCTGCTTTTGCGAATGGTGGAGCGTTCGCCGCAGATTTTTGAAGAATTGGCAAGAGTATAGAATAACGATTAACAAGGCTTAGTGAAATGCATTGAGCCTTTTTTATTGAGTTTTGTCATCAGTACGCGCGTACGCGCGCGAGGAAATGAGCATTGAATAAAATGTTTACTTCATACCCTTAAAGCGTATAATGAGCAACAAATAACATTTAGCTTATTTATCGTGAAACTATCGTTTATTGAATTACCGCCCTTTGAGCGTTACAGAAAAGCACATTTATCTGATGATGAATATCGGGCTTTCCAGAATGAGCTATTAGAAAACCCCGAAAAGGGAGACGTGATACAGAACACGAGCGGATTGAGAAAAATTAGAATCGCTGACAGTGAGAGAAACAAAGGTAAACGTGGTGGCGCACGAGTGATTTATTACTATCTCATACGTAAATCGCGGATATTACTCGTTACCGCTTACAGTAAAAACAGATGCGAAGATTTAAGCACAGAGCAATATAAAATTTTAGCTAAACTGGTGAAAGAGATAGAGGAGCTAGAGCAATGAGTGAATTATTTGATGAGCTTATAGAGGGGCTAAATGCCTATAAAGACTTTACACAGGGGAAAATAACGCTCAGAGTAGAGACGCGTGAACGAATTGAGCCTGCAAGCATTACGGCAGAGGAAGTGAAAGCAATTAGAGAGAAATTAAACCTTTCTCAAGCTGTTTTTGCGCAGAAATTACGAACCAGTGTAAGAACCTATCAAGGCTGGGAGCAAGGCAAAACTAAACCTAGCGCGCACGCCTCTTTATTGTTGCGCATGGTGGATAAAGCCCCGCAAACATTTGAACTTATTGCAGGGGTATAATAATCAATTATCAACGCAATTAATGATAGAACGCCTAATTTAGGCGTTTTTTTTATTGATTTTTGCGACCAGTACGCGCGCGAGGGGAATAAATGCATGACAGCCAACAGAAACAGTATAAAGTTTTATACATTTTTATACGTTAAACGTATAATTATACATAGAGAGTATAAAACAATATAAAGAGGCTAAAAATGACACAGGTAGACCCGCTTTATTTCCCCCGTTCTGAATTAGCAGAGCGATTACTATCAAGCCTAAAAGACGGAATATTACACGCCATAACCCTTTTTGCTCCCCGTAGAATGGGAAAAACCCAATTCTTGCTTAATGACGTAAAGCCGAAAGCAGAGAAATTAGGGTTTAATGTGTTCTATTTTAGTTTTATGGATAGGACTAGTAACGAATTGAGCCATGTTTTTACACGTGAGCTAATACACTTTCTTGATGTGGTGGACGGCAAAACCAATAATTTGTTTGATAAACTAAAAGCCATTGACTTAATGGGCGTAGGCATTGAATTACAAGATAAAAATCAAACTAAACTTGATGAATTAAGCCTTGTTCAGATTATTAATGCCATTACAGAATCTAGCGATAAACCTATTTTAATGTTACTTGATGAAGTTCAAGAACTGGCAAGAGTGAGCCATACTATAGGGTTAATCCGTTCATTGCGCACTGGTTTAGATATAAATCAACAAAAGATAAAAGTGATTTTCACAGGGAGTAGCACAAATGGATTACGGGCAATGTTTAATGATAACAAAGCACCGTTTTTTCATTTCGCACACCCTTTAGATTTCCCAAATTTAGGCAAGGATTTTACTGATTTTCTAGCTGATATTTATCACAGCAGAACAGGGCAAGAAATCGACAAGCATCAGTTTTATGAACTCTTTGAACGATTTAATTTTACCCCTCTTTATATGCGTTCAATTGCTCAAGATATGATTATCAACCCTAATCTATCACTTAAACAGGCATCAGAATATAGACTTGCTCAAATGAGTGAATTAGGCGACAGTGTGAAGATATGGCGCGAATTAAGCTCAATAGAACGGGAAATATTAAAGAGCGTTGTAAATGGTGAAAATGCGCTATATAGCAAAGAAAAACGCGCCTATTTTGCTAAAGTGTTAGGGGTAGAAGATATTAGCTCAAGCACAATACAAGGGAAAGTGCGAAAGCTAGAGAGAAAAGAGCTGATTACACGTAACACGAACGGTACAATAAAAATAAACAGCCCACATTTTCAAACGTGGATTAAGGAAAACAGCTAGAGCAAATATTAAGTAATAAAGTGCGGTCAAATAGATCGCATTTTTCTTTTTTGCTGGTGGCTTTTAGATGTTTAAAGTTTGATTTTGGGCATTGGTAAATCATCATTTAAGGTTGCTTTTAGGTTTGGTTAAAAAGTAATCAAAAATCAACGAAAAAAATTTTTTAGTACCATATTTTGTACTATATTTTTGATGCTAAAAAATAATATCCTTATTTTTCATAAAGTTACATTTGAAATTCAACTCCCATTCCCTCCGCCAACTCTATATATTTCATTTTTATCATTTCTATTATCTATAAAAATAAAAGCGGTCAAAACTGTTTTTAATTTTAACCGCTCTTTAGGACTAATGCCTAATTACTTTGCTGGAATGTCTGCAAGTACTCTTGTCAATAAATCCCAATAGGTTTGTACCGTTGCAATTTCCACTTTTTCATCTGGTGAGTGAGCATTTCGGATTGTTGGCCCAACAGAAATCATTTCTATGTGTGGATAATGTTCTTTTAAAAGACCACATTCTAATCCTGCGTGAATGACTTTCACTACAGGTTGCTCGCCTAGCACTTCAGCATAATGTTTGCGAGTAACGTCTAAGATAGTTGAGTCATTTACTGGTTGCCAGCCTGGATAAGGTGCAGAAAACTCGACTTTTGCATTTGCTAAGATTGCAAGTGAGCTAAGCATTTCAGTCACGTAATATTTACCGCTTTCAATTAATGAACGAATTAAAATGGTGCTTTTTACAACATTACCTTCTGTTTTCAATACGCCAACGCTTAATGAACTTTCTACAACATTTTTAACTACATCACTATTGCGGATTACGCCGTTTGGCAATACGTTGAGTGCGTTAATTACCGTTTGAGTACTTTGTGCTGTGAATACTGTTACAGATTTTTCTACAAATTCTACAAAAAGTGTGAGATTTGGTTCGGCAATGGCTAATTCTTCTTTAAGCACAACTGCGAGATTTTCTACCGCACTTTCTATGGCTTTTACATCGCCATTAAAGGATAATACAGCCACAGCTTCTCGTGGAATTGCATTACGAATTGAGCCGCCACGAATTTCAGAGAGAGCAAAGTGCGGTTGATTTTGAGAGAGTTTTGCTAATACTCGTGCTAACACTTTAATTGCATTTGCACGCCCTGTATGAATATCAACACCAGAATGACCGCCGCGTAAACCTTTAAGCGTAATTTGTACACTATGCTCAAACGTATTGGTTTCATATTGAACAGGAATTTCAAAGTTTGCGTTAATCCCGCCCGCACAACCAATGTAAATTTCGCCAATTTCTTCGGTATCTGTATTGATTAAAATTTCAGATTGTAACCAGTTATGACGCAGGTCTTTCGCACCATCCATCCCCGTTTCTTCTGTCATTGTTAAAAGCACTTCAAGAGGTGGATGCACTAAATCATTGCTTTCTAACACAGCTAGAGTAGAGGCTAAACCGATACCATTGTCAGATCCTAATGTTGTACCTCGCGCTTTTACCCATTCTCCATCAATATAAGGTTGAATAGGATCTTTGGTAAAATCATGCGGGTTACCTTCATTAGCCTGTGGCACCATATCTAAGTGCGCTTGTAGAACAACAGGTGTGTGATTTTCCATTCCTTTCGTTGCGGGTTTACGAATGAGAACATTGCCTACTTCATCGCGTTCCACAAAAAAATGCTTTTCTTTCGCCCAATTTACAATAAAGTTAGCCAACGTATCTTCATAATGAGAAGGATGAGGGATTGCACAAATTTGATCAAACCATTTCCATAACAATGAGGGTTGAAGTGTTGTAATTTCAGACATAATTGCTCCTTTTTACTGAAAAAATTTACGAAATAATAGCATAAAACGCCATTTCAGGTTATCCTTACGCAATTTTTTATTTCTCGATAAATTTAAACTAAGGTGCAATTATGAGCGAAAAATATGTGGTGACTTGGGATATGTTTCAAATGCATGCCCGCAAATTATCAGAACGTTTACTTCCAGCTTCCCAATGGAAAGGTATTATTGCGGTAAGTCGCGGTGGTTTGTTTCCAGCGGCTGTGTTGGCTAGAGAATTAGGTCTTCGCCATATTGAAACCGTTTGTATCGCAAGCTATCACGATCATAATAATCAGGGAGAACTACAAGTTCTTCATGCTGCTCAAGTGCCAAATGGCGGCGAAGGATTTATCGTAGTAGATGATTTAGTTGATACGGGTAATACGGCGCGTGCGATTCGTCAAATGTACCCTAATGCAAAATTTGTCACTGTATTTGCAAAACCTGCAGGTGCGGAATTAGTGGATGATTACGTAATTGATATTCCACAAAATACTTGGATTGAGCAACCTTGGGATTTGGGTTTAACCTTTGTTCCACCTCTCTCTAGAAAATAATTTTTATACAGATACAGAATAAAAGAGCGGTCAAAATAAAAGAAGTTTTGACCGCTCTTTTGTATGAGAATTAATTTATAAATTATTCTTCATCTTCTTTTGCCCATTCTAATGAGCGTTTAACTGCTTTTTTCCAGCCTTTGTAGCGACGTTCGCGTTTTTCATTGTCGCTGTCTGGACTGAATGTGCGTTCTACACGGGCTTTATCTCGAAGCTCGTCTAAATCTTTCCAAAAGCCTGTAATAATGGCGCAAGTGGACCACGTGGCACACCGTTTCCATCGTCAGTTAATGCCATAATTAATGCCATAAGAATTGCAGTAATCACAAATTCCACAGCAAAGGCACCACCAACGCTTAAACTTGGATGAGGATAAGTGGAGAATGTTCCCGCAAGGCTTAAACTTTCTTGTGTACCACGAATAATGTTGTGAGCAGCTTCATAATCGATAAAAACATTACGATACAAGCCATAAACTAATGCTGCAGCAAAGAATGCGCCGAGCATTTGTGAAATGATGTAAGGAATTACTTTTTTGCCGTCAAAGCAAGCAAATTTCCAAAGGGCAATGGTTACTGCAGGGTTTAGATGTGCACCAGATAAACCAGCGGTTGCATATACTGCAAGTGCAACGCCCATCCCCCACATAATGCTGATTTCCCACAAGCCAAAACTAGCGCCAGCTACTTTTAGTGCTGCAACGCAGCCCACACCAAAGAAAATCAATAAGGCTGTACCTAAAAACTCGCCGATACAGTTCGCTTTTAATGATTTATCCATAGATCACTCCTTAGAAGTGCGGTTGAAATGAAGGGTGTTTTCCCTAAATAAAAGGGAAGAAGAATTTATTAGAAAAGAATACGGAGTGTTTTGAAATAGCCTCCTTATTTGAATTCTAGGTTAGAACACCTAGATTGATTATGATGTTACTCTGTTAGAGTAGATTGTTAGCTTCTACGATATAGAAACCTAGCTAACCGTGGATATGTTTACCCACGGTTGTGAGGGATATTATTTTTTCCCTTTTAAGAATTCCACGCCAGTATCTGGGAAATCAGTAAATACGCCTGTTGCACCTGATTTATTCAATAATGCATCGTACATTTGATTTACATCTGTGAAGAATTCTGGCAATGCGTCTTTACGCACTGTATATGGATGAAGTTCAACTTTGTATTGAGCAAGCTCTTTTACTAATGGTGTGTATACAATGTTGCCTGGTTTAGATTGTTCTTTATCTACTAACATATACCAACCTGGACCAACACCATCAGCATATTTCACCACTTCTGCCATTGCACCTGGTTTAAACATCCAATCGTAATCGTAGTTTACCCATTTACCTTTCGCATCTTTTTCTTGCGTTTCTTTCCAATCTGTATAAGCCACTAATTGAACTAATTTCAAATCCATGCCCATTTTTGGAAGTAATTCAGTTTTGATACGTTTTAACTCATTAAAGTCGAAAGTTTGTAAGTAAACCATATCGGTTTTCTTATCATAGCCATATTTTTTCAACACTTTGAGCGTTTCAGCGGCAATATCTTTGCCATTTTGATGGTGGAACCAAGGTGCTTTGATTTCTGGATAAATCCCTACTTTTTTGCCAGTAGATTTTTCTAAGCCTTGGATAAATTCAATTTCATCTTCAAAGGTGTGAATTCTGAAGTGTGATTTCCAAAGTGGGAAACGACCAGGATAAACTTGTGCTTGTTTTCCATCTTTGGTTTCAAAGTTTTCTGTCATTTCTAAACTTTGAATTTCTTTTAAGGTAAAGTCGATGACATAGTAACGACCATCTTTACGGTGACGATGTGGGAATTTTTTCGCTACATCAGTCAATCCATCTAAAAAGTGATCGTGAATAACCACTAAACGACCATCTTTAGTCATTGCTAAATCTTGCTCTAAATAATCAGCGTGTTGTGCAAACGCAAGTGCTTTAGATTCTAAAGTATGTTCTGGTAAATAACCGCTAGCACCACGGTGAGCAATAATGATTTTGTCTGATTTCATTTGGGTGTTTGCCATGCTTGATGAATGGCTGCTACAACCTGCAAGTACGCCAGCTGCTAACAAAGAAAGCGCTAAAGTTTTAAGTTTCATAAGTATTTTCTCCTTGATTTACTTATTACATCTTGGTTTCATGTCGTAAAAATAGATTTCGCTAATTTCACGGTCATAACCTGGATAAAATCCTTTTGGCATCCCTAACACAATTTGTTTGCCTCGGTTTGCATGGACAAGTAGTTGTTTTGTTTTCGGATTAATATTCAAGCCTTCGATTTCGCCGACATCTCGAATATCATCTAAGGTTTTTTCTAAAACAACTCGAGCTTCATTATTTTTATCTGAGATTTCTACACGATAAATATGATCAGGTTCTTTTTCATCTGCCGTACCGTCATCAGCGGTGACATAGAGATCACCGTTGTAGGCATAAACCCCTTGAATCCATTGTGGAACAGGTTGTAAATGCACTTTTCGTTTATATTTACCTGTTGAAAGATCATATTCATATAAATAACGGCCACTTTCCTCACCAACCCAAGAAGCCATCCAAACTGAATTGTGAACGGTATCTACGGTGATGCCGGAAACTTCGACTTGACCTGACTCAGGATTAAAATCAACAGATCTTTTTAATGCGAGGGTTTCGGGATCATGAATCGCAATTTGAATATTTTTCCCTACGCCAGAATCAAACCATTCGGAGGAAACATAAAGTTCATTGTTGTAGATATCAATGTCGCCAATGTGGTTAGCTTCTTTTTGATAGCCCACAAAAGGATCCTTATTTTCTTTAATCAGTTTTCCATTCATATCATATTTAGCGAGGGTTTTGCTTCCGGATACATAAAGATGCTTTCCATCAGTTGTAATACCTTGACGTCCATTTACTTCTAATACTTTATCCAATTTATAAGTATATTTAGGTAAAGCTGAATGATAAGGCGCTTCGCAAGTTTGATTTGCCGACACAGATATCGCAAAAAGTGTGCAACCTAATCCAATAGTAATCGATGATAATTTCATAATTATTGTCTCCTTAAATATATGATTTATTTTGTGGGAAAGGAATCAAGATGCTCTATATCAGAAATAAAATTAATTTTAGTTACAAAAAAGGCGACGAAGCATTTGCCCGCCGCCTTTTTTTAAGCTAATTATTTAGTACCGTAAGTATCGCCTAATTTCGCTTTGTGTTTTCCTTCTTCAACCATTACGACTAAGAGTAATAACACTGCTAATACGCCACCGCCGATCATTACGTAGAAACCACCGTCCCATCCGTAATGTTGAGCAGCCCAACCGATAACTGCTGATGCAGAAACTGTACCACCTAAGTAACCGAATAAACCGGTGAAACCTGCTGCAGTACCTGCTGCTTTTTTCGGCGCTAACTCAAGCGCATGTAAACCGATTAACATTACAGGACCGTAGATTAAGAAACCGATTAAAGTCATTAAAATGAAGTCAGTTAATTGGTATGGGTTTTGATACCATGCGCTATAGTTTGCTAATTCAGCTTCTGGTGTAGCTGGGTTCATCCAGTATGCAACAACCGCTGCAGTGGTTAAGATCATGAAGATGAAACCTGTTAAACCACGTTTACCTTTGAATACTTTATCTGATACCCAACCACATAATAATGTACCCGGAACCGCTGCTAATTCATAGATTGTGTATGCCCATGCGGTACCTTTGATGTTGAAGTGTTTTACTTCGCTCAAGTAAACCGGAGACCATTTTAATACGCCGTAGCGGATTAAATATACGAATACGTTAGCAATCGCGATGTACCATAACAATTTGTTTTTTAATACATAAGTTACGAAGATTTCTTTTGCAGTTAAATCGTTTTCGTAAGTTTTTTCGTTATAGTCATCTGGGTAGTCATTACGCCATTTTTCGATTGATGGTAAACCACAAGATTGTGGCGTATCACGCATCACGAAATACACAGGAATAGCACAGATCATTGCAGCAATACCAGGGAAATATAATGATTGTTGCCAAACATCTTTCGCCTGTGCTTCAATACCGTGAGTACTGAAGAAAATTGCACTAGCTAATAACACCATTGCACCTGGCATCATACCACCGATATTATGCGCCGTATTCCAAATTGATACGATAGTACCGCGTTCAGATTTAGACCACCAATGCACCATAGTACGACCACATGGAGGCCAACCCATACCTTGGAACCAACCATTTAAGAAGATCATTACCCACATAATGGCAATGCCGGAAGTTGCCCATGGGAATAGACCCATTAAGGTCATACATAAACCAGAGAGCAATAAACCAAATGGTAAAAATACACGAGGATTAGAGCGGTCAGACATACCTGCCATTACGAATTTTGATAAACCGTAAGCAAGACCAGCTGCAGAGCCGATAACACCTAGTTCCGCTTTTGAGTACAAGCCAGCTTGAATTAAACCTGGTTGTGCTAAGTCAAAGTTTGCACGCACAAAATAATATGCAGCATAACCGAAGAAGATCCCTGCAAACACTTGCCAACGTAAGCGTTTATACGTGGAATCAATTTTTTCCGCTGGAAGTTCCGCAATATGCGGAGCGGGTTTGAATGGTCCAAACATAATTTTTTCTCCAACTTTTTAATTATGTGTCATCTAAATTTACCCTTTTGAAGCAGTAAGGGATTTGCGAATCATAAAAGAAAATAAAAAATAAGAAAGTAAAAAAAATCAAAAATGTGAAGTGTTTCACAAAATTTTTACACCGTTTGAGCGAATACGAAAATTATTGTGATCAATATCACAAAATCGTTTTCTTTTACGCTCAAAATGTTGTTAATTTTGCCGTACTTCTCTACAATAATTACACTTTTTATATTATTTTTTATTACATTTTGGGAATCGGGGGTAAACAATGGGATTATCGCCTAGTATCTATAAAGATGTTGGAGATCTTTCGCCACTTAGCACTGATGTGATTATTATTGGTGGTGGTGCAACAGGAGCAGGTATTGCGCGCGATTGCGCACTTCGTGGCATTGATTGTATTTTATTGGAACGTCGAGATATTGCGACAGGTGCCACAGGACGTAATCACGGATTATTACACAGTGGCGCACGTTATGCCGTGAACGACCAAGAATCTGCTGAAGAATGTATTAAAGAAAACCGCATTTTACGCAAAATTGCGCGTCATTGCGTAGATGAAACGGAAGGCTTATTTATCACTTTGCCTGAAGATTCTCTCGACTATCAAAAAACTTTCCTTGAGAGCTGTGCAAAATCTGGAATTGATGCACAAGCCATTGATCCTGAACTAGCTAAAATTATGGAGCCTTCAGTAAACCCAGATTTAGTGGGCGCTGTCGTTGTGCCAGATGGTTCGATTGACCCATTCCGTTTAACCGCCTCTAATATGATGGATGCGACAGAAAACGGCGCAAAAATGTTCACTTATTGCGAAGTAAAAAATTTGATTCGTGAAGGTGGAAAAGTGATTGGTGTGAACGTGTACGATCACAAAAATCGTAGAGAACGCCAATTTTTTGCACCGCTTGTTGTGAATGCTGGTGGTATTTGGGGACAAGGGATTGCGGAATATGCCGATCTCAAAATCAAAATGTTCCCTGCGAAAGGTGCATTGCTCGTAATGGGCCATCGTATTAATAAACTTGTAATTAACCGCTGTCGTAAACCAGCTGATGCGGATATTCTAGTTCCAGGCGACACAATTTGTGTTATTGGTACAACGTCAAGTCGTATTCCTTATGATCAAATTGATAACATGCAAGTGACGCCAGAAGAAGTAGATATTCTTTTCCGTGAAGGAGAAAAACTTGCGCCTAGTTTGCGTCATACTCGCGTATTACGTGCTTACGCTGGGGTGCGACCACTAGTTGCGAGTGATGATGATCCATCAGGTCGTAATGTGAGCCGTGGTATTGTGCTACTTGACCACGCAGAACGTGATGGATTAGATGGCTTTATTACAATCACTGGCGGTAAGTTAATGACTTATCGTTTAATGGCTGAATGGGCGACCGACCTTGTTTGTAAAAAACTCAATAAAACAGCTCGTTGTGTCACTGCGGAGCAACCTTTGCCTGGCTCTACTGAAAGCCGTCAAGAGACCAATCAAAAAGTCATTTCATTACCAAGTACTATTCGTTATTCTGCTGTGTATCGTCATGGTTCACGTGCTACTCGTTTGCTTGAAAAAGAACGTTTAGATCGTTCAATGGTTTGCGAATGCGAAGCGGTGACGGCGGGGGAAGTTCGTTACGCTGTTGATGAACTGGATGTAAATAATCTCGTCGATTTACGTCGTCGCTCCCGAGTTGGAATGGGAACTTGTCAAGCTGAACTCTGTGCTTGTCGTGCTGCTGGACTTATGAATCGTTTTGAAGTGGCAACACCACGTCAATCAACCACTCAACTTTCTGCTTTTATGGAAGAACGCTGGCGTGGTATTGAACCGATTGCTTGGGGGGAAGCTATTCGCGAAGCCGAATTTACATCTTGGATGTATGGTAGCGTATTAGGTTTAAATGATGTGAAACCGCTTGATGAACAAGCACAACAAGGGACGGATAGCAATGAATTTTGATGTAGCCATTATTGGCGGTGGTTTGGCGGGTTTAACCTGTGGCATCGCCCTTCAACAACGCGGTAAACGTTGCGTGATTATCAACAACGGTCAAGCAGCTATTGATTTTGCATCTGGCTCTTTAGATTTATTAAGCCGTATGCCATCAACGACATATGGGGAAAATCGCGCGGTAGAAAATTTAAAAGAAAATATTACCGCACTTCGCAATGAATTACCTGTCCACCCTTATAGTTTATTGGGGGCAGAGAAAGTACTTGCTAAAGCACAAGATTTTGAACGTTTAGCCAATGAATTACATCTTGATTTAATTGGTTCTACGGAAAAAAATCACTGGCGTGTAACAGGCTTAGGCAGTTTACGCGGTGCGTGGCTTTCGCCAAATAGCGTGCCAACTGTGCAAGGCAATGAACCTTTTCCGCATAAACGTATTGCGGTGCTTGGTATTGAAGGTTATCACGATTTTCAACCTCAACTTTTAGCAGCAAATTTGGTATTAAATCCACAATTTGAACATTGTGAAGTAACAAGTGGTTTCTTAAATATTCCACAATTAGACGAGCTTCGTAAAAATGCCCGAGAATTCCGTAGTGTGAATATCTCTCAACTTCTAGAACATAAACTTGCTTTTAAAGATTTAGTGAAAGAAATCATAGAATCATCGCAAGGTGCAGAAGCGGTATTTTTACCTGCTTGCTTTGGTTTAGAAAACCAAGAATTTATGACCGCACTTCGTGATGCAACTAAACTTGCATTATTTGAATTACCAACGCTGCCCCCATCATTGCTCGGTATGCGCCAACGTATTCAATTACGTCATAAATTTGAATCCCTTGGTGGTTTAATGATTAATGGCGACAGTGCATTGAATGCAACATTTGAAGGAAATAAAGTACGTTGTATCAATACTCGTTTACTCGAAGATGAAGAAATCACTGCAGATAATTTTGTATTGGCTTCAGGAAGTTTCTTCAGCAAAGGGCTTATTTCCGAATTTGATAAAATTTATGAACCTGTTTTTGAATCCGATATTATCGGTGTTGAAGGTTTTAACCAGAAAGATCGTTTCACTTGGACTGTTCATCGCTTTGCGCATCCACAACCTTATCAATCAGCAGGCGTAGCAATTAATGCTCAATGCCAAGTGCAAAAGTGCGGTCAATTTTTAACGAATTTATATGCCGTCGGTAATGTGATTGGTGGTTTTAATGCCCTTGAACTTGGCTGTGGTTCGGGTGTGGCTGTTGTAACTGCCTTGGCAGTGGCAGATGAAATCTTAGCGAAATAAGGGGGAATAATATGGATAATAATATTCAACGACTCATTGATAGTGCAAAACAATCCCTTAATTCGCCTGAAAGCCATAAATATATCGACGAAAGTTTTGAAAGCTGTATTAAATGTACGGCTTGTACTGCTGTTTGTCCGGTTTCACGCAATAATCCGCTTTATCCAGGGCCAAAACAATCAGGGCCTGATGGCGAGCGTTTACGCTTAAAATCAGCAGAACTTTATGATGAAGCACTTAAATATTGCACCAACTGTAAACGTTGTGAAGTGGCGTGTCCGTCTGATGTAAAAATTGGCGATTTAATTGTACGTGCGCGTAATAATCACTTAGCACAGTCTAAAAAACCGTTAATGAATAAATTGCGTGATGCGATTTTAAGTAACACAGATGTAATGGGTAAAATTAATACTCCACTTGCACCCATTGTGAACACCATTACGGGTCTGAAAGCCACCAAATTTATGTTGGAAAAAACCCTTAAAATCAGTAAAGAACGTACTTTACCTAAATATGCGTTTGGTACGTTCCGTAGCTGGTATATGAAAAATGCGTTACAAGAGCAACAAAAATTTGAGCGAAAAGTAGCATATTTCCACGGTTGTTATGTTAATTATAATAATCCACAGCTTGGCAAGGAATTCCTTAAAGTGTTCAATGCAATGAACATTGGGGTAATGTTATTAGAAAAAGAAAAATGCTGTGGCTTACCATTAATGGTAAACGGTTTTCCTAATCGCGCTCATAATATTGCACAATTCAATACCGATTATATAGGAAAAATGGTAGATGAAAATGGAATAGATGTGATTAGTGAGGCATCAAGTTGCTCGCTTAATTTACGCGACGAATATCATCATATTTTAGGTATCGATAACGCCAAAGTCCGTCCGCATATCCATATGGTAACCCCATTTTTATATCAGCTTTTCAAAGAAGGTAAAACATTACCGTTGAAACCACTCAAACTCCGAGTGGCTTATCACACTGCTTGTCACGTAGATAAGGCGGGTTGGGCACCTTATACTTTGGAAGTGTTGAAAAAAATTCCGGGTTTAGAAATCATTATGTTACCTAGTCAATGCTGTGGTATTGCGGGAACTTATGGGTTTAAATCAGAAAACTATGAAATTTCACAATCTATTGGTAAAAACCTATTCGATAATATTAACGAAGGTGGGTTTGATTACGTCATATCGGAATGCCAAACCTGTAAATGGCAAATTGATATGTCATCCAATGTGACCTGCATTCACCCATTAACCTTACTCTGTATGTCGATGGATGCTTAATAAGAAAAATGCACTTTGTAATGAAAGTGCATTTTTTGTTTTTATAAGTAGACAAAAGTGCGGTAAATTTTTTACCGCACTTTGGGTTTTAATGAGAGTTAAAACTTAATTTGAATAGATGCTCTCTAAATTCTTGATTTAGATCAAAATAAAAATAATTCTCAAAAATACTATTCAAAAATAAATTTATTTTTTATAATCCATCTGTTTATTAACTTGAGGAAATCATAAATGAAACAACATAAATTAACCCCTTATGCTCTGTTGATGATTGCTGCGGGCATGTCTGTTACGAGTTATGCTTTGGCTGAGGAGCAATTAGAGACGATTAATGTTTCTACGGAATTGGATAGCTCTACAAAGGCTAATCATTCTGAAAAGAAAACAGCGAAAATTATTCAACAAGAATTAATTCAAAATAATAAAGATCTTGTGCGTTATAGCCCTGATGTTGGGGTGGTCGATCAAGGTCGTCATCAAAAAGGTTTTGCTATTCGTGGTGTAGAAGACAACCGTGTCGGTATTAGTATTGATGGTGTAGCTTTGCCTGATTCTGAAGAAAACTCACTTTACAAACGTTATGATAATTTAAATACTTCTCGTCAGAGCATTGATCCTGAACTTGCTCGTACGATTGATATTGCTAAGGGCGCAGATTCTTTCAATCAAGGAAGTGGTAATATTGGCGGGGGGGTTAATTATCGCACCCTTGAACCTTTTGATATTGTTAGAAACGGTCGAAAATTTGGTGCGTTATATCGTACGGGATACGCTTCTCGTAATACTGAATGGGTAAATACTTTAGGTGTGGCCTATGCTGGTGAAAAAGCGGAAGCCTTATTACTTTATTCTAATCGCCACGGGCATGAAATGAAAAGTGCGGGTGGTTATACCATTCCCGAAGATTCACTTTATACTCGTTCTCGTGGTCGTAATAAACAAACTCCAGATGATTCAACACATAATAATCATAGCTATTTAGCGAAGTTTGCATATCGTTTTAATGATAGTCACCGCATTGGCGTTTCTTATAATGGTTCACGTAATAAAAATTATGTTATTGAAGATTCAGCAACTGCTACTCCGTCAGCTTGGCGTGAGGCAGATGATCGTGCTAAACGTGATACTGTCAATGTTTTTTATGAATATTTACCAAATTCAAAAGTAATTTCATTGGTTAAGCTAGATTTAGATTATCAGAAAACACAAACCGCATCTTATAATTATGAGGGTTTTCGAGCTAAAAAAGATGGTGGAACTCTTTATGAAAATAGAACACCAAATGATAAGAACCTAAGATTTTTTAATGCGAAATTTAATCGTATTAATTTAGGTATTGATAGCCAGCCATTAGATTTTTTTAATACAGTCCATACTTTTTTATTAAAAACATCATTTTCAGAAAGAAAATTTGATGTTTTAAACAAAGATTCTTATTTTGATACAAATACGTGGTCTTATGGAGCGGAAACTTTAGAAACTATGATGATGCCAGTTGAAAGTTATCATCACTTTGTGTCTCTAAAAGATAATATTGAATTTAACCCTGAATTAAAAGGGCATTTAGGCTTGCGTTATGATTGGGCTAAGCATGAGCAGAAAAGTTTAAATGGATTAGCTTGTAAATTTTGTAGAAAAGCTGAGAATGCTAAATTTCATAACATTAGTTGGACAGCTGGAATAGAGAAAATGATCAACGATGAGTGGAAATTAGGTTATAACATTGGTACTGGTTTCCGGATTCCAAATGCATCTGAAATGTATTTTGATTACAGAGATAATGCATCTGGTGCTTGGATGTCAAATCCTAGCTTAAAAGCAGAAAAGAGTTTGACACAAAATATTAATCTTATAGGCAAGGGGCATTTAGGAGAGTTTTCACTTAATTTGCATCATACTCGTTATAAAGATTTTCTTTATGAACAAGAGACTTGGGCTTATTACAATTATTATAAAGATCTTTGGCGTTGGCGTCCTGTTCAACAAATGCAAAATATTGATTCTGCCAAAATTTATGGTGTTGAATTTACTGGAAGACTTAACTTAAATGAAGTTACGCCAATGCCAAATGGCTGGAAATTATTTGCTTCTTTAGGCTATAGCAAAGGAAGCATGTCTAATAATGCAAGTTTAATGTCACTTCAACCAATTAAAGCTATTGTTGGATTAGATTATGAGGATCCTAACGGTAAATGGGGGATTTTCTCTCGTTTAACATACTTGGGGGCAAAAAAAGCAAAAGATGCTCAATATTTGAAAAATCAAAGAGAGCGTTGTGTGAAAAAAGAACTTAAAAAGAATCCATATTATGAATATTATGGGATTGGTCCTGAATATCAAGAAGAATGTTCTGAATATGTACATGAGACAACTTTAGCAACATGGAAACATTTAAATTCAAAAGCCTTTATTTTCGATATGTTTGGTTTCTATAAAGTGGCAGATAATGTTACTTTACGTGCTGGTGTTTATAATCTATTTAATCGTAAATATCATACTTGGGATGCGTTACGTGGTTTAGATAATACTGGAGGTATAGGTAATTCCGTAGGTCTTGATCCTAATGAAAAATATGGTGGTTATCCTGGGCTTCAACGCTATTATCAACCAGGTCGTAACTTCGCAGCCTCTGTAGAAATTCGATTCTAATTAATTTGTAGGGTGGGCTTCAGCCCACCAACAAATAATCGTGAGATATTTTGGTGGGCTGAAGCCCACCCTACATTAAGTACGCATAATTCTATGCGTACTTCTTTTTATTTTAGGAGCAATCATTATGATGATAGATAAACGCCTAATTAACACGGTGGCTGACAGCAAAAAATGGATTGGCGTCACGGTGTTGTGGAATTGGGTGGCATTAGTTGGCGGGATTATTAGTGCCGTCGTGTTTTCTTATATTTTACAGGCCGCTTATTTTAAAGAGTTAACGATGTCAAGTGCGGTGGGTTTAGGTGTGATTTTAATTGCGGCACTGGCATTGCGTGCTTTTGCTGGGAAAAAATCGGTGAAGGCCTCTTATTTTGCCAGCACAAAAGTGAAGCATGAATTGCGTAGCCTTATCTACCGTAAATTGGCTTCTATGCCGCTTAACCAAGTGAACCAGCAATCCACCTCAAGCATTATTCAAGTGGCATCAGAAGGTGTGGAACAGCTTGAAATCTACTTTGGGCGTTATTTGCCGCAGCTTTTTTATAGCTTGCTTGCACCGCTTACCCTCTTTGCTTTCTTGATCTTTTTCAGCTTTAAAACAGCCGTGATTTTGTTGATTTGTGTGCCGCTTATCCCAATGTCGATTATCGCAGTAAATAAAATCGCGAAAAAACTTTTGGCAAAATATTGGTCGATTTATGTGGGGTTAGGCAGCAGTTTTTTAGATAACTTGCAGGGTTTAATTACGCTAAAAATCTATCAAGATGATGCTTATAAAGCGAAAGCGATGGATAAAGAGGCTGAGCATTTCCGTAAAATTACCATGAAAGTGCTTACTATGCAGCTTAACTCGGTTTCTCTTATGGATTTACTTGCTTACGGCGGCGCGGCAATTGGGATTTTAACCGCACTATTACAATTCCAAGATGCGCAACTCAGCGTGTTAGGCGTGATTTTATTTATTCTCCTTTCCTCCGAGTTCTTTATTCCCCTTCGTTTGCTTGGTTCATTCTTCCATGTGGCGATGAATGGCAAAGCGGCTTCAGATAAGATCTTTACATTACTTGATACGCCAGTGGAAACCCAACAAAGTGCGGTGGATTTTGAAGCCAAAAATAACGTTCAAGTGGAAATTAAAGATCTGCATTTTTCTTATAGTGAAGAAAAACCAGCAATTACAGGTTTAGATTTGAGTATTCTACCAAATCAGCTTACGGTATTTGTGGGTAAAAGTGGTTGCGGTAAATCAACCTTAGTTTCGTTGTTGATGGGTTTTAATCAAGCACAACAGGGTGAGATTTTGTTTAATGGACAAAACGCCCTCAATATTGACCGCACTTCTTTCTATCAAAAAGTATCGTTGGTAAGCCATAGCAGCTATGTGTTTAAAGGCTCGCTGCGTGAAAATATGACGATGGCGAAAATCGATGCAACAGACGAGCAAATTTATGCGTGTTTAGAACAAGTGAATCTCGCCCAATTTGTACGCGAAAATGGTGGATTAGATATGCCGCTATTAAGTCGTGGCGCGAATTTATCGGGCGGTCAAATTCAACGTTTAGCCTTAGCACGTGCTTTATTGCACAATGCCGAGCTTTATATTTTTGATGAAGCGACCAGTAATATTGATGTGGAAAGCGAAGAAATTATTTTGCAGTTCATTCAACAATTTAAACAACAAAAAACCATTGTGATGATTTCTCACCGCTTGGCAAATGCGGTAAATGCCGACTGTATTAACGTACTTGACCAAGGCAAATTGATCGAGCAAGGCACTCACGAAACCTTAATGGAAAAACAAGGTGCGTATGCTGAAATGTTCCAACAACAAAAAGATTTAGAACAAATTAGAGAGGTGGTAAATGCGTAAAAATGGTTTTGTTGTAATGGGGCATTTGTTGAAATTAGTGACCCCTCTGGCGCACATTATGGCGTTTACCATCACGATGGGAACGCTCGGTTTTCTGGCTGCCATCTTTATTATGGTGCTGGGTGCGATGGGGTTAGTGAATCTTCTTAACTTTGACACCCATTTAAGTTTTTCTGGCATTTTGACCGCACTTATCGTATTAGCGGTGGCTCGTGGCGTATTGCGTTATTTAGAGCAAATGTCAGGGCATTATATTGCTTTTAAATTATTGGCATTATTGCGTGACAAAGTGTTTTCTTCTTTGCGTCGTTTGGCTTTTGTGAAGTTGCAAGATAAACAAGCAGGGCAATTAGTGTCTTTGGTGACTAACGATATCGAATTGCTCGAAGTATTTTATGCGCACACCATCGCACCAATTATGATCGCGTTCTTTACCTCTGCGATTTTATTGTTGGTTTTTGCTCATCTTTCAGGTTGGTTTGTGCTTGTGGCATTGACTGCGTATTTGACGGTGGGTGTGATTTTACCGATTATCACGACCAAATTGGCGCGTGAAGATGGCAGACGCTATCGCGAATTAGTGGGCGAAATGAATGACTTCTTCCTCGACAGCGTGCGTGGTATGAAAGAAATTCAGCTTTTTGGCTATGCACAACAACGCTTAGCAGAAATCCAACAACGTAGCCAAAAAATCGATATGGCTTTTGAGCGCATTAAAGACCAAGAAGCGAAAGTGCGTGTTTATACTGAAGTGGCGGTATCTGTTTTCAACATCATTATGCTGTTTACTGGCTTAATTTTATTTAGCTTAGATAAAATTGATTTCTCAGCCTTTTTAGTTGGTGTGATTTTATTAATGTCGAGCTACGGGCCAGTTATCGCCTTAAGTAACCTTTCAAGCAACTTGTTACAAACTTTGGCTTCAGGTGAGCGAGTATTAAGTTTATTAGCGGAAGAACCGGAGTTAAAAGATGTAGAAAGTGCGGTGGATTTAAAAGATGTTTCTCGCATTGATGTTGAGAGAGTAAGTTTTGCTTATGGTGAAGAACAAATCTTATCAGATGTGAGTTTATCAGTGAAAAAAGGTGAAATCTTAGGGATTCACGGCAGAAGTGGCAGCGGTAAAAGTACCTTGTTGAAATTGCTGATGCGTTTTTACGATCCTAAATCAGGTAGCATTAAAATTAATAGCGAAACCTTACCGAACATCAACACCCGCAGTTTGCGTGACAATATGGCATACATTACTCAGCAAACCTATATTTTCAACGAAACCATTGAGGAAAATATTCGCCTTGCTCGCCGTGATGCAACGTTAGAAGAAATTATGGAAGCGGCGAAGAAAGCCTCAATTCATGATTTCATTTTAAGCTTACCACAAGGTTATCAAACGAAAATGACCGAATTAGGCGGCAATCTCTCTGATGGTGAAAAACAACGTATCGGTATTGCCCGAGCATTCTTGCATAATGCACCGATTATTTTACTCGATGAGCCAACCAGTAATTTGGATAGCTTAAACGAAGCAATGATTTTGAAATCATTACTCGATGCTAAAGCTGAGAAATTGATTATTCTCGTCAGCCATCGCCAGTCTACGATGGCAATTTGTGATCAGGTGATTGGTATAGAAAACGGCAGAATGTCCTAAACTAAGACAACAAAAAATCGCACTGGTAAGGTGCGATTTTTTTATAGACAGACAAAGAATAAGCCTGTTTTAATAGGGAAATAATTTACGTGTGGATTCTTATTTTACAACGTTAAATGTCAACGGGTCATAAACAATCTCACCCACTTGAACTTGGATTGTATATTGACCTATAGGATCTTTTTCATCAAATTTCCAGCAATTTACTACCGTTTTACCTTGGTTTAATGCATCACGAGTTGTTGTGATTGTGTGGGTCTTTTTATCTTCAGAAACTTTAACTGCATTTGGATTTTCTGATACAGAAAAGGTCGTTTTTTCAGGCGATTTAAAGACTTCGGTAACAGTAATTTGTTTCGCAAAATTACCATTAGCTACCCAGCAAAGTTGGTGTGCTTTAGCTGAACGAGAAATATCTTTTTTACCTAAATCCGTTGGCGTTTTCCCAGACATATCATAGGTTGAAAGGTAAAGTGTTGGTTGCGGTTCTTGTGGAACATCGGACGCGGCAAATACAGATGATGCTGCGCATAAAGAAAATACAGCTAATGTTAATGATTTTTTCATTACGATTTTCCTCTTTAAATAAAGTATGAATGATTAAAATTCATGGTGTTTTTAGGATAGTTAAAACTATTGTACCACCAGTACGCCAATGCATCCCATATCTTCTAGCATTAAATTTGATACCCCAAATAAGAATGGGTAGTTGCCAGAAGATGTTTGATCAAATTTCACTAAAATTTGAGTTTTGTTTTTTACCCAAACTGTATCTTTCCAAGCTAATTCTTTAGCTTGGAATTGATGTTCTCCTTGGCTTTCTACCACAAATTTGGCACCTTGAATAGTAAATCCAACAGGTAAACTTGCATTTAAAATCCAGCGTTCAATTGTTCCTTTTCGGGCTATTACATCAACTTTGCGTGGGTCAAAACGTCTTTGGTTAATTAAGCCGTTTGTGACATCAATATTAAATTCTCGAGTTTGTGCAACGGCTTGTTGTAACATTGCTGGCGCATCCGTTTCGAAAGTGAGGTTTGGTTGTTTATTAAATGCTGACATTTCTCCTTGAGCACGTAATTCAAGGACGGTGTTATCAGCGAGTTCATCGCTTGAGATCAACATATTTTTCATTTTGTCGTACAAGCCACGTTTGCTTCCACTAATGAGAGATACGTTGTCAATTTCATTCATATTAACGAGTATTTCTGCACGTTCTCCTGGCGAGAGAACCAAAGATTTGACTGATTTAGCTTTGGGTAAGAAACCTAAATCTTGTGCAATAAGCAGCATTTCTTGATCATTATCCAAGCGTAAATAATAAGCACGAGCTAATGAGGCATTGAGCAAACGTAAACGAATCCAGCCCCGTGTGACATCTAAATATGGTGCTTCAATACCATTTACTAATAAGCGATTGCCTACAAAGTGCGGTTGATTTTGTTTGAATAATTGGAGACCATCATTATTAAATTCCATATCTTGTAAAATCAATGGAATGTCATCTACGCCGTATTTATTGGGCAGATTCGCTTTTAGGCTTTGGTCATCTTCAATTAACCACATTCCAGCTAAGCCACGATAGGTTTGATAGGCTGAGTTGGCTAATGTTGCGGAACGATACCAACAGCTTGCTGCGGGTTGTTCAATAGGCACGATGGGTGCCCAAGACTCGCCTTTTTTTAGTATTCTAGCTGCGCCACCAAACAGTTCACCTGATGCTTGTAAGCCTTGAATAGACAAGGCAACGGATTGAGGCAAATTGTTATGATAATTAAGTTTGGCAAAGCTACCTGATTTGATTTTAATGGTTGGGCCAAGATAATTACCGTTGAATCCCCATACTGTCACATTGTGTGAGCCATCTAGGGGATAATTCATTTCCTGCATTGTTAATACAATCGGGCGACCGCGACGAACTTCAATTAGTGGTGGCGCAACTAATTTTTCACGGCTTGCCGCTAACAATGGTGCGGGCACAGTGGAAAGTGCGGTAGAAATCGCAGCTGTTTTTAATAATTGACGGCGGGAAAGGCGTGGCATTTTAGTTTCCTTTTGCTATCTCTTCATCAAGTTCGGCAATGCGTTTTTCCATTAGATCGTGACAATAAGCCGCAAGATCTCGAACATTGTCTTTGGTATAGCCTGAAACATCGATTGGATCCATTATTTCGCAAATCACTTTGCCATTATCCCAGCGATTTAAATTAATTTTGTTATGTGTGGTTGAGCAAACCACTGGAATAATCGGTACACCTGCTGAAATCGCCGCATGGAATGCACCCGTTTTAAAGGGTAATAAACCACGACCGCGACTGCGAGTGCCTTCTGGGAACATCCAAATAGATAAATTATCTTCATTAATTCGTCGTGCGAGTTGCGACATTGTACTGTGTGCTTTTGTGCGGTTTTCTCTATCCAAGAAAATATTGCCCGTTACCCAATACAGAATGCCGAAGAAGGGGATCCAAATTAAACTTTTTTTACCCACACTTACTGTGCGAGGTTGCACCATATAAGAGATTGTCACCATATCATAATTGTTTTGGTGATTACCGATATAAATGGCACGGCCAATCTGCTCTTGATTTTGAGGAATACGATGTTCTACTTTTAAGCCAAAAAGTGGATATAAACGCCCAAACCAACGTGCAACAATGCCTACGTTACTTGGATTTTTAAAGCGGATAAAAGAATAAATCGTACCCAGTACACAAATTAGAATACAGCAGATTAATACGAGGAAGATTCGAAGTAGTTTTAACATGAGGATGCCCTATACAAAATTTCGTTAAAGTATAGCAAATTCAATATCAATATGTGCTAATCTAAACAAAAATCGTGGAATTTTTATGAAACATAGCTATTTTATTTCTGATTTGCATCTAAGCGAAAATCGGCCTGAATTGACCGCACTTTTCGTTGATTTTATGCAGAATCTTGCCCCACAGGCTGAACGGCTTTACATTTTAGGTGATCTTTTTGATTTTTGGATTGGTGATGACGAGCAATCCGCATTGATTCAACAAGTTAAAGATTTAATTAAGTCTGTAAGAAATCAAGGTGTGCAATGTTATTTTCAGCACGGCAACCGTGATTTCTTAATTGGTGAACGTTTTTCAAAAGAAACGGGCGTTCAGCTTTTACCTGATTATCAATTAATCGCACTTTATGATAAAAAAATCTTACTTTGTCATGGCGATACGCTTTGCATTGATGATGAGGCTTACCAACAATTTCGTCGTAGAGTGAATCAAAAATGGCTGCAGCGTTTGTTTTTGTGTTTACCATTAAAAGTGCGGGTGAAAATTGCGGAGAAAATTCGAGCAAAGAGTAATCAAGATAAACAAGCCAAATCACAGGAAATCATGGATGTAAATCAAGCCTTTACGACAGAAAAAGTACAAGAGTTTGGTGTAAATTTATTAATTCACGGGCACACACACCGTGAGGCGATTCATCAACAAGAAGGATTTACCCGAATTGTATTAGGGGATTGGCGAAAAAATTACGCGTCAATTTTAAAAATGGATGAAAGCGGAGAATTTGGTTTTATTAAAGATTAGAAGTGCGGTGAAAAACCACCGCACTTTTGATGTTAAGATTTAGCTCGAGCAAACGCCGCGGCTTCTTCTATTAATTCATCGCTTGGGCGTTGATGTGTATAAAGTTCAAATTGTTCTACAGCCTGAAGTACAATCACTTCTGCGCCAGAAATGGTTTGTTTTCCTTGTGCTTGAGCATAACGAATAAAGGGCGTTTCAGCAGGCATAGCCACTACATCAAACGCGACACTAGCATTATCTATGAGCGCTTTGGGAAAGGCTAAATCCATTTCTTCCTTTCCCCCTTTCATGCCGATTGGCGTAACATTAACCAAAATGTCTGCCTGTTGGTTTTCTAAGGAATCAATGTATTCATAGCCGTAAACTGCGGCGAGATATTGACCTGTTTTTACGTTGCGTGCGTAAATTTTTAACTTTTCAAAACCTGAATTTTTAAAGGCAGCCACAACGGCTTTTGCCATACCTCCACTGCCATGAACAATGACTTTAGCATTTTTATTTAAGTGATATTTTTCAATTAATTTTACGATGGCAATATAATCAGTGTTATATGCGCGCAAAAAGCCATTATCGTTCACGATGGTGTTTACGGATTCAATGGCTTGTGCTGACGGGTGAATTTCATCTAGAAACGGCGTACAAGCTTCTTTGAATGGCATTGAAACTGCACAACCACGAATGCCTAATGCGCGCACGCCTTTGATAGCGTGTTCAATATCTTGCGTGGTGAAGGCTTTATAAATGAAATTCAATCCTAGCTTGTCGTACAAGTAATTGTGAAAGGTAGTACCGAAATTACCTGGGCGACCAGATAAAGACATGCAGAGTTGGGTATCTTTGTTGATCATGGTGTCTCCTTATATGTTTAAATTCATTCCATCATCAATGCCGATAAAATATTGGTTCATATCGAAAGCAGGTTTTGCCGCTTTATCTTGACTTACAATTCGAGCTGGCACGCCAGCCGCTGTGGCATATTCAGGAACGGGGTTAAGCACAACAGAATTTGCTCCAATTTTGGCATATTTACCTACTTCAATATTACCGAGAATTTTTGCTCCCGCCCCAATCATAACACCCTCACGTACTTTTGGATGACGATCGCCTGATTCTTTTCCCGTACCACCAAGCGTTACGCCTTGCAAAATTGACACATCATTTTCGATTACAGATGTTTCCCCTACAACAATGCCTGTTGCATGGTCGAACATGATTCCGTGACCAATTTTCGCCGCAGGATGAATATCGACATCGAAAGCCACTGAAATTTGGTTTTGTAAATAAAGGGCAAGGGATTTACGGTTTTGATTCCATAAATAATGGGTGATTCGATAACTTTGAATCGCATGGAAACCTTTTAAATAAAGCAATGGGGTGGACCATAACTCCACAGCTGGGTCTCGGTGGCGAACAGCTTGAATATCGCAGGCAGCACAATCAATAATCGAAGGATTAGCTTGATAGGCTTCCTCAATAATTTCTCGGAGAGAAATGGCGGGCATAATTGGATTGGCTAATTTGTTAGCCAATAAATAACTTAGCGCACCGCCCAGATTTTGATGTTTTAAAATCGTAGAATGAAAAAAACTCGCAAGCATAGGTTCGTTTTCAGCAAGTTCTTTGGCTTCTTGGCGAATATGTTGCCACACATCTAATGTCATTTTTCCTCCTATTGCCTGCTTTCAGACTACGCGTTTATATATGTTAATCATAGCTGAATTTTTATATATACGGAAAGATCTATTAAAAACAAAAGTGAAACAGGCTAGAAATAATTTCTAATGAAGATATTACTTATTCATTGGGCGGAATTTAAACGGCACAATGGATATGCCATTTTTTCCATTTTGTAGTTGATAAAATTGAGGGTAGTTAAAATTACGTTGAACGATATTGTAAGGATTTTTATCGCCTTCCTGTTTGGCGTTTTGATAAAGTTGATTAATCTCCCGCACTTTTTCATCTTTTTCACCATCGCAGTGGCGATAGATTTCGAGACGATTAGATTCATCTAAAATGTAAACATTGAAGCTGTGATCGGAATTATCTTCAAAAAAGAATTGTAGGAATCCTTCACTTGCGAAGGCATCCATTTCTGGTGGATAGCGACGACTTTCTTGGTTTGTCTCGCCATCTTCAATTGGCGTTTGTAAAACTTCGTCAAAATCCACCGCACTTTCAGCTTCATTACAGACCGATTCATTTCCGGTTTCTTGTAAGCTAATCCCGCGATCTTCAAAAAATAATTGCCAGTTTTTACCCGCTACGCGTAAGCGTGATGTTTGGCAAGGTTGTTGAATATCGCCGACTTGGATGCTAACGCATCGATTGACTAATCCCATCACTAATTGACGTAAATCTTGGCGATAACGTTCACTATAACAATAGACTTGGATGGAATCTGGGCGATTAACGCCACGATAAATTTTGTTAGAAAGCACTTTTAGTGCAAGTAAAATGGCATTTTGCCCTTCAAAATGGAGCGTTCGGATTTCGTTCCACACGTTGCGATAAGTAAAATCGATACTGCCCACAAGACTTTGTTCGAGCGATCCAAAACTAAATAAATCTCGCGATGAAATACCCGTTAATACTTCTTCTACTTTGGATGTTGGATCGGTCGTGAGATTTATGGCAATAAACAAGCTACGAATTTCGCATTGATTCAATAAATCGCTGTTTTTGGGTTGTTTGGCGATGGTGCTTGGAAAAGACTGACGTAAGTTAGTGACAAAGCGTTGCAATGTGCTTAAAGTCACATTCTTGCTAAAAATTGACAATTCGGTTTTTTCAGTGAGTAAATGATTGAAATAAGCCCAAGAGACTAATTTATTTAGGCTTTCTCCATATTCAATCACCCGTTCTTTGGAGAACATAATATGGTGTGTTGGTTGATTGATAAGGTACCAACCATCTTTAAAATGTTTATTGCTGCGAACTTCCACAAAAGTCAGGTGTGCTTCTGATAAATTGTGAGATATCTGTGTGTTGAGTAAGGACACTTTGCCGGGAAGTTCTTCAAAAGCAGTATAAAGTTTACGAGAAAGAATGTTGATATCTTGTGGCACGACGCTCGAGTGAATGTGATGCTTTCGAGCAAATTCCACTAAATTACGATAACTCAACATTAAAAATTTCATTATGTTATCGTGGTTTTCTTTTACTGCCTTAATTTTCCAAAATGGACGCTTATTGAGATGTTTCACCGTTTCAGCAGACCATCCCCATTCATGAGCAAGGATTTCCATGTAATGAACACGCCAATTATTGGTTTGGTAACGCGCAAGATCTTCCGTTGCTTTCACATAGAAACAACGGCGCACAAAATCCAAACGTTTAAATTCAGAAAGTGCGGTTAAATATCGGGTTACTTTTGCAAGAATGGCAATGTAAGGATCAAAATGGTGATCTGGATTGGTATTACCTGCAAGTAAATCTCGCTTAAAAGTGCGGGCAATTAAGCACGTGTTTGGGTATTCCTTGGAATAGGCTTCCAACAACAAAATTTTGAGTACAGATTTATAAGGCGAATCAATCCCTTTATAAAGATGCCATAAGCTGGCACCGAAATATTCGTTTGCAGAAAATTGCCCTAAACCGCCAAAATCCACCCAATCATTTGGATCAATTTCCCCTTCCGTAATTAAACGCGCCACCTCTTTTTCATAGTCTTTTTCATTTTCCACCCATAAATGCAACCAAAGTAGAGGTTTACCCGCCAAGCGTACAGCGGAGCGATAGAACTCATCAAGCAATAACATATATTGCGCAGAACCGCTATTTTCAACAGTGAGTGGGTCAGCATAATGTTCATTGCGGAAACGTTGTTGATCCATTAAATAAAAATTAATTTCCACATTAAATTGCATTGCCCATTCACTAATCCGTTTAGTTTTTTGGATAAGAAGAGCGTGTTCATCAGTGGTTAAGTCGTCTCGGACACAAATCCAAGTATCAAGATCTGAAGAAGAGGTTTGACTTATTGAGCCAAAGCTACCCATTACATAAACGCCTAGAATTGGTGGCAAAACTTCGTGAAAATTTACCGCACTTTTGAGTGTTGAAGGCTTATGATCGGCATAGTGAATAGCGTATTCATTGGTGAGCCATTTTTTTTGATAATCAGATGCGAGGAAACTTGCAATACCAGAGGGGGCGTGAATAACATAGCCAGGAAGTTGCGGATGGTTTAGGTGTAAAAGTAAAGGAACAACCGCTAAAACGTGTTGGAATGCATCGCCTGAACCTTGTAATGCACGCTCAAAACGGCGTTGATCCAAGGCGCTAACCCATTTTTTTGCTTGTACTAGATTACATTCCACGCGGTGTCCCTACCAGAACAACAAAAATTGGCGAACAATTTAACACTTAGGGAGTATAAATGCAAAAAAATGTGATGAAAATCACAGTTTGTGAAGAATCAGAGATTTTAAATTATCAGAACGCAAAATAAATGACTAAAAATCTTATTTTTAATGCGATTTCTCATATCTGAGGTGTTTCTTATATCAACAATCAAAATGACTTTTTAACCTAAGAGTGATAGGATAGCCAACAAATTTATTGCGTAAATGGCTTAATTTCGCTGATATGAGAATCTATATCTTTACCATTGGCGACTGCTCGGTATTTTTCTTATTAAAGCGAGTACATTAACTTATTCAATCTGACTTATTAAGGAATTGATATGGCAAAAGATCAAGATAACGACATCACTGAACAAGTTGGTGATACGCCAAAAGTGGTTGAAAAAACAGAAACGATACAGCCAGTTCCACAAACTATTGTGAAAAAAACGGGCACAGCATTGAGTTTATTGGCGATTCTCATTGCGCTAGGTGTGGGCGGGGCTGGTTATTATTTTGGTCAGCAACAAGTAGCTGAAATTCAGCAAAAATTAACCGCACTTGAAAGCCAAGGTGGTGTAGCTGTTTCTGCCTCTGGGTCTAATAATAGTGGACAGCTTGCACAATTAGAACAAGGCTTAAAAACCGTACAAGATAAAGTCGAGCAACTTGAGCAATTAGTTGCAGGCAAAACAGGCGAAATTGCTGCACTACAAGCCCAAGTAAAACAAGTTAGTCAACTGGCTGGTGCACAACAACCGAGTGACTGGTTATTTTCCGAAGCTGATTTCTTGTTAAATAACGCCTTGCGTAAACTTGTTTTAGATAACGATGTTGATACAGCTATTTCTTTATTAAAATTGGCTGATGAAACACTCGTTAAGGTAAACAATTCACAAGCGAATGCGATTCGTACGGCAATCAACCAAGATTTAAAACAACTTCTTTCACTTTCAAGCGTAGACCAAAATGCAGTAATGCAAAAACTTTCACAGCTTGCTAACACTGTGGATGAGTTACAAGCATTGAATGTGAATTTTGATGAAACGCCAGAAAAGAGCGGTAAATTATCTGATGATATTGCAGATTGGCAGCAAAATGTGGAAAAGAGTGCAACTTCTTTCCTAAATCACTTCATTCGTATTTCGCCAAAACAAAGTGCGGATAAAAAAGAGTTGCTTGCACCAAACCAAGATATTTATCTTCGTGAGAACATTCGTTTACGTTTACAACTTGCTATTATGGCCGTACCACGCCAGCAAGATGAACTTTATAAACAATCTTTAGATGCGGTTGCTTCTTGGGTTCGTAGCTATTTTGATACGAATGCAGAAGTGACGCAAAATTTCTTAAAATCAGTAGATGAGCTGGCTGATTCTTCTATTTATGTCGATGTGCCAGAGCAATTAAAAAGTTTGACCTTGCTTGATAAATATCTCAATCGTGCGCCGTTAGATGTCCAAAAGGTGGAAATTGAAGCGGATAAAGCCATTGAAACTATGCCTAAAGCTGAAGGTGTGGTAATAGAAGCATCTGCACCAGAAAAACAAGAATCTCAACCGGCAAAAGCTGAGACACAAAAATAAGGATAGCCTATGTTTAGAGTGCTTTTTTTAATGCTAGCATTGCTTGCTGGGTTGATTGCAGGGCCTTATCTTTCTGGTCAGCAAGGCTATGTTCGTATTGAAACAACAAATAATATCGTTGAAATGTCGATTACGACATTAGTGATTTTCTTCGTAATTGCTTTAGCGATTATTTATGGTTTGGAATGGATCGTCACACGTTTTCTACGTTTAAGTCGCGGTTCTTATAATTGGTTTTCTAGCCGTAAACGTGTGAGAGCGCAGAAACAAACCCTTGAAGGTTTGATGAAGATGAATGAAGGGGATTACGCCAAAGCAGAAAAATTGATTGGTAAGAATGCCAAACATTCTGCTGAGCCTGTGTTAAACCTCATCAAAGCTGCTGAAGCAGCACAACAACGTGGTGATGAATTTAGCGCAAATCGCTATTTGATTGAAGCCACTGAATTAGCTGGTTCAGATAATTTGCTAGTGGAAATTGCCCGCACGCGTATTTTATTGCAACAAAACAAATTGCCAGCGGCACGTAGTTCTGTGGATAGCTTGTTAGAAATGGCTGATCGCAATAAAGAAGTGTTAAAACTGGCGGTAGAAATTTATCTTCGTTCTAAAGCCTATCAAGCCCTCGATAAGATTCTAGATGGGGTTGAAAATAGTGGTTTATTCAGTGCTGAAGAGTTTAAAGATCTTCGTTCTCAAACAGAAAATGGTTTGCTCGATGAGAAAATGAATGAAGAAGGAGTAGATGGTTTGCTTGAGTGGTGGGATGCTCAGTCTCGTAGTCGTCGTAATAATATTGATCTCAAAGTTGGTTTAATTCAGCGTTTAATTGATTGTAATGACCATGAGTCAGCATCAGAGTTTACTGTTGAAGTATTGAAGAAAATTGGCGATAACACCAGCATTAGCAAAGAACTTTGTACTCAAATTACACGTTTACAACCAGAAGATAACAGTAAACTTCTCAAGCTAATCGAAAAACGTGCAAAACGTGCAGATGAGAAACAAAAATGCTGTATCAATCGTGCTTTGGGTTATTTATATGTTCGTAATAATGAATTTGCTAAAGCAGCAGATGTATTCAAAAACGTGATGGCTTGCCCTGAACAGTTAGAGCCAAATGATTTGATGATGGCATCTTATGTATTTGAACAAGCGGGTGATAAAGCATTAGCTGAGCAAGTTCGCCAAGAGAGTTTGAAATCAGTGATGGCAATTCAGGATGTCGCCCTAGAAAGTGCGGAAGAAAAAACAGAAGAAAATTCAACCGCACTTTTAGAAAGCAAATCTGAGTAGCTCAACTTAAAAGATAAAACGCACTTCAAGTGAAGTGCGTTTTTTGTTGCTTTGAATCTAAAACTATAGATTTTTCAGTTTATTAGAATATAACACCAAACAGAGTGCGATCACCATAATCAAAATTGCGCCTGCAAATAAGATGGTATCTACCGAGCTTTCATGATTAACAATGATTAAACGCAACATCGCGGTGATCCCTGCATAAATAAAATAGCGCAAAGGGAAGTGATAGCCGCTTTTAAAATACTGTACAATCAAGCCAATAAACCCGAAATATAAGAAAAACATCACTGCTTGTTCAGCTACATCATAAGGCACGACAGTCGAAGTATTAAGCACCATCATCGCTAAAGTATAAGTGATTTTTCCAAGGGCAATGATGAGTACAATCGCTAACGCAATCAATGCCGTGCAAAGCACGATTTTCAATACACCAGTAATAATTCGAGGCAATTTTTCTAATTCTGGAGATTCTTCCATTTCTATTCCTTACAGCAAAAATTAAAGGCTCGTATTCTAATGCAATATTGTAAAGTTGGTCAAAGCATTTGGAAAAATAAAGTGGAATTACCCCCATACACTGCCGCGTAAAGATGCGTTATTGAATAAATCTGGTGCAACCAGTGTATTCACCGACTTCCCAGACACTGGCGTTGAGTTTTTGAAAAAACAAAAATAATACGTAAGTAAAAGCAATAAAAAGAGTGGTCAAAATTCGTTGTGATTTTTTACCGCTCTTGGAGAAATACTTCAATATCCAAGACTAGATTTATAGCCTATCAATAATTTTTCTCATTACTTTCTTTTTATAAAAATGACATTACAACTTACACCAAGTAACTTATATTGTTCTAAAATTCTAGACAAACTAATTCTTGAAAATAACGGAAGGTTATCTGATTTTTTAGAAGGATCTTTTTTAGTAACAATACCATAAATTACATTATATTTATTAGACTGAATCGCCTCTAAAAAAACTGCCTTGGTGCCAATCATTTTTATTAATTTATCTTTAGATTCAGAATTCGATCTAATTAAAGAAACTGAATTAAGACCTTGATTAAACAAATGACTTAAAGAAGACGATTTTGTATCTATTTTGATATGAATAAGGTTTATTATTTTATTTTCTGTATCTTTTTCATTCTCTAAAGTAATTAAATCACATGGCTCGATACTAGTTTGCTTTTCCGGTGAAATATCTTCCTTATCTAAACAGATAGTATCTAAATTCTTCCCCATAGCAGAATTATAATCTCCTTCGCTTTGATGAGCATAATCTCCTAATACTCTATGAGTATCAATAAAAATAGGATCTAATTCTTTCTTGAGTTGTAATATATAATCTCGATTTATCTTATACCAGTTTCCATCATACAAATGATAAGTATTATTATCAGAATCAGTAGTATCAAAAACAATACAATCATAAATGGAATAGCATCCTATATCTTCCTTACTCTCAATATTCTTACAAACTATATTATGATCATATAAATCGTCTAATTCTATTTGAGCAACTTTTAAGTTGCTTTCAATAACATAATCATAGTAATGATCAAATAAAACATCACTATATTCTTGGGGTATATCATCGATTCCATTATACTCAAAAGTTAATTGTATTAAAGGATCTAAAATTCCAGGAATAGATAGTGAAACATTACCAGCCTTATTTTGAATTGCTAAAATTAGGCTTTTATTTAAGCTATCAATCTTATCAGGATCTAACTCAGGCTTAATATAAGTTAATTCAGGAAAATTATTTTCATAATCTTTTTTAGAATAAATATCAAATAATTTTCTACATAGGTCTTCCAACTCATTCAATGACTTGCTTGAAGTACATTTAAAGCTAACAGTACCCGTTATATTATTGAATATTTCCTTATATTCCTCTTTTACTTTTCCTTGCAAAGATTTTACTAATGATTCATATTTATTAAAATTAAAAAAAGATAACGAAGTAAATTTAGGGCTTTGAATTCTTTCTCGTTTTTCATTTTCTAGAAAAACAGCATCTATGCTTCTAATAGATTGTTTTGGGTTTAATGCATTTAAAGTAGTAATTAATCCAAAGTTATGATCTATAGACTTTCTAGAAATAGCATGATATGAATGTCCAAAAGTTATTGCAAAGTATCTATAATATTCAGTTGAGTCACTCTTTATTACTTTAATTGGTAAAAATAAAATTGCCCCTTGTAATTGATTATTAATATCTTCAGTTATTCCAAAATATGTTTTCCATATTGGTGGCTTAGGATTTGATATTTGTAGAAACAGTGATGCATCAGATAAATCAAGACTTTTCCATTCATTATTGTTTAGTTTTTTAAGCTTATTTTCATAACTCTTATTAATAGCGTTTGAATGATTAAAGCCTTCTTTAAGTAGATAAATTGAAAAAGGTTGTTGAGACATATATTGATTCCATTTTAAATTGTTATTTAATTAAAATATTATATCTTAATAAAAAGGCTTACCATTTATCCCAGCAAGCCTTTTAAAATAACGCAATTAAGCAAATTGTTTTTTATTATTTAAATAGCGTTTCGCACATTCTGCTGCAGCAACTAAACCGCCTGCCATCATAATAATATCTTTAATCACGAGTCGGCCAGCACCTGAGAGATATGGGAAGCCATAATTAGGTGTTGGGAAGTCCCCGCCTAAATTAGGCACCCAGGTTTCTGGCGTAAATATCAGGAACGACAGAGTGACTATCGACATGCCAAAGGTGAGTAAACCACCAAATAAACCTAATGTTGGAGACCAAATGCCTGCTAATACTAAAATACCAATGGTGACGATTATCGCGCCAATAATATAAGAAGCTGTATAGGTGCCATTAGCTTTATGCCATTCAATATTTTTTGCGACCATTTTGCCTTCAGGGTTTTTATATAAGGTATATTCTTTTACCAAAACACCCTTATCATTTTCTACCATATTTGCTCCATTTTTATAAAGGAAGCTTAAGAAAGGACTATTTGACACAAAATGTGCGATACCATCTGCCTCATATTGGCAAACTTTTAAGCCACCAATCCAAATCATCACTACACAAATAGCAATGCGGATAAAGTTAATAAATTGACGTTGCAATGGTGCAACAATATTAGCTAGCAATGTAACTAAACTACTCATTAAGAACTCCTCATATAGTTCAATTGATATTACGGACAAAATATCCAAGAATTGTTCAGTATAAAAAAGAGATACTGACTGGCCCAGTATCTCTTATTTTGTATTAATTTTCTGTGAGCAATTTCACATTATTTGAAATTTATTCTCGCATTTCTAAAAATTCGCATCCACGCCCCATCTTCAGACCAATCTTCTGGATACCATGAGTTACTCACGGCACGGAATACACGTTCTGGGTGAGGCATCATCGCAGCGATACGACCGTCCACGTTAGAAATTGCTGTAATCCCTAATGCCGAGCCATTCGGGTTGGCTGGATAAGTTTCAGTCACGTTTAAATGACTGTCGATATATTGTGCCATAATCAAGTTTTGTGCTTGAAGTGCGGTCAAGTTTTCTGGTGTTTTGAATTCTACGCGACCTTCACCGTGAGAAACCGCAATCGGCATATGTGAACCAGCCATGCCTTTAAACCACAATGAGTTGGTGTCGTTGATTTTCACCATCGCGGCACGAGCTTCAAAGCGTTCTGACTTATTACGCACGAAACGTGGCCAGTTTTCTGCACCAGGAATGATTTCTGCAAGGGTGGAGATAAATTGACAGCCGTTACATACACCTAATGAAAGGGTGTTTTCATTGGCGAAGAATTGGCTGAATTGATCGCGTAATTGTGGGTTAAATAAAATGGATTTCGCCCAGCCACCACCAGCCCCTAATACGTCACCGTAAGAGAAACCACCACAGGCCACCATCGCATTGAAGTTATTTAAGTTGTAACGACCCGTCATTAAATCGCTCATGTGAACATCAATCGCCGCAAAACCTGCACGGTCAAAAGCTGCCGCCATTTCAACGTGGCTGTTTACGCCTTGTTCACGTAATACGGCCACTTTCGGTTTCACGCCTTTGCTGATGTACGGCGCAGCAATATCTTTATTCACATCATAGGTTAAGTGAGCGGATAAACCTTTGTTGTCTGTTGCTTTTTTCGCTTCAAATTCTTGGTCGGCACATTCCGGGTTGTCGCGTAAGCGTTGCATTTGATGGGTCAATTCCGCCCAAATGCCACGCAATTCGGAGCGTTTTTCATCCAAAATTTCCCTTCTGAATTGATGGATCACAATGCGATCATCGTTGCTAACCTTGCCGATGTCGTAGGTAATTCCCTCTAATCCATGTGTTTTCAACACCGTATAAATAGCGTCAAGTTCCGCCTCTAATACCTGAATCACCGCGCCTAATTCTTCGTTAAATAAAATGGCTAACTCGGAAATTTCTTGCGCATAGTGTTCTGCACCGAGCTCAAGCGCCCATCCTTTTCCGCTATCGAATAACGGAGAAATATCAACATCCACGCCACAGTTACCCGCAAATGCCATTTCTGCAAGTGTGGTAATTAAACCACCGTCTGAACGGTCGTGGTAAGCCAATAATTTACGCTCTGCCACCAATGCTTGCATTGCATCGAAGAAGTTTTTCAGTTTGGCTACGTTCACCACATCGGCTGGTTTGTCACCTAATTGTTTATACACTTGCGCAAGTGCGGTCGCGCCTAAGCGATTTTTTCTTTCGCCTAAATCAATCAACAATAAACGGCTTTCGCCTTTGTCTGTGCGTAATTGAGGTGTCACGGTTTTGCGGACATCTTCCACGCGGGCAAAAGATGAAATCACTAAAGAAAGCGGTGCAGTAACGGATTTTTTCTCACCATTTTCTTCCCAAGTAGTTTTCATCGACATAGAGTCTTTACCCACTGGAATGGTAATGCCTAACGCAGGGCAAAGTTCTTCACCCACCGCTTTAACAGCTTCATATAAGCCAGCATCTTCACCACCATGACCTGCTGCAGACATCCAGTTTGCAGAAAGTTTAATACGTTTAATATCGCCAATGTTGGTGCCCGCAATGTTGGTAATGGATTCAGCCACCGCTAAACGTGCAGAAGCACCGAAGTCTAATAATGCCACAGGTGCACGCTCGCCCATTGCCATGGCTTCGCCGTGATAGCTGTCTAATGATGCGGTGGTGACGGCCACATCAGACACGGGAATTTGCCATGGACCGACCATTTGATCGCGTGCCACCATACCGGTTACCGAACGGTCGCCAATGGTGATTAAGAAAGTTTTTTCTGCCACCACCGGTAAGCGTAATACGCGATGGAAAGCTTCTTTTAATTGAATATTTTCCGTTGCAAGCGGTCGATTTTCGACAGTTTTTGACGAAACTTCACGCGTCATTTTCGGGGTTTTGCCTAATAACACATTCATTGGTAAATCAATTGGGTTATTATCGAAATGGCTATCATGCAAGGTTAAATGTTTCTCTTCCGTTGCCTCACCAATGACCGCAAACGGCGCACGCTCGCGTTCACAAAGTGCGGTAAATAAGTCGAGTTTTTCTGGTGCAACGGCTAATACATAACGTTCTTGCGATTCGTTACACCAAATTTCCAATGGTGACATGCCTTTTTCATCGCAAAGAATTGAGCGTAAATCAAATTTACCACCTCGTTCACCATCGTGCACCAATTCAGGCATCGCATTAGATAAACCACCCGCGCCCACGTCGTGAATAAAGAGAATTGGGTTTTCATCACCTAATTGCCAGCAGCGGTCAATCACCTCTTGGCAACGGCGTTCCATTTCTGGATTTTCACGTTGAACGGAAGCAAAATCTAAGTCTTCTTTTGATTTCCCGCTGTCCATAGAAGAAGCGGCACCTCCGCCTAAGCCAATATTCATAGCAGGGCCGCCCAATACGATCAATTTCGCACCCACTGGTATTTCGCCTTTTTGAACGTGTTCGCCACGAATATTACCGATACCGCCCGCTAACATAATCGGTTTGTGATAACCACGCACTTCTTCGCCGTTGAAGCTGTTGACTTTCTCTTCATAGGTACGGAAATAACCCAATAACGCAGGTCGACCAAATTCATTGTTAAATGCTGCGCCACCTAATGGACCTTCAATCATAATATCTAAGGCTGAAGCAATACGGTTTGGTTTGGAAAGTGGATTTTCCCAAGGTTGTTCAAAGTTTGGAATGACAAGGTTTGATACGGAGAAACCGGTTAAACCAGCTTTTGGCTTTGCCCCACGACCGGTTGCGCCTTCATCACGAATTTCACCGCCCGAACCTGTTGCGGCACCTGGGAATGGCGAAATTGCGGTTGGGTGGTTGTGGGTTTCCACTTTCATTAAGATATGTGTATCTTCATTGTGATAGCGATATTGTCCGTCTTGATCCGCAAAGAAACGGCCGACTTTTGAGCCTTCCATTACTGCAGCATTATCTTTATAGGCTGAAAGCACGAAATCAGGGGTTTTCTCAAAGGTATTTTTAATCATTTTAAACAGGGATTTATCCTGTTTTTTGCCATCAATAATCCAATCTGCATTAAAGATTTTATGGCGACAGTGCTCAGAGTTGGCTTGTGCGAACATATAAAGCTCAATATCGTGCGGATTACGCCCTAATTGGGTGAAGTTTTCAACCAAATAATCAATTTCATCTTCTGCCAGTGCCAAACCTAATTCTACGTTGGCTGTCACTAAAGCTTCACGGCCGCCTTTTAAAATATCCACGGTTTTAAATGGTTTCGGCTCTTGATGACGGAATAAAATTTCCGCATCTTGCGGATTGCGCACCACCGTTTCCATCATTCTGTCGTGTAAAAGTGCGGTCAATTTTTCTGTTGTTTTTTCATCAAGCGGTTGGCTTAACTCAAAATAATACGCCAAACCACGCTCAATACGTTCTACTTCACTTAAACCGCAGTTATGCGCAATATCTGTCGCTTTAGAAGACCAAGAAGAAATCGTGCCAACGCGTGGAATCACGATAAAAGTTTCGCCTTTGGCTTCATGCTCTGTCAGGGTTGGACCGTAATGTAACAACGCTTTTAATTTTGCTTCCTGCTCGCTAACAAGCGGTCGATTTAATTCCACAAAATGCAAATATTCCGCGTAAACCGATTTCACTGGTAATTGATTTTGTTGGAATTTTTGCATTAAGCCTTGAATACGGAATTCAGAAAGGGCGGGTGAGCCACGAAAAGTTTGAAACATAAGGGGGTCCTTTATGAGGATAGGAATGAAAATCTAGGTGTATTATAAAGGATATTTCTAGAAACGAAAACGTTTGCGTTCATGAGGAATAAAATCCCCATCTTTAAGAATTTGATGGGGATAAGAAGATTAAAGGGTTATAAAACCATCATATACATGGGTCGCTTCGCCAGTCATATAAAGTGGATGACCAACGCCATTCCATTCAATGATTAATGAACCGCCTGGCAAATCGACTTGAACTCGATTGTTCAATAAACCTTGCATAATTCCAACTGCAACAGCTGCACAAGCTCCACTTCCACAGGCTTGAGTTTCTCCAGCACCACGTTCATAAACTCTAAGTTTAATATGCTCTTTATTGATGATTTGCATAAAACCAGCATTGACACGCTCAGGAAAACGCTCGTGACTTTCTAGCAAAGGACCAAGTTGTTCAACATTTGCAGTTTGAATATCATCTACTTGTACAACACAATGAGGATTGCCCATTGAAACGGCACCACATAAGACGGTTTGAACGTCTGTACGTAGGATGTAATTTTTCTCGAATTTATTTGCGGTAAATGGAATTTTTGCTGGTTCCCAAATAGGTTCGCCCATATTCACACGAATTTGGTTATCGTCTTTTACCGTTAGAACCATATTGCCTTTTTGCGTGCTAACCGCGATGTCTTTTTTGTTAGTTAGCCCTTTTAATGTCACAAAACGAGCAAAACAGCGGGCACCATTTCCGCATTGCGAAACTTCACTTCCATCGGCATTGAAAATGCGATAATGGAAGTCGAGTTCAGGATCATAAGGTGGCTCAACAAGCAAAAGCTGATCAAAGCCAATTCCACGGTGGCGATCAGCTAAGCGTTGAATGGTTTCTGACGTAAAAAAAACATTTTGAGTAACACCATCAACCACAACAAAATCGTTGCCTAATCCGTGCATTTTGGAAAACTGCATTTTTCCATCCTTTATTTAAATTCAAGATTAATTGCATTATAGAGAGCGGTAAAAAGAATGGCAAATTCAGAATTTTAGACGAAGAAAAGTGCGGTAAAACACAGGAAATTTTTACCGCACTTTATTCGCTAGTTTACTCAGATTACATCCAAGCATTATTACGAATGATCCCTACTGCAATGCCTTCAATCTCAAAGTTTTCTTGTTCTTCAAGATTTACCACGATTGGATCAAATTCTTCATTTTCTGCGTGTAGATAAATGATAGAACCTTTTTTCTCAAGGCGTTTTACCGTCACTTCATCTTCAATACGGGCAACGACAATTTGTCCATTACGTACATCCTTGGTGCTATGTACAGCTAATAAATCACCATCTAAGATACCAATGTCTTTCATGGATTGACCATAAACTTTTAGTAAGAAATCTGCTTGTGGTTTAAACATATCGGCATCTACACGATAAGTTGCTTCGATATGTTGTTCTGCAAGAATCGGTTCTCCAGCCGCTACGCGCCCCACGAGTGGTAAACCATCAAATTCTTCATTTGCGCTATTGTCTAAAATGCGGATACCGCGAGATGCGCCAGGAATAATTTCAATCGCACCTTTGCGTGAAAGCGCTTTTAAATGTTCTTCTGCAGCATTGGGGGATTTAAAGCCCAATTCTCGAGATATTTCGGCTCGTGTTGGTGGCATGCCTGTTGTTTCTAAATGACGTTTTAATAAATCCAACACTTCTTGTTGGCGTGCTGTTAATGGTCTCATATACACTCCTGTTTTTAAATACATATAACTGGTATTGTATACAGATTGTGTGAAGTTGCAATAGTTATTTTTTAAATCTGTGCCTTAGGTCACATTTTGTCACCAAATTTTTTTGAAGTAGTTGAGATCGGATGTGTTAAAATATTTTAAATTTACAACAAAGAGAAAATTTATCATGGCAAATTTTGTAAATATGTATCGCCAATTATTGAGCCTGCCTCTGTCAGTATTAGTGAAAAATAATCCAATTCCAGCCAATCCGATAGAAGAGCTTTCCCTCAATATTCACCAACCTGTTGTTTATGTTTTGCCTTATACCTCTCAAACAGATTTCGTTATTTTCCGTCGAAATTGTTTGGCGTTAGGTTTGCCTGATCCTGCTGAGAAAAATGAAATTGCTGGTGTGAAGTTGCCTCGTTATGTGTATTTAGATGAGGGGCGCCGCATTTTTAAATCGAAAGGTGCGAAAGATGAAACCACCACGATTTTCAATAAATACCTCGAATTACACCGCACTTCTGAGAGTTTAGATGTGCAACTTATTCCAGTTTCCGTTCTTTGGGGGCGTTCTCCTGGGCATGAAGATAAATCCGGTTTGCCTAACTTGCGCTTGTTAAATGGCATGCAAAAAACTTTTGCTGCTATTTGGTTTGGACGTGATACTTTTGTACGTTTTTCTCAAGCCGTTTCATTACGTTATATGGTGAATGAGCATGGCTCTGATGAAAAAATTGCGCAAAAGCTGGCTCGAGTGGCAAAAATGCATTTTGCCAAACAGCGTATTTCTGCCACAGGTCCGCGTTTACCAAATCGCCAAGCTATGTTTAATAAATTATTGCAATCAGAAGCAATTCAATGTGCGATTGAAGATGAAGCAAAATCGAAAAATATCAGTATTGAAAAAGCGCAAAAAGAAGCGCATAAGATTTTGGATGAAATCGCTGCTGATGTAAGTCATTCAAGTTTACGAGCCGCTGATCGTTTTTTACGTTGGCTTTGGAATAAACTTTATTCTGGTATTGATGTGCAAAATGCAGATCGTGTACGTAAATTAGCACTTGAAGGTCATGAAATTGTTTATGTGCCTTGTCACCGTAGTCATATCGACTATTTATTGCTTTCTTACGTGCTTTATCATCAAGGGCTTGTCCCGCCACATATCGCAGCAGGGATTAACTTAAATTTCTGGCCTGTGGGTAGAATGTTCCGCAGTTGGGGCGCATTCTTTATTCGCCGCACTTTTAAAGGAAACAGATTATATTCTGCAATCTTCCGCGAATATTTATCAGAGTTATTCCATCGTGGTTATTCGGTAGAATATTTTATTGAGGGTGGTCGTTCGCGCACTGGTCGTTTACTTGCGCCAAAAACGGGCATGATGTCGATGACTCTTCAAGCGTTGCAGCATAATCAAACTCGTCCAATTTCTGTTGTGCCAGTTTATGTAGGCTATGAGCACGTATTAGAGGTGGATACTTATGCAAAAGAATTACGTGGTGCGGCGAAAGAAAAAGAAAATGCAGGTTTGGTTCTTAGAGTAATAAAAAAATTACGTAATCTTGGTCAAGGTTTTGTGAATTTTGGTGAGCCAATTACGCTTTCCAACTACTTGAATCAACATTTCCCTGATTGGAAAGAGCAAAACCACGAAGAAAAACCACAATGGTTTGCTCCTGCAGTTGATTCTATATCAAAACAAGTAATGGTGAACATTAATAAAGCTGCCGCGGTGAATGCAATGAATTTAGTTGGGACGGCATTACTGTCTTCTCGTCAGCGTGCGCTTTCTCGTGAGCAACTTTTGGAACAACTGGCTAGTTACCAACAATTACTGCAAAACGTGCCTTATTCCGAAGATGTTGTATTGCCAACTGCTACGCCTGAAACGATGTTAAATCATGTATTAACACTTGATCGTGTTGGCGTGTTAGTCGAAAAAGATAACTTCGGGGAAATTGTGCGTTTGGAACGCGCATCAGCCGTGTTGATGACTTACTACCGCAATAACATTCAACACTTATTTGTATTGCCATCTTTAGTTGCAAGCATCATTTTGCATTATGAGGCGATTCAAAAAGATTTATTAGTGGAAGCTGTCGATAAGATTTATCCGTTCTTAAAAGGCGAGTTATTCTTGCACTTTAGTGAAGAAGAGTTAAAAACTCAAATTCACCAAATTATTGATGAATTTGCGCGCCAACAGGTGATTAACTCTAATGATAATTTCTTATCTATCAATAAATCGAAAGTGCGTATTTTACAACTTTGGTCTGCGGGAATGCGTGAAATCTTGCAACGTTACTACATCACAGTGACAATTTTGCAAAAACAACCAGATATTTCACGTGCAGAACTGGAAAAAGAAAGCCAACTTGTTGCACAACGTTTATCTGTATTGCATGGTATTAACGCGCCGGAGTTCTTTGATAAAGCCGTTTTTTCTATGTTCATTGCGAATTTGAAAGAGCAAGGTTATTTTGATGAATCAGGCAATGGCAATCTTGAAAAAATAGAATGTTTGGCTTCAACGCTTTCTCATTTGATTTCAACGGAAATTTGTTTGACTGTCAAAGGAACGGTTGAAAAAGCGGAAGATCACGCTTAAGTTAGATTTAAATTTTAGGAGCATCAAATGATGCTCCTTTTTTATATTGTCTATATAAGAAGTGCGGTGAATTTTTACCGCACTTTTAGTCTATTTTCTCAATTTAACTAACTCTACCTGATGGTTTTCACCTTTTGTTAGAATTAAATTTGCTCGCTCACGGGTGGGAAGAATGTTTTGATTGAGATTTAACCCGTTAATTTCATCCCAAATTTTACTTGCCGTCGCAACAGCCTCTTCTTTTGATAAACTTGCGTAATGTTTAAAGTAAGAATTAGGATCATTAAATGCACTTTCTCGGAATTTTAAAAAGCGTTTGATGTACCATTCTTTCAGTAATTTTTCTTCTGCATCGACATAAATAGAGAAATCAACAAAATCTGATACAAAGGTTTGATTTGTTTTGTTATTGCCTGTTTGAAGAACATTTAATCCTTCTAAAATGAGAATATCGGGTTTATCTACCACATCAAATTCATCAGGAATAATATCGTATGTTAAATGAGAGTAGATTGGTGCTGTAACATTGCTTTTACCTGATTTTACATCTGCTAAAAAGCGAATGAGTTTAGGTGTGTCATAAGAAATAGGAAAACCTTTCTTTTGTAAAAGATTATCTTGTTTAAGCTTGTCTAATGGATAAAGAAACCCATCTGTTGTGATGAGGTTAACCTTTCTTTCAGTTGGCCAATGAGAAAGCAGAGATTGTAGAATACGTGCTGAAGTGCTTTTCCCAACAGCAACACTGCCAGCAATACTAATTATGTAAGGTGTTTTGGCATTATTCCTGCCTAAAAAACGATGTAGTACCCTTTGGCGATGTAGATTTTCATCAATGTAATAGTTAATAAGACGAGTTAATGGTAGGTAAATCGTACTTACTTCATCTAATGAAAGGTCTTCATTAAAACCTAAAAGTGGTTTCAGATCCTGTTCTGTCAATTTTAATGGAACGGATTTACGTAATTCCGCCCATTGTTCACGATTAAAGCTTAAAAAGGGTGTTTGCTGAGTTGAAAATTCCACAATAATTTTATTTGATAGCTAAATAAACGAAGAAAAATATACTCTATAACCGGCATGTTCGCATTTATTTTTCAGTAAATTTAATAAGATTTGGTTAAAAATTCACATTTTTGCTTGTGATTTAAACGAACACGCAAAAAAAATACTTTTTTTAGAAAAAAAACTTGTCACGAAAAGTTTTTTCCATATAATACGCCTCACTTGCTTACGACATGCCGACTTAGCTCAGTAGGTAGAGCAACTGACTTGTAATCAGTAGGTCATCAGTTCGATTCCGATAGTCGGCACCATTCTTTCGTATCAAGTATTCATTTAGTGTGGAGGGGTTCCCGAGCGGCCAAAGGGGGCAGACTGTAAATCTGTTGGCTCAGCCTTCGAAGGTTCGAATCCTTCTCCCTCCACCATCTTTTAGATGAATCCTGATGGGACAGACGAATTTAGGACTTGCGGGCATCGTATAATGGCTATTACCTTAGCCTTCCAAGCTAATGATGCGGGTTCGATTCCCGCTGCCCGCTCCAAACGCTGATATAGCTCAGTTGGTAGAGCGCACCCTTGGTAAGGGTGAGGTCGGCGGTTCAAATCCGCCTATCAGCACCATCCTTCAATTCTCTTTCCTTCATTTAGAATAAATAATTTTATTGGTTAATGTGGTTTTATTTACCCATCGATAACCGTGTCTATTTAGAGGGACTCTTTAAATGTCTAAAGAAAAATTTGAACGTACAAAACCGCACGTAAACGTGGGTACAATCGGCCACGTTGACCACGGTAAAACAACTTTAACAGCAGCAATCACAACCGTATTAGCAAAACACTACGGTGGT
>NZ_QQKA01000009.1 GCF_003493605.1 Haemophilus haemolyticus
TGGGCGATTAAAAACGGAATGTTATTACGGCAAACGATTTGAGACGTTCGAACAACTGGAAAAAACGATTCATGAATATATTCATTATTACAACCATGAGCGCATTCAGGGGAAACTAAAAGGACTCTCAGCCCTGTGAATTACAGAACTCAGTCCTTGAACTAAATCAGTCTAACTTTTTGGGGTCAGATCATTTGCTTCCTTTTTTAGTTGAAATGCATTGAAATCATTTTACGAATTATTATTTAACGTTTCTTCAGATTCCTCAATCAATATTCCTGCTGTTTCATCATTTAATGCTTGAGCATCGATATGAGGTTTAATAAATGGTTTTGGTGTCCAATATTTTTTTAAGATTTCATTAGAAAAACCATGCAGAACTTCTTCATTTAGACGTTCTTGATCCAATGAGCGAACTTCTTTAATGACTTCATCTGCCTCAATCTTATCAATGCCAAGTTTCATCAATGTTGCTTGGCTAAGGGCAATGGCGGATTCAAAAGTTTCACGCACAATAAAATCCACATCTTGCTTAATTAGGCTCACCGTCGTTTTTCTATCATAAGTGCGGGTTAAAATCGGCAAGTTTGGATAAGCCCCTTTAAGTTGGCTCACAATCGTTTCAATGCGATCTGTATCATTAATGCCAATCACGACACATTTAGCTTTTTCAATTCCCGCAGCGTAAAGTACATCTAAACGAATACCGTCACCATAATAGACTTTAAAACCAAATTTTGCCGCAGCACGGATATTTTCTATATTACGATCAATCACTGAAACGCTGATGCCACGGATTAATAATGTTTGACATACGATCTGGCTAAAGCGGCCAAAACCAATTACAAGCACGTTATCTTCTAAATCATCAATAGGCGACAGATCGCTCGTATCTGGTTGAGTCGCTGATTTTCTCTCTCCAGATTGCGCTAATTTACGAGTAATTTGTGTAATAAATGGAGAAAACAACATGGAAATAATTACTGCAGCAGTAAAAGTAGCGTTTTCATGGTTGCTCATTACGCCTGCTGTTGTTGCGGCAGAGAAAAGCACGAAAGCAAATTCACCACCGTGCGCCAAGAGTGACATTCTTCCCACTGCTTCTCTATGTTCTAAGCGAGTAATTCGAGCAACAACATACACAGAAAGTCCTTTACCAATAATATAAAGGAATACAATTCCGAGTAGTAATAACCAGTGATTAAACACTAAGCTCAAATCCAATGACATGCCCACGCCCATAAAAAACAGGCCAAGCAATAGACCTCGAAATGGCTCGATATCCGCTTCTAATTGATGGCGGAACGAAGATTCTGACAGCATAACGCCCGCTACAAATGCCCCCATTGCCATTGAAAGTCCGCCTATTTCCATGGCTAATGCTGCGCCAAGTACAACTAATAAAGCAGCCGCCGTCATCATCTCACGAATATGTGCTTTAGAAATTAATCGGAATAACGGATTCATTAACCATTTACCCGCGACAATTAAGCCGATTACCGCACCTAATGCGATGCCGATTGACATCCAATCGGTATGAGTGCTTTCTTCAGAATGAGGCGCAAGAAACGCCACTGATGCCAATAACGGCACAATAGCAATATCTTCAAAAATTAAAGTCGAAATAATTCGCTGACCTTTAGATGTGCTGGTAATACAACGTTCTTCTAACGTTTGCATCACAATGGCGGTTGAAGAAAGTGTAAATCCCATGCCCGCTATAAATGCGACTTCTTTCGGTAAATCAAGTAAATAAATCCCCGCAAAAGTAAGCAATACACCACAGAACCCAACTTGCAGCAAGCCCCGACCAAAAATTGCTTTTTTCATAGACCAAAGCCGTTCAGGGTGCATTTCAAGCCCAATAATGAACAAGAACATCACGACACCCAATTCAGCCAAATGCACGACTGAAGCCGGATCTTGAATGACACCGAAAACTGAAGGTCCAATCATACAACCCGCCACTAAATACCCTAGCACACTACCAAGCCCTAGGCGTTTAAATAACGGCACAATAGTCACGCTCGACGCAAGCAAAATTACGGTTTTAATCAGATCTGAATCGGCAAGGTGAGCAACAGCATTTGACATAGGCATTCTCGAATAAGAGGAAATATAGCTTACATTCTAGCTTGTTTTTACTAAATAAAAAAACACATCGATAACTTAAACTTGATATAATTCGTCACAATTTTTCACCGCACTTTTCAAGTATGTCGTTACAATTCAATATAATCGCCTTGTTATTGGTGATTTTAATTATTCTCGGGTTACTCAGTCACAACAGCGCAATTACCATTTCTGCCGCCGTATTACTTATTATGCAGCAAACTTTTTTATCTTCTCACATTCCTTTGCTCGAAAAATATGGCGTTAAAATCGGCATTATTATTCTGACCATTGGGGTTTTAAGCCCCTTAGTTTCAGGAAAAATTCAGTTGCCTGATTTATCTGGTTTTCTTAGTTGGAAAATGGCACTTTCCATTTCCGTTGGTGTGCTTGTGGCTTGGCTTGCGGGCAAGGGTGTTCCTTTAATGGGCGAACAACCGATTTTAGTCACTGGCTTGCTTATCGGTACAATTATTGGTGTAGCATTTTTGGGTGGAATTCCTGTCGGGCCACTTATTGCCGCAGGGATATTAGCTTTATTTTTAGGGAAAATTTAAATGAAAAACAAATGGTTATTTATCACGGGATTAAGCGGTTTTTTATGTGTGATGATTGGTGCTTTTGCGGCACATGGATTAAGTAAAGTTTTAGAACCTAAAGAATTAGCGTGGATTGATACGGGTTTAAAATATCAAATGTTCCATACCATTGCAGTACTTGCCGTTGCATTATCTGCTTTACGTGATAACAAATTCGCCCGATTATCTATGTCTTCTTGGTTAATTGGAATCTTATTATTTAGTGGGAGTTTGTACGCCCTCGCTTTCGGAGCAAGCAATGTAATCGTGTGGATTACGCCTATTGGCGGAACTTTATTTTTAATCGGATGGATTAGCTTAGCTTACGGAAGTTTCAAAAATAAATCACTATGAAAAACAGATCAGTAAAACACGAATTAACTCCCTTACAACAATCGCTTTTTTCTCAATTAAATGACATCATGTTGGTGGATAAACGCCGTTTATCTGCCCGTATTCACGGCATCGGAAAAATTAAAAACCAAGAAGCACAACAAGCCGTTGCTGAAGAAATCCAACTGCAGATTGAACAGGCTCAATTGCGTGTAGAAAGTCGTAAAAGTGCGGTAGAAAATCCTATCGTTTTTCCAGAAAGCCTGCCCGTTAGCCAACGCAAAGCAGAAATTCAAAAACTGCTTTCTGAGCATCAAGTAATCGTAGTGGCAGGGGAAACTGGTTCAGGTAAAACCACTCAATTACCGAAAATGTGTTTGGAATTAGGTTTCGGCAATCTGGGTATGATTGGTCATACTCAGCCTCGCCGTATTGCCGCTCGTTCGGTGGCGGCACGTATTGCAGAAGAACTGGAAACGGATCTTGGCGGTTTAGTTGGTTATAAGGTTCGTTTTAACGATCAAATTAGTGATGATACACAAATTAAATTGATGACTGACGGGATCCTGTTAGCGGAAATTCAAAACGATCGTTTTCTCAATCAATATTCTTGTTTGATTATCGATGAAGCCCATGAACGTAGCCTAAACAACGATTTTATTCTCGGTTATCTGAAACAGCTTTTACCACGTCGTCGTGATTTAAAACTTATCATCACTTCCGCGACTATTGATGTGGAACGCTTTTCTAAACACTTTAACAATGCACCGATTATTGAAGTCTCGGGCAGAACCTATCCTGTTGAAGTGCGTTATCGTCCCGTAGTGGAAGAAGACGATCAAGATCAGCTACAAGGCATTCTCAACGCAGTGGATGAACTGCAAGCAGAAGGTCGTGGCGATATCTTGATCTTTATGAACGGAGAGCGTGAAATTCGTGATACCGCCGAAGCCTTACAAAAACAAAATCTAAAACACACGGAAATTCTACCGCTCTTTGCTCGATTGTCTGCGCAAGAACAAAATAAAATTTTCCATCCAAGCGGTTTAAATCGCATTGTATTAGCCACCAATGTCGCAGAAACCTCATTGACTGTGCCTGGCATTAAATATGTGATTGACCCAGGTACTGCGCGAATTTCCCGTTATAGCTATCGCACCAAAGTACAACGTTTACCGATTGAACCCATTTCACAGGCATCTGCTAATCAGCGTAAAGGTCGTTGTGGTCGTGTGAGCGAAGGGATTTGTATTCGTTTATATTCGGAAGAGGATTTTAATTCTCGTCCAGAGTTTACCGATCCTGAAATCCTGCGCACCAATTTAGCGTCCGTTATTTTGCAAATGACGGCATTGGGTTTGGATGATATTGAAGCGTTCCCATTTGTTGATGCGCCGGATAAACGCCATATTCAAGATGGGATAAAACTGTTGGAAGAATTAGGTGCGTTTGAAATGGTTCGCACCAAATCAGGTGAGAAACGTCAATTAACGGCAGTAGGCCGTCAATTAGCTCAACTCCCAGTGGATCCACGTTTAGCGAAAATGTTGTTGAGTGCTGTCTCACAAGGTGCGTTGCATGAAGTGATGATTATTGTCGCTGCTTTATCCATTCAAGATCCGCGCGAGCGTCCACAAGAAAAACAGCAAGCTTCTGATGAAAAACATCGTCGTTTTGCTGATAAAAAATCAGATTTCTTGGCTTTCCTCAATCTTTGGTGTTATCTACAAGAACAACAAAAAGAATTGAGTAAAAACCAATTCCGCCGCCAATGCCAAAAGGATTTCTTAAATTATTTACGTATTCGCGAATGGCAGGATATTTATCATCAAATTCGTTTAACCGTGCGTGAAATGGGCTTGCCGATTAATTCTGAAAAAGCAGAATATCAGCAAATTCATACCGCACTTTTAAGCGGTTTGCTTTCTCATATCGGTTTAAAAGAAGCGGAGAAACAACAATATCTTGGCGCACGTAATGCCCATTTTGCAATTTTCCCCAATTCTGTACTTTTCAAAAAACAACCGAAATGGGTGATGGCGGCAGAGTTAGTGGAAACCTCCAAACTTTGGGGGCGTATGGTGGCGGAAATCGAGCCAGAATGGATTGAGCCACTTGCCGAGCATTTAATTAAAAAATCCTATTCAGAACCGCGTTGGTCGAAATCTCGTGGTGCCGTGATTGCAGATGAGAAAGTCACGCTTTACGGTGTGCCGATTGTAGCAGCGCGACCAGTGAATTACGGCTCTATCGATCCAACGGTGAGCCGCGAGATCTTTATTCAATCTGCCTTAGTGGAAGGGGATTGGAATACTAAACATAAATTCTTCAAAGAAAATCAACGACTCGTTCGAGAAGTAGAGGAATTGGAACACAAAAGCCGTCGCCGCGATATTTTAGTGGACGAGCGCGCGCTTTTTGAATTTTACGATCAGCGTATTGGCACAGAAGTGGTGTCGCAAAAGTATTTTGATACGTGGTGGAAAAAGGCACAGCAAAAAGATCCTGAATTACTTAATTTTGAACGTTCATTCTTGATTAATGATGATGCGGAACAAGTGAGCAAGCTGGATTTTCCGAATTTCTGGCATCAAGGCAATTTGAAACTTAAATTAACTTATCAATTTGAACCAGGTACCGATGCGGACGGGGTGACCGTGCATATTCCGTTGCCGTTGCTCAATCAAGTGGAAATGACGGGGTTTGACTGGCAAATTCCAGGCTTGCGTGAAGAATTGGTGATTGCGCTGATTAAATCTCTGCCGAAATCTTATCGTCGTAATTTTGTGCCTGCACCTAATTATGCCCAAGCCTTTTTAGGGCGTGCCGTGCCGTTGGAAAAGCCGTTATTGGATACGTTGATTCATGAATTGCGTCGCATGACGGGCGTCACCGTAGAAGTGGAATATTGGAATTGGGAACAAATTCCAAGCCATTTGAAAATGACGTTCCGCGTGGTGGATGAAAATGGCAAGAAAATTGCCGAATCCATGAATTTGGACGAGCTGAAATTCAACTTAAAAGATCATGTGCAGGAAAGTATTTCTGCTGTGGCAGATGATGGCATTGAGCAGAGCGGGCTGCATATTTGGAGCTTTGCAGATTTACCACAATGTTACGAACAAAAACAACGTGGTTTCAGTGTGAAAGCCTTTCCTGCCATTGTGGACGAAAAAGACGCGGTGGGTATCAAACTGTTTGAAACGGAATTTGAACAAGCTGTGGCAATGCAACAAGGTTTACGTCGATTGTTGTTACTCAATGTACCGTCACCGATTAAATATCTGCATGAAAAATTGCCGAATAAAGCCAAATTGGGGCTGTATTTTACCCCGTTTGGTCGCGTGTTGGATTTGATTGATGACTGTATCACTTGTGCCGTGGATAAACTGATTGCTGATTTTGGCGGGTTTGTATGGGATGAAGCAGGCTTTGAAAAATTGCGTGATTTCGTTCGAGAAAACCTTAACGAAGTGACCGTGGATATTGCGCAGAAAGTGGAACAAATCCTATCTCTCAATCACGCCTTAAACCAACGTTTAAAAGGCAAAATGGATTTTACCATGGCTTTTGCCTTTTCTGATATTAAGGCGCAATTAAGCGGGCTGATTTACCCAGGTTTTGTGCAAAAGAGCGGTTATGATCGCCTACCGGATTTACAGCGCTATCTGCAAGCCGTTGATAAACGCATTGATAAACTGGCTCAAGATATAAATCGAGACCGTGCGGCTATGCTACGCGTAGAACAAGTACAACAAGCTTACCAACAATTGCTCACTAAACTACCAAAATCTAAACCGATTTCTGATGAGGTGGTGGAGATTCGATATATGATTGAGGAGCTACGCGTGAGCTTATTTGCGCAGCAGTTAGGCACTAAGTATCAGGTGTCGGATAAAAGGATTTTGAATGTGATTATGGCTATATAAAATTAAGATTTTTTAACGTAGGAGTTTCTAGAATGTTTTTATTTAGAGAAGGATTTCAAGATAGCTTTTTTGCTAATTTATTAGCAGGTTTGATGATTGCATTTCTGTTTTTTATTTTTAAAGAGAAGATCTTTCGCATACCTAATATAGGTGGAATTTTCTATTTGAGACAAAGAACAAAAAATACAGTATATAACCCTTACAAAGAAATGGAGCTGCAATATATGCTATCTTTACGACTTGAGGAAAATAAAGTTTATGGTTCGGCAGAAAAAATTTATGAAAATGCATCCGTGGGTAAGGGGAAAGAGCATATAATTCACTATGAAGGAAAAAATAGAAGCATATGTAAGATTGAAGGAATAATACAAAAACGATATTTATCTCCTTATGATATCCTAGTATTTCAGTCATTTGAAGAAAATGAAAAACGTAAATCAACCACATATTACTATGTGAAGTTGCGCAAGAAATATTATTTCTGTGGCAACGTATTATTTTATAATGGATTATTTAGTTCTACCATTGCAAAACAAACAGGTATCTTTGAAATTAGTAGGAATGAATTTGATAAGAAAGATGCAAAATATTCTGCTTAAAATATTATATTTATTAATGAATACACCTTTTCTTTTTTTAGCGCTAGTTTTACTTAAACTAAATGCTAGTTTAAAGAAGGATTTTCGTAGCCTTATGATTTGTATAGCTAACGATTCTACCTATTATGATGTTAAGCTCATAAATTTTTTAATTTCGGCTGAGGATCATCGGTTTAGATACCATACAGGAGTTGATCCTATTGCTATTTTAAGGGCTGTCTATATTTATATAAGATATAGGAAATATCAAGGTGCAAGTACTATTGAGCAACAATTTATTAGGACTGTAACCTGTAGGTATGAAAGGACTAAGCGACGTAAATTTAGAGAACAATTGCTAGCTCTGCTTTTAGATTTTTATGTTAAAGATAAGGATTCTATTGCAAGAAGTTATATAAATGTAGCATTTTATGGCTTAGGATTAATTGGTTTGGATAATTTTCTAGTAAGAAAAAGGCTAAACAAAATTGAATTAACTGAGAATGAAATGTTGTCTCTTGTATCTAGACTAAAATATCCTGAACCTTTGACATATTCCGATAAATGGAATTCTAAAATATTGGCAAGGATAAACTATACAAAAGCAAGGTATTATAGATACCACTTAGATAGAGCCCCACGATAGCACGCGTCTCCTGACGCGTGCTTGTATCTTCAATTTAAGAGGCTCGCGTCAGGAGATGCACACCAGCGTAATCGGTAATATTTACTCAAAAAGTGCGGTCATTTTTTCAAACGTTTTTCAACCTCAAAAACACTTTCAAAATCCACCGCACTTTTGCTTATCAAAACTCCACATAAACCTTCTTCCTCAATCCTTCTGCAATACGTTGTAAAAAGGCAAGTGACGGGTTGTGGTTGCCTGATTCAAAACGGCTGATAGCACTTTGGGCGATGCCGGTTTTTTCGGCTAAACCCTTTTGGGTGAGCTGCTGTTCTTGGCGTAATTTAATGATTTAACGAATAAATTTAATGCTTGATAGAAAAATTACGAGTCAGTTTATTTGCTCAACAGATAGGAACAAAATATCAAATATCGGATAAAAGAATAGCAAATATTATTAGTCAATATTAATGATAATAATACTCAAAATTAAGGCGGCATAAACCGCCTTAATTTATTCCAAATAACGAATACCTCTTTGTAAGTATTTTGAGAAATAAGTTTGATCAATCTCACATTTTTTAATTCTGCGAGTAGAAAAACTTTTTTCTTTTGGTATCTTACGCGCGAATGAATCTATATCCACATATTCTTTGTGGGATTAAGAATAATTCTCAACTTTCTACTTAACCTAACCTTTTTATTACAACAAATGGAGTGATTATCGTGAACGCATTCAAAAAAAGCCTCATTGTGGCAGCGTCTTTCGCGAGTTTAAGCTTATTTAACTCAGCGGTAGCTGATATGGTTTATAAGCCATTAGAACAACCTGTTGAACCAGTAAAACCAGATTTGAAAATTGAATCTGTAAATGAAAAATTTGCAGAAAAATATCCAAATCAATATAACAGCTGGCGTTCAACTGCAAACGGCAACGGCGAAAAAATTATTTATGCCGATGAAGAAAATCCACGCTTAATCGTTCTTTGGGGCGGTTATGCATTTGCAAAAGAATACAACGCACCACGCGGCCACGTTTATGCAGTCACTGATGTTCGTAACATTCTACGAACTGGTGCACCAAAAACTGCAAATGATGGTCCACAACCAATGGCATGTTGGACATGTAAAGGCCCAGATGTTCCTCGTTTAATCGCGGAATGGGGCGAAAAAGATTATTTCAATGCGAAATGGGCAAAAGGTGGTCCAGAAATCGTGAACTCAATCGGTTGTGCTGACTGTCACGATACGATCTCTAAAGATTTTGCTGAAGGCAAACCTGCATTACGTATTGCTCGTCCACATGTGTTACGTGCATTAGATCACTTAAATAATGCCGTTCAAGCTAAAGCAAAAGCTGAGGGTAAAACCACACCTAACTTAAGTTTTAATACGGCAGAACGTACCGAAAAACGTGCAGAAATTTGTGCAAACTGCCATGTAGAATACTACTTCGCAGGCGACATTAAACAAGTGACTTTCCCTTGGGATAATGGTCAAACTGTAGATGATATTGAAAAATATTATGATGATATTGGTTTCTCTGATTGGACTCACAGTCTTTCTAAAGCACCAATGTTAAAAGCTCAACACCCTGACTTTGAAATTTGGTCTTTAGGTATGCATGGTAAAAATGGGGTAACTTGTGTGGACTGTCACATGCCGAAAGTACAAGGTAAAGACGGTAAAGTTTATACTGATCACCAAATCCAAAATCCATTTGATGCATTTGACCGCACTTGTGCAAACTGTCACGATCAAAGCAAAGAAAAATTACGCGATATCGTCACTTCACGTAAAAAAGAAGTGAAAGATGTAATGGGTCGTTTAGAAGAGCAAGTTGTTAAAGCTCACTTTGAAGCGAAAGCTGCTTGGGATGCAGGTGCAACTAAAGAAGAAATGGAAGCGGCATTAATGGATATTCGTCATGCTCAATGGCGTTGGGATTATGCTGCAGCAAGCCACGGTGGCCATATGCACGCACCTGAAGTAATGCTTCGTGTATTAGGCTCTGGCTTAGATAAAGCAGCGGATGCTCGTACTAAACTTGCAGCAATCTTAACTAAACACGGTGTGAAAACTCCAGTTCAAATCCCAGATATTTCAACAGCTGATAAAGCGTGGAAAGTAATGGGTATTGATATTGAAAAAGAACGCAAAGCTAAAGAAGAATTCTTAAAAACTGTGGTACCACAATGGGAACAACAAGCTAAAGAAAAAGGCTTATTAGTTGATCCACCAGCACAAAAATAAATGAAAAATCCACCGCACTTTTAAGTGCAAATTGGAAAGTGCGGTGATTTTCAAGGTCAAATTTGAGGTAACCCAAATGAATTTAACTTCTTTAATCAACAAATCTGCAAAAGCGTTAGCGTTAAGTGCGGCATTTGTAGCAGCGCCATTTTTGGCTCATGCTGATGATGCACAAAAACCTGCGGATCATTTTACTTATGAACCGCAATTAGATAACCAACGCGATCCTAATCAATATTGTGCTAAATGCCATAAATTCGACAAAGTAGATAAAAACCAAACTGCAGATCAGTCTGGTGGCGAACTCCACTTTGGTAAATTCCATGGTGCACACTTAGATAAGAAAAATCCAAATAACGGTAAAGCAATTACTTGTGTAAGCTGTCACGGTAACGTTTCTGAAAACCACCGTCGTGGTGCTAAAGATGTTATGCGTTTTGAAGGGGATATTTTCGGTAATAAAAAACCGATGTATTCAGTTCAAGAACAAAACCAAGTTTGTTTTGCTTGTCACCAACCTGACAAACTTCGTGAAAAACTATGGGCTCATGATGTACACGCAATGAAATTGCCTTGTGCAAGTTGCCATACTCTTCACCCTAAAGAAGACGCAATGAAAGGTATTCAACCAAAACAACGCGTTAAACTTTGCGTAGATTGCCATAGTGAACAACAAAAACGTAAAGCTGAACAAGATAAACTAACCGAACAAAAGGATAAACAATGACAGCCTGCTCACGCCGAAACTTTGTTTCCGGCATGGGGGCAGTAATCCTTATGACGGGGACATCTTTAACTTCTTTTGCGAAAGAAGACAAGGCGGATAAACCTAAACGTTACGCAATGATACACGATGAAAATTCGTGTATCGGCTGTACAGCCTGTATGAATGCATGCCGTGATGTAAACCAAGTGCCAGAAGGCGTTTCTCGCTTAGAGATTCTACGCAGTGAACCTTACGGTGAATTTCCAAATCAGGAATATGAGTTCTTCCGTCAATCTTGCCAACATTGTACAAATGCACCTTGCGTAGCAGTTTGTCCAACTGGTGCATCTTTTATTGATAAAGAGACTGGCATTGTAGATGTACATAAAGATTTATGTGTAGGCTGCCAATACTGTATAGCAGTTTGCCCATATCGTGTACGTTTTATTCATCCAGTACATCGTACCGCAGATAAATGTAACTTCTGCCGCGATACAAATTTAGCCAATGGTAAACAACCGGCTTGTGTGGAAGCGTGTCCAACCAAAGCATTAACCTTTGGCGATATGAATGATCCAATGAGTGCAGTTTCACGTAAAGTGAAAGAAAAACCGGTTTATCGCACAAAAGTGGAATTAGGTACACAACCAAACTTGTACCACATTCCATTCCAACATGGGGAGCCTAGAAGATGACATTAGATTATCCAGTTCCATTTCATACGCCTAATCTAGTGTGGGATTCTACCATTGCGATCTACTTGTTCTTATTGGGGATCTCATCTGGTGCGGTACAGTTAGCAATTGCGTATAAACGCAGCAATAAAATAGAAAATCTAAGCCAAAACTGGATTATTCGATCTGGGGTAATTTTAGGGTCAGTACCAACATTAATTGGTTTAACGCTATTAATTTTCCACTTGGCTCGACCTTGGACATTCTGGAAATTGATGTTTAACTATCAATTTAATTCCGTAATGTCGATGGGGGTCATGCTCTTCCAAATCTATATGTTGTTTTTAGTAGTTTGGGGAGTGGTGATTTTCAAAAAAGAAATCGAAGCATTAATTAATCGCTTTATGCCAAAACTGCAATTTGTGATGAAACTCATCGGTATTGCAGAACGTATTGCAAGTCCAGTCGAAGTTGTTCTTTTCGTATTGGCTGCAGTGCTTGGTGCATACACAGGGTTCTTACTTTCTGCATTAATTAGCTATCCAATGTTGAATAACCCAGTATTACCGGCATTATTCTTAGCTTCTGGTACATCATCAGGTATTGCCGCAACCTTCTTAATTATCTTGATTGCGGGAAAATTAAAAGGTGATTCTCACGAATCGCACTTCATCCATAAATTTGAAGTACCAATTATGGTGACAGAGCTTGGTTTGCTTGTGTGTTTCTTCGTTGGCTTACATTTTGGTGGCGGCCAAAAAACAGTTGCGTTACATAATGCATTATCTGGTTTCTGGGGTGCGGTATTCTGGATTGGGGTATTCTTTATTGGTATCTTGATCCCATTAATCGCCAATATGTTTGTTAATGACCGTTTAAAATACAACCGTAACTTTATTATCTTGGTGTCAATTTTTGACTTAATTGGGGTATTCTGTTTACGTTTCTTTGTTTTATATGCGGGACAATTAACAGTAGCATAAATCAGAATTATGTGTATAAGAAAGGCGTATTAATAAATACGCCTTTTTCTTGTTTAAAATAACCTATTGGTCTCTAACCAGCAATCATCCAAAGTCCACCTAACATATCAAGCATTAGGTTATTTAAGAACAATAAGATAAATACAACGACCATAGGGGAAAAATCAATCATGCCTAATGTTGGTAAGAATCGACGGATAGGTTTTAAAAGAGGTTCTGAGAGTTGATAAAACGCATAAATCACAGGACTATTTCCACGATTAAACCAACTTAAAACAACCCCAATAAAAAGCACATAAAAAATTGCTAAACCAATGCTTTTCAATATAGTTAACACACCCAATACTAAGAGTACATTTACTGATAAACCAAAATAAATAATACCTTTCAACATACCGATAATAAATACGAACAGTAAAGCAGAAGTATCGATATTTTTCACTGTAGGCGCAATTTTACGCAGAGGTTTTAATACTGGATCAGTCATTTTGACTGCAAATGTTGAAACAGGGTTGTAATAATCTACTCGAGCAAACTGTAACCAAGCCCGTAAGATTAAGACAAGTGCATAAAGATTAATAATTGATCCAATAAATAATGCGGTTTGGGATAATTCCATCATAACCATCCTTTTCTTTTAAAATAAATATATGGCGTCAATGCTGCTGCGATCATTAACCCAATTGCCATTGGATAACCATATTTAAAATGTAATTCAGGCATAAAATCAAAGTTCATACCATAAGTGGATGCAACTAATGTTGCCGGAAGGAACATCACAGAAACAACTGAGAAGAATTTCATAATTTTGTTCTGTTCAATATTGATGTAACCCATTGCAGCTTGCATTAAAAAGTTTACTTTTTGGAATAAAGATTCATTATGCGGTTGCAAAGATTCAATATCTCGTAAGATTTCTCGTGCTTGTTCTAACTGGTTTGCTGGTAAGCGCGTTTTGCGAACTAAGAAACCTAATGCACGTTGAGTATCCATCAAGCACAAACGAACTTTTGAGCTGGTGTCTTCTTGTTCCGTGAGCGTATTTAATGCTTCATCAAAGGCTTCATCTTGTTTTCCGTTTAAAATAACGCGACTCAACTCTTCCAAATCTGCATAAACGTTTTCAATCACGTCCGCTAATTGCTCAATTTTCGTTTCAAATAAATCCAGTAAAACTTCATAGGAATTACATTCTAACAAACGCTGGCTACGTGAACGCATACGGTATAAACGAAATGCTGGTAGCTCGCGATCACGCAACGTAAATAAACGGCCATCACGAATAGTAAAAGCAACGCTCGCTAAATCAGCATAATTGTCTTCATCTTCGCAATAAAAAAATGAGTGAAGGTGTAAACCGTCTTCATCTTCAAAGAAACGGGCGGAAGCTTCGATATCCTCCAATTCTAGAAAAGATGCTAAGCTTTGGCCTAAGCCTTCTTGTAGCATTTCACGTTCTTCGCCTGTTGGCTCAAGTAAATCAAGCCAAATGGCAGTATTGAGATCAGTTTGGTCTTCGTCAATGCGAACCAAGCGGGAATCATTGATAGCAAACGCGTTGATCATTTCATACTCCTTATAGGATTATGAACAGCTAACAGTGAACAAATTAAAGAAGAAACGAAAGTGCGGTGAAAAATCGCAAAGTTTTCGTTAAGAGATGCCGAAACAACGGTAAATTTACCGGCGAACGCGCGCCGATAATAAAAAGGCGGGCGTCTAGAGCGATATTCGGTATCGACTATGACTGTCCAAAGTGTGTGTCCTTCTCGTTAAAAAATCGGGCGAATGTTACGCTTGAAAGCGGTGCTCGTCAAGTTTTATCAAAAAACGATGACAACATTTCGCCCTTCTTTGAAAACTAATCTCTAAAATTATTAAATTGGAATGGTTGGCCTAATTCAGCGCCTTTAACAAGTTGAATGACTGCCTGTAAGTCATCGCGTGACTTACCTGTCACACGCACTTGCTCACCTTGAATTTGAGTTTGAACTTTGATTTTAGAATCTTTTACTAATTTAGTAATTTTCTTCGCCATCTCTGTTTCAATACCCTGTTTAAGTTTGATTTCTTTACTGTAAAGTTTACCGTGGTGTTCACTTTCGGTTGGAATATCCAACGAGCTATGCTCAATACCACGTTTTACAAACGCACCAATTAAGATTTCAATTAATTGCTCTAATTGGAAATCAGATTCGGTCGTCACTTTCACGGTTTCGCTTTTTTCATTTAATTCAACGATCGCTTCCACGCCACGGAAATCATAACGCGTGCTAAGCACACGGTTGGCATTTTCCACCGCATTACGGACTTCGTGTAAAGTAATTTCAGAAACAATATCAAAAGATGGCATAGTCTTCTCCCATTTTATTAAATTCTATCATTGGCACTTAAAAGGCATAAAAGTGCGGTTAAGTCGGCGAAGTTTACCACAATTTGCGCTTGTTGTTGCACTTTCGGTTTGGCATGGAATGCCACGCCTAATCCTGCCACATTCATCATTGCCAAGTCATTTGCCCCGTCACCAATAGCAATAGAATATTGTGAATCAATACCGTATTCCTCTAACAAATGTTGCAATGTTTTAGCTTTGTATTGGGCATCAACCACATCGCCTTTAACTAAGCCAGTGAGTTTTCTATCTTCAATATCAAATTGATTTGATGCAGCAAAATCAAGCTGTAATAAGGCTTTCAAATAATCCGCAAAATAAGTAAATCCACCTGAAGCAATTGCGGTTTTCCAACCATATTTTTGTAAGGTTTGGATAGTTTCGATTAGTCCAGACATTAGCGGTAAATTCTTTCTAACTTGCTGCAAAATGCTTTCTGGTGCACCTTTTAATGTACCCACTCGACGACGCAAACTTTGCTCGAAATCTAATTCACCTCTCATTGCGCTTTCCGTAATCGCAGAAACAAGTTCACCAACACCCGCTAATTTCGCAATTTCATCAATACATTCAATTTGAATAGCGGTAGAATCCATATCCATCACCAACAATCCTGCTTGAGACAATTTAGGGCTAAAATCTAATTTAGCAATATCCACTTCAACATCATGAGCAAATTTAATGAAGTCAGCAAACCATCTACCTTTCAATAAAACGACAATATTTTGCGCTACCATCCAAACATCAAAAATCTGAAAATTTTGACCGCACTTTTGTTGAAATTTTTCCAACTTAGTTATGTCCAACTTTGTGCCGTATAAGATAAAAGGTTCTCCGTTCTGTATAGATTCCTCATTAGCTAAAAGTGCGGTAGGAAATTGTGGGTATTTTTGTGTAATGCTTTTGAAACGTTGAATTTGCATAAAAATCCTGTAAATTGTGGCGACTGAAAAGATTTTAACCGATGTGAGTTGAAAAAGTGCAAATAATTAAAGAAAAACTAATCAAATCAACCATGCTTGCAACGATTATTGTGCTAAGCCTAACTGCACTTGGCGTTATCTTATTTGGTGTGAAGCAATTTAAGCTGAGTTCACAATTTGCGAGCGTAAATCAAGTGGCGAACATCTCACATATTTTGGTTCGTCAACAAGCCAATTTATTTTCAGTTTTACTTACAAATAATGCCAAAACAGAGCAATTAACGGATAATCTTGATCAAATAGTCAAAGAAGACTTTATTTTAGATGCGAGCTTATATGATGGCGAAGGAAAATTATTGGCTCAAAGTCGCGAAACTCGCAATTCACCCGATGAAAATAACCAACAAATTGTAGAGCCACTTTACGCCCAAAGCGGCATTAAAGGATTTTTACGCGTCACCATTGATGCTCAATATACGCAATCTAACCAATCAAAAATTAATCAAATTTTTCACCAATTATATGGTGATCTCATTATTATCTTTTTGCTTGGCGCGGTGATGGCAAGCTCTATTCATTATTTTTTAAGTCACTATCGACGGACTTACCGCAAATCCAAAGAGAAAAAAAGTGCGGTAAATTTGAAAATAAAATCAAGTAGCACGCGTTTTCACCAGCGTCGCCGTAGAATTTGATTATTGTCACAAACTATTAAATTGAGTGCGGATTTTTGCTAAATTTCCTTCAGAAATAAGGTAGAATGCGCAAGATTATTTTTTCAAAGCGAATTATAACAGGAGAACAAAATGGCAACTCGTAGACAATTAGCCAATGCAATTCGTTTCTTATCAATGGATGCAGTACAAAAAGCAAAATCAGGCCACCCAGGTGCACCAATGGGAATGGCGGATATCGCTGAAGTATTATGGCGTGATTTCTTAAAACATAACCCAAACAATCCTAAATGGGCTGATCGCGACCGTTTTGTGCTTTCTAACGGCCACGGTTCCATGTTGATTTATAGCCTTTTACATTTAACTGGCTATGATCTTTCTATCGAAGATTTAAAACAATTCCGTCAATTACATTCTAAAACCCCAGGCCATCCAGAATATGGTTATGCACCAGGTGTTGAAACCACAACGGGTCCGTTAGGCCAAGGTATCACTAATGCAGTAGGTATGGCGATTGCTGAGAAAACCTTAGCAGGTCAATTTAACCGTGAAGGTTATGAAATCGTTGATCACCACACTTACGTGTTCTTAGGCGATGGTTGTTTAATGGAAGGGATTTCTCACGAGGCTTGCTCTTTAGCAGGAACATTAGGCCTAGGTAAATTAATCGCATTCTACGATGACAACAACATTTCCATTGATGGTCATGTTGATGGTTGGTTCAGCGATGATACCGCAGCTCGTTTTGAAGCTTATGGCTGGCAAGTGATTCGTAATGTAGATGGTCACGATGCAGAACAAATTCGTGCTGCAACCATTCTTGCTCAAGCAGAAAAAGAAAAACCAACGTTAATTATTTGTAAAACCATTATCGGTTTCGGTTCACCAAATAAATCAGCGTCACATGATTGTCACGGTGCACCATTAGGTGATGAAGAAATCGCTTTAACCCGCAAAGCACTTGGTTGGGAATATGCGCCATTTGAAATTCCAGCTGAATACTATGCTGAATGGTCTGCGAAAGAAAAAGGTGCTGCAGCAGAAAAATCTTGGGAAGAAAAATTTGCCGCTTATGCTAAAGCATATCCAGAACTTGCTGCAGAATTTACACGTCGTGTAAACGGTGAATTACCAGCAAATTGGGCAGCAGAATCTAAATCGTTTATTGAAAAATTACAAGCAAACCCAGCAAGCATTGCAAGCCGTAAAGCATCACAAAATGCAATCGAAGCATATGCTCATGTGTTACCTGAATTCTTAGGTGGCTCAGCAGACTTAGCAAGCTCTAACTTAACATTATGGAGTGGTTCTAAACCGCTCCGTGCGCATGAAAATGTAGGTGGTAACTACATCAACTACGGTGTGCGTGAATTTGGTATGTCTGCCATTATGAACGGTATTGCATTACATGGCGGTTTCATTCCTTACGGCGCAACCTTCTTAATGTTCTACGAATATGCTCACAACGCAGTACGTATGGCGGCATTAATGAAACAACGTTCACTCTTTGTTTATACACACGACTCGATCGGTTTAGGTGAAGATGGTCCAACTCATCAACCTGTGGAACAAACGGCTTCGCTACGCTTAATTCCAAACCTTGAAACATGGCGTCCATGTGACCAAGTGGAATCAGCTATCGCATGGCAACAAGCGGTTGAACGTCAAGATGGCCCAAGTGCGTTGATCTTTACCCGTCAAAACTTAGCCCAAATGGACCGCACTTCTGCACAATTAGATGCGGTTAAACGTGGTGCTTATGTGTTAAAAGACTGTGATGGCACACCTGAGTTAATCTTCATTGCAACAGGTTCTGAAGTTGAATTAGCGGTGAAAGCGGCTGAAGCATTAAGTGTAGAAGGTAAAAAAGTACGTGTAGTCTCTATGCCAAGCACTAACCGTTTTGATAAACAAGATGCAGCTTACCGTGAAAGCGTATTACCTGCAGCTGTAACCAAACGTGTTGCAATTGAAGCGGGTATTTCTGACTTCTGGTATAAATACGTTGGTTTCAACGGCTGTGTAGTAGGTATGAATAGTTTCGGTGAATCTGCACCAGCGGATCAATTATTCAAACTCTTTGGTTTCACTGTTGAAAACGTGGTAGCGAAAGCTAAAGAAATTCTTTAAAATGGAAGCTCCTTGATAACTCAAGGAGCTTTTTTATCACTTTATATTATAAGGATTCTGTAATGAAAAAACTCTATCCAATCTTATTATCTGTCAGCGTTTTAGCTTTATCTGGTTGTGCAACCGAGGGGTCTCGTACTGTTGAAGTTCAAAAAGTAACGAGCTATAACACCGCGTATAACGGTGTGAAAGCCCCTATTTCTGTGGGTAAATTTGATAATCGTTCAAGCTATAACAATGGCGCATTCTCTGACGGCGTGGATCAATTAGGTAATCAAGCCAAAACCATTTTAGTATCTCACTTACAACAATCAGGTCGTTTTAGTGTGTTGGATCGCACCAATATGTCAGAATCGGCGACAGAAGCAAAAATCAAAGGTCAAAAACAAAAATTAAAAGGCGCGAATTATGTGGTGACTGGCGATGTGACTGAATTTGGTCGTAAAACAGTAGGCGATCAGCAATTATTTGGTATTTTAGGTCGCGGCAAACAACAAGTGGCTTATGCAAAAGTAACATTGAATGTGGTGAATACTCAAACTTCAGAAGTGGTTTATTCTGTTCAAGGTGCTGGTGAATATAATCTTTCAAACCGTGAAGTGTTAGGTTTTGGTGGCACCGCAGGTTATGATTCAACTCTTAATGGTAAAGTATTAGATTTAGCCATTCGTGAAGCCGTAAATAACCTTGTTTCTGGTGTTGAATCAGGTCAATGGAAGCCTTCAAATTAAGGATTTTATTATGAATAAACTAAAACTTTTTATTTGTTTATCAGCTGTTGCTGTGGTGACTGCCTGTTCATCAGGCAGTAAACCAAATACATTGTATACTTGGAATGGAGATACCTATCCAACTTCCGTATACCAATATCTAACTCAAGACGGCGATCCACAAGAACAGCTTCAAAAATTAGAAGAAATTGCTCAACTTGATAGCGGTAAAAAAGTACCACCTGGTCTGTATGCACAGATTGGTCTTTTATATGGTCAATTAGGCAACGCTGGTAAAATGGCAGAAGCCTATCAAAAAGAAATGACTTTATTTCCTGAATCAACTCAATATATTAACTTCTTGTTAAATAAAGGGAAAAAAGTGGATGCGAGCACAGAAAGCACTGGAAGTAAAAAAGTGAAAAAAGGAGCGAAAAAATGAAAAAACTCTCTCTCTATTTAGTAATGGCTTGTACATTTTTGCTTTCTGCCTGTTCAACAATGAAGTCAACGCCTTATGACTATACGAACTATCAAGAAAGTAAACCACGTTCTATCTTGGTATTACTTCCTACGGATACAACGAATGATGTTAAAGGTTCTCCTGCTGTATTAGCACATACAATTTATCCATTGGCGGAAGAAGGGTATTATGTTTTCCCTCCTGCGCTTGTGTATGAAACTTTTAAACACAATGGTTTAACACAAGCTCAAGAAATCCATAATGTAAATCCACAAAAATTACATGATATTTTTGGGGCTGATGCAGTTCTTTACATTAATGTAGATGATTACGGTGTGAATTATCAAGTATTTGATAGTGTTACTAAAGTAAGAGTAAGTGGCAAGCTTGTTGATTTACGTAGTGGTAAAACCTTATGGGAAGGTAAAGGCTACGCAGACGATGCAGATCGCAATAACAACGGTAATGCCATCGTAATGCTAATTACTGCTGTAGTAAAACAAATTGCGAACAATGTATCCGATAAAGGGTACAAGGTTGCTGCGTGGGCAACAGGAAATATGCTTAATGGACCTTGCAATGGTTGTTTGCTTTATGGTCCGAGACATCCATTGTATGGACAAGATCCACAATTACAGCCTCAACAAAAATAAAAAAGTTAGGGGCTAATCTACATCAACCCCTTAAATAATTAGCTTCTTGATATTCAAGAAGCTTTTTTATTTTCTGCATTTTCTGGCTCTAAATCTAATTTTGCCATTAATAATTGATCGCCATCTTCTTCTGGATTGCCCGTGACAAGTAATTTATCGCCATAGAAAATTGAATTTGCACCCGCCATAAAACACATCGCTTGCATTTCTTCACTCATACCACTACGTCCTGCAGAAAGGCGCACATAGCTTTTTGGCATGGTAATACGTGCAACGGCAATCGTGCGCACAAACTCTGTCCAATCTAATTCTTCCGCATCTTCTAACGGCGTACCTTCAACCTTAACGAGTTGATTAATCGGCACTGACTCAGGTTGCGGATCAAGATTTGCAAGGCTCGCGATTAATCCAGCCCGTTCTTTGCGGGTTTCATTCATCCCCACAATGCCACCACAACACACCTTTAATCCAGCTTTGCGCACTTTTCCTAACGTGCTAAGACGATCATCAAAACGTCGCGTACCAATCACTTCTGCGTAATGTTCTGGTGCGGTATCAAGATTATGATTGTAATAATCTAATCCGGCTTCTTTTAAATCTTCCGCCATACCGTCTTGCAATAAACCAAAAGTGCCACAGGTTTCTAAACCAAGCGATTTCACCGCTTTAATAATTTCTGTGACTTTCTCAATATCTTTTGGCTTAGGGCCTCGCCAAGCTGCGCCCATACAAAAGCGCCCTGCACCACGTGCTTTCGCAATTTTTGCTTTCGCGACGATCTCATCAACATCTAATAACTGCTGATTTTGTACCCCCGTGTGATAACGGGCTGATTGAGGACAATAACCACAATCTTCTGGGCATCCTCCCGTTTTGATAGACATTAACGTGGATAACTGAATCGCTCGAGGATTAAAATACTTGCGATGAATTTGCGCAGCGCGATAAACCAATTCCAAAAATGGCGTTTCAAATAACGACTCAACTTTGCAAACAGACCAATATTCAACGCTTGGATGTGGTGTAATAGAGTTAATTTGTAGTTTTTCAGTTAACATATTTTTCCTTTGAAAGTGCGGTGAATAATCACCGCATTTTTGTATCTTATCTTTATTCAGTTTATAGGCTGGTATAGATAGTCATTGAATCGATTCATCAGTTATAAAATCTATATAATTTTACGTCTCTTTTTGCAATTGACTTATCTGACCATTCTCCACCAGCAATACTCGATCTATCGTACCAACTAATTCCGATGGTTGGTGAGTAACAAGTAACAGAGTCAGATGTTTCTCATCACAAAGTTTGGCAATTAAAGCAAGCATTTCTACACGAAGTTTCTGATCTAATGCGGAAAAAGGCTCATCTAATAACAAGATGGGTTTATCTCGCAACAAACAACGTGCCAATGCCACTCGTTGTTTTTGTCCCCCCGAAAGAGAATTCGGTAAACGTTCTAAATAATCGCCCAATCCTACGGAACAAGCGACCTGTCCAATTTTTTCCTGTTCAAGTGCGGTTAATTTTAAAGAAGGTTTTAAACCCAACGCAAGATTTTGCTGTACAGTTAAATGAGGAAATAAATTATTTTCTTGAAATAACATCGAAACTGGTCGTTCATAAGGTGCGCTACGCGTATGATTTTTATCGTTTAACCAAATTTCTCCTTGATGAGGAAATTCAAATCCAGCGATTAAATTCAATAACGTACTTTTTCCCGCCCCGCTTTCGCCAATAATCGCGATACGTTCGCCAGCCTTAACGTTCAAATTAAAGCACATCGGTAAGGTTTTATCGTTCAAAATCACATTATTTAGATAAATCATCGGCATCCCTATATGTATGAATAAAGGCAAACAATATGCCACAAAGCAATAATAAAATCCCTGCAGTGACAGCCGCATCTTGATTACGATAATTCCCTAGCTGCTGATATAACAAATGCGGTAGAGAAGTAAACTCTTGATTGCCGAACAACGCAATAGCCGTAAAATCCCCTAAAGATAGTGCCAAGGCTAAAGCAAAAGCATAGCGCAATGGCGCACGTAAAGTTTGCCACTCAATCAGATAAAAACGTTGCCAACCCACAATTCCCAGACTATTACACAGATTTTCGTAATAACGCATATTGTTATGGAAAGGTGCGCTCAAAATACGTAAAACAAAAGGCATTGCACTTAACGCATTGCAAAATACAACAATGGCAAACAAATCAACATTCGAAAAATCACGCTCTTGTAATAATAAAAATAACCCCATTGCGAGTACTAAAATCGGGATTGCCAAAATCACCATTCCAGCATTAATAATAAATTGCGCAATTTTCTGATAATGCAACCATTCTAAACGGCGTGATAAAAGCAATAAGGCGATTGCCATCATTAATGCAATCAATGCTGATAATGGCGCAATAGAAAGAGAATAGCCTAACGCACGCCAGAGCTGAGAATTATGCCAAACTGTGAGCAAGCTTGGTGAACTCAATGCGCTGATAAGAATGTTCAATACTGGCGAAAAAAGGAAAAATACAAAAACAAGTAAGACAAAAACATGGAAAATTTTGACCGCACTTTTAGGCTTCTCAAACCAAGGATTACTATTGCTCAAGCCATTTTGATTAGAGGGCGAAAAACGTGATGTTAAGCTAAATAAAACCAAGCAAAATACAAATTGCAACATGGCAAAAAGTGCGGCTTTGGTCAGATCAAATTCAAATAAAATCGCTTGGTAGATTGCGGTTTCTAATGTTGTATATTGAGGCCCACCGCCTAGTGTAAGAACAACAGTAAAACTGGTGAAGCAAAGCATAAAAATCAAGCTGAATGTGGGCAAACATTGCTGACGAAAAACGGGCCATTCCACCAATTTAACGAATTGCCAGCCTTGCAAATTGAGTTGCGCAGCAAGCTGACGTTGCTGATAAGGGATACTTTGCAAACTTTGTAAGAAAAGTTGCGCTGCCAGTGGGATATTGAAAAAAAGATGGGCAATTAAAATACCCGAAAGCCCGTAAATATGTCCCTGCCACGGCATTCCAAAAAGGTTAGCAAACTTAGCTAACCAACCGCTTGAACCATAAATACCGATCAAACCAAAAATTGCCACTAAAACAGGTAAAACAAAGGTCAGCGACATTAATTTTAATAGCCACTTTTTTCCTGAGAATGGTTGATAAAACAATGCTCGAGCGAGGAGCAGACCCAAAAAAATAGATAAAATGGTAGAAAGTAAGGCTTGCCCAAAACTGAAAAAAATCAGATGCTGTAGGTAATCATCCGTGAACCAAGTTTTCCATTGTAATTCATCGCCCAATGCAAAGATCGAACTTAAGGCGCTAACATAAAAAAGAGTAATGAAACTAATGACAACAACGCCGCCCACATAATGACGAGGGCGGAGTTGTGGATGATGAAATAACGAAAACATCAAACTATTTTGTTAATGTGGTTTGCCAAGTGCTAATCCAATTTTTTAAGTGTTCCGCATTCACCATTGGATTAATTGGAGTTTGAGTTTTTTGTTCAGCTTTAAGCGCATCAAAGTGCGGTTCAATTTCACCTTGAATGACTGGCAACATGATGTTTGCAGTCACAATATGTTTTTGTGCCGTAGGTGAAATTAAAAATGCCATAAAATCATCCGCGCATTGATTTGGATGGTTGGCGACGCGAGCCGCTAATTCCACTTGAGTGATATGCCCTTCCGCAAAATCTGTCGCTGCATAATTATCTTTTTTCTCAAAAAGTTGGTGATAAAGTGGCGATGTGCTGTAACTTAGCACTAAATCCGCTTCGCCTTTTAAGAATGCACCGTAAGTATCTGACCAGCCTTTACCCATGGTCACCGTATGCTTATCCAACTCTTTCCAAGCAGATTGAATTTTATCTGCAGGATAAATTGCATTCATCCAAACCAATAAACCACGACCCACACTGCTGGTGCGAGGATCTTGATAAATTACACGGATATCTTGACGTTCAACCAATTCTTTCAAACTTTTCGGCGGATTTTGTAATTTAGTTTTATCATACACAAAAGCATAGTTACCAAAATCGAAAGGTAAGAAGGTTTTATTCGTCCATTTTGTTGGTAAATCCAGTTGAGTTAAATCCACTTTATTTGGCGCAAAAATACCTGTTTTTTCAGCTTGTTCTAAAACAAAGTTATCTAAACCTAGCACAATATCCGCTTTTGTTTTCTTTCCTTCCAAACGAACACGGTTGAGCAACACACCACCACTTTCAAAAGGCGTAAAATTAATAGCGCATTGTGGATGGGCTTTTTCAAAATCTTGTTTTACTTTTGGCCCAGCACCCCATTCAGAAGTGAAAGAGTCGTAGCTATATACGTTTACACTTTGCTGTGCTTGAGCTAATGCAGCAGTGGAAAAAAGTGCGGTAGAAATTAAGGTTAATTTAAGAAGTTTCATTATTACATCCTTATTTATATCAAAAGGCAGCAATAATGACGGGAAGGAGATAAGGTTGTATTCCTAGTTTCCTACGTCAGTATTAACTGTTTCAGGTTCACGGGTATGATCTCAGCATATTGCACCCCGACTAGGCTTTTTAGTGTATTAAAATTTATTAGGCTTGCCAACGGATTTTTAAAAAGAAATAAACTCACCTAATTACTGAAAAAATAAAAAAGCCCTGTAAAACAGGGCATCCATAAGCGGTTTTAAAATTAAAAAGTGATTCGATTCGGCTTTCAATGCCTAAATCTGTCTGAGCAATGACTTCAAAACCGAAATCAGCTAACACATCTGCCATTTCTTTTACTTTGCCTTTATTGCCCGTGGCAAGTACAAATCTTTGCTTCGTAATTCTGTTCCTCATATCAAACATTGTCTTATTTTAATATCTCACCAAAAATTTTCGGAATAAGTATTGACCTTAACCTTAGGTTAAGGTTTATGATTCGTGCTCATTCAGTTATCACATAGGAGAAAAACATGAAAAAACTTATGACTTTTATCACACTTAGCGCTGCTGCAGTTTCAATTTGTGCCCAAGCTAATGAACAACCGCATCAAGCACACATGAATATGCCAATGCCGACAGATTCTGCAATGCAACAAGAATTAATGCAAGGTATGAATCAAATGCACCAAAACATGATGGCAGCCATGCAATATAAAGATCCTGATGTTGCTTTTGCAGCAGGTATGTTGCCACACCATATTGGCGCAGTAAAAATGGCGGAAGTTGAATTAAAATACGGAAAAGATCCTGAGATGCGTAAGCTTGCTGAGAATATTATTAACGCACAACAAGCGGAAATTGAACAAATGCAAAAATGGCTTAAAGTGCACAATAAAAAAGCCCTGTAAAACAGGGCATCCATAAGAGGTTTTAAAATTAAAAAGTGATTCGATCGCGGTTTCTTTCAAGCGTTGCTTTACCAATCCCTTGCACTTCTAATAGTTGTTCAGCACTCGTGAAATTACCGTGTTTTTCACGATATTGCACTATCGCTTCTGCTTTTTTTGCACCGATTCCTGTTAAGGCTTTTTGAATTTCACTAACGGTTGCCGTATTGATATTCAATTTATCGCTCACAGTAGCCGGTGCAACTTGAGCCTCAGTTTGAGTAGCCACAACAGGTTGAACAGCCTGCTCTGCAGTTTTTTCCTCCGCAAAAGCCGAAGAGGCAACCAGCGCGCCACACAATACAACTGAAGTAAATAATGTTTTCATTAATTTCATAGAGGTTTCCTTTTAATATAAACATGTTGATGAGCATATCAACAGAGCCATTTTTTATGCTTTCAAGAAAACGCTCAAGATTCTTACCGCACTTCTGCGATTCAGATCGCAAAAATTCTTAATTTGCATGAAAAAACAAAGGGCTTATCATTTACGACAAGCCTCTTAGTATTAATTAACTTCTTTTATTCTTAGCTCTTTTGGTACTTCAAAGAACATATTTTCCTCTAACCCTTGTAGTTCTTCTATGGTATTCGCACCAAACTCTTTTAAGCGGGAAATAATCGATTGGACTAATTCTTCTGGCGCAGACGCGCCGGCTGTAATCCCAATGGTTTTCACATCATTAAACCAATCAGCTTGAATATCGGAAGGATCATCAAGAAGCTGTGATTTAACCCCCATACGAGAAGCCAATTCAGCTAAGCGATTTGAATTTGATGAATTTTTAGAACCCACCACTAATACCAAATCAGATAATTTTGCCAATTCTCGCACCGCTTCTTGACGATTGGTTGTCGCATAACAAATATCGTTTTTGTGTGGACCTTGAATCGCGGGATATTTTTCCTTTAATGCAGCAATGGTTTCTGCCGTATCATCTAGCGACAAAGTGGTTTGCGTCATAAAGGTTAAATCATCATTTTCTTGCATTGGCAAACGCGCAATATCTTCTACTTTTTCAATCAGGAAAATACCGCCATCTTCATTGCTATACTGCCCCATTGTGCCTTCAACTTCAGGATGCCCTTTATGCCCAATCAAAATCGCTTTTGTACCCTTTCGACTTGCACGCGCAACCTGCATATGCACTTTAGTTACCAAAGGACAGGTTGCATCAAATACTTTGAGATTGCGGTCTTTCGCTTCTTGTCGAACGGCTTGAGATACACCATGCGCAGAAAAAATCACGATCGCGCCATCAGGTACTTCGCTTAATTCTTCCACAAAGATCGCACCACGATCACGCAATCCGTTTACAACAAATCGGTTATGCACCACTTCATGACGAACATAAATCGGTGCGCCATGAATTTCTAAGGCTAGTTCAACAATACTAATGGCACGATCTACACCGGCACAAAATCCTCGTGGATTCGCTAAAATTATCTTCATTTCTGACCGCACTTTTCTGCTTGTTTATCTTGTACCTTTTTCTTTTCGCTCTTAAAAGCATCCAATGCTAATAACCCTGCACCAATACAAATAGCAATATCAGCGATATTAAACACTGGATAATGGTAAATATCCCAGTAAAAATCAAAGAAATCCACGACGAAACCATTGTAAGCACGATCCACCATATTCGCTAACGCCCCACCAATAATGAGTGCATAAGCAGAATTTTGGATTTTTTGTTGGGCATTATTTTTTGCTAAAAAATAAACCAACATGCCAGAAATAGCTAATGCTAACAAAATAAAGAAATATTGTTGCCAGCCACTATGATCCGCTAAGAAACTAAATGCCGCGCCATAATTGCGAACATAGGTGAGATTGAAAACAGGCAACACATTAACACTTTCATACAAATCAAATTTTTGCACCACAATATATTTAGTGAGCAAATCAACCACGAAAGCGACCGCACTTAACCATAAAAATGAAAGCCCTGATTTTTTGGACATAATATTTCCCTTCTAAAAAATTCCGCTAATTCTAGCATAAGCTGATAAATGATAAAGCACGATCTCATTTACTGAACGGCTTCTGGTAATTTTGCTGGATCATCAGCCAACTCTTTAACATTCACCACTCTCTTCCAATCAAATACCTTAATTTCCTGTTTTTCAGGACGGAAGAAATCGACGCCTTGTAAATGTTTTTCCTTAATCCCCATCCAATCAGCAAAACCATAAACAAAATTAAATGCAGATTGTGGTGTTTTTATTTTTTCTACCTTTTGGCTATTACTCGAAAACATAACGAAAGGAATTTCATAATCTTGTTTATAAAGATTATTTGGATGCAATGATAAACCTTTAGAATCCTCATAATGAGCAAGCCCATGATCAGAAAAGTAAATCACCGAATAGGGTTCATTTTGCGCCACTAATTGAGAATTTAATTTTTCTAAAAACTGATCGGTATATTTAATCGATTCTAAATAACAAGACATAGATTGATTAATAAAATAATTTTTAACCTCGTATGGAAGACGCTCACAAAAGGCAGGATGTGAGCCCATTAAATGAATCACAATTAATTTTGGATTCGTAATATTTTCTTTTAAGGCTTTATCTAATACAGGCAACATTTCATCGTCATAAACTTTTTTAGAATTGTAACCTAACGGCTTCATAAAAATCGTTTCATCCGCACTTTGACCAATACGAGATGCCATCGTATCAAATTCCCCAATTTTGCCTTGATTAGAAATCCAATAGGTTTTAACACCCGCTTTTTTGGCTAAAGAAATAATATTATCCGTATAAACCGTTTCCCCTTTATCTGCTCGATATAAGGTGCGTTGCAAAGACGGTTGCGTATTTGGTGCTGCAGAATAATAATTTTCAAAAACTGTGCCTTTCACACTTTCTAAAAATGGCGTGGTTTTCAGTGGAAAGCCATATAACGACATATAATCTTTTCTCATGCTTTCACCAATAATCAAAATATAATTTTTATATTTTGGCGTAAAAGATTGAATATCCCATTGAGAAGGCGCGTTGACAGATTGATTTAGAAAATCTCGTTGTTCTAAATACAGATCATTCATACGGTCAAATTCTGAGTAGAAAAGAACCGGATAAAAACGGAATTTATATGCATAGTTCCAATCAGAAAATTGATTGTAAGAAAAAACTAATAATATGCCGATAGCAGCCGTATTTAGCCATTTAAATGCTTGTCGTTTAGCATGAAAACTCAATTTCATTAAAGCAACAAATAGGATGAGATAAGTAGCTTGAAATAAAAATATCCAAAAAGGAATGGTTGTATAATATTCCAAGGTTTCATTAATATTCGTTTCATAAACAGAAGCGATAATACCCAAAGATGGAATACCATAGAAAAAACCAGCAGAGCAATAAAATAGCGCGCTGAGGAATAATACAGTAATTAATATTCGCCCAACCCAAGGGGTAAAATAAAAAGAAATTACCGTGATAACAAATAAAATTGCGTAGTCTGAAACAGGAATATTCTCACTTAATACATTACCTAAGCCCATATTGGTAAAAATGGAGAAAATAACCAATAAGAGATAAAACCACATTGTTTTAGAGCGAATCATTTCTTTCTCTAACATAATCTCTACTTCCTTTTGTACAAAAGTAAAAAAGTGCGGTTAAAATAAACCGCACTTTTCTGTTTTACAACGAATTTAATTATGCAAAATAGCGCACTTCACCATTACCCGCCACATTTTCTACACAACGTGGACAAAGTGTTGGATGTTCTGAATTTACACCAATTTTGTCAGAATAATGCCAGCAACGTGGGCATTTTTCACCGTTAGAACGAGCTACATTCACTGCAATACCTTCTAACTCATCCGAAGCCACATCTGCAGGTTTGTCTGCTAATGCTTTCACTTCTGCTTTTGAGGTGATTAACACGAAACGTAATTCATTGCCTAATTGTTCTAACAATGCACGATATTCGTCATTCGCATAAACGGTCACTTCTGCTTCTAAACCACCACCGATCACTTTATCGTTACGCGCAATTTCTAATACGCGGTTCACTTCTGAACGAACTTTAATCAGCTGTTGCCAGTAAGCATCATCTAATTTTTCATTCTCGCCTAAACCAAATAAGCCTTGATAGAATTCTTCAGTAAATACGAATTCTGCACGACCACTTTCGGTTTGTGGCAAGTGTTGCCAAATTTCATCGGCAGTGAAAGATAAAATCGGCGCCATCCAACGAACTAATGCTTCAGCAATATGCCATAACGCAGTTTGACAACTACGACGAGCAAGGCTGTCTGCTTTTGTTGTATATTGACGATCTTTGATAATATCTAAATAGAATGAGCCCATTTCTACCGAACAGAAACGCATTAAACGTTGTACCACAGTGTGGAATTGGTAATTATCATAGGCATCTTTAATTTCATTTTGTGCATCTAATGCACAAGCTACCGCCCAACGATCTAGACTAATCATTTCTTCTGGTTTGACTAAATCACGTTTTGGATCAAAACCATTCAAGTTTGCTAATAAGAAACGCGCGGTATTACGAATACGACGATAGCTGTCAGCCGCACGTTTTAAGATCTCATCAGAAACAGTCATTTCACCAGTGTAATCTGTTGAAGCAACCCATAAACGTAAAATATCACCACCGAATTTATCCATGACTTCTTGTGGGGTCACGATGTTACCGATAGATTTTGACATCTTACGGCCTTGACCATCCACGGTAAAACCATGAGTTAATACTTGTTTGTATGGTGCTTTGCTGTCTGTTGCGGTAGAAAGCATTAAAGAAGACATAAACCAGCCACGGTGTTGGTCAGAACCTTCTAAATACATATCGATATCTTGACCGTTAAATTCTAGACGATTCGCGACAACAGAGGAATAGGTTGATCCTGAGTCAAACCATACGTCAAGGGTATCCGGCACTTTTCGATAGGTTTCAGCATCCGCCCCTAATAATTCTTTTTCGTCTAAATCCCACCATGCTTGAATGCCAGCTTTTTCTACACGTTTTGCTACTTCTTCAAGTAACTCTAAGGTACGCGGATGAAGTTCTTCGGTTTCTTTATGCACGAATAACGTCATCGGCACGCCCCAAGTACGTTGACGGGAAATACACCAGTCTGGGCGGTTTTCAACCATTTTTTCGATACGTGCTTGACCCCAATCTGGAATCCAGCGAACTTGTTTGATTTCGCCTAATGCTTGTTGGCGTAAACCTTGTGTTTCCATGCCGATAAACCATTGTGGTGTCGCTCGGAAAATAATCGGGGTTTTATGACGCCAGCAGTGTGGGTAGCTGTGTTTGATTTTCTCAACTTTTAATAAGTTGCCCACTTCTTGTAATTTTTCAACAACCAATGGATTGGCTTCAAATACGCCTTTGCCTGCAAAGAATTCAGTCGTTGAAATAAATTTACCATCATTAGATACAAGACCCGCCATCGGTAAATCATATTGTTTACCCACAACAAAGTCGTCTAAACCATGATCTGGTGCAGTGTGTACTAAACCTGTACCGCCATCGGTAGTCACGTGATCGCCTAAAATTACCGGCACGGTGAAATCATAGAACGGATGGTTAAAGCGTACTAACTCAAGTGCTTGACCTTTTACTGAACCTAAAACTTCAACTTGTTCTACGCCCACGGCTTTCGCCACAGACTCCACTAATTCAGCAGCTAAAATCACACGCTCATCGCCAAGTTGTACCAAGTTGTATTCTAAGTCTGCATTTACCGCAATCGCACGGTTAGATGGCATTGTCCAAGGTGTGGTAGTCCAAATGACTGCAGATAATTTGCCATGGCCTTTGCCTACTGCGTTAAATTTCTCTTCAATTTCAACCGCACTTACTGCAGGAAAACGCACATAGATAGATGGAGAAACTTTGTCTTCATATTCCACCTCTGCTTCTGCTAAAGAAGAGCCACAATCCAAACACCAGTGCACTGGTTTTGAACCTTTATATAAATGGCCGTTTTCAATCACTTTACCTAAAGTGCGGATAATATTCGCTTCGGTATCGAAATTCATCGTGAGATATGGATTATCCCAATCGCCCAACACACCTAAACGGATAAAGTCTTTTTTCTGCCCTTCAACTTGTTCCGCGGCATATTCACGACATTTTTGACGGAATTCAGCCGCCGTAATTTTCTCGTTTGGTTTGCCTACTAAACCTTCTACCTTTAATTCAATTGGTAAACCATGACAGTCCCAACCTGGGATATAAGGCGAATCAAAACCTAATGCCGTTTTGGATTTAATAATAATATCTTTCAGAATTTTGTTTACCGCATGACCAATATGAATGTTACCGTTCGCATACGGAGGACCATCATGCAGAATAAAAGATTTTTTGCCTTTGCTCGCTTCACGAATTTTTTGGTAAAGATTTTTCTCGTACCAATTTTTCAACATATCAGGTTCGCGCTTGGCTAAATCACCGCGCATTGGAAAACTGGTTTCCGGTAGGTTAAGAGTGTTTTTGTAATCGACTGTCATTTTATTTTCCAATTTTTAAATTAAATTTAAGCAACTTTTTGTGGTTTATGTGTGACATCTCCACGTCCCGCAAGTAAACCATCGATAGAGATATCTTCATCAAGACAATCCCAATGAATGCCTCTACGACTCAACTCATAGTTTTCTAATTCACTTTGGGTAGCATGTAATAATTTAGGAAACCACACTAAAGGCACACCTAAAATACGCGCATCATTTAACTCCACCCACATAGTGTTTTCATCAAAGCGAATGCTTTTAGCTGAAATAGTCATACCACGCCTCCGTGAATTGCATTCTATGTGTTTCAACAATAACAAAAATTTCTTTTAATTCTTTTGAATTAAATCCATCGTTTCTTGCTAAAGAAATATCGGGTTCCAACCAAAATTTTGCTTCCGACTCCGCATTGCGCACATGAATATGCGCAGGTTCAAGAGGATTTCCTTCATTAGAGTAAAAGAAAAAACATAGCCTTTAAAACGTAAAATAACTGGCATATCTACCCTTTAAAAAAGCCTTTTGCTGTGTTTACATCCCGTTCAATTTGAGTTTTTAAAGCGTCAAAAGACGGAAATTTAATCTCGTTTCTAATCTTGTGGCAGAATTCGACTTCCACCATTTGGCCATAAATATTCTGAGAAAAATCAAATAAATGAACTTCTAATAATTGCATTAACCCATTTATAGTTGGGCGTTTTCCCATGTTGGCGACGCCGTTAAAAATCTCGCCCGATTTTAACCGCACTTTCACCGTATAAACCCCTTTTACTGGGTTCACTTGGCGATGTAAGCGAACATTCGCGGTAGGAAAACCAATGGTTCGCCCTAATTTATTGCCATGTATCACTCGTCCAAAAATACGATAAGGCTTGCCGAGTAAATTTTCTGCAAGTTGTAAGTCATCATTCGCTAACGCTTCGCGAATTGCAGTGCTACTAATTCGCTGTTCATCTAGACAAAAGCTACGGTTATCTTCAACAATAAAACCGAAACGTTTACCTGCTGCTTGCAACATTGCAAAATTGCCTTGGCGTTTTGAACCAAACTTGAAATCATCACCAATACTTAAAAATTTCACATGTAGATGATTAACAAGCGTTTGTTCAATAAAAACATCAGCTGGTTGTTCGGCAAAAGTGCGGTCAAATTTCGCCACAATTACGATATCAACCTTAGCCTTTTCTAGATAATAAATTTTGTCACGCAAACGCATTAAGCGCGCTGGTGCCTTTTCCCCCATAAAATATTCACGCGGCTGTGATTCAAATAACAATACTGCCATGGGTAAATTTAATTCGTCAGCTTTTTGGCGCAAATGTCGAAGGACTGCTTGATGCCCTAAATGCACACCATCAAAGTTGCCGATCGTTAGCGCACAACCTTGTAAAACACGATTTGCATTATGAAGCCCACGAATTAATTGCATGTCCTTATCCATGAAAATAAGAGAATTTCGGCATTATAGCGAGAAGTTAGTTTTTTGTCAGCAAATGGTGCTTTCGAACGCCTAATAAAATCAACGTTGCGCCATAAACTATTGCGGCTAATACAATCAACCAAATAAGCCAATAAACACGCATGAAGAAATCCATTTTCGCCCATTGGTTGATTTCAGGCACGTAATACCAAACTGCTGCACCCATTGCGATTGCTGCCAATAAAACTTTGACAAAAAAGACCGCACTTTTACGTGAGAAATGATAGACATCCGCTTTGGCTAAGCCGCGATAGAGCAAATAGGCGTTAAGAGTTGCCGACATCGCTGAAGCAATGGCTAAACCCACATAACTGAAAGGAATTGCCAATAGGTTAAAACCCATATTACTCACCATGGCAATAATGCCAATTTTTACTGGCGTTTTGGTATCTTGGCGGGCGTAATAGCCATTGGCGAGGATTTTAATCAACATAAAGCTAAGCAAACCCGCGTTAAAGGCCCATAAAGAATAAGAGGCGGCATGAACATCATTTAGCATGAAATTTCCACGCATAAAGAGCGTAAGTAACATCGGTTGAGCCAATACAGCAATACCAATGGTAGCAGGAACGCCAAGTAATAAAATCATTCGCACACCCCAATCCATTGTATTACGAAAATCCACCGCACTTTTATCTGAATCGCCTTCACGATTAACGTGGTGGCGAGCAAGCGTTGGCAAAATTACGGTAGAAATCGCAATGCCAAATAAACCAAGAGGAAATTCAAGTAAGCGGTCGGAGTAATACAACCAGCTAATTGAGCCCGTCATTAAAAAGCTCGCAATCACTGTATCCAGCAAAAGATTAATTTGACTTACCGATACACCAAATAACGCAGGGATCATTAATTTACGAATTTTGGTTACGCCTTCATCCCGCCAAGCCCATTTGGGTTTCACCAGTAAACCGGCTTGTTTCATAAATGGAATTTGGAATAAGAACTGTAATAATCCGCCTAGAAAAATCCCGATAGCCAACGCAAGATCTGGATTGTCCATTTGTGGTGCAAGGAAAAGTGCGGTGGCAATCATCGCGATATTTAATAACACTGGTGAAAAGGACATCACGCCGAATTTTCCAATCGTGTTAAGCACTGCCCCAGAAAGCGCAACAAAAGTGACAAACCATAAATAAGGAAAAGTTATTTTAAGAAGAAGAGAGGCTTGTTCAAATTTATGTGCATCAGGGCCATCATTCATCCAATCCGTGAACCAGCCCATCCCAAATAAAGCGGCAACGACAGGCGATCCAACCATTGCTAGGATCGTAACAATGCTGACCAATCCCCCAAGGGTACCAGAAACTTTTCCAATAAATTCACGGGTTTTATTAATATCACCAGATTTTTGATATTCTGCGAGAACAGGTACAAAAGCCTGTGAAAAAGCCCCTTCAGCAAATAAACGGCGAAGAAAATTTGGGATACGATTAGCAAATAAAAAAACATCCGCCGCAGCGCCTGCCCCAATGAAATGAGCGATAACCACATCGCGCACAAGGCCTAACACTCTAGATAATAAAGTCATAGAACTAACAACAATGCTAGATTTTAAAAGTCGTTTACTCAAAATATTCTTCTCTACCCTAAAATTTTTGCCTAATTGTATAGAAATTTTGTTTTTACGCTATATTCCGTGAAAAAAAACTGATAAAATCCGCCGCACATCGTTTGTGTGAGCCCATATTGAAAGAGCTTGTAAAAATAACGATACTTACTTTCGGTTGTGTCTCACCGAAATCAACACAAATTTTCCATTGACAAAAGTATAAAAAATCGGCATATTGACGCCCTTTATTTTGTCTATCAATCAACAGAAATTTTAGGAGTTTGACCTTGGCTAATATCAAGTCAGCAAAAAAACGCGCGGTTCAATCTGAAAAACGCCGCCAACACAACGCAAGCCAACGCTCTATGATGCGTACTTACATCAAAAAAGTATATGCTCAAGTAGCAGCAGGTGAAAAAGCAGCAGCTGAAGCAGCATTCGTTGAAATGCAAAAAGTTGTTGACCGTATGGCTTCTAAAGGCTTAATCCACGCTAACAAAGCAGCAAACCACAAATCTAAATTAGCTGCACAAATCAAAAAATTAGCGTAATTTTTAGCTATAAAGAATCAAAAATAAAACCGCACTTTAAAGTGCGGTTTTTTATTTCATCGAATTTTAGACTAAAGCAACAACATCGATCCCCATTTGATAATATCAAAGAAGAATTTATTTTCATTCGTCGCGATACCATCAGGATTTTTCGGTGTGCCATCTTCATTTTTCTGCACTTCCACCATGCCATTTTTATATTGACCTTTCACGACAGCCAAATCATCGCGCGCTTCATTACGTAATTTTAAACACGCCTGTTCAGTTAAAGGCTCAACATTACCTACTTCAGTGCGGAATTTTTTAAACTGATAGCTTGCGTAATTCATCGATTTTTCATCACCTTGAATAATCTTCACATATTGCTCGCCAATAATTTTTTCCAATGGATAGAAAAAGACATATTGTGAGTGAATATAGCTATCTTCCTTCGAAAAATGCTGTTGCAAAATTCGGGTTAAATTAGGGTAAACGCATTGTTCTGCTTGCTTACTTGCAATCGCCCATTGTTTTGCATCTTGATCGGAAAGTTGGTAATCCGCCCCTGCAAATTCACCTGGGATTGCGGATTGAGAGCTACCAAACATTGAGCAGCCAGACAGCAATGCTGCCACACCTAAGGTTGCAATTAATTTCACATTTGATCCTTATAAAAGTGAGAATGCGCAAAATTCTAGCAATATCTTCACAACAGATAAAGCAGCAAATGAATTTAGTTTTCCTGATCCGAAAAACTTCCGCTATAATGACCGCACTTTTTTACGTTAATTAAAAGGAATTCTCATGCAAAATCCAAAAGATGATGTGTTATATGCGCCTGTTGAATGGGTTGATCACAGTGAAGGCTATAGCGATATTCGCTATCATAAATCCACTGATGGTATTGCTAAAATCACGATTAACCGCCCAGAAGTTCGTAATGCATTCCGCCCACAAACAGTGAAAGAAATGATCACTGCATTTTCTGATGCACGCTTCGATGAAAACATTGGTGTCATTGTATTAACCGGCGAAGGCGAAAAAGCATTCTGTTCTGGTGGTGACCAAAAAGTGCGTGGCGATTACGGTGGTTACAAAGATGACAGCGGCGTACATCACTTAAATGTATTAGATTTCCAACGCGATATTCGTTCTTGTCCAAAACCAGTTGTAGCAATGGTAGCAGGTTATGCAATTGGTGGCGGCCATGTATTACATATGCTTTGTGACTTAACGATTGCTGCTGAAAATGCCATTTTCGGGCAAACTGGGCCAAAAGTCGGTTCATTCGATGGAGGTTGGGGCGCAAGCTATATGGCTCGTTTAGTGGGTCAGAAAAAAGCGCGTGAAATTTGGTTCTTATGCCGTCAATATAATGCACAAGAAGCATTAGACATGGGCTTAGTCAATACTGTTGTGCCTTACGCTGATCTTGAAAAAGAAACCGTACGCTGGTGTCGTGAAATGTTACGCAATAGCCCAATTGCGATTCGTTGTTTGAAAGCGGCATTAAATGCGGATTGTGATGGCCAAGCAGGTCTTCAAGAATTAGCGGGTAACGCAACAATGTTGTTCTACATGACTGAAGAAGGTCAAGAAGGTCGCAATGCGTTTAACGAAAAACGCGCCCCAGACTTCAGCAAATTCAGACGTAACCCTTAATTTATCGTTCTAAAGTGCGGTTAAAAATCTTCGTGAATTTTGACCGCACTTTTGTATTGGGAGCTAGCATGGCTGAAAAATCATTTAATCTTTACCGTTATTCCATCCCCGTTGATAGCCAACTTATTCTGCGTGATCGTTTTTTAAAACGCCGTGAAGGCTTAATCGTAAGAGTGAGTTGCAGCCGAGATGGTTGGGGAGAAATCGCCCCGCTACCTGGTTTTAGCGAAGAAACCTTAGACCAAGCTCAAGAACAAACAATTGAATGGCTAACGACATGGTGCAATGCAAGCTGTGACGCACCTCGCGTACCATTAGATGGCACCTATCCCTCCGTTGCTTTTGGTATCAGTTGCGCAATGGATGAAATGAAAGGTTATTTACAAGCTGAAGGCAATTATCATACGGCACCACTTTGTTATGGCGATCCAGATGAACTGTACGCCAAACTTGCGAGCATGAAAGGCGAAAAAGTGGCAAAGATGAAAGTGGGCATATACGAAGCCAATCGCGATGGATTAATTGCCGATATGTTTTTAGAAGCGATTCCCGATTTACAATTACGACTAGATGCAAACCGCCATTGGTCGTTAGAAAAAGCGTTGCAATTTGCCGCTAAAGTCAAACCGCAACATAGAAAACGTATTCAATTTTTAGAAGAACCTTGTAAAACACAAGAACTCAGCCGTGAATTTGCAGCTCAAACCGACATTGCTATTGCATGGGATGAATCCGTGCGAGAGCCTAATTTTTGCTTGGAAAAAGAACCGCACTTATCGGCTGTCGTAATCAAACCCACTTTAATTGGTTCAATTCAACGTTGTGCTGAGCTCATTAACCAAGCACATTCGTTAGGTCTAAAAGCGGTTATTAGTTCAAGTATCGAAAGCAGTTTAGGGCTCTCTCAGCTTGCGCGAATTGCACAACAATACACCCCGAATGTAACTCCAGGTTTAGACACATTAGATTTGATGGAATATCAAGTGCTACGCGCTTGGCCTGGTTCTGATTTACCTATTGTGGATTTAGAATCTGAATTTATCACTAAAATTATCTGATTCGACCACCAAAAATCGAAAAACCAGTATAATGCGCCACACAAAAAGGATTAAAAATGTCGCAAACACACAGAATTTTGCTGTTAAATGGCCCGAACTTAAATATGTTAGGGGCTCGCGAGCCAAAACATTATGGCAGTATTTCTCTTGCATCCATTGAAGAGAAAATACAAACTTTAGCCACTCAGCACAATGTAAAAGTGGAATGTTTTCAAGCCAATAGTGAAGAAAAATTAATTAATAAGATCCACGAAAGTTTCCAACAAGTCGATTTTATTTTAATTAATCCTGCTGCTTACACCCATACCAGTGTAGCATTGCGCGATGCACTTTTAGCTGTTTCAATTCCTTTTGTGGAGATTCATTTATCCAACGTACATAAACGTGAACCATTTCGTCATCATTCTTATTTTAGCGATGTGGCTGAAGGCGTTATTTGCGGTTTGGGCGCAAAAGGTTACGAGTTTGCCTTTTTATTTGCCATCGATTGCCTTGCTAAAAAATAAGAAAATCGAGCATTTTTGGCGAAATTCACAGAATTTTATCGCAAATTTGCAAAATTTAAGGTAATCTTTGCAACACAAAAATAAGTTTATTCATAACCGCACTTTTTCCTTTAAAAGTGCGGTTAAAATTTCAATCTTTTTAGGAAGAACGTATGGACATTCGTAAAATCAAAAAATTAATCGAATTAGTAGAAGAATCTGGCATTACTGAATTAGAAGTGCAAGAAGAAGAAGGTACGGTACGTATTAGCCGTGCAGCGCCAGCAGTTGCTCCAGCAGCAGTTCAATACGCTGCTGCACCAGTAGTAGCACCTACTCCTGCCGCTACACCAGCTCAAGCGCCAGCAGCTGCAACACCAGCGCCAGTCGCATCTGATGAATTATCAGGTCATCTTGTACGCTCTCCAATGGTGGGAACGTTCTATCGCAGTCCGAGCCCAGAAGCAAAAGCATTTGTTGAAGTCGGTCAATCTGTGAAAGTTGGCGACGCGCTTTGTATCGTTGAAGCAATGAAAATGATGAACCGCATTGAAGCGGACAAAGCTGGCGTAGTAAAAGCAATTCTTATCAACGACGGTGATGCTGTTGAATTCGACGAACCATTAATCGTTATTGAATAATTTCCAATATTTTCGTCGGGCGGACTTTAGTCCGCCTATTTCATATACAAACAATTAGAGCGAATTTATCGTAGGCAATATAAATTGAAATCTGTTCACACCAAATTTTATAGGGAGAACAATATTTCAAGAACCTACATAAAAATTCACGTCTATCTGACTAAACGGACTCTTTTATGTTAGAAAAAGTTGTGATTGCTAACCGCGGTGAAATTGCACTACGCATTTTACGTGCTTGTAAAGAATTAGGTATTAAAACTGTGGCGGTTCACTCCACCGCTGATCGTGATTTAAAACACGTTTTGCTCGCTGATGAAACCATTTGTATCGGTCCAGCACCTTCCGCAAAAAGTTATTTAAATATTCCAGCTATCATTGCTGCAGCCGAAGTCACAGGTGCGGATGCAATTCATCCAGGATACGGTTTCTTATCTGAAAATGCTGACTTTGCTGAACAAGTTGAACGTTCAGGTTTCACTTTCATCGGCCCAACTGCAGATGTCATCCGTTTAATGGGTGATAAAGTTTCAGCTATTAAAGCGATGAAAAAAGCAGGCGTGCCTTGTGTACCGGGTTCTGATGGCCCTGTAGGTAACGACATTGCTAAAAATAAAGAAATTGCTAAACGTATTGGCTATCCAATCATCATCAAAGCATCAGGCGGTGGTGGCGGCCGAGGAATGCGTGTTGTTCGTAGTGAAGACACATTAGAAGAATCTATTGCGATGACAAAAGCAGAAGCGAAAGCAGCATTCAATAATGATATGGTCTATATGGAAAAATACTTAGAAAATCCACGTCACGTGGAAATTCAAGTATTAGCAGATACCCATGGCAATGCAGTTTATTTAGCTGAACGTGACTGCTCAATGCAGCGTCGTCACCAAAAAGTGGTGGAAGAAGCACCAGCGCCAGGTATCACAGAAGAAGTTCGCCGCGATATTGGCTCACGCTGTGCAAAAGCTTGTGTAGAAATCGGCTATCGCGGAGCAGGTACGTTTGAATTCTTATATGAAAATGGCGAATTCTATTTCATTGAAATGAATACGCGTATCCAAGTGGAACACCCAGTAACTGAAATGATTACAGGTGTAGATTTAGTGAAAGAGCAATTACGCATTGCAGCAGGCTTGCCTATTTCCTTTAAACAAGAAGATATCAAAGTTAAAGGCCATGCAATGGAATGCCGCATTAACGCAGAAGATCCAAAAACATTCTTACCGTCTCCGGGTAAAGTAAATCACTTACATTCACCGGGCGGTTTGGGCGTTCGTTGGGATTCTCACGTTTATGGCGGTTATACGGTGCCTCCACATTACGACTCAATGATCGCAAAACTTATCACTTATGGCGATACACGTGAAGTTGCAATCCGTCGTATGCAAAATGCCTTATCTGAAACAATTATTGATGGTATAAAAACCAATATCCCACTTCATGAATTAATTCTTGAAGATGAAAATTTCCAAAAAGGCGGAACAAACATCCACTATTTGGAGAAAAAATTAGGTATGAATGAATAATCAAATTTTAAATGGCTAACAAAGGTTAGCCATTTTTTATATATGCTGACATTTATTTAATAATAAGAATTAAAACTAGCAAAACATTTTGAATTATTCAAAAAAGTTGTAATATGAATAAGTATAAGGGGCGTAGGATATATGCGCCCCTTATACCATTCAAAAAATATACTTTCACTTATAAAAAATTTTAAGGAAGAAATATGACATTAAAACAACGTTATCAACAAGCTGGTAAAGAAGCCAGTTGGGCATTAGGCCTATCTATTTTATATGTGATAGGTTGGTGCTTATGTGCTTATTTACCCAAAGGAACCCAAGGGCCGATTGGTTTCCCTCTCTGGTTTGAACTTTCCTGTATTTACTTACCTATTTTATTCATCGTGATTGGTTATTGGATTATCAAAATTATTTTTCAGGATATTTCTCTTGAAATTAACGATCAGGAGAAGCAAAAATGAATTTAGGTATTATTCTTCCTTTAATTATTTATCTCACTTTTGTTTTTGGTGCGGCAATTTTTGCCTATGTAAAACGTACAAAAGGCGATTTTTTAACAGAATATTATGTAGGAAATCGTTCTATGACAGGGTTTGTACTCGCAATGACCACAGCCTCTACTTATGCCAGTGCAAGTTCTTTTGTGGGCGGGCCAGGGGCTGCTTATAAATACGGCTTAGGTTGGGTATTACTTGCGATGATTCAAGTCCCAGCTGTATGGCTTGCATTAGGTGCATTAGGTAAAAAATTCGCACTATTATCAAGAGAAACCAATGCTTTAACCATTAATGATCTTTTCTTTTATCGTTATAAAAACAAATATTTAGTTTGGCTATCAAGCCTTGCTCTTCTTCTCGCATTTTTTGCTGCGATGACGGTGCAATTTATTGGTGGGGCGCGTTTATTAGAAACAACCATCGGTATTTCTTATACGCAAGCATTACTCTTATTTGCTTTAACGGTGGGAATCTATACTTTTATCGGGGGCTTCCGTGCCGTCGTACTGACGGATACCATTCAAGGTACCGTAATGATTTTTGGGACTATAATCCTCCTTGTTGGCACTATTTATGCCCTCGGTGGTGTAGAAAGTGCGGTCAATAAATTGACTGAAATTGATCCTGACTTAGTCACGCCTTACGGGCCAAATGGAATGTTAGATTTCCAATTTATGGCTTCTTTCTGGATACTTGTCTGTTTCGGGGTGGTTGGTCTTCCACATACCGCAGTTCGATGTATGGCATTTAAAGACAGTAAAGCCTTACATCGCGGCATGCTGATTGGAACCATTGTACTTTCTATAATTATGTTAGGTATGCATTTAGCTGGTGCGCTTGGCAGAGCGGTTATTCCAAATTTAACGGTATCAGATCAAGTAATTCCAACATTAATGATAAAAGTATTGCCGCCTATTGTTGCAGGGATTTTCTTAGCTGCACCGATGTCTGCAATTATGTCTACAATTGATGCGCAACTTATTCAATCCTCTTCTATTTTTGTCAAAGATTTATACCTTTCTACGAAACCAGAAGCCGCAAAAAATGAGAAAAAAGTGAGTTATTTTTCATCTATTATTACGCTAATTTTGACCGCACTTTTAATCTTTGCCGCACTTAATCCACCAGATATGATTATTTGGTTAAACCTATTTGCCTTTGGCGGATTAGAAGCTGCATTTTTGTGGGTAATTGTACTGGGTATTTATTGGGACAAAGCAAATGCTTATGGTGCGTTAAGCTCAATGATTATCGGCTTGGGAAGTTATATCTTACTCACTCAACTAGGCGTCAAATTATTTAACTTCCATCAAATCGTACCATCATTAGTATTTGGATTGATCGCATTTTTAGTGGGGAATAAATTGGGCGAACGTCGAATCGAAAAAACTCAATTAAAAGTTACCGCACTTTAAATATTAATTAACGGAACAGCCCTTTCCCCTGCTCGTGTAGGGGAAAATTCTATAAGGGCAGAGGGTGCGTTGTCCCCTCAGCTTTCGGTAGCTCCCGTAAATGCAGGGAGCCAAGATAATAAACGAGAAAAAGAAATGATTTATCAAATACTCGCCCTGCTTATTTGGAGCAGTTCATTAATCGTCGGTAAGCTCACTTATTCGATGATGGATCCTGTGCTTGTTGTGCAAGTGCGGTTAATTATTGCAATGATTTTGGTAATGCCACTTTTTTTACGTCGTTGGAAAAAAATCGATAAACCAATGCGTAAACAGCTTTGGTGGTTGGCATTCTTTAATTATACCGCGGTCTTTTTATTACAATTTATTGGTCTGAAATACACCTCTGCGTCTAGTGCCGTTACGATGATTGGGCTAGAACCGCTACTTGTTATATTTGTTGGACATTTCTTTTTTAAAGACAAAGCAAAATGGTTTCACTGGCTATTCGGTGCAATGGCATTTATTGGCGTTGCAATTTTAATCAATGGTGGAAAAAATAATGAAGGCATTGATAATGTTAGTTTATTAGGTTGCTTATTAGTGCTAAGCGCAGGGATTATTTTCGCGACTGTGTTACGTTGGACGCGGCGAGTTGTTGCCAAAGTTTCAACGCAAGTTTACACAGCCATCAGTATTGTTCTTGGTGCTATCACAACATTACCTTTTACCTTATTACTCACAGAAAACTGGCAAATATCATTAAATTCCACGGGAATTGTAGGTTTATTATATCTTGCCCTTGGTTGTAGCTGGCTTGCTTATTGGTTATGGCATAAAGGACTCAATACCGTTGATGCTAATATCTCTGGTATTTTACTTGCACTTGAACCATTATTCGGAATCTTATTTGCCGTATCATTACTTAGCGAAACGCTGTCATTTTCAGCCGTACTTGGCATAACAATTATTATGTTAGCCACACTTGGCTCGACTTTACTGCCGAAACTTTTAAAAAAATCGGTATAATACGCCCCATTTTATGAAATAAAGGAAAAAACAAATGGCTTGGATTCAAATTCGCCTGAATAGTACCAATGAAAAAGCAGAACACATTAGTGATTTTTTAGAAGAAATCGGATCCCTTTCTGTGACTTTTATGGATAGTCAAGATACCCCGATTTTTGAGCCTTTACCGGGCGAAACGCGTTTGTGGGGCAATACGGATGTAATTGCGCTATTTGATGCAGAAACAGATATGGCGGAAATTGTCGCGTTATTGCAAGGTGCAGGGCATTTAGATAGCAATACGGCATACAAAATTGAACAAATAGAAGATAAAGACTGGGAACGCGAATGGATGGATAACTTCCACCCAATGCAATTTGGTAAGCGTTTATGGATTTGTCCAAGTTGGCGTGATGTGCCTGATGAAAATGCCGTCAATGTTATGCTTGACCCAGGTTTAGCGTTTGGGACAGGCACGCATCCTACAACTGCGTTATGTTTAGAATGGTTAGATGGTCTAGATTTAAAAGATAAAACCGTCATTGATTTTGGTTGTGGCTCAGGCATTTTAGCCATTTCTGCATTAAAACTTGGTGCGAAAAGTGCGGTGGGAATTGATATCGATCCACAAGCCATTCTAGCCAGTCGCAATAATGCCGAGCAAAATGGCGTTGCAGATCGCCTACAACTGTTCTTATCTGATGAAAAACCCTCTGATTTAAAAGCGGACGTCGTGGTGGCAAATATTCTTGCTGGCCCTCTCAAAGAACTTTACCCAATCATTAGCCAACTTGTTAAACCGAATGGCGATCTTGGTTTATCGGGCATTTTAGAAACGCAAGCTCAATCGGTATGCGATGCCTATACGCAAACATTTGCGTTAGAGCCAGTCTCGGTCAGAGAAGAATGGTGCCGAATTACGGGTAAGCTAAAAACGCTTTAATTTCTTTTTGTCAATCAAAAAAAGTGTATTTTTTAAACAAATTTCACTTTGCAAAGTAAGGCAAAATGCGTATTATAGCCAGCCTTGTCGGTCGTCGACCAGTTCGACACTAATTAGATTTAGGCTTGCTAGGAAGGTAATGTAAAATGCGAATCGGTTCACACCAATTAAGAAATCGTGTTTTACTTGCACCAATGGCGGGTATTACCGACCAGCCTTTCCGTCGTCTTTGTGCATATTATGGTGCTGGACTCACATTTTCAGAAATGATGTCCACAAATCCGCAAGTTTGGCATACCGAAAAATCCAAATTGCGTTTGGCACATAGCGAAGATTTAGGTCTCAATGCCGTGCAAATTGCAGGTAGTGATCCACTCGAGATGGCGCAAGCTGCGGCTATTAACGTGGAATATGGCGCACAAATCATTGACATTAATATGGGATGCCCCGCCAAAAAAGTAAATCGCAAACTCGCAGGCTCTGCGTTGTTGCAATTTCCAGATTTGGTGGAAAAAATCTTGCGAGAAGTAGTGGCAGCCGTCAATGTGCCAGTGACCTTAAAAATTCGTACAGGCTGGGATAAATCTAATCGAAACTGCGTTCAAATCGGCAAAATTGCAGAACAATGTGGCATACAAGCATTAACGGTGCATGGTCGTACACGTGCTTGTCTTTTTGAAGGCGAAGCGGAATATGACAACATCAAAGCCGTTAAACAAGCGATTGCCATACCGGTTATAGCCAATGGTGATATTGATTCTGCTCGGAAAGCAAAATTCGTTCTCGATTATACTGGAGCGGATGCCATTATGATCGGTCGTGCTGCGCTAGGTAACCCTTGGCTATTTCAAGCTGTGGAAAACCTAATTGAGCATGACTCGATAAGCCAAATGCCAAGTTTAAACGAAAAGTGCGGTCAAATTTTGCGTCATATTCAAGAATTACATCAATTCTATGGCGAACAAAAAGGCTATCGCATTGCGCGTAAACACGTGGCTTGGTATTTACAGGGAATTCAACCTGATTCCGTTTTTAAACAGACTTTTAATGCAATTAGTGATCCGAAAGAGCAACTCATTGTATTGGAAGATTTTTTCAATTTAATTTTGGATAAAGAAAAATGTTAGAACAACAACGTAGTCCTGCTGATGCTTTAACGGTATCAGTATTAAATGCGCAATCACAAGTGACCAATAAACCATTACGCGATTCAGTAAAACAAGCATTGCGTAATTATTTAGCGCAATTAGATGGTCAAGATGTGAATGATCTTTACGAATTAGTATTAGCGGAAGTTGAACACCCGATGTTAGATATGATTATGCAATATACTCGTGGTAATCAAACCCGTGCAGCAAATATGCTTGGTATCAACCGTGGTACATTACGTAAAAAACTAAAAAAATATGGTATGGGCTAAGTTATACTTTTTTTAGATAGCAAAGGGCGAACATTTTAATGTTCGCCCTTTTCATTCAATCAGATAAAGCACAAACTATAACCTGTGCTTTAAATTTATCTTAAAATCAACCGCACTTTATTCTACGGTAACAGACTTCGCTAAGTTACGAGGTTGATCTACGTCAGTACCTTTAATTAAAGCCACATGATAAGAAAGCAATTGCATTGGGATAGTATAAAAAATCGGTGCAACGATATCATTGACTTTTGGCATCGTGATGATTTTCATTCCTTCACTTGGTGTAAAGCCCGCTTCTTTATCGGCAAATACATATAATTGGCCACCACGCGCACGAACCTCTTCAATGTTCGATTTTACTTTCTCTAATAATTCATTATTTGGCGCCACAACAATTACCGGCATATCGGCATCAATCAACGCTAATGGACCATGTTTTAATTCTCCAGCCGCATACGCTTCAGCATGAATATAAGAAATCTCTTTCAATTTTAAAGAGGCCTCTACGGCAATTGGATAAAACGCACCACGACCTAAGAAAAGTGCATGATGTTTTTCAGCAAAATCCTCAGCCAATGCTTCAATTTCTGTATCAAATGCTAATGCTTTTTCAATTTCTGCAGGTAAAGATTGCATTGCTTTGATAATCTCATGCTCTTTTTCTGCAGAAATATGACCTTTAACTTTACCAAGTGCCGTCACCAACATTAATAACGCAGCGAGCTGTGTCGTAAATGCTTTTGTTGATGCCACCCCAACTTCAACACCAGCACGCGTCATAAATGCAAGATCTGATTCGCGTACTAGCGAAGATCCAGCAACATTACAAATTGTTAATGCCGCCATATAACCCTTTTCTTTCGCTAAACGAAGTGCAGCTAAAGTATCTGCTGTTTCGCCAGATTGAGAAAGGGTAATTAATAAGCTATTTGGACGGGTAACAAATTTGCGATAACGAAATTCTGATGCAATTTCAACATCACAGCTCACGCCAGCCAAAGATTCAAACCAATAACGCGCCACCATACCTGCATTATAAGATGTGCCACAAGCAACAATTTGAATATGCTCAACTTTTTCTAAAATGCCTTTTGCACTATTACCAATTGAATCGACAATCACATTTTCATGATTGATACGCCCTTCCATTGTATTGATAAGTGCGGTTGGCTGTTCGTAAATTTCTTTCTGCATAAAATGGCGGAATTTACCTTTCTCTGCCGCGTCATTTTCAAGATTAGATTCGTGAATTTCACGTTTAGCCTTGTTACCGTGAGTATCATAAATATCAACTGTACGACGTGTAATTTCTGCAATATCCCCTTCTTCTAAAAAGATAAAACGGCGAGTAACACTTAATAGCGCAAGTTGATCTGAAGCTAAGAAATTTTCACCAATACCTAAGCCAATCACTAGCGGACTACCAGAACGAGCTGCCACTAAATGTTCAGGATGACGGCTGTCCATTACCACCATACCATATGCGCCCGTGAGTTGTTTTACTGCTTTTTTCACAGCGTCTAAAAGTGAATCCGTGCTACGCATTTCCCATTCAACCAGATGAGCGATCACTTCAGTATCTGTTTGTGATAAAAATACATAACCACGAGATTTTAATAATTCTCGAAGTTCTTCATGATTTTCAATAATACCATTATGTACTACGGCAAAAGTGCCTGACGCATGGGGGTGCGCATTGGTTTCTGATGGTTCACCATGCGTTGCCCAACGCGTATGCGCAATCCCTGTACCACCAATCAATGGTTTTTCCGATACCGCCTCATCTAAAGCTTTAACTTTACCTAAACAGCGCACGCGTTGTAATTCATGATGTTCATTTACCACCGCAACTCCTGCTGAATCATAACCACGATATTCCAAACGATGTAAACCATTAATTAAGATTTCCGCTACATCACGTTGCGCTACCGCGCCGACAATACCACACATAAGCTTTCCTTATTGTTAATTAAATAAAAAATACGTCTATTTTTTTAACCGCACTTTATACGCAAATTACTTCTACGCCATGAGCCCAAATGGCTTGTTTATCTTGTTCTGATAATCCTGTATCAGTAATAAGCACATCAATTTGTTGCCAAGTTAATTCTAAATTGGGCATTTTCCGACCAATTTTCTGAGATTCCACCATCACAACAACTTCACGAGAAACTTCCGCCATCACCTGGCTTAACCCTACAAGTTCATTAAAAGTCGTAGAACCTCGCGCTAAATCAATGCCATCGGCGCCAATAAAAAGTTGGTCAAAATCGTAAGAACGTAGCACCTGCTCTGCTACTTTCCCTTGAAACGATTCCGAACGAGTATCCCAAGTGCCACCAGTCATCAGCAACGTTGGCTCATTTTCTAATGCTCTCAATTCTGTTGCCACCGAAAGTGAGTTCGTCATTACAACTAAGCCTTGTTTTAAATTAAGTTGTTTAATCAAAGCCGCCGTAGTACTACCGCTATCTACGATAATACGGTTATGATCACGAATACGTTCGGCGGCGGCTTTCGCTATGACAAACTTTCGTTTCGTAAGTTCATCATTTTCGTTTTCATCTATAATTTCTTTTGGCATTAAAATTGCGCCGCCATATTTACGCAATAAAAAACCATTTGTTTCTAGCGCACTTAAGTCTTTACGAATAGTCACTTCAGATATATCAAAAAGCTGCACGAGCTGTTCTACACTCACCTCACCTTGTTCTTGCAAAAGTTGCATAATAGTATGGCGACGTTGTTTAGTATTACGAGGCTGGCTACTTTTTTTCATAAAGCTATCCTTAAATGCAATAAATTTCGGTTCGAAAGTTTATGTAAACAATATTGTTTTGTAAAGTAAATTTTAAGCAACAAAAAAACCCTGCTCATTGGCAGGGTTTAAAATCATCCAAATATTAATTATTTGATTGCATCTTTTAATGCTTTACCAGATACAAACGCTGGTACTTTAGATGCTGCGATTTTAATTTCAGCACCAGTTTGTGGGTTACGACCAGTACGTGCAGCACGTGCATTTACTTTGAATGTACCGAAACCGATTAATTGTACAGGTTCACCTTTTTTGAGGCTTGCAGTAATCGCTTCTAAAGTCGCTTCTAACGCAGCTTTAGCTTGTTTTTTGTTTAATTCTGCAGCGCTTGCAATTGCATCAATTAAATCTGTTTTGTTCATAAATTTGTACCTTCTGTTAAATAAAAATTTGACTCTTCAAAATATGCCTGCGGACGAACCACAAAAGCTGTGCAAAGGATAATCTAACTTACGATGAATTAAAAGCAAGATTTTTAAAATTTGTGACAAATCTCACGTTATTGATGAAATTCTATACCAATATTAGATATCCCCTCGGCTCGGATCTCATTTTTTAAATCTAAAATTAATTCAATATCACGTTTTTCACATTCTTTAAGTAAACGATAAATCTGCCATTGCACATCAAGTTCAGCTTGAATATCTTCACTTTCTTTAAGTTCGCTGTCCGACCAATCTCGCCCCGTTTCCGTTTCCAATAAACTCGTTACCGTTCCTAAAGAAATTAAGCTAATTTCCACCGCTCTTTCTAATGTTTCACCCGCGATAATAGCGTGTAAAATTTCAGCTAAAGCCTGGCAAGCATCTAACGCTGGTACAACACCAAAACTCTCATAATCATTCACATCAGGAATAATCGTTTCCAATTTCTCCAACTGATTTTCAAAGTTGATCTTGGCATCTTTAACCGTTAAATATTCCCACACCAAATTGAGAATATTTTGATACGTTTTAGCTTCAACGCTAAGCTCGTTCATTTGACAGAACAATTTAAAATTTGGTGCCATACGTTCACATAAAGCAGCCATAAAAGTCAGATGTTGCCAACTTTCTAAGTTTTCTAAGCGTTTATGAATCGGATTTCGCATCTTATTTCCTTAATTCGTAAGGGTTGGAGTATTTATTAATCGCATTTATGTTCCGCTTTACAAAGTTCAAGCGTCGCATGAATTAATTTGCGAGCGATAGTACCTGTTGGCGGCAATTCTGGCAAGGGTTGATCATAAGAAAACCACTGCGCATCATGAATTTCACTTTCCTGCAACGTAATTTCACCGCTCTCATAATCAGCCAGAAAACCGACCATTTGAGAATTCGGAAATGCCCAAGGCTGGCTACCAAAATAACGAATATTTTTTATCAAAATCCCTGTTTCCTCAAAAACCTCTCTACGCACTGCTTGTTCAAATGTTTCACCGACCTCTACAAAACCTGCAAGAGTGGTATACATTCCTCCATTCGGGTGATAATGACGTTTGTGATTAGCAAGCAATATTTCTTTGCCACGTCGAACCGCTACAATAATAGATGGACAGATTACAGGATAAGTTCGATACCCGCAGTGAGTACATTGCACGGCGAGCTCTTCTTGAATTTGTTGTGTTTTATGACCGCACTTTCCACAAAATTTATGAGTTTTCAGGAAATGATTAATTTCCACACCTCGGCTTAATACATGGAATTCATCCTCTGGCAATGAAAGTAATCCACGTAAACTTACATATTCTCGTTCATCACTTTCTTGCTCAGCCACAAGCCACAATGGATGATTTTTCCATTCACCGATTTGTATTGCCTGCAATCCTTCCATTCCAAGGGTTTTAGCCGTACCACAAGGCAACTCATTATTCAGTAAATAAAGATTCGAACCTTGAGTAAACAACCAATAACCAAAATCATCGGGGTGAAGTGCTTTCATCTTTTACTCCATAAAAATAACCGCACTTTCAAAGTGCGGCTATTATAAATCTTCTTTTTACCACTCACTAATAATAAGAGTGCTCTCCACGCTGATGTTCGGTTACATCTTTTGCACCTTTTAATTCATTCGGGAATAGGCTAATAAGTTGTTTTTCTACGCCATCTTTTAACGTAACATCCACCATTGAGCAACCATTACAGCCACCACCGAATTGTAAAATTGCGTAACCATCTTCAGTAATTTCAATTAAGGTTATGCGTCCACCATGACTTGCAAGCTGTGGATTAATTTGAGTTTGAATCACATATTCAACACGTTCAATTAATGGCGCATCATCAGCCACCTTACGCATTTTAGCATTTGGTGCTTTTAAGGTAAGTTGTGCACCAAGCTCTTCGGTAACATAATCAATTTCTGCTTCTTCTAAGAAAGGCAGACTGACCTCATCAATAAATGCAGAAAAAGTGTCGTATTTCATTTCAACATCGCTTTCTTCCACGGCATTCGGTGGGCAATAAGATACACCACATTCCGCATTAGGTGTGCCAGGATTAACCACGAAAATACGAATATTCGTTCCTTCTTCTTGGGTGTCTAAAAGTTTTCGAAAATGCGCTTGTGCGGCATCAGAAATAGCGATTTGCTGGGTTGCTTGTTCCATAATTATGTCCTAAATACTTGAGAGAAAGTATCGGGAATAATACGCTCATCGCGCTTTTTTTTCCAGTGCTTTATATTAAGCCCGCGCCAGCCCCCAAACTTGGATCTCCTCCACTCCTAATTTTCTCAATAATTTTGAGATTTCATTGAGTGTAGAACCAGTAGTAATCACATCATCCACTAATGCTATGCGACGATAAGGAAATGTATTTTTTGAAACCGCAAGAGAAAAGGCATTTTTTAAATTCTGACGACGATCTTTTGCACTCAGACCACGTTGAGTATGGGTATGTCTCACACGTTTTACGATATTGTTCAAATTAGGAATATCCAGCCAACGACTTAATTGCCGAGATAATAAATCAGCCTGATTATAACCCCGTCGCCACTGACGAAAATGATATAAAGGCACGGGAATGATTGCTTCTGGCAATTTAAGTTGATGTGTTCGCTTAGCATCACGCACCGCAAGATATAAAAGCCGAGCTAAAGTGCGGTCAATCCAAAATTGATTTTGAAATTTAAAACGATGAATTAACACTGAAAGTGGCTCAACATAATGCCCTATAATGACCATCTTATCCCAGCTAGGTTCTTGTTTAAGACAATTACCACAATGCTTTGCATAATATTGCAATTCCACACCACAATGACCGCAATAAGGAAAAGATTTAATTTGTTTTTGGCAACCTGAACATAGCCCATTTTTTGCGATATGAAGATTACCACGGCAGTGGATACAGCGAAAATTGAAGAAGTTCATTTGATCCTTATTAGTGATTACTGCAACCTAGGGTAGGTATACCCTAGGCTAATTGTAATGCTACCCCGTTGGGGTAGACATAAGAGTACCCCAAAGGGGAACTACGATTACCATCACTAACCGTGGGTATACTTACCCGCGGCTTACAAGCCTAGGGTAGGTTTACCCTAGGCTAATCACAATGCTACCCCGCTGGGGTAGATGTAAACGTTCCCCAAAGGGGAACCACGATTATCATCACTAACCGTGGGTATACCTACCCACGGCTTACAAACCTAGGGTAGGTGTAAGTGTTCCCCAAAAACAACTAAACATTTCTCTCAAGCCATTCTACGTTAAAATCAATTCCTTCACGTTGAAATAGGCTCTTCATTTCATCATTGAAATGGGTTTCTTTGTGATGCTGTTTTTGATTCTTAATATAATTAATAAGTTGATATTTATCCCTGTCGCTATAAGTTAATGCGCAATATCCTACTGACCAAGCCGTAAATTCTGGAAATAATGATTTATTTTCATCTAAAAAACGGTGTGTCGATTTTTTTAATTTACGCACAAATTCAGCTACTGAAATCGTTTGGTGTAATTCAACAAATAAATGTAGATGATCTGGCATACCATTAATTCGATGAAGTATAGAATGGTGTGATTTAACAAATCCCCAAATGTAATCATAGAGAATTTTCTCATTTTCTTCATTAATGGCATAAACACTGTCTTTTGTCCTAAAAACAATGTGATAAAATAAACGGCAGTAACTCATTGTAACTTTTTCCCTGCACTTTTTTGCTTCAACGCCTCTAACGTTTCTCCTGCTTTTAAAATATGCGGCGTCACGAAAATCACTAGCTCACGTTTTTGATGTCGTTCACTTTCTTTACCAAACAATCGTTTAATGCCAGGTATATCGCCAAGTAATGGCACTTTATCTTCGCTTTTCGTGATCGTATCGTGGAACACTCCGCCAAGCACAATGGTTTCCCCATCTTTGGCAAAAACCTGAGTATTAATTTCTTGCTTATCAATAGACACCACCTCGTTTTGTCCATAAGCGACACGAGAACCTGGTGAGTTTTGGCTCACTAATAAATCAAGCAAAATATTGTTATCTTTAGAAATATGTGGCGTCACTTCCAAACCAAGTACTGCCTCACGAAATTCGACAGATTGCGTATCGTTACGAGTATTGCTCACAACATAAGGAATTTCTGTCCCCTGTTTAATGCTCGCACTTTTCTTATTCGTAGTGAGTAAGCGGGGACTTGCAATAATTTCTACATTATTTTCACGCTCCAAAGCGCTCAATTCTAAATCAAGCAATCGCCCATTAATTTTCGCGACTTGTAATGCTATCGAGCCAGCAGGTGTCGCCGTTGTCGCAAAATTTACATTAAGATTATCCGCAATATTTTCAAAGCCATTGCCTGCGAGGCTACCTGCTACACGCCCCGCATTTTCCGTTGGATTAAAAATCCCCCACCGAACGCCAAGTTCTTTCAAACTCTCATCCGTAATTGTCACAATACGTGCTTCAATAGCAATCTGCTCAATAGGTTTATCCATTTCAGAAATTAGTTTTTTGATATTTTGCACAGAACGAGGCTCATCCTGAATAACCAGTAAATTACTGCGATCATCAAAGGTAATACTCCCAGCAGGAGAAAGCAAAGAGCCACTTCCTGTCGTTAAGGATTTCATTAATTCAGAGGCTTTAGCAAAATGGAGTTTTACCGTATGACTCACTAAGTGCGGTTCATTTGTAGCAAGATTTCCTGCAACTTGACCTTTGCCTGATAGCCCTCCATTCAGATAGTAAATACCCTCATCTTTATTCAAAGTAAGCTTCTTACTTTTAGCGATTATTTGTAGTAAACGTGGCATATCAATATTGTCTAATTTCAACGAAATATTGCCTTCTAACGTCTCATCCATCACTAAATTGACATCATGTTGAAAAGCTAATTGATCCAGTGTTTGAGCTAAAGGCGCTTGCGATAAACGAATAAAAAAACGTTCGTTATCAGTTTTGGGATTAGCAAAAACGATTAATGGCAACCAAAAACACATTAAAAAACAACCGCACTTAAAAAGATATTTCTTCATAATCTTCCTTTAAAAACTTAATTCTTTCTGTTCAGCGCTATCACATTGCTCACCGAGCTTACGCATAAACTTCACTTTATTTTGATGAATTTTTTCCACTAGATAACCCTCTTTAGCCACATCAACGCCCTCTAAAACGCTGTAAATTTGCAAATCCTGATCCAGCAATAACGCAAACGCTTTATCTTTAGAAATCACTATGCCCACCAATTTTAAAGCGTTCAAAGGAATTTCAGCCGCTTGGCGATTTTCATCCACTCCGCATAGATTATTAGGTACATCTGAGGAAATTATTTCTGTCTGCTCCATTACTGTTTGTGCGTTATCAAACTGAGAATGGGTGCGCTGTGTTTTATCGAAAGGATCTTGTCCCCAACTGCAATTCATAAAAAATAATGCAACTAGGAAAAACCAATACTTCATTTTGCCTCCTTATCTAGCTGAAAAATGATCTCGGTTTGCAATGGGCTGTCTTCGGGTTTGATAAACTGCAATCGACTCACTGAAAGCTGTGACGTATTAGCCAAAAGTGTGGTTAAAAATGTCTTCGTTTTTTCAAAATGCCCAGTAAGCTGTAAATGCAAAATAGGCTGTTGCCCCATTTCCCAACGTAAATTCTGAGATAATCCGTTACGCGCAGCTAAACGTTGAATTTGTTTATTCAACGGCATAATTTGTGCAGCCAGTTCTGGAGAAAGTTTTCTGCTTTGCGATTGCTGCTGTAAAGAAGTTAAAATTTTCTGTTGATGCAACAATTCTGATCTTTTCCCTGCTAATTCACTTTCGATTTCATGGAAACGCGAGTTCCCCTCGATATAATCTAAAATAGGGCGAAAAATCACCGCACTTAATAACAATAAAAAGGTTAAGCCATGAACATAAAAAGGCTGGCTTAGCCATTTTCCAAAAGGTGTAAAAGGATCGTTAAAAAAGGCTTTCACTTTTCCTCTCCTTGTTCCATATCAAAGCGAAAAAACAATGTATGTTGTTCAGGCTGAACCTGACTTAATTTCACATTGGGAAAATGTTTCTTTAAAAATTGATGTACCGACTCAAATTCCGTTTGATCTTGCGCTCGACCTTCCAAACTTAAGTTATGGGCATCTTGTTTAAATCGGTTTAATTCGCCTGTCTGAAGAGGCAATTCACTTAATCGCAGCAAACTATTTTGGACTTGCCCATTCGTGAGAGATTGCAAAACTTCACCAACTTTCACCGCACTGCGTAACTGATCAATTTGCATGGTAGTTTTATGAAGCTGTTGATTAAGTTGTTCAAACGACTTTTGCTGTGCCTGCAAATTTTGTTTCTGTTGTTCAATCAAATTGCTAAAAGCCAACATTAAATTAATAGCAAGCAAGATAAATAAAGCGATATAAAAAGCTAAACGACGCAAACGCTTTTGATGTTGATTAGTACGCCAAGGCAATAAATTCATCGACATTTAGCTACTCACTTTTTGTTGATGTGAATCTTTTTGCCACAGCGCATTGCCAAGTGCGATAAAAGGTAAATCCGTTTCTACTCGCTGCCAGTTTTCTGGTAATGGCGTATGACTTGAGGGAATTTGATACACAAAAACTTTTTCAATTTGCCCTTCAAAACGTTCGGTAAATTGCTCATAAAGTGCGGTCAAATTTTCGTGAGACTGTAAAATTTGCGATTGCTGAGATCTTTCACAAATCGCCAAACAATAGTCATCTTCTTGAAATAAAAATAAGGTATTTTCTGACCGCACTTGTTCATTTAACAAATATTGAAATGCACGCAAGATGGTATGAGGAACAACATCTAACACACTAATTTTAAATGGCTGAAAATCTTGCAAGTAAGTTTGAGCACTTGCCTCTCGAATTGCTGTAATCTCTAAACGAAAACCTTGCTTTAACGGAGTAGAAATATAATCAAACCACAATTCCTCTAAAGGAATGGGCAACTCTTTCTCAATCACAAATTTACATTGTTGATGACATTCTTGTGCATTTAACACTTGTGGCAACATTAATACTTTCGACCAAGTCAAGTGAGCAGAAATACTTGCCACAAACCGCAAAGAAAAGGTTTTCCCTTGAAATTGTGTTTTTAAATATCGCAAAAAACGATTTTTTAAATCGCTATCATTGATAGAGGCTTGATAACATTGTGGCTGTTCAAGTTCATCAAGCCACACAAAATCAAAATTACCTTGTTTACGGTGAATACCAATTTGTAAAGTGCGGTGATTTTTCCGGGAGAATTGCATATTCTTTCCTATTCTTTAAAGGCTGAATCTTTTATACTTAGCAGCCAAATCATAGGTCTCTTGACAAGAATATTCATTAACGAAGCGAGAATTTTACGATGCGGATCGCAAAATTGATATTTAGCACCCTATTAACTTTATGTATTTTAGGTTTAGTCGCAGGCGGAATGCTGTATTTCCACCTAAAATCGGAATTGCCCTCAGTAGAAGCATTAAAAACTGTTGAATTACAACAGCCAATGCAGATTTATACGGCCGACGGTAAATTAATTGGTGAAGTTGGCGAGCAACGACGTATTCCAGTGAAATTAGCTGAAGTACCACAACGCTTAATTGATGCATTTTTAGCGACGGAAGATAGCCGCTTTTATGATCACCATGGTCTCGATCCTATCGGCATTGCGCGTGCGTTATTTGTTGCAGTGAATAATGGTGGCGCATCACAAGGTGCAAGTACGATCACCCAACAATTAGCGCGTAACTTTTTCTTAACCCCAGAAAAAACTATTATTCGTAAAGCTCGTGAAGCCGTGCTTGCCGTAGAAATTGAAAATACCCTCACCAAACAAGAAATCTTAGAGCTTTATTTAAACAAAATCTTTTTAGGCTATCGTTCTTATGGTGTTGCGGCTGCTGCGCAAACCTATTTCGGCAAATCATTAAATGAATTGACGTTATCGGAAATGGCTATTATCGCAGGCTTACCAAAAGCACCTTCAACCATGAATCCGCTTTATTCTTTAAAACGTTCAGAAGAACGCCGCAATGTAGTGCTAAGCCGAATGTTAGATGAAAAATACATCAGTAAAGAAGAATATGATGCTGCATTAAAAGAGCCAATCGTCGCGAGTTATCATGGTGCAAAATTTGAATTTCGTGCTGATTATGTCACTGAAATGGTACGCCAAGAAATGGTTCGCCGTTTTGGTGAAGAAAATGCCTACACCAGTGGTTATAAAGTATTTACCACTGTACTTTCAAAAGACCAAGCTGAAGCACAAAAAGCTGTGCGTAATAACTTGATTGACTATGATATGCGTCACGGTTATCGCGGTGGTGCACCTTTATGGCAAAAAAGTGAAGCAGCTTGGGATAATGATCGCATTGTCGGTTTTCTACGCAAACTGCCAGATTCTGAGCCATTTATTCCCGCAGCCGTGGTTGGAATAACAAAAGGTGGTGCGGATCTATTATTAGCATCCGGTGAAAAAATGACGCTATCCACTAATGCAATGCGTTGGACTGGCAGAAGCAATCCTGTAAAAGTAGGCGAGCAAATTTGGATTCGTCAACGTACTAATGGTGAATGGCAATTAGGACAAATTCCAGCAGCTAACTCTGCGTTAGTATCTCTTAACTCAGATAATGGTGCAATTGAAGCCATTGTTGGTGGCTTTAGCTATGAACAAAGTAAGTTCAACCGTGCGACACAATCCTTAGTTCAAGTAGGTTCTTCTATCAAACCATTTATTTACGCAGCGGCATTAGAAAAAGGCTTAACACTTTCTAGTGTATTACAAGACAGCCCAATTTCTATTCAAAAACCAGGACAAAAACTGTGGCAACCAAAAAACTCACCTGATCGTTATGATGGTCCAATGCGTTTACGCGTAGGATTAGGTCAATCTAAAAATATGATTGCTATTCGTGCTATCCAAACCGCAGGTATTAATTTCACAGCAGAGTTTTTACAACGTTTTGGCTTTAAACGTGATCAATATTTTGCAAGTGAAGCCTTAGCGCTTGGCGCAGCCTCATTCACACCATTAGAAATGGCTAGAGCTTATGCGGTGTTTGATAATGGCGGTTTCCTCATTGAACCTTATATCATTGAAAAAATTCAAGATAACTCGAGTAAAGACCTATTTATTGCAAACCCTAAAATTGCTTGTATTGAGTGTAATGATATCCCTGTGGTTTATGGTGAAACGAAAGATAAAATCAACGGCTTTGCGAATATTCCTTTAGGCGAAAATGCCTTAAAACCATCAGATGACAGTACAAACGGTGAAGAAGTTGATCAACAACCTGAAACTGTACCTGAACTGCCAGAATTACAGTCAAATGTGGCCTCACTTAAGGAAGATGCAATTGATTTAATGGCAGCAGCAAAAAATGCATCGTCGAAAACAGAATATGCCCCTCGAGTAATCAGTGGCGAGTTAGCATTTTTAATCCGCAGCGCCTTAAATACGGCAATTTATGGCGAACAAGGTCTAGACTGGAAAGGAACTAGCTGGCGTATCGCACAAACCATTAAACGTAGCGATATAGGCGGTAAAACAGGTACCACAAATAGTTCAAAAGTGGCTTGGTATGCAGGATTTGGTGCAAACTTAGTAACCACAACTTATGTAGGATTTGACGACAACAAACGTGTACTCGGGCGCGGAGAAGCGGGTGCGAAAACAGCGATGCCAGCTTGGGTCGCTTATATGAAAACTGCATTGAGCGACAAACCTGAACGTAAATTACCATTACCACCGAAAATTATGGAAAAAAGTATTGATACTATGACTGGATTGCTTTCTCCAGCTGGTGGACGCAAAGAATACTTTATTGTAGGTACTGAACCGACACGTACCTATCTTTCGGAAATGCAAGAGCGTGGTTATTATGTTCCCACAGAATTACAGCAACGCTTAAATAATGAAGGCAATACGCCAACGCCTGCTGCACAACCAGAAGAACTCTTCTAAAAATGACCGCACTTTAGTGCATAATCAGGCGAGTCAATTGGCTCGCCTTCGTTATTAAACAAAGGATATATTATGCTGAGTTATCGTCACTCATTCCATGCAGGCAACCATGCTGATGTCTTGAAACATATCGTCTTAATGCTCATTTTGGAAAATCTTAAACTCAAAGAAAAAGGCTTTTTTTACTTAGATACGCACTCTGGCGTGGGGCGTTATCGTTTATCCTCAAACGAATCAGAAAAAACAGGGGAATATAAAGAAGGTATTGGACGCTTGTGGGATCAAACAGACTTACCCGAAGATATTGCTCGTTATGTAAAAATGATCAAAAAACTCAATTATGGTGGCAAAGAACTACGTTATTACGCTGGCTCACCGTTAATTGCCGCGGAATTGTTGCGCCCACAAGATCGCGCACTATTGACCGAACTTCATTCTAGCGATTATCCAATTCTTCGCAATAATTTTAGTGACTACAAAAATGTCACCGTAAAATGTGATAATGGCTTTCAACAAGTCAAAGCAACACTACCTCCAAAAGAACGTCGTGGCTTGGTGCTAATCGATCCGCCTTATGAATTAAAAGAAGATTATGATCTTGTCGTCAAAGCCATTGAAGAAGGCTATAAACGTTTTGCCACTGGCACTTATGCGATTTGGTATCCCGTTGTATTACGCCAACAAACTAAACGTATTTTTAAGGGCTTAGAAGCAACAGGAATTAGAAAAATTCTAAAAATTGAGCTCGCCGTTCGCCCTGATAGCGATCAACGAGGTATGACGGCAAGCGGTATGGTAGTAATTAACCCACCTTGGACATTAGAAACCCAAATGAAAGAAATTTTGCCTTACCTCACAAAAACATTAGTTCCAGAAGGTACAGGAAGCTGGACTGTCGAATGGATTACACCTGAATAACCGTCTCTTCCCACTCTAAACTCCTCTAAATTTCACCGCACTTGACTTCAAAAGTGCGGTGAAATTTTCTGAGATTTTAAATACCCCAAATCATTAACCCCACTGTTCCCAAAAGCCCATTTTTTCGCTAGAATGCACGCAATCTTTGACTTAATAAAGGATAACATTATGTTTGGAAAAGGCGGTTTAGGCGGCTTAATGAAACAAGCCCAACAAATGCAAGAAAAAATGCAAAAAATGCAGGAAGAAATCGCGCAACTAGAAGTAACGGGTGAATCTGGTGCAGGTTTAGTGAAAATTACAATTAATGGTGCACATAACTGCCGTCACATTGACATTGATCCATCTTTAATGGAAGACGATAAAGAAATGTTAGAAGATTTAATCGCGGCCGCTTTTAACGATGCGGTACGTCGTGCTGAAGAATTACAAAAAGAAAAAATGGCATCAGTTACCGCTGGAATGCCATTACCTCCGGGAATGAAGTTTCCGTTTTAATTATTAGGCGCGTGAATATAAGATTCACGCGTCATCTCTCAGTTTCCTCTCATTAATCACTATGCAAAGCAGTCCACTTTTAGAACACCTTATTGAAAACTTACGTTGTCTTCCGGGCGTAGGGCCCAAATCTGCGCAACGTATGGCTTATCATCTTTTACAGCGTAATCGTAGCGGTGGGATGAATTTGGCTCGAGCACTCACAGAAGCCATGTCTAAAATTGGCCATTGTTCACAATGTCGAGACTTTACGGAAGAAGATACTTGCAACATTTGCAATAATCCACGCCGTCAAAATTCAGGTTTGCTTTGTGTCGTTGAAATGCCCGCAGATATTCAAGCTATTGAGCAAACAGGGCAATTTTCAGGACGTTATTTTGTTTTAATGGGACATTTGTCTCCACTTGATGGCATTGGTCCCCGTGAAATTGGTTTAGATTTACTGCAAAAACGCTTAGTAGAAGAATCTTTCCACGAAGTGATTCTTGCAACAAACCCAACTGTGGAAGGCGATGCAACAGCAAATTACATCGCTGAAATGTGCCGCCAACATAATATCAAAGTGAGTCGTATCGCTCATGGCATTCCTGTCGGTGGTGAACTGGAAACTGTGGACGGTACAACGCTTACTCACTCTTTTCTAGGTCGTCGTCAAATCGACTAATCTTCTCATACCATTATGCGTTTATTTATCGCCGAAAAACCAAGCTTAGCTCGCGCTATTGCTGATGTGCTCCCGAAACCCCATCAACGTGGGGATGGTTTTATTAAATGTGGCGATAATGATGTGGTAACTTGGTGTGTAGGGCATTTGCTCGAGCAAGCAGAACCCGATGCCTATGATCCTAAATTCAAACAATGGCGTTTAGAACATCTCCCAATCATTCCAGAAAAATGGCAACTTTTACCGCGAAAAGAAGTAAAAAAACAACTTTCTGTGGTGGAAAAACTAATCCATCAAGCGGATACACTTGTTAATGCAGGAGACCCTGATAGAGAAGGGCAATTACTTGTAGATGAAGTCTTCAGTTATGCCAATTTATCTGCCGAAAAACGCGATAAAATTTTACGCTGCTTGATTAGCGACCTAAATCCAAGTGCGGTAGAAAAAGCGGTTAAAAAATTACAACCCAACCGTAATTTTATTCCTCTTGCCACATCCGCTCTCGCACGAGCTCGCGCCGATTGGCTTTATGGCATTAATATGACCAGAGCTTATACCATTCGTGGCAGACAAACTGGCTATGATGGCGTGCTTTCGGTTGGACGAGTGCAAACCCCTGTGCTAGGTTTAATTGTACGTCGAGATTTAGAAATTAAGCATTTCCAGCCCAAAGACTTCTTTGAAGTACAGGCTTGGGTTAATCCAGAGAGCAAAGAAGAAAAAACTCCAGAAAAATCAACCGCACTTTTCAGTGCCTTATGGCAACCTAGCAAAGCTTGCGAGGATTACCAAGATGATGACGGCAGGGTGCTCTCTAAAGGATTAGCAGAAAACGTTGTAAAACGTATTACAAATCAACCAGCAGAAGTCACCGAATACAAAGACGTACGCGAGAAAGAAACGGCGCCCTTGCCTTATTCCCTTTCTGCGTTACAAATTGATGCAGCAAAGCGATTCGGTATGTCTGCTCAAGCCGTATTAGATACGTGCCAACGCCTATATGAAACTCATCGTTTAATTACTTATCCGCGTTCTGATTGTCGCTATTTGCCCGAAGAACATTTTGCTGAACGACACAATGTATTAAATGCAATTTCAACCCATTGTGAAGCTTATCAAGTCTTACCAAATGTCATTTCAACTGAACAGAGAAATCGCTGTTGGAATGATAAAAAAGTAGAAGCTCACCATGCAATCATTCCTACTGCCAAAAATCGTCCAGTAAATCTAACACAAGAAGAACGAAATATTTACAGCCTTATCGCTCGCCAATATTTAATGCAATTTTGCCCTGACGCAGAATATCGTAAAAGTAAAATCACATTAAATATCGCTGGCGGTACTTTTATAGCCCAAGCGCGAAATTTACAAACGGCTGGGTGGAAAGAATTGTTAGGCAAAGAAGACGACACAGAAAATCAAGAACCCTTATTACCAATAGTAAAGAAAGGACAAATTTTGCATTGTGAACGCGGAGAAGTGATGAGTAAAAAAACTCAGCCGCCAAAGCCTTTCACCGATGCAACCTTGCTTTCAGCAATGACGGGCATTGCACGATTTGTACAGAATAAAGAACTCAAAAAAATCCTGCGAGAAACCGATGGATTGGGTACAGAGGCTACTCGCGCTGGCATCATTGAATTACTTTTTAAACGCGGTTTTTTAACGAAAAAAGGGCGAAATATTCATAGTACAGAAACTGGAAGAATTTTAATTCAGGCATTACCAGATATTGCCACCCAACCAGATATGACGGCTCATTGGGAATCGCAACTCACAGACATTAGTCAAAAACAAGCAACCTATCAACAATTTATGCATAACTTGAATCAAATGTTGCCTGATTTAGTCCGTTTTGTAGATCTTAATGCATTAAGACAATTAAGCCGCATTAAAATGATTAAATCCGATAGAGCGAAACCTAAAAGTGCGGTAAAAAAATCCAGTAAATCAAACAGTGAAACTGATTAAAGTTAAACCAATTAATATTTTTTTTATGCAAAGCACTTGCGAGAAAATTGAATTTTCTATAACATTCACGACCAGTTTTCTTGCAAAATTGCAAATTAGAGAGAAAAAATGTATCAAGTTCTTTTATTTATTTATGTTGTTGTCGCGATTGCCTTGATCGGGTTTATTCTCGTTCAACAAGGTAAAGGAGCGAACGCTGGTGCATCTTTTGGTGGTGGCGCATCAGGTACAATGTTTGGCTCTGCTGGTGCAGGTAACTTTTTAACACGTACTAGTGCGATTTTAGCAACCGCATTTTTTGTTATTGCCCTTGTTTTAGGTAATATGAATTCACATAAAGGCAATGTTCAAAAAGGTACTTTTGATGATTTATCGCAAGCTGCAGAGCAAGTTCAACAACAAGCAGCTCCAGCGAAAGACAATAAAAATAGCGACATCCCACAATAAAATAGGATTAGTATAAAAAATTAACGCTCTGGTGGTGGAATTGGTAGACACGCTATCTTGAGGGGGTAGTGACCGCAGGTCGTGCGAGTTCAAGTCTCGCCCAGAGCACCATTTGACTAAACAAAGCCCCGCGAAACTAATCGCAGGGTTTTGTTTTATCTACTATTATTAGATTTATCTTATTTCCCGTCTCATACTCCATCACAATACGATCTCCAGGATTCAATATCAAAACGACAAACTATCGAAGATAAAACCTGATTATTAGATATAGCAAAGAGTTTTCCTTGAATGCCATCTAAAGGCCTTATTTCATTATTACAAGCTGTACAACATATCAAAGAAATTATCCCTTCTATAACAAGATCTAATCCTTATAAATGTACACAAGGTCCATATGAACATTTTTCTTTATTAATTTAAATCATCAATGTAAATACAAAAGAAAGAAGATAAAAAAAACAAAGGGATGGGAAGAAAGAGAATTAATTCTAATACTTAATAACTTCCGTTTTAAACAGGGAAATAATTTATGTGCTGGAATAAGAGATAGCAAAAAGCCGCTAAAATTCTTTAGCGGCTTTTCTGAATTTGGCTCCTCCTGCGGGACTCGAACCTGCGACATATGGATTAACAGTCCACCGTTCTACCGACTGAACTAAGGAGGAAATGGTGCCTCGAGGCGGAATCGAACCACCGACACGGGGATTTTCAATCCCCTGCTCTACCGACTGAGCTATCGAGGCGTTATCGTTATTGGCTACTGCCTGACAACGGAGCATATTAAACTATTTTTTCGGGATTCGGTCAACACCTAAATTTAAAAAAACACAAAAAAACGTTTCATTTGAATAGTTAATCATCAATATGTTTATTAAAACAACGAAATAATAAAATTATTTCAAAATAAACCGCACTTATTATAAAAAATGCTCGATGGTATTTCCCAACGAGCTTTTTTAATTATCTGAAAAAATTCAATTATCGTCTGACACGGAATTTTTTCTGTGCATTATCAACTTTCAGCAAATAATTGCGAGCCTGTGATGATGGGTGAGCAGTCGTTAGAATGCGATAAACTTGCTCTGGATACATTTGGTTAATTTTGTAAATCGCCATATCCTTATCATTATCAAAAACACGCAATACAGCACCGGCACCACTATTATATGCAGAAATCATTGCGAAACGTTTTGAGGTTGGATTCGTAATTCCATCTAAATATTGATTTTGTAAAATCCATAAATAAGATACGCCAGCATCAATATTATTAGCAGGATCATATAAATAACGCGTTGATGGTTGACCACCCTTTCCTTTCATTGCAAACACATCTCGACCTGCCGTATGAGGCACGACTTGCATTAATCCAATTGCATTTGCATAGCTAATCGCATATGGGTTAAAACTCGATTCTGTTTGCATAATACCTAAGATCAAACTTTCATCAATGCCATAACGTTCAGCCGCTTTACGAACCAATGGTAGATATTTCTGTGCGCGCACTTCTACGTGATTTGCAATCATTGGAATCGCAACAAATTGCACAGTATGCCCGTTTTGTAATCGACGAGTTTGTAATTTATTTTGAATCAAGTAAGTTGCAAAATTACTTGCAATAACTTGATTCGCAATTTGTTGCCCTTGATGATCCACAACCTGTCCTAAAAGGAATGGGCGAGAGCTAATCGGCACATCTCCAGATGCAAATAAATCAATACCCTTTGCGTCAGCCCCCATTAACAAGGTATGGACAATAGCATTGTGTAATCGATTGAGATCTTGCTGGGTTTCAATAACGATATTACCTTCATCAAAACTCACGTGGCTACGCGTATAAAAAGAATCTGTATATTTCACGTAATCTTTTCGACTAGCCACTAACAATTCATTGACGCCCCAAATACGGTCAATATTATGCGAGAATTGCCCTGTGAGAATATCTAACCCTTGCGTGTCTTTTGCAAAGGACTCATCATAATTCATGCCTCCACGATTCAACGAATCGCTACAAGCATACAAAAGCGGTAATAACGCTAATACTAAATACTTTTTCATTGTATAACAGCCAATTAATTTGATGGTGGAACATAACCTTCAATATGAACATCTTTACCTTCAAACAAAAAATTAACCATTTCTTGTTCTAATAATTTACGGTGCTCTGCATTCATCATATTAAGTTTTTTCTCATTCACTAGCATCGTTTGTTTCTTAATCCATTCGCTCCAAGCTTTCTTACTCACCGAATCAAAAATTCGTTTACCTAGTTCTCCAGGATAAAGTTGGAAATCTAAACCTTCCGCTTCTTGTTTGAGATACTCACAAAATACCATTCTTGCCATAATAATTCCTTGCAAATTGTATTAAAAGATTCTTCACAGGCTGAGCCAGCCCGATCTGTTCAGGATTCTGCGGATCATACCAATATTTGACCGCACTTGATAGGTTTGATTGATATTCTTTTGGACTTTCCACAACTTTGCGCCAATCTAAATTAGCTTGCTCAATATTAATTCCACCGTCCATTTCTGCATAAATAGGATAGATATCTAAATGGAAATGGCTAAAGGTATGACGAAAAGCTGGCCATTCTTGATAATAGCTGACTTTTTCTTGCGCTAAAAAATTAAGTAACGAAGCTTTATCTTCAAATTGTGGAAAACAAAACAATCCGCCCCATAACCCCGAGTTTTCCCGCTGCTCCAAGCACACTTTGCCATTTTTAGATAAAATCAAAAAATAAGTCTCTTTTTCTGGCATATTTATTTTCGGCTTTTTAGCAGGAAACGTTTCCCAACTATGATTTTTATAAGCTAAGCACTCCAAATTTAATGGGCAAAGTTCACATTTTGGTTTAGTTCGCGTACATACCATCGCGCCAATATCCATCATAGCTTGATTAAAATCCGCCACACGATCTATGGGTGTAACCTGTTCCGTCAACGTCCACAACTGATTTTCCACTTTTTTCTCACCAGGCCACCCTTCAACAGCAAAATAGCGAGCTAACACTCGCTTTACGTTGCCGTCTAAAATCGGATAAGGCTGATTTAATACAGAAGATAAAATAGCACCAGCTGTCGATCGCCCCACGCCTGGTAACGCCCAAACCTGCTCAAAATTTGTTGGGAAATTTCCATTAAATTCATCCCGCACTTTCTGAGCAGCCTTATGCAAATTACGCGCCCGAGCGTAATAGCCTAAACCAGACCATAAATGCAAAACTTCGTCTTGCGAAGCATTGGCAAGTGCGGTGATATTTGGAAATGTTTTAATAAATCGCTCAAAATAAGGAATGACTGTCGCGACTTGTGTTTGTTGTAACATCACCTCAGAAAGCCACACACCATAAAGTGTTTTATCTTGTTGCCACGGCAAATGTTTGCGGCCAAATTTGTCATACCATTTCAGCACAGATTGTGCAAAAGGTGCGTTACTTGAAGATTTTGCTAACATAAAAGAAAAGTGCGGATTAAAAATCCCAATGATTTTACATGAAAATAGGGCTTGTTTATCTGTATTTTTTCAGTATAATCCGCGATCTATTTGGTGCCAATTATGGCGTATTATTAACTCACGCGGTGTGGGGAGAAAGTTCCTATAGCGGCGTGGCTTCATTTTGAGGTTTTCTATGAAACAAGGTATTCATCCTGAATATAAAGAAATCACAGCAACCTGTTCTTGCGGTAATGTGATCAAAACTCGTTCAACTTTAGGTAAAGACATCAATCTTGATGTGTGTGGTAACTGCCACCCATTCTACACTGGTAAACAACGTGTTGTTGATACTGGTGGTCGTGTTGAGCGTTTCAACAGCCGTTTCAAAATTCCAAGCACAAAATAATTTGGACTTGCTTCGAGACCCTACCAAATGGTGGGGTTTTGTTTTATCTAGATAATGTATAAAATAGCCAAATCTAAATTGAATAAGAAATACCTATGCATACCAATTATGTTATAAGCCTTTCATCTGCTTTTCAACGTCGTGAACATATCATCCAAGAATTTGGAAAACATCATATTCCTTTTGAATTCTATGATGCTATAACCCCATCAGAATGCCTTAATCAACTCATTCAAACTTATTTGCCAAATCTTGCTCATGCTAAACTTTCAGAAGGGGAGAAAGCATGTTTTATGAGTCATTATATGCTATGGAAAAAATGCATAGATGAGAACCTTCCTTATATATATATTTTTGAAGATGATGTATTGCTAGGTGAGGATGCTTATTCATTTTTAGCTGAAGATGAATGGTTAAAGGAGCGATTTGGTTCAGATGATAGTTTTATTTTGAGATTTGAAACTTTTTTGAAGCCAGCAAAATGTGAAAATGTAAAGATCTCATCGTTTAAGAGTAGGTTGATCTTAAAATTAGTCGAAGAGCAGTATGGGTTAGCTGCATATGTTATATCCAGAAATGCCGTTATCAGTTTGTTTAAGCAAATGTCCACGCTCACATCGGATAATATTGATGCCATTGATATTTTGGCATTTAGAGATTTTCTGAATTTAGATAATGTATATAGTTACCAAATGATACCAGCTATAAGTATTCAAGAATTACAATGGAAAAAGAGTAAAAGTGTTTTATATAGTCAGTTAGAAGATGAACGTTATAAAATATTAAAAGGTAATAAAGCTAAAAATTCGAAGAAAACATTAATAGAACGTCTCTTTCGATTAATAACCAAACCTAAGAGACTCTTATATAAGAGAAAGAGAAAAAAATATATAGTACCATTTAGATAGATTATGCTTAGCAATATTAAATTAGTTAATAAAAAATTAGATCTGATTATTAATCATAATAATCAGAATAATAATATAGTATTCTAATCATATTTTAAGTACTCTAAATATATCGGTATATCAATATTATCAATTTTAGAGAATAACGTTCATGAAAACTATAACTTTCATATATTTGTTAATAAGATTGATATATTAGATTTAAACAGAATAAGATCATTGCCATATAAAAACATAAATATTTTCTTTTACTGGTTAGATGATAGTATTGTTGAGGGTTTACAAACGACCCAACATTTTTCAAAAGGTATGTATTATAGGCTGCTTATCCCTTATATTTTACATAGAAAAATAGATACTTTTCTATATTTAGATACGGATGTTATATGTGTCGGAGATATATCTGAAATATTTTCTACTAATTTATCTGAAAAGGTTGTAGCAGCTGTACCTGATACAATAGAAGAATATCATTTATACAGACTACATGAATTGGGATTTAAGAAAGAATCAACATATTTTAATTCTGGAGTAATGTATATAAATACTAGTGCATGGGTTAATAACAAAATCACTGAGAAATTTCTTAGTTTAATTAGTATGAATTCTTATGTTTATCCAGATCAAGATGTGCTTAACCTGATATTAAATAATGGTTCTGTTATATTTTTATCAGAAAAGTTTAATTACCAAAAATGGTTAAAACTATCTAGGGAAAATTTTTATGAAGAATGTAAATTTGTTTCTTTAGTTCATTTTATTGGACCTCATAAACCTTGGTCTATATCTGGTTACAATAGAATCTATAATTATTATAAAAGTAGATCATTTTGGAAAAAGCAAGAATTTGAAAATATTGATACTACATTAGGGTTAAAAAAAGCATCTAAATACTTTTGGAAAGATGGTAATAAATTTATTTCAGTATGGTATCACATCAAATATTTAATAAGAAAGTTAAAGAGACTAAAATGAAAACATTACCGATCTATATTATTAACCTAGAAAAATCTACTGATCGTAAAGCTTATATGCAGGCTCAGTTTGATCAATTATTTTTGGATAACCCAGAACAGGCTATTCATTTCTTTAAGGCAATTAATGGAAAAGAAAATCCGAATCATCCCTTATTCCAACACTATAATGAGAAGAAGAGATTGAATGTGAAAGGGTATCCACTCACACTCAATCAACTAGGGTGTTATGCTAGCCATTATTCAATGTGGGAAAAATGTGTTGAGTTAGATAGCCCAATTATTGTGTTGGAAGATGATGCTAAGTTTAAAGATAATTTTCTAGATGTGCTCGATTTTATTAATAGTGAGAAAAATACCTTTGAGTTTTTTTGGTTGCAGCCTGACCGCTTAAAAAATAAAAGAAAATTAGTGGCGGATTTTGGGCATTTCTTTGTTTATCAATTTAATAAAGGTTTTATTGGTGCAACAGGTTATTATTTAACACCTAAAGCGGCTAAGAAATTTTTAGAGCAAAGCCAAGAATGGTATTTAACCGTGGATGTTACAATGGACCGTTTTTTTGAAAATAAAGTCCCACCTTATGCAATTGTACCGTTTTGCTTAGAGGCTGATTACGAAATTGAATCAACTATTTTTGAAAAGCAGAAGAAAGTCAAGACATTAAAAACAGTGATTGCAAGAGAATTATTTAATATCAGTACAAGTATTAAAAGGAATATTTATAATTTGTTGCATTCATAAATGACAAAGTGCGATTCTTTTTGATCTACTCCCAAAAAATTAGAGTGTTATTTAAAGGATTGTTTTCGGTACTCTATCGGACTCAGTCCTTTTAATTTTAGTTGAATCCGTCGGTGATTATAGTAATCCAAATAATCTCTGACTGCATCAACTTTGCATATTTGGGTTTCATCAGCGGTTGTTATGATGGTTTGCGGAGAATAAGTCCTTTTATGCCACTTTATTCAAACCGTTCCAACCATTTCCCGACTAAGGCGTCAGAAGGAATATTGTACTTCTATGATACTCATTTTTCGATTCAGAATAGGTTGAAGAACCTGTAATTTAAATTAGATTGTATAGTGTTTACCCATAATAAAATCTGCACCTCAATTGTTGGTTATTGGTCCAACTTTTGGAGTGCAGATCAAAATTACCCACACTTTGAATATTAAATTAAAAAAGTAAAGCGATAAATTAAAGGTAGTAATGTTCTACGTAATTTAATTTATCATCTAGTTTTAATACTAAAGGTTGGCCAGTTGGAATTTCAAAATCCATAATTTCAGCATCAGAAATACCGATAATATGTTTTGCCAACGCACGGAGTGAGTTACCGTGAGCAACAACTAAAACACGTTTACCAGAAAGCATTGCTGGTGCAATTTGGTCTTCCCAGAATGGAAGTGCACGCTCTAAAGTAATTTTTAAATTTTCTGCATTCGGCACTACGTCAGATGGAATATTTGCGTAACGACGGTCATTGTGTGCAGAATTTGGATCTTGTGGATCTAGATCTGGTGGAGAAATGTCATAAGAACGACGCCAAATATGAACTTGTTCGTCACCGTATTGTTCCGCAGTCGCTTTTTTATCTAAACCTTGTAAAGCACCATAATGACGTTCATTTAAACGCCAGTTTTTCACTTGAGGAATCCATAATTGATGAGATTCTTCTAACACGATGTTACAAGTTTTGATTGCACGAGTTAGCACAGATGTAAATGCGATATCAAACTCATAGCCAGCATCTAATAATTTTTTGCCCGCTGCTTTTGCTTCTTCTACGCCACGTTCTGTTAAATTTACATCACGCCAGCCAGTGAACAAGTTTTTCGCATTCCATTCACTAAAACCGTGACGGATAAATACTAATTCCATAAGAATCTCCTAAAATTTAAGTAAAAGATAACTCGCACTTTATAGCAAAAATTGAGTATGTTTAAAAGCAAAAAGGCGAGTTTTCCTGATCTTTAGCAAAAAATAGGGGCTAAACTTTTTCGCCTTTTAACAAATGTGATAAGATTTGTGCGTTTTTAAGAATTTAGGAAAAATTATGCTGTATTCGGGATTAAACAAAAAAATATCACCATTTTTCACCGCGCTTTTTAGCTGCGGTTTGTTGATTTTTTCCCCAATAAGTCATGCTTCCGATCTTAATCAGCTTCAAAAGCAAATTAAGCAACAAGAATCTAAAATTGCTGAACAAAAACGCGTGCAATCTAAGCTACAAGCTAATTTGAAAAACCATGAAAGTAAAATTAATGCTGTCGTGGGTGAGTTACATGAAACGGAAATGAGCTTGAAAGAAATTCGCAAGCAAATTTCTGATTCAGATAAACAACTCAAACAATTGGAAAAACAAGAATCTGAACAAAAATCACGCTTAGCGAAACAAATGGATATGATTTATCGCTCAGGTTTAAATCCTTCCGTAATTGAAAGAATGTTTTCTAAAAATGCGGAAAAAGCAGAACGCATGAAAGTGTACTATCAACATTTAAACCAAGTTCGAATAGAAATAATTGATAGTTTAAAAGCAACACAAGCTCAAATTGTATCTCAAAAAGAATCAATTTTAGGTCAGCAAAAAAATCATCGAGATCAACTTTTAACGCAAAAAAAACAGCAACAAGAATTACAAAAATCACAACAAGAACGCCAATCTACGCTAAATGAACTTAATAAGAATTTAGCGAGAGATCAAAATAAATTGGATAGCCTAAAGGCTAATGAACAAGCGCTCCGTCAAGAAATTCAACGTGCAGAAAAAGCAGCCTTAGAACAAGAAAAAAGAGAGCGTGACGCGCTTTCACAGCGACAAAAAGCTGAAGAAAAACGGACTTCAAAACCTTATCAACCGACAGCACAAGAACGTCAGTTGCTTAACAGTACAAGTGGTTTAGGGATTGCCAAAAAACAATATTCAGCACCAGTTTCAGGGCCAACTTTACATAATTTTGGAACGATTCAGGCAGGTGAAGTTCGTTGGAAAGGTATGGTTATTGGTGCCTCAGCTGGAACTGCCGTCAAAGCGATTGCGGTTGGACGTGTCATTTTAGCGGGGTATTTGAATGGCTACGGTTATATGGTCATCGTCAAACATGGTGAAACCGACTTAAGTTTGTATGGTTTTAATCAAGCCGTATTAGTAAAAGTTGGTCAACTTGTTTCTGCGGGACAAACTATTGCTCAAGTGGGCAATACTGGTGAAATTTCGCGTTCCGCACTCTATTTTGGAATTAGCCGAAAAGGCACACCAGTGAATCCAACTGGATGGATTCGTTAATGAAACTTCTCATAAAAAATGCGGTGAAAAATTTCATCATTTTTTCTACCGCACTTTATACTTCCATCTCCCTTGCGCAAGATAAACTTGCTATTGTTATTGATGATGTCGGCTATCATCTCAAAGAAGATGCGGCTATTTTTGCAATGCCGCGTGAAATTTCCGTCGCAATTATTCCTGCTGCACCTCATGCTCGAGCACGTAATCAAGAAGCAAAATCTCAAGGTCGAGACATTTTAATTCATATGCCGATGCAACCTATGAGTGCGGTAAAAATAGAAGATGGAGGGCTGCATTTAGGAATGTCTTCAGCACAGGTCAACGATCGGGTAAATACAGCCAAAAATATCGTGAATGATGCAATTGGTATGAATAATCACATGGGCAGCGCGGCTACGGCCGATCCCCAATTAATGACTTATTTAATGACAGCACTTCAAGAAAAACATTTATTCTTTTTAGATAGTCGAACAATAGGAAAATCTGTAGCAGGAAAAATAGCAAAAGAACAAGGGGTTCGTTCATTAGATCGCCATATATTTTTAGATGACAGTAACGAACTAGCTGACGTTCAACATCAATTTCAAGCTGCAATTCAATATGCAAGAAAACATGGTACCGCGATTGCGATAGGACATCCTCGTCCAAATACAATAGCGGTGTTACAAGCAGGTCTTAACAATTTACCAGCAGATATCCAACTGGTAGGAATGGGCAATTTATGGCGTAATGAAAAAGTAATTCCACCTAAACCATTTATTCTATTATTTACAGAAATGCCTGCGCCAACCTCAATGGAACCTTTTGAACCCGTAGGATTACTACGCGGAATTCCAAAATAAAAACCTGATTTTACAATCAGGTTTTTGTCTTATTTAGAAAGTGCATTTCTTAATTTACCTTGATGTCTTTCTAATAATGCCTTCGCCTCTAATTTTGATAAATTACTTAAAATCATCATAATTGCAAGCTTGGCATTTTGCTCTGCTTCAATTAATGTGTGCTCAGCGAGCGTTTTATCGCAATCCGTTGCTTGCATTACGATACGCACGGCGCGTGCTTTAAGCTTTTCATTACTGGCTTGTACATCGACCATCAAATTTTCGTAACATTTACCCAATAAAATCATACTTGCCGTAGTCAGCATATTCAGTACCATTTTTTGTGCGGTACCAGATTTTAAGCGACTAGATCCTGTCAATATTTCAGGGCCAACGATAGTCTCTATCGCAATATCGGCTATCTCAGCCATCGCAGATTTTGGATTACTTGCAATAGAAACTGTCAAAGCACCAAGAGATTTAGCGTACTGAAGACCTGCAATAACATAAGGTGTGCGGCCACTTGCAGCTATTCCTACTAATACATCATTTTTTGAGAAATTTATGCTTTGTAGCTCCTCAAGTACAGCTTTCGTATTGTCTTCTGCCCCTTCTACGGGATGACGGATAGCATGTTCGCCCCCCGCAATAATACCTTTGACCATTTCCGAAGATACACCAAATGTAGGAGGACATTCTGATGCATCCAATACGCCAAGACGACCGCTCGTCCCAGCCCCAATATATACTAGACGCCCGCCCTGTTTAAAAGCATGAACGATTTTATCTACCGCTAACGAAATCTCTGGCAAACATGCTTCAATAGCTAAAGGAACTTGTTTATCTTCCTTATTCATTAATCGAACAATATCTAAAGCACTTTGACGATCAATATCAACTGAGTTCGGATTTCGTTGTTCCGTAATTAACGTGGATAAACTTTTTAATATAATGTCATTCATATTTTAACCTTAGTCTTTGGGAAAAATAGCCCCCAAACTAACCGCACTTTTTGCGCCAGTTACGCTAGGCAGGTTTGCTGGTAAATTGTTCATTCGACAATAAGCTAACCAAGCAAAAGCAGCGGCTTCCACATAATCAATATCAAAACCTTGCTCTGTTGTTGTACCTATCTGCCAATCGAGTAAATTATCATGCAATCCACGCATAATTAAGCTATTCTTTGCACCGCCGCCACATACTAGTAAACGTTTTGGTAAATCTGTTTGAAGCTGATTTAGTGCATTAACAATGCTTGTTACCGTCAATTCAACAAGCGTCGCTTGCACATCTTCTGGGGATAATGTGATTTTGGAGCAAAGCGCGGTAAGTTTTTCAGATGCTTTTTCTACTTTGCCAATTAACCACTCAAGATTAAATAACTCTCTCCCTGTACTTTTTGGAGCGGGTAAAGAGAAAAAAGGTTCATTTAATAATTCATCAAGCAGAACTTGGTTCACGTTGCCTTTTGCTGCCCACTCGCCATTTTCATCATAACGAAGCCCTTGATGTTTTTCGATCCATTGATCTAATAATGTATTACCTGGACCTGTATCAAAGCCAATTACAGGTTGATTAGGAAACAATATAGAAACATTACTAATCCCACCAATATTTAAAACAACTGTGGCAAAATTAGGATTTGAGAATACAGCTTTGTGGAAAGCGGGTACAAGAGGAGCGCCTTGTCCGCCTAATGCCATATCTTTACGACGAAAATCACCAATAACAGATATTCCCGTTTTCGCTACCAATAAATTCATATCGCCTAGTTGCATCGTGAAAGGAAATGCTGAAGCAGGAGAGTGCCATACTGTCTGTCCATGACAACCAATAGCTTCAATTTGGCTTGGAATAAGATTATATTTTTGTAGAAAAGTATTTACACAATCGCAATACAGTAAAGCAAGCTCATGATCGAGTTCGCCTAAATTTTGTAGAGTTGTTTCACCAGCTTGAATGAGTTTGGTTAATTTCTGACGTAAATTTTCTGGCATAAGAAAAAAATCAGATAAGATAAGTCTAGGCTCTAGAGAAAAATCAACGAGAGCGACATCTACTCCATCTAGACTAGTGCCTGACATCATGCCAAGATAATATTGAGGTTTCATACTAATTATTTTTATATTTTGAACTCAATAATTATATATCTAATTCAAAAAGAAAAATAAAAAGAATTATTAAATAATATAAAAAAGGTATGAGTATAAAGATATTTTATGATCAATTGAAAAGAATATTTTAATGGCAGGGGCGGAGAGGCTCGAACTCCCAACACCCGGTTTTGGAGACCGGTGCTCTACCAATTGAACTACGCCCCTATTGGTATGAATAAATTGGCGGAATGGACGGGACTCGAACCCGCGACCCCCTGCGTGACAGGCAGGTATTCTAACCAGCTGAACTACCACTCCGCTAAATGTGGTAATTGGCAGTGCCTTACTCTCACATGGGGATACCCCACACTACCATCAGCGTTACAACATTTCACTTCTGAGTTCGGTATGGTATCAGGTGGATCTATTGCACTATCTCTGCCAAAAATTTTTTATTTTTTTAATTTACTCAATGAATAAACTAAAAAAATAAACCTGGCGGTGCCCTACTCTCACATGGGGATGCCCCACACTACCATCGGCATTACAGCGTTTCACTTCTGAGTTCGGTATGGTTCAGGTGGTTCCACCGCACTATCGCCGCCAGGATAATTCTTTG
>NZ_QQKA01000010.1 GCF_003493605.1 Haemophilus haemolyticus
ACCACCGTAGTGTTTTGCTAATACGGTTGTGATTGCTGCTGTTAAAGTTGTTTTACCGTGGTCAACGTGGCCGATTGTACCCACGTTTACGTGCGGTTTTGTACGTTCAAATTTTTCTTTAGACATTGCTAATGTTTCCTAAGAAGTGCGGTCTAAAACAATCATGTTTTACACCGCTGGTTTACAAAAATTATTTTTTACGCGCTTCAATTACTGCAGCAGCAACACTTGTTGGAGCTTCAGCATATTTTAACGGTTCCATTGAGTATGATGCACGACCTTGAGTTTGTGAACGTAAGTCTGTTGCATAACCGAACATCTCAGAAAGTGGAACTTCTGCATCGATTTTAACAACGAATTCGTTCGCTTCTTGACCGTTAACCATAGCACGACGACGGCTTAAGTCACCAATTACATCACCAACGTATTCAGGTGGAGTTTCAACTTCAACTTTCATAATTGGCTCAAGTAATACTGGGTTTGCTTTTGCGAATGCTGCTTTAAATGCTAAAGATGCAGCAAGTTTAAACGCTAATTCAGATGAGTCAACATCATGGTATGAACCGAAGTGTAAACGTACACCAAGATCAACTACTGGGTAACCAGCTAATGGACCAGATTTAAGTTGTTCTTGAATACCTTTATCAACCGCAGGAATGTATTCACCAGGAATTACACCGCCTTTGATTTCGTTTACAAATTCATAACCCGGACCTTCTGGATCTAATGGATATAAGTCGATAACAACGTGACCATATTGACCGCGACCACCAGATTGTTTTGCGTGTTTACCTTCCACATCATTAACACGAGTGCGGATAGTTTCACGGTAAGATACTTGTGGTTTACCAATGTTTGCTTCCACTTTGAACTCACGTTTCATACGGTCAACGATGATATCTAAGTGTAATTCACCCATACCAGAGATGATGGTTTCACCAGATTCTTCATCAGTGTGAACACGGAATGAAGGGTCTTCTTGTGCTAAACGACCTAATGCTAAGCCCATTTTTTCTTGGTCAGCTTTAGTTTTTGGTTCTACCGCAACAGAGATTACTGGCTCTGGGAATTCCATACGCTCAAGGATAATTGGTGCTTCAATTGCACATAATGTATCACCAGTAGTTACATCTTTTAAGCCGATAGCAGCTGCGATGTCACCTGCACGAACTTCTTTAATTTCTTCACGTTTGTTAGCGTGCATCTGTACGATACGACCAAAACGTTCACGTTTTTGACGTACAGAGTTTAATACTGTATCACCAGAATTAATAACACCAGAATACACACGGAAGAATGTTAAGTTACCTACGAACGGGTCAGTTGCAATTTTAAATGCTAATGAAGAGAATGGTTCTTCATCACTTGCATGACGTTCGCCTTCAGTTTCATCTGGATTGATACCTTTAATAGCTGGAATATCTGTTGGCGCTGGTAAATATTCAACAACGGCATCTAGCATAGCTTGAACACCTTTGTTTTTGAACGCAGAACCACAGGTTACTAAGATAATTTCACTTGCTAATACACGCTGACGTAATGCAGACTTAATTTCTTCTTCAGTTAAGTCTTCACCGCCTAAGTATTTCTCCATTAACTCCTCAGATGCTTCAGCTGCTGCTTCTACAAGGTTTTGACGCCATTCTTCACAGTCCGCTTGCATATTTGCAGGCACATCTTCATAAGTGAAAGTCATACCTTGGTCTGCTTCATTCCAGTTAATCGCTTTCATTTTGATTAGGTCAACGACACCTGTGAAGTTTTCTTCTGCACCAATTGGAAGTTGAAGTGGAACCGCATTAGCACCTAAGCGAGTTTTTAATTGTTCAACAACACGTAAGAAGTTAGCACCAGTACGGTCCATTTTGTTTACGAACGCAATACGCGGAACTTCATATTTGTTAGCTTGACGCCATACGGTTTCAGATTGTGGTTGAACACCACCAACCGCACAGTACACCATTACCGCACCATCAAGAACACGCATAGAACGTTCTACTTCAACAGTAAAGTCCACGTGTCCCGGAGTATCAATAACATTGATACGATGTTGTGGGAATTGTTGTGACATACCAGACCAGAATGCAGTTGTTGCTGCAGAGGTAATGGTGATACCACGCTCTTGTTCTTGTTCCATCCAGTCCATCGTTGCAGCACCATCGTGCACTTCACCGATTTTGTGGCTAACACCAGTATAGAATAAGATACGCTCAGTAGTAGTAGTTTTACCCGCATCAATATGCGCACTGATACCGATATTACGATATCTTTCAATAGGGGTTGTACGAGCCATTATTATAACCTTGTTTATTTAATATCAGTTTATATAAGGGTAAGGCTTCATCAACGATGAAGCCCTTTAAATTCAAAAACTTATTACCAACGGTAGTGAGCAAATGCTTTGTTAGCTTCAGCCATACGGTGAACGTCTTCACGTTTTTTCACTGCTGCACCTTTATTATCTGAAGCATCAGATAATTCGTTTGCAAGGCGTAAAGCCATTGATTTATCACCACGTTTACGTGCTGCTTCAACGATCCAACGCATACCTAATGCGTTACGACGTACAGGGCGCACTTCAACTGGTACTTGGTAAGTAGAACCACCAACACGACGAGATTTAACCTCAACAGTTGGACGTACGTTTTCAAGTGCAACTTCAAACGCTTCTAAAGGCTCTTTACCTGTGCGTTGTGCTAAAGTTTCTAAAGCACCATAAACGATTGATTCAGCAACGGATTTTTTACCGTCTACCATGATTACATTAATAAATTTTGCAAGTAATTCTGAACCGAACTTCGGATCTGGAAGAATCTTGCGTGCTTCAACACTACGACGACGTGGCATTGCGAATTTCTCCGTATTTTAATCTTCAGGATATCCAAAACCCATCAGCAATATTTCTCATTGAGAAAATTTGCAGCGCAAAGCGCTTTTGACTGGAGTTTATGGTTTAAATTGTTTTGCTAATTTAGACGTTTGGCCTTACTTAACGGAGAACCATTAAGCTTTAGGACGTTTAACGCCGTATTTAGAACGACCTTGTTTACGATCTTTAACGCCTGCACAGTCTAATGCACCGCGTACTGTGTGGTAACGCACACCTGGTAAGTCTTTAACACGACCACCACGGATTAATACAACACTGTGTTCTTGAAGGTTGTGACCTTCACCACCAATATAAGAAGTTACTTCAAAACCGTTAGTTAAGCGGATACGACATACTTTACGTAACGCTGAGTTTGGTTTTTTAGGAGTTGTAGTATATACACGGGTACATACACCACGTTTCTGCGGGCAAGCCTCTAATGCAGGAACGTTGCTTTTTACAACCTTTTTCACACGCGGTTTGCGTACTAGCTGGTTGATAGTTGCCATTAAAAAAGCTCCAGTTTAAATGTTATTCAATAATAGAATGTTGTTCAAAAAATCTACTTCCATACAGAAATAGACGGCGAATTTTAATCGTTCTGAGGTTTATTGTCAATAATTAAACAGAGCCAAAGATCCGTGAAAGGATCTTTAGTTGCGTACAAAAAAACTCTTACAAAATTCACCGCACTTTTTATTCAAAATGCCAAACCAATTGCCCCAGCAAAATGACAGTTTTATAATTTCTACTTAATTAGTATTAAATTAATATGATTATGTTACGCTCGCTCAAATTTCACTTACGCTATTTCTTCCATAAAAAGCTACGCCAAACACACAGAATTTCCCACAAAAGTTTAGAATTTATCTGCCTAATTATAGGTGCGACATTTGTCTCACTCTTTTCATTTGGCTTTGCTAAATTGTCCGATCTTGGTCTAGAACTAAACGCTCACTGGTCATCTAAATATCCTATTGCAGTTTGGTTTATGTTACCCCTAGGCATGGCTTGCCTGAGTTGGTTTACGAAAAAATATACTCCCTATGTAGGAGGAAGCGGTATTCCGCAAGTCATTGCATCAATTAATCTTCCTCATAGTAGCTATAAAACCAAATTAGTTGAATTCAACCAAACTATTTGGAAAATTCCTCTTACCTTTCTGGCTATGCTTATCGGTGCCTCTGTTGGGCGTGAAGGTCCATCAGTACAAGTTGGTGCGGCTGTCATGCTTGCATGGGGTAATTATTGTAGAAAACATAATTTAGCGTTTAGAGGATTAAGCACCAATGAATTACTTGCTACAGGTGCAGCGGGTGGGCTTGCTGCTGCCTTTAATGCACCTTTGGCTGGAGTGATATTTGCGATTGAAGAACTTGGACGTGGCGTAATGTTACGTTGGGAACGGCGCGTATTGATGGGGGTATTAGCCGCTGGTTTTATTCTTGTCGCGATTCAAGGAAACAGCCCTTATTTTCCACGTTATCAAGGGGTAACATCTGTTTCTTATCTCTATCTTTGGCTTGCAATTTGTGGGGTGGTTTGTGGCATTCTAGGTGGCATATTCGGACGATTATTAGCAAAAGGTATCGCAGGATTATCACCTGAAAAATGGCGTGGCTGGGTTCGCCAACATCCTATTTGTATTGCTTTATTATTGGGTTTAGCGCTTGCCGCATTCGGCAGTTACACTCGCGGACAAACCTATGGCACTGGCTATGAGGTTGTTGCACGCGTCTTAGAAGGGCAAGCCATAGATCCTGAAATTGGTATCCTTAAACTTTTAGCAACGGTGACCACTTATTGGAATGGTATTGCCGGTGGTATCTTTACCCCATCACTGACAACAGGCGCAGGCATTGGCGCAATGCTATGGGATCTCAGTGGTGGTATGGTCGATCAACGTTTTTTGGTGATTTTATGTATGGCGGCATTTTTAGCTGGCGGCACACAATCACCAGTTACCGCCAGTGTTGTTGTAATGGAAATGACAGGCGCACAACCCGTTCTCATTTGGCTCTTGATTTCCAGCATTATTGCCTCCATAATCTCGCGCCAATTTAGCCCAAAACCATTTTACCACTTTGCTGCAGGCCGTTTTCGCCAGCAAATGCAAGCTCGCCAAGCCGAAGAATTACGCAGCAAAACAGAACAAGAGAAATAAAAATGCCTCAAAATCTACCGCACTTTTACCGCGGCCGTTTTTCTGTTGCGCCAATGTTAGATTGGACAACACGCCATTGTCGTTATTTTCATCGCCAATTTTCAAAGCATGCGTTACTTTACACTGAAATGGTCACCGCACCTGCGATTATTCATGCCAAATACGATCACTTGGATTTTGATTTACAAGAAAATCCCGTTGCGTTACAGTTGGGAGGAAGCGATCCTGAGCAACTCAAACATTGTGCAAAACTTGCTGAGGAACGAGGTTATCACGAAATTAATCTCAATGTAGGATGCCCTTCTGATCGCGTACAAAATGGAATGTTTGGCGCGTGCTTAATGGCGAAAGCAGATTTAGTGGCAGACTGTGTAGCACAAATGCAAAGTGCGGTCAAAATTCCAGTCACTGTGAAAACACGTATTGGTATTGATGAATTAGACAGCTATGAATTTTTATGTGATTTTATTGAAAAAGTTCAAGGAAAAGGTTGCCAAGAGTTTATTATCCATGCACGAAAAGCTTGGCTTTCAGGGTTAAGTCCCAAAGAAAATCGAGAAATTCCGCCATTAGATTATGCTCGTGTGTATCAACTAAAACGTGATTTTCCACATCTAACTATCGCAATTAATGGCGGCATAAAAACCATTGAAGAAATGAAACAACATTTGCAATATGTGGACGGCGTGATGGTTGGGCGAGAGGCCTATCAAAATCCAAGTTTACTTGGGCAAATTGACCAAGCCTTATTTGATCCTAACGCACCAATTGTTACCGCTCATGAAGCGGTACAGTCAATGCTTCCTTATATTGAACAACAACTTAGCCAAGGCATACACCTTAATCATATCGTCCGTCATATGTTAGGTGCATTTCAAAATTGCAAAGGTGCTCGTCAATGGCGACGCTATTTAAGTGAAAATGCGTTTAAACAAGGTGCGGGAGTTGAAGTAATTGAAACCGCCTTAAGCTTTGTAGAACACTAATCACAAAACAAGCCGCAAAAGTGCGGCTTATTTTTAGCTGTTTTTCTTACGCAATACGCATTTGAAAAATCACCAATTCAGCTTGGCAACAGAAAGTGAAATCTGCCTTTAATAAATAACCATCATCCACTTTTGTAATTTCAGATTTAATTTCACAAGGTTCACTTTCTACATCACGCGCTTTCTGAGTAAAAAATGCGAGTGCTTCTTGCGCTTGTTCTTCACTGTCATAAATATATTCAATAACCTGACTACAATCACGATTATCGAAAAGTGATTTCATATCAAATGTGTTACAACCTACACATTCAATCGGTTTTTCAGTTTGAATTGCCATAATATTATCCCTTTTATTCAGATTATTTTGCAGCAACAAAACCCACTGCTTCATACACTTTCGCCAAGGTTTCTTGTGCTTTTGCACGCGCTTTTTCTGCACCTTGTCGTAAGATATTATCTAATAAAGCTTCATCATTACGATATTGATGGAAACGTTCTTGTAAACCAGCAAGTAGGGTTGAGACTTCATCCGCTACAGCTGTTTTTAAATGTCCGTACATTTTACCTTCAAATTCTTTTTCAAGATCAGCAATTGGCTTATCCGTAACCGCAGAAAGAATATCTAAAAGATTGGATACACCCGCTTTATTTTGCACATCATAACGAACAACAGGCGGCTCATCTGAATCTGTTACAGCACGTTTAATTTTCTTCGCCACAGATTTTGGATCTTCCAAAAGTGTCACTACATTGTTGCGGTTATCATCTGATTTTGACATTTTCTTTTCAGGATCTTGCAATGACATAATACGCGCACCTGCTTTTCCAATGAAAATTTCAGGAATGGTGAAAATATTGCCATAAAGCGCATTAAAGCGGTTTGCAATATCACGCGTAATTTCTAAGTGTTGTTTTTGGTCATCGCCAACAGGCACGCTTTTTGCTTGATAAAGTAAAATATCCGCCGCCATTAACACTGGATAATCAAACAAACCCACGTTAATATTTTCTGCATAACGTGCGGATTTATCTTTGAATTGGGTCATTCGGCTCATTTCACCGAAATAGGTGTAGCAGTTTAACACCCAGCTTAATTGTGTGTGTTCTGGAACGTGAGATTGAACAAAAATAGTACTTTTATTTGAATCAATTCCGCATGCCAAATAAAGTGCAAGCACATCAAGCGTTGCTTTACGAAGGGCAACAGGATCTTGACGCACAGTGATCGCATGTAAATCAACTACGCAGAAAATACATTCATAATCCTCTTGCATTTTTACCCAGTTGCGCAACGCGCCCAAATAATTTCCAATAGTTAATTCACCAGAAGGCTGCACGCCACTAAAAACAATTGGTTTTGCCATAATCAATCCTTAATACCTTAAAACTGTTCTCACATCATACCAGAAACTCTAGGCTTTTTTAATGTTCGAGTTCAAAAGCTAGGTTAAAAATGCTATATTTAACGGAAACGTTTTCCTAATATTTTCTAATGAAAAACTACCACGATATTGTTCTTGCCCTTGCTGGAGTGTGCCAATCAGCAAAATTGGTTCATCAACTTGCAACAGAAAGTCGAGCAGATTCAGATACATTTTTAACCGCACTTAATAGCCTTTTCATTACCCAACCACAACGAATCGAAGATGTTTTTGGTGGGGAAGTTCGTCATTTAAAATTAGGTCTAGAAACCTTAATTCATCAGCTCAATGCACAAGGCGATCAAAATTTAACTCGCTATTGGCTAAGCCTTTTGGCATTAGAAGGGAAATTATCGAAAAATCCCGATGCCAAACAAACATTAGGCAATCGAATTTCTCGCCTAAAAGAACAGGAAATTCATTACGCTCGCGATAGTGAAACAATGCTATCTATTATGGCAAATATTTACAGCGACGTTATTAGCCCATTGGGCAAAAAAATTCACATACTAGGTTCGCCTGATTATTTGCGACAAGAACTCGTGCAAAATAAAATTCGTGCAGTGCTACTTGCAGGCATTCGCTCTGCTGTGCTATGGAAACAAATGGGCGGAACAAAATGGCAAATTTTATTTTTCCGCAGAAAATTACTTGCCACCGCAAAACAGATTTATTCTTCTATTTATTAATACAATTCTGGAGCAAACATTTATGCAACTCTCTACACTGACCGCACTTTCCCCTCTTGATGGTCGTTATCAAGATAAAGTAACGCCATTACGCGCTATTTTTAGCGAATTCGGGTTAATGAAATTCCGTGTAGCTGTGGAAGTTCGTTGGTTACAAAAATTAGCTTCAACGGCAGACATTACCGAAGTACCGCCATTTTCTACTCAAGCAAATGCTTTTTTAGATGGAATTGTGGCTAATTTTAATGAAACAGATGCTGCGCGTATTAAAGAAATTGAACGCACAACCAATCACGATGTGAAAGCCGTTGAGTATTTTCTGAAAGAAAAAATTCAAAATGAAGTGGAACTAGTGAATGTTTCCGAATTTATTCACTTCGCTTGCACCTCAGAAGATATTAACAACCTCTCTCACTCATTAATGTTAAGCACCGCTCGTGACGAAGTTATTTTACCAGAATGGCAAAAACTGATTGATGAAATCACTCGTCTTGCAGAAGAATATAAAACGATTCCATTACTTTCTCGCACACATGGTCAGCCAGCTTCACCAAGCACAGTGGGCAAAGAAATGGCGAATGTCGTTTATCGCCTAAAACGTCAATTTAAACAACTTCAGAATGCGGAAATCTTAGGTAAAATCAATGGTGCGGTAGGTAACTACAATGCGCATTTATCGGCATATCCTAATATTGATTGGCATAAATTCAGCGAAGAATTTGTCACTTCATTAGGTATTCAATGGAATCCTTATACCACGCAAATTGAGCCGCACGATTACATCGCTGAATTTTTTGATGCCGTAGTCCGCTTTAATACTATTATCATTGATTTTGATCGGGATTTATGGGGATACATTGCATTAAATCACTTTAAACAACGAACGATTGCAGGCGAAATTGGTTCTTCTACCATGCCACATAAAGTCAATCCAATTGATTTTGAAAACTCAGAGGGCAATCTAGGATTAGCCAATGCAGTGATGACCCATTTAGGTCAAAAATTACCAATTTCTCGCTGGCAGCGTGACTTAACAGATTCAACCGTATTACGTAATTTAGGCGTAGGATTAGGTTATTGTTTGATCGCTTATGCTTCAACACGCAAAGGCATGAGTAAACTTGAAGTAAATCAACCGCACTTATTAGAAGAACTCAATCAAAACTGGGAAGTTTTGGCTGAACCAATTCAAACCGTAATGCGTCGCTACGGAATAGAAAAACCTTACGAAAAATTAAAAGAATTAACGCGAGGTAAACGAGTGACAGAACAGGCTATGCGTGAATTTATTGATAAGTTGGATATTCCACAAGAAGAAAAATTACGTTTACAAAAATTAACACCCACTACTTATATTGGGGCTGCAGTGGAATTAGTAGAGAAGCTATCATAGGAATTTGGCTCTTTTTTCAACAATATTCTTTACAAGAACATAGCTTTTCTCTATAATCCTGCGCCTGTGTTAGTCAATCTAACAAATTTCTGGTTGGTGCTTGACCTATTCAAGCCCCATCCAAGACCGTAGGGGAGTAATCTTAATTATCCTACGTAGATGGTGAACAGAATAAGAATTTTTCTTGCTTCTGGGCGCCGAAGTCATCCTAGTCTTAGGATTAGGTAAATTAATTCCGAGTAATCGGAGTGTATTCAGGAGCTAAAAGCCAATGGCATTAAATCTTCAAGACAAACAAGCAATTGTTGCTGAAGTAAATGAAGCAGCCAAAGGTGCACTTTCAGCAGTAATCGCGGACTCTCGCGGTGTAACTGTTGAGAAAATGACTGAATTACGTAAATCAGCACGTGAAGCTGGCGTTACAATGCGTGTAGTTCGTAATACTTTATTACGTCGCGCAGTTGAAGGCACAGATTACGAATGCTTAAAAGATACGTTTGTAGGTCCAACACTTATCGCGTTCTCTAACGAACATCCGGGCGCAGCTGCTCGTTTGTTCAAAGAGTTTGCTAAAGCAAACGATAAGTTTGAAATTAAAGGTGCAGCCTTTGAAGGTAAAATCCAAGATGTTGAATTCTTGGCAACATTACCAACTTACGAAGAAGCGATTGCACGTTTAATGGGCACAATGAAAGAAGCTGCAGCAGGCAAACTTGCTCGCACCTTCGCGGCATTACGCGACAAATTACAAGAAGCTGCTTAATCATTAAGCGTTTCTTACTTCATCTAACTTTATTTATTTTAGGAATTGATTGTTATGTCATTAACTAACGAACAAATCATTGAAGCGATTGCTTCAAAAACTGTAACTGAAATCGTTGAATTAATCGCAGCGATGGAAGAAAAATTCGGTGTTTCAGCAGCGGCAGCAGTAGCAGCAGCTCCAGCAGCAGGCGGCGCAGCGGCAGCAGAAGAAAAAACTGAATTCGACGTAATTCTTGCAGCAGCTGGTGCTAACAAAGTAGCAGTAATCAAAGCAGTACGTGGTGCAACTGGTTTAGGCTTAAAAGAAGCTAAAGATTTAGTTGAATCTGCTCCAGCAGCATTAAAAGAAGGTGTTTCTAAAGAAGAAGCTGAAGCACTTAAGAAAGAATTAGAAGAAGCTGGTGCACAAGTAGAAATTAAATAATTTCTCTTTTAACCACTTTAAAATTCAGAAAACCGATGGGAAGCCATCGGTTTTTTCCTATCTAAAAAGCCATAACTTCCTTAATTTAAAAACTTATCATCTTCTCCTTTCTACGATAAAATATCTCCCATTATTATTGATAAATAAAGAGAAAATCTATGACTACAAAAGCATTAAGTGCGGTAATTTTAGCAGCTGGAAAAGGAACGCGCATGTATTCCGATTTACCTAAAGTTCTACATACAATAGCTGGTAAACCAATGGTAAAACATGTAATTGATACTGCTCATCAATTAGGCGCAGAAAATATTCATTTAATCTATGGCCATGGTGGAGACTTAATGCGTTCCCATCTTGCAAATGAACAAGTAAATTGGGTATTACAAACAGAACAACTTGGCACAGCACATGCAGTTCAACAAGCGGCACCTTTCTTTAAAGATAACGAAAATATTGTTGTACTTTACGGCGATGCACCATTAATAACTAAAGAAACATTAGAAAAATTAATTGAAGCGAAACCAGAAAATGGCATTGCATTACTTACCGTAAATTTAGATAACCCAACAGGCTATGGACGAATTATCCGTGAAAATGGGAATGTTGTGGCAATTGTAGAACAAAAAGATGCAAATGCAGATCAACTAAATATTAAAGAAGTAAATACTGGTGTTATGGTATCCGATGGCGCAAGTTTCAAAAAATGGCTAGCTCGTGTAGGCAATAATAATGCTCAAGGCGAATATTACTTAACGGATCTTATTGCTCTCGCAAACCAAGATAATTGCCAAGTTGTTGCGGTACAAGCAACAGATGTCATGGAAGTTGAAGGTGCAAATAATCGCTTACAATTAGCCGCACTTGAACGTTATTTCCAAAATAAACAATCCTCCAAATTATTACTTGAAGGCGTAATGATCTACGATCCAGCTCGTTTTGACCTACGTGGAACATTAGAGCATGGAAAAGATGTGGAAATCGACGTTAATGTTATTATCGAAGGTAGTGTTAAACTCGGCGATCGCGTAAAAATTGGCGCAGGTTGCGTATTGAAAAATGTTGTTATTGGCAATGATGTAGAAATAAAACCCTATTCAGTACTAGAGGATGCTGTAGTGGGAGAAAAATCCGCAATTGGTCCATTTTCTCGTTTACGCCCAGGTGCAGAACTCGCAGCTGAAACGCATGTCGGTAACTTTGTAGAAATTAAAAAATCTACCGTTGGTAAAGGTTCTAAAGTAAATCACCTGACCTATGTTGGCGATTCAGAAATCGGCTCAAATTGTAATATTGGTGCGGGTGTCATCACCTGTAACTACGATGGCGCAAATAAATTTAAAACGATCATCGGTGATGATGTGTTTGTTGGATCGGATACACAATTAGTCGCGCCAGTAAAAGTCGCAAATGGCGCAACTATTGGTGCTGGGACAACAATTACACGCGATGTAGGTGAAAATGAATTAGTGATTACACGAGTTCCTCAACGCCATATTCAAGATTGGCAACGACCAACAAAGAAAAAATAAAATAGCATAAAAAAATCCTACGTTTTATCGTAGGATTTTTTATAAACCGATTTTACAAATCGTAATTAAAGCTATATAAAAAATGACCGCACTTAATACCAATAATTTAAAAGCCAATTTTGGTTTTCTCTGATGTAGGCGATATAACATTCGAGCTACCACCGCAAGAATAATAGGATAAATCCAAAAAAATATTGAGAATAAATTAACTTGCCAAGTTTCTAAGTTTGAATTTTTCTCAAATGTAGTGGAAAGCAACAGCGCCATCGGACATAACAATACTGGGGCACAAAAAATAGCTAATCCCCAAGAAAATAAACTAAAGCCATGAGGCAAAGATTGTCTTGTCATAATTTAAAATTTTACAAATAAAAGATAATTACAATATAGCAAATACTGTGATTATTAGAAAGTAAGTGGAAATCAATAGACTTGAATAAAATGAAATGGCGCACCCGAAAGGATTCGAACCTTTGACCGCTCGGTTCGTAGCCGAGTACTCTATCCAGCTGAGCTACGGGTGCGTAGATGATGCTTTAATTATTCATGACCATTTTTAGAAGATAGAGCCGTTTTAAAATGGCGCACCCGAGAGGATTCGAACCTCTGACCGCTCGGTTCGTAGCCGAGTACTCTATCCAGCTGAGCTACGGGTGCAGAATAAATAAAACAACAATGGCGGTGAGAGAGGGATTCGAACCCTCGATGGAGCTTTTTAACCCCATACTCCCTTAGCAGGGGAGCGCCTTCAGCCTGCTCGGCCATCTCACCACAATCGGTGTGAGCGGTATAATACGTTTTTTAGAAAATATGTCAAACCATTTTTTGAAAAACACACCTGTTTGAATATTTTATCTACACATTAAATATATTATTGAATAAAAATCTACTCATTATTCAAAAATACTAAAATCTTAGATATTGTTTCCTGTCTCAATTCATCTTGCTCAAATAACACCTCATGTTTAGCATTGAATACAACTTTACATTGAGCATTAGGAAAAAGTGCGGTTAATTTATCGAGGGTATTGTTATCTACTATTTTTTCTTTTTCGGCTTGTAAAATTAGGATTGGAATTTCAATCTTAGGAATAACTTTCGGCAAGCGTTTAATTGCATTTAAACACAAATGTACCCAACAGAACGTTGGTCCGCCAAGATGAATTGCTGGATTCTTACGATTTACACGATTCATCCATTTCATTCTAGTTTTACAGAAACTTAGTTCATTGTATTCCAAGTTGGCTTGTTGGTAAGGCCCTTTACCAAAAACATAACGCTCTCCCTGCCCTAACATATTCATCAGGGCAATAATCAGTTCATCTCTAATAGGGTGTTTTAAAGAAATACCGTAAAAAGGCGAAGAAAGTACTGCTTTATTAATGCGATGCTCACAATTTGCCAAATAATAGGTTGCAATCAATGCGCCCATCGAATGAGCAAGCAAATGCTGCGTGGAATAATTGAAAAGTGTGGTCACTTTTTCGATGATTTTCGCCATGTCATCGACATAGAAACGAAATTCGTCTAAATGCCCTTTTTCAGAATCCTTCAAAAAATGGGTTGAATAGCCTTGACCACGGTGATCAAATAGCAACACATCATAGCCTTGATGATAAAAATCATAAGCTGACTCCGACCATTTCAACATATTTTCAGCACGGCCATTCACTAAAATCATCAATTTTCTATCCGCACTTTTTGCGTGGATTAAATGACGATAAGCGATTTGAACATTATTTTTGCCAGTGAAATATTTCGTTGGAAATTGATTGAAAAAAGGTAACAGTTCGGTAAAGACAAATTGAGTAAAGTTGGATTCTCGATTCATAAGTTTTTAGATGGGATACATCAACGCATACAAAAGAAAGAAAAAGTGCGTGAGATTTTACTTCACGCACTCTGCCAATTATGCTACCAATTGTTTTAAAATACGGCGAACTGGCTCTGCAGCACCCCATAATAATTGGTCACCCACAGTAAAGGCTGCCAAATATTCAGGCCCCATAGCCAATTTACGCAAACGCCCAACAGGCACACTTAATGTACCCGTTACTTTCGCTGGGGTTAATTCACGTAATGTGGTTTCTTTGTCATTTGGAATCACTTTCACCCATTCGTTGTGAGACGATAAAATTTGTTCAATTTCTTCTAATGGTAAGTCTTTTTTCAGTTTGATGGTGAATACTTGGCTATGGCAGCGTAATGCACCGATACGCACACATAAACCATCAACAGGAATTGGATTGTCGCTTAAACCTAAGATTTTATTGGTTTCTGCATAGCCTTTCCATTCTTCTTTAGTTTGTCCCGTTTCTGGAAGAAGTTTGTCAATCCAAGGGATTAAACTACCACCTAATGCTGCACCGAAGTTATCGGTTGGGAAGCGATCAGAACGCATTTCTGCAGTCACTTTACGTTCAATATCTAAAATAGAAGAAGCTGGGTCTTTTAATTCACTCGAAACCGCTTGTTCTAATAAACCCATTTGTGAAAGTAATTCACGCATATTTTTTGCGCCAGCACCTGAAGCCGCTTGGTAAGTTGCCACAGAAATCCATTCCACTAAATCTTTTTCAAATAAACCACCGATAGCCATCAACATTAAGCTCACGGTACAGTTACCGCCCACGAAAGTTTTAATACCTTTTTTCAAGCCTTCTGAAATCACGTGCTGGTTTACTGGATCAAGTACGATAATTGCATCATCTTTCATACGTAATGCAGATGCGGCATCAACCCAATAGCCATCCCAACCTGTTGCTTTTAATTTTGGATAAACTTCATTGGTGTAATCGCCACCTTGGCAAGTCACGATAATGTCTAATTTTTTGAGTTCTTCAATATCGAATGCATTTTTAAGTTCGCCTGCATCTTTGCCACCAAAAACAGGTGCTTTTTGACCTGCTTGTGAAGTTGTAAAAAATACCGGATTAAGATTTGCAAAATCATTTTCCTGCGACATACGATCCATTAATACGGAACCCACCATTCCGCGCCAGCCGATAAAGCCTACATTTTTCATTGTTGTTTCCTTAGTTTGTTGTGTTTGAATAGAATTATTAATTACAAGATAGCGTTAGCAAAATCAAGTATTTTTCATGGAAATTTACATTTTGCGAAAGAAATTAAATAAGAAATAGAAAAGAGCGGTCAATTTAAAATAAAATTTAACTCGACCGCTCTTTTTCTAGTTATCTACTTCGACACTCATCACCCCTTCTTCCGCTTTCAACAATGCATACGCATCTTTCAACATTGTGGAATCAATGGAAAAACAGCGAATTTGCAACCGCACTTCACCACTACTTTGATCTTTCACCTGTATATGTTCAATACGATACTGATTGTTTACTAACAATTGGGTGACTTTTCCAATGCTTTCCGCACCATTGACAAGAATATTGAATTTTGTCCGACGACGTTGTGATTTACGATGCACCCAACGTTGAACCAACGGACTTAATCGAATAGACACCAAAATCATCACAGTGGCGATGACCGCATCGAATACGAAACCTGCCCCAGCAGCAATACCGATCCCCGCAGAAGCCCAAATAATCGCTGCAGTGGTTAAACCTGAAATCGCATCATTTTTCTTATGTAAAATCACACCTGCACCTAAAAAACCGATGCCGCTAATCACTTGAGCCGCAAGACGCATTGGATCTGTGCGAATATTGTCTGAAACTTGCGCATAATGCTCTGCGGCTTGAATCGAAACAATGGTTAGCACACAAGTGGTGACAGCAATAATAGCGCAAGTTTTCACGCCCACAGGTTTGCGCTTAAGCTCACGCTCTAAGCCGATAACGCTACCAAGCACCATCGCTAATAGCATTTTGCTAAAAATAATTAAGTGATAAGGATCGAAAAGTGCGGTTAAAGGTAAAGATGAATTTTCCATAATGATAAAAATGAGTCCGACATAATCGTCTATTCTACATCACTTAGCTTAAAATCTTTACCCTTCCAAGCCTTTAATTTATCGCCTTTCTTGCGAAAATTGAGTAAAATCTTGCGTTTGAAATTTTATAGAGCGAAAAACGGTTATTTTTATGCAAAATTCAACCCCAAGCATTGGCTTTGTAAGCCTTGGTTGCCCAAAAAACTTAGTAGATTCTGAACGAATCTTAACGGAACTACGCACCGATGGTTACAACATTGTGCCAAGCTATGAAAATGTTGATTTAGTGATTGTGAACACTTGTGGCTTTATTGATAGTGCCGTGCAGGAATCACTGGAAGCGATTGGTGAAGCATTGGAAGAAAATGGACGCGTCATTGTAACTGGCTGTTTGGGGGCAAAAGAAGACCAAATTCGTGAAGTGCATCCTAAAGTTTTGGAAGTCAGCGGCCCACATAGTTATGAAACAGTGATGGCTCAAGTTCACAAATACGTGCCAAAACCGACACATAACCCTTACACCAGCTTAGTACCAAAACAAGGCGTAAAACTGACACCAAAACATTATGCCTATTTGAAAATCTCTGAAGGTTGTGATCACCGTTGTACGTTCTGCATTATTCCATCTATGCGTGGTGATTTGGAAAGCCGTTCTATTACGCAAGTTTTAGACGAAGCAAAACGTTTAGCTGAAGCAGGCGTAAAAGAATTGCTTGTGGTATCACAAGACACTTCCGCTTATTCCATGGACTTAAAACGCCAAGAGGGCGGTGTAAAAACAGCTTTCTGGAATGGCATGCCAATTAAAAATGATTTAATGACCCTTTGTAAACAGCTTGGCAAACTTGGCATTTGGGTTCGCTTACATTATGTGTATCCCTATCCGCATGTAGATGATTTAATTCCATTAATGGCTGACGGCACACTCTTACCGTATTTAGACATTCCATTACAACACGCCAGCCCGAAAATCTTAAAAGCAATGAAAAGACCGGGCAGTATTGACCGCACTTTAGAACGCATTAAACAATGGCGTGAAATTTGCCCAGATTTAACATTGCGCTCCACCTTTATTGTCGGTTTCCCAGGCGAAACAGAAGAAGATTTCCAATTATTGCTCGATTTCTTAAAAGAAGCCCAACTTGATCGCGTAGGCTGTTTCAAATTCAGCCCCGTTGAAGGCGCACCTGCAACAGAGATGGCTGACCAAGTACCAGAAGATGTGAAAGAAGAACGTTTCCATCGTTTCATGCAATTACAACAAGAAATTTCTGCAAATCGTTTGAAACAAAAAATCGGCAAAACTCTTGATGTATTAGTGGATAAAATTGACGAAGAAGGCATTATTGGTCGCTCAAAAGCCGATGCTCCCGAAGTTGACGGGTTAGTTTATGTAGATAATTTAAGCGGAATCAATGTAAAAGTCGGTGATGTGATTAAAGTAACCATCACAAATTCTGATGAATATGATTTGTGGGGAAGTTGTTAAATAACAACAATCTCAAGGAAATAAACAAAAAATCCATCTTCGTATTGAAGATGGATTTTTTATTAGCCGAACACTTTTTCCAAGTGTGTCTGGTAGTCTGCTAAGTATTGTTCTACTTGTGGATTTTTAATCACATCGTTACATAAGAATGTCGGCAGACGGGTCAAGCCGATGAACTCATTGAGTTTGTGGAAGTGCATATACAACGCATCCACGCCTTTGCCTTCGAAGAAGTCGCCTTCACGAGTGAAGGCTTCAATCGGTGCATTCCAAGTCAGTGAAAGCATGTGTTTTTTGCCTTGCAATAAACCACCTGTGCCATAACCTTCAGTCGGGCTGACGCTGTGTCTGCCATCACTGTGATATAACTTGCCGTGTCCGCTGGTTAATACTTCGTCTATGTATTTTTTTACTGTCCAAGGCTCGTGCATCCACCAGCTCGGCATTTGCCAAATCACAGCATCCATCCACAAAAATTTTTCGATTTCTGCCTCAACATCATAGCCGGCATCAATCACAGTTTCTTTTACATTGTATCCAAGTGCGGTCAAAACTTCTTTCGCTTTTTTGTGAAGTGTGTGGTTCAATTCGCCGTTAGAATGACCAAACGCCTTACCGCAGTCTAATAATAAAATATTCATCTTTTTGCTCCTAAAACAAATAATTATAAAAAATGGGGTTGCCATTATGCCTTTTTACGTTAATTTTTAAAAGTATATTTGCCTGCCACATTATTTCCAGACTATAAGGAAGATTACAGACCGTAGAGTGGGCGTAAGCCCACGAAAAAAGAATATTATTAATAATACGCGTGGGCTTACGCCCACCCTACATTAGCTGGAATTGAAAGTGCGGTTAAAAATTGGTGGAAATCAAACGAAAAATGACCGCACTTTTAAAATAAAAAATCGGCAGAAAATTTTCCTGCCGATTTTATTGTTACTACTAAACTTAAAACGTCCACTGTAAATTCAACGCACCTTGTTTAGCGTGGTGATGTTTGCCTGTTTGGCGATTGAATGTGGCTTGTAAAGTTAAGTGAGATTTAATTTTCAATGCTACACCTAATTGACTTTCAATTGCCGTTTTATTGTTTATCACTCGACGTTCATTGTCTATTTCCACACCGAAAGGCTTTTGTTGGTAAATTGAATTGACGGCAACAAATGCTTGGAAGATGACACCATTAGTAAAAGTAAATTGCGCTTTAGCTTGAACGCCCACTCGGCTTTGTAATTGGCGAGAGCCAAGTAGATTCACTTGGGAATTTTCGCTATCGCTGAATTTTCCGTTTACCCCCAAATAAGTCAATTGTGCCTGTGGTTGTAGGTAAAAACGAATTTGAGTGCCTTTTCTAGTTACGTGTTTTGCTAATAACGCGTTGTAACCCGCTTCAATTGAGGCGGTGATACCTTTTGAAGTAAAGCGTTCTGTGCCATCTTCAGTGTTAATGCGGTGGCGGAAACGTTGATATTGTACCCAGCTATCAATATACGCACCTGTCTGTTTGTCCTGAAGTTGATGCCAAGTGGCATAAACGCCTGCGCCCAAGCCTTTCATACTTCCTGTTGTAAGATTGTCTGTATCTGGATTACGGAAAGTACTACGCTGTTCTGCCTGTCCGCCCATTAAGCCAAAGGAAAGTTGGTAGTCTTGATGCTGTAAGGATAAAACATCGCCACCAAGTTGTATGCCTTTACGATTTCCTTCTACTGGTGCGGTCTTGCCTTGAACATCTTGACTTAAGTGACCACTAATTAAACGCAACCACAAGCCTTTGCGTGGCAAAGTGCGGTCAAAAATATCGCTGTTTTTGTCGTTCAAACGCAAGGCGAATAAGGTATTGGCGGCTTGAGCCTGTTGTGCATAAATCGCAATATCATCGCGTTCTTGCACTTTGGTAAAAAAGCCCTCTGGGCGTTGTTGTAAAGAGAGCGTATAAATTCCCTTTTGGTGTTTGCCAGAAAGTCTAAATGCATTTTTATCTGCGTTGCCATTTACTTTAACAATTTGATGCCCATCTAGGCTTTTTAAATCGTCTATTGGATTTTCGAAGATGATGTCGGAGGTGCCAGTAACATTTTTCTCAAAAATTAATGCAGTATTTGTCGCTTCTTTAGGATCGTAAGCAAAACGAAAACGTGCCCCACCAGAGTAGTTCTCATGCACAACTAATTCCTCTTTCTTTGTATTGAAGCGAATATCGGCATTATGCGTTTCCAAGGTGTACACATCTGAATCCAAACGAGGCTCCCAAACAGAATCGGAAATTTTCATCTTATTTAAATACAGCACAGCTCCACGTGCATGACTATTATTATTAATATCTAAAGTCATGTATTCATAATGAGTGCTAGGTTGTGCATAGGCATCAGGGAATCTAATTCGATAATTATTTATTGCCAAAATTTTTGAATCAATATTTGAATTAGAAACCTCTGCGTTGAGTACCCTACGATCGTATATTACTGAACTGTCAAAGGATGGTGCACTTGCAAAAACTATATAGTAAGTACTAGCAGTAAAGTAGTTATTTTCATTAAAAGGAAGTAATTTTTGATGGATATTTTTATATGATATTGTCGGTGTTAGTATATGTATACACCCCGTTATCCTCCCTTCCCATATAATACAACCATTTGATGGTTGATTGTAATTATGAGGATCATGAAGTCGTTCGGCAAATGATAAAGAAGAAAATAAAAAGATTATACTAATGAAAAAGAAATAGCTAAACTTCTGCTTGCTTGCTTGCTTGCTTGCTTGCTTGCTTGCTTGCTTGCTTGCTTGCTTGCTTGCTTGCTTGCTTGCTTGCTTGCTTGCTTGCTTGCTTGCTTGCTTGCTTGCTTGCTTGCTTCGAGTTTCATAATAAATTTTCCTTTGTCAAGTAAAAATAAATAGGGGCGTGAATTCTAGTATAAAACTGAACAAAAAAATACCATTTGGTTCAAATTTTCTCTATTTATTTCTTATTTATTGAAAGTAAACGTTTGCTTGGCTAGTTCTTAGTGATAAATCCAGATAACGTATCTCAAAGTAATAAAAAATCAATTGAGATAAAATTGTAATTACATCTTTTAATCTATATTTAAAAAGTCATTTTATTAACTTTTCAAAATCGCCCTCAATCTATCAAGTTGGTTTTGTGTTTTTTCTTGTTTTTGCTCGGTGGTTAGTTTTGGTTTATCGCGTTCCCACAGTACATCATCATTGGGTAATTCAGCTAAAAATCGGCTCGGTTCTGGGCGAACTAATTCACCATATTGATGGCGCTCACGGCATAAAGAAAAAGTGAGTTCTTTTTGCGCTCTTGTGATACCCACATAAGCCAAGCGACGTTCTTCTTCCACGTTGTCTTCATCAATACTGGTTTGGTGGGGCAAAATGCCCTCTTCCATACCAATCAAATAAACATAAGGAAATTCCAATCCTTTAGATGCGTGTAATGTCATCAGTTGAACTTGATCGCTGTCGTCATCGTCTTCGCCTCGCTCCAACATATCACGTAATGTCAGGCGGGTTACTACTTGATTAAGGTTCATTGGCTCATTGGTTTCATCGCCTTTTAACATATCTGCAACCCAGTCAAATAGCGTAGCGACATTCTTACTTTGCATTTCTGCCGCTTTAGGGCTTATTGCGTATTCGTACAAATATTCTTCATAATGAATCACAGATAACATTGAACGTACCGCACGTTCTGGTTCAGAACGTTGAATTTCATCATTAAGTTCTACAATCCAACGGCCAAATTTTTGCAATGAATCATAGGCTTTTGGCGTGATGCGTTGAATAAGTTCAAACTCAAAAATAGCATCAAATAAACTGATGTGTTTTTCTTGAGCCAACTCGCCAAGTTTTTGTAAGGTTGCGGTGCCAATTTCACGTTTCGGGGTATTCACAATACGTAAAAATGCGGCGTCATCATCTTGATTCACCACCAAGCGTAAATACGCCATCATATCTTTGATTTCTGCACGGGAGAAAAAAGAAGTACCGCCCGAAATTTTGTAAGGAATACGGTTTTGCATCAGTACTTTTTCGAGTAATCGGGATTGATGATTGCCTCGATACAAAATCGCATAATCTTTATATTTGGTTTTACGGCTAAAACGATGGGCGATCAACTCAGCGACAATCCGTTCTGCTTCGTGTTCTTCATTTTTTGCTTCGATAACAAGCAATTTTTCCCCTTCGCCAATGGTTGAAAAGAGTTTCTTATCAAACACGTGGTCATTGTTATCAATCAAAATATTGGCACAATGCAAAATACGTTGGGTTGAACGATAATTTTGCTCTAGCTTAATCACGTTCAAACGAGGGAAATCATCGCGTAAACGCACCATATTTTCTGGTCGTGCGCCACGCCACGAATAAATAGATTGGTCATCATCGCCCACCACAGTAAAACAAGCACGATCCCCCACTAAAAGTTTAATCAGTTCATATTGGCTGGTGTTGGTATCTTGATATTCATCCACCAACAAATAACGAATTTTTGCCTGCCATTTTGCCCGCACTTCTTCATTTTGCTTGAACAACAATGTCGGCAACATAATTAAATCATCAAAATCAAGAGCATTGTAAGCTCGAATTTGTGTGGCGTAACGCTCATAACATTTTGCAAAAGTTTGATATTTTGCATCACGCGCCAACGCAAATGCCTGTTTTGGCGAAATCAAATCATTCTTCCAGTTAGAAATCACTGAAATTAACTCTCGCAATAAATCCTTATCTTCTTTTAACACATCAGCGGTTAGCTCTTTTAACAATGCAAATTGATCGTGTTCATCAAACAAAGTCATATTTGATTTAAAGCCCAACGCTTTATATTCACGCTTAATAATGTCAAAACCGAGCGTATGAAAAGTGGAAACGAGCAAGCCTTTAGATTGCTCTTTGCCAATGGAATGTGCCACACGCTCTTTCATCTCGCGTGCGGCTTTGTTAGTGAAAGTAACAGCAGCAATTTGTTTCGGAGAATAACCGCACTTTTCAATTAAATGGGCAATTTTATTAATGATTACGCGAGTTTTGCCAGAGCCTGCGCCAGCAAGCACAAGACAAGAGCCTGTTACATATTCAACGGCTTGTTGTTGTTGAGGATTAAGTTTCATAAGAATTATTGAGCCCACGCATAGGGCAGTAATACGGTGTCTAATAAAAATGAGAGGGGCAAATCTAAGATTGGCAATCCCCATTGTTGAGCCATTTCAAGATCATAAGCAGCCCCTGCATAGGCGGTATATTTTTCTGTTGGATCGATAAGTTTGACCACGGAACCACAACCAGATAAAGCGATAAGTGCGGTTAAAAAAATAAAGGTTTTTATCATCGTGCTTTTAACGCATTGAACACAGACACAGGAACTAGCTCAGCGACATCTCCGCCATGCAAATAAATTTCACGCACAATGGTGGAAGAAACAAACACCCATTTTTCTGCTGGTGGGAAAAACAAGCTCTCTACGCCTTTTGTGAGTAAACGATTAAGAGCAGCCAATTGAAGTTCATATTCAAAATCTATTGTCGTGCGTACGCCACGAATAATAGCGGAAATATTGTGCTGCTTAATCACATTGGCTAACAAATCAGAAAAGCCAAACACCTCAACATTGGATAAATGCGCAACAGATTGACGAACAAGTTCTACGCGTTCCTCCAAAGAAAATAGCGTTTTTTTGCTTGGACTATTTGCCACCGCCACTAAAACACGAGGAAAAATCACCGCACTTCTTTCAATAATGTCTAAATGACCGTTCGTAATCGGATCAAAAGTACCAGGATAAATCACGCTCGTCATACATTGCGCTCCAAATAAGGTTTTAATAAATCTAACAAACGCTGTAATGCCCCTCGGTTTTCCATCAGCACTTCATAGCCAGCATTGCCTAAACGTTCGCGGGCTTCTTTTGAGTTTAATAAGGCTTCTACGGCGCGTTCTAAGGAATCTGCGGTTGAATTAACTTCCAACACACCTTGCACTTCCACCAACATTCTAAATATCTCGGGAAAATTAAAAGTATGCTTGCCAGTAATTACAGGCATTTTAAACGCAAGAGGTTCCAGTGGATTATGCCCCCCGTGTTTCACAAGGCTTCCACCCACAAAAGCAATATCGGAAATGCCATACATCAACATCAGTTCGCCCATACTATCGCCCAAAATCACTTGGGTATTTTCATTTGGTAATTCATTTGTGGAACGACGAATAAATTGAAATTTTTCCTTTTTAAGTAAATCAGCCACCACATTAAAACGCTCTGGATGGCGCGGAACGAGCAATAACAATAAATTTGGGTATTTTGCTAACAAAGCGCGGTGAGATTTTAAAATGATTTCATCTTCTCCATTATGCGTGCTGGCAGCAATCCATATTGGGCGATCTTGTTTCCAAAGCGTTCGCAATGAATCAATTTTACGTAATAGTTCATCATTCGTATTGAGATCATATTTAATATTGCCCGTGATATTCAATTTTTCCTTTGGATAGCCCAAAGTGGCATAGCGTTTTCCACTAATGTTATCCTGCGCTGCAATCAAGCTAATTTGCGACCACATTGTTTGTAAGTGCGCTTTTATTTTTCCGTAACGATGTGCAGAACGTGCGGATAAACGAGCATTAGCGATGACAAATGGGATATTGCGTAAAAATAATTGATGAATAAGATTAGGCCAAAGTTCTGTTTCCATCACGATACATAATTTAGGTTGTACAAAATTAATAAAACGATGGATCGAAAAAGGCAAATCAAAGGGTAAATAATAATGAAAAACACTGTCTCCAAAAGTGGCTTTGACGCGTTCTGAACCTGTGGGAGTAAAAGTCGTAAAAGTAATGGATAAATGCGGATAATCTTGTTGCAATTGGCGAACTAGCGGTGTCGCAGCAATCACTTCTCCAACGGAGGCTGCGTGGATAAAGATCCCTTGTGGTGGTGGGCAAGACGCATTACCATAAAAACCATAACGTTCAGTCAAACGCTGACGATAACGTGGAGATTTAACACTGAGCAAGCCAATAAAACACAATATCAACGGCTGGCAAATTAAAAGCAAGCTGGTATAAAAAAAACGCCACATAAATGAAATTCGGTTATACTTGAAAAAATTTCGGCTAGTATAGCAAAAAAAGGATTGAAAATATGCCTACAATTAGCGTTGCAATGATTGTAAAAAATGAAGCACAAGATCTAGCGAATTGCTTAGATACCGTAAAAGATTGGGTGGATGAAATTATTATTCTAGATTCTGGCAGCACAGATAACACTAAAGAAATTGCGCTCAGTTATGGGGCGAAATTCTATGAAAATAGAGACTGGCAAGGGTTTGGAAAACAACGCCAATTAGCCCAACAATATGTAACCAGTGATTATGTACTTTGGTTAGATGCAGACGAACGCGTTACCCCCAAGCTGAAACAGGCTATCTTAAGTGCGGTTAAAAATGATCGAGAAAATACCGTTTATGAAATTCCACGAGTCAGTGAAGTCTTTGGACGTGAAATTCGTCATTCAGGCTGGTATCCTGATTATGTGGTTCGTCTCTATCGCACAAACTATGCGCAATATAACGACTCACTTGTACATGAAAAAGTGGAATTTCCAGCTGGCACAAAAGTAGAAAAATTAACAGGGGATTTAGAGCATTTCACTTATAAAAGCATCCATCATTATCTAGTGAAATCCGCAGGTTATGCCAAAGCATGGGCAGACCAACGCCAAGCTAAAGGAAAAAAAGCGACACTTTGGCAAGGAATTACCCACGCGATCGGTTGTTTTATGAAGATGTATTTGTTAAAAGCGGGTTTTTTAGATGGCAAACAAGGATTTTTATTAGCAGTGTTATCGGCGCATTCAACCTTTGTAAAATACGCCGATTTATGGGAGCGAGATCAACATAAACACTAGCGAGTTTTGCAAGGACAATCATTTAAATGATCGTCCACCAATCCCATAGACTGCATAAACGCGTAGCACGTGGTTTCGCCAACAAAGACGAAACCACGTTTTTTTAAGGCTTTAGAAAGAGCTTTCGATGCTTCTGTTTTAGCTGGTACAGATCGCAAATCAGGCACATCATTGACAATCGGTTTATGATTTACAAATGACCAAATAAAATCACTGAAATTTTCACCGCACTTTTCCATCTCTAAATAAGCTTTCGCATTTTTGACAATGGCTTCTAACTTGGCTCGATGGCGAATTAATCCTGTATTTTGCATGCAAGCATCAATATCAAGTGCGGTCATTTTTGCGATTTTTTTCGGATCAAATTGATGAAAGGCTGCACGGTAAGATTCACGTTTTTTCAAAACCGTAATCCACGAAAGCCCCGCTTGCTGCCCTTCCAAACAAATTTTTTCAAATAGCTTTTGGCTGTCGAATTCAGGCTTTCCCCATTCCTTGTCATGATAATCAATATAAATAGGTTGTTCGCCAACCCAAGGGCATCTGGTTATTTGTTGCATATTAAAACTTGACAAAATAAAACATTTTGATATATTCCGAGCCAAGTGGATCGAGGGTGCTTGGTCGGCGTTATAGCTTCAGTGAGTTTCATTGAGGCTTTTCGCTTTTTAGGGCTAAGGGAAATGTTTCAGTCCTTTTTGATCAAAATTTTCCCCCAGTATTTTTCTTCCACCTTCACAATAAAATTTCTTTTTAAGGATCTCAAAGGCTCGATTTGGTTGATTACTATCTAAAATATGTCTCCCGATAGGTCTTGCCACTAAATCCGCAACTTGCAACCCCACAGAATTAATTTGTTTTGGCACAATCTTTACTTGAAAAGGCAAGGACTTTTTAAATTTATTTTGTCCATCACAAATACGTAAAAATTCCAGCTCTAACTCTCTATCCTCATTACGTCCACGGCTTTCCACGGCAACAAAAGTGATTTTATCTTCTTGATGCTTTTCACAAACAAATTCGTATAGGGTTTCTAAACAATGTTTGAGTGAAAAATGATAAGGGTGTGTTGTTTCATTTTGTGGCGTTTTTCGCTTATCAATCACACAGGCAGCAAGAATAAAATTAGTATTTTCAATAATAGATGAAATACGTTCCATAAAACCTTCACGCTGTTCACGAGAAGTGAAAATATTAAAATCGCCTTTTTCTTTGCGGATTTCATGCTCATGCAATATCACCATATCATGACCAAAATAATCAAATTTTATCTTCTGTATCTGTGGAACAATATTATTTCGATAATGGTCTTTATAAAAAATACAGAATGCAAGTACAAACACAGGATAGTTTTTATCAATTGACTGTAAACTGTGATCTCCACTTTCATCGACATACACCATAAAATCGCTGTATTTATTTTCCATTGCCAATTACCTTATTTTAATTGCTCATAAACCGCGACAAAATCTGGCATTACGCCTCGCCATAAATGGAAAGAATGTGCTGCTTGCGCGACTAACATTCCAAAGCCATCGCTAACATTGGTTAAACCTAAACTTTTGCATAATGCGATAAATGGCGTGTCTGTGCCTTTCGCATATTGCATATCGTAAAAAGCTAAGCCTAATTTTAAAATTTCAACATCAACTGGAGCAGTTCCACCACTTAATCCAGCGGAAGTTGCATTAATCACTACATCATAGGTTTGTAGTGGAATCGAATCCATAGAGACAGCTTGAATATTGCCGTAAGGCTGAAATCTTTCAGCTAATTCTTTGGTTTTCGAAAAAGTGCGGTTAGCAAGCACAATGTTTTGTTGAGCTTGTAAAAGTGGCAATAATACGCCTTTTGTTGCTCCGCCTGCCCCCAAGATTAATACGTGTTGATTTGGACGAAGCCAATTTAAACGCTCCAAATCCGTCACTAAACCAATCCCATCGGTGTTATCCGCATAAAGTTTTCCATCATCGAGTTTTTTTAGCGTATTACAGGCTTCCGCCAGTTTTGCTCGTTGGCTATATTCGTCTGCCAGCTGATAAGCGCGTTCTTTAAAAGGCGAAGTAATATTGCAACCTTTCGCACCCTCCTCAAAAAATGCCAAAAGCTGTTGTTCAAAAGCATCAAGATCGCCTAATTTTGCAATGTATTCCATGGTTTGATGGGTTTGCGCTGCTAACTTACTTTGAATCAATGGCGATTTACTTTGCACAATCGGGTTGCCCCACACGGCATAAAGATCCATAAATTATCCCTGTCTAAAAAGTTGATTTGTACGTAAGTCTCGAATTTCAGATGGATTGCGTGCATCTCCCACAATTTCATCCAATACAGGAAAATCTACACCGAATTGTAACCGCACTTCATCAGCGATGCGACAAGGTGGATCTCCTGTTAGGTTTGCACTCGTTGAAGTTAATGCAAAACCTGTGAGTTCACATAAGGCTTTCACAGACGGATGATTACACAAACGTATCGCAATGCTATCAAATTTGCCTGTGAGAAAATGCGGGGTGGTGGATTTAGCTGGCACAATCCAAGTCGTTGGACGTTCATATTTACCTTGCAGGCGAGAAAGCTGTTCATCGTTAATCTGCTCAAAATTGACAAAAGGACGGAAAAAATCCAAGCTCGGTGCTACTAAAATCAGCCCTTTTTCCACTGGACGTTGCTTTAAATCAAGTAATTTTTTTACCGCACTTTCACTTTGCGGATTACAGCCTAAGCCAAACACAGCTTCAGTGGGATAAGCAACCACTTGATTTTGTCGAAGTGCTTCGGCGATTTGTTCTCTATTCATTTCACTCTTTTACGTTTATTGCTAAAAAATATGACGGCAAGTTTTATTTGCACATTGGAAAATTTGTTTTTCCCCATCTTCACTTTTTAACAAAGAAAGTGGGAAATGGCAGGTTGGGCAAGGCACGGCATAAGGCTTGGCAGGCAAAGAAAATTTACATTTAGGGAAATTATCACAGCCGTAAAAAATTTTTCCTTGGCGACCCCGACGAGAAATCAAATGCCCCGTTTTACATTCAGGACAAGCAATTTTTTCCTCAGATCCAGATTCTTCTCGCACCACAAAATCGCATTCAGGATAATGGCTACAACCAATAAACATCCCAAAACTGCCTTGTTTCAATTGCAATAAATTACCGCACTTCGGGCAAATTTCATCAAGTGTTTTTAATACTTTATGCTCCGATCGTTGCAAAGGACGCAAATAATCACATTCAGGATAAGCAGAGCAACCTAAAAACAGCCCTTTTTTGCCTTGTTTAATTTGCAAAGACGCACCACATTGAGGGCAATATTCCTGTTGTTTGCTATGATGAAAAAGGCTTTGATTCATAATCTGTCCTTATGCTTGAAGCATTTCTTCCAATTCTTCCTGTGCGGTCATCCATTCCGTTTCCACATCATCTAATGCTTTCTTCACATCCACTTGTTGAGCCAAAAGTGCGGTCAATTTTTCTTTATTTTCGGCATTATATAATTCGGCATCTGCCAGTTGATTTTCTATGTTCGCAAGCTCAGAAGAAAATTTATTCATTTTTTCTTCTAATTGCGTGATTTTTTTACGCAATGGCGAAGTTTGTTGGCGTAACTCTGCTTCACGGCGTTTTTGTTCCTTACGATTTTGAACCGAATTTTCATTATCGCCAACTTTTTCTGAGACTTTATTTTCAGACGTACTGTTTTGTTCATTCAGCCATTTTTGATAGTCTTCTAAATCGCCTTTAAATTCTTCCACTTTTTTATCGTGAACCAAATAAAATTCTTCCACGGTATTGCGTAATAAATGACGATCGTGCGACACCACCACCAAAGAACCTTCGTAATCCACCAACGCTTCCGTTAATGCCTGACGCATATCCAAATCCAAATGGTTAGTTGGTTCATCAAGTAGTAGCAAATTCGGGCGTTGCCAAACAATCAAAGCCAACACCAAGCGGGCTTTTTCACCACCAGAAAAGGATTTCACTGCTTGATTTACTTTATCGCCGTGGAACGCAAAACTGCCCAAATAATCCCTAACTTGTTGCTCCGTTTGCTCTGGTGCGAGTTTTTGCATATGCCATAGGGCGGATTCGTCTGCGCGCAAAGTATCTAATTGATGCTGGGCAAAATAGCCAAGCTGCACGCCTTTTGCCAACTGCACGGTGCCTGAAAGTGCGGTCAGTTCTCCCGCTAAAAGTTTAATCAAGGTTGATTTTCCCGCACCATTTTTTCCGAGCAAACCAATCCGCGAACCTGGCACCAAATTCAGTTTAATTTTACTTAAAATTTCTACCGCACTTTTTCCGCAACCATAACCTGCACTCGCCTGCTCAATCATCACTAAGGGATTTGGCAAAGATTGCGACGGACGAAATTCAAAGGTAAAAGGATTATCCACATAAGCAGGCGCAATCAGCTCCATTCTTTCCAATGCTTTCATACGGCTTTGTGCTTGTTTGGCTTTGGTGGCTTTGGCTTTAAAGCGATCAATATATTTTTGTAAATGGGAAATCTTTTGTTGTTGCTGACGATACATGGCTGTTTGTTGTGCCAATTTAGTGGCTCGTTGCACCTCAAAAGAAGAATAATCGCCCGTGTATTCGTTGAGCTTCTGATTTTCGATATGGAGGATTTTTGTCACAATTGGATCGAGAAAATCACGGTCGTGAGAAATTAATACTAAGGTGCCTTGATATTGCACTAACCAACGCTCCAACCAAATAACCGCATCCAAATCCAAATGGTTGGTCGGTTCATCAAGTAACAATAAATCTGATGGACAAAGCAATGCTTGTGCCAAATTTAAACGCATCCGCCAACCGCCCGAAAAAGCCTTCACTGGCTGGCTTGTTTCTTCTTGGCTAAATCCTAAACCATGCAATAAAGAAGCTGCACGAGATTGAATTGTCCACGCATCCAAGGTTTCTAATTGTCCATGAATACGCGCAATGGCGTTACCGTCATTGCGTTCATTTGCTTGTTCAAGCTCTTGTTGCAAACGGCAATATTCACGATCCCCTTGAATTACATAATCAATCGCAGAAATATCCAATGCAGGCGTTTCTTGATTCACCCAAGACACCCGCCAATTTGACGGATAATTTACCTCGCCTCCCTCTGGCGTTAATTCTTTTTTTAATAAGGCAAAAAGCGAAGATTTTCCACAACCATTCTTCCCCACCAAACCGACTTTTTGCTTAGGATTAATGGAAGCAGAAGCATTTTCGAGAAGTTCCGTTTGCCCTCGTTTTAAGGACAGATTACTAAGTACAATCATGAATAAAATTCTTAATTCAATATATTTTTATAATTTCAATTAATATTCTCTTTCTACTGGTAAATTTGCTTTCTCCCAACCATCAAATCCACCAATAATACTAAACACATTTTCATAGCCTTGTTCCACTAGAAAGGTCGCTACATTTTTACTGCTTACGCCATGATAGCAGCTCACAATGATAGGTGAATCAAAATCTACTAACTCTTCAAATTGCAAAAAACTTTGATTCGTTAAATGAAAAGCACCTTTAGGATGTGAGTGGGTAAAGCGGGCATCATCGCGAATATCGGCTAACATCACTCCCTGCTGGACCATTTCCCACGCTTGTTGTGGCGTAATTTCTTTAAATGACATTTATAAACTTCCTTTTGCGTGCTGTTTGTACACACCATCAATCACAACAAGAATCATAGCGAGCACTAAACAAATAAAAAGCGGGTAACTTTCGGCGTCAATTTGTTCACCGATAAAAAACGATACAAAAATCATCATAATGGTTTCCACATAGCCAAGTAGGCCAAGCAAATTCATTGGTAGCATATTGCTAGCGATCACATAAGCAATCAATGCCGTACCGCTAATTAATCCAAGCAATACAAGCAGCCCCCAAATATTAGGATTGCTTTGTTCAACCACAGCGAAATCTGTTTGCAAGGCAAAATAAATGCTAATTGGGATTAGGCTCAACATCTCTAAACAAAAAGAAGCGAGATCACTATTTTTTAATGCTTTTCGAACGGAAAAATAGGTAGTATAGCCAACACAAATCACAATAGCTTCCCAAGAAAGCCCACCTTTTAGCACGATATTAGAAATCACCCCCAACGCGGCAATCACGACTGCAATAAATTTGAATGTTGAAATACGTTCTTTAAAAATTAAGCGACCTGCTGCCACCATCACAATTGGCAAAAGCAAATAACCAAAAGACACACTCAACGAACTGCCATTATTCGGCGCCCAAAGAAAAAGCCACATCTGAAACCCCATCAATAAGCCGCAAAAAAGATAGGGCAATGCCAAGTACGGTTGTTTTTTGATGAGTTTTAAGCGATGAATCAACGCATGTTTCTGCTTAAACATAAACACGGAAAGGACAACAAAGGGAAACGTAAAAATCATCCGATAACCAAAAATATCCGTGCCACTCAAAGGTTTCAGCAGCGTAGAAAAATAATACATATAGCCAAATAAAAATGAGGCAAGTAATGAAATGAGAATACCTTTAAACATAAGAAATCCTTATTCTAAACAGCCAATCATTCTATTCTAACATCGCCCAAAATGCACGGATTAAGGGTTGTTCGAGATTCCTTTTTTGGGTACAAATAACCAATTCAAAAGGCTCGATAGGCTTATCGAGATTAAGTCTGGAAATTTGGTTATTCATTGGGCTATTGTCAATGACCACATCAGGCAACATCGCTAATCCGAACCCCAATCCTACCATCGGAACAATCCCTTCATGCCCTGCAACGGTAGCATAAATTTTCGGATGTTTAATATGTTTCTCCCGTAGCCATTGCTCAATCCGCTGCCGAGCATGCCCTTCAACAGGGAAAATAAAAGGCATTTGCTGCCAATTAATGGTTTTTTCTTGCAGTAATTGTGTCGCCAAACAAGCCACACGCGGTGCAATTAAAGACAAGCTAATATCATCAATTTTATGGAATGCCACACTGGATGGCAGATTATTCGGCTTACCTGCAATAGCGAGGTCAACCTGTTGTGTTTGAATCAACTCTAATGCAAGCGCTGGATCGCCCGTCGTCAATTGAATTTCCACTTTAGGATAACGCTGGCGAAATTCTTTAAGTACCTGCGGAAGATGGCTATAAGATGCGGTTACAGAGCAAAAAAGTTTAATTTCACCGCAAAGTTCATCGGATTCATCTTTGAGCTGTTGTTTAAATTGTTGCCAGCTCTGCCATTCTGTTTTAGCAAATTTCAAAAATTTCTCGCCATGTTCAGTGAGTTTGACTTGGCGATTATCACGAATAAAAAGTGTTTTCCCTAACTCGTCTTCCAACCGTTGAATTTGACGGGAAAGGGTGGAAGGAGACATGTGGTTTTGGGTGGAGGTTTTAGCAAAGTTTTTTGTATCACTAAGGTGGATGAATATTTGTAGGTCGTTAAAGTCCATAATTTCTTCTTTTATTTAATATCGGGTTTCGCCGATGGCGACCTACTTTTTCTTTGCTCGTGCAAAGCAAAAGTAGGCAAAAAGAAAACACGCCCTGCTTTGCCTTATTTCCTGAGAAATTGAAAACTTGCTTAACGGAAATTTTCTGAACTCGCTACGCTCAAACAGACGAAAATTTCCTACAAGTTTCCAATTTCTCAGGCGGCAAAGAAGGGAACTAATTTGTTCTTTCTTCAATTTAAAGTGCGGGTAAAATTTAGCGTATTTTGAAAAATACCAGAAAACTAACCGCACTTTTTAATAACGCTCTGATATATTCTGAGCCCCATATAAATCGCCTTTGCGACTTTCAATTTTCAGGCAATTTGCGTCTGTTTGAGCGTAGCGAGTTCAGCAAATTGCCGTTAAGAAAATTGAAACAAAGCAAAGAGCTGCGATTTAATTGGGGCGTGTTTTCTTTGCCTACTTTCTTTTACACGAGTAAAAGAAAGTAGGTCGCTCATCGAGCGAAATACGATGCAATCCACAAAAAACAAAACGATTGCACAAATTGCAACATTACATTCCCATAATATCACTTTACGCAACAACAAAAAATCCTATAATCAAACCACAACAAAAAAATATGCAAACACAACATCATACAATTATTCACCTTACACAATTAAGGACAAAAAATGGCTAACTATTTCAACACATTAAATTTACGTCAAAAATTAGACCAATTAGGTCGTTGTCGTTTTATGGATCGCGAAGAATTTGCAGATGAAGCAAACTTCTTAAAAGGCAAAAAAATCGTTATCGTGGGCTGTGGTGCGCAAGGTTTAAACCAAGGTTTGAATATGCGTGATTCTGGCTTAGATATTAGCTATGCCTTACGCCCTGAAGCGATTGCTGAAAAACGTGCGTCATTCCAACGCTCAACCGAAAATGGTTTTAAAGTTGGTACTTATGAAGAATTAATTCCAACTGCAGATTTAGTCGTAAACTTAACACCAGATAAACAGCACTCTAAAGTAGTTGCTGATGTGATGCCTTTAATGAAAAAAGACTCTGCATTTGGTTATTCACACGGTTTCAACATTGTTGAAGTTGGCGAAGAAATCCGTAAAGACATTACGGTTGTGATGGTTGCGCCAAAATGTCCGGGTACTGAAGTACGTGAAGAATACAAACGTGGTTTCGGTGTGCCAACATTAATCGCGGTTCACCCTGAAAATGACCCGAAAGGCGAAGGCATGGCAATCGCAAAAGCATGGGCTGCCGCAACTGGCGGTCATAAAGCGGGTGTTTTAGAATCTTCATTCGTGGCAGAAGTAAAATCTGACTTAATGGGTGAACAAACTATCCTTTGCGGTATGTTACAAGCTGGTTCTATCGTATGTTATGACAAATTAGTGGCAGATGGTAAAGATCCAGCATACGCAGGTAAATTAATCCAATACGGTTGGGAAACCATTACCGAGGCATTAAAACAAGGCGGTATCACATTAATGATGGATCGCCTATCAAACAGTGCAAAATTACGTGCATTTGAACTAGCTGAACAAATCAAAGAAAGCCTTGGTTTCTTATATTACAAACACATGGATGACATCATTAGCGGCCACTTCTCTGCAACAATGATGGCTGACTGGGCAAATGGCGATAAAGACTTATTCGCATGGCGTGAAGCTACAGGTAAAACAGCCTTTGAAAATGCACCAAAATATGATGGCAAAATTAGCGAACAAGAATACTTTGATAACGGCGTATTAATGATCGCAATGGTGAAAGCGGGTGTGGAATTAGCTTTTGAAGCAATGGTTGCAAGCGGTATTTATGAAGAATCAGCTTACTATGAATCACTTCACGAATTACCATTAATTGCGAACACCATCGCACGTAAACGCTTATATGAAATGAACGTGGTCATTTCTGATACTGCAGAATATGGTAACTACTTATTCTCTAACATAGCGACTCCAATTCTTGCAAAAGAAATTATCCCTAACCTTCAAAAAGGCGACTTAGGCGAACCTACTCCAGCAGTGGAAATCGATAACATCACCTTGCGCGATGTAAACGATGCGATTCGCAACCACCCGGTTGAATTAATCGGTCAAGAATTACGTGGTTATATGACCGATATGAAACGTATCGCAGTTGCGGGTTAATACTGAATTAAGCCAAATTGAAAACCGACTTTGTGAATGCAAAGTCGTTTTTTTTATTTTTAAACCCAAAGTGCGGTGAATTTTCACCGCACTTTTGTTTGCTCTAACTAAATATTCAAAATCTTATAAATTTCAGAATCTTTACGATCTAGGTAATGGATGGATTGGATTTTACGAATTGTGCGAGATTTTCCACGAATTAAAATTGTTTCAGTGCTGGCTAAATTGCCCTTTCTAGAGATACCTTTAAGCAAATCGCCATTGGTGATACCCGTTGCGGTAAATACAAGGTTGTCATCACGCACAAGATCTTCAAGTTTTAACACTTCATTGATTTTTACGCCTAATGTTTCACAACGCTGAATTTCATCGGCAGCAATTTTTTTATTTTCTTCGGTATCACCTTTTACTTCGTTACGAGGAAGCAAACGAGCTTGCATATCGCCACCTAATGCACGAATTGCAGCTGCAGCTGCCACACCTTCTGGTGCGCCACCGATTCCGTAAAGAAGATCGACTTCGGCATCAGGCAAACAGCACAATACGGAACCTGCCACATCACCATCAGGAATTGCCATCACTCTCACGCCCAAGTTATGCATTTGTTTAATTACCGCATCATGACGAGGTTTTGCCAATACCATTACGGTGAGATCAGAAAGGGATTTTCCTAGCTTAGATGCGACACGGCGAAGATTTTGTTCTAGTGGTAAAGTTAAATCAATCATGCCTTTAACATCTGGGCCAACCACCAATTTTTCCATATACATATCTGGTGCTTTTAAAAAGGTATTTCTGCCACCAGCAGCCAAGACAGAAATAGCATTAGACTGACCCATTGCGGTCATACGCGTGCCATCAATAGGATCAACGGCGATAGAAACCAATTCTCCCATACCAGAACCGACTTTTTCGCCAATATAAAGCATTGGCGCTTCATCAATTTCCCCTTCACCAATCACGATTTCAGCATCCATATGAATTAAGTTCAGCATATAACGCATGGCTTTCACTGCGGCATCGTCAGCTGCATTTTTATCCCCTCGACCAAGCCACATATGAGCCGCTAACGCAGCTGCCTCAGTCACTCGTGAAAATTCAATCGCCAATGCACGATTCATCATTATTCTCCTTCTGCTTACTTTTCTAGATCATGGCAAAATGACGTTATTTTATCACCGCGTAATCGTTTGCATAATAATTTTTTCTCCAACGCTTTAAAAAGGCAAATTTACTGGGTAAAATACTCTCAAACTTACCCATATTTAAAAGGAAATCATTATGTCTTTAGAAATTTTAGACCAGCTTGAAGAAAAAATTAAACAAGCGGTAGAAACTATCCAATTACTTCAATTAGAAGTTGAAGAATTAAAAGAGAAAAACGCAGAATCGCATAGAAATATCGAAAGTTTACAAACTGAAAACGAACAACTGAAAAATGAACACCGCAACTGGCAAGAACATATTCGTTCATTGCTTGGCAAATTCGATAACGTTTAATCGTAATAAAAGGCTTAGAGAATCTAAGCCTTTTTATTTTCATCATTTCAAAAATATTCTTTTACTTTTCCCTGTGTTAGGGAAGCAAATAAATACAGGATAATCAAATGCACATTTGCATTCTCTCTGGCAGCACTTTAGGTGGCGCAGAATATGTTGCCGAACATTTAAACGATGTTTTAGAAACTCAAGGTTTTTCCACCGCTCTTTTTCATGGACCAAGTTTATCCGACATCGAAAATGAAAAAATTTGGCTTGTTGTGACTTCAACTCATGGTGCAGGCGAGTTGCCGGATAATTTAAAACCTCTATTTGATGAATTAGCTAAAAATCAAAGCGATTTTTCAGATGTTCGTTTTGCGGTCGTTGGATTAGGTAATTCTGATTATGATACTTTTTGCTATGCAGCGGACAAAGTGGAGCAAACTCTCCAAGAAAAAAGTGCGGTAAAAATTTGCGAAACTTTAAAAATTGACGTTTTAAACGTGGATGATCAAGAAGGCTATGCTGAAACATGGTTACCGAGCTTTATCGAGGGATTAAAATGATTGCCTTAATCCAGCGTGTAACCCAAGCGAAAGTTGATGTAAACGGTGAAACAATAGGACAAATTGGCAAAGGTTTACTGGTTTTGCTTGGTGTAGAAAAAGAAGATAATCAAGAGAAAGCGGATAAACTTGCTGAAAAAGTGCTTAATTATCGAATTTTCAGTGATGAAAATGACAAAATGAACTTAAATGTTCAACAAGCAAAAGGGGAATTACTTATTGTTTCTCAATTTACATTAGCGGCGGATACACAAAAAGGTTTGCGTCCAAGTTTTTCAAAAGGTGCGCCCCCTGCATTGGCTAATGAATTATATGAATACTTTATTCAAAAGTGTGGCGAGAAATTACCTGTTTCAACAGGGCAATTTGCAGTGGATATGCAAGTGAGTTTAACAAACGATGGCCCAGTCACATTTTGGTTAAATGTATAAATAAGGACGGTTGATTTAGTTATAAGATTCTTAAGACTTTTAGAAAATTAAGCACGCTAAATAGCTTAACTAATGGAATATCTGCGTTGAACGTACATATTCCATTAGTCAACGTCAACTAACAACATAGCACCTAACAACAAGGTTGGTGAGCAAAAAGGCGAACTGAAGCCCTCCATTGCTCCCTCGTCCATAAATGGACGTTTCCTCTCACCAATGGCCACTTTAATAACAAAGGTGAATTATCACCCACTGCCATTATCACTGATTAGGGACAATCGGGAATGTCAGACAACAGCCCGCCAAACCCAATAGGCAAAGTGCACAGCGCAATGCCAAATGGCACAAACATCCATTCTTGCGCCTAAATCTTTTCATTTATAGTCTGTGTTATCAGCTACAAACTCACTGTACAAGAATATGGTATGCCTTTTCCTAGGTTAAAACCGTGATCTGGATCACAAAAATAAAAATGCGGTGAAATTCTTTTAAAAATTTCACCGCACTTTTAAGAATAAACAATTATTGTCGGATTAAAAGGGCAACGGCTTCACAAGCAATTCCTTCTTGTCTTCCTGTAAAGCCTAGTTTTTCAGTAGTTGTTGCTTTCACATTGACTTGCTCAATATCGCATTGTAGGTCTTCAGCTATTTTGGTACGCATAGCATCAATATGTGGGCGCATTTTAGGTGCTTGTGCAATGATAGTGACATCGACATTACCTATTTTATATCCCTTTTCTTGTACTTGACGAAATGCTTCACGCAATAGCCCACGACTATCGGCATTTTTATATTGCATATCCGTATCAGGGAAAAGCTTTCCGATATCACCTAAAGCGGCGGCTCCCAAGATTGCATCGGTTAAAGCATGTAATGCCACATCACCATCAGAGTGCGCAATAAACCCAGTATGATAAGGCACTTCTACGCCACCAATAATTAATGGGCGATCTTCACCAAACGCATGAACATCAAAACCATGTCCAATTCTGATCATAATTTATTCCTTGTTAAATAAAATTCTGCTAATGCTAAATCTTCTGGACGAGTCACTTTTAAATTATCACTACGCCCAGCCACCAAGTGCGGTCGAAATCCTGCCAGTTCCATTGCTGATGCTTCATCCGTTATATTCGCACCTTGTTGAATCCCTGTGGAAAGCGCATTTCTTAATATATCTACTGGGAAAAATTGTGGTGTCATCGCTTGCCAAAGTTGACGACGATCTTCTGTTTTCACAATGCATTGCTGATGATCCGCCCGTTTAATCGTATCCGTTGCTGGGATTGCCAAAATAGCACCATGTTCATCTTCAATGGCTAGCAATTTATCAATGTCGGCGTGTTGTAAACAAGGACGAGCAGCATCATGAACAAGCACCCACGCATTTTTTTCCTTAATTGCATTTAAACCATTTAAGACAGATTCAGCTCGCGTTGCGCCACCTTCCACTAACTGAATTTTACTAGGGAGTGATAGCTTAGCAATATAAGGATCATCTTTGCTCACCGCCAAAATAATTTTAGATACGGCAGGATGAGAAAGCATGACATCAAGTGTGTGTTCGAGCAGTGTTTTGCCAAGTAGCGTTAAATATTGTTTAGGTTTATCCGCTTGCATTCGTGAGCCCACACCAGCAGCAGGCAATACCGCAATAATTGAACGAGCCATTATTTATTCTCTTTCACAATGTGATAAAACACTTCGTTTTCTTTTACCATGCCATGTTGCATTCGCGCACGTTCTTCAATAGCTTCAAAGCCTTTAGTTAGCCCTTGAATCTCCGCATTAATACGCTGGTTGCGCTGAGACAGTTTTTCATTTTCCGCTTGGTTTTCTACAATCTTTGCGGCAGTGTCACGGTAATCGAAGAAACCATTACGGCCAAACCATAAATCATATTGAAACAAAGCTAATACGGCAAAAAGAATGAGAATAAGAAGTCGCATAAAAATGTTGGTGATGAATAAAATTGCAGTTAGTTTACCGTGAAAAGGGGGGAAAGGCGATAGGATAAAAAAGAAAGTACGGTAAGTTTTACATCTAAATTTCGCGTTAAAAATGTGACGAACATCACAAATTTAATAGAATTACCAAGAAAGCGCCCCAAAAAATAAAAAGGCTTGCTATACTCTCTCCGTTTTTACTAACCCTAAAGTTAAAAGGAATATAACATGAAAACAACGTTAAAAATGACCGCACTTACTGCTCTTTCTGCTCTTGTCTTAGCTGGCTGTGGTGCACACCAAATGAAATCAGAAGAACACGCAAAAATGCAATTGCAACAACAAGCTGTTCTTGGCTTAAACTGGATGCAAGATTCTGGCGAATATAAAGCATTGGCTTATCAAGCCTACAATGCGGCAAAAGTTGCATTTGACCACGCAAAAGTGGCAAAAGGTAAGAAAAAAGCGGTTGTGGTTGATTTAGATGAAACTATGTTAGATAACAGCCCTTATGCTGGCTGGCAAGTTCAAAATAATAAACCATTCGATGGTAAAGATTGGACTCGTTGGGTAGACGCGCGTCAATCTCGTGCAGTTCCAGGTGCGGTAGAATTTAATAATTACGTAAACAGCCACAAAGGTAAAATGTTCTATGTAACAAACCGCAAAGATAGCTCTGAAAAAGCAGGCACTATCGATGATATGAAACGCTTAGGTTTCAATGGTGTGGAAGAATCTGCATTTTATTTGAAAAAAGACAAATCAGCTAAAGCAGCTCGTTTTGCAGAAATTGAAAAACAAGGCTATGAAATCGTACTTTATGTAGGCGATAACTTAGATGACTTCGGTGATACCGTATATGGCAAATTAAACGCAGACCGTCGTGCATTCGTTGATCAAAACCAAGGCAAATTTGGTAAAACTTTCATCATGTTACCTAACGCAAACTACGGTGGCTGGGAAGGTGGTTTAGCTGATAGCTACTTCAAAAAAGATACCAAAGGCAAAATCAAAGCTCGTTTAGATGCAGTACAAGCTTGGGATGGTAAATAATTTTCCATTAAAAAGATCGATTTAAATATCGATTCTAAAAAATTTAGTTGGGGGCTAAGCTCAGTTTTACTGGCTTAGCCTTTTTAGTTTTTTAGATTAACTAAAGTAATCATCATTACTACAGCTTGAAGTTTTGCTATGATGTTGCAAATCTTTCAAAATAGAAATCTAATTCAATGAAGAAGAATTTTTCGGCAGGAAAATTGCCCGCTAAAGGAAAAAGTGCGGTTAATTTTCACCGCACTTTTAAGCCAAAATCAAAACCTAAAATGCTGTCGTTGGATGAAACCAAAGTTGTGTTATTCAATAAACCTTTTGATATGCTCACTCAGTTTACCGACGAAGAAGGACGCGCTACCTTAAAAGATTTTATTTCAATCCCAAATGTTTATGCGGCAGGTCGATTAGATAGAGACAGTGAGGGATTACTGATTTTAACCAATAATGGCGAATTACAACATCGTTTGGCCGATCCCAAATTTAAAACAGAAAAAACCTATTGGGTGCAAGTGGAAGGCATCCCTGAAGAAACCGATTTAGCACAACTCAGAAAAGGTGTAGAACTCAAAGATGGCATGACTAAACCCGCTAAAGTGCGGTTAATTTCAGCGCCAAATTTATGGGAGCGCAATCCACCTATCCGAGAACGGAAAAATATTCCCACAAGCTGGTTAGAAATTAAAATTAGTGAAGGGCGCAACCGCCAAGTGCGAAGAATGACTGCGCATATTGGTTTCCCCACTTTACGATTAGTGAGAGTGCGCATGGGCTCATTATCTATTAATGGATTAGAAAATGGCTCATTTAGATTATTATCATTGGATGAAATAAAAGCATTATTTCAGACCGTCAAATTATAAAAATAGGGTAAGTATTTAGCTTGCCCTAAATTTTTCGCTCATAAACATTAAGCAGAAAGATAATTAATAAAAAACTAAACTGCTTTCAAACTCTTTCAAAAGATTACTTTCAGCTCGCAATTCATTCCAAATTAACGGGTTACGGTCTAAGTATCCGCTTTCAAAATTCAATGTCCAATCATTCAAAGTGTGATGCATTTCAAGGGTGAAATTTTTTGCAGTTTCTGTTGCTTGACGGGATTTATTGAGAATAACTGCAAGCCGAAGCAATCGCATTAAAGCCATCACATCTTGCTCGCTATAACGTGCAAATTTAAAAAATTCAGCAGGTTTAAGCGTGCCAATATGCCAACGCACTAACGCGGTAAGCAAACGTTGCTGTTCACGATCAAACCCAGGTAATTCCATATTTTGTAAGATATACGCCGAATGTTTTTGTAAACCTTTGTGATTAATTACAATGCCAACTTCATGCAAGCGCGCTGCCCAAAGCAGGATTTCGCGCATTTCTTCAATAAACTCTGTCGATTGCCAATCTTTATATTGTGCACTGAGTAAATTAGCACTATCCGCAACGCGATGAGCTTGAGCTTGGTCAATATTGAATTGTTCGCTTAATCCCCAAGCAGTGCGTGCTCGAATATCTGCAACTTGGAAGTTTTTTTCTAGGCTATAAATCACGCCTTCGCGCAATGCGCCGTCAGAATAGCGCATTTGTTGAATATGAAAAACTTCAAACACCGCACTTAAAATCGCTAAACCGGGTACAAAAACATCCACGCGGTCTTGGTTTAAACCGTTAATATTTAGCTCGGTAAAATGCTTGGCTTGTAGTGTTTGTTCAATTAGAGCATTTAATCGCTCGGCTGTAATGGTTCCATTTGGATCAAGATTAGTCGCAATGACTTGCGCCACAGTTTTAATTGTCCCCGATGAGCCGAGCACAGATTGCCAACCTAATTTGCGATATTCAAAGCCTAAATCTTCGATTTTATTGACCGCACTTTGGCGCGCTCGTTGAAAGTTTTCTGTGGAAATGACACCATCGGTAAAAAATTGAGTCGCAAAACTCACGCACCCCATGTGACGACTTTCCGCCACAAGCGGTGTGAAATCATCGCCGATGATCATTTCTGTCGAGCCACCACCAATATCCACAACGAGCTTACGACCTTTTTCTGGTTGCGTGTGGCATACGCCAGCGTAGATAGTTTTAGCTTCAGTTTGTCCACTAATAATATTAATGGGATAGGGGAAAACTTTAGCTGCTTGACGTAAAAATTCGTCATTATTCATCGCTCTTCGTAAGGTATAAGTACCAACTACATTGACATTTTCAACAGGAAACCCTTGTAAACGTTCGGCAAATAAGGCTAAGCAATTTACACCACGCGTGATGGCCTCTTGATTAAGCACCGCATTTTCATCTAAGCCCTCTGCGAGTTTCACTTTTTGTTTTAAGCGAGAAAGTACTTGGATTGAGCCGTTCACAATACGTGCCACAATCATGTGGAAACTGTTTGAACCAAGATCAATCGCGGCAATTTCACGTACATTGCCACGATGCTTGGGTTCTAAAATAGCGTCATTCATAACATTCCTAAAATTCAAATTTATAAAGCAAATCAAACACTTGGTTTGTGCTAGAAACGGATTGAAAATAAAGCTGTGGCATTAGGCGATAACGTAATGTGACTTCTGCTAAGCCATCAAATAAACCTACGCCATATTTTATTTGTAAGCGATTGGTAATATTACCACTTACCGTCACTTTGGATTTATCGCCCACGCCAGATGTACCAAGGTTTAAGTCTTGAATACCAAAAACTTCACCAATACTGCCCACTAATTTACCGCTCTTTGAAATGCCTAAACCAATTAATGCTGCGCCAATCGAACCACTGGAGCCAGCTTCACCGCTACTTTCTAACGAACGACCTGTTAATAAATAAGAAAGTGCTTGATCTTGTGGTTTGCTTGGTTCACTGAAAATAGTGACTTCTGGGCTATCGGCTATGCCAATCACTCTCACGCCAGCAGTAATTTTGCTGTCTTCCATTGCTTCAGGATTACGAATAGCCTCAATATTCAACGTAGGTTGTGTCGCTTGGCCAGAAAAACTAATAAGCCCTTTACGAATGAGTAAATCTTGCCCGAAAGAAGCATAGCGACCTTTGGTTAAATTGATTTGACCGAATAAACCTAAATTGCCTTTATCTTGTTTCACTGAAAGTAAACCATCAAGATTGGTTTTTAAGCCATAAGCATCAAGGCTGACGTCTTTACCAATATTGATGCGTAAATCAGAGCGAATATCCATGCCTGATTTTGTTTTTGCGGCAAATTCACGTTTAATCAGTTCTTCTTTGCTCTTATGAGGGCCATTTAAAATAACTTCATCTTCGCTCACTGGCTCAGCTGTGTCTGGTAAGCTATCAATTCTAATTCGCGCCCAAGGAATATCCACTGTTCCGCTTAAATTCAAATCTTTCGGATTCGCTTTCACCGTGATATTTGGACTGAAACGTAGTTTCGCCATAGAAGGAATATCCACGTTGAAATTATTTGCCTGAGCATTTAATTCTGTCGTCCAATGTTCAATATTCGCCCAGTTTGCTCGGCCGGTTAAATTCAAACGACTATCGCTAGTTTCAATTTTTCCCTGTAAGGTGGAATTATTACCGTGGAAATGTACGGCAATATCGCCATCAGTAATATTGACTGGCATGGATTTTAATTTGGTACGAATATTACGAATATTGAAGTTGCCATTTAATAATGGTTTCTCTAAATTCCCGCCAAAACTCAACTTCGAGACTACCTCACCATTCACTGATTCACCACTAGTAAGTAGCTGATTTGCGATCGACAAGTTTAGTCGTTCTATTGCAAGAGTTCCGCCAAGTTGACGATTTTTAGCCAGATCATTTAAATGAATATCACCTACAATCCTGCCTTGGTTATGCACATTGATATCTGTTTTTAAAACCAAATTGTTATTTTGAATGTCGGCGTTAAGGGTTAATTTTGGAATATCCAATTTAAACGTACGGTAATCTAATTTTTGAGAGAAGGCTAAATGATTGCCATCTACTTTGGCGGTAAATTGGAATGGTTTGTCCGTAAACCAAGCAACATTACCTTGCGCTTGTAAATTGCCTTTGAGGCTATCTTGTTCGATAAGTTTATTCACTAAATCCAAATTAACACGTTTAAATTGGAAAGGAATATTCCCTTGCTTGCCTACATTGAATGCTTGGGGGAAACATAATTCTAGATCTATGTTTTGCCAGCAATGTGAAGCAATATTGGCTTGTGTTTGTTTGTGATCGTAAGACACCGTAATAGCTTGGTTAGATTTTACATCGCCAATCGGGGTTTCAAATTTTACCTGTGAAATTGTGCCTTTCCACTGCTCCAAAGTGCGGTCAAAATGACCGTTAATTTGTAAATTTGCAGCAACAGGCTCACCTTGGGATTTAAGCGTTAACAGATGATTTTGTTCATCGCCAGATAAGGCAAGATTAAGTAAACGGAGTTTAACACTTTCACCATAATGAAGTTGCTCCGCCTTAATATTGAATTGCCCTTTAGCTAAAGGATCGCTTTTGATATTCCCTTTCGCACTCGCTTTAAATAATTGGAAACCTTGCAAGTGTAAATTAGACGATACTAAATCAAGAGCAAGGTTTGGACTGGTGAACTGACCAGAAATAGCCGCATGCCCTTTCACATTACCGTTTAAATCAGACCATAAACCACGTAAATTTGGTGCATTTATATCTAGTGCAAAATCAGAATGATCATCTAATACGCCACTGGCTTTAAGATAATTTTCACCATATCTCACCTGCAAATCAGGTACTGTTAGAAGTACATTTTGATTAAGTGTTGCAGAGCCTTTTAAACTGATGGGGTTTGAAGACAGCGTCCCATTTAAATCGGCTACTGGCACTTCCACTTGCCAGACTTGAGAGCCTGCAAAACCACGCGAATGCAATTTGCCAGATAGTGTTGCAGGCATGACAGGTACATAAAAACCGATATTCATTTTTTCTAAATCGGCTTGTATATCCCAGTTTGCCCCCTCTTTCCAGCTTACAGCCCCTACAAATTCACTTTTACCATCTAACGAAGCTATCCCTAATTTATTGACGGTTACTTCATAAAGTTTGCCATCGGCATTAAGGTCCACTTTAGATGCGGGAATATAATCCATTCCATCTACGCCACCCTTAAGCTCAGCATGATAATTCAGTAAATCCCCCGTGAGCTTAAGCGTCACATTATTAATTTTGAGTGGTGCCATTGTGTTTACAAAAGCGTATTGTCCTTTTGCCACATTTAATGTGAGGTTTAATGGCATTTTGTTTTGTGCTAATTGCACGTCGCCATTCAGTTCAGCATCTAATACGCCTTTTGTTTTTAAAGAAAGTGCGGTGGCTTTTTTCAATGATCCCAAAAGCGTAAGATCGACATCACTCGCTGGTAAAATTTCTTTTCCATCGGATTTCAACGGCTCTAAATGGGATTTTAAAGTTAAATCGAGAGGCATATCGCCATCAAGTTGTAATTTACCTTGTGAATAAAGATTACCCAACGAGCTTTCTACCGCTAATTTTTGTAATTGCAGTTGGTTATCGACAGTATCCGCTTGTGCAATCAGGCTTGGGATTTCAATAGATTGAAGTGTTTCACCTTTTTCATTCACCGCTTGATAATGCCAGTTTTTGCCTTTAACCACGGGGACGTGTAAATCAAAAGGAAGAATTATTTCTGATACATTGCCTAAAAAAGCAGGCGTTAAAGATTGCTCAATCGCATCCCAATCTACAGGCTTATTCGGCTGTTCGGCTTTCGACTCTGATTTAACTTCAGGCAATTTTTTTGAAATAACTGAAATATCGTTAATTTCAGTCGGCGCAAGAGTTAAGCCTTTTTCATTATTTAAACTTACCGCACTTTTAAAATGACTGAGAGTAAGATGAGTCTGATCAATATTTACAGATAAATCTTGCACCACCAAATTTTCTGCATTGATACTAATTGGCAAGGAAATACGCTTCATCGGGCCAGACTTTGAATCATCAGGCGTAGATGGAGGCAATAATGCAGTATTAATCGCAATCGTCGGTTTATTTAGAGTGAAATCACGTAAACAAACCTCACGTGAAAGCAAACAACCGAAATCAAGCTGTAAACGTGCTTGTGCAATATGAGTATCAATCCCAGCAGTTTGGTATTGAACATTATTTAACACCAAGCCATTTTGTAATCCGCCTTCAATTTGCTCAACGGAAAAACTATCGAGCATTTTATCGACTAGTTGAATTAAACCTCTTTGCCCCGCATCGAAAGAAAGCACTCCAGCAACACCTAAAACAGGTATAAAAATGACCGCACTTCCGATACAAATAGCCTTGCGTACCCAGTGTTTTTTATTAGGTTTCTCAGGTGATTTTGGTGAAGTTTCTGATGGTTGTATTTGTTCTGTCATAAATTCACCTTAAATTTCTGTACCAAGTCCGATGTAAAATTGAATATTTTTGCTGTTATCTTTATCACGAATCGGGGTGGCAATATCAAATTTAATCGCGCCCACTGGTGATGCCCAACGGACACCAACGCCTGCGCCATAACGTAATTCTTTAGTCGTGTAATCATTGGCTGCTAATCCACTATCTGCGAAGGTCGCTGCCCACCAATTCGGATAAACTTGATATTGATATTCTAAAGAACCCGCAAGTAATCGTGAGCCACCAACCAATTTTCCATTTTTATTTTTAGGCGCAATTTTTTTATAACCATAACCTCGCACACTGCGATCGCCACCAGCAAAGAAACGAAGTGCGGGCGGAATTTTTTCAATATCTTTTGTATGTAAATACCCAACTTCAGCACGAGCAACGATACGGTGATTTTCTGCATAAGTACGAATCCATGCGCTAGAGGCTTGCACTTTTACGAAAGACGCTTCCGATAACCAAACTTTGTTACCTACATCAAAAGTGATTTTTTGTACGTCGCCCCAAGTTGCAAAAGAACCGCCACGTAATCGGGTGCGAGTAAATCCGACCGTTGGATAAAGGAAGAATGTTTTATCGGTTATATCGGCTTGTGTAAAACTGTCGTATCGCGCACGAAGTCCGCCAAAATATTGCCAGCCATGCGCGTTGTTCCAATAACGTAACGCGGACAACGTAAGCGCTCTCGTATTGGTATCATTCTCTTTTTCACCTTCCCAACCGACAGAGTAATCATAGTAATAATTTAATGGATTTTTAAGTAAAGGCTGTCGATAAGTTGCCTCTAGAGTTTGTTTTGGTGCTGAGAGATAAAGATTGGTACGGAAACTATGTCCACGGCTATTAATCCACGGCTTTGTCCAACCAATTTGAGTGTGCAGGCCACCATCAGTTGCAAAGCCCACCCCTAGTTCCATCGCATTTTTTTTACGTGGATAAAGAATAATCTCCACATCTACAGTTTTGCTTTTATGATTAACATTAGGTTGAACTAATACTGAGCTAAACCAATTTGAAGATGAAAAATCGCTGGTTAAATCCGATAAGTTATTCATTAAATACGGATCGCCAGATTTGATGTTAAGAATATTATTTAAGTAATCATCCCGAATTTGTGAATGGCTAAAAGTAATATTGCCATAATGATAACGAACGCCGCTATCAAATAACATTCGCCACCATGCTTGGTGGGTCTCAGGGCTGATTTCTAAACGTGAAATTTTAAATTCCCCATCAAAATATCCACGATTTAATGCTAAACGTGAGATCGCTGTTTTGTAATCATCGTAAGTTTGGTGTTCAACCAAAATGCCTTCTTTCGGCAAATTTTTACGTAACGCATCAAAATTTTCATCTTGTGCGGCTTCCCCTTCAATTTGCACATCAGTGCCCGCAATTTTTGTTGGCTCGCCAGGGGTAACATGAGCAATCAACAAATCGCGTCTGCCTTGACGCTGTTTTCGTTCAAAACGCACGGAAGATTCATAATAACCAAACACACGCAAACCACGATCTACAGCTTTAGCCACCAAATGTTGATAGCGTTCGGAGCCATCCATTTCTTCTTTATTAATCAGATGAACATTGAGATCCGTATTACGAACAGCACGAAAACCACGGATACCTTGAACTTCAATATCAACGGTTTGTTCAGCAAATGCGGGAAAGCAACTTAATGCTAAAAAAAGTGCGGTGAGTTTTAGCGATTTTTTCTTCATTTTAAGGGGCTAAAATTTTCTAAGTAAATTGCGCTATAGTCTACCGAGAAGTTAGTCAGGATCCAATATTTTCAACGTATTTTGTCGGATTTTTAATAAAAAAATACCGCACTTCATTGCTAAAGTGCGGTAATGTTTTCGGCAGTTTTTAATTAATGACCACCGCAGCCACAGCTGCCGTGACCATGTCCGTGCCCGTGACCACCGCCGCAGCATCCGCTGTGTTCGTGATCATGGTCATGATGGTGGTGATGACCACCACAGCCACAACCGTGACCTTCTTCGTCATCATCGTGGTGGTGGCTATGCGCACCGTGAACGTGGCCGTGTGCGATTTCTTCTAACGTTGCCTCACGCGTTGCAACAACTTCAACCGTAAAGTGTAATTCTTGACCCGCTAACATGTGATTTCCATCAACCACAACTTCATCGCCATCGATTTCAGTAATCACCACTGGAACAGGACCAATGTCAGTATCAGCTAAGAAACGCATGCCGACTTCAAGTTCATCAACACCTTGGAATACATCTTTTGGTACACGTTGAACCATATTTTCGCTGTATGCACCGTAACCTTCTTCAGGTTGTACACGTACTTCAAATTTGTCGCCTACTTCTTTGCCTTCAAGCGCTTTTTCAAGACCGATCACTAAATTATTGTGGCCTTGTAAATATTCTAGTGGTTGATTCGCTGGAGCTTCATCTACCAATACGCCATCTTGTGTGCGAACTTGGTAAGCAATGCTCACCACTACATTTTTTGCTACTTTCATTATGTTTTCCTTATAAAAAATCGGTTAAAAAAGCCGTATCATTGTAACGAAAATTATTCCGTGCGCAAGGCTTTACGGATTAATGCACACGAGGTTCTTCTTCATCCTCATCATCAAAAAATTCCCCATCATCACCGTATTCATCGTCATCGGCATTCGGGTCTTCAAAATAGGTGCCCCAGCCATCATAAATGCCTTTATGTTTTTCTAATAACGGAAGGATTTCTTTTTGTTGCGCATCAATAATTTCCGCTTTTAATTCTACTTCACTGATAATGTCAAAACAGAAAATTGGTTTACCATCATCATCTTCAAATTCTTCTGCTTCGGAAACTTCATAACCGGCTTTAAATGCATCTACCGCGATTTTTTCTAACAAATCAAAATCGTGATGAGCAATGTGATGCTCAATAATATAAAGCGCGTCCGGGTCACTACCATCGTTAAGTAAATCAGTGATAATTTCACGGGTTTCTGCTTGTAATTCAGCCAATTTTGACATAATAAAATCCTTCAACAAGAATAAAAGTGCGGTTATTTTAGTGGATAAATCACCAAAAGTCGCATAAAATTTCGCGCAATTATTTTCTATAAAAAAGAACCCTAAACCATGCTCGAGCAACTCCCTTATTTGGCATTAAAAACACCGCCAAAAACCACCGCACTTTTAAAGGCTGAATGTGTGGATTTTATTGTAAAAGAGCATTTAGGCTATGAAATGTCAGGTGACGGTGAGTTTGTTGCCTTGTATGTACGCAAAACAGATTGCAACACCTTATTTGTTGGCGAAAAATTAGCTAAATTTGCCGGTGTTTCTGAACGCAATATGGGATATGCGGGGTTGAAAGATCGTCGAGCGGTGACAGAACAATGGTTTTGTTTACAAATGCCAGGAATGGAAACGCCCGATTTCAGTCAATTTGAATTAGATGGCGTAGAGATTTTAACGGTTACTCGACATAACCGAAAAATTCGCACGGGTAGCCTTGAGGGAAATTATTTCGATATTTTATTACGCGGTGCAGAAGAATCTGATGAGCTTAAAGCGCGGTTGGATTTTGTAGCAAATTTTGGTTTCCCAAATTATTTTACGGAACAACGTTTTGGTCGAGATGGTCATAACCTCACGCAAGCATTGCGTTGGGCGCAAGGGGAAATCAAGGTAAAAGATCGCAAAAAACGCAGTTTTTATCTTTCCGCCGCGCGCAGTGAGATTTTCAATCTGGTTGTGGCTGCGCGTATTGCAAAGGGCACAACAAATCAAGTTTTACCAAATGATATTGTGCAATTAGCCGGTTCGCATAGCTGGTTCAAAGCGGATGAAAAAGAAGACTTAAATGCCTTACAAGTGCGGTTAGAAAATCAAGATATTTTACTCACCGCCCCTTTAATTGGAGAAGATGTGTTGGCCGCAAGCGATATTGAAAATGAAATTGTGAGCCAGCATTCAGTCTTCGATCCTTTAATGAAACAAGAAAGAATGAAGGCAGCGCGTCGTCCATTATTAATGAAAGCAAAAGCGTTTTCTTGGGCATTTGAGCCAGAAGGCTTGCGGTTGAAATTTTATTTGCCAGCAGGCAGTTATGCCACGGCATTGGTTCGTGAGTTAGTAAATTATACAGAAGCATAAGGAAGTACAATGCGAATTTTAGTCAGTAATGATGACGGTTTTCACGTGGAAGGCATTCAAGTTTTAGCAACAGAATTAAGAAAAATTGCAGAAGTCATTGTTGTTGCACCCGATCGTAATCGAAGTGCAGCATCAAGCTCGCTCACATTAGTGGAGCCACTGCGCCCACGCCATTTAGACAATGGCGATTATTGTGTGAATGGTACACCAGCAGATTGTGTACATTTAGCGTTAAATGGATTTTTATCTGGCCAAGTAGATTTAGTGGTATCGGGCATTAATGCGGGTTGTAATATGGGCGATGATACGATTTATTCAGGCACATTAGCTGCAGCTCTTGAAGGTCGCCATTTAGGGTTACCTGCTATTGCGGTTTCGTTAGATGGTCGTCAACATTATGAAACAGCAGCACGAGTGGTGTGTGATCTCATTCCAAAATTACATCATCAATTATTAAATCCTCGTGAAATTATTAATATTAATGTGCCGGATTTACCTTTTGAAGAATTAAAAGGTTACAAGGTGTGTCGCTTGGGTTACCGAGCTTCGTCTGCAGAAGTCATTAAACAAAGGGATCCTCGTGATGAAACCATTTATTGGATTGGCCCTTCAGCATTACCTGAGGATGAAAGCGAGGGAACAGATTTCCATGCAGTAAAAAATGGTTATGTGTCTATCACGCCAATTCAGGCAGATCTTACTGCACATCATTCACTTTCGGCTTTACAAGATTGGTTAGAGCAGGAATAATGGCGCGTTTTACTAACTAGAGAAGAAATATGAAAATTTTCGGCACGATGTACGATAAAACTATGCAATGGTCAACGCACCGTTTTGCGACTTTCTGGCTTTCTTTTGTTAGTTTTATCGAGGCGATATTTTTTCCTATTCCACCCGATGTGATGTTGATCCCAATGTCTATGTCAAAGCCAAAAAGTGCGGTGAAATTTGCATTTTATACGGCAATTGCTTCTGTCATCGGTGGGGTTATCGGTTACGCTATTGGTTATTATGCAACGGATTGGGTAGAAAACATTGTGCAACAATGGGGATATGGTGCGCATTGGGCAAAAGCCATAAATTGGTTTGAGCAATGGGGCGTATTAGTTGTGTTTGTGGCAGGTTTTAGCCCAATTCCTTACAAGGTGTTTACGCTCTGCTCTGGGGTAATGCAAATGGCATTTTTCCCTTTTGCCATCACCGCATTTGTTTCACGTTTAGCGCGCTTCTTGCTGGTGGCAAAATTAGCCGCATGGGGCGGTGAAAAATTCGCAGCAAAATTGCGAAAATCTATTGAAATTATTGGTTGGTCAGTGGTGGCACTGGCTGTCATAGCTTACTTTATATTGAAAAACTAGGATAGAAAAATGAATAAATTAGGTCTTATTTTAATGGCTGGATTCGTATTAGTTGGATGTGCATCAGAACCAGTTAAAGATCCAGATGCGTTGCCAAACGGCATCATGCAACCAGTAGAAGGCACAGGCGCTGTTGCTGGCGGTAGCTTTATGCCGGAAATTAAAAAAAATACAATGCCAGCGCAAACGAAATAATAAAAGAACAATAAGGAATTACTATGAAAAAATCATTTCTCTTACTCCCTTTGAGTCTTGTTGTATTATCGGCTTGTACCTCTAATTCTCCTGCGCCAATTACCAATGCAGATAACACCCTTTCACCTGGTATTATGCAACCTGTAAATGGCGAGAGCACGGGCGGTTCTTGGCAACCTGAAATTCAAAAAAACACCGTACCACCAATGGGTGGTATTCCAACAGGTGTACAAACGCCACAGCCAAATTTCCAACCAACCTATCAACAGCCTGCTATGCCAGCAGCGCCTATTCAACCGGCATTCAAACCTGCACAGCCAGCATTTCAGCCAGCTCAAAAAACAGCTATGCCAGCGCCAGCTGTACAAACAAAAACAATCACTAAAACTGTTTCTGATTGCGTAGATTCGCAACATATTAATGTTCCACGCAATCCAAATACCAATGCCCCAGATTATAGCCAAATTGAAAAAGGATCTTACAAAGGCAATACCTATAAAGTAAACAAAGGCGATACGATGTTCTTAATCGCTTACTTGGCGGGGATTGATGTAAAAGAGTTAGCCGCATTGAATAACATGACCGAGCCTTATAGCTTGAGCCTAGGTCAAACTTTAAAAATTTCTAATTGTGGTACAAAAACAGTGACAACAACGGTTCCAGTAAAACAACCTGCGGCAGCAACGACAACAACTACTGCGGCTGCACCGACAGCACCTGCAGAACCAGCAGTCACCTATACGCCAGGTGCAAATGGTACGCAAATGGGATCTGATGGCACAATCATTGGACCAATTAAATCTGGCGCAGGTGTAGCGAATAGCGCACCTGCAATGGTACCGGTTGCAACTGCACCAGTTGCCCCTGCGACAACACCATCAGTACCAACAACACCAGTAGAGAACACTAATAGCACACCGATTAATGCCAATGTTGTTGCACCAATCGCATCGAATGTGGCATGGCAATGGCCGACTTCAGGTAATATCATTCAAGGTTTCTCCAATACTGATGGCGGAAATAAAGGGATTGATATTAGTGGTTCTCGTGGACAAGCGGTAAAAGCGGCTGCATCAGGTCGCGTCGTGTATGCTGGCAATGCTTTACGTGGTTATGGTAATTTAATCATCATCAAACATAATGATGATTTCCTAAGTGCTTATGCGCATAACGACAAAATTCTTGTAACCGATCAACAAGAAGTCAAAGCTGGTCAAGAAATCGCAAAAATGGGTAGCTCTGGTACAAATACCGTGAAACTCCACTTTGAAATTCGCTATAAAGGTAAATCAGTGGATCCAGTACGTTACCTACCAAGACGTTAATCTTTTTCTAACAAAGAGCGGTGAAAAATCTCAATAAATTTTCACCGCTCTTTTTTTATTAAAAATATTCTGTGAGGAGTATCACAAAATAAAAAAATAATAGATGACAATATTAAATTTTATATTATTCTGATAATGCTTCGTAGTTAGAAGTCAGTGTTAAGTTTTATTAAGTTTCTCTTCTCTTAAAAGGAGTTTAATATGCTCAACTTGCTCTCTCCTAACCAAACTTGGGTTCTTGTTGATCCAAGATTATCTTTTTATTTTCCCATAATTCGTTAATCCTTTCTTATTAACCATCAACGTGTTTTCATTTTAGAAAATAATTTTTTATTTAAACTAAGCAAATTAATTTTTGGGGATTTTGCTATGGAAAATTTTAAACATTTACCTGAACCTTTCCGCATTCGTGTTATTGAACCAGTAAAAAGAACTACTCGTGAGTATCGTGAACAAGCGATCTTAAAATCAGGCATGAATCCATTTTTATTGGATAGTGAAGATATTTTCATTGACTTACTCACAGATAGCGGTACTGGCGCTGTTACACAAGATATGCAAGCTGCAATGTTACGTGGCGATGAAGCCTATAGTGGCAGTCGCAGTTATTATGCGCTAGCTAAAGCAGTGAAAGATATTTTTGGTTATGAATATACAATCCCTACTCACCAAGGCCGTGGTGCTGAACAAATTTATATTCCAGTATTGATTGCTAAACGTGAACGTGAGAAAGGTTTAGATCGCAGCAAAATGGTGGTTTTCTCTAACTATTTCTTTGATACCACACAAGGACATAGCCAAATTAATGGGGCAACGGTTCGCAATGTTTATATCAAAGAGGCATTTGATACAACAGCAAAACATCCATTTAAGGGTAATTTCGATTTAGAAAAATTAGAAAAAGGCATTCAAGAAGTGGGAGCACATAATGTACCTTACATTGTATGTACCATTACTTGTAACTCTGCGGGTGGTCAGCCAGTTTCTATTGCAAACTTAAAAGGCATGTATGAAATTGCGCGTAAATACGATATTCCAGTTATCATGGATTCAGCTCGTTTTGCAGAAAACGCCTATTTTGTTCAACAACGTGAAGAAGCTTATAAAGACTGGACTATTGAACAAATTACTTACGAAAGTTATCGCTATGCTGACGGTTTAGCGATGTCCGCCAAAAAAGATGCTATGGTACCAATGGGCGGTATTTTAGCGTTTAAAGATCAATCAATGGAGGATGTTTATCACGAGTGTAGAACGCTTTGTGTTGTGCAAGAAGGGTTCCCTACTTATGGTGGTTTAGAAGGTGGTGCAATGGAACGCTTGGCTGTTGGCTTGCATGATGGTATGCGCCAAGAATGGCTGGCTTATCGTATTGCGCAAATTGAATATTTGGTTGCAGGCTTAGAAAAAATTGGTGTGCCTTGTCAACAACCGGGTGGCCACGCAGCGTTCGTAGATGCAGGTAAATTATTACCACATATTCCAGCCGACCAATTCCCAGCACAAGCACTTTCTTGCGAACTTTATAAAGTTGCAGGTATAAGAGCGGTAGAAATTGGCTCATTTTTATTAGGACGAGATCCGAAGACGGGTAAACAACTACCGTGTCCAGCTGAGCTTTTACGCTTAACTGTACCACGTGCAACTTATACGCAAACTCATATGGATTTCATTATTGAGGCGTTCCAAAAAGTGAAAGAAAATGCAGAGAATATTAAGGGTTTAACCTTTACTTATGAACCAAAAGTTCTCCGCCACTTTACGGCACGTTTAAAAGAAGTTGAATAATATCACGAAAAATGCAGTTCATTTTGAACTGCATTTTTTTATCAACAGCTAACTCAATAATTTGTTATTGATAAGGATGTTCTATGAAAAAACAACCTTCCATTTTTGGTGGTGCCTGTATTATTGCTAGTGTTTGCGTCGGAGCTGGAATGCTTGGTTTACCAACATCTGGTGCTGGAGCTTGGACAATATGGTCAGCATTAGCAATTTGCTTAACGATGATAATCATGACATTATCAGGCTGGTTATTACTTGAGGCCTATTCTACTTATGATTTAAGAGCATCATTTAGTACCGTAACTAAAGATATGCTCGGTTCAACTATCAATTCTATTAATAATCTTGCGGTGTATTTTGTCGGGGGTATTTTACTTTATGCTTATACCACTGCATCTGGAGGTATACTAGAAAACCTTATTAAACCGTGGATTGATTTTGGTTCATCTACATTGGCAATTTGCTCCACTGTATTTGTATTAGTCTTTTCCTTCTTTGTTTGGCATTCCACTCGCATTGTAGACAGAATATCTGTTTTATTGATTGTATTCATGGGGTTTGCTTTTATTTTTAGTACTTATGGATTAGCAACTAATATTAGTTTAGATACTTTATTAGATATTGGTGGAAAAGATACAAACTATGCAAAATATGCGGTAGGGATGTTTCCTGTTGCGTTAACATCTTTCGGTTACCATCATTCTGTTTGTACGATGCGAGCCTACTATGGGGAAGAGAAAAAAGCGAAATACGCTATTTTAGGCGGAACAGCAATTGCTCTTACTCTTTATTTACTTTGGATTTTTTCAATTTTTGGAAATTTGCCTCGCGATCAATTTGCACCTGTAATAGCTAGTGATGGCAATCTAGATATATTACTTAACGCTTTAGGTGGGGTAATAGAATCTAACATGGTTAAACAAATGATTAATGCCTTTTCTATCGCCGCAATTTTGTCATCTTTTATTGGCGTAGGGTTAGGCGTATTCGATTATCTCGCTGATTTCTTCAAATTTGATAATGGCAAAATTGGACGAACAAAGTCATGGGCAGTGACTTTCCTACCTCCACTAATTATGTCAATTTTATTTCCATTGGGTTTCTTAAAAGCCATTGGGTATGCCGGCGCAGTAGCGACAATTTGGACTTGCATAATTCCAGCGCTTCTTGCTTATAAATCTCGCAAAATAAATGCAGCAGCAACAACATTCCGAGTTTTTGGTGGAAATGGATTAATAATCTTCATTGCATTATTTGGTGTTTTTGTGGCTATTTTCCATTTTCTAGCAATGTTTGACTACTTGCCTGTCTTTAAAGGATAAATATCAACTGAAAGAGCGGTGAAAAAACTCAACAAATTTTCACCGCTCTTTTTTATCTGGCTTTTTCCCCTTTCGGCACCTAAAATAGCCGCCACAAAATCTCTCTTTATTCAGTTTCCAAAACAGGTAATGACATGACTTCTGAAGAAAATTTCCAACAGCACACGCCAATGATGCAACAATATCTAAAACTCAAAGCAGAGAATCCAGATATTTTGTTGTTTTATCGCATGGGGGATTTTTACGAGTTGTTTTATGACGATGCGAAAAAAGCGGCCGCATTGTTGGATATTTCTTTGACGAAACGAGGTCAATCAGCAGGGCAACCCATTCCAATGGCTGGGGTGCCTTATCATGCAGTAGAAGGTTATTTAGCAAAATTGGTTCAGTTGGGTGAGCCTGTGGCGATTTGCGAACAAATTGGTGATCCAGCGACAAGCAAAGGGCCGGTGGAGCGCCAAATTGTGCGAATTGTTACACCCGGTACGGTGAGTGATGAAGCGCTTTTGCCAGAGCGCCAAGACAATCTGATTGCTGCGGTATATCAAGAAAAAGAAAAATTTGGATTAGCCACTTTAGATATGACTTCTGGCCGTTTTCAGCTTTGTGAACCTGCAGATAAAGAAACATTGCGTGCTGAACTGCAACGTATTGCACCTGTGGAATTGCTGTATTGTGAAGAATTTAATGAAATGGCTGCGATTGAACATTGCAAGGGATTACGCCGTCGCCCGATTTGGGAATTTGAACTTAGCACTGCCATTACCTTACTGAATCGCCAATTTGGCACAAAAGATTTACGCGCCTTTGGTGTGGAAAAATCTCCGCTCGGCTTAAGTGCGGCAGGTTGTTTATTGCAATATGCAAAAGAAACCCAACGTACTGCATTACCCCATATTCAAAGCATTAGCTTAATTCAAAATCAAGACTGTATTCAGTTAGATGCCGCCACTCGCAGAAATCTTGAATTGACGCAAAACCTTGCGGGTGGCACAGAAAATACGCTAGCGTCTGTATTGGATAAATGCGTTACGCCAATGGGCAGCCGCTTATTGAAACGTTGGATTCACCAGCCTATTCGTGATGTGGAAAGATTAAAACAACGCCAACAAGCGATTGCGGAAATTCTGAATTTTGATTTGGTTGATGAACTTCAGCCTTATTTGCAATTAGTCGGTGATATGGAGCGTATTTTAGCGCGTGTGGCGCTACGTTCAGCGCGTCCTCGCGATCTCACTCGCTTGCGCACGGCATTAGAACAAATTCCAGTATTACGCGCGATTGTGCAACAAAAAACACCGCCATTTTTAACCGCTCTTTTCAGCCAAATTGCCGATTTCAGCGAGCAGTGCGATTTATTGCAACGTGCATTGATTGAAACGCCTCCGCTTTTAATTCGGGATGGTGGCGTGATTGCTGAAGGTTACCATGCCGAGTTGGACGAATGGCGTATGCTGTCTGATGGTGCAACGCAATATTTGGAAAACCTCGAAAAACGTGAGCGTGAAAGCACAGGCATTGATACGTTAAAAATCGGTTTTAATGCAGTGCATGGTTATTACATTCAAATTAGCCAAGGCCAAGCGCATAAAGCGCCCATTCATTATGTTCGTCGTCAAACCCTGAAAAATGCAGAGCGTTACATTATTCCTGAACTCAAAGAATATGAAGACAAAGTGCTGAAATCGAAAGGCGCAGCGTTAGCGTTAGAAAAGCAGCTTTATGATGAATTGTTTGATTTATTATTACCGCACTTAGGCACCTTACAGCTGGCAAGCCTTGCACTTTCTGAATTGGATGTATTGGTCAATCTTGCGGAGCGGGCAGACACCCTCAATTACGTTATGCCAACATTCTGTGATGAAGTGAGCGTGAAAATTGAAAATGGTCGCCATCCTGTCGTGGAACAAGTATTGAAAGATCCTTTCATCGCCAACCCAGTGGAGTTAAATCACAACCGTCATTTGTTAGTTATCACTGGGCCAAATATGGGCGGTAAAAGCACTTATATGCGCCAGACCGCATTAATTACGTTGCTTGCCTATATCGGCAGCTTTGTGCCGGCAGACAGAGTGCGAATTGGGCCAATTGATCGTATTTTTACTCGAATTGGTGCGTCTGATGATTTAGCCTCAGGACGTTCAACCTTTATGGTGGAAATGACTGAAATGGCAAATATTCTTCATCAAGCTACAGCGCAAAGTCTCGTCCTTATTGATGAAATCGGTCGTGGCACATCCACTTATGATGGCTTATCCTTAGCTTGGGCTTGTGCAGAATGGTTAGCCAAAAAAATCCGCTCGCTTACATTATTTGCCACCCATTATTTTGAATTAACTGCGTTGCCTGAACAGCTAGAAGGCATCGCCAATATTCATTTAGATGCCCTTGAGCATAACAACACCATCGCCTTTATGCACGCCGTACAAGATGGTGCAGCAAGTAAAAGTTATGGTTTGGCGGTGGCAGCTTTGGCTGGCGTGCCACAATCCGTTATTAAACTGGCAAAACAGAAATTGACACAATTAGAAAAAACATCAGGCCATTCAGCCGAACAGCAAATTCAGGCATTGCGTGAAGCCAATCACACTCAAGGTGAATTATTGTTTGAACAAGAAACGGATGCACTAAGAGAGGCTATTGAAAAACTGGATCCCGATGATTTAAGCCCTAAACAAGCCTTGGCATATTTGTATCAGTTAAAGAAAATGGTGGGATAAATCTTACAAAAGTGCGGTGAAATTTCACCGCATTTTTACTTTTTACGTTTCGCTCTTGGATGAGCCTGATCGTACACTTCTGCTAGATGTTGAAAATTTAAGTGAGTATAAATTTGTGTGGTGGAAAGATTACTATGCCCAAGCAATTCTTGCACAGCGCGTAAATCAGAACTGGCTTCCAACATATGCGTCGCAAAAGAATGACGCAGTTTGTGCGGATTAAGATGGCTATTTAAGCCTTGACGAATTCCCCAAGTTTCCAAACGTTTTTGAATAGCTCGATGAGAAATACGATTTCCAAGCTGGCTAACAAATAACGCCTCATCTTTTGGGTTAAATAATGCCCGCACTTTTAACCATTCTTGAATAGCATGCGAAGCGTAACGCCCAAATGGCACTACACGCTCTTTGTTGCCTTTCCCGATAACACGCACTTCCCGCACACGGGTATTAATGCTGTTTAAATCTAAGCCTTGTAATTCCGATAAACGTAAACCTGAACTATACATTAATTCTAAAATAGCACGATCACGAATATCAATCGGCTCTTTGCTATCGTTGGCAAGCAACTGCTGAACTTGCTCGCCATCCATATTTTTCGGTAAATGCTTACCTTGTTTCGGTGCGGAAATACCTGTAGCAGGATTTACTTTCAATTCGCCTTGTTGCACCAAAAAACTGAGAAATCGACGCAATGCGGATAAACGCAAAGCCAAGCTTTTTTCTTTTAAGCCTTGTTTTTTGCTTTCCGCCAAAATAAAGCGCACCACGCTGGGTGTCACTTGTGCCCAAGCGTGAATATCTTGTTGCGCTAAAATTTTGATGATGGCATCAAGTTGATGTTGATAATTGGTGAGCGTGTGAGGGCTCATTTGGCGTTCAATCCGCAAATAATCCCAATAACGATTTAACGCGGTTAGCATGACAAACTCAATTCAAATAAACGTTCTTTCGGGTTTAATTTAAACCCTTCCGATTCCAACATTGAATATTGATTTTGCGCTAATTCCGCTACTAAACGATTGGATTGCGTGAAATGCACAAAGTCTTTTGCTTTAGAAATCAACGCCGCATAAATTTCCGTTTGTTGAGCATGTTCTAACACAAAAATATCGGTGATTTGCCAATAGCGTTGTAATTGTAAAGAAGAAAGGCGAGGGAAAAGCTGCACAAAGCCAATAGCCTTTTCATTTTCATCCACCGCAATAAAAAACAGACTTTCATTAAAACGCATACGATTAGTTAAAAAAGCCAGGGTGCGTTCTGGATTCTCTGCTTGTCCATAGGCTTGGCGATAGGTTTCAAAAAGAGGAAGAAGCACTTCAATATTCCATTGTTCAGCTTTGAAAAGTTTCATAATTGGTTATTTTTTATTGGTTCCATACAGGTAATTGTAGCTTTTTAGCACAAGATAATCATCTTTCTATGAGAATTTTTTTAATTTTATGATCTTCTGCAAAGAATCGTGGCGAAATTTTGGTATAGTAAGCGAGTTAATTTTATCAACTATGGAGAAATAAAAATGGCACGTCGTCCTTTAGTGATGGGTAACTGGAAATTAAACGGTTCTAAAGCGTTCACCAAAGAATTAATCGAGGGATTAAAAGCGGAATTACATGATGTAACAGGTTGTGATGTAGCAATTGCCCCCCCCGTTATGTATTTAGGTACGGCTGAAGCTGCACTTTCTGGTTGTGGTTGCAGTTGTGGCGGTAAAAGTGTGGTTCAATTAGGTGCACAAAACGTAGATATCAATGTGAAAGGTGCATTTACTGGTGATATTTCTAGCGAAATGTTAAAAGATTTCGGTGCAAAATATATCATTATTGGCCATTCTGAGCGTCGTACTTACCACAAAGAAAGTGATGAATTTGTGGCGAAAAAATTCGCCGCACTTAAAGAAGCAGGTTTAGTGCCAGTATTATGTATTGGTGAATCTGAAGCAGAAAACGAAGCAGGCAAAACAGAAGAAGTGTGCGCACGTCAAATTGATGCAGTCATCAATGCATTAGGCGTAGAAGCATTCAACGGTGCAGTGATCGCTTATGAACCAATCTGGGCGATCGGTACGGGTAAATCTGCGACCCCAGCACAAGCGCAAGCCGTTCATGCATTTATCCGCGGTCACATCGCTGCGAAATCTCAAGCCGTGGCAGACCAAGTAATTATTCAATACGGCGGTTCTGTAAATGATGCAAATGCCGCTGAATTATTTACTCAGCCAGACATCGACGGTGCATTAGTGGGTGGCGCATCATTAAAAGCCTCAGCATTTGCAGTAATTGTAAAAGCAGCGGCAGCAGCGAAAAATTAATTTTGGGGCTGTACTAGATAACGACTAAATGATCTACCCCAAAAAGTTAGACTGTTAAATCAAGGACTGAGTTCTGTACTCCACAGGGCTTAGTCCTTTTAGTTTCCCCTGAATACGCTCATGATTGTAATAATGAATGTACTCATGAATCGTTTTTTTGAGTTGTTCGAAAGTATCAAACTGTTTCCCTTCGTAACACTCCGTTTTTAACCGCCTAAAGAAACTCTCCATCGCCGCATTATCTAAACAATTTCCTTTTCTCGACATACTTTTTCGAATACCGTGTTTTAAGAGGATTACTTGATACCCTCTCATTTGATATTGCCATCCTTGGTCTGAATGTAAAATAGGCGTTTTCCCATTAAGCCTTGTTACCGCTTGCGCCATCATTCGAGTGTTCTGCTCAAAATTCGAACTTCTTGATAAATCATAGGCAATGATTTCATGATTAAATAAGTCTTTAATGGGCGATAAATACAGCTTACCTTCTGCACATTTCAATTCAGTGAGGTCTGTTACCCACTTTTCGTTTGGTTGGCTTGCGGTAAAGTTACGAGCTAATAAATTATCAGCAATACGACCTCTTTCACCTTGGTAAGTGCGGTATTTTTTTCTCTTATTTTTCCCCTTTCCCTTAATCTCAGTTTTGGGTTTAGGTAGCATTTTGGGATATTGTGGTTTTATACTAGGACGACCTTTAGGTTTTGGCATTAAACCGTTTATACCTTGTCTTTCAAAGGCTTGCAACCATTGACTGATTATCCCTGAATTGGCAATACCGAAATGCAGACAAGCAGATTCTGCAGAACATTTTCCTTGTTTAACCGCTTGAACAACCGAGAGTTTAAATTCTGGAAAATACGTTTGTTTCTTGCCTCTGACTTCTAACCCATTGTTTCCATTGTGATTGAATTGTTTAATACAACGATTTAATGTTTGTTCTGTAAGTTGAAAATGTTGTCTGGTGAGAGAACGATTTTTACCATGTTGAAGATAAAAACCGCTCACTTGTTGTTTGAAGGATTGGTTGAGTTTAGTCATAAAAAATCTACACCTTAATCAGTTCGTTGTTTAGTCCAACTTTTGGGGTGCAGATCAGTGTAGTTATCTAGGCCACTCCCTTTAATTTTATGCAAGAAAAATTATAGAAAACTCTAGATACATTCCATCAACAGTTTATTGAAAAATATTACTAGCCTAGAGCTTTTTCCAGTATAATCTGACCAATTTTCTGACAAATTAAAATAAGACGATGAATAAAAAACACACTTTAATTTCACTTGCTATTTTGACCGCACTTTATAGCCAACAAAGTTTGGCAGATTTGCATGAACAATGTTTAATGGGCGTGCCAAAATTTAGCGGTGAAGTCGTGACGGGTGATGTGAATTCTCTGCCTGTCTATATTGAAGCGGATAATGCAGAAATTAATCAGCCAAATGATGCGACCTATCAAGGTAATGTGGATTTGAAACAAGGCAATCGTCATTTGTTAGCACAATCCGTGCAGGTAAAACAATCAGGAAACCAATCAACGCCTTTACGCATGGCTTATGTCCGCAATGGATTTGATTATAAAGATAATCAGATCAATATGTTGGGTAAAGATGCAGAGTTTAATTTAGATAGTCACGATGGTAATTTAACAAATTCAGAATATGAATTTGTCGGTCGTCAAGGACGTGGTAAAGCTGATAATATAACACTGCATAATAATTATCGTGTAATGAAGAATGCAACCTTTACGTCATGTTTGCAAGGTGATAATGCTTGGGCAGTAGATGCGTCAGAAATTCGTCAATACGTGAAAGAAGAATATGCTGAAATGTGGCATGCTCGTTTCAAAGTGCATGGCGTTCCTGTCTTTTATACCCCTTACTTACAATTACCCATTGGAGATCGTCGTCGTTCTGGCTTATTGATTCCAAGTGCGGGAACATCTAGCCGAGATGGTCTTTGGTATGCACAACCAATTTATTGGAATATCGCGCCTAATTACGATCTTACTTTTACCCCGAAATATATGTCTCGCCGTGGTTGGCAAGCAAATGGGGAATTTCGCTATTTAACCCCTATTGGTGAAGGTAAAGTGGCAGGAGAATATTTAGGTAAGGATCGTTACTCTGAATATTCTAGTGATAATCGAAAACGTCATTTGTTCTATTGGAATCACAATTCTAGCTTTTTGCAAAATTGGCGCTTAAATATTGATTATACCCGAGTAAGCGACAAACGTTATTTCAGTGATTTTGAGTCCGTGTATGGTCGCAGTACTGACGGCTACGCAAACCAATATGCTCGCATAGCTTATTATCAACCAAATTATAATTTTTCTCTTTCTGCACGTCAGTTCCAAATTTTTGATGATATTGTAAACATCGGCCCTTATCGTGCAATGCCACAATTAGATTTCAATTACTACAAACATGATTTAGCTAATGGATGGCTAAATTTTAAATTACATTCACAAGCTGTTCGTTTTGATAATGACAGTGAATTAATGCCAACTGCATGGCGTTTCCATGCAGAGCCTAGCCTAAATTCTTTAATGTCAAATAAATACGGCAGTTTGAATATTGAAACTAAACTTTATGCGACTCGCTACGATCAGAAAAAAGGTTCAGGGAAAAATGCAGAGGACGTGCAAAAAACGGTAAATCGAGTTATTCCACAATTTAAAGTTGATTTACAAAGCGTATTAGCACGCGATACAACGTTCTTAAAAGACTATACACAAACTTTCGAACCGCATGTGCAGTATTTATATCGTCCTTACCGAAATCAAAGCAATATTGGTTCAAAACTTAATAATGAGTATTTAGGATTTGGTTACGATTCAGCATTAGTACAGCAAGATTACTATTCGTTATTCCGTGATCGCCGTTATAGTGGTTTAGACCGAATTTCATCGGCGAATCAAGTTACCTTGGGTGGCACAACGCGTTTTTATGATATTGGTGGAGAGGAACGCTTTAATTTATCTGCAGGTCAAATTTATTACTTAAGTAATTCTCGTATTGATGAAAACCCTGCAAATAAAACGCCGACTTCATCATCAGCTTGGGCATTAGAATCTAATTGGAAAATGAGTGATAAATGGCATTGGCGTGGTAGTTATCAATTTGATACTCATACCAATTCAACATCATTAGCAAATACATCACTAGAATATAATCCTGAAAAAAATAATTTAATTCAGTTAAATTATCGATATGCTAACCAAGAATATATTAACCAAAACTTAGGTAAATCAGCTAACGCATATCAACAAGATATCCAACAAGTAGGATTAGTTGTAGGCTGGGAAATTGCCAATAATTGGGCTGTAGTAGGGCGCTATTATCAAGATCTCGCCTTACAAAAACCAGTAGAACAATATATTGGCGTCCAGTATAACAGCTGTTGTTGGGCGGTTGGTGTCGGTGCTAGACGCTATGTCACAAGCCATCAAAATCAAAAGCATAATGAGGTCGTTTACGATAATAGCATTGGTGTAACTTTAGAATTAAGAGGTTTAGGTACCAATGACCATCAAAGCGGTATTCAAGAAATGCTAGAAAAAGGAAAACTACCTTATATTCGAGCATTTAGTTTGGATTAAACATGGTTCAATATAAACGTTAAATCAACAAAAAGAGCAGCTAAAAAATAGCCGCTCTTTTGTCACAATATACAAAATAAAATGCTGATTAGCGATTACCTAACTTCTTGTTTAAAACGCTGAGCAACTGATCTTTACTAATCATTTCTTTTTCACCATTACGACGGTTCTTATATTCAATTTCACCGTTCTCTAGGTTTTTCTCACCGATTACAACCATATGCGGCACACCGATAAGTTCCATATCGGCGAACATCACGCCCGGGCGTTCTTTACGATCATCAAAAATCACATCTACGCCTTGTGATTGTAAAGTGCGGTAAAGTTCTTCAGCGTATTTTTGCACGGCTTCAGATTTGTGCATATTCATTGGCACAATCGCTACAGTGAATGGGGCGATTTCATCTGAAGGCCAAATAATACCGCGATCATCATGATGCTGTTCAATCGCTGAAGCAACCACGCGAGTTACGCCGATGCCGTAGCAACCCATTGTCATCACAAGCGGTTTACCATCTTCGCCTTGCACGGTCGCTTTCATTGCTTCAGAGTATTTTTTACCCAGTTGGAAAATATGTCCTACTTCAATACCACGTTTAATTTGAAGCGTGCCTTTACCATCCGGACTTGGATCACCTTCCACTACATTACGTAAATCAAATACTTCAGGCATTGCTACATCGCGTTCCCAGTTCACATTGAAATAATGTTTTCCATCGATATTCGCGCCACAACTAAAATCAGACATTAACGCCACAGTGCGGTCAATAATTGCAGGAATATTTAAATTCACAGGGCCTAATGACCCCACACCTGCACCAATTTTCGCTTTAATATCAGCTTCATCTGCAAACTCAAGAGGATCTGCTACTAATGGGTGTTTTTGTGCTTTAATTTCGTTTAATTCGTGGTCTCCGCGAATAATCAACGCAACAAGCGGTTGATTTTCGTCTACACCTTTCACAATCAAGGTTTTCACGGTTTTCTGGATTGGCAAGTTGAATTGCTCCACCAACTCTGCAATAGTTTTCGCATTTGGTGTATCAACTAAACACATTTCAGCGGTTGGTGCTTGACGCTCACCGATAGCTACCGCTTCAGCAAGCTCAATATTCGCGGCAAAATCCGATTCTGTTGAGAATACAACATCATCTTCACCGCTTGAAGCTAACACTTGGAACTCATGGGAAGCTGAACCACCAATAGACCCTGTGTCCGCTTGCACCGCACGGAAATCTAAGCCTAAACGGTTAAAAATGTTACTGTACACTTGGTACATCACATCATAGGTTTCTTGCAAACTTTCTTGTGTAGTATGAAATGAATACGCATCCTTCATAATAAATTCACGCGAACGCATTACACCAAAACGAGGGCGCACTTCATCACGGAATTTCGTTTGAATTTGATATAAGTTCAGTGGAAGTTGTTTATATGAAGAAACTTCACGACGCACTAAATCGGTGATTACCTCTTCATGAGTTGGCCCAAGTACAAAGTTACGGTTTCCACGGTCTTCAAAACGAAGAAGCTCAGGGCCATATTGATCCCAACGGCCTGATTCTTCCCATAATTCCGCAGGTTGCACAACAGGCATTAACACCTCAATTGCACCACCTTTGTTCATCTCTTCGCGAATAATCTTTTCTACTTTTTTCAATACGCGAATACCTGTAGGTAGCCAGTTATATAAACCTGATGCCATTGGGCGAATCATACCTGCACGCAACATTAATTGGTGGCTCACGACCTGTGCATCATTTGGCGTTTCTTTAAGAGTGGAGAATAAATATTGACTTGTACGCATTGTTTAACCTTAGATTCTAAGAACTGAAAAAATTGGCGCAAGTATAACAAAAAGTGCGGTGATTTTTAACCGCACTTTCGATACTTACTCATTATTTTGCGCTTTCGCCAAAATTGCTTTATGTTCCTGAATCAATGCCATAAACGGCTGACCAAACCGCTCTAATTTGATAGAGCCCACGCCATTAATTTGCAGCATTTCAATATTATTTGTTGGCATATATTGTGCCATTTCTTGCAAGGTCGCATCATTAAAGACAATGTACGGTGGAATATTTTCTTTATCGGCAATTTGTTTGCGCAAGAAACGCAAGCGTGCAAATAAATCCTTATCGTAATTTGCAACACCTTGACGTTGTGGATTATGGGCAATTTTACTGATTGAAGAAATACGAGGCATTGCCAGTTCTAATGATTCTTCACCTTTCAAAATCGCTTTTGCACTTTCAGTAAGTTGCAACGTTGGATTTAATTCACCAATGACCTGTTGCACAAACCCCAAATGAATAAGCTGACGAATAACAGACTGCCAATGCTCTTTGCTTTTATCTTTTCCGATACCATACACTGAAAGTTTATCATGTTGGCGTTCAATAAGTTTCTGATTGTGCATGCCACGCAGCACCGCAATCACATAATGTGCACCGAAACATTGCCCCACTCGATAAATAGTAGACATTACTTTTTGCGCATCGACTAATCCATCATATTTTTTAGGAGGATCAAGGCATATATCACAGTTATTGCATGGTGTTTGCCGATGCTCACCAAAATAATTGAGAAGAACTAAACGGCGACAAGTCTGGCTTTCAGCAAATTCCCCAATAGCTTCTAATTTATGTTGCTCAATCTGACGCTGTGGCGTTTCTGGTTTTTCTAAGAGAATTTTTTGTAACCAAGCGTAATCCGCCGGCTCATAAAACAAAACCGCCTCGGCAGGCAAATCATCACGTCCTGCTCGACCTGTTTCTTGATAGTAAGATTCAATACTACGAGGTAAATCAAAATGGGCAACAAACCGCACATTGGATTTATTAATACCCATTCCAAAAGCAATGGTTGCGACGACTACTTGAACATTATCACGCTGAAAATCCTGTTGCACACGCTCACGCAGTGCCGTTTCCATTCCCGCATGATAAGCAGCAGCAGAGACACCTTTATTGCGTAAACTTTCCGCAATTCGCTCAACCTTATTTCGGCTGTTGCAATAAATAATCCCACTCTTGCCCTTTTGAGCCAACACAAAACGTGTCAGTTGCTCCATTGGTTTATATTTTTCTTCCAAGGTATAACGAATGTTTGGTCGATCAAAACTACCAATATATCTATGTGGATTTTCTAGATTGAGGTGAGTCAAAATATCTTGGCGAGTCGCATAATCGGCTGTCGCAGTGAGCGCCATAATCGGCGCATGAGGGAAACTAGCTTTTAAACCGCCAAGCTGGGTATATTCAGGGCGAAAGTCATGCCCCCATTGAGAAATACAATGTGCTTCATCAATCGCAATAAAGCAGACTTTGCTATAAGAAATAAGTTGAAAGAAACTGTTCGTCATCACTTTTTCTGGCGACACATAAAGCAGTTTAAGTTGCCCAGAAATAAGCTTATTTTGTACTTGTTGCTGCTGCTCTAAAGTCTGACTAGAATTAAGAAAATCGGCCTCAATTCCATTAGCTTGCAGCTGATCCACTTGATCTTTCATCAAGGAAATCAGCGGAGAAATCACTAAAGTTAAACCCTCAAAACAAAGTGCGGGAATTTGGTAACAAAGCGATTTTCCATTCCCCGTTGCCATTACCACCAAAGCATCGTGTCCATTTAAAGCGGCATTAATGACTTCTTCCTGCCCTTTACGGAAAGATTGATAACCAAAAACCGATTTCAAAACAGAAAGTGCGGTTGGTTTTTCTATTATTTTTGGTGATAAATGAGAATCAAGCATCTTAGAACTGTACGTTCTCGCCATGTGCAGCACAAGATTCGACTAAACAATCCCAAAAACGTTTTCCGTCATTAGAAACCCAGTCGCCATTTTTAAAAGCAAAATGAAAACCACCTAATTTACTCGCAATCCAAAGCTCAAGTAATGGTTCTTGCTTGTTAATCACTATTTGTGTGCGATTATCAAAGGTGATTGTAAATACAGAACCTTGCGTTTCACAATCTACATCCGCACCTTGCGCTTCTAATTCTTCTTCAATTTTTTGCCAAACTTGTTCAATATTTTGGTGAAATTCTGCAATATTCATAAAATGTTCCTGTTTAAATCTGATAGAATGCAGCAAATTATAAAGCCTTTCTTAAGCTTGTGAAAGGCGGATTTACCGATAAGTAAGAGAGAGAAAAATGAAAAAACTACTATCAATTTTAGTGCTTAGTGCAGTTTGCATTGTGGCAACAGGATGCGGCGTAAAAGGTCCTTTATATTTCCCAGAAAAAGAACAAGCACAACAAACCAAATAAGCGATTATCCAATTAAAATCCCAAAAAAACAGGAACACAACATGAATTTCTTCCAATATAAAAATAATAAGCTTTATGCTGAAGATATTCCGGTTCAACAACTTGCTGAACAATTCGGTACACCTCTTTATGTATATTCTCGTGCAACACTTGAACGCCATTGGCATGCTTTTGACTCAGCCTTCGGTAAGCGTCCTCACTTAATTTGCTTTGCCGTAAAATCTTGCTCGAATATCGGTGTATTAAATATCATGGCAAAACTGGGTTCAGGTTTCGATATTGTCTCGCAAGGCGAACTTGAGCGTGTACTCGCCGCAGGTGGCGACGCATCGAAAGTAGTCTTTTCGGGCGTAGCTAAATCCCGAGAAGAAATTATTCGAGCACTAGAAGTTGGAATCCGTTGCTTTAATGTGGAATCAGTTTCTGAACTCAAACACATTAACCAAATCGCAGGAGAAATGGGTAAAATCGCACCTATTTCTTTACGTGTAAATCCAGATGTTGATGCACATACACACCCTTATATTTCAACAGGATTAAAAGAAAATAAATTTGGCGTAAGTGTAGATGAAGCTCGAGAAGTGTATAAATTAGCCTCAATGCTACCAAACATAAAAATAACAGGAATGGATTGCCACATAGGCTCACAGCTCACTGAATTACAACCATTCTTAGATGCAACAGATCGCTTAATTGTCCTAATGGAACAATTAAAAGAAGATGGAATTAAATTAAAACATCTCGATCTAGGCGGTGGCTTAGGTGTGACTTATACAGATGAAACACCACCGCATCCAAGCGATTACGCAAATGCATTATTAGAAAAACTAAAAGATTATCCCGAACTTGAAATTATTCTTGAACCAGGCAGAGCAATTTCTGCCAATGCGGGTATTCTAGTAGCAAAAGTACAATACTTAAAAAGTAATGAAAGCCGTAATTTCGCCATTACCGACACAGGAATGAACGATATGATCCGCCCTGCATTGTATGAAGCCTATATGAACATCGTCGAAATTGACCGCACTTTAGCAAGAGAAAAAGCCATTTATGATGTTGTCGGGCCAGTTTGTGAAACGTCAGATTTCTTAGGCAAACAACGAGAACTTTCTATTGCTGAAGATGATTATATAGCTCAATGCTCAGCAGGCGCCTATGGAGCAAGCATGTCATCAAACTATAACTCAAGACCTCGTACTGCAGAAGTTCTAGTAGATGGAGATAAATCCTATTTAATTCGTCGTCGAGAAACCTTACAAGAACTTTGGGCATTAGAGTCGACCATTTAATCTTTCTTATCCTAAAAGAGCGGTAAAAAAATTATCTATTTTTCTACCGCTCTTTTTCTGTCCATAAATCAGCCTACCTCAAACAGTAAGTTTGTGAGATAAATCAAATTTTTTTCTATTCTAGATTGGCATAGAATTGAATTCTTTATAAAATGTCATGCTTTTTAAAGTGGACTTCTAACCACTAAGGGGGAAATTATGCAAGATAAACTAAAAGTTTTATTGATTGACGACCATCCATTAATGCGTCGTGGCATTAAACAACTTGTAGAATTAGACGATAACTTTGAAGTAGTGGCTGACGTAAGCAGCGGCACAGAAGGGATTTCTGTGGCATTACAAACATCACCTGATGTGATCATTTTAGATCTCAACATGAAAGGACTTTCTGGGTTAGATACGCTCAAAGGATTACGTGCAGAAGGCATTGATGCGCGAATTTTAATTTTAACAGTGTCTGATGCAAAAAATGATATTTATACTCTGATTGATGCAGGTGCAGATGGTTATTTGTTAAAAGATACTGAACCTGATACATTGCTAGAGCAAATCAAGCGCATAGCACAAGGCGAAGTCATTCTGAGTGATTCTATTAAAAATTTATTATTAGAACGTACTCACGAAGATAATCCGTTAGACAGCTTAACGGATCGCGAAATGGGCGTACTTCGTCAAATTGCAACTGGCTTATCAAACAAACAAATTGCAGCACAACTGTTTATTTCAGAAGAAACCGTAAAAGTACATATCCGTAATTTATTACGTAAATTAAATGTTCATTCTCGTGTTGCAGCAACGGTATTATTTTTTGAACAAAATCGTTAAAAATAATCATAAAAAATGCGCTAGGAGAGACTTAGTGCATTTTTCTTTAAAATTATAATATTTAAATTAGCTCAATAGATTTAATATCTTCTAATAAAATATACAATTCTTGTTTAATATTTTTTTCAAACTGTGCTTCTGCACTTTCTCGAGCTAAATCCAGACGCATTCTTTCTCTTTTCTCAAGTAGTTTACGGTCATCATGTGTAGGCATATCACGCACCACTTCATATAAATTAGCCATCGCAGGATAAGATGATAAATTCTTACCAAAAGGTCTTAATAGCATTGTAAGACGAATTACTCCTTCAGAAAGATTACATTCTCCAGACAGCATTGCACGAGCAATAATATCAATGCTCTCTTTTAATCGTATAACCCGATTATTCTTAGCTTTAGCAATCAATTCCTTTTGAACTTTTAACTGCTTTAATAAACGGATTGCATATAGAGTCAATCCAGTTACCAAGAAAAGTGCGATGACAAAAAATATCCAAATCATAGATTACCTAAATTGATTAATATCCATACGCTCGAAAGTGCGGTATAAATCATCTTCGCTTTCATCTTCGTCTTCAATGCCAAGTTCTTCCATTAACTCAGAAATTCGATCTAAGCATTCATCTACAAATTGTTGATCTGATTTACTAATAGTTTTACCCGCATCTAAAGCATCCAATAATTCATTAAGAATTTCATTATTTTCCAGATTTTCAAGCTCTTTCATTGGATCTTGTTTTTTCACCTGTTTTATTACAGGAATTACTTGACCTTTTTCAGGCTTATTAACAAATTCAACAACCAACGGAACCTTTTTCTTACTACCAATTTTTGGATCTTTAATTTCATTTTGAAGTTTATTCGCTTTTTCTTCAACTGCACTATGACGAGATCCTGAAGCTAAACCTTTATGCTTACGTTTTTTCTTATCTTCACGAGCTTTAGCATCCAATTCATAACGAGTAAGCTTTTTACCAGAGCGCGCTTTTGTTATATCTATTTTTTTATCTGCTTTGCGAATTGGCATAATATCTGTAATTCGACGTGTTTTTTTCTTACGAGCCATAGGGTACCTTTCTTAAAATTTTGTGGATTGTATCACTAGTGCGTATTTTTCTCACTAATAAACATAAACTTTATTTAAACTTATTTTGTTAAAGTATAAACTTCTAAAAAAACAAAAACCCCATATCTTTCGACATGGGGTTTTCTTTTTTATCTCTTCACTTTTCAATCTGTAATTAGAACCTGGCGGTGCCCTACTCTCACATGGGGATGCCCCACACTACCATCGGCATTACAGCGTTTCACTTCTGAGTTCGGTATGGTTCAGGTGGTTCCACCGCACTATCGCCGCCAGGATAATTCTTTG
>NZ_QQKA01000011.1 GCF_003493605.1 Haemophilus haemolyticus
AACTATTTTTACCATTTTGAAGATAAAATTCGATGACTTGTTGCTTGAAAAGAAAATTGTATTTGGTCATAAAAAATCTGCACCTTAGTGAGTTGGTTATTTAGTCCAACTTTTGGGGTGCAGATCAATAATCCCCCCATTTTATTTTACGCAACTTGTATGAAGAAATCTTTTAATCCGACTAATATATTATTTACGGCCACTGTTGCCAATATTAATCCCATCACACGACTAATGATTGCGGCTCCAGAGTTTCCAATAATATGTTGAATGCTATTTGCCGCAAGGAGCAAGAAGTAGGTAATGAGCAGCACGATTAGCATAATGCCACCAGTGATGATTTGCTCGGTAAGATTAAAACGATGATTATCAGTTAAAAGTACGATTGCCATCATTGCACCTGGCGAGGCAATAGAAGGTACTGCGAGGGGATAAACAGCAATTTCAGTAATGTTTGCTTTTATTTTAATTTCTTGTTCAGGCTTACTTTCACCAAAAATCATAGTTAAGGCAAATAAGAAAAGCACTAAACCACCAGCAATTTGGAATGCGGGAAGTGGTACTTGCATCGCTTCAAAAAGAACTTGTCCACCAATTAAGAAGAAAAGCAAAATGCCAGCTGAAATCACAATGGCATGACGCACAATTTTACGGCGATCTTCTAATGAAAAACCAATCGTTTTCGAAAGATAAACAGGCACAGAACCGATAGGATCGATAACTGCCCAAAGTACCACAAATTGTACGATAAGAGAATCAAACATAGACTTTTCCGATTAAGATTGTAAACGATAGCATTCTATCAGATTGAGTTATGAAAGTGGGATCATTTTTAAATGAATTTTTATACCTTCATTTTTCATGAAAAACACGAAAAAAACCCACCGCACTTTGTAAGGTTCTATCATAAAAAATGAGTGGAATGCGGTTCCGTTGCCAAGGCGGAACACCGAGCTCTTGCCAGATTTTTTTCATGGTTTCGGCAGGGCGATTATGCTGTCGTTTCACTTTGCCAGTATAAGCAAATCGTATTTGAATCGGTTCTTGTGTATCGGCAAGTTGAACCTGTTTTTCGTTCCAATTGACTAAAATGCCTTTCGCGTTGTGGGCTGCAAAAATTGTTCCAAGATTATCAGGCAAGGTAATCTGTTGATTTAATGGCATATCAATACAAGTTTGCGACAAATCAACGAATTTCTCTGTTAAATAGAGACGTTGTTGATATCGGCGAATAATATGTTCTCCGAGTTGAAATTGGGGGGATGCATCCGCTTTTGCCTGAATAACATCATCAATAATATGTATTAATTGAACCTGCGTTGGCATGGCTATCTGATTTTTAGCTAGCCACATTCGCAAAAGTGCGGTTTGTTTTTGCGATGAATATTCTAGAAAGTTTACGAGTGAAAACTGTTTTTGATCATCAAGAAGATGCTGCTCAAAGCAAGGTTGTAATAATTCATTAATTAGTTGTTGTTGCTCAAAACAATGTTGTGCGGCACGCTGAACTGCATGATCAAAATGTCTCCAGCGTTGGCGTATTTCAGGCAAAATTTGGTTACGTAAGAAATTGCGATCGTATCGGTTATCCTCATTACTTTCATCTGTAATCCAGTTGAGTTTTTCTTTTTGCGCATAATCTTCTAACTGTGGGCGAGTAAAGCCTAACAAAGGACGTAAAATTGGCATGCCAAATAATACACTTTGTTGTTGCATTGCGCCTAAGCCTTGCAGTCCGCTGCCACGTTTTAAGGCTAAGAAAAATGTTTCAGTTTGATCGTTTAGATGATGTGCCGTAACGAGTACTTCTTGAGTTTGAAGATGTTTTTTTATGGCTTGATAGCGTGCTTCACGTGCGCCAGCCTCAATGCCATTGGTTTTATCTACTTGTACTCGCTCGATAATCAATGGAATTTGAAATTGATCGCACAAGTTTTGGCAGTGTTTAGCCCATCCGTCTGCATTGGGGCTTAATCCGTGATGAATATGGATTGCTCGTACTGATAAAGGCGGTAAGTGCGGTTGTTTTTGACGAAGTTTTGCAAATAAAGAAAGAAGTACAGTGGAATCTAAACCACCACTCAAGGCGATAAGAAATGCTTGAGCGGTGGTTTGTTTGAGTTGTTTTTCAATGTCTGAAAGTAAGTCCATTAGGCAACTTTTTCAGCTTTATAGTTGCTGCTTGGATTGAGAATTTCAAAACGTGCGGCAATGGTTTGTAATTCATAAGAACCCAGTTCAAAGGTGGTTTTCATTACGCCTGCTACTTCGTTATTCATCGCTTCAAAGGCTTCTACATCAGATTTTCCATTGAGTAAATTAGCTAAGAATGTACCCGCGATTAAATCGCCCACCCCCACTGGTTCAAAGTTGAATTGATAAAGTGGACGGCTTAAATGCCAAACCCCCTCTGGGGTTGCCATAATAATTTCAAATGTATCAGGATCGTTGATTTTACCCGCACTTCCTAAATGTTTAACAAGAACTTTCTTCACGCCTTTTGCAATCAACGCATTCACTGCTTTTAATACATCGTCAAAGGTATTAATTGGGAATTCGGTCAGTTGGCGTAATTCGTGTAAGTTTGGCGTCATAATATCTGCCACTGGAATGGCTTTTTCAATAAGTGCTTCGCGAACGCCATTGGCAACCACACAGATTTTTTTCGGATGTGGCATTACAGGGTCGCATAAATAAAGTGCATTGGGATTACGCAGTTTGATTTGTTCTAAGGCAAAAAGAATTTGATCAACTTGTTCCGCAGAACCTAAATAACCTGATAACAAAGCATCACATTCTTGTAGTTTTTCAATATTATCAAGTCCAGTTACAATTTCTCGGATTTGTTCTTGTGGAATGACCATGCCTGTCCATTTTCCATATTGGGTGTGATTAGAAAATTGAACGGTATTTAATGCCCATACATCGATGCCTAATAACTGCATTGGAAAAGTCGCGGATTTGTTACCCGCAAAACCATAGACCACGTGGGATTGGATTGAAAGTACGTTTTTCATTGTGTTTTCTCCTTTGTTGTATATTTAGATCAAAAAAGAGCGGCAAAAATCACCGCTCTTTTAGAATGTCAGTTAGCAATAACCGTAAGACATTAAACGTTCATAGCGTCTATTTAATAATTCTTCTTTGCTTAGCCCGTCGAGCTCTGCTAAATCTTCTTTTAAACGAAGTTTTAAGTTTTCAGCCATTTCTAGATAATTACGATGTGCACCACCTAAAGGTTCTTGCACAATGCTGTCGATGAGATTTAATTCTTTTAAACGGCTTGCGGTTAATCCCATTACTTCTGCTGCTGTTGATGCCTTTTCCGCACTTTTCCAAAGAATAGAAGCACAGCCTTCAGGCGAGATCACAGAATAAGTGGAATACTGCAACATATTAACTTTATCGCCCACGCCAATAGCTAACGCACCGCCCGAACCACCTTCGCCAATAACAGTACAAATAACAGGAACGGTAAGTTGTGCCATTTCGCGTAAGTTGCGAGCGATAGCTTCCGCTTGACCACGTTCTTCTGCGCCGATACCCGGATAAGCCCCAGGGGTATCAATAAATGTGATAATTGGCAATTTAAAGCGTTCAGCCATTTCCATTAAACGTAACGCTTTACGATAGCCTTCAGGTGCGGGCATACCAAAATTGCGTTGCACTTTTTCTTTTACGGAACGACCTTTTTGATGACCGATAACCATCACTGGGCGACCATCTAAACGCGCCAAGCCACCAACAATCGCTTTATCATCAGCAAAAGCGCGATCGCCTGCAAGTTCTTCAAATTCCGTAAAAATATGTTCGATATAATCTAATGTATAAGGGCGGTTTGGATGTCGCGCCATACGTGAAACTTGCCAAGCATCAAGGTTAGCAAAGGTTTTTTTAGTGAGTTCGTTACTTTTCTTTTGTAAGCGTTTGATTTCATCAGTTAAATCAACTTTATCATCGGATGCTGCACGTAATGCTTCAATTTTTGCTTCTAATTCTGCAATCGGCAATTCAAAATCTAAATATTCTTGGCTCATTTTCTTATCCTAAAAAGACCGTAAAAATTGACCGCACTTTATCAAGAATTAACCTGTGGCGCAAATGGTTTTCACTGGTTGGGCAAGCTTATAATCGCTCTTTTTTAAAGAGTGATAAGACAAATAAAAACGCTGAACAAATCACAACGGAAGGCCCTGCAGCGGTATCATAAAAGGCTGATAAGATTAGCCCGCCTATAATTGATAACATACTGACTACAATCGCCCAGCCCACCATAGATTCTGGCGTTCTCGCAAAACGACGAGCGGTTGCCGCAGGGATGATTAATAACGATGTGATTATTAATGCACCGACAAATTTCATGCTCAAGGCAATAGTCAATGCGGTTAATATCATTAAAATAAAACGCATTTTTTTGATATTAATGCCTTCAACTTGCGCGAGTTCTGGCGATACGGTGGTGGAAAGTAAGGATTGCCAAAAGTAAATTAATGTTGAAAGCACAATTATCACGCCAATTCCAATATAAATTAAATCGGTATAATTAATTGCGAGCAAATCCCCAAATAAGTAACTCATCAAATCTACGCGTACATTCTGTAGTAATCCTACGGTTACAACCCCGAGTGATAAACAGCTATGGGCGATAATGCCGAGCAAGGTATCGATCGAAAATTGTGTATTGCTTTCTAACCACACCATTGCGATAGCAAGAATTAAGGTAAGCACGACAATCGCAATGTAAGGATTGACTTGTAAGAAAATGCCTAACGCTACGCCGAGCAACGCAGAGTGAGAAAGAGTATCGCCAAAATAAGCCATTTTCCGCCACACCACAAATACGCCAAGTGGTGCGGTAATAAGTGAAAGCAAAATGCCTGTTAAAAGGGCAGGAAATAAAATTTCAAACATTATTTATCCTTATTTTGGCAATGCACTGCTGATGAATTACAACCACATACATCACCGTGTAAGGTATGGTGATGATTATGATGATGAGTATAAAAGCCGACATTTTGTGCGAGCTGATTTCCCCATAAACGCATAAATGTTGGATCATTTGACAGAACATCGGGCGTACCTGCACAACAAATATGTTGGTTAATACACAAGACTTCTTTACTATCCGCCATCACAATGTGTAAATCGTGTGATACCATCAACACGGCACAATTTAGTTTTTGTTGGGTTTGATGAATTAGCTGATAAAGCTCTGCTTGACCAGTAATGTCTACGCCTTGAGTGGGTTCGTCTAGCACAAGTAAATTTGGTTTATTTAAAATTGCACGAGCCAATAATACGCGTTGCATTTCACCGCCAGAAAGTTTTTGCATATTACTTTTGCGTAAATGTGAAATCGAAAGTTGCTCAAGTGCGGTGGATATTTCTTGTGTTTTAAGGCCTTTTTTTAGCGAAAGAAATCGCTCCACCGTAATAGGCAAACTATGATCCAAATGGATTTTTTGTGGTACATAACCAATGCGAACATTTTTACTGTAAATCACTTCACCAGAAGTGGGCGTTTGTAGTTTTAATAAGGTTTTTAATAACGTTGATTTACCGCCACCATTTGGCCCAACAATAGTGATAATAGAATTCGGATAAATATTTAAATTAATATTTTGTAGTGCAGTTTTTTGTGCGAAAACCACATTGATATTTTTTAATTGAATGAGCGGTTGTAGGTTTTGCTCGTTGCGAATGGCTGTGATATTCATAAAATCGCCGTGTTTTCAACAATGGTTGGGGAAAATAGCGCATTTTGACAGATTTCTCAAGATTTTCTCTCTTGTGTCGAATATTTAAGCATTTGAATAATGCTTTTTCCATAGGAATGAATTTTCTTTATAATCTGTAGTCTGAATGCTGAAAACTTTTTTATTTTAGGGATGCCAGTGCAACACGTAAAATTAGCTCGAGATAGACGAAAAAAACGCGCGTATATAAAAGTAGGCGTGTTTTTTGTTGCTATTCTGCTTATTTTGACAGGCATTTTACTTACAATAAAAGACAAATCTGAAGAAAATCCCGTATTCTCTACCGCAGACAGTGGGGAATATCACGCATTAAATACATCGCCAAGTAAAACTCCAGTAAATTCTACCGCACTTCAACCTGACGAAAATGCCACCTCTTATGATGATGAGCTACAAGCAAAAGATGACGAAGTTGATGAAATAAAACCACCTACGGATGACTTCGATACTTTGCCTCAACACGCACAAGATGCGCTCAATGGCGTATTGGATGCTGCCGATCAAGCTATAAGAATCACTGATCAATTTAGCTATACGGTGACCGAAGGGGACACCTTAAAAGATGTTTTGGCGCTGTCTGGCTTAGATGATTTAACAGTACAACAGTTGCTTGCGCTAGATCCTGATTTAGCCCACTTAAAAGCAGGTCAGCAGTTTTATTGGGTTTTAGATAAAAGTGACAACTTAGAATATTTGAATTGGCTGGTATCTGAAAAAGAAGAACGGGTTTATGAACGTGTTGAAGATGGGCAATTTAAACGCCAAGTCATTGAAAAGAAAAGTATTTGGCGAAAAGAAGTATTAAAAGGCGAAATTAATGGTTCTTTTTCGGCGAGTTTAAAAGCACAGGGTTTAGATAATCGCCAAATTAGCCAATTAACCACGGCTCTTCAATGGCAGGTAAGTATACAGAAATTGAAAAAAGGAACTCAATTTGCCATTTTAGTTTCTCGTGAATATTTAGGCGATAAACTCACTGGTCAGGGTAATGTTGAGGCGTTACGTATTTCATCTGGTGGTAAGAACTATTATGCAGTGCAAGCTGCAAATGGTCGTTATTACAATCAACAAGGAGAAACCTTAGGCAAAGGTTTTGCTCGTTATCCATTGCAACGTCAAGCTCGGGTTTCTTCCCCTTTTAATCCAAATCGTCGTCACCCAGTAACAGGACGTGTTCGTCCACATAAAGGTGTGGATTTCTCCGTTTCTCAAGGTACACCAATTATTGCTCCAGCAGATGGTACAGTTGAAAAAGTCGCTTATCAGGCTGGCGGTGCTGGGCGTTATGTTGTATTGCGTCACGGGCGTGAATATCAGACTGTTTATATGCATTTGAGCAAACCCTTAGTAAAAGCAGGGCAAACAGTTAAAAAAGGCGAACGTATTGCGCTTTCTGGTAACACGGGAATTTCTACGGGGCCGCATTTACATTATGAATTTCATATTAACGGTCGGGCAGTGAATCCTCTTACCGTAAAATTACCGGGTACTAGCAGCGGTATGAGTTCAGCTGAACGAAAACAATTCCTTGTTCGTGTTCGTGAAGCAGAAAGAATGTTAAAACCCTAACTAATGTAAAGTGCGGTCAAAAATGGTCGCATTTTTACCTTATGTAAAATAATATTTACACTTTGTTGTAAAGAAATTATCATAGCTATATCTTAATTATTTCCATTTCCTGAATATGACAATTTCTAAATTTGATCCACAAAATCCTTTCGAGTGTTTTATTGTACAAAGTGAAGCCATGAAAAGTGCGGTAGAAAACGCAAAACGTTTTGCTATGTTTGATGTGCCTTTGTTAATTCAAGGCGAAACGGGGACAGGAAAGGATTTGTTAGCGAAAGCCTGCCATTATCAGAGTTTACGTCGTGATAAAAAATTTATCGCAGTAAATTGTGCTGGGTTGCCTGATGAAGATGCCGAAAGTGAAATGTTTGGTCGAAAAGTTGGCGACAGCGAAACCATTGGTTTTTTTGAATACGCAAATGAGGGTACAGTTTTACTCGATGGTATTGCTGAACTTTCATTGGGTTTGCAGGCTAAATTATTGCGTTTTTTAACGGATGGATCTTTCCGTCGAGTAGGCGAAGAAAAGGAACATTATGCAAATGTACGCGTAATTTGCACATCACAAATTCCACTTCATTTGCTTGTTGAGCAAGGTAAAGTACGTGCTGATTTGTTTCATCGCTTAAATGTTCTCACTATTAATGTGCCACCATTACGTGATCGAATTGCAGATATTGAGCCGCTGGCACAAGGTTTTTTACAGGAAATCAGTGAAGAATTAAAAATTGCAAAACCAACTTTCGATAAAGATTTTCTTCTTTATTTGCAGAAATATGACTGGAAAGGGAATGTTCGTGAGCTTTATAACACCCTTTATCGTGCCTGCTCTCTAGTACAAGATAATCATTTAACTATCGAAAGTTTAAATCTTGCTCCGCCACAAAGTGCGGTAATTTCTTTGGATGAATTTGAAAATAAAACCTTAGATGAAATCATCAGTTCTTATGAAGCACAAGTCCTAAAATTATTTTATGCAGAATATCCAAGCACGAGAAAATTAGCTCAACGTTTAGGCGTTTCCCATACTGCGATTGCGAATAAATTGAAACAATATGGAATTGGAAAATAATTTTCTATAAATTAGACATTGTCCGATTGTATTTTAATATCCGCTAATCTAGAAAATTGCTTACATAACTTTAACCACATAATCTTATCAATCTGCACATCTAACAAGAATTCTCCTTGTTCAGAAATTTGTTCATGGCGTACACAATCAAGTTGATAAAAAGCATGGCGAAGTTTGCCTTCGTGTGGTTGTAAAATTAAAGAAAGAGAAAGTATCTCGTTTTTTAACCGCACTTTAACGGCTTCAAACAATAAATGAATACCCAGCTCATCTTGCGCAGAGAGATAGACTGCAACAGGCTGATTTTCATCATTGTATTCGATATGCGGCGCAACATTTTCCAACAAATCAATTTTGTTATATACCAATAGAACAGGCACTTCTCCTGCACCAATTTCTTCTAGCACATCATTGACTGCATCGATATTTTCTTGTTTTCGCGAGTCAGCGGCATCAATGATATGGAGTAATAGGCTTGCTTCTACCGTTTCTTGTAAAGTCGATTTAAAGGCTGAAATAAGATCATGCGGAAGCTGTCGAACAAATCCTACTGTATCCGCTAAAATTGCCGTGCCTACATCTTGAATCTGTAATTTTCGTAAAGTTGGATCTAATGTTGCAAAAAGCTGATCTGCAGCATAAACCTCTGCATTGGTTAAAAGATTAAATAAGGTTGATTTCCCTGCATTGGTATAGCCAACAAGTGAAATCGTCGGGATGTCTGCTTTTTGGCGTGTTTGGCGATTTTGATTGCGCTGTTTTTCCACTTTTGCCAATCGATTTTGTAATTGAGAAATGCGCACTTTAATTAAGCGGCGATCTGTTTCTAACTGGGTTTCACCCGGCCCACGTAATCCTACCGCCCCTTTTTGTTGATCTAAGCCTGTTTTGCGACGAACTAATCGAGTCGATAAGTGTTTTAGTTGCGCAAGCTCAACCTGTAATTTTCCCTCATGAGAACGTGCTCGTTGGGCAAAAATATCTAAAATGACGCCAGTGCGATCGACCACTCGACAATGACATAAACTTTCTAAGTTACGTGTTTGTGCTGGGGTTAATTGATGGTTAAAAAGCACAACATCAGCATTATGTGATTGCACCGCATCTGCAATTTCTTGAGCTTTTCCCTCGCCTACAAAATATTTGGCTTGAGGAGTGCTACGGCTTGTGGTGATTGTATCCAATACATCTACATTGGCAGAATCAGCGAGTAGCAAAAACTCTTGTAGATCATCAGTGTTTTTATCTTGCGCAAAGAAAACGTGAACCACGATGGCGGTGTCACGAGTATTTTCAGATTGTTGAGATGAAGAAAGTGCGGTTGAAATTTCCTGAGAATTTTCAACCGCACTTAATAAATATTGATTATCCATCGATGGAGCTGTGATTATTCTGCTTGAGTTTCCACGCTTTCAACGGCTTCAGGTGTTGCTACATGATGGCTGCTATTGTGATGAGAAACAGAGCGCGCAGGCACAACAGTTGAAATTGCGTGTTTATATACCATTTGGTTCACAGTGTTTTTTAATAAAATCACGAATTGATCGAATGATTCAATTTGACCTTGAAGTTTGATTCCGTTTACAAGGTAGATTGATACAGGAATGCGTTCGCGACGAAGCGCATTTAAATAAGGATCTTGTAAAGATTGTCCTTTTGCCATTTTGCTATCCTTTGTTGTCGTTATTATGAAATTTGTTGATAGAAACGAGTTGTCTCCGTACGCAAGTGTAGCAATAAACACAAATGTTGTCTATTTGCTTTCCCGTAACTTTTGTAAAATTGCTTTCATTTGACTGTCTAATGGCGCATTAAAGCGCAGCGTTTCGCCATTTTTAGGATGCTCAAACCGAATTGAAAAAGCGTGTAAAAATAAACGATTCAATCCTAATTCATTCATTTGTTTATCAAAATCTTTATCGCCGTATTTATCATCTAATGCGATAGGATGCCCTGCATGTTGTGTATGCACGCGAATTTGATGTGTTCGCCCTGTGACTGGTGAAGCTTTCACGAGCGTAGCATTTGTATAGCGTTCTTCAATGCTAAATCGGGTTTCAGATGGTTTGCCTTGCTCGCTGACACGCACAATGCGCTCTCCGCTGGATAATTCATTTTTCAAAAGCGGTGCTTGAACAACTTTTACATGGGATTGCCATTGTCCACGTACTAACGCTAAATAATCTTTTTGAACAGTTTTTACGCGAAGTTGCTCATGTAAATTGCGCAATGCAGAACGTTTTTTAGCAATTAATAAAATGCCTGATGTATCGCGATCCAAACGATGAACTAGTTCTAAAAAGCGTGCTTCTGGACGCAATGCCCGCAAGGCTTCAATCACACCAAAATTTAAACCACTCCCGCCATGCACAGCGATTCCTGAGGGTTTATTTAAAACAATCAAACAATCATCTTCAAATAAAATTTGATTTTCAAGTGCGGCGACTTTATTGAGATTTTTTGAAATCGACGCATCGTTTTTTTCAGTCACACGCACAGGCGGAATTCGAACGATATCACCTGTTTGCAATTTATACTCTGGCTTAATACGGCCTTTATTTACCCGCACTTCACCTTTACGCACAATGCGATAAATTAAACTTTTAGGCACACCTTTGAGTTTTGCTAATAAATAATTATCGATACGTTGACCGCTTTCATCTTCACTAATTGTCAGCATTTTTACTGATAAATTAATGATTTTTTCGTTTTGTTCTGTCATCTTTTTTCCTTTTGAAAATTAGCGCGAATCATATCACAAAGGCACTATTAACGTAACTCTATGAACGTAATATTCACCTTGCTAATTAATCGTTTTCTATGGATAATAGAGCGTCTTTTTGCGCCTAAGAATTTGCGTAAAAAAGGATAAGTTTTGTTGGTGAAAACTCAATGCAGCAATCGGCATAAGACATTGATAATCAACTTTTTTCTTGAAATAAATCAGCCGCTTGCAACGCGTGCGGAATATCGCGTTGTTTTATAAAGCAAATGTTTATGCTTAATAACGTTATCAATGCACCCAGCAACATACAGTCGTGAGATTGACTGGCGCGAGAAACACGAGGTCGATAACGAAGCAAAGTGCGGTTTATTTTGAGGTCTTTAAAATATTTAATAAGAGAATTGACAATGAAAAGAATGTTAATTAATGCGACTCAAAAAGAAGAGTTGCGTGTCGCGCTTGTCGATGGACAACGCCTTTTTGACTTGGACATTGAAAGTCCGGGACACGAACAAAAAAAAGCGAACATCTACAAAGGGAAAATTACTCGCGTTGAGCCAAGCTTAGAAGCGGCTTTTGTGGATTATGGTGCAGAACGTCACGGTTTTTTACCATTAAAAGAAATTGCTCGTGAATATTTTCCCGATGATTATGTTTTTCAAGGTCGTCCGAATATTCGCGATATTTTGAGCGAAGGCCAAGAAGTTATCGTTCAAGTTAATAAAGAAGAACGCGGAAACAAAGGCGCAGCCTTAACCACTTTCGTTTCTCTTGCGGGTAGTTATTTGGTTATTATGCCAAACAATCCGCGTGCGGGTGGAATCTCTCGTCGTATCGAAGGGGACGAGCGTACTGAATTAAAAGAGGCATTAAGTTCATTAGATGTGCCTGAAGGCGTAGGGTTGATTGTTCGTACTGCTGGTGTGGGTAAATCTCCAGAAGAGTTGCAGTGGGATTTAAAAGTTTTACTTCACCATTGGGAAGCGATTAAACAAGCATCTCAAAATCGTCCAGCACCTTTCTTGATTCACCAAGAAAGTGATGTAATTGTACGTGCTATTCGTGATTATTTGCGTCGTGACATTGGCGAGATCCTTATTGATAGCCCGAAAGTGTTTGAAAAAGCAAAAGAGCATATCAAACTTGTTCGCCCAGATTTCATCAATCGCGTGAAACTTTATCAAGGCGAAGTACCACTTTTCAGTCACTATCAAATTGAATCTCAAATCGAATCCGCATTCCAACGTGAAGTGCGTTTACCTTCTGGCGGCTCAATCGTTATTGATGTAACTGAAGCATTAACCGCTATTGATATTAACTCCGCGCGTTCTACTCGTGGTGGTGATATTGAAGAAACGGCATTGAATACTAACCTTGAAGCGGCAGATGAAATTGCTCGCCAATTACGTTTGCGTGACTTAGGTGGTTTAGTTGTTATCGATTTCATTGATATGACGCCAGTTCGTCACCAACGTGAAGTGGAAAATCGTATGCGTGATGCTGTACGTCCAGACCGCGCTCGCATTCAAATTAGCCGAATTTCTCGTTTTGGCTTATTGGAAATGTCGCGTCAGCGTTTAAGTCCTTCATTAGGCGAGTCTTCACATCATATTTGCCCTCGTTGTCAAGGTACAGGTAAAGTGCGTGATAACGAATCTCTTTCCTTGTCTATCTTGCGTTTAATCGAGGAAGAAGCATTAAAAGAAAACACCAAGCAAGTGCATACCATTGTTCCAGTACAAATTGCCTCTTATCTTCTTAACGAAAAACGCAAAGCAATCAGTAATATTGAAAAGCGTCATAATGTCGATATTATTGTTGCCCCAAATGAAGCAATGGAAACACCGCACTTTAGTGTTTTCCGTTTACGTGATGGCGAAGAAGTAAATGAATTAAGCTATAACTTAGCGAAAATTCACTGCGCTCAAGATGAAAATACTGAAGAATCACTGGTTTCTCGTAATGTGGAAACAACAGCTGTTATTGAACAACCGGCGGTTGAAAGTGCAGCAGTTGCGCTTTCTATTTCAGAAGCAGCACCAACTCCAGTTGAGCGTAAATCGAATGGACCGTCTTTGTTAGCAAAAATTATTGCGAAAATTAAAGGTTTATTTGCTTCTGAATCCGAAGAAAATAAACCAAAAAATAACCGCACTTCGCGCAATTCTAATCGTAATCAACGTCGCCCACAGGATCGTCGTACTTCTCGTCGTCCACGTTCTGAAAATAACGAAACGGAAAGAACCGAAGAACAAGTTCGTAATACTCGTGAACGTAATCAACGCCGTCCGCGCCGTAACTTAGTGGAAGAAAGTATCGCTGAAAGTGCGGTAAATTCTACACCAGTTTTTGAGGCTCAAGATGAAAAAACTGAGCAAGTGACTCAACGCCGTCAACGTCGTGATTTACGTAAACGCGTGCGTGTTGAAGATAATGAGATGGCTGTTGAAAATAACGCAAACATTGTTGAACAAATGCCAGAAGTGGATGTTGTCGAAGTTCAGGCCGTTCAAGATGATGAAAAACCAGTTCGTCAAAACCAAGAACGTTCTGAACGTCAAGATCGTCAACGCCGTACTCCACGTCATTTGCGTGCAGCGAATAATCAACGTCGTCGCCGTAATCAAGAGCCAAAATCGCCAATGCCATTATTTGCTGCAGTGGCTTCACCTGAGTTGGCAAGTGGAAAAGCTTGGGTAGACTATTCAACAGTGAATGCTCAGAAAGAAAATAATTTCTTATCTGTATATGAATTGCTTGAGCAAGAAAAAACTAAAAAAGGTTTTATCACGCCAGCAATGGGGATTGTCGTTGAAGAAAAATCTCTTGAAGTAAAACCAGCATTAGATTTTATTACTCAGCCAGCTAACGAATCTGTACAGAAAAAAGTACAAGAATCTCTAGAGCGTTTAAATTCTCATAAACCTCAAGAAACAGTTGGGTCTATTGAGTCAACGATTACCGTAAATGAGCCTGAAATTGTAAATGAACCAGCCTTTGTTCGTACTTATGAGTTTAATGGGCGTTTAGGTACCATTTCTTCAGTTACGCATACAAAAGCGGAGATGACTTTGGCGAAAGCGAGCGATGAAATGCCTCAGCCATTCCCAATTATTGAATGGCAAGATTCTCGCTATTATTTTTACGGTAAAGGGGCGGCAGGACATCATTGTGCGATTAGCCATGTATATTCTGAGCCTACCCGAGCAAAATCAGAGTAATCTAAAATAGAAAATTAGAATTGGCGTGATGTTTATTACGTCAATTCTTTTTATTTTGGGAGTGCAGTAAAAATAATCACTTGATAAAAACGAGATGATTTCTGCTTGACGGTCTTTCTCAAAAAACGTATTATGCGTGCGCATTAAATCGCGGAGGAATGGTCGAGTGGTTGAAGGCACCGGTCTTGAAAACCGGCGAGGGTTTACGCCCTCCTAGGGTTCGAATCCCTATTCCTCCGCCATCAACTTTTTAAAGTTAACTAATTCGAGAGAATTAGTTTTTTATTTCTCATCATCTATTTTCCGTATTTTCACGGTTTTCTAATTCTTCTTTAAACACCAAATATTCTTCTAAAAGATCTATTGAATCTTGGCATTTTTGCTGGCGTTTTTTATAGCTTTCCGCAAGTTGCGTATAACGTATTTTCTCATCATTATTTTTTTCTGCCTGTGCTAAATCTTTATGTTGTTGATAAAGCTTATTCAAGCGTTCTAATGCTTCATAGTATTTTTCCAACCGTTCTCTTGGTGGTAATTTATGAATGCTATGTTGAGATTTTTGAATGGTTTGTTTCGTTGTTGTTTGGGGGGCTGTTTGGTGAGTATTCTTGCGAGTTAAAGCTTCTGAAAGAACGGAACATTGAGCGAGTAAACGCTCAGCCAGAAAATTATAGTAATTAAGATCGTTAGATTCTAATGTCTTTATTCTATCTAGCGTTTGATTGATTTCCTTTAGATAAAAGGAAACATTCTGTCCATGTTCACTGAACAAAGTGCGGTCAAATTTGGCGAAGATTTTTTCTTCTCGTTTGGATAAATGAGCTTGATAAAGTTGCTGAACTTTTTTATCTAAGATCTGGATAAGTTGTTGAATGGCCATAAAAAATCCCCCAAGTCGGGGGATTATAATCGTTAAAGGTACATTGCTGCAATCCAGCCAAACGCTAATAATGGAATATTGTAGTGTAGGAAGGTGGGTACAACAGAGTCCCAAATGTGGTCGTGTTTACCGTCCATATTTAAACCTGATGTTGGACCTAAAGTGGAGTCAGATGCAGGGGAACCTGCGTCTCCTAGGGCAGCCGCAACGCCAACGATTGAAACGGTGGCTAATGGGGAGAAACCAAAAGATAAACAAAGTGGTACATAGATAGAGGCAATGATTGGTACCGTTGAGAATGATGACCCAATTCCCATAGTAATTAACAATCCGACCAGTAACATCAAGAATGCAGCCAAACCTTTACTTTGAATTGCACCATTACTTAAGCTTTGAACTAAATCTGTTACGCCAGTGGTGGCATTAATAACATTTGCAAAACCTGAAGCAGCAATCATTACAAAGCCAATCATTGCCATTAAGCGTAAACCTTGTTGGAAGATATCGTTACTTTCTTTCAATTTGAAAATGCCAAATATTGCGAAAATGACTATCCCAACTAACCCACCAATAATGGTTGAACTTGTCACTAATTGTGTTGCGAAGGTCGCTACAATGGCGATTAAACTTGCAGTGATTTGTTTTGGTTTTATGTTTGTGATGTGCGCTTCAATTTCTTTTGTGGTTGGCTCTTGAATAGTTACATCATATTCTCTTGGTTTGCGATAAGTGATGAATATTGCGGTGAGCAACCCTAAAATCATGCCAATTACGGGCAATAACATCGCGAGGGATACTTGAGCTACATTTGTTTGTAAACCAAGAGCAGCACCTGCTTGATTGATATTTTTGACCAAGATACTTTCGATAAAAATTTTACCAAAGCCAACAGGAAGTAACATATAAGTTGCCGTTAAGCCGAATGTGAGGACACAGGTTACAGCGCGACGGTCTATTTTTAGACGATTAAAAATAGAAAGCAACGGCGGCACGACAATCGGAATAAAAGCAATGTGTACAGGAAGTAGGTTCTGTGAAGAAATGGCGAATAATACCAATACACCAAAAATTAAATATTTAAACCAAGTTAAATTGCTGGAGCTTGGTGCTTTATTCATTTTTGTGATGATTTTATAAGCGATTAAATCGGTAATACCTGATTTAGAAATAGCAATCGCGAATGCGCCAAGCATCGCATAGTTCATTGCGACTTCTGCGCCGCCACCTAAGCCACCTGTAAAGGTTTCGATGGTTTTAGTTAAACCTAAATCACCGATAAATCCTGCGGTAAGCGCAGCAATCACCAGTGCGATAATAACGTTGATGCGTAGCAAACTAAGTGCCAGCAAAACGATGATTGAGATAACAACAGGGTTTGATAACATTGTGTTTTTCCTTGTAAATTAAATGATAAATACTTTACTTTAAAATTTTTATTGAATAAAGAATAACGCTAAATTAATGCCTCCTATATCGTAAATAAAACAAAACCCCTCGAAAGTTGCCTTCCGAGGGGTAAGATTTTTATTATCCTGTCAGCTCGGAAGAAATCTTCCAAGCACACCAAAAACCTGAAAGATTATTCAGTTGAATGGTGATGATGGTGACGACGGATAATGTTCATTTTTTATCTCCAAATAAGAATTGCTTTTAAACTACTGGAAAAATAAAACGATTGCAACCAGTTTTTTATTTTTCTTAAAGTGCGGTCTCTTTTTCAGTTGTTTTTTCCTGTTCTAGTTCAGAAGCAATATGTGGGAATCCACCTAAATCTTTTAAATGATTGACCATATAACAGAATAATTCCGCTGTACGTTCGGTGTCGTATAATGCCGAATGTGCTTGCTTTCCATCAAAGGGAATTTTGGCGGCAAGACAGGCCTTAACGAGAACAGTCTGACCAAACATCAATCCTGCTAAACTTGCGGTATCAAACATTCCAAAGGGATGGAAGGGATTACGCTTTACGCCGGTACGTTCAGCGGCAGCCATCACAAAACTTTGGTCAAAAGCAGCATTGTGCGCCACAATGATAGAACGTTGGCAATCTGCATCTTTTTGTCCTCGGCGCACCATTTGAAATAATCCTGTGATTGCATCAAGTTCAGACACCGCGCCACGTAATGGATTGTGAATATCAATGCCATTAAATTTCAAGGACTCTGGATTAATATTTGCCCCTTCAAAAGGCTCGATATGAAAATGGCATTTCTGATCAGGATGCAAATAACCGTTTTCATCCATTTTTAATGTGATGGCGGCTAGTTCGAGTAACGCATCTTTTTTTGCATCAAAACCTGCAGTTTCAACATCAATAATGACGGGGAAATAGCCACGAAAGCGATTTTTTAATTGGTTGTGATAAGGGATTTCTTGAGAATCGGACATAATCTATCTCTTAAAAATAAAATAACGTAGGAATCCCTACGTTATTAAAAATACAATAAAAATTGACCGCACTTTAGTTGCCTAAACCAGATTTAGTACTTTTGTTTTCGATAAATTCAATTTTATAACCATCTGGATCTTCAACAAAAGCAATGACGGTTGAGCCACCTTTAACTGGCCCTGCTTCGCGAGTAACGTTACCACCGCTTGCGCGAACAGCTTCACAAGTCGCATAAATATCATCCACGCCGATAGCGATATGTCCATAGGCAGTGCCATGTTCATATTTATCTACGCCCCAGTTGTATGTTAATTCAATTTCTGCCGCACTTTCGCCATCTTCGTAACCTAAAAAAGCAAGCGTATATTTGTATTCTGGGTTTTCACTGGTACGTAATAAGCGCATACCTAAAACATTTTGATAAAATTTGATTGAGCGATCTAAATCGCCCACGCGTAACATAGTGTGTAAAATTCGCATTGGTTTAATCCTTTTGTGATAAAAAGTGCGGGCATTATGCCATAAAAAAGTTGAATTAAATAAATTTGTTATGAATTATTTAACTGCAATCATCGAGCCAAAATTAAAGCATTGGAACCAAAGTTCTACTTGTGAAAATCCTACGTTTTTTAACCGCACTTTGTGTGTCTCGATAGAATCTGTACGCATCACATTTTCAAGTGCGGTGCGTTTCTGACTCACTTCAAGTTCGCTATAACCATTAGCACGTTTGAATTGGTGGTGGAGATCAATCAGTAGCTCATTTACCTTTTCATCTTCAAAACGGAATTTTTCAGATAGCACCAATACACCATTTGGATTTAAACCTTCATAGATTTTGGTAAGCAATGCGATACGATCTTCAGGCGGTAAAAATTGCAAGGTAAAGTTGAGAATGACCATTGAGGCATTTTTAATCTCAACGTGACGAATATCGTCACAGAGAATTTCCATAGGTACTTCACTATGATATGCCGCAATATGTTGGCGACAACGTTCAACCATAGGTTGAGAATTATCGATACCAATAATTTTTACGTTTGGTTGATGAATATTTCGACGTACTGAAAGTGTGGCGGCACCTCGCGAGCAACCAAGATCATAAACATGACTATCAGCCGTGACGAAACGTTCTGCCAGCATACCGATTGCCGTAATAATGTTGGAATAGCCAGGTACGGAGCGTTGGATCATATCTGGAAAGACTTCGGCAACGTTTTCATCAAAGGTAAAATCGCCGAGTTTTTCAATAGGCGCGGAAAAAATAGTATCTTTCATGGTTTACATTGTGTGGAGCATGTGTGTTTTTTCAACTTTCCACACCCTACAGATTAGAAAATATTTAAAAAGTACGGTCATTTTAAGGAAAGTTTTCAAGGGGTCAAATAAATTTCCGTTTAAGATTTAAAAGACGCGCCTTTTTCCGTATAATTCTGCGGTATTTTTCCATTTTTATAGAGAGTTAAGGAATTGAATATGATGCGTACACATTATTGCGGAGCATTAAACCGTAACAATATCGGACAAGATGTAACATTAAGCGGTTGGGTTCACCGCCGTCGTGATTTAGGTGGCTTAATTTTTATTGATATGCGCGATCGTGATGGCGTTGTGCAAGTTTGTTTTGATCCGAAATATCAAGATGCATTGACAGCGGCTGCGGGTTTACGGAACGAATTTTGTATCCAAATTAAAGGCGAAGTGATTGCACGTCCTGAAAACCAAATCAATAAAAATATGGCGACAGGCGAAGTGGAAGTGTTAGCGAAAGAATTGCGTGTTTACAATGCTTCTGATGTGTTACCTCTCGACTTTAACCAAAACAATACGGAAGAACAACGTTTAAAATATCGTTATTTAGATTTACGTCGCCCAGAAATGGCTCAACGTTTGAAAACCCGTGCGAAAATTACCAGTTTTGTACGTCGTTTCATGGATGATAATGGTTTCCTTGATATTGAAACCCCAATGCTTACTAAAGCAACACCAGAAGGTGCGCGTGACTATTTAGTACCAAGCCGTGTGCATAAAGGCAAATTCTATGCATTGCCACAGTCTCCACAGCTTTTCAAACAGCTTTTAATGATGTCTGGTTTTGACCGTTATTATCAAATTGTGAAATGTTTCCGTGATGAAGACTTACGTGCAGACCGTCAGCCTGAGTTTACTCAAATCGATGTGGAAACCTCTTTCTTAACTGCGCCAGAAGTACGCGAAATTATGGAACGTATGGTGCACGGCTTATGGCTTGATACCATTGGTGTAGATTTAGGTAAATTCCCAGTGATGACTTGGCAAGAAGCAATGCGTCGTTTCGGTTCTGATAAACCGGATTTGCGTAACCCATTAGAAATGGTTGATGTAGCTGATATCGTCAAAGGCATTGATTTTAAAGTGTTTAATGAGCCAGCCAACAATCCAAATGGCCGTGTTACCGTAATTCGTGTACCAAATGGAACAGATATTACACGTAAACAAATTGATGAATATACACAATTTGTCGGTATTTATGGTGCGAAAGGTTTGGCTTGGGCGAAAGTAAACGACATCAATGCTGGCCTTGAAGGCGTACAAAGCCCGATTGCGAAATTCTTAAATGAAGATGTATGGAAAGCGTTAGCAGAACGTGTGAAAGCCCAAACTGGCGATATCTTATTCTTCGGTGCAGATAAATGGCAAACCACCACTGATGCAATGGGTGCGTTACGTTTGAAATTAGGTCGTGATCTTGGTTTAACTCGTTTAGATGAGTGGCAACCACTTTGGGTGATTGATTTCCCAATGTTTGAACGTGATGAAGAGGGTAATCTTGCAGCAATGCACCACCCATTTACGTCGCCAAAAGATTTTAGCCCAGAGCAATTAGAAGCCGATCCGACAAGTGCGGTAGCAAATGCTTACGATATGGTGATCAATGGCTACGAAGTGGGCGGTGGTTCAGTACGTATTTTCGATCCGAAAATGCAACAAACGGTATTCCGCATTCTTGGTATCAACGAACAAGAACAACGTGAAAAATTTGGTTTCTTATTAGATGCGTTAAAATTCGGTACACCGCCACATGCCGGTTTAGCATTTGGTTTAGACCGTTTAACCATGCTTTTAACTGGAACGGAAAACATTCGCGATGTGATTGCTTTCCCTAAAACTACTGCTGCAGCGTGCTTGATGACCGAGGCACCTAGCTTTGCGAATCCGCAGGCGTTAGCGGAGTTGAGTATTGCAGTGACTAAAGCTGAATAATTTTGCTAATATTTAAAAATAAAGAAAGTAAGTGCGGCCAATTGGGGCCGCATTTTTGTGTTAGAGAGAATATATGAATATTGAATATAAAATTAGAAATATTTCTACGGCAATTTTAGTTATTGCAACCGCAATTTTTATTAATCTTATTTATTCACAAATGGCAGGGCTAGGTTCTTCTGTATGGAGAGTTTATGATTACTATTCTGTAACAGACTTTATTTTTCCGGTATGTCTGTTTATTTCTGCTTTTTCTATAAGGAATGGGCATAGTTGGGGAAAATGGTTATATGCTGGGTATGCCATGACAGGAATCTTTTTTAGCATTGGGGTTAGTTTAGAACATAACCTAATGCAGTATACTTTTATGCGACCAGAAATGTTATCTTCAGTTGTATTCGTTATACTTTTCATTTTTTTCTTAATTTCGATTAAAGTTCTTTTTTCAAAAGAAGCTAGTCGTTTTTTTGGTGATAAAAGTCTTAATGTTAATGAAATTGGTAAAAGACCCTTGTTGCTAACAATAGCTTCTATTTGTGGTTTTATTTTGGCTATTTATTGGGGAGCCAGTGTTTTAAGCGAACATTACATTATTGATGGATTTTTCTTTTTAAGACCCTTTTCTTTTTTCTTTGGTGTTTTTAGTTCTTATGTCTTAATGCTAGTGCTTTCTATTGGTTTTTTCTTAGGGAAAAAATGGGCTAGAACATTATATGTGGTTAGAGGAATAGCATTCTTTTTTGTGGCATTAATAAATTTTTTAGAATTAACAGTAAATAATCCATTTAATGAGATTCAAGAGCAATTCTATTTGCTTCTATCCAATCTTATGGTGCTTTGCATATATTTATATGTGTTGTATAACAAGAAAAGTAATGAGTATTTTCATTAAATAGTAAATCCACAATGTCGGTATTACGAGAATATATGTAGATCCCTAAAATTCTATTTTAGGGATTTTTGAAAAAGAAAGTGAGGTCAAAAATTCAACCAATTTTGACCGCACTTTCTTTTGTTGAAAAAATTTTATTCACTTAAATACATCCGTTTTTGGGTATGAATACTGGGGAAATTTATTTGTTTTGGAGTTATATTCTGAAATTTAAAAAAATAATTAGGTTTTTATTTTTTATTAGTGCTTTTAGGTGGATTTTATTTGCTTTACTCAAGGATAAAATTCTATTATAAATGAGGTCTTTTCGATTTATGATTAATTTATAAGAGAACATTTTATGGGTGAAGTTTCAACTCCAGTAGAAAAATCAACATGGGCGAGTAAATTCTCTGCCTTAGGCCCCGGAATCGTCATGGCATCTGCAGCTGTTGGTGGTTCGCATATTATTGCATCTACCCAAGCTGGTGCGATCTATGGTTGGGAATTAGTGAGCATTGTTATTCTTGCTAACTTATTTAAATATCCTTTCTTCCGTTTCGGTGTTCAATATACCCTAGATACGGGTAATACCTTGTTAGAAGGTTACCGTCAAAAAGGGAAGTTCTACCTTTGGTTATTCCTTGCTTTAAACGTTTTTGCCACAGTAATTAATACTGCTGCAGTGGGATTATTAACGGCCGCAATTTTAACCTTCATTACGCCAATTCCTCTACCAATGCCAGTATTAAGCTCATTAGTGATTCTTGTAACAACCAGCATTTTATTGTTGGGTAAATATCGTTTATTAGATAGTTTATCGAAAATCATCATGATTGCTTTAACGGTAACAACCGTGAGCGCTGTCGTGATTGCTTTTATGCGTAATGGTATCAATGGCGTAGCCACACCTGATTTTGTAGCGCCTTCTCCATGGGAATTAAGTAAATTAGCGTTTTTAGTGGCCTTAATGGGCTGGATGCCTGCACCAATTGAAATTTCTGCTGTTAACTCTATGTGGGTGGTGGCAAAACGTCGTCTAACGAAAGTATCTTATGAAGATGGTTTATTTGACTTCAACGTGGGTTATATCGGTACAGCAATTTTAGCTGTCGTATTTTTAGCGCTTGGTGCATTGGTGCAATATGGTTCTCCTGAAACCGTAGAGATGGTTGGCGGAAAATATATCGCACAACTTATCAATATGTATGCAAGTATTATCGGTGAATGGTCTCGCTTATTAATTGCAGTCATTGCGTTCATGTGCATGTTTGGAACAACAATTACGGTAATTGATGGTTATTCTCGTACCAATATTGAAGCCGTGCGTATCTTGTTTGGTAAACAAGAAAGCTCTGTGAGAATTCTTAATATCGGCATGATTTTAGCAGCGTTGTCTGGCTTAGCGATTATTTTCTACTTCAATAATGCTGTGGGTCCAATGCTGAAATTCGCGATGATTGCTTCATTTGTTTCTGCACCAATCTTTGCTTGGTTGAATTTATCTCTGACTAAGCACGCGAAACATAGTGTAAAAGGCGGCTTATTGTGGTTATCCCTTATCGGTTTATTCTACTTAACCGCCTTTGCAGGCTTGTTTATCGCCCAACAAGCTGGCTGGTTAAACTAAAATAATTGAGATAATTACCGCACTTTAGTTTTAAAGTGCGGTAATTTTTTTGAAAGTTTTTAGTAGAAAAGGTATGATGCTGCCCATTCTCAATTATGTAGATGACGAGCTTGAAATATAAAAATAATCAATCGGTTCTCGTGGTAATTTATGCGGAAAGCACGTATCGCATTCTGATGCTCCAGCGCCAAGATGATCCTGATTTTTGGCAGTCTGTTACTGGCACCATTGAACGTGGTGAAACACCAAAAAACACAGCAATTCGTGAGCTTTGGGAAGAAGTGCGGTTAGAAATTTCAGAAAATTCCACCGCACTTTTTGATTGCAAAGAGAGCATAGAGTTTGAAATTTTTCCACATTTCCGATATAAATACGCACCGAATGTGACGCATTGCCGTGAACATTGGTTTTTATTGGCAATGGAGCAAGAATTCAAACCAATATTAAGTGAGCATTTGGCATATCAATGGGTTTCTCCTGAAAAAGCAATCCAAATGACAAAATCTTCCAATAATGCGGAAGCAATTAGAAAATATATTCTTAAAGATAAATAGAAGGAAAACAACATGGCAGGCCATAGTAAGTGGGCTAATATTAAACACCGCAAAGCAGCACAAGATGCTCAACGCGGTAAAATTTTTACTAAATTAATTCGTGAACTTGTTACCGCAGCTAAAATTGGTGGTGGCGATGTGAGTGCTAACCCGCGTTTACGTGCAGCAGTAGATAAAGCACTTAGTAACAATATGACGCGCGATACTATCAACCGCGCTATTGATCGTGGTGTAGGCGGTGGCGATGACACCAATATGGAAACCAAAATCTATGAAGGTTATGGCCCAGGTGGTACAGCGGTTATGGTTGAATGTTTAAGTGATAATGCAAACCGCACCATTTCACAGGTTCGCCCAAGTTTTACCAAATGTGGTGGTAACTTGGGAACAGAAGGTTCTGTTGGTTATTTATTTAGCAAAAAAGGTTTAATCTTAATCGCAGAAGCGGACGAAGATGCATTAACTGAAGCGGCTATCGAAGCTGGCGCTGACGATATTCAACCACAAGATGATGGTTCATTTGAAATCTATACTGCTTGGGAAGATTTAGGTTCAGTTCGTGATGGCATTGAAGCAGCGGGCTTTAAAGTACAAGAAGCTGAAGTAACGATGATTCCATCAACAACCGTTGATCTTGATATTGAAACTGCACCAAAATTACTTCGTTTAATTGATATGTTGGAAGATTGTGATGACGTACAAAACGTATATCACAACGGTGAAATCAGTGACGAAGTGGCATCTCAGCTTTAATGATGCAATAAATGGGTAATTTAATTACCCATTTTTTATAGAAATTATGAGCATTATTTTAGGTATTGACCCCGGCTCTCGCGTAACTGGTTATGGTGTGATTCGCCAAACTGGGAGACATTTGGAATATCTTGGCAGTGGCGCAATTCGTACTCAAGTTGAAGATTTACCAACCCGTTTGAAACGCATTTATGCTGGAGTAACTGAAATTATCACGCAATTTCAACCTGATATGTTTGCGATTGAGCAAGTGTTTATGGCGAAGAATGCGGATTCAGCTTTGAAACTCGGGCAGGCTCGTGGTACGGCGATTGTTGCAGCGGTAAATCATGATTTACCTGTTTTTGAATATGCCGCACGTTTAGTAAAGCAAACGGTTGTAGGCATTGGCTCCGCAGATAAAGTGCAAGTGCAGGAAATGGTGACTCGTATTTTGAAGTTGTCAGATAAACCTCAAGCCGATGCCGCGGATGCGTTGGCCATCGCGATTACACATGCGCATTCTATTCAACATTCTTTACATATTGCCAATTCTGTGAAAATGACAGAAACGCAAGAAAAAATGACCACACTTTTAAAGACCAGATATAGCCGAGGACGCTTTAGATTAAAAATTTAACTGGATGTTCGTCCAGTTTTATTTTATTCTATGTGTTAAGTTTTTTATCATTCGGAAGAATTATGATCGGTCTCTTACAAGGCATTCTTTTAGAAAAACAACCTCCAGAAATTTTACTTAATGTTCAAGGCGTAGGCTATGAATTGCTTTTGCCTATGACGAGTTTCTATGATTTGCCAGAAATCGGGCAAGAGACTACTTTATTCACCCATCTTGTTGTTCGGGAAGATGCTCATTTACTCTTTGGATTTGCCCAGAAAACAGACCGCACTTTATTTCGTGAATTAATTAAAACAAATGGGGTGGGGCCTAAATTAGCCTTAGCGATTTTATCCGCCATGTCGGTCGAACAATTTGCTTATGCAATTGAGAGGGAAGAGCTTTCTAAACTCACCAAAATTCCTGGTGTGGGTAAAAAAACAGCTGAACGTTTGTTAGTTGAGCTCAAAGGTAAATTTAAAGGCGTAAAACAAAGCGATTTCTTTGTAGAAAGTACTCATATTCCGTCAGTTCCATCTATTGAATCGCGTGTAGAAAATTCATCTGATGAAGCTATTTCAGCCTTGATTGCTTTAGGTTATAAACCTTCAGAAGCAGAAAAAATGGTGAAACGAGTTGCTAAGCCAGAATTAACCAGTGAACAAGTTATCCGCGAAGCTTTAAAAGCCGCACTGTAGGTTAGACATGATTGAAGCAGATAGAATTATTAGCGGGCAAGCTAAACTTGATGAAGATGTTATTGACCGCGCTATTCGTCCGAAATTATTAGCAGATTATGTTGGGCAGCCGCAAGTGCGCGAGCAAATGGATATTTTCATCAAGGCAGCCAAACTACGTCAAGATGCCTTGGATCATTTATTGATTTTTGGCCCTCCAGGTTTGGGAAAAACAACGCTTGCTAATATTGTGGCAAATGAAATGGGCGTGAATATTCGTACGACATCAGGACCTGTATTGGAAAAAGCGGGAGATTTAGCCGCAATGCTAACCAATCTTGAACCGCATGATGTGTTATTTATTGATGAAATTCATCGACTTTCCCCTGCTATTGAAGAAGTTCTTTATCCAGCAATGGAAGACTATCAATTGGATATTATGATTGGTGAGGGGCCAGCCGCTCGTTCTATTAAATTAGATTTGCCACCTTTTACTTTGGTTGGCGCAACGACTAGAGCTGGCTCGTTGACTTCGCCATTGCGTGATCGTTTTGGTATTGTGCAACGTTTGGAATTTTATTCTGTAGAAGATTTAACATCTATCGTTGCAAGAAGTGCGGGGTGTTTGAATCTTGAATTAGAACAGCAAGCCGCTTTTGAGGTGGCTCGTCGTTCACGAGGCACGCCTCGAATTGCAAACCGTTTATTACGACGCGTGCGTGATTATGCAGATGTGCGTAATGGGGGCGTAATTTCTGTAGATGTGGCAAAACAAGCGCTTTCAATGTTGGATGTAGATGATGCTGGATTTGATTATTTAGATAGAAAATTATTGTCTGCAGTTATTGAGCGTTTTGACGGCGGGCCAGTAGGACTGGATAACCTTGCTGCTGCAATCGGTGAAGAACGCGATACCATTGAAGATGTCTTAGAGCCTTATTTGATTCAACAGGGGTTTCTACAAAGAACGCCGCGTGGCCGTATCGCAACATCTCAAACTTATCGCCATTTCGGTCTGCAGAAATTATCAGACTAGATAAATTTAACCACTAAAAAAGCCTCATTGTACTCAATAAGGCTTTTTTAATTACTCACTATAACTTTTCAAGTTACTTAATTTTGCTAAACCTACTTCACAACTTTTTAACTGAGTCGCTAATTCCATTTGAAGAATTTGTTGTTTACTATGGTTTAACTTATTTTTAATTTTTCCTACCTGTGTATGTGTGCCAGGTTGTTTTTCTGCTTGAGCAATCAAATTCTCTGTTTCTTTAAATAGTTGTTCACATTGTTGTGGCAGAATATTTGATGCAAAAGTAGAGGTTGATACAGCAGAGAAAAGTGCGGTTAAAATAAGGAATGTTTTTTTCATTTTAAGTCCTTGTTTCTCTTTATTATGAAATCTAAAAATTAAACTAGGCGGGAAAATAGCAAAATATACTTAGTATGTCTAGCTTTTGAAGTCATTTATTGTTGTAAATTGTGATAAGGATCACGTGTAACGTATATTTTTGTACAAAAAATAGCAAAATTGATTTATATCAATTAAATTATTTTTAATAAATAATAGGTATTTTATATTTTATGTCAAAAATGTGATCTAGATATCGTTTTTACTGTTTTTTATCCTTGTATTTAGTAGTAGAATACCCGCCAATTTGGCTTATCTCTATAATAATTGGTGTTTTTTAACTATTTGAGAATGATTATGTAGATAAACCAATTTAAACTTAACTAATTGGAGTTGAGTAATTAGGGATTATTTAAGGCTTTGCCTTTTTAATCATCATTGGAACTAATGTTGTTTATACAGAGGAGTTGAGAATGTTGGACGTTGTTGACCTTTCTCGCTTGCAGTTTGCTTTAACTGCGTTGTATCACTTCATTTTCGTGCCGCTGACATTAGGTTTGTCCTTCGTCCTTGTGATTATGGAAACCATTTATGTGGCGACAGGCAAAGAAGTTTATAAAGATATGACAAGATTCTGGGGTAAGTTATTTGGTATTAACTTCGCCCTTGGGGTGACCACAGGTATCATTATGGAATTCCAATTCGGTACTAACTGGTCTTATTATTCTCATTATGTAGGTGATATTTTTGGTGCGCCATTAGCGATTGAAGCGTTACTAGCCTTTTTCTTAGAATCAACTTTTGTGGGGTTATTCTTCTTTGGCTGGGATCGTTTAACTAAAGGTAAACACTTACTTGCTACATATTGTGTAGCTTTCGGTTCGAACTTATCTGCAATGTGGATTTTAGTTGCTAATGGTTGGATGCAGTCTCCAGCTGGCTCAGAATTTAATTTTGAGACAGTACGTATGGAAATGACCAGCTTCTTAGATCTTTGGTTAAATCCAGTTGCGCAAAGTAAATTCTTACACACATTAACAGCAGGTTATACAACCGGTGCAATGTTTGTATTAGGTATCAGCGCATTCTATTTATTAAAAGGTCGCGATATTGGTTTTGCTAAACGTTCATTCTCTGTCGCGGCAACATTTGGTTTTATTGCTGCATCAGCTGTATTAATTATGGGTGATGAATCAGGTTATGACATCGGTAAAGCACAACCTGTGAAATTGGCTGCAATGGAAGCTGAGTTTGATACTCATGCAGCTCCAGCACCATTCCATCCAGTCGCAATCCCTAATTCGACAGAAATGAAAAATGATTTTGCGATTGAAATTCCTTATCTTGGTGGTTTAATTGCTACTCGCTCTGTAGATAAAGAAATTACTGGCTTGAAAGATCTTCAATTATTAAATGAAAATCGTGTACGTAACGGTATTCATGCTTATGAATTGTTTACTCAATTAAAGTCTGAGAAAAAAGCAAATGGCCAAGTAAATGAAGAAACAAAAGCACAATTTAATGAAGTTAAAAAAGATCTTGGTTTCGGTTTATTGTTAAAACGCTACACAAATAATATTGTTGATGCGACTGAGGAACAAATTAAACAAGCGGCGCGTGATACTATTCCAAATGTAGGTCCTAACTTCTGGGCTTTCCGTGGTATGTTAGCGGCTGGTGGTTTAATTATCTTATTAGCTTTCGGTGCATTTGTTCAGAATTTACGTAACAAAGTGACTTCTTCTCGCTTATTACTTAAAGCATTGCTTTGGAGTATTCCATTGCCATTCTTAGCGATTGAATTTGGTTGGTTCTTAGCTGAATTTGGTCGTCAACCATGGGCAATTTATGAAGTTTTACCTGTTGGGGTATCGGCGTCTCAGTTAAGTACTGGCGATTTATGGTTCTCTATTGGTTTAATTTGTGCGCTTTATCTTGCGTTCATTATTGTTGAGATGTATTTGATGTTTAAATATGCGCGTTTGGGTCCTAGTGCGTTAAAAACCGGCAAATACTACTTTGAACAATCATCTAAATAAGCAGGAGATGAATTATGATTGATTATGAATTTCTACGTTTTATTTGGTGGGTGTTAGTCGTTGTATTATTGATCGGTTTCTCTGTAACTGATGGATTTGATATGGGCGTGACTGCACTTTTACCTGTAACAGGTAAAAAAGAAGTGGAACGCCGTATTATGATCAACTCTATTGCCCCACATTGGGATGGTAACCAAGTTTGGTTGTTAACTGCAGGCGGTGCAGTATTTGCGGCATGGCCAATTGTATATGCAGTTTCATTCTCAGGTTTCTACATTGCGTTAGTATTGGTATTGGCAGCGTTATTCTTACGTCCGCTGGGCTTTGAATATCGTGCAAAAATTGATAACCCGACTTGGCGTTCTGTTTGGGATTGGGGACTATTCGCAGGTGGTTTTGTTCCATCATTAGTATTTGGTGTGGCTTTTGGTAATTTATTACAAGGTGTTCCATTCCATTTCAACGAATTGACTCAAGTAACTTATACCGGTTCATTCTTTGAATTATTAAATCCATTTGCATTATTGTGTGGTGTTATTAGCTTATCAATGCTTGTAACTCACGGTGCGAACTGGTTACAAATGAAAACAACCGAAGAATTGCGTGATCGCGCTCGCTCAGTGAGCCAAATCGGTGCGATTGTCACTTTAATTGCGTTTGTATTAGCTGGAGCATGGTTATACTTTAAAGAGGGTTATGTAGTAACGAGTGTAGTGGATCATTACGCTCCATCTTCTCCAATGAATAAAGAAGTTGCTGTTGAAACTAGTGCGTGGTTTAGAAATTTCAATGAAATGCCAATTCTTTGGATTTTCCCTGCATTAGCAGTAGTCGCTGCATTATTAAATGCGGCATTTTCTAAAGCTAATCGTTGTGGTTTCGCATTCTTTTTCTCTGCATTAACAATGGCTGGCGTAATTATTACTGCTGCAGTATCTATGTTCCCATTTGTGATGCCTTCAAGCTCACACCCTGAACAGAGTTTGTTAATGTGGGATGCAACTTCAAGTGAATTAACATTAACATTAATGTTGATTTTTGCACTTATCTTTGTGGCTATTTCTTTGGTTTATACCATTTGGTCTTATTCGAAGATGTTTGGTCGCTTAGATGCAAATTTCATTGATGAAAATAAACACTCATTATACTAAGGAGATTAATATGTTATATGTAATTTGGGTAGTGGGTGTGTTATTAGCTATATTTGCCAGCGCAAAATTAACCATTGGCAAAGAAAAAGCAGGAAAATTTGACGAGTAATATGATTCATTCACTCTATCAATTAATTAATAAGGGTTCGTTTCGAACCCTTTCATTTATTTTAGCGCTAGGACTAACAGCCGTATTTTTCTTTAATATTGATAATTTTTCAACGTTGTTACGAAATGATTCTCCTTGGTGGATTTTGATGATCTTTTGGGGATTGATTACGGTTTGGATTCATGGAATCGGATTTGAAATTAAAAGCGTAATTTGGAAACTACTTTTCTTACCTTATATCTCTTATATCATTATATTGATTAGTGCTGTAGAGCATTTTTATTTACGAGGATGATTTTTTTCTTCGGCATATTGCTTATCTAAAAAACAGGTTCTAAAATATCCGACCTATTGCGGTGGGCAAAGCTTAATAATGTCAGAAAAAACCTTCTATCTTTCCGTTCGAGTATATTATGAAGATACTGATGCTGGTGGCGTTGTGTATCATGCTCGTTATTTGCATTTTTTTGAGCGGGCTAGAACAGAATATTTGCGAGCGTTAAATTTTACGCAGCAAACTTTATTACAAGAACAACAACTCGCGTTTGTTGTCAAATCGCTCGCTATTGATTATTGCGTTGCGGCAAAATTGGATGATTTACTCACGGTAGAAACAGATGTCATAGAGATAAAAGGCGCAACAATCCTTTTTGAGCAACGACTTATGCGTGATACGGTGATGTTATCAAAGGCTACAGTCAAGGTAGCCAGTGTTCATCTTGGCAATATGAAACCCGTGGCTCTTCCTAAAGAAGTAAAAGCTGCGTTTTATAACTTAAAATAAACTTTTCGGAGTATGCAATGACTGCAGAATTGAATTTTTTAGATCTTTTTCTAAAAGCAAGTATTGTTGTTCAACTTGTAATTGTGATTTTGATTTCATTCTCGATTATTTCTTGGGCGATTATTATCCAACGTAGCCGAGTTTTAACGGCTGCTTTAAAAGAAGCGAATACTTTTGAAGACCGTTTCTGGTCTGGTGAAGATTTGAATAAGCTATATGAAGGATTATCAAATCGTCGTGATATTTTAACGGGTAGTGAGCAAATTTTCTTTGTTGGTTTCAAAGAGTTTTCTCGCTTGAAACAAGTGAATCCAGATGCGCCTGAGGCGATTATTAAAGGAACTACGCGAGCAATGAGTCTTACAATGAATCGTGAAGTTGAAAGTCTTGAAAGTCGCGTCCCATTTTTAGCTACAGTAGCTTCTGTTAGCCCTTATATTGGCTTATTCGGAACCGTTTGGGGTATCATGCACGCTTTTATGGCATTAAGTGGTGCTAAACAAGCAACTTTACAAATGGTTGCTCCTGGTATCGCCGAGGCATTGATTGCTACTGCAATCGGTTTGTTTGCTGCGATTCCAGCTGTAATGGCTTATAACCGTTTAAGTTTACGCGTGAATGCTATCGAACAGAATTATGGTAACTTTATTGATGAATTTACGACGATTTTACATCGCCAAGCTTTCGGCAAAGCACCACACTAAAATATAGAAAAAATATACCGCACTCTTTCGTTAAGTGCGGTGAAAAATAAGAGAGATTTGAATTATGGCTCGTCGTCAGCGTAAAGATATTAAATCTGAAATTAATATTGTCCCGTTTTTGGATGTATTGTTAGTGCTTGTGTTGATCTTTATGGCAACAGCACCAATTATTAGCCAAAGCGTACAAGTGGAATTGCCGGATTCAGTGCAAAGTCAAAATGTATCTAATGAAGATAAAGTGCCGGTAATTCTTGAAGTTTCAGGGATTGGACAATATGCGATTTCTATTGGCGGAGAACGTCAAGAAGGGTTAACGGAAGAAATGGTGACACAGTTATCTCGACAAGAATTTGATAAAGATAATAACACACTATTTTTAGTGGGTGGAGCTAAGGAAGTTCCCTATGAAGAAGTGATTAAAGCACTTAATCTGCTCCACCTTGCTGGAATTAAATCTGTTGGTTTAATGACAAACCCAATTTAACTAAGTAGGTAACCGTGCAAAATAATCGACAAAAAAAAGGCGCAAATGCATTTGTTATTTCTATAGTGATGCACCTTGTTTTGTTTGGATTGTTGATTGTCAGCTCTTTCTACCATACAGTTGAAATTATGGGTGGTGGAGAAGGTGATGGTGATGCTATGGGGGCAGTAATGGTCGATACTGGCTCAGCAGCGCAAGAATGGGGTAGGATTCAACAACAGAAAAAAGGGCAAGCGGATAAGCAGAAACGTCCAGAACCTGTTGTTGAAGAAAAACCACCTGAGCCTAATCAAGAAGAGATTAAGCATCAACAAGAAGTTCAACGACAAGAAGAGTTAAAACGTCAGCAAGAACAGCAACGTCAGCAAGAAATAAAAAAACAACAAGAGCAAGCTCGTCAAGAAGCGTTGGAAAAACAGAAACAAGCTGAAGAGGCAAAAGCTAAACAAGTGGCTGAAGCTGCAAAATTAAAAGCAGATGCAGAGGCTAAACGTTTAGCTGCCGCAGCAAAACAAGCTGAAGAAGAGGCGAAAGCTAAAGCGGCAGAACTTGCAGCACAAAAAGCAAAACAAGAAGCAGAAGCCAAGGCAAAAGCTGAAGCCGCTGCTAAAGCAAAAGCTGAGGCTAAAGCGAAAGCTGAAGCAGATGCAAAAGCTAAAGCCGCTGCTGATGCTAAGGCAAAAGCTGATGCAGAAGCTAAAGCTGCGGCAGAGGCGAAAGCTAAGGCTGCTGCAGATGCTAAAGCTAAAGCGGATGCAGCAAAACGAAAAGCGGACCAAGCCAGTTTAGATGATTTCTTAAATGGCGGAGATATTGGTGGCGGTAGTGCATCTAAAGGCGGAAATGCGAATAAAGGTGGAACTCAAGGTAGTGGTGCTGCGCTTGGTTCTGGCGATGGTGGCAAAGTAGGAGATCAATACGCTGGAGTGATTAAGAAAGAGATTCAACGTCGTTTCTTAAAAGATCCAAGTTTTGCAGGAAAAGTTTGTCGTATTAAAATTCAATTAAGTCGAGATGGAACAATCTTGGGATATCAAAAAATTTCAGGCTCTGATGATATTTGTACAGCAGCATTAAGTGCGGTTGCTAGAACGAAAAAAGTTCCAGCTGCGCCATCAGATGAAATTTATGAAAAATATAAATCGCCAATTATTGACTTTGATATTCGATAATTCTTTAGAAAAATTTATTGTTAAATTTTAAAGGTAACAAAATGAAATTATTAAAACGTTTAGTGAGCGTATTAGCGATTGTACTTGCTGTTGCAAGCAATGCATTCGCAGATGATGAAGTTCGCATTGTAATTGATGAAGGGGTTGATGGTGCACGTCCTATAGCTGTTGTGCCGTTTGCAGGATCTGCACCAGAAGATATTAGCAAAATTGTTGCTGATGATTTACGTTACAGTGGTAAGTTTAGTCCTATTGCTGTGTCTCAAATGCCTCAACGCCCAACTTCAGCAGCAGAGGTAAATCCTGAAGCTTGGTCTAATATTGGCATTGACGCAATTGTGGTCGGACAAGTTGTTCCATCTGGTAATGGTTATAGTATTACTTATCAATTAATTGATACCGTTGGTGCATCAGGTACGCCAGGGGCTGTATTAATGCAAAATAGCTATACAGTGACAAACAAATGGTTACGCTATGGTGCCCATACTGTTAGTGATGAAGTTTTTGAAAAATTAACTGCGATCCGTGGTGCGTTTAGAACTCGTATCGCTTATGTTGTGCAAAAGAATGGCGGTTCACAACCCTATGAAGTGTGTGTTGCAGACTACGATGGCTATAATCAATTTATCGTAAATCGTAGCTCTCAACCAATTATGTCACCAGCTTGGTCTCCAGATGGTCAACGTTTAGCGTATGTATCTTTTGAAAATAAAAAATCACAACTTGTTGTACAAGATTTAAATTCTGGTGCTCGTAAAGTGGTGGCGTCTTTCCCTGGACATAATGGTGCTCCTGCATTCTCTCCAGATGGTTCACGTTTAGCTTTCGCCTCTTCACAGGATGGCTCATTAAATATTTATGTGATGAGTTCTCACGGCGGCGCTCCGACTCAATTAACTCGTGGTGCAGGTAATAATACAGAACCATCTTGGTCTCCAGACGGTAGCTCAATTTTATTTACATCCGATAGAAGTGGTTCACCACAAGTTTATCGTATGAGTGCAAACGGTGGTGGTGCAACACCGGTTGGTGGTCGCGGTAGTGCACAAATTAGCGCTGATGGCAAAACCCTTGTGATGATTAATGGAAACAATAATGTTGTTAAACAAGATCTTACATCTGGCGCATCAGAAGTACTTAGTACCTCTTTCTTAGGCGAAAGCCCAAGTCTTTCACCAAATGGAATTATGATTATTTATAGTTCTACACAAGGCTTAGGAAAGGTGCTACAATTAGTTTCTGCAGATGGTCGCTTTAAGGCGAGCCTTCCAGGAAGTAATGGCCAAGTGAAATTTCCTGCTTGGTCGCCATACTTAACTAAATAAAGAAAACTCATTGAGGAGAAATCTAATGAACAAATTTGTTAAATCATTATTAGTTGCAGGTTCTGTAGCTGCATTAGCTGCTTGTAGTTCATCTAACAACGATGCTGCAGGTAATGGTGCGGGCCAAACTTTTGGCGGATACTCTGTTGCTGATCTTCAACAACGTTATAACACCGTATATTTCGGTTTTGATAAATATGACATCACAGGTGAATACGTTCAAATCTTAGATGCTCACGCAGCATATTTAAATGCAACTCCAGCTGCTAAAGTATTAGTAGAAGGTAACACTGACGAACGCGGTACACCAGAATACAACATCGCGTTAGGTCAACGTCGTGCGGATGCAGTTAAAGGTTATTTAGCTGGTAAAGGTGTTGATGCTGGTAAATTAGGCACAGTATCTTACGGTGAAGAAAAACCTGCAGTATTAGGTCACGATGAAGCTGCATATTCTAAAAACCGTCGTGCAGTGTTAGCATACTAATTCTTAGTATTTCTAATACTTGAAAAACAGGATCCATTTTTTATTGGATCCTGTTTTGTTTTCATCGTTTGTAATTTAACCAATTAGTTTGAAAGAATGAATTTATTCTTTTGATTCTAAAATAAATGCGCTATCATTAATTCATCAACACAGTGGGTCGTTAGCTCAGTCGGTAGAGCAGCGGACTTTTAATCCGTTGGTCGAAGGTTCGAATCCTTCACGACCCACCACTCTCTGATTTAGTTGTCCAGTTGGGTTGTTAGCTCAGTTGGTAGAGCAGCGGACTCTTAATCCGTCGGTCGAGAGTTCGAGCCTCTCACAACCCACCATTCTTATTTTTATTATTCATCTCTAATATTTTAAATTTCTTTAATTTGCTTAAATTCTTGACTATTTTTAGCGGTTATTGTGGTAGAATATCCTTAAATTTTAGTCGGGCATCATTATGTTGGAAAATATTCGTATTGTTTTAATTGAGACTTCGCATAGCGGTAATATTGGTTCTGCTGCTAGAGCAATGAAAACAATGGGATTGACCCAGCTTTGTCTTGTTTCACCAAAATCCATTGATGAACAATCTTATGCTCTTTCAGCTGGCGCAGAAGATATTGTAAAAAATGCTAGAGTTGTCGATAGTTTTGATAAAGCCGTTGATGATTGCTCTTTAGTGATTGGTACAAGTGCTCGTTTACGTCATTTACAAAGTACATTGATCGAGCCTCGAGAATGCGCGGAGAAAGTTGTAGCGCATGAAGGCAAGATAGCTATTGTGTTTGGTCGTGAACGTATTGGATTAACGAATGAAGAGTTGTTGAAATGTCATTACCATTTGAATATCCCAGCTAATCCTGATTATTCTTCTTTAAATTTGGCAATGGCGGTACAGTTGGTAAGCTATGAATTGCGCATGGCATTTTTAGCTCAAGATAAGAAGGAAAATTCACTTTCTTTAATAGAACAAAACTATCCAACCGCAGAACAACTCGCTTATTTTTTTGAGTATACTGAGCGTGTATATCAGTCACTCGGATTCATTCAAAATCAAGGTGTTATACATAAATTAAAGCGTTTATATTATCGCGCTCAACTTGAAAAAAATGAATTAAATATTTTAAATGGCATGCTAAGTGCGGTCGAAAAACGAATTGATCTTGATTTAGATTAATTGACTGATTTAGTAGGATATGTAAATATTGCAACATCACTTTTTAGGAACACTTTATGAAACTTACATCGAAAGGTCGTTATGCAGTCACTGCGGTTTTAGATATCGCTTTAAATGCAGAAAAAGGTCCTGTGAGCCTTGCAGATATTTCTGAACGTCAACATATTTCGTTATCTTATTTAGAACAACTTTTTGCTAAATTACGTCGTGATGGATTAGTAAAAAGTGTTCGTGGACCCGGTGGAGGTTATCAGCTAGGTTTACCAAGTGATCAAATTTCAGTAGGAATGATTATTTCAGCGGTAAATGAAAATATTCATGTGACAAAATGTCTTGGTCGTGGAAATTGTCAAAATGGCGTAGAATGTTTAACTCATACATTGTGGGAAGACTTAAGTAATCGCATTGAAAGTTTTCTTAATGAAATTACTTTGGCTGAATTGGTGAGTAAACGTGACTCAAAACGCCAAACTCATAGTGATTTTGAGAATTTATTAATTGTTAATCAATAAAGGAAAGTAGTCCGTACAGTGTAAAATGCATTAAAAGTGCGGTCAAATTTAGAATGATTTAGGAGTGAAAAATGAAATTACCTATTTATTTAGACTATGCAGCAACTTGTCCTGTGGACGAGCGTGTTGCGAAGAAAATGATGGAATTTTTAACCATTGACGGTACATTCGGTAACCCAGCTTCTCGCTCGCATAAATTTGGTTGGCAAGCAGAAGAAGCGGTAGATGTGGCTCGTAATCAAATTGCGGATCTTATTGGTGCTGATTCTCGTGAAATTGTGTTTACTTCTGGTGCGACAGAATCAGATAACCTTGCAATTAAAGGCGCTGCGCATTTTTACCAAACTAAAGGTAAGCATATCATCACTTGCAAAACTGAGCATAAAGCCGTATTAGATACTTGTCGTCAATTAGAGCGTGAAGGTTTTGAAGTGACTTATTTATCACCTGAGTCTGATGGTTTAATTGATTTAGAAAAATTTAAAGCCGCACTTCGTCCTGATACTATTTTAGTTTCAATTATGCATGCCAATAATGAAATTGGTGTGTTGCAAGATATTAAAGCTATTGGTGAGCTTTGTCGTGCAAATAAAACGATTTTCCACGTAGATGCAACTCAAAGTGTGGGCAAAGTTGCGATTAACTTGGAAGAGTTGCCAGTTGATTTATTATCTATGTCTAGCCATAAACTTTATGGGCCTAAAGGTATTGGTGCGTTATACGTTCGTCGTAAACCACGTATCCGTTTAGAAGCGATTATTCATGGCGGTGGCCATGAGCGAGGAATGCGTTCAGGTACATTACCTGTCCACCAAATCGTGGGAATGGGCGAGGCTTATCGAATTGCAAAAGAAGAAATGGCAACCGAAATGCCACGTTTAAAAGCTCTTCGTGATCGTTTATATAATGGTTTAAAAGATATTGAAGAAACCTACGTAAATGGCTCAATGGAGCATCGTTTAGATAGTAATTTAAATATTAGCTTTAACTATGTTGAAGGTGAATCTTTAATGATGGCGTTGCGTGATATTGCTGTATCTTCTGGTTCTGCTTGTACATCGGCTAGCTTAGAGCCGTCTTATGTGTTACGCGCACTTGGTTTAAATGATGAATTGGCACACAGTTCAATTCGTTTCACACTTGGTCGTTACACCACTGAAGAAGAAATTGATTACACCATTAATTTAGTAAAAGGTGCCGTGGAAAAACTTCGTGCATTATCGCCATTATGGGATATGTTTAAAGAAGGTATCGACCTTAGTACAATTGAGTGGTCAGCTCACTAGGATTTAACTGCTATTATTAAATGGCGTTTCTCAAGGATTTAAAAAAGGAAAGTTAAAATGGCTTATAGCGAAAAAGTAATCGATCATTATGAAAATCCGCGCAATGTGGGTTCTATGGATAAAAAAGATAGCAATGTTGGTACTGGCATGGTAGGTGCGCCAGCTTGTGGCGATGTAATGCAGTTACAAATTAAAGTAAATGATAACGGCATTATTGAAGATGCAAAATTTAAGACTTATGGTTGTGGTTCCGCTATTGCATCTAGCTCATTAATTACGGAGTGGGTGAAAGGTAAATCTTTAGAAGAAGCAGGCGCTATTAAAAATAGCCAAATTGCAGAAGAGTTAGAATTGCCACCAGTGAAAGTACACTGTTCCATTTTAGCGGAAGATGCAATTAAAGCGGCAATTGCTGATTACAAATCCAAAAAAGGCGAATAATATGAAAAAGTGCGGTCGGTTTTGACCGCACTTTTAGTGGTTTTGGGGGATATATGAGTATTACATTAACAGAAAAAGCCGCTCAACGAGTGAAAGCTTTTTTGGATAATCGTGGCAAAGGTATTGGTTTACGTTTAGGCGTTAAAACATCAGGTTGTTCTGGCTTAGCTTATGTGCTTGAGTTTGTCGATGTCTTAAATGAAGAAGATCAAGTTTTTGAACAGCACGGTGTAAATATTATTGTCGATCCAAAAAGCTTAGTTTATCTCAATGGTATTGAGTTGGATTATGTGAAAGAAGGCTTAAATGAAGGCTTCAAATACAATAATCCAAATGTAAAAGAATCTTGTGGCTGTGGTGAAAGTTTCCATGTTTAAGGTAATAATCTGATGTTAAATCCTTTTCAAATTTTTGATTTACCTGTTGATTTTCAGTTAGATGAGAAGGCGCTAAATACACGTTATTTAGAATTACAAAAGGCTCTACATCCTGATAATTTTGTATCAAGTAGTGCGTTAGAACAACGCGTTGCGATGCAAAAATCCACCGAAGTGAATGATGCCTTAAAAACGTTAAAAGACCCAATTTTGCGAGCAGAAGCTATCATTTCGCTTAATACTGGTGAACAGATCGATCTTGAACAAAAAAGTACGCAAGATGTGGCGTTTTTAATGCAACAGTTACAGTGGCGAGAACAACTAGAAGCGCTTGAACATAAGAAAGATGAAGAAGCATTAAATGCTTTTGCAAAAGAAATTAAACAAGAAACTCAGTCATTATTGACCGCACTTTCGGAGAGTCTGAAATCCCAACAATGGACGAAAGCATCTCAACAGTGTGATAAATTACGTTTTACTCGTAAGCTTTCTGAAGAAATTGAACGTGTAGAAGAACGCCTTTTTGAACTGTAATAGATCTATATCTCAATATCCCTTGATATTATGCAAACTCTCGAACAACTAATATCTCCAGAAAATTCTGCTTGGCCTATACTTTCCCAATGGGTTGAAAGTGCACGTAATCATTGTTATGTCATTAAAAAAGATCAATCAAGTGCAGAACGCGAACTTTTTACCATGCAAATGCCTACGTCATCACCAATGGGCGCAGTAATCTATGAAACAGGTGGAATTTTAATTCATTATGGTTGGTTACGTATTTTAGGTTCTGGAAGTTTTAAATTACCGCGTGGCTTGATGGATTGGAATTTCAGTAAATCTTTTAGTGAGTCAGGCGAAAAACCAAAATATTTATTAGTTGCAGATGATGTGATTGGTGGTTATTTTGCGTTAAATGGTGGTTCGTTAGGCGATAATCTTGGCAAAATTTATTACTATTCATCAAAAGATCTTACTTGGCATAATTTAAATTTTACTTACACAGAATTTTTAGCTTGGGCATTGAATGGTGATTTAGAGGCTTTTTATCAAGGTCTATTCTGGCAAAATTGGCAAGATGATGTGAAACAATTGGATGGTAATCAAATTTTTGTATTCTCGCCTGATTTAAGCGAAGATAAAAAAATAGCGATTGATGAACGTCAAAAACACGAAGTCAATATTGAAACACATTACCAATCAAGCTTTGCAGAAAAAAATAAATTTGATTTGGCGTATTCCGTCGCATAACCAGTAGAAAAATAGCATATGGCATTATTACAAATTGCAGAACCAGGACAAGCTGCTGCACCACATCAACATCGTTTAGCCGTTGGGATTGATTTGGGAACAACTAATTCTTTAGTAGCATCTGTGCGCAGTGGAAAATCCGTGATTCTTAATGATGAACAAGATCGCAGTCTTACACCATCAGTTGTTCATTATGGCGTTGCAGAAAAGAAAGTTGGTTTGGAAGCCTTTGAACAAGCATCACTTGATCCCCAAAATACAGTGATTTCAGTCAAACGCTTAATTGGTCGAAGTCTTGCAGATGTGCAATCTCGTTATCCTAGTTTGCCTTATGAATTTGTAGCAAGTGAAAATGGATTGCCTTTAATTGTTACTGCACAAGGGCAGAAAAGTCCAATTGAAGTGTCTTCAGATATTTTGTCGCGTTTAAATCATATTGCCGAACAACGCCTTGGCGGAGAACTTTCTGGTGTTGTGATTACAGTTCCTGCTTATTTTGATGATGCTCAACGTCAAAGCACTAAAGATGCAGCACGTTTAGCTGGGTTAAACGTATTGCGTTTGTTGAATGAACCTACTGCAGCTGCACTCGCTTATGGATTAGATAGTGGGCAGGAAGGCATTATTGCGGTTTATGATTTAGGCGGTGGCACATTTGATATTTCAATTTTACGTTTATCAAAAGGTGTCTTTGAAGTTCTTGCAACGGGTGGAGACACTGCATTAGGTGGAGATGATTTTGATCATTTAATTGCAGATTGGGTAATAGAACAAACTAAGCTAACACCACAAACAGCAAATCAACAGCGTGAGCTAATAACCCTTGCCAACCAAGCTAAAATTACCTTGACTAATGAAAAAAGTGCGGTTATTTCTTGGCAAGATTTTTCAGTAGAAATTTCGCGGGAACAATTCAATGAATTAATTTATCCGCTTGTAAAACGTTCATTGCTAACTTGTCGTCGGGCATTGAAAGATGCCAATGTGGAATTCGAAGAAGTGCAAGCGGTGGTAATGGTTGGCGGTTCAACTCGAGTGCCTTATGTAAGAGAACAAGTTGGCGAGTTTTTTGGTAAAACACCATTAACCTCAATCGATCCTGATAAAGTTGTGGCACTTGGTGCTGCAATTCAAGCAGATATTTTAGTCGGGAATAAAACTGATTCTGATATGTTATTGCTTGATGTTGTACCACTTTCTTTAGGCATTGAGACGATGGGCGGATTAGTGGAAAAAATTATTCCACGTAATACAATAATTCCTGTAGCTCGCGCGCAAGAATTTACTACTTTTAAAGATGGACAAACGGCAATGACTGTTCATGTGCTACAAGGCGAACGAGAGCTAGTGGATGATTGTCGTTCTTTAGGACGTTTTACTCTACGAGGTATTCCGCCAATGGCGGCGGGGGCAGCCCATATTAGAGTGACTTATCAAGTGGATGCAGATGGTTTATTAAGCGTTACAGCGATGGAAAAATCGACAAAAGTACAGGCTTCAATACAAATTAAACCATCTTATGGCTTAACTGATGAAGAAGTAACCGCAATGATTAAATCTTCTTTTGATAATGCACAAGAAGATTTGCAAGCACGTGAATTGGCAGAACAGCGTGTGGAAGCAGATCGTGTTATTGAAAGCGTAATTGTTGCGTTACAAGCAGATGGGGCTGAATTGCTTAGCACAGATGAATTTCATCATATTGAAACTGTGTTAAAACAATTAATGGATGTAAAACAAGGTTCAGATCGCGATGCAATTACGCAAGGAATTAAAGCCTTAGACACGGCTACCCAAGAATTTGCAGCTCGCCGAATGAATGCATCAATTAATAAAGCTTTGACAGGTAAAAATCTGTCAGACATTGAAAAGCCGTAAAAGTGCGGTCAGATATTAAATAATTTTGAGGAAAGTATTATGCCAAAAGTGATTTTTTTACCTAATGAAGATTTTTGTCCTGAAGGTATGGTCGTTGATGCCGCAACTGGAGATAACTTATTAGAAGTTGCTCACAATGCGGGAGTAGAAATTCATCATGCTTGTGATGGTTCTTGTGCTTGTACAACTTGCCACGTGATTGTTCGTGAAGGGTTTGATTCTTTAAATGAAACGAGTGATCAAGAAGAAGATATGCTAGATAAGGCTTGGGGATTAGAAATGGATAGCCGTTTATCTTGTCAATGCGTAGTGGGAAATGAAGATCTTGTGGTAGAAATTCCAAAATATAACCTTAATCACGCAAATGAGGCGGCTCACTAATGAAATGGACAGACGCCCAATTAATTGCAGAAGAACTTTACGATCGTAATCCAGATTTAGATCCAAAAACCGTTCGTTTTACTGATTTACATAAATGGATTTGTGAACTTGAGGATTTTGACGATGATCCGAATAAATCAAATGAATCAATTCTTGAGGCTATTTTATTAAAATGGTTAGATGAATTTGAATAATCAGAAATTTGATTGAAAAAATACCCGCATTTTGATGCGGGTATTTTTTTAAAGATTGTTTAATTTCATTTTCGCCATTTGTTGTTCTAATTGGCTACCCATTTGTTGTGCTTGCTCAAAGCTGTTTTTCGCCGCAACTTTATCTCCTTTTGCAACTTGGATATCGCCAGTTAAAATCGCTTTGCGAGCATTAAAACTTTCGCCTTTCACTTGGTTTAATGTACTTAAAGCATTATCTAATTGACCTAATTGAAATTGCACTGCACTTAAACGTAATGCAATAATAGATGTTAATACTTCATCTTGAGATTGGGTTAATGCTTGGTTTAAATTTGCTTCTGCTGCTGAAAAATCTTGTTTTTCAGTGGCTTTTTTCGCTTCATCTAACAAAGCAAAGACAGCGTATGCCGTTTTGCTGTTAGCTTGCACAAATTGTTCTATATTTGCTTTTTTAGCCTGTTCGTCTTGTTGCACAGAATTAATTAAAGCATCATATTGTGCGGAGGCTTGAGCGATTTGTTCTGCTTGGTGGGCTTGCCAATAACGCCATACAAACATACCGCCAATCCCTAAGATAAAGGCGACAATAATTGTTTTGCCATTCTCTTTCCACCAGTCTTTCAACTGGTTAATCTCTTGTTCTTCTTCAATGGAATAAGCCATGTTTTTCCCCTTTTAAATTAAAATTGAGTTTGAATATAGTCGATTATATTCACTAAATCTAAGGTTTGCTGATCTGCACCACCTTGTAAGTGTTTAACAACGACTTGTTTATTTTGTACTTCGCTTTCGCCGATAACTAATGCCAATGTTGCACCAGATTTATCTGCACGCTTAAATTGTTTTTTGAAATTACCGCCAGAGCAGTGCAGCATGGTATTTAAGTGCGATAATTTTGAGCGTACTTTTTCTGCTAATTCAAAAGCAGCTAATGTTGTGCCTTCGCCTTGATAAACAACATAAATATCCACCGCACTTTTAATAGGAACATTTGGATTAACTTCTTGTACCAACAAGACTAAACGCTCTAATCCCATCGCAAATCCGATGCTCGGCGTTGCGTGTCCGCCAAGTTGTTCCACTAAACCGTCATAACGACCGCCACCACACACTGTACCTTGTGCGCCAAGAGCAGAGGTTACCCATTCAAATACAGTTTTGTTGTAATAATCTAAACCACGCACGAGTTTAGGATTAATTTCATATTGAATACCAACCGCATCTAATAATGCACATAATTGTTCAAAATGTTCACGGCTTTCATCATCTAAATAATCAAGTAATTTTGGTGCATTATCCAATACTTTTTGTAATTCTGGATTTTTGGTATCCAAAATACGCAGTGGATTTTTTACCAAACGCTCTTTTTCTTCATCATTCATTAAATCTTGATGGTTTTCTAAAAATCCAACCAACGCAGAACGATAATTTGCTCGTGCTTCTAAAGAGCCAATTGAGTTAAGTTGAAGTGTAACATGTTGATCGATACCTAATGCTTTCCATAAACGATAGGTAAGCATGATTAATTCTGCATCGATTTCTGGATTTGCAATACCGAATACCTCAACACCTGCTTGATGGAATTGACGGTAACGCCCTTTTTGTGGACGTTCATGACGGAACATTGGCCCGATATACCATAAGCGTTGTTCATTATTATAGATCCAACCGTGTTCAATGGCTGCTCGCACACAACCTGCTGTGCCTTCAGGGCGTAAGGTTAATTGTTCATCGTTATCCCAAAATGTGTACATTTCTTTTGAAACAACATCTGTTACTTCGCCGATTGCGCGCGCAAATAATGGCGTGCTTTCTACAATTGGCATACGCACTTCCGAATAGCCATAACTATTTAATACATTGCGTACTTGTGCTTCAATCCATTGCCATAATGGAGATTCTGTTGGGGCGCAATCGTTCATACCACGAATTGCTTGAATTGTTTTTGCCACGAGCTTTCCTTAAATAATTCTGTTTTTTGGATCTTGTTGTGCGACTTTCGCACGAATTTTTGCTTCTAATTGGTTCACTATATCTTCGTTATCAAAACGCTCTTTTTGGCGTTCGCCGTCAAGATAATAACCGCTTTTTTTGTTACCACCCGTTACGCCGAGATCGGAGACGAGTGCCTCGCCAGGACCATTCACTACGCAACCGATAATCGATACATCCATTGGTGTAATAATATCTTCAAGGCGTTGTTCTAGCGCATTTACTGTGCCGATTACATCGAATTCTTGGCGAGAACAGGTTGGGCAAGCAATAAAATTAATGCCACGAGAGCGAATTCTTAAAGATTTCAAAATATCAAAACCAACTTTAATTTCCTCTATAGGATCTGCCGCCAAAGAAACACGCAGCGTATCGCCAATGCCCTCAGCTAATAACATTCCTAAACCCACCGCAGATTTTACTGCACCAGCACGTGCGCCACCAGCCTCAGTAATACCCAAATGTAAAGGCTGTTTAATTGCTTTAGCCAGTAAACGATAAGATTCCACCGCTAAGAATACATCAGAGGCTTTTACGCTCACTTTAAATTGATCGAAATTTAGGCGATCTAAAATTTCTACGTGACGTAATGCGGATTCTAATAATGCCTCTGGTGTTGGCTCGCCGTATTTTTCTTGTAAATCTTTTTCTAAAGATCCAGCGTTTACGCCAATACGAATCGGAATATTTTTGTCTCGCGCACAATCAACAACGGCACGGATGCGATCTTCACGACCAATATTGCCGGGATTAATACGTAAACAATCCACGCCATATTCTGCGACTTTTAACGCGATACGATAGTCGAAATGAATATCTGCTACGAGCGGGACATTCACTTGTTGTTTAATTTGTTTAAATGCTTCCGCAGCATCCATTGTTGGAACAGATACACGAACAATATCTGCACCAACACGTTCTAATGATTTAATTTGAGCAACTGTCGCTTCCACATCAGTGGTGCGAGTATTTGTCATTGATTGCACGGCAATCGGTGCATCTCCACCAATTGGTACATTTCCCACATAAATTTTTGTCGATTCACGACGCTTAATAGTTGGCTGAAAAGCTGACATTATTTTTCCTAAGGTTGTGAAAGTTTGAATTTTGCTACGCGACCATCCACTTTCAGAGGATAATTCTCGCCTTTGTAAGTGATACGCACATTGCTTGGTGCGCCTACAATTAATGAAAATTCATTGCCATTAAAGGTTAATATTTCGCCTTGTTTATATTCTTTTTGTGCTAATACGTGACGGGCGTTATCTTTTACACTAATCCAACTGCTATTTGTCAATATTTCAATCACTAAATCGCCTTTTGCTATAGGTAACGTTGGAGAAATACTTGGATTTTCGACCGCACTTTGAATGTCTGAAACTGATTTTTCATCGTTTTTAGGTAGTGAAACGCTATTTTCGTGTGCTATTTCTGGTAACACATTATTTGTTATTTCTACTGGTTGTGAGACTGGTGCTGCTGTTTCTGGTGCAGATTTATTACTTTCTTCTGTTGTCACAAGAGCGGTGGCGGGCTGATTGTTTTCGGTAGAGGCAACATAGCTTTGCACTAAATCATCGCGTTCTTGAGTATTTTGTTGATAACTTTGCCACCACCAAAGCCCAGTCATACTAATTACAATCACGAATACTATTGCGGTTAAACGCCCGATCCAACGATTGTGAGAAGAATATTGATTAACGGCACGGGTTGAACGTGCATTTTTTCCTAAATCATTTTTTTCTGTTTCAGCAAAAGCAATATTTTCCCACACAGAATCTGGCAAACGTAAGAATTTTGCATAGCTGCGAACATAACCTTTGACAAATATAGAAGGTGTTGATTTTTGAATAAATTCATTATTTTCAAGTTGCTCTAATATAGAAGGGCGTAGTGTGATTTCTTTAGCGACATCTTCAAGAGAAAGATTTAAGGCTTCGCGTGTTTGACGAAAAATCTCACCAGGAGAAAGCACTTGCTCAGTAGTTGGATTCATAAATTTAATCAAATAATTAGGCGGTAAATAAGGGCTAAATTTTAAAGTCCAATACTTGATTTGGCAATGCTTTATTTTAGACTATTGAATTTTTCCGCACGTTTTCCATCGATTTGACGTAATTTTTCTAATGTTTGCTGATAAATATTCATTTTTTTCGCGGAATAAGCACAAAGCGCGATATTTTCAAATGTATCTGTTTGATGATAATAATTCGGCGAATTAAGTGCTAATTCAAATTGTTGCTGAGCTTGCTCAAATTTCTTTTGACTACATAGAAACGTACCAAAATTATTATGTACATCGCCTTGTTTATGATTAAGTTTTACGGCTATTTCATACTCACGAAAGGCATTTTCTATTTGCCCTTGTTGTTGATAATAATGTGCAAGTGCTGAATGCACGAGATAGTAATTTTTATCGTGTAGAAGTGCTTTGTCTAAATTGATTTTAGCCAGTTGAGGATTATTTTGCTGAAGATAGCTCAAAGCGAGTTCCACACGCGCTTTGGCGGCAGCTTGATGATCTAAGTTAGATACAGATTGTGAAACGCAGGCAGAAAAAATGAAAGGGAAAATAACCGCACTTAGTTGTTTACTTATTGTTTGCATTTTTTCTCCTTTTAACAGGGTAGGAAGAAATATTTAATATGCTTTAATTTGTATGAAAACATAAGGTATGTGAACTTGAACCATTCACATACCTAGAATATTAATTAACTTCTGTTACCTCAATATTTTGTCCAAATTGGCGTTTCATTGCCGTACGTTTAGTACGATCGATCACATCTCCAGCTAGCTGTCCGCAAGCCGCATCAATATCATCGCCACGGGTTTTACGGATAATCACGGTAAAGCCATATTCCATTAATGTTTTTTGGAAGCGGTCAATTCGCGTATTCGAGCTTTTTGCATAAGGTGCTTCAGGGAACGGATTCCACGGAATTAAATTAATTTTACAAGGTGTATTTTTTAATACTTCTGCCAGTTGATGAGCGTGTTCTACACCATCATTCACATGATCGAGCATAACATATTCAATCGTCACTTTGCCGTGGTTTGCATTTGATACGCTTAAATAACGATTTACCGAGTCAATCAACATTTTAATATTATATTTTTTGTTGATTGGAACGATTTCATCACGTAATTCATCGTTTGGGGCATGTAATGAAATAGCCAAAGCCACATCGATCATTTTGCTCAAATTATCTAGTGCTGGTACAACGCCAGAAGTGGATAAAGTCACACGACGTTTTGATAAACCGTAGGCAAAATCATCTAACATAATTTCCATTGCAGGAACAACATTAGCGACATTTAACAAGGGTTCGCCCATTCCCATCATTACTACATTGGTAATGGGTCTAATGCCAGTTACACCAAAGTTACCAATAATTTTAGAGGCTCGCCATACTTGACCGATAATTTCTGAAACCGTTAAATTGCGATTAAATCCTTGTTGTGCTGTTGAACAGAATGTACAAGCTAAGGCACAGCCAACTTGGGAAGATACACAAAGCGTCGCGCGATCTGCTTCGGGAATATACACAGTTTCAACTTGCTGCTCGCCCACTTGCATTGCCCATTTTATCGTGCCATCGGCTGAACGTTGTTCAACAGCAACTTCTGGGGCTTTAATTTCTGCAACCGCTTTAAGTTTTTCACGTAATTTTTTATTAATGTTTGTCATATTGTCGAAGTTATCTTCGCCAAAATGATAAATCCATTTTACTAACTGATCTGCTCGGAATGGTTTTTCGCCAAGTTCTTTAAAAAATTCGCGCATTTGTTGGCGCGTTAAATCCATTAGATTAATTTTTTTAGCGGGTGCATCTGATTGCACAGACAATAATTCTGACATTTTAGCCTCGTTATTACACATTGTGGCGATAGCGTTGTGCAGGTGTTTTATCAAAAACTCACAACGAAAAATTCGCAATTAAAAAATGAACGGCGATTGTACAGATTTGTCATTGCATAATCTAGCGGAATTGAAAAACGATGGAAAATATTACCGCACTTTTTTGCGATCTAGATCGCAAATATTTCCAATTACAGCGTAAAAAGTGCGGTAAAATGTGAGCTTATTTTTTTAAGGTGTCCAATAATGTTTAAAAAAGCTTTATTTATTTTATCTTTGTGTCCTTCTTTTTCGCTGGCACAGTCTTATGTTGTGTATGATTTTACCCATAATCGAGTATTGGAAAGCTATGCGCCTGATAGTATTCAGCCTATTGCCTCTGTAACAAAATTAATGACGGCTAATGTATTTTTAGAGAATAATAAAAATCCTAATTGTCGAATCGCAATCACAAAAGAGGATACGGATCGAATTAAAGGTACAGGAACAAAATTACCTAAAAATATTCCTATCTCTTGTAACGAATTATTGAAAGCAATGCTTGTCCATTCTGATAACTATGCTGCCCACGCGCTTTCTCGTGCAGCGGGAATAAGTCGTCGCCAATTTATTAATAAAATGAACGAAAAAGCCCATCAACTTGGTATGTATTCTACTCGTTTTCACGATAGTTCAGGGTTATCTAGCTACAATATTTCCAGCCCGATGGATTTGGTTAAACTCGCTAAATATTCATTAAATAAATCGGACATTAAACTTTTATCTAATCTTAGTGCAACTTATATTCAAGCTGGGAAACATAAACTTTACATTAAAAATACTAATAAGTTAGTGCGTGATGAAATTTTTGATGCGGCAGTGAATAAAACGGGCTACATTCGAGAATCTGGTTATAATCTCGTTTTCATTAATAAACACCTATGCAAAAATGTAACTATTGGCGTAATTAGTTTAAATAACACTTCCTCTGCGTATCGTTCTAGTTTTACTAAAAGCAAATTAGAAAAATTCGGCTGCACAGCATTAAATGGAAGAACAATTCGTGATGTAGCTGGAGAAGCTCAATATGAAGATGGCTATGATGAAGTGGGATTTAATACGCTAATTCAGAAATTATCAAGATAATGTTCATAAACACAAAAAACGCGAGATAAGAGTTGTTTTATCTCGCGTTTTTTAGTTGATTTAAATAGAAATTAGAAGAATAAATCTTACGCTATTTCTCAGCTTGAGCTTGTTGATTCGCCTTATTAGCCGCATCTTCCGCTTCTTTGGAAAGTTGGATTGAAAGTGCAGAAGCAGCTTTGGATTCTTCCGACAATTTTAAAGCTAATTCTGCAGCTGCATTAGATTCGTCCATTTTTTGTTTAGACAATTTTTCAGCCTCTTCGCCACCTTGACTTAGCGCAATTTCAGCCTCTTGTTGTTTTTGCATTGCTACTTTCACGGCTTCATTAGCTTGAACTGATTTGTCTTGAGCGACTTTCGCTGTATCAATCGCTTGCTGGGATTTGTCTAAGGCAATTTGTTTATAATTGATCAATACGGGCTTTTGAGCAGGTTGTTCTGCAGCCATTTTCGCTTGGTCAGTTGTTTTAGTTTGCTCCGTCATTTTAGGTTTATCATCACAAGCAGCCAAGACTATTGCTGAACTTAATACTAACCAAAATGCTTTTTTCATATCTTATCCTCAAATGGTAAATCTATAATAATTTCAATATTCTAGACTTAATTTGATAAAAAGTCATTCTAATGACAGAAAATACCTTTATTGCTTGTATGATTAAGAAAATTCTTTGTTTTATGCTTTTTTCATAAAAGCAATACATTTTGTACGAAATAATTATAAATAAACCTATTATTTTGATAATCATTTCCATTCCAAAACAACATAAAAAGTAGTACTATTATTTCCGATGAATAATTGTTGTGCTGTTGAACGATTATTCAGGCATTCAATCTATCTTTTTTAAATAAGGACATCTTATGCGAAATTCATTCAAAATTATGACCGCACTTGCACTTGGTTTATTTGCAATGCAAGCTAACGCAAAATTTAAAGTCGTAACCACTTTTACTGTGATTCAAGATATTGCGCAAAATGTGGCAGGCAATGCAGCAACAGTGGAATCTATTACCAAACCCGGTGCTGAAATTCACGAATATGAACCAACACCAAAAGACATTGTAAAAGCACAATCTGCCGATTTAATTTTATGGAATGGCTTAAATTTAGAACGTTGGTTTGAGCGTTTCTTCCAAAATGTTAAAGATAAACCTGCTGTGGTAGTAACAGAAGGTATTCAACCATTATCTATTTATGAAGGCCCGTATAAAGATGCGCCTAATCCACACGCTTGGATGTCGCCATCTAATGCTTTAATTTATATTGAAAATATTAAGAATGCGTTAGTGAAATACGATCCACAAAATGCAGCTGTGTATGAAAAAAATGCCGCTGACTATGCTCAAAAAATTAAACAACTTGATGAACCGCTTCGTGCAAAATTAGCACAAATTCCAGAAGCGCAACGCTGGCTTGTAACAAGTGAAGGTGCTTTCAGTTATTTGGCGAAAGATTACAACTTAAAAGAAGGTTATTTATGGCCAATCAATGCAGAACAACAAGGCACACCACAACAAGTGCGTAAAGTGATTGATTTAGTTCGTAAAAACAATATTCCTGTTGTGTTTAGTGAAAGTACAATTTCAGCGAAACCTGCACAACAAGTAGCTAAAGAAAGTGGTGCAAAATACGGTGGCGTATTGTACGTTGATTCACTTTCTGCGAAAAACGGCCCTGTGCCAACTTATATTGATTTGCTTAACGTCACTGTATCAACCATTGTTAAAGGATTCGGAAAATAATGGACTCTTTCTCGACATCAATTTGGGTTAATGATGTAACTGTGCGTTACAACAATGGTCATACTGCTATTCACAATATGACGTTCTCACTCAATAGTGGAACTATTTGTGCGTTAGTTGGCGTGAATGGAAGTGGCAAGTCCACATTATTTAAAAGCATAATGGGGCTTGTAAAGCCACAACAAGGCGAAATTAAACTTTGTGATTTGCCAATTTCCCAAGCACTGAAACGTAATTTGGTTGCTTATGTTCCACAATCAGAAGAAGTCGACTGGCAATTTCCAGTGTCAGTGTATGATGTCGTGATGATGGGGCGTTATGGGTATATGAATTTTCTTCGTATCCCCAAAGCGATTGATAAACAAAAAGTTCAAGAGGCGATGCAGCGAGTAAATATTGAGCATCTTGCGCATCGTCAAATTGGCGAGTTATCTGGCGGGCAGAAAAAACGCGTGTTTTTGGCCCGCGCTTTAGCACAACAAAGTCCCATTATTTTATTGGATGAACCTTTCACTGGCGTTGATGTGAAAACTGAAAATGCCATTGTTGATCTTCTTCAACAGCTTCGAGAAGAAGGTCATCTGATTCTTGTTTCAACCCATAACTTAGGTTCTGTTCCTGATTTTTGTGATCAAGTGGTCATGATTAATCGCACAGTCATCGCCGCAGGAAAAACAGAAGACACCTTTAACCAACATAATTTGGAAATTGTATTTGGTGGGGTGTTGCGTCATATTAAATTATTGGGCGAAAATTTACATAATGATGAAGATAAACGTTCTGTTACCGTCTTAACAGATGATGAAAAAGCCGTTGTATTCTATGGCGAAACTAAGCAAGATCCACCTGCGCCAACAACACAAAATTGTCATTTTGAAGATTGCCCTTATAAAAGTGCAGTTAAAAATAAGAGGGATTAGGTAATGTTAGATTTATTGCTTGAACCTTTTTCCTATGATTATATGCTCAAGGCGATGATTTTGAGTACCGCAGTGGGTGCTATTTGTGCTTTTTTGTCTTCATATTTAATGCTTAAAGGCTGGTCTCTAATTGGCGACGCGCTTTCCCATTCTGTCGTGCCCGGTGTTGCAATTGCCTATGCTTTTGCGTTGCCTTACGCACTTGGTGCATTTTTTGCCGGAATTTTAGCCGCACTTTCCATTCTTTGGATTAAATCCATTTCAAAATTGAAAGAAGATGCTGTGATAGGTTTTATTTTCAGTACTTTTTTTGCATTAGGTCTGTTAATTATTTCTTTAAATCCAACGGCAGTAAATGTGCAAAATATTATTTTAGGTAATATTTTAGGCATTGCCGATGAAGATATTTATCAAGTGGCAATTATCATCGGTGTTTGTTTAGTATTGCTTTTATTATTTTGGAAGGATTTACTGCTGATTTTTTTTGATGAAACACAAGCGATTACAGTCGGTCTTTCTCCATTATTTTATAAAATTTTATTTTTCACATTATTGAGTGCTTGTGTGGTTGCTGCCTTGCAAACTGTAGGCGCGATTTTAGTGATTGCGATGGTCGTTACCCCAGGTGCGACAGCATATTTACTCACAGATAAATTCAAAACCTTGTCAATCATCGCTATTATTTTAGGGGCGGTGACAAGTTTTGTTGGTGTTTATATTAGCTATTATTTAGATGGTGCCACAGGCGGTGTGATTGTGACCTTGCAAACATTATTATTCTTGGCAGCTTTCTTATTTTCACCAAAATATGGTTTGCTCACGCGTAATAAAAAGGTGGTGGAAAATGTTTGATTGGATTTTAGAACCGCTACAATTTGAGTTTATGCAAAATGCCTTATTGACCGCATTGATTGTTTCGATTATCTGTGCATTACTTTCTTGCTATTTAGTCTTGAAAGGTTGGTCATTAATGGGCGATGCGATTTCCCATGCCGTCTTGCCTGGTATTGTACTTGCTTATTTGGCTGGAATTCCTTTAGCGATTGGTGCATTTTTTTCAGGCATTTTTTGCTCGCTTGGTGTGGGATATTTAAAAGAAAATAGTCGTATAAAAGAAGATACCGCAATGGGTATTGTATTTTCTGGAATGTTTGCCATTGGTCTTGTTATGTTCACCAAAATTCAAACAGAACAGCATTTAACGCATATTTTGTTTGGTAATGTGTTGGGCGTAAGTCATCAAGAGCTCATTCAAAGTGCGGTCATTTCTGCGATAATTTTTTGTATGATTGTCTTTAAACGTAAAGACTTTTTGCTTTATTGTTTTGATCCAAGCCATGCTCGTGTTGCAGGGCTTTCTCCTAAAATTTTACATTATGGATTGTTAATGTTGCTTGCTTTAACCATTGTAAGCACGATGCAAGTGGTAGGCGTTATTTTAGTGGTGGCAATGTTAATTGCGCCAGGAATTACCGCACTTACGCTCACAAAATCTTTTGATAAAATGTTATGGATTGCTATTGTCAGTTCCATTACATCAAGCCTAATTGGCGTAATATTGAGCTATCATTTTGATGCCTCAACAGGTGCTTGTATCATTCTTCTGCAAGCCGCATTTTTTGTTATAGCATTAGCTTATAGCAAAATTAGAACAAGATAATATCCCTCCTTTCAAAAAAAAACGGTGCAAGAATAGTTTGTACCGTTTTTATTTAGTGAAATATTTCTTTAGCTTCCACAAAGTAATTGTTTTACATAAGTATTCTTTATCTGATTTGATATTTATTTCTCTCATAATTCTAAAAATCTTCTTTAGAAAAATGTTGTAGTTCTCTTATTGAATAGATATATATTTAAGGCCGATAGGAATTACAAAGTATGAGACGTTATTTTATAGTTATTCATTTCAATTTTTCTCTACGTTAAACCTTAATGTTTTAAAAAGACTTTAGATTGTTTTATTTAATTTTAGAACACAACAAAAAGGCGAACCTTTCGATTCGCCTTCATAGTTTCTAATTACTTAATTAGAAGAATACACGCATACCTACACCGATAGCTTTGTCTTTAACTTTAGAGTTTGCAACATAAGAACCATTAGCTGCATAGTCTTTAGTAACTTGATATTTACCTTCAACATAGGTTACAACTTGTTTGTGAAGTTTATAATCAGCACCTAACAAGAAACCGTGTTGTTTAGTTTTTCCATTATCAACGTCTTTAGCTTGTTCATACTTGTAGTTACCATATACACTACTTAAATCGGTAACTTGATATTGGAAACCTGGAGATACGAAGTAACGAGTTTCTTTTTTATTGGTATCTGTAAATTTAGTTTTTGCGTAACCGCTATCTAAAGAAAGTGTTAGCCCATCAAATTCATACCCAAAAGTTGCAAGAACACCATCTGTATGTTTTGTTGTTTTAGGTTCTGCGGTAGGGTATTGTTGGATGCCAGGAATCGCAATAGGGTTAGTGATTAGAATACCTGTTGCATAATTTGTACGACCAAAGCCTACTTTAGCGATCACACCATCTTTTTCGTAGCTAGCACCAAATTGGAAAGCATTTTGAAGTGCACCAATTTTTACTTCATTGTTTGAATTACGTTCATTTGCGAATAAGTAATCTGCACTGATAACTAGACCTTCAATGCCTTTATAAGCGTAGCGAATTACAGAATCACCTTCAGTTGGAATATATACATCTTTATCAATAATGCCATATGCGTAATCGTTAGCTGTGCTTAAAGAGTCTGCGGTGGTTAATTGGCGACCAAATGTTAATTCACCACGTTCTTTGTGACCTAAACCAACAAACGCACGTCTAGTTCCTAAAGCACCAAAACCATCTCCTTTAGCACCAGAGCCTTGTTTTCCATCAAATCGAACTTGTAACTGACCTAATGCGTAATAGCCGCTATCTAAATTATGTTTTACTTTAACTTCTAAACGAGAACCAGCATTTCTTAATCCAGAATGAGTACGTTTAGTATCTGCTTTATTGCCACCCTTGTTAGTTTTTTCTAACTGAACACGAATAGAACCACCAATTTCAACTTTAGTTCCTTCGTTGTCGTAAACTACAGCTGCGTTCGCTGATGAAGCTGCGAATGCACCGATGATTAATGCTGCAAGTGTTTTTTTCATAATTTGTATTCCTTATGGTTGTTTACTATCTATGATTGAACTCTTTTCATATAAGATTGTCCAACCGCCTAAATAGACGAGATGAATCATTGCAAATTCGCTTTTTGATGTCAACTCTCCAAAATTTTAATTTTCTTGAAATCTGATCGAGATCACATTTTTTGTATATTTTTGTCTGTTTTTTGTTCTTTTTTTGAGGTTTAAGTATCGTCTATAAATATTTTTAGATATTGGGGAATAGGATGGTATATCTGTTTTCTATATTATTCTTCCATAATAGCCAATATCTTCCTGTGTTGGATTTTCTGCCCCTTTTTTAGCTAATTCATCGCACATTTCATTTTCTCTGTGTCCAGCATGCCCTTTCACCCATTGCCAATTAATTTTATGACGTTGGATGGATTCATCTAAGGCTATCCATAAATCTTGGTTTTTTACAGGCTTTCCAGAACTTACTTTCCAATTATTTTTTTTCCAGTTAAAGATCCATTTTGTGATGCCATTTTTCATATATTGGCTATCACTATAAAGCGTGATTAAACAAGGTTCTTTTAATGTATTTAATGCTTCAATGACAGCACGTAATTCCATTCGATTATTGGTGGTTTTAAAATAGCCTTTGGAGAGCATTTTTTCATGCTGTTTATAGCGTAATACGGCGCCAATTCCCCCTGCTCCAGGATTACCTAAGCAAGAGCCATCAGTAAAAATTTCAATCTGTTTTTGCATAACAAAAAGGTTGTTGTGTAGAATGGCAAGTATTTTAATGGAAAGAGATAGGTTGAACAAATGATTAATCCCAATCGCCAAATTGTGTTAGATACAGAAACTACAGGTATGAATCAGCTTGGCGCGCATTATGAAGGACACTGCATTATTGAAATTGGTGCAGTTGAATTAATAAATCGTCGTTACACAGGTAATAATTTCCATATTTACATTAAGCCAGATCGCCCTGTTGATCCTGATGCGATTAAAGTTCATGGTATTACTGATGAAATGTTAGCGGATAAACCTGAATTCAAAGAGGTTGCCCAAGATTTTTTGGATTATATTAATGGTGCGGAATTGCTTATTCACAATGCGCCCTTTGACGTTGGATTCATGAATTATGAATTTCGTAAACTCAACCTTAATGTAAAAACTGACGATATTTGTTTGGTGACAGATACGCTACAAATGGCACGTCAGATGTATCCTGGAAAACGTAATAATTTGGACGCACTTTGTGATCGTTTAGGTATTGATAATAGCAAACGTACTTTGCACGGTGCGTTACTGGATGCCGAGATCTTGGCTGATGTTTATTTGATGATGACGGGGGGACAAACAAATTTATTCGATGAAGAAGAATCTGTTGAGTCTGAAGTTATCCATGTTGTGCAAGAAAAAGCGGCAGAAGAAATAAAAAGTGCGGTAGATTTTGCGCACAATTTAAAATTACTTCAACCCACTGACGATGAGCTACAAGCGCATTTAGAATTATTAAAGATGATTAATAAAAAAAGTGGAAATAATTGCCTTTGGGATAAACGCTTTGGCAATGACAATGTTCATTAATCGTTTGGAATTTAAGCAGGTAAGTAAAATTTAATAAAAAAAGATTGACGAGATTTATGTTCGTCATTATGATACGCACCACTTAGCGGAGTGGTAGTTCAGCTGGTTAGAATACCTGCCTGTCACGCAGGGGGTCGCGGGTTCGAGTCCCGTCCATTCCGCCAATATCTTATCCCGGAGTGGTAGTTCAGCTGGTTAGAATACCTGCCTGTCACGCAGGGGGTCGCGGGTTCGAGTCCCGTCCATTCCGCCAATTAAGATAAATAAAGATAGCACCTAACGGTGCTTTTTTTGTATCTGAAATTTGCTTTATCCTTGACAAAAATAAAGTAAACTTTTAAGATTTGAAGAACTAGGGAGCTGCAACTCCCTAGTATGTTGTCTTATTAGTAAGCGGGCTGGCTCACTAATAATAAAATGACAACAAGGATAATGACTTTAATCATCTTTTTATCCTCTTCAAACGTTGCGAAAAAGCGCAACACTCGCTTTCAAGCTGGATCCTTGAAAGCGAGATTATTATAACGTTAAGTTATAGATAAATAAACAGTATTTAGAAAGCCATAGGATTGTATCCTGTGGCTTTTTCTTTTCCTTATTGAAATCATTTTTTACCAATCCTTTAACTTCCGATATAATAGCCGCCATTTTTGATAAAATAAGAGATTTTTTATGGCAACTCCAGTCGTCGCCCTTGTTGGTCGCCCGAATGTGGGAAAATCCACATTATTTAATCGCCTTACTCGTACGAGAGATGCGTTAGTCGCTGATTTTCCTGGTTTAACTCGTGATAGAAAATATGGTCACGCACATATTGCTGGCTATGATTTTATCGTTATTGATACTGGCGGTATTGATGGAACGGAAGAGGGCGTAGAAGAAAAAATGGCGGAGCAATCTTTGCTTGCTATTGATGAAGCGGATATTGTTCTTTTCCTTGTGGATGCTCGTGCAGGTTTAACGGCAGCAGATATTGGTATTGCTAATTATTTACGCCAACGTCAAAACAAAACGACGATTGTTGTGGCAAATAAAACTGATGGTATCGATGCGGATTCCCATTGTGCTGAATTTTATCAGTTAGGTTTAGGAGAAATTGAGCAAATCGCTGCTTCACAAGGCCGTGGTGTCACTCAGTTAATGGAACAAGTGCTTGCGCCTTTTGCGGAACAAATGGAAAACGTTGATGAAAATGACCGCACTTCTGAGGAAGAACAAGACGAATGGGAACAAGAATTCGATTTTGATTCAGAAGAAGATACGGCATTAATTGATGATGTGTTAGACGAAGAACTTGAAGAAGAACAAGATAAAAATATCAAAATTGCCATTGTTGGTCGTCCAAATGTGGGTAAATCTACTTTAACCAATCGTATTTTAGGTGAAGATCGTGTGGTGGTTTTTGATATGCCAGGTACGACACGCGATAGTATTTATATCCCAATGGAGCGTGATGGGCAGCAATATACGTTAATTGATACGGCAGGCGTGCGTAAACGCGGTAAGGTGCATTTAGCTGTGGAAAAATTTTCCGTGATTAAAACTTTACAAGCGATCCAAGATGCTAATGTTGTGTTACTGACTATTGATGCGAGAGAGAACATTTCTGATCAGGATTTATCTTTGCTCGGCTTTATTTTAAATGCAGGGCGTTCTTTAGTGATCGTCGTGAATAAATGGGATGGTTTAGATCAAGATGTGAAAGACCGCGTTAAATCTGAACTTGATCGTCGTTTAGATTTTATTGATTTTGCTCGTGTGCATTTTATTTCCGCACTGCACGGCAGTGGTGTGGGTAATCTTTTTGATTCGATTAAAGAAGCCTATGCTTGTGCCACTCAAAAAATGACGACCTCGCTTTTAACTCGTATTTTGCAAATGGCAACGGACGAGCACCAACCACCGATGATTGGTGGTCGTCGCATTAAATTAAAATATGCCCATCCGGGTGGTTATAATCCGCCGATTATCGTGGTTCACGGTAACCAAATGGATAAATTACCAGATTCTTATAAACGTTATTTATCTAATTATTATCGTAAGAGTTTGAAAATTATTGGTTCACCGATTCGTCTTCTTTTCCAAGAAGGCTCAAACCCATTTGCAGGACGCAAAAATAAACTCACTCCGAACCAATTGCGTAAACGTAAACGTTTGATGAAGTTTATTAAGAAAGCGAAACGTTAAATTCAAGATAAATAAAACTTAGCAAGATTTAACCGCACTTTTAAAACTCTTTTGAGCATTAAAGTGCGGTTATTTTTTTATTTGTTTTGCAGAAGAAATGTATGGCGATATTTTAAGTGCGTTGTAATAAAAATGATGAAACCGATTAAACCTAATGCTGCGCCCGTATAACCGATTTTGTTTAATCCTAAATAGGTTGTCGCAAGATTTCCAAATAATGCGCCTGCTCCAATTCCTGCATTGAAAATCCCTGAGTAAATAGCCGTGGCAACATCGGTTGCATCTGGTGCAAGTTTTAGTACGCGCATTTGTAAGGATAGTCCGATACAAGAAATACCGATACCCCAAATAAACACAAGACAGAACATTGCTATCATTGTTTCAGTTGAAAATAACAGGAGTAATAGAGAGAACACTAATAAACCCATTGAAAAAACAATAAATTTTGTCGGCGCAAGTCGGTAGAATCTGTTAAATAATAGGCTTGCGGCAATACCAGAGAATCCAAAAACTAATAAGACCACAGTGGCAAAATTTGGATCCAAGTGCCCGACATCAATCATGAATGGTTCGATATAAGTATAAGCGGTAAAGTGTGCGGAAATGACGATTGCCGTTGTTGCATAAAGCCAAAGTAATAATGGGCGTTTCGCAAGCAAGGGTAAACTTTCAATAGAGCCAGCATTTTTACTGGGTAAATTTGGCAATAATCGAATAATTAAAAACATGATGGATAATGCCAGTACGGCAATAATGCCAAAAGTGACCCGCCAACCGACGAGCTGTCCGACAATTCGTCCAATCGGTAAGCCTAAGATGGTGGCAAGTGCGGTGCCAATAGCGAGCATTCCTAATGCTTGAGTTTTCTTGTGTTTAGGTGCGATTCGCATCACAAGTGAAGCGGTAATTGACCAAAACACTGAATGTGCTAATGCAATACACATTCGAGCGAGAAGTAATATCCAAAAATTCCAAGCAATGACCGATAAAATATGTCCAACAATAAATATAATGAAAAGTTTGATTAGCAGGCTTTTACGTTCCATATTGCCAGTGGCAAGCATTGCAGGCAGAGACATAATTAGCACCGTCCAAGCATAAACTGTCATCATTAAACCAGTATCAGCAGTTTGCATATTAAAACTTTGTGCAATATCGCTTAACATTGCAACGGGTACAAATTCTGTAGTATTAAAAATAAATCCTGCACAAGCCATAATAAGCACACGCCACGATTGGATTTTTTCAGCTTTTAAATATAACGACATTAACGTAACTTTTCTTTAATCGCATCAATTAATTGATGGCGGAATTTTTTCGTAAAATTAATTTTATATTGTGGAGAATTGCAGTTACCAAAAAAATTGATTGGCAGGGTTAAATTTTGATAGCGTTGATCGGTAGAATTTAAATTAATATCCACATTGCATTCCATTCGATTTAAATCAATGATGCCTTTTCCTTGCCCCAAAAGTGCGGGTGTTTTTAATTCAATTTTTTCAGCAATAAGTTGATTTTGCTGGAGAAATAATTGTAAGTAAAATTGTTCAAAGCGAGTGTTTAACTCTTTGTTTTTTAACAAATCATTGTTGTAATTAATCGGGAAATATTGTGCCACCATATCCAATAGATTTACACCAAGAATTTCGCCATTTTGCACTAAAAAATTTAATTTGCCTTGAATAAGCGCAGAAGATGAAAAGCTGAAATCAAGATTAAAATCAGCGTGTCCACTTAACATTTCTGGCAAATTTAACAGCGTGAATAAGCGTTTAACAGGGAAATATTTGCCTGAAAAATTTACCGCACTTTGGTTGCCAATTTGTTGATATTTCAATACAGCTAAACAATCGTTATCGCATTGTGGTTTTATATAAGTCACCATTTGTTGGTGGGCTGTGTGGGTTTCAATATAACCGATAGGCTGATTATTTAGGTTTGCATCTACAAATTGAAGTAGGGCTGATTCTGATGTTGAGAAGTCTAAATTTGCTTTGTGGAAAGAAAAATGGAAAGTTTTTGTTTTTCCATAAATAGGTTTGTTAAATTCAATGCGAATATGGTTTTCGCCATTCAATATTACTTTTTTTGATAAAAGCTGTTTTAATGAAAAAGGCGAAACCTCTATCGATACATTGGCAGGATTTTGTGTGTTTTGAGTTAATTTGAGTTGTTGAATATTCAGTGACTGAATTGCTGTGTTGCCATATAAAAGAGGCAAAAAACTAAGTTTGGCTTCAAATTTTTGAGCTGAAAATTGCGTAGTTTTTATATTTTCAAGAGAAAGTGCGGTAGAAAATAATGATAAATTGATTGACTGAACGGCAATGTTTTGTTGTGCCAGTTGTTCACTAATGGCACTTTGCACTCGGTAAAGTTGAATATATAAAAAAGAAAAGATCGCCAAAGCGACGATCCCTACGACAAGCGCGAACTTTTTCATTGATTATTCCTTGTCTTCGTCAATACGACTGGCTACCGCACTTTGTTGATTTTTATATTTTGCATCTTTGCGGCTACTGTATGGTCGTTTTGCTTCGCCACTTAATACTTCAAAACTTAACGCACCAATGACCATATTTGGGCGTAATGCTAATGGTAATTTCCCTGAATTATAAAATTCCAGCACGATTTTTCCTTCCCAACCTGGGTCAATACGGTGTGCGGTGACGTGTACCATTAAGCCTAAACGGGCTAAAGAAGAACGACCATCTAACCAACCGATAATATTGGCGGGTAATTTCACGGATTCAAGTGTGGTTGCTAATGCTAAAGTACCTGGATGCAAGAAAAATGCTTCCCCGTCTGGGATAATAATTTCATCGCTCATTACCGATTCAAGCTGGGCGGATACTTCTTCTTTCGGGCCGCTTAAATCAATAAAAGGCGCAGAGTGTTCACGAAATACGCGGAAAGAATTACCCAAGCGAACATCAATCGTCGCACCGTTGATTTTGTCATTATTTGGACGAGGAGTTAATGAAATAATGCCATCATCGAGATAGCGTTCAATATCAGTATCGCAAAGACGCATAAGATTTCCTATTTTTGATTTAGTAAATGGAGAATTTGAGCTTTTAACATATTGATCGCAATGCGGTTTTTGCCGCCACGAGGAATAACAATATCCGCATATTGTTTAGATGGCTCAATAAATTGTAAGAACATTGGACGCACGGTCGCACGATATTGATCAATCACTGATTGTAGGGAACGACCACGTTCTTCCATATCACGTTGTAAACGGCGAATAAAACAAATATCAAGTGGTGTGTCTACGAATACAGAAATATCGGCTAATTGACGTACTCTTTCGTCCGTGAGTAATAAAATCCCTTCTAAAATTACGATTCGTTTTGGTGTGAAATGCGTTGTTTCGTTGGTGCGAGTATGTTCTACATAGCTATAAACAGGCACATCTACTGCACTGCCATTTTTTAGATTTTTTAAATGTTGGATAAGTAAATCGCGATCCATAGAGCTTGGATGATCGTAATTCGTTTTTACGCGCTCAGTCATTTCTAAATGGCTTTGATCTTTATAGTAACTGTCTTCAGTAATGATACCAATTTCTTGGCAACCTAATTCATTACAGAGCTCTTTGTGAACGGTGGAAGCGATAGAACTTTTGCCTGATGCAGATGCACCTGTGATGGCGATAATGATACAAGAGGGATTTGACATAATCGTGTTTCGATGTAAGGAAAATTCGTGCAATTATAAAGAAAAGTGCGGTAAATTTCACGTTTATTTTTTTATCCAAATTTCAAAAAGTGTGAGCTTCATCACGGTATTATTTCTATTTTTCAAGTAGGATTTGAGCATTCTATCCAATAAGGAGTACGTATTATGAAATTCAACAAAATTTCTCTTTCTGTTTCTGCCGCACTTTTAGTAGCAGGATTAGCTATTTCTGGTTCTGCTAATGCTAAAGGTCGTTTAGTTGTGTATTGTAGTGCCACCAATATTTTGTGTGAAACCACCACGAAAGCGTTCGGCGAAAAATATGATGTGAAAACATCCTTTATTCGTAATGGTTCAGGCAGTACTTTTGCCAAAGTTGAAGCTGAAAAAAATAATCCTCAAGCGGATGTTTGGTTCGGCGGTACTTTTGATCCTCAAGCTCAAGCGGCTGAATTAGGCTTAATTGAACCTTATAAATCTAAACACATTGATGAAATCGTAGAACGTTTCCGTGATCCTGCGAAAACAAAAGGTCACTATGTTTCCTCAATTTATATGGGAATCTTAGGTTTCGGTGTGAATACTGAGCGTTTGGCAAAATTAGGCATTAAAGAAGTGCCAAAATGCTGGAAAGACTTAACTGATCCACGCTTAAAAGGCGAAGTTCAAATCGCAGACCCTCAAAGTGCAGGTACAGCTTATACTGCATTGGCAACTTTCGTCCAATTATGGGGTGAAAAAGAGGCGTTTGAATACTTAAAAGCCTTGCATCCTAACGTTTCTCAATATACCAAATCGGGTATCACGCCATCACGCAACTCTGCGCGTGGCGAAGCGACAATCGGCGTGGGTTTCTTACACGATTATGCTTTAGAAAAACGCAATGGTGCGCCATTAGAATTAGTGGTGCCGTGCGAAGGAACGGGCTATGAATTAGGTGGTGTGAGTATCTTAAAAGGTGCGCGTAATATCGATAATGCGAAATTATTCGTCGATTGGGCGTTATCAAAAGAAGGTCAAGAATTAGCTTGGAAACAAGGGGATTCTTTACAAATCTTAACTAACACGACCGCAGAACAATCACCAACTGCATTTGATCCAAATAAACTTAAATTGATCAATTATGACTTTGAAAAATACGGTGCAACAGAACAACGTAAAGCCTTAATTGAAAAATGGGTACAAGAAGTTAAATTAGCAAAATAGCACGGAATAAGTGCGGTAAAAAATACTGAAGTTTTTGACCGCACTTTTTCGTATTTTTTAATGTGATTTCGTTTCCCCTCTAAGAGATTGCAAAACCTTCATTCATAAGGGAGTTATAATCAGATGAAACTATCAAAAATCGCAGTAACCTTGTCTGGTGTGATGCTAAGTGGATTAGTGTTAAGTAATCCATCTTTTGCAAAAGGACGTCTAGTCATTTATTGCAGTGCGCAAAATACGATGTGCGAGCAAGAAGCGATGGCATTTGAGAAAAAATTTGATGTTAAAACAAGTTTTATTCGTGGTGGCACGGGAACCATTTTAGCGAAAATTGATGCTGAAAAAGATAATCCTCAAGGTGATGTTTGGTATGGTGGAACGATGGATCCTCATTCTCAAGCAGGGGAAATGGGGTTATTAGAACCTTATAAATCATCCAATCTTCCTCAGATCGTAGAAAAATTCCGTGATCCAGCCAAAATGAAAGGGAATTATTCTTCAGCCATTTATTTAGGCGTGTTAGGTTTTGGTGTGAATCCAGAACGTTTGAAAAAATTGAATTTACCTATTCCAAAATGCTGGAAGGATTTAGCTAACCCAATTTACAAAAATGAAATTCAAGCCGCAGATCCACAAAGTTCTGGTACAGGTTACACTCAGCTAGCCACTTATATGCAACTTTGGGGAGAAGACGAGGCGTTTAAATTCTTAAAAGAGTTGAATAAAAACGTATCGCAATATACCAAATCTGGTAATACGGCAACACGTAATACAGCGCGTGGAGAAACGGCAATTGGTATTGGTTTCTTGCATGAATATTCTTTAGAAAAAGCGAAGGGCGCGCCAGTAGAATTAGTTGTACCTTGTGAAGGTACTGGTTATGAAATTGGCGGTGTGAGTGTCATTAAAGGTGCTCGTAATTTAGATAATGCGAAACTTTTTGTTGATTGGGCATTATCCAAAGAGGCGCAAGAATTAACTTGGCAAAAAGGTGAGGCGTATTCCATTTTAACGAACACCACCGCACAACAATCGCCTTATGCGTTAGATTTTAAATCTATTAATTTAATTAACTATGATTTTGATAAATACGGTGCGACTGATTTACGTAAACGCTTAATCACAAAATGGGTTGATGAAGTAAAATTAGCCAAATAATGATGTCACTAACGAAGTGATATGTCGCATATCGCTTCGTTTTTTTACCTTATGCGAGGTTGTATGAACGCAAAAAAACTTTCCATAATGCATTCTGCTTATTTTTGGATTATTTTATCCTTGTTGGCGTTTGCACTTCTGCCTTCCAATGCGCTTGATTACGGTTTGTTTGAAAGTACTTCAGATGAATATTTAGATGCAATGGGCTGGGCTTCTTTCAATTTAACTTGGGCTTGGTTCCTGCCTGTTATTGTGTATGGTGCTTTGCCGTTATTTAGATTGCCACAGCAAACCCAAGCAAAAACAGAGCTATTTTTGACCGCACTTTCTGTACTGTTTATGTTTATCAGTGCGACGGTGTACAAAATTAGTATGGGCTATTCTGTGATTGTGTTACTTGTGGGATATACCGCATTGGCGACACTTTCATTGGCAAAACTAAAAGTGATGCAAGGTGATAAATTTATCATCGCTTCTTTACTTTGCATTATTTTGCTCATTTTCTTCTTTATCGTTTATCCAACATTGGCGATTTTCGTTTCAATGTTTTATGACGGCGATACCTTTGCGCCACAACAAGTGATGCGTATTTTAACGCAGAGCTATATCGTTCGCGTAATTACCAATTCTCTTTTCTTATCGGGCTTTGTGGGCATCGTTTCTACTGTATTTGGTTTAGCCTTTGCGCTTTATACCACGCGTATCGCTCGTAGAACGGCATTTATCGGAAAAATTTTCTCTATTTTGCCAATTGTTACACCACCATTTGTTGTGGGATTAGGGGTAACTTTAATGCTTGGTCGTTCTGGTTATGTAACCGAATTTTTAAGTACGAATTTTGGTTTCACCAATCATAACTGGCTTTATGGTTTTAATGGGATTGCGATTGCTCAGATTCTCGCCTTTGCTCCTATTTCTTTTATGATTTTAGATGGCGCATTGAAATCGGTACACCCGTCTATTGAAGAAGCCTCTTATACGTTGCGCGCTAATCGTTATCAAACGTTCTATCAGATTATTTTTCCGTTACTGCGTCCAGCATTAGCAAATTCTTTCTTAATTGTATTCATTCAATCATTGGCGGACTTTAGTAATCCGTTAGTGTTGGGTGGAAGTTTCGATGTGATTGCCACACAAATTTATTTCTATATTGCGGGTTCACAACTTGATTATGCTTCAGCTAGTACTTTAGGTTCGATGTTGTTAATTTTCTCGTTGGCGATTTTTATCATTCAATACATTTGGATTGGTAACCGCTCTTATGTCACTGTTTCGGGGAAATCTTATCGTGGCGATGTGCAAGAACTGCCAAACGGCTTGAAATATACTATCATCGGTATGCTTGGCTTCTGGGTAATCTTTAATATGGCACTTTACGGTAGTATTTTCTACGGAAGTTTCACTGTAAATTGGGGCGTAGATTACACTTTAACCTTGAAAAACTATGCCATGTTATTCGGGCAAGGATTGAGCGATGGGGCGTGGCCGTCACTGATCAATACCTTAATCTATGCAGGTATTGCCGCACCATTAACAGCATTCTTTGGATTATTGATTGCGTACATTGTGGTGCGTAAAGATTTCCAAGGTAAAAAATCCCTTGAGTTCTTAACCATGCTTTGTTTTGCCGTGCCAGGTACCGTAGCGGGGGTCTCTTACATTTTAGCCTTCAACAATGCACCGCTTTATATTACGGGTACTGGCATTATCGTGATTATTTCAATGGTTATGCGTGATTTACCAATTGGTATGCGAGCAGCGATTGCTGGTTTAGGACAGCTTGATAAATCTCTTGATGAAGCATCGCTTTCTTTAAAAGGGAATTCATGGAAAACCTTATGGTATATCGTCTTGCCATTATTAAAACCAGCATTGCTTTCCGCGCTTGTGACTAGTTTCGTTCGTGCAATGACGACAGTAAGTGCAATTATATTCTTAGTGACTGCAGATACTCGCGTTGCTACCGCATATATTTTAAATCGTGTGGAAGACGGAGAATACGGCATCGCGATTGCATACGGTTCTATTTTAATTGTTGTGATGATGGCAATTATTTTATTCTTCGACTGGATTGTAGGCGATACGCGTATTTCCCGTTCTAAAGCGAAAAAAATGAATTAACTCGTTAAGTTGTAGGTAAATATTATGAGTAATAATGATTTCTTAGTATTAAAAAATATCACCAAAGCATTTGGTAAAGCGGTCGTCATTGATAATTTAGATTTAACGATCAAACGTGGCACGATGGTGACATTGTTAGGGCCATCAGGCTGTGGTAAAACCACCGTATTACGTTTAGTGGCAGGATTAGAAAATCCAACTTCAGGTCAAATTTTTATTGATGGCGAAGATGTAACAAAATCCTCTATTCAAAATCGAGATATTTGTATCGTCTTCCAATCTTATGCGCTATTCCCGCATATGAGCATTGGCGATAACGTGGGCTACGGCTTAAAAATGCAGGGCATTAGTAAAGAAGAACGCGCTCAGCGTATAAAAGAGGCTTTAGAGTTGGTGGATTTAGCTGGGTTTGAAGACCGTTTCGTGGATCAAATTTCGGGTGGTCAACAACAACGTGTAGCATTGGCTCGTGCTTTGGTATTGAAACCAAAAGTCCTATTGTTTGATGAACCATTAAGTAATTTGGATGCAAATTTACGCCGTTCAATGCGTGAAAAAATCCGTGAATTGCAACAACGTTTAGGCATTAGCTCGCTTTATGTGACACACGACCAAACAGAGGCTTTTGCGGTATCTGATGAAGTTATCGTTATGCATAAAGGTAAAATTATGCAAAAAGCACCAGCGAAAGAACTTTATTTACGACCAAATTCCTTGTTCTTAGCAAACTTTATGGGCGAATCCAGTATTTTCGATGGAAAATTAGAAAATGGCGTGGTGGATATTAATGGCTATCATGTACCTTTAAAAGACGCTGCACAGTTTAATTTACCCGATGGCGAATGTTTAGTAGGTATTCGCCCAGAAGCAATTTATCTTGCCGCAGAGGGCAGTGATGCTCAACGTTGTGAGATTAAAAGTGTGGTCTATATGGGCAACCATTGGGAAGTCGTCGCAAATTGGGCAGGAAAAGATTTATTGGTGAATTGTAAGCCAGAAGATTTTAATGCCGATTTAAAACAAGCTTATGTCAATTTATCTGATCACGGTATTTTCTTATTGAAGAAAGAGTAATCCAAGTATAAAAAAGTGCGGTAAAATTTCACCGCACTTTTATTGTTCCTGCTATCACAATGCTTTAGTCAAAATAGTTAAATTAAATTATAAAGTCATCATTAATATTTTTATGGAAAAGTGCGGTAAGATTTTACTGTGTTTTTTAGTTTGCTTTTATTCACTTATAAGAGTAGGCTAATGCCCATTTATTCCCCATTAAACATTAACAAACATAATAAGGAGTCTATATGAATACCAATTGGCGGAAAAACAAACGAATAAGTAAAAATATTTTTACATTATTCAAATCTAAATCAAAACATTGCACTCAAGAATTTTCTTATACATCATCTGCCTGCCTGCCTGCCTGCCTGCCTGCCTGCCTTAACAGTATCTTCCGTTCTTTTATTTTCAGCAAATAGTTTTGCGCAAGATCCATCAACCGATCAATCAGCTGAAATCCAAAAATTAAAAACAGAAATAGAGAGTTTAAAAAAGAAACTTAATCATATTAATTTAGAAAATGATAATGTGCTATTAGGCACGCCGCCAGCAAAAGTTGAAGGCAAGAAAGCAACGGCAATTGGACATGGTGCTCAAGCCGTTGCTGACCGTGCTACTGCGGTGGGAGATTCTGCAAGAGCTAGTGGAGCTGGGAGTTCAGCAATTGGATATAATACACTCGCCACGAAAGACAGTGCTGTTGCTTTGGGAAATCAAGCAAAAGCTGTGGGTAATAGCTCGGTTGCGGTAGGGCATGGTTCTGAAGCTAAAGAGTATAAATCCACTGCATTAGGCTCAAATTCCCACGCGCTAGGAGAACGAACAATTGCTATAGGTTCTAATGCTCGGGCTAATCATGAGGGTTCTGTTGCTGTAGGGGAAGATGCTTTCATTTCGGGTAAGTATTCTGAGGGGCATGGCTATAACACCAAAATATTTGGTAATTATTCTTTAACATTGGGGAATTCTACTTATATAGGCAAGCCTCAAGCTAGTGCTGGAGATGTAGGATTTCCAGGTAAAGGAAGAAAAACAAACATACCTGAATATGAAATTATGACACCTAAAAGTACAGAAAAATATGATCGTTCAATGGCAATCGGTTTAAATGCAAAATCGTTTGGAGCTAATAATCTTGCCTTGGGACAAGCGGCTGAAGCTCACGGGGATTACTCAATGGCATTAGGCATAGTTTCAACTTCAAAGGGTTTTTCTTCTATCGCAATAGGGAGAGAATCTAAGACTAATGAAAGATATGCAACGGCATTAGGCACATTTGCGGCTGCCAACGCTGAATCATCGTTAGCATTAGGCAAATTGACAGTTGCGGATAAAACGAATGCGGTTGCATTGGGTAGTTATTCAAAAACTAACGTTGATGCGGGGGTATTTGGTTATAATCCTCTTGGAAAAACAAGCCCTGATGATTTATTGGTGGGGAATACGCCAGAAGAAACCGAGAAACTGAAAGAAGCCTATGAAAATTTTTCAAACGAAGAAAAGGATGTGAAAACCGTAAAAGATGCAGAAGATGCAATGCGTGTAGAAGTTGAAAAACGTAATGATCTTTTAGTCAAATGGAATAAAAACGAAGCTGATCTTAAAGAAGTTACTAATAAGTTAAACACAGAAACAAATGATGCTAAAAAAACTGAATTAACAGCAAAAAAAGCAGAATTTGAGCAAATTCAAACTCAGTTAAGAACTGATTATGCTGCACAAACCCCTGATTATGAAGCAAAAGAAAGAGCATTAAAAGAGGCTCAAAATCAACTTCAAGCGGACAGAAAACTAGTTGGTAAAAAAATTGGTGCGTGGCAATCTACGGCGGCGGCAGTTTCTGTAGGGGATGCCGATAACGGTATTACTCGCCAAATTACCAATGTTGCCGCAGGTCGTGAAGATACTGATGCGGTAAATGTGGCACAGTTGAAAGCTTTGGAAAAATCCCAAAAAGAAATTTCTGGGAAGATAAATCAAAATGATCAAACTATGCAACAACTTGATCGCAATGTTCAAACAAATACCCAAAACATTCAATCGCTTGATCGTAATGTTCAAACAAATACCCAAAGTATTCAATCACTTGATCGCAATGTCCAAACAAATACCCAAAGCATTCAATCGCTTGATCGCAATGTTCAAACAAATACTCAAAGCATTCAATCGCTTGATCGTAATGTTCAGAAAATAGATAAAGATTTACGTGCGGGTATTGCTGGAGCAATGGCTATTGGTGGGTTATATCAGGCTTCTGTTGCGGGAACAAAGACGATCTCGGCGAGCGTAGGGAGCTTTAAAGGTCAAAATGCGGTGGCGGTAGGCTATTCACGTTTATCTGATAAAGGAGCAATAGGCGTAAAATTTAATGCTTCATTAACATCCACTGGCGATGCTGGCGTTAGTGCAGGTATTGGATATACTTGGTAGTACATACTAAAAAGTGCGGCGGAATTTCACCGCACTTTTGTAATTAAAATTAAGGGGAATGCTTTGATCTGCACCCCAAAAGTTGGACTAAATAACCAACTCACTAAGGTGCAGATTTTTTATGACCAAATACAATTTTCTTTTCAAGCAACAAGTCATCGAATTTTATCTTCAAAATGGTAAAAATAGTT
>NZ_QQKA01000012.1 GCF_003493605.1 Haemophilus haemolyticus
GATTGTCTGATACATTGTTAAAGAGCAAAAAACAACGACGCACTTGTAAATTTAAATACTTCACAACAGTGCGTCGTTGTGTGCGGTGCATTATAGGGATTTTCAAATCCCTTGCAAGTACTTTTTGTAAAAATATTTAAAAAAATGATCTTTTGATGGAAATATAAACATTTTATTAAAAAGTGCGGTCAAAAATACAATAATTTTCCAATTATTATTTTTTCCAATAGCTTGGAATAAACAGCACGATTAATGAAAACATTTCTAAACGTCCACAGATCATAGCAAAACTAAAGACTAATTTAGCACTTTCTGGAACACCAATAAAACTTTCGTGAATAAAACCAAGTCCTGGTCCTGCATTCGTTAATGTGGCGAATACAGCTCCCATCGCATCAAAAGTATTCATTCCACAAAGAATAACAGCAAAAACACACCCCCAATAAACCAGTATAAAAATAATGAAAAATGCCCAAATACTTTCTATCATTCTTGGTGCTAGACGATTTTTACCTATTCGAATTGGTTGTACTAAATTTGGATGGATTAAACTATGCAGTTCTCGATCGATTTGTTTCCACAATATAAGTGTCCGTATCGCTTTTAATCCCCCAGTTGTTGAACCACCACAACCACCAATTACCGCAGAAATTACCAGTAAAAGCCCAATAAATGGAGGAAGATTATCAATATCAAAAATCGTATAACCAGCAGTCATTGACATTGATGTTAATTGTAATGCACCTTTTGTTACTGCCTCGTTTATATCTGAAACTAAACCGTAACTATATAAAGATAGAGATACAATACCAATAAAAATAATTTGCATTGTTAGAAAAAAACGAAATTCGGGATCTTTCCAATAATTTCGCCAAATATTTCTTTTACCTAGTGCAAGAAAAGCGGAAATATGTAAACTAAAATTAACACCACCAATCAGCATAAAAATTGTTGTAACCCAATAAATGGAAGTTTGATTAAAATAGCCAATACTTGCATCGTGCGTTGAAAATCCGCCATTTGAAATTGTTGAAAAACTATGCCCAATGGCATCAAAAAGATTCATTCCTGATAGCCAATATGCAATGGCACAAAGAACAGTTAATGAAGCATAAATAATCCATAGAGCTTTCGCCACTTCTGAAATTTTAGGCAAAGATTTTTGATCTTTAAGAGGACCTGAAGATTCTGCTCGATATAATTGTGTCCCACCAATTCCCAACAGCGGAATTATCGCCACAGCCAATACGATAATCCCCATACCACCTAACCATTGTAAAAACTGACGATAAAACAAAATAGATTTAGGTAAATTATCCAGCCCCGTCATTACCGTTGCACCAGTAGTAGTTAAGCCAGAAAATGCTTCAAATACGGCTGAAGCAATAGTTAAATGTGGTGAATCGAACAATAAAAGAGGCAATGTTGCCAAGCTTCCTAAAACTAACCAAAAAGCCACAACGATCAAAAAACCATCACGAGATCGTAATTCTTGTTTATAGTGATGGCATGGCCACCAAAGCAATGTGCCCGCCGTCAAGCTCAACATAAAAGCCTGCATAAATGCCTTACCACCACCATCGCCATAAATCAGTGCGACAAATGCTGGAATCAGCATTGTGCCAGAAAAACACATCACAAGAATACCAATAATTCGGATAATGGATAAAATATGCACTATTATTCGCCTGTCTCTAAAAGTTGGATGACTAATCTGCCCGCAGACTTTTCCGTTAATTCTGAAGAAAAAACATCGACTGTTTTTTCACTAATACCTAAAATCAAATGAATATTTGCCTGAAAATCTTGAGATAAAATCTCAACCTGATATTTTTCACAAAGTTGTTGCACTAAATTTAGCTGGACATAGTCACAATCAAGTTTGAAAGGGGTTCGTTCAACTTTAATTTCGCTTTCAATCAACTTTAACGCTTGTTGAACGCCATTGCCATAAGCACGAACTAATCCGCCCGTTCCAAGCAAAATACCGCCATAATAGCGAACCACCACCGCACTGATTTCACCGAATTGACTACCTTGCAATGCACTCAACATTGGCTTTCCTGCCGTTCCAGCAGGTTCGCCATCATCAGAAAAACCAAGTTGTAGAGAATCTGTTGGCTTGCCTGCTACGGCAGCCCAACAATGATGCCGAGCATTTGGATGTTCTTGTTTAATCTTTGCCCAAAAAGCTCTTGCGTCTTCTAAACCTTCGGTGTGCTGTAAATAAGTAATAAAACGGCTTCTCTTAATTTCTTCTTCAAAAACAACCGCACTTTTAGGAACGAGGTATTCCGCCATTCATTTTTTCAAACTAATTTCAATGATACTAGTCTATCACTGATTACTGGGATTTGTCGAAATTTTGCCGTAAGTGCGGTATGATATGGCCCTGTTTTTCAAAAGAAAAAAGAATATGTCTGAAATTTCCGTCACACAAACCCTAGATACTTTAGGATTACGTTGCCCAGAACCTGTCATGCTTGTTCGTAAAAATATTCGTCATCTTAACGATGGAGAAATACTTTTGATTATTGCTGATGATCCTGCAACAACAAGAGATATTCCAAGTTTCTGTCAATTTATGGATCACACCTTACTGCAAAGTGAAGTGGAAAAACCACCGTTCAAATATTGGGTGAAAAAAGGAAAATAAAAAATCGGCCTCATTAAAGTGCGGCCGATTTTTTGAAATTTTTAAAGATTGCGTAAGGCTTCAATACGCTTTTCGAGTGGCGGATGACTCATAAAAAGTTCACTTCGTTTTCCATTAATCATAAAGGCATTTAAAGAACCTTCAAGATTTTGGGGTTCGTGAAGTTGTTGCAAACGTTGCAATGCCATGATCATTTTTTCTTTGCCTACTAAACTTGCGGAACCAGCATCTGCACGGAATTCGCGGTAACGAGAGAACCACATTGCGATAATACTCGCAAGCACACCAAAGAGCATTTCCAATACCATCGAAACCAAGAAATAAATACCTGAACTGCGCGTTTCTTCTCCATTATTGTTACGTGAACTTGCCACCGCCGTTGCAATAACGCGAGATAAGAAAATCACGAAAGTATTCAATACGCCTTGCAATAACGCCATCGTCACCATATCCCCATTGGAAATATGGGAAATTTCGTGCGCTAAAACAGCTTCCGCTTCAGCCTCCGTCATGTTGTTTAATAATCCAGTGCTCACTGCCACCAAAGAATTGCTTTTTGTCGCGCCTGTAGCAAAAGCATTCACATCGGGAGAATGATAAATCGCCACGTCTGGCATCGGAATTCCCGCTTTCTGCGCTTGGCGGCTCACGGTATCAATTAACCAACGTTCAGTTTGATTACGAGGTTGAGTAATCACTTCTCCATCTACAGAACGTAATGCCATCGTTTTAGACAGGAATAATGAAATTAATGAACCAGCAAAACCAAATAGCAATGCCATAATTAAAATGCCACCGGTGCTATTTCCTGCAATACCAGTCACACTTAAAATAATACCTAATACCAGCATTACAGCCATATTGGTTGCCAAGAAAAGAAGAATACGCATCATAATGTGTTCTCTAAAAGTTAGGGTTAAGTATTTCCTTAGTGGGGAAAATTCACAAAAAATTCAAGGTATAATGTAAAATTTTTGTTATCAGCATACAAACAAAAGTGCGGTCAAAAACATGCGAGTTTATGACCGCACTTTTAAGCAGAAATTACCAAACAGAAAATTATTTTCTTACAGCAATCGCTTCAATTTCTAATCCTACATCTTTTGGTAAACGTGCAACTTCTACGCAAGAACGAGCAGGGAAGTTAGGATGATTATTTTCTTTAAAGAAACGTTCGTATTCTGCATTAACCGCTGCAAAATCATTAAGATCTTTCACAAAAACCGTTGTTTTTACAATATCTGCGGCGGTTAAACCCGCTTTCTCAATAATCGCTTTCACATTTTCTAAAGATTGGCGCGCTTGCGCAACGATATCCGCAGGCACTTCGCCTGTTGCAGGATTCACGGGAATTTGCCCTGAGGTTAAAACTAAATTGCCAAGATCAACCGCTTGAACATAAGGGCCAATAGCTGCGGGCGCTTTTTCAGTATGAATAATTTGAGTCATCATTTTCTCCTTAGTTGATAAAAAGTGCGGTTATTTTTCACAGCACTTTTCGTTTATTAATCAATTTCTTTTAGCACGTCATCAGAAAGCGATTCTTTATTTTCTGTTGATTTTCCATCACTTACTTTAAATTGTAAATTTTGGTAATACGCTTCTCTAAAGGTTACATATGGATCTTGCGCTTGGCGTAACAACTCAGCATTATCAATATTTTTCGCACGGGCATCCACCGCTTGCACACCATATTTCACTAACGACCACGGACCGCCAACCCATTCCCAGAATGGATACATATAAGCCGCATCAACCACTGCACCCGTTAATTGACGTGGCGTTGTTGCATTATAAATTGGTAGCACAATATAAGTGCCAGCATCTACGCCGTAGCTACCTAACGTTTCCCCAAATCCACGTTGGTTATCTACGCGCAGCTCTTTGCTTGCACTCGCAAAATCAATAAAACCACCTAAACCAAATACAGTGTTAATCCAAAAGCGATTAAAGTGAACAAATGCTTTTTTCGGTTCACCTTCAATTAAGCGGTTCACAAAGCTTACTGGCTCATCAAGATTATTGGCAATGCCAGCAAGACCTGAAGAAATAGGCTTAGGCACATAGTTATTCCAACCTTTTGCAGCGGGTTCTAACACATAACGATCCATAACATTATAGTTAAATTTCCACATGGTTCGATTGAACCCTTCAAGGGTATCATTACGCTCACTCGCTTGTTTTGTGTCGTTCTTATTTGCACAACCTGTCAGCACAATTACGCCGAAAAGTGCGGTCAAAATCGTCTTTATTTTCATTTTGAATCCTTATATAAATATGGGCTTATTCTACCTAATTTGCCAAGTAACAACAAAATAAATCTTGCCCATAAAACATATAAAAAATGCGGTAAAAACACCTTATTTTTACCGCACTTTCTCATTCCTAACATAAAACTAATTTCGTTTTCTGCCCTTTCAGATAATTAACAATTCCTTCAGGAACATCATCCGTAAACAAATATTCCACATCACTTAATTCGCCCAATCGAACAATCGCTTGACGAGTAAATTTAGAGTGATCGGTCACTAATAAGGTCTGACGTGAACTTTCAATAATCGCACGCTTGACTTGTACTTCATGGTAATCATAATCCAATAATGAACCATCAGCATCGATCGCACTAATTCCTAAAATCCCGAAATCTAGGCGAAATTGAGAAATAAAATTCACCGTAGCTTCACCGATAATTCCACCATCCATTCGTAACGATCCGCCCGCCATGACAATATCAAAACTTTCATTTTGGCGTAAAAGATGAGCGGCATTCAAATTGTTCGTCACAATTCGGAGTTTTTCATGTCCAAGCAATGCATTGGCGACAGCCTCAGGCGTCGTACCAATATCAATAAACAACGATGCGCCGTTAGGAATCAACTTCGCAACTTCCTGTGCAATATTATTTTTTTGTAATGAAAAGAATTGCTTACGATCCACGTAATCAGAATTTTCTGCAGAAGATGGCGATGCCGCACCACCGTGATGGCGACGGATTAAATCTAACTCCGCCAAAATATTCAAATCACGGCGAATCGTTTGAGGGCTGACATCTAAGGCAGCAACCAGTTCTTCCGTGCTTAAATAGCCGGATTGTTCCACCAGTTTAATAATTTGTTGATGCCGTAACGACTGCTTCATAGAGAATCCTTTATCCAAATTGAACACACCTACTGTAGCGAATTTTTACGTAATTGGCTATCAATAAATCCCAAAATCAAGCCAACAATCAAGCCTGAAATATGCGCTGCATTTCCCATTTCAACACCAAATAAGGGGCTAATAAAACCTAATGCGATCCCCACCAATAACATGGTGAAAAAACCTTCTGGCAAATCAAATAAATGATGATTCAATTTATCGCATATAAATACATACCCCAACACAGCATATACAACACCAGAAAGCCCAAAGAAAGCGGGGCCAGACACATAATTTTGCACATAGCCTGTTATGGCAGATGCTACAACATACAACATCAATAATTTGACCGAACCAAAAGTGCGCTCAATCATTCCACCGAAAATAAAAAACCAAGACAGATTAAACAAAATATGCAAATTAGATAAATGTACCAGTGTATGTGAGATATAACGCCACGCTTCGCTATCTTGCTCTTCGTAAGCGGGGTAATGCATCAAATACATAATATCGTCTTCAAAACCCAGCTGTTGAGCAATATAAATAAGCGCGCAAAGTGCGGTGAGAATTAAGGTGATTTTTCCTTGTTGAGCTAAAAAGTTTTTCATTCGTGATCTCGTGCTTCTGCGCAAATTTAAAAATCGGACTTCGCATTAAAGGTCATTGTTTCCCCTGTAATGGGGTGGGTAATCGTCAATTCTTCTGCGTGCAAGCATAATCTTGACGACATCGCTTTAGCCTGTGGATGAGAATAAAATTTATCGCCTAGAATTGGATGCCCCAATGCTAACATGTGCAAGCGTAATTGATGAGATCTGCCTGTCACGGGCGTCAGTTTCACGCGAGTACTGTTATTCGGCAAACGTGCTAAAACTTCAAATTTTGTGACCGCTCTTTTTCCTAAAACGAAATCCAAACGTTGGCGAGGTCGATTTTCCCAATCACAAATCATTGGCAAATTTACCTCGCCATAATCTTTCTCCAAATGCCCCCAAACAATCGCTTGATAATGTTTTTTCGGTTCACGTTCGCGAAATTGACGTTTTAATTCACGATCCGCCGCCTTACTTAAAGCAAACACAATAATACCGCTCGTTGCCATATCCAAACGATGAGCTGGCTCGCAAAAGCCGAATTTTTCTTTCACTCGGCTCATTGCACTATCGTAATATTGTGGTTGATTGCCCGGCACAGAAAGCAAACCGCTAGGTTTGTTCACTATGCACAAATGATTATCTTGATAAATAATATCCAAATAAGGTTCAAGAGGCGGATTGTATTCAATCAATGCCATTTTTATTCCTTGTTCGTCACAATGACACGCAAGCAATCCAAACGCCAATTTGCTTTAGAAAGCTCGTCAAGTGATTGTGTTCGTTGTTGTTCCAAAATATCAATTTCACTCTGGCGAATATTTTTATTCACTGCTCGCAAAGCCTGCAAACGATTAATTTCTGTGCTTAATTGTTGATCTGCCTGATTTTTAGCTTCGGTAATAATCGGTTCAGCTAAAGATTTTACGAGCTGATCGCCACGTGTAATCAAGGCTTCAATATTGGCACGAGCCATTTTTACCATTTGATTGGCAATATTTTTACCAAGTGGTTTCAATTTGCTATGCAATGTTTCAAAAGCAACCTGCTCACCAATGTTATTTCCTTTGTTATCAAGCAGCAGACGAATAGGCGTTGGCGGCAAGAAACGATTGAGCTGTAACCCTTTTGGCGATTGGCTTTCCACCACGTAAATCAATTCAATTAATAAGGTTCCAGCGGGCAGTTGTTTATTTACAAGCAATGCCATTGCGGCTTTGCCAATATCCCCCGAAGCAACAAGATCAATACCTTGACGAATCATAGGATGATCCCAAGTCAAGAATTCCATTTCTTCGCGAGCAAGGGCAAGTTCTCGATCAAAGGTAACCGTCACACCTTCTTCTTTTAAACCCGGGAAATCTGGCACAAGCATTGTCCCTGTTGGGCTAATTACAATACTATTTGCACCAAGATCTTCTTGCTCTACGCCAATAATATCAAATAATTTTAAGGCAAAATTCACAAGCTCAGGCGAATTATCTTCATCAGCAATTTGATCCGCTAACGCTTGTGCTTGCTTTCCACCATTAGAATTTAGTTCTAATAAGCGATCTCGCCCTTTTTCTAACTCAATCTTGAGTTTTTCTCGCACAGTTTTAGTTTGTTTTAATAATTCAGAAAATTCATTCTCTGAAAGTGCGGTAGAATGTGACCGCACTTTTTCCAACTCGTCCTCAAACTGCGAAAATAATGCCATTCCCATTGGGCAGGTTTGTTCAAAAGCATTCAGCCCCTCATTGTACCAACGCGCTAAACGGCTTTGAGGCGAATCTTTCGCACAAGGCACATAAATTTGCACATCACGTTTTTGTCCAATACGATCTAATCGGCCAATACATTGTTCCAATAAATCTGGATTTGTCGGTAAATCAAATAACACTAAATTTGCTGCGAATTGGAAGTTACGCCCTTCCGAACCAATACTCGAACTCAGTAAAACCTGCGCGCCGTTTTCTAAATCCGCAAAATAAGTCGCGGCTCTATCTCGTTCAATAATTGACATTTTTTCGTGAAACACTGCAGCGCGAATCGCCTCACGTTCACGCAAAATTTGTTCTAACTGAATCGCCGTTGCCGCCGTCTGGCAAATCACAAAAATTTTTTCATCGCGATGTAGTTTAAGGAAATCAATCAGCCAATCAATTTTATCATTCTCTTCCGAGAGTGTAATTTGGTGGTAAACACGGTGTGGAAAACCTTTCACGCCTTGACGTGTATTGCGGAATAACATTCGCCCCGTGCCGTGACGATCAATTAAGGCTTGAATCAATTCCTGACGGGCACGATACTGTTCTTCATCATTATTTGATGCAATCGCTTTAAAAAGTGGCTCAACATCTTGTTCAAGCAACAAATCAGAAATATGATTTTTTTCTACCGCACTTAATGCCTTATTTGCCAGCAAAGATTCAACAGCATTAACCACAGGTTGGTAGCGTTCCTGCTCTTTCACAAAAGTTTGATAATCAAAGAAACGTTCTGGATCCAGTAAACGCAAACGAGCAAAATGACTTTCTTGCCCAAGTTGTTCTGGGGTCGCCGTCAGTAACAAGACGGATGGAATGATACGAGCAAGCTGTTCAACTAATAAATAAGCTGCACTTGGTGCGCTTTCCGACCACACCAGATGATGCGCTTCGTCCACAATTAAACAGTCAAATTGAGCATTGAGTGCCTGCTCTACTCGGCTTGGATGCGTTTCTAACCAATTCAGCGAACAAATAATTAAACTTTCCGTTGTAAATGGATTAACGGCATCAAGATCAAAATCGTTGCAACGTTCTTCATCAAAAAGTGAAAAATGCAAATTAAAACGACGAAGCATTTCCACCAGCCATTGATGTTGCAACGTTTCTGGCACGATAATAAGAACACGTTGCACTTTCTCAGCAAAAAGCTGATTCTGCAAAATCATTCCTGCTTCAATGGTTTTCCCTAAACCAACCTCATCCGCTAATAACACGCGAGGATTAACTCGATTACCGACTTCAGCGGCAATATGAAGCTGATGAGGAATTAAACCCGCACGCGTTCCGCGTAAACCACGCAATGGCGATTTAAATTGTGCTTGCTGATGACAAAGCGTGCGATAACGCAATGCAAAATGACTGCTGCGATCAATTTGCGCTGAAAACAAACGATCTTTCGCTTGGCTAAAAGAAATAATCGGCGAAATATCACGTTCTTGCACAATGACATCTTCATCTTGTGGATTTTTAACTAAATAAAATAGCAAACCGTTCATATTTTGAACGTCTAAAATCTCGCCTTGCCAGCCAGCTTGATGAGATAATGTTTCGCCTTTGCTAAACACAATTCGACTTAAAGGTGCTTGTGCAGCAGCATATATCCTCGTTTCATCTGCTGCGGGAAAATAAATAGTAACAGTTCGTTGATCTAATGCGGTAATGATACCTAATCCTAAAGCATTCTCACTTTCACTCAACCAACGCTGACCAATAGCAAAGGGCATAATAATTCTCTTTCTGATTTATATTGATAAAATTTGGGGGCGTATTGTAGCTTGCTTAAATAGCAAAAGAAATTAATAAAAGAGAATAAAAAAAATAGATTGAAGAAATAAATGGCACGCCCTAAAGGATTCGAACCTTTGACCCACGCCTTAGAAGGGCGTTGCTCTATCCAGCTGAGCTAAGGGCGCATTCAAAGGATTTCTTTTGTAAAAATTTCAAGAAAATATGAAAGAAGTGGTCGGCGAGATAGGATTTGAACCTACGACCCACTGGTCCCAAACCAGTTGCGCTACCAAGCTGCGCTACTCGCCGACAAGTGCGGTCAATTATAAATTTGTTTTTATTTCAGTCAATGAAATTTTTGATTTTTCAACTTGATTGTTCAAAATTATTCCACTTTAGGAAAAATCCCCCTTTTTCATTGTAAAAAAATCATTGTTCGTTAAAATAGCAAACGCTTTCTTTTTCATCACATAATTATATTAAGGATAGCTCAATGACCGCAAAAATCATCTCTGGTACTGAACTTTCAAAACAAATTAAAGCTCGTTTGGCAGATAAAATAACCCATTATATTGAACAAGGAAAACGTGCTCCGGGACTTGCTGTAATCCTCGTTGGTGCTGATCCTGCTTCGCAAATTTATGTGGGCAATAAACGTAAAAGTTGCGAGGAAATCGGTATTCTCTCTAAATCTTATGACCTCCCTGAAACAACTACGCAAAATGAATTATTAGCGATTATTGACCAACTTAACTCAGATAAAAATATTGACGGTATTTTGGTGCAACTCCCTTTACCAAAACAAATTAATGCAGAAGCCATTATTGAACGTATCGATCCTAAAAAAGATGTAGATGGCTTTCATCCTTATAATGTTGGGCGGTTATGCCAACGTATTCCAACTTTACGAGCTTGTACACCTTATGGTGTGATGAAACTATTAGAAACAACGGGCATTGATTTACACGGCAAGCACGCAGTAATTGTAGGCGCATCTAATATTGTCGGTCGTCCAATGTCTTTAGAATTATTATTAGCAGGGGCAACCGTCACAGTAACACATCGATTCACTAAAGATTTAGAAAACCACGTTCGCCAAGCAGATATACTTGTCGTCGCGGTAGGTAAACCAAATTTAATTTCTGGCGATTGGATCAAAGAAAGTGCGGTAGTAATTGATGTTGGAATTAACCGTGTAGATGGAAAATTAGTAGGCGATATAGAATTTGACAAAGCAGCCGAAAAAGCGGCGTATATTACGCCAGTACCTGGTGGTGTTGGGCCAATGACTGTTGCAATGTTGATGAGCAATACGCTTTATGCTTATGAACACAATAAATAGCTTTTGTATAGCACTGTTATAAAAAATGGGTTAAAGCTTTCATTTGCTTTAACCCATTTATTTAAATGGCTTTATTGTACTTCTCACGTTTAAATTTATAATCTTCAATCATCATTTAAACTTAAAAGTAAACAATCCTATATCATTTAAGCCAGAACATATAAGCTACAGTAGCAATCACGACAACACAGACTAAATTCAGTAAGAAACCAACTTTGACCATTTCACTTTGTTTTACTTGACCAGAGCCAAATACAATCGCATTTGGTGGTGTCGCTACTGGTAGCATAAAGGCACAAGATGCACCAATACCAATAATTAATGCTAAACCAATTTCTGGCATACCCAATGATTGAGCGATAGAAATAAAGATAGGCACAAGTAATGCCGCACTCGCTGTATTAGAAGTAAATTCAGTTAAGAAAATAATGAACGCCGCAACTAATAAACCAATAAGATAGAAATGTTGTCCATCAATCATAAAGACAATGCTATCCGCTAAAATTTTACTTGCACCAGAATCCTTCAACACAGCACTTAATGTTAATCCACCACCGAAAAGCATTAATACGCCCCAATCGGTATTTGATTGAATTTGTTTCCAACTTGCAACGCCTGTTGAACAAATAACAATTGCCGCCAATAGGGCTACGATACTATCAAAACTTGCAATATTTTTTTGTAATCCTAGTAATCCTGAAATAAACGGATTAATTTTACCGCTAAATATCCACGTTAAAGCAATGACTGAAAAGATGATAAACGTCAATATACGCATAGGATTCATTTCAATATTTTCAAAGGTCTGTTCAAAATTGAGATGAAGTTTTGGTTTGAAAATAATATAAAGCGTACCAATCATCAGTGGTAGCAAAATAATCATTATTGGTAAGCCATACCATAACCAATCAGAAAAAGTTAAGTGTAAATTACTTGCTACAATTGCATTTGGTGGGCTTCCTACAAGGGTTCCCATACCACCAATTGATGCACTATAAGCGATCCCTAATAGCACAAACACATAAGTATTATGATCTTTTTCACGATCAAGCTGGCTTAAAATACCCATTGCAAGCGGTAGCATCATTGCAGCAGTTGCAGTGTTACTCATCCACATAGAGAGAAAAGCTGTAATCAAAAAGAGATAAATAACTGCGATAAATAAATTACCACGTGCTAATGCCATAATCTTATTGGCAATCAATTTATCAAGTTTTTGAATATGCAATGCCGTCGCCAAGGAAAAGCCACCAAAAAATAAAAATATTGTCGGATCAGCAAAACCAACTAAAGCTTGTTTAGTGCTAACTAATCCCAATGCCACAGCCAAAAGTGGAACTAATAACGCAGTAATAGTAACGTGCAATGCCTCACTTAACCAAAGTACTGCGATAAAAGCTAATAATGCCAAACCAGAATTAGCTTTTGGTTCAAAAGGTAATACATTTAATAACACAAAAAACAGCACAATATCTAAAATAAAAATAATGCCATTTTTGTGATTTTTGAAAGATTTCATCTCAGTCATAAATCTCCTCCGTTAGTGTTCTAACTCGAACGGACTACAATGTTAAATGAATGTTAATAAGTTGCAATGCTCAATTTTCAGAAATGTGATCTAGTGCAATAAATTTCGATAAAAAAAGTGCGGTTATTTTTCACCGCACTTTTGCTCTTTCGTATTATTCGTCCGAATCATCTAAATCTAAGGGCTCTTGCGAAAGTATAATTCCTGTCAGATCTGCGTAAATATAATCTTCTGGGAAAAAGGTTACGCCACCAAAATTCACAGGGATATCGCTTTCGCCAGCACTGCTTTCATCTGCACTGACTGGAATTGGCGCAAGGGCATGAATACCAATATCGAGGTTTTCTAATTGCTGAATTTGGCGTACTGCGCCATATACAATAATGCCTTCCCAACCATTATCAACAGCAAGTTGAGCCAATTCTGCATCAATTAAACCACGGCGTACCGCACCACCGCCATCAATGACAAGCACTCGACCTTCGCCATTTTCTTCTAATACTTCAGCAATTAATCCATTACTTTCAAAGCATTTTACCGTAGTGACTTTACCGTAAAAATTACTTACGCCACCAAAACTTGAAAAAATTGGCTCCACTACATCCACTTGTTCTGCATAAAGATCGCAAAGTTCTGAAGTATCAATAAACATAACTTTCCCCTATCGATTGTTGAAATTTTGTTTGCTTTAGTATATGCCGATTTAGCCGATAAGCAAGCCCAAACTAAACAAGATATTGATTAATAACGAAATCATAGACATTTGAGCTAACATTGGACGTAATTCACTTGGCTGCTGACTGCGATAAACAAAGAGCGCATGTTTAGCTAACAGCGGCATTGCCAATACAAATAAATAATTTATCCAAGAAATAGCCGTTGCCACCGCAAATGCCAAATAACATAGGGCCGCCACACTTAATAAAATACAATGATAAACACGCCCTTTATATGCACCTAAACGAACGACTAGGGTATTTTTGCCAGCTTTCGCATCCTGTTCAATATCGCGTAAATTATTGATATTTAATACCGCACTTGCCAATAAGCCAGAACCAATAGCAGGCAAAATAATGTGGCTATCAATACTGTGAGTTTGCAAATAATAAGTGCCGCCAACTCCAAGCAAGCCAAAAAATACTAATACAGAAATATCGCCCAAGCCCATATAGCCATAAGGTTTTGCCCCAACAGTGTAAGTAATGGCAGCAACAATAGCTAAAATGCCAAGCCCAGCGAAAACTAATAAATCCGAGAGGGTTTCATAAGCGATTCCAATCAAAAAACTTCCTGAAAGAAAACTTGCCACCACCATTAGAATTAATCCCCATTTCAGTTCTTTTGCTGAAATTGCGCCTTTTTGAATGCCACGTAATGGTCCAATACGCTCTTCAGTATCTGAACCTTTTTGATGATCCCCATAATCATTAGCAAAATTAGAAAGAACCTGTAATAAAATTGTCGTGAGTAAACAAAGCGCCATTACAAGCCCATTAAAACCTTGTGGATTCGCCCAATAACCTAATGCCGAACCTGTAAAAATCGATGCCAACGCTAAGGGCAAAGTTTTCGGTCGAGCCGTTTCCCACCACATTTTCAATTTTTCATTTGTCATTTTTTTTGACCGCACTTTTGATTACAATAGGCCGCGTATTCTACACTAAGACACCCAATTTATGAATGATTTAACCTTATCGCCTATCGCCATTATCCACACGCCTTATAAAGAAAAATTCTCCGTACCACGCCAACCTAATTTAGTTGAAGATGGTGTAGGCATTGTAGAACTCTTACCGCCGTATAATTCGCCTGAAGCTGTGAGAGGATTGGAACAATTCAGTCACCTTTGGTTAATTTTTCAGTTCGACCAAATCCAACAAGGAAAATGGCAACCCACCGTACGTCCTCCGCGGTTAGGCGGTAATCAACGAGTTGGCGTGTTTGCTTCACGCACAACGCACCGCCCAAATCCTCTTGGTTTATCCAAAGTCAAATTACGTCAAGTAGAATGTATCAACGGTAACGTTTTTCTCCATTTAGGTGCGGTGGATTTAGTGGATGGCACGCCGATTTTCGATATCAAACCCTATATTGCCTATGCGGATAGTGAGCTAAATGCGCAATCGAGCTTTGCTCAAGAAAAACCACCAGCAAAACTGACTGTTGAATTTACCGAGCAAGCCAAAAGTGCGGTAAAAAAACGAGAAGAAAAACGACCGCACTTAGGTCGTTTCATTCGCCAAGTACTAGAGCAAGATCCTCGCCCTGCCTATCAACAAGGTAAACCGAGTGATCGTATTTATGGTATGAGTTTGTATGAATTTAATGTGAAATGGCGAATTAAAGCGGGTACGGTAAATTGTGTAGAGGTGATTGAAATAGAAAAAGACAAATAGATGGAATATGTAAATAAGGCAGGGAATCCCTGCCTTAGTCGATTTAAATGCCTTATTTTAGGAAAAATTGCCCTTTAGCTAATTTAATAATCGTCATTAGAACTAATAAGCCAATCATTAAATTCGAGAAAACAAAGGCAAAAATAGACACGCCTTGTAAAACATTGCCATGATAGAAAGCGATAGCACTGTTTGCCATAGACGCTAATCCGAATGAGAATCCCCATAAGCCAATGTTAAGTCCTTTTTCCACAATCCAAGGGAATAATCGCAATAAGAAAAATAATTGCAAGAATCCATATCCCCAAAGGATTTTAACTAAAGTATCCACTTCGCCATGATTGAGTGACAAATAAGCGGATGCTCCCACAAATGCAGGCGCCAGAATAATGCCCATTGTGGCTCTAAATGGCGGCTCAAGAGATGAAATTCGCAAATGTTGTAATAATACGGGCTCAAAAATAATCCATGCAACCATTCCTGCGCCGAAGAACAAATAACCTAAATCATGGTACCCCAGTAATGCCAATGAACTTGCACTTGTGAAATTTGCAGCTACTGCAGGCAAATAAAACGGAGGACGAGTAGATTTTTGTTCAAATACACCACCTTGCCACAGTTCACTAATACGCAATGATGAGAAAAGCAACTGCCCTACTGTACCAATCCAAATCATCACTTCAGAAATTAAAGGATTCCAACGATAAATAATATCGCCCACCAACATGGTTGTAATAGGAATCAACGCAATAAAGGAAAAACGAACTGGGCAATGATACTCTGCACGAACTTCATCAAAGTAATAACGAAGTTTATACGCATAGATTAAAATAAATAAAATCCAGACCGCACTTGCTACGATGCCAAGAACATCACTTACCATTCGCGCAGCAGAAAATAAGTTTTCTAGATGAAACCAAGCCAAAGATAAAGCAGCCAAACCAAGAGGAATACCAAAATATCCCGTTGGAAGAGGAAAAGGTTTTGTTGTACTCATAATATTATCCTTATTTTGAAAAATTTGAGCGAAGTGTAGCACAGCCATCAACAACAGACTTTTCTAAAAATCTCAAATTTTTGTGAAATTTCTATAAAGAAACATACTTATTGTTATGGAATAAAACGCCTACCCATTTTCATACAAATAAAAAACCCGAACTTTCATTCGGGTTTTCTTATGTAGGAAATTAATTATTCCGCATCATCTGCCATATTAAGCATTTCAGCTAAGTTTGCACTTGCATCATCTGCTGTCATAACAAACTCATCAGCGATAGCAGCTTCATCTTCTTCAGATAGTTTCGCTACGACATCATCAACTAAACGATGTTTGTGACGATTTTGATGATACGCAAAACCTGTACCCGCAGGGATTAATCGGCCCACGATTACGTTCTCTTTCAAGCCACGTAATTCATCACGTTTACCTGCTACAGCTGCCTCGGTAAGAACACGCGTGGTTTCTTGGAACGATGCGGCAGAAATGAAGGATTCAGTCGCAAGAGACGCTTTGGTAATACCCAATAATTCGCGTTCAAACTCAACTGGCGGTTTGCCTTCTGCTTCACGTTGACGGTTAACAATTTTCACGCGAGCGACTTCGACTTGTTCCCCTTCTAGGAATTCTGAGTCGTAAGCTTTAGTAATTACCGCTTTACGTAACATTTGACGAACGATAACTTCGATATGTTTATCGTTGATTTTTACCCCTTGTAAGCGGTAAACATCTTGTACTTCGTTCACAATGTATTCAGTTACTGCACGCACGCCACGTAAACGTAAAATGTCATGTGGTGTTTCAGCACCATCAGAAATTACGTCACCACGTTGTACCATTTCACCTTCAAATACGTTGAGCTGACGCCATTTTGGAATCATTTCTTCGTAAGTTTCGCCTTCCGCAGGAGTAATTAATAAACGGCGTTTACCTTTGGTTTCTTTACCGAAAGACACGATACCAGAAATTTCAGCCAAAATAGCTGGTTCTTTTGGTTTACGTGCTTCAAATAAATCCGCAACGCGCGGTAGACCACCGGTAATATCTTTCGTACCCACAGATTCTTGTGGAATACGTGCTAATGGTTCACCCACTTTCACTGCTGCGCCATCGTCTAAACTTACGATTGCTTTACCAGGTAAGAAGTACTGTGCAAGAACATCAGTTTCAGGTAAGAAAATATCGTTACCATTTGCATCAACTAATTTAATGGTTGGACGTAAATCTTTACCCGCAGTAGCACGTTCACCCACATCTTGAACCACGATTGATGATAAACCTGTTAATTCATCAGTTTGACGCGTTACAGTTAAGCCATCAATAATATCAACGAATTTCACAAAACCAGATACTTCAGAGACAACTGGCATTGTATGTGGATCCCAATTTGCGATAGTTTCGCCAGCTGTTACATCCTGCCCGTCACCTTTGCTTAACACCGCACCGTAAGGCACTTTATAGTGTTCTTTAGTACGACCAAATGCATCGGTAATAGTTAATTCAGTATTACGAGAAGTTAATACTAATTTACCTTCATCATTAGTAACGAATTTCGCATTCATTAAGTGTAATGTACCAGTGTTTTTAACTTGTACACTCGATTCTTTCGCTGCCGCAGATGCCGCACCACCGATATGGAACGTACGCATGGTTAACTGTGTACCCGGCTCACCGATAGATTGAGCAGCAATAACACCCACCGCTTCACCTTGGTTAATTAAATGACCACGAGCAAGATCACGACCATAACATTTCGCACATACACCAAAATCAGTATCACAAGTTACAACAGAACGTACTTTTACGCTGTCTACAGAGTTTGCATCCAACACATCACAGAGTTTTTCATCTAATAACGTGTTACGAGGAATTAATACTTCTTCTGTACCTGGTTTTAAAATATCTTCTGCAGCTACACGACCTAACACTAATTCACGAAGTGGAACTTTTTCATCTCCCCCTTCGATTAATGGGGTCATGACTAAGCCTTCGTGCGTACCACAGTCATCTTCTACGATCACTAAGTCTTGTGCTACATCAACTAAACGACGAGTTAAGTAACCTGAGTTCGCTGTTTTTAATGCGGTATCCGCCAAACCTTTACGCGCACCGTGGGTTGAAATAAAGTACTGTAATACGTTCAAACCTTCACGGAAGTTTGCTGTAATTGGGGTTTCAATGATCGAACCATCTGGACGAGCCATCAAACCACGCATACCTGCTAACTGACGAATCTGTGCTGCAGAACCACGCGCGCCAGAGTCAGCCATCATAAAGATACTGTTAAAGGACGCTTGTTTTTCAGGATTACCTTCGCGGTTGATGACTTCTTCTTGAGATAAGTTTTCCATCATCGCTTTCGCTACGCGCTCATTCGCTGCGGCCCAAATATCGATAACTTTATTATAGCGTTCGCCTGCAGTCACAAGACCTGATTGGAATTGTTCTTGGATCTCTGCTACTTCCTCTTCCGCTGCAGAAATAATTTCGTATTTCTTCGCTGGAATTTCCATATCATCAATACCAACTGATGAACCAGAACGTGCCGCATAAGCAAAACCGGTATACATAATTTGGTCAGCAAACATTACCGCTTCTTTTAAACCTAAACGACGATAAGCTTCGTTAATCAGTTTAGAAATTGCTTTTTTACCTAATGTTTGATTAAACAATGAATAAGGCATGCCTTGTGGTGCAATCATCCATAAAATCGCACGACCGATAGTTGTATCAGTCAGCGTGGTTTTCGCATCAAATTCGCCAGCTTCATTCTTCACATATTCAGTAATACGTACTTTCACGCGAGAATGTAATTCTGCTTCGCCTGTACGATATGCTTTTTCAGCTTCGCGAGGATCTTGCAATAACATGCCTTCGCCTCTACCGTTCACTTTTTCGCGGGTCATATAGTAAAGACCTAATACCACGTCTTGTGATGGAACGATAATAGGATCACCGTTTGCTGGTGAAAGCACGTTGTTGGTTGACATCATCAACGCACGAGCTTCTAATTGAGCTTCAAGCGTTAATGGAACGTGTACCGCCATTTGGTCACCATCGAAGTCCGCGTTGAACGCCGCACAAACGAGTGGGTGTAATTGAATCGCTTTACCTTCGATTAAGATCGGTTCAAACGCTTGGATACCCAAACGGTGAAGTGTCGGCGCACGGTTCAATAGAATTGGGTGTTCACGAATAACTTCTGCAAGAATATCCCAAACGATCGCATCTTCACGCTCAACCATTTTCTTAGCCGCTTTGATTGTCGTTGCATAACCACGGCTTTCTAATTTAGCGTAGATAAACGGACGGAATAATTCCAAGGCCATTTTCTTCGGCAAACCACATTGGTGTAAGTGCAAGTATGGACCAACCGTGATTACTGAACGACCTGAATAGTCAACACGTTTACCTAATAAGTTTTGACGGAAACGACCTTGTTTACCTTTGATCATGTCCGCCAATGATTTTAATGGACGACGGTTAGATCCCGTAATTGCACGACCACGACGACCATTATCTAATAACGCATCAACAGATTCTTGTAACATACGTTTTTCGTTGCGCACAATAATATCTGGCGCAATTAAATCTAATAAACGTTTTAAACGGTTGTTACGGTTGATCACACGACGATATAAATCGTTCAAATCTGAAGTCGCAAAACGACCACCGTCTAATGGCACTAATGGACGTAAATCTGGTGGAAGAACTGGTAATACAGTCATTACCATCCATTCTGGTTTATTACCAGATTGAACAAATGCTTCTAATAATTTTAAACGTTTAGTGATTTTTTTACGTTTAGTTTCAGAGTTAGTTTCTTGTAATTCTTCACGTAATTTTTCACATTCAGCTTCAAGATCCATACCTTTTAATAGATCTTGAATCGCTTCAGCACCCATTTTCGCTTCAAATTCATCTTGCCAACGATCTTCAGCATCAAGGTATTGTTCTTCCGTTAATAACTGACCGCGCTCTAAATCAGTCATACCCGGTTCGGTCACGATGTACATTTCAAAGTAAAGTACACGTTCGATATCGCGCAATGGCATATCTAAAAGTAAACCGATACGAGACGGTAATGATTTTAAGAACCAAATATGTGCAACTGGCGATGCAAGTTCAATGTGACCCATACGTTCACGACGAACTTTAGTTTGAGTGACTTCAACACCACATTTTTCACAAATCACACCACGGTGTTTTAAACGTTTATATTTACCACATAAACATTCGTAATCTTTTACAGGCCCGAAGATACGCGCACAGAAAAGACCATCACGTTCAGGTTTGAACGTACGGTAGTTAATGGTTTCAGGTTTCTTCACTTCACCAAATGACCAAGAACGGATCATATCTGGGGAAGCTAACCCAATTTTAATCACATCAAAATCTTCACTGGTTTTTGATTGTGCTTTTAAAAACTTAACTAAGTCTTTCACAAATGTTCTCCTGTCGGAGTTAAAGGTTTAAAGTGCGGTTAAAAATTTCGATGTTTTCCACCGCACTTCGGCGATTTTTCTTTCGTAAGGTGAGTGAATCATAAATTCTTCACTCCCCTACTGATTACTCTTCGTCTAACTCGATATTTAAACCAAGTGAGCGGATTTCTTTCATAATTACGTTGAAAGATTCCGGTGTGCCTGGGTCCATATGTTGGTTACCACTTACGATGTTTTTATACATCTTCGTACGACCATTCACATCATCCGATTTCACCGTTAACATTTCTTGTAAGGTGTAAGCTGCACCGTATGCTTCAAGTGCCCATACCTCCATCTCACCGAAACGTTGACCACCGAATTGAGCTTTACCACCCAATGGTTGTTGTGTAACAAGGCTATAAGAACCAGTTGAACGAGCATGCATTTTGTCATCAACTAAGTGGTTCAATTTGAGCATGTACATATAACCTACTGTTACTGGACGCTCAAATTTCTCACCTGTACGGCCATCATATAAAGTGATTTGACCTGAAGTTGGTAATCCACCAAGTTTTAATAGCTCTTTGATTTCAGCTTCAGCTGCACCATCAAATACTGGTGTCGCAACTGGTAAACCTTTACGTAGATTTTCAGCTAAACGCAATACTTCTTCATCTGTGAAGGTACTTAAATCCACTTTTTGTGAGCCATTACCTAAGTCATACGCTTTTTGGATATAACCACGTAATTTTTCCACTTCTTGTTTTTGTTTAAGCATTGCGTTGATTTGATCACCAATACCTTTCGCAGCTAAACCTAAGTGGGTTTCAAGGATCTGACCAATGTTCATACGAGATGGTACGCCCAATGGGTTTAATACGATCTCAACTGGTTGGCCATTCTCATCATATGGCATATCTTCAACTGGGTTAATTTTCGAGATAACACCTTTGTTACCATGACGACCCGCCATTTTATCACCTGGTTGGATTTGACGTTTCACCGCGAGGTAAACTTTAACCACTTTTAACACACCTGGTGCAAGATCATCACCTTTGATGATTTTCTTACGTTTCACTTCAAGTTTATGTTCAAACTCTTTACGAAGTTCTTCGTATTGCTCTGCAAGCTGTTCTAATTGATTTTGTTTTTCTTCATCTGCAATGGTTTGTTCTAACCATTTAGTGCGATCTAATTTATCTAATTGCGCTGCATCAACACCACTAGAAATAAGAAGATTACGAACACGAGCAAATAAGCCAGCTTCTAAAATCTCTAACTCTTCAGTTAAATCTTTTTTCGCTTCACGAAGCTGCATTTCTTCGATTTCTAATGCACGTTTATCTTTTTCTACTCCATCGCGAGTGAAGACTTGAACATCAATAACCGTACCTGATGTACCGTTTGGCACACGTAATGAAGAATCTTTAACATCAGAAGCTTTTTCACCAAAGATTGCGCGTAAAAGTTTTTCTTCTGGGGTTAATTGAGTTTCACCTTTAGGCGTTACTTTACCTACTAAGATGTCACCACCTTTAACCTCTGCACCAACATAAACAATACCTGATTCATCAAGTTTGCTTAACGCTGACTCACCTACGTTTGGAATATCTGCAGTAATTTCTTCTGCACCTAACTTGGTATCACGCGCAACACAAGATAATTCTTGAATATGGATGGTCGTGAAACGGTCTTGTTGAACAACACGTTCAGAAACTAACATCGAGTCTTCGAAGTTATAGCCGTTCCAAGGCATGAACGCCACGCGAATATTTTGACCTAATGCAAGCTCACCTAAATCAGTAGAAGGACCGTCTGCTAACACTTCACCACGATTGATTGGATCGCCTAAATTCACACAAGGAATTTGGTTAATACAAGTATTTTGGTTAGAACGGGTATATTTGATTAAGTTATAAATATCAATACCTGCTTCACCTGCAATGGTTTCATCTTCATTTACTTTAATAACGATACGAGAAGCATCGACGTACTGAACGGTACCACCACGTTTTGCAACAACCGCAACACCTGAGTCAAGTGCGATTGGTTTTTCCATACCTGTACCAACTAATGGTTTGTCAGCACGTAATGTTGGAACTGCTTGACGTTGCATGTTCGCACCCATCAACGCACGGTTCGCATCGTCATGCTCAAGGAATGGAATTAATGCAGCCGCAACAGATACCACTTGTTGTGTCGAAACGTCCATATAGTGAATATCTTCAGGTTTATATAAACCAGATTCACCACGTTCACCACGAGCAGTAACAAAAGCATCAGTAAAACGGTTATTTTCGTCTAAGTTTGAGTTTGCCTGTGCAATGATATAGTTTGCTTCATCAATTGCAGATAAGTATTCGATTTCTTCGGTTACTTGACCATCAACCACTTTACGATATGGGGTTTCTAAGAAACCGTAATCATTAGTACGTGCAAACGCAGAAAGTGAGTTGATCAAACCGATGTTTGGACCTTCAGGGGTTTCAATCGGACATAAACGACCATAGTGGGTATTATGTACGTCACGCACTTCAAAGCCTGCGCGCTCACGAGTTAAACCACCTGGACCTAATGCAGAAATACGACGTTTGTGCGTGACTTCTGATAATGGGTTGTTTTGGTCCATAAATTGCGAAAGTTGTGAAGAACCAAAGAATTCTTTCACCGCTGCAGAAATTGGTTTTGGATTAATTAAGTCTTGCGGGGTGATTGCATCTAAATCACCTAAAGATAAGCGTTCTTTCACCGCTCTTTCTACACGCACTAAACCAATACGGAATTGGTTTTCCGCCATCTCACCTACACTACGGATACGACGGTTACCCAAGTGGTCAATATCATCCACTTCGCCGCGACCATTACGGATGTCGATCAATTTACGCATTACTGCAATAATATCTTCATTGCTTAAAGTGCCAGCGCCTTCACCTTCTGTGATCGCTAAAGAACGATTGAATTTCATACGACCGACAGCAGATAAATCATAACGCTCTGCAGAGAAGAATAAATTATTGAATAACGCTTCTGAAGATTCTGGTGTTGGTGGCTCACCCGGACGCATCATACGATAAATTTCGTAAAGCGCACTGGTTTTGTCATAAGTTGGATCGACACGTAGCGTTTCAGAAATATATGGACCGTAATCTAAATCATTAGTAAATAAAGTTTCGATCGTGGTGTAACCTGCTTGCGCTAATTTTGCAAGAGTCTCTAAAGAAATCTCACCATTTGCAGGACAAATAATTTCACCTGACTCTAAATCAACATAATCTTTCGATGCAACTTTACCTAAAATATATTCAGAAGGTACAACGACTTGTGAAATTTTATCTTTTTCTAATGCCTTGATATGGCGTGCGGTAATACGACGACCACGTTCAACATAAACTTTGCCATTTGCTTCAATATCAAAAGAAGCTGTTTCACCACGTAAACGTTCTGGCACTAAAGTCATTAACAATTTATCGCCAGCAATTTCAAAGGTAATTTTATCAAAGAATAAGTTTAAGATTTCTTCAGTGGTGTAGCCTAATGCACGAAGAATGATTGTTGCCGGTAATTTACGGCGACGGTCAATACGCGCAAATAAGTTATCTTTTGGATCGAATTCAAAATCTAACCAAGAACCACGGTAAGGGATAATACGTGCGTTATAAAGCACTTTACCTGAAGAATGAGTTTTACCTTTGTCAGAATCAAAGAATACACCTGGACTACGGTGTAATTGTGAAACGATAACACGCTCGGTACCATTAATTACAAAAGTACCGTTATCAGTCATTAATGGGATTTCCCCCATATAAACTTCATTTTCTTTAATATCTTTAACTGCGCGTGAAGAAGATTCTTTATCGTAGCTCACTAAACGTAATTTTACACGTAAGCCTGCTGCATAAGTTGAGCCACGAATTTGGCACTCACGTACATCAAATTCAGGTTCTTCTAAACGATAATCTACATATTGTAATTCTGTATAGCCATTATTGCTTACAATAGGGAATACAGAACGGAATGCCGCTTCTAAACCTTGCTGACCTTCAGGATCTTTTTGAATAAATTTATCAAAAGAATCCAACTGAATGGTTAATAAATAAGGAACATTTAAAACTTGCGGACGTTTACCGAAATCTTTACGAATTCGTTTTTTTTCAGAATAGGAGTAACCCATTGGTTTTCCTCTGCTAACTGTTCAGTGACCTAGCCACAAACTAACTGTGACGTGAATGACCGTTAAAATGACCGCACTCTGAACCTTACTTCTGTAGTGGGGTGACAACTCAAATTACATTGGACAACAACTTGAGCAAAACAACGACAAATAACGGTGAATTTGCCATTGTATGGATGTGCTTTCTATCAAAAGCACGGTTAAATTAAACAATAAAAGGTCAAAATTGATTAAAAATCAATCTAAATCTTTGCTAATTTTAAGGCGGTAAATTTTAAATGAATGCAGCTTTCTCGTCAAGTTTAAAACTTATATAGAAATTTTATGAAATAAAAAACCGCACTTTTAAAAAGTGCGGTTTAAAATCTATCAATTCTTTAAATTATAAAGAAGTTTGATCAACAGCAACACCTGCACCCATAGTTGTAGAGATGCTTACTTTCTTGATAAAGATACCTTTTGCAGTAGTTGGTTTTGCTTTGTTTAAAGCAGCCAATAATGCTTGGAGGTTTTCTTTTAATTGAACTTCAGAGAAGTTTGCTTTACCAATTGTTGTGTGGATGATACCGTTTTTATCATTACGATAACGGATCTGACCAGATTTAGCATTTTTAACTGCTTCAGCAACGTTTGGAGTTACAGTACCAACTTTAGGATTTGGCATTAAACCACGTGGGCCTAATACTTGACCTAATTGACCAACAACACGCATTGCATCAGGAGAAGCGATAACAACATCAAAGTTCATTTCGCCTTTTTTGATTTGCTCTGCTAAATCTTCCATACCTACTAAATCAGCGCCAGCTTCTTTAGCTGCATCTGCGTTAGCACCTTGGGTGAACACAGCTACGCGTACTTCACGACCAGTACCGTGTGGTAATACAGTTGCACCACGAACGTTTTGGTCAGATTTACGAGGATCGATACCTAAGTTTACTGCAACGTCAACACTTTCAACGAATTTAGCTGTTGCGAATTGTTTTAATACCGCGATCGCTTCGTTGATTTCGTATGCTTTAGTAGAATCTACGCCAGCTTTGATTGCTTTCATTTTTTTAGTCAATTTAGCCATCGTATTATTCCTCCACCACTAAGCCCATAGAGCGAGCAGTACCAGCAATTGATTTCATTTTGGTTTCGATAGACGCGCCAGTCATATCTGCTGCTTTAGTTTCAGCGATTTGACGAACTTGATCTAAAGTTACTTTACCCACTTTATCTTTGTTCGGTTTACCAGAACCAGATTTGATACCTGCAGCTTTTTTCAATAATACTGCTGCTGGTGGAGTTTTAGTGACGAAAGTGAATGAACGGTCTACATATACAGTGATAACAACTGGAATTGGTAAACCTTTTTCTAAGCTCTCAGTACGAGCGTTGAATGCTTTACAGAATTCCATAATGTTCACACCTTGCTGACCTAATGCAGGACCAACTGGTGGTGATGGGTTAGCCATACCAGCTGCAACTTGCAACTTAACGTATGCTTGGACTTTTTTTGCCATTTTAGTTTTCCTCTAATTGGGTAATAACGCTATTAAATAGCTCCCCGATAATTTTCAGTGCAACATTCATTGCACCACACAAAAATATGAGCCGCGAACGGCTCATATCATAATGGGCGCGGATTATATAAAAAGTGCGGTTGTTTTTCAAGCACTTCTTAAACCCACTATAAGAAATTATTGTGCATCACCAATTAATACTGAATCCAATGCAATTTCAATCATATCATTGAATGTTAATTGACGTTCTTCTGCTGTGGTTTGTTCGTGAGTACGGATATGGTCAGATACAGTACAAATCGTTAATGCTTTTGCACCATATTCTGCAGCCACACCATAAATTCCAGCAGCTTCCATTTCCACACCTAAAATTCCATATTTTTCCATTACATCGAACATTTCTACATCGGGTGTATAAAATAAATCCGCCGAGAATAAATTACCTACACGAACAGCTTTGCCTTTTGCTTTTGCAGCTTGAACAGCGGCTTGTGCCATATCGAAATCAGCAATAGCTGCAAAGTCGTTATCTTTGAAACGAATACGGTTTACTTTTGAATCAGTACATGCACCTAAACCGATAATTACATCGCGCACTTTCACGTCCATACGAACAGCGCCACAAGATCCTACACGGATAATTTTTTTCACGCCGTATTCAGTGATTAATTCTTTCGCGTAAATAGAGCAAGATGGAATCCCCATACCGTGGCCCATAATAGAAATTTTACGACCTTTGTAAGTACCGGTATAACCAAGCATATTACGAACATTTGTTACTTCTACTGCATCTTGCAAAAACGTTTCTGCAATATATTTTGCACGAAGTGGATCACCCGGCATTAAAACAACATCAGCAAATGCGCCTTCAGGCGCGTTAATATGTGGAGTCATAATTTTCCTTCCTTTTTTAAATATAAAAAGTGCGGTCATTTTTCACCGCACTTATCCGAGAATTAAAGCGCTGCAGCACCGAGTCCGATGAACAAGCCAGCAATCGTTGCACTCATTAAGTTTGCTAAAGTACCTGCGATTACTGCTTTTAAGCCTAAACGCGCAACATCACTACGACGGTTTGGCGCCATTCCACCTAAACCACCGATTAAGATTGCAATTGAGCTGAAGTTAGCAAAACCACAAAGTGCGAAAGTAATAATCGCTTTGGTTTTTTCAGTTAATACAATCGCAGAATCTGGTTGCAAGTATTTTGCAAATTCGAGGTAACCTACGAATTCGTTAACCGCTAATTTCATCCCGATCATTTGTCCTGCGATACCCGCTTCGGTACCGTCAGTTACACCGATTAAGTATGCTAATGGTTTGAAAATTAAACCAAAGATAGATTGTAACGTTAAATCGCCATAGCCGAACCAGCCACCAACGCCACTTAAAATACCATTAATTAATGCAATTAAACCAACAAATGCGATTAACATTGCACCTACGTTTAACGCAAGTTGCATACCTGCACTCGCACCGCCCGCCATTGCTTCAAGTACGTTAGTTGGTTTTTCTAAATCATTGTGTTCAGGTTGTTTATCTGTGAATTGTTCAGTTTGTGGGAACATTAATTTCGCAAATAATAAACCAGCTGGTGCCGCCATAAATGATGCAGCGATTAAGTATGTCAATGGCACGCCCATTCCTGCGTAACCCGCCATTACTGAACCCGCGATAGATGCTGTACCACCTACCATGATGGCAAATAATTCAGATTGGGTCATATTTTTAATGTAAGGACGAACCACCAATGGTGCTTCAGTTTGACCAACGAAAATATTCGCAGCCGCTGACATTGATTCAGCTTTTGACGTACCCAATGCTTTTTGTAATGCACCACCTAATACTTTAATTACTACTTGCATAATGCCGAGATAGTAAAGCACAGAAATTAAGCCAGAAAAGAATACGATAATCGGTAATACTTTCACTGCAAAAATGAAACCTGATGGTTTACTTGGATCCGCTAATCCGCCGAAAACGAAATTAATCCCGTCATTACCATAGGCAATAACATTGGATACCATATCCGCAGAGGCACCCAATGCTTGTTTACCTGCAGGCACATATAAAATAAGGGCGGCAAATCCTACTTGGATTGCTAACGCCCCCACGACAGTTCGAATACTAATCGCTTTACGATTATTGGAAAGTAACACGGCAATAGCGATTAATACGACCATTCCCAAAATGCTGCTTAACACACTCATTTGATTCCCCTTAGTTGGTGAAGTTGATAAAAATAAAACGGCACTATTTTACTTGTTTTCTCACAAAAAGTCGGCGAATTTTCACCGCACTTTTTTGTAAACGACTACAAAATAGTCAAAACCTTGTTAATTCCACATTGACGCGCATAAGCAGCCAATGCATTAGTTTCTTCCGCACTTGGAATATGCGTCGATAACCCAGTTTCATCGCGCGCACCTTTACTATGCACACGGATAATTTTTAATGCCACATCAGGATAATTTCGTAAAAGTAGCGCAACTTTTCCCACTAAATGTTCAGCATCAAAAAAATGCTTTAAAAAAACTAACCGCACTTCTTCCACTTTATTTAACGGCAACAAGGCAGCCAGATTTTGTAAATTTCGCTCAAGTTTATCGTTTTTTATGTGTAAACGTTCCGGTATCACTTGCTGTGGCACGATTCCTGTTTGATTTTGTCGGTCAAAACAGAGCGTTTGTAAACCTGCGCCTTCTCCTTTCAGATCGAATAAAAATTTATCAGTGACATCGATTAACGAACGAATACGATCAAACTCAAAAAAGCCACTACTATCCAAATAGCAGGTTAATCCCTGCGAACGTAAAGCCTCAAAGAGCGGCACCAGTTTTTTATGATGGATAGTCGGTTCACCGCCTGAAATTGTTACGCCACGAATAAATGGAACCGCCTCCATAACCTGTTCATACAAATACTGCAAACTAACCAATTTCGCATTTTCCGTATAACGAGGAATAGTTTCTGGATTATGGCAATACAAGCAATTTAACTTGCAACCTTGCAGAAAAATACTCGAACGATTGCCTTGCCCCTCTACATTTGAAAAAGGAATAATCCGATGTAACGGCACAAAAATCTCAGATAGTGCGGTCATTTTTCCAATTATTTTTCAGCAGTGACATCTTTTTCATCGCGTAATTGGCGATCAAACACGTTGGCACATTCATCCGTACCCGAGCCATACCAGGTTGTGTCGCGTAATGCGACTTCGCCTTTACGGTATTTTTCAACTTCGCTTTTCTTCACCAAATAACCCGTAACGCGAATTAAATCCGTGTTTTTCAAATAGGTGGTAATGTAGCGATAGCCTAAGGAAAATGCCCCATCAATAATATCTACGACCGCATCGCAGTGATCTACATAGGTTTGATCAAAGGCGAATAAATCCCCTGTACCAGATGGGAAATATTTATGGAACGGTGCAGACTGTTTCAAATGTGCAAGTAGCGTTGGTTCCTCGCCTACACGAATACGGTGAGCCGGTGCGTTGCGTTTGTCTTCTTCGTGGTTACTTGCGCCAACTTGCGCATGTAATAAATAACGATTGCCAGTGCGTTCAGCATAAACCCCTTCATGTGCATCAGTGATTTCTTTAAGTTTATCCATAATTGCTGTCGCAATCTCATCGCCACGAGCACTCTTACCAAAGGTTTCATTTAATCCTTCACATTGCAATAAATGGTTTGCTGCATCTGCCAAGCCCACAATTGCAAACATCCCCGTAAAATTAGTGCGTTTGATAAAGCCTTCTTTTTCAAGGAATGAACTGTTAAAGAAATTACTTTCTTCCACCACAAACTTATGGCGTTTATCCATGGTTGAAAGAGCACATTTCGCCACACGTGGTAATAATTCGTTTACCATTTCATCCGCACTTTTACACGCTCGAGCAATCGTGCCTAGACGTAAACGCGTTAATGTGTAAGCACCGCCACATTCAGGCAGTGCGTTATAGCAACTTGCTACGCCATATTCTTCACCTAGATCGGAAATATAGTAAGCATCGTTCGCAAAAGATGGTTTAGAAACTAATAAACAGGCTTTTGCTGCAAGTTCAGCAAACTCACGGCTCGTTTTAGATTTGTCATAACGAATGGTCATATTCGGTGTTGGTGCCTCAAGCTCAATCACTGCGCGTAAAATCAAACGTCCTGCTTTCGTGTCATAAGGTCCAATATTGGCATGACAGAATGAATCAGGCACAGTTTTATCGATATGATTTAAGAAACGTTTAATTTTGATGTAGTCTTTTTCTTCATCAGTAATGAACGGTTCGAGCAATACATCAAGACGACCAACATAAACAGGGTAAGTTGTAATGGATGGCACGTGAGAGTAAAGAATCAATAATCCATCAAGTGCTTCATCAAGATCTTTTGGTGGCGGCAATTCTAAAAATTCGCAGCCTTTTTGGATATACACATTGTAATCAGGCAGGATATAACGAGGACGATAAATCGCGTAACCTTCACATAAATCACAAATCATCTGATTCTGTAAAAAGCCCCATTCTTCATCGGTATAGCCAAGCAAATCACGAGGATCAAATAAACGCTCAGCAATATTACCTAATGTCATTAATTTTTGATGATAAGTCAGATTATTGGCTTTAACCGTATCGAGAATATCTTGAAGTGAAGCTAACATAACGTCCCCCTTTGAAAATGGTTTTGTATTTTACGCAATGGTAACAAAATAGACAATTTTGAAAACGTGAGCGAGATCACATTTTCAGAAATAAAAACCGAGGCAAACGATTAACTATTAAAATAAGAAATATAGAATTTAGATGGTAGAGAGAAAAAGATTTTACTGGCAGAACAGAAAATATCCGCCAGTTTTAATTTGATTGGCGAATTTTAAATATTATCACTTGAATAACACATTTTCTTAACAAAAGGGATTATCTCTTGTAATGCTTGTTGAATAGAAATTAACCCTAGATTCATTTGAGTCGCTTTTCCTGCGGGTGGGCAAAATGCAAGATGTTTATCGACATCATTAATCGGTTTCCAGCGTCTCGGCTGGGAAGAACGGCTATTTGGATAAAACCCGATTGTCGGAATATTAAACGCACTACTCAAATGCAATGGCCCTGTAGATCCCGCAATAAATAAATCCGCACAAGCTAAAGAATGAGCAAAATCCACTAAACCTTTATTCTTATCGTAAATGGCTACACGTGAATCATCCACCAAATTTGCCAATTCATGGGCTTTTTCACTTTCGCCAGGCCCTGCTGTCAGCACAACATTGCAATCAAACTCAGCCAATAAGCCTTTAATTAAATCTGCATATTGCGCTAAAGAAAGATTCGTTGCTGAGCCACCAGAACCACTATGCACAAAGATCCATTTTTTATTTGCGGAAAGCCCTAAACGCTCTTGCAACAAAACGCGTTGATTTTCCACCGCACTTTTCTCAAAGGTTAAATAAGGCGGTTTAGGTTCAACAATTGGCATATTATGCTTGTGCAAAAAAGCGCGGACTAAATCTTGATTGTATTCCGCTTCTGATTTTTCAGAACGAGAACGGCGTTGTGTTAGACGGTGATTATAGAGAATTTGAACCCATTTAGTCGCAGGTGCAAGGCGATATTTAATTCCACTTTTCCAAGCGAGTTTTCCATTATGGGTATTGGAAAAGAAACTAATCATTCCATCAAACTGCTGTGCTTTGATTTCCTGCACAAGACGATTGAAATCCGTTTTATCATTTTTTTTGCTATCAATAATGACATGATCAATAAACGGACAAACTTCCGCTAAAGGCGCAGTGTAACTCGGCACAAGTGCGGTTAATTTTAAAGAAGGATTCGATAACTTCAGCATAGCAAAAGCGGGCCATGCTTGCATAAAATCGCCTAATTTATCGTTACGAATAACTAATAGCTTTTCCATAATTTCTCCGCTAAAACAAAAAACCGCACTCGAAAGTGCGGTCGTATTTTATGTTATTTTTGTGGATTATAAAACATCAACACAATTTAAGTCTTCGAAAGATTGTTCTAAGCGTTTAGACATAGATTCTTCCATTTTACGTAACCATACTCGTGGATCGTAGTATTTTTTGTTTGGCGCATCTGGGCCTTCAGGGTTACCTAATTGACCTTGAAGATAAGCTTCATTTGCTTTATAGAAGTTCAAAATACCATTCCAAGATGCCCATTGAGTATCGGTATCAATGTTCATTTTGATTGCACCGTAACTAATTGCTTCGCGGATTTCTTCGCGGCTAGAACCAGAACCTCCGTGGAAGACGAAATTAATTGGTTTTGCAGGAAGATTACGTTCTTTCGCTACGAACTCTTGTGATGCACCTAAAATAGATGGTTTTAATTTTACGTTACCTGGTTTATAAACACCATGTACGTTACCAAATGCTGCAGCAACCGTAAATTTAGGGCTTACTGGATTTAATTGGTCGTAAACATAAAGCACATCAGATGGTTGAGTATATAAACGAGACTCATCAACACCAGAATTATCTACGCCATCTTCTTCACCACCGGTAATACCGATTTCGATTTCAAGAGTCATACCCATTTTATTCATACGAGCGAGGTATTCACGGCAGATTGCCATATTTTCTTCCATTGGCTCTTCAGAAAGGTCAAGCATGTGAGAAGAGAATAATGGACGGCCAGTTTCAGCGAAGTGTTTTTCACCCGCTTCAAGTAATCCATCGATCCATGGAAGTAATTTTTTTGCAGCGTGGTCAGTGTGAAGAATAACAGGAACACCGTATTCTTTAGCTAAAGTATGAACGTGTTTCGCTCCAGCAATCGCACCAAGTACATCAGGACGGGCACCGCTTGCTGGTTTAATGCCTTTACCCGCATAGAACGCAGCACCACCGTTAGAAAATTGAATAATAACTGGCGCTTTTACGCGTGCAGCAGTTTCTAACACGGCATTAACTGAGTCAGAACCTACGCAGTTTACCGCAGGGATAGCAAAGTTATGCTCTTTTGCATAAGCAAAGATTTTTTGCACATCTTCACCTGTTACTACACCAGGTTTCACGATATCTAATAATTTAGCCATACTTGTGTTTCCTTTTTATGTTTAGTGGGACAAACCCACAATTTGAGAATTTTTTGACTTTTATTGATGGCGACATTTTTAATGATCGCCATCGATATGTCACATAGGAAAAGTGCGGTTAGTTTTTCGCACGTTTTTCAAGAATTTCTACTGCTGGTAATACTTTGCCTTCTACGAATTCTAAGAACGCACCACCACCCGTTGAAATGTAAGAAATCTTATCAGCAATACCAAATAAATCGATAGCCGCTAAAGTATCGCCGCCGCCAGCAATAGAGAATGCATCGCTGTTTGCAATCGCGTGAGAAATGATTTCAGTCCCTTTACGGAAGTTAGGGAATTCAAACACGCCAACTGGACCATTCCATAAAACAGTTTTTGCATTTTTGATGATTTCAGCCAATTGTTCTGCAGATTTATCACCGATATCGAAGATAGATTCATCATCTTTCACTTCAGTCACTGATTTTTCTGTTGCTGCTGCAGTTTCAGTGAACTCTAAACCAACACGTACATCAACTGGAACAGGAATATCTGTATTTGCTGCTAATTCTTTAGCGACTGGGATTAAATCAGCTTCATATAACGATTTACCCACATTGTGGCCTGCTGCCGCAATGAAAGTATTTGCAATACCACCGCCCACAATAATTTGGTCAGCAATTTTTGAAAGAGAATTTAATACCTCTAATTTGGTTGAAACTTTAGAACCACCAACAATAGCCACCATTGGACGAGCTGGCTCTTTTAAGGCTTTACCTAATGCATCTAACTCAGCGGCTAATAATGGACCTGCACAAGCGATTGGTGCAAATTCTGCAACGCCGTAAGTTGATGCTTGCGCACGGTGTGCTGTACCAAAGGCATCCATTACAAATACGTCGCAAAGTGCGGCATATTTTTTACCTAATTCAGGATCGTTTTTCTTTTCGCCTTTGTTTACGCGTACGTTTTCTAAAACAACGATTTCGCCTTCTTTAACCTCTACGCCGTTTAAATAATCTTGTTCTAAACGAACATTAAAGCCTGCGTTTTTTAAGTAATCAACAACTGGCTGTAAAGAATCTTCTGGTTTGAATTCTCCTTCAGTTGGACGACCTAAGTGAGAGGTAACCATCACTTTTGCACCTTTTTCTAAGGCTAATTTTAAAGTAGGAATGGTCGCACGAATACGCGCATCTGAGGTCACTTTGCCATCTTTTACTGGCACATTAAGATCTGCACGGATAAATACACGTTTACCCGCTAAATCTAAATCGGTCATTTTGATTACTGACATAATCTATCCTCTTATTAAGTTAAAATTAAAATTGAAAACTTTTCGTATTATACCTACTTCGTGCTAGGTTGTAACGATTTAGATCAAAGAAATTCTTATTTGCTTTGGCAATTCATTACCTGCCATTTTTTATCATAACAAATAAATAATTCATTTCGACTAGCCCTCAAATACGCATTTTTTAATTGTGGATTATGTTGCTTCATCCAACCAAAAAGTTCATCTCTACTTAATTTTTGATTTGGTAATTTTAATGCGTTAAATAATTCCTGCTCCTTAGCAAAATATTGCTGGGCAGAATCAAAGGTGCAACTACCGTGTTTTTCCCATTCGCCTTGCAATAATTGCTCGCCCGGAGAAATTGCCAAATATTGTGCTAATAAACCTTTTGGCAAAGCAGGTAAATCGCCTTTGCAAAAACGAGGATGATCTGAAACAGCACGAGCATTCGCATTTTGAGGCCATAGCCCATGTACGACCCAACCAAAAGTGCGGTTATTTCCACATTGATATTGGGAGGATGCAGGCAACTGATCGCCATATTTTTCACGCTGAATATCACAAAATCCAGGCGACCAAGATAATGCCAACATATAATAATCAACTGGTGCCTGCGCATTTTGCCCGATACGATCATTGTGCATAATCACATCATAGTTTGCAAAAACATCTGGCTTTTTCACCGCACTTTTTTCAATATCTGTCCGCTTTGTCTCAAATTGAGGCTCTAATTTAGGTTCAGGCGCTTTTGCTTGCTTAGCCTGTTCCATTACGGGAGAAGACGATTGATGTTTAGCTTTGGTTGGATCAGTAAAATATTGCCAAATTGCTAATACAACAAGGATAATAAGAGAAAGAATGGAAGTAAGTTTTTTCATAAATTTTGTTTAGTTTTTGTCAATCAAGTTTTTGTCAGCTATAATTCGCCGCTTTCAACTTCTATTAAGGATCACAATGGCATTACTCATCACTAGCAAATGTACCAACTGCGATATGTGCTTACCAGAATGCCCAAACGAAGCCATTTCCATTGGCGATGAAATTTATGTGATCGATCCTGTACTTTGTACGGAATGTGTCGGCCACTACGACACGCCAACCTGCCAAAAAGTTTGCCCAATCACTAACTGCATTAAGCCCGATCCTGAACATCAAGAAACCGAAGAACAGCTTTGGGAACGCTTTGTAATGATTCATCATTCCGATAAGTTGTAGAACATAACTTGCCTTCCCCTACTTGTGGGGGAAGGTGCCCGAAGGGCGGAAGGGGGCTTTCTATATATCCCCTCAACCTTCGGCAGCTCCCCTGCAAACAGAGGGAGAAAAGTGTTTTCTCTAGGGAAAAATCAAATATTATCCCGCCACCGCTGGTAAATATCCCCATTGAATTAAAAATGGAATGACCATAATCACGACACCAATCAATAACGCAAACACCAAAGCAAAATTACCGCCAGCAACACGATATAGCAATGTCGGATTGGCAATACGTGTACGCCACGCCAAACCAATTGGTAAAATTAAGCAATAGAACGCACACAACAACCCTGCGTAACTTAATGCAGTAATAAACCCTTCAGGATAAAACAATGCAAATACAAGTGGCGGTAAAAATGCGGCGATGGTTAAAACAAAACGATTAGTTGGCAAATGATAACGCTTAAATAAATCCCCCAATCCCTCAAATACACCAAGCATTACGCCTAAGAAAGAAGTAATCAGTGCAAGTGATGAAAACGCACGCACAACCTCTCCCATAAAATGCGAACCTGTGATTTCACGTGTTGCGTTCACTAAGCCATTTAGTGTTGGGTCAGCTTGTAAAATACGCACAAATTCACTTTGACTTAATACACCGTGAGTTGCTAACTGCCATACAAGATAAGCAGCTAATGGAATCGCAGTACCAATCAAAATAGCACGACGAAATTTTTCTACACTTCCACCTAAGTAGCTATTTACACTCGCCATAATGACATGGAAACCGAAAGAGGTGAAAAATATCGGCGCAGCAGAAACCACAAAAGCATAATCCAAAGGCAATGCCATTAAATTATCTGTTGCCACTTTTGGAAGCATCATAAACAGTACAAAAGCAAAGGCGACTAACTTACCAATAAATAACACGCGAGTTAAACCATCCACGCCTTTCGTTCCTATAACGACAAAAGAACCTAATACGACAGTGAAAATAACAATCGCCGTTTTAAGCGACATCGCTTCCATTCCAAAAGCAGTTGGCAAACCTGAAAGTAAAGATCCACCACCCGTAATATAAGCGGCTGAAAGCGCATAAAGTAAAATTAACAAACTTAAAGTGGCTAAAATACGTCCAGGAACCCCAAAATACTTTTCAGCTAGCGTGGCGACACCGTCATCCAACTGATCCGCTGTTTGATACACTTCTACAAACAACAATCCACTGTAAACCAACAAAGCCCACAAGCCAACGAGCAATAACACGGTATAACCAAAGCCCATGCCAGCTGATGTAAGCGGCATAGCAAGCATACCTGCGCCAATGGTTGTGCCTGCAATAATCAGCGCACTCCCAAATGTTTTATTCTGTAACATAAAATTATCCTTATCGTGTTGTGTTTGAAAACTAATTTAAAGTTGACCGCACTTTTCTTTATAGTGTAAACGGCAAACAGAAAGGTAAGAGTCATTGCCCCCAATTTGAATTTGCGCACCTTCTTTAATAACCTCACCTTGATCATTTAAACGCAAAACAAAGTTAGCCTTACGGCCACAATAACAAATTGTTTTTAATTCTTCGAGTTGATCCGCCCAAGCCAGTAAATATTTACTTCCTTCAAAAAGCTCCGCTTGGAAATCTGTACGCAAGCCATAACAAAGCACAGGGATTTTGAGTTTATCGACGACATCGCTCAACTGGTAAACTTGTTGCTTGCTAAGAAATTGAGCTTCATCCACCAACACGCAATGCACTTTTTCTTTTTTTAAGTGCTCATTGATTTCATCAAACAAATTGGTTTCCGAGCGAAATAAAAAGGCATCTTGCGAAATGCCAATACGCGATGTGACTTTCCCAACACCAAAACGATCATCAATCGCAGCAGTATAAACTACTGTGTTCATATCGCGCTCACGATAGTTATAGGAAGATTGTAGCAACGTCGTTGATTTTCCAGCGTTCATTGTGGAGTAATAGAAGTAGAGTTTCGCCATTTTTTCTCCTAAATCGCTGGTAATTCCGTCATTGCCCAACGAGGCTTAACATCAATAGCCAGATCGCTATGCTGACCTTGTTTTAAACGTAAAAAACCTGTGTAAGCAATCATTGCGCCATTATCTGTACAAAATTGAGGTTGAGGATAAAACACTTCACCACCTAAATTCTGCATTAAGTGCGCAAGCGTTTCTCGGAGTTTTTTATTTGCGCTCACTCCCCCCGCAATCACTAAACGTTTATAGCCTGTTTCTTTTAATGCGCGCTTGCATTTAATGGCAAGTGTATCCACTACCGCATCTTGGAAAGCATAAGCAATATCCGATTTAGTTTGTTCTGTTAGTTCGCCCTCGTTTTTAATCGCTTGATTAATCGTATTCGCAGCGAACGTTTTTAAACCTGAAAAGCTAAAATCAAGGCCTGCACGATCTGTCATTGGACGTGGAAATGTGAAACGATTTGGCGTGCCTTTTTCTGCTAAACGAGAAAGTGCCGCGCCACCTGGATAATCTAGTCCAAGTAATTTTGCTGTTTTATCGAAGGCTTCACCTGCGGCATCATCAATGGATTCACCAATCACTTCGTATTTTCCTACACCATCTACACGTACCAATTGAGTATGGCCACCCGATACCAACAAAGCAACAAAAGGAAAGTGCGGTGAATTTTCATCAAGCATTGGTGCAAGCAAATGCCCTTCCATATGATGAACACCAATCGCAGGCACATTCCAAGCATAAGCCAAAGAACGCGCAATCGTAGCCCCGACGAGCAATGCGCCAACAAGTCCAGGGCCACTCGTATAAGCAATACCATCAATATCGCTCGCCGTTAAGTTAGCTTCTTCTAGCGCAGCTTTAATGAGAGGAGCTGTTTTACGAATATGATCGCGTGATGCTAATTCAGGAACCACACCACCATAATCTGCATGTAGGGCAATTTGAGTATAAAGTTGATTAGCAATTAACCCTTTCTCTTCATCATAAATCGCCACGCCCGTTTCATCGCAGGAGGTTTCAATGCCTAAGATTTTCATTGATTTTCTTAATTTATTACCTAAAATGTTGCGCGATTTTACCCTGTTTAAGCGGTTTTAACCAGTTGAAACCACAAATATTAAGGTGAATTGACATTCTATCCTTTACTTTTTCCCTAAAAATAGATTAGAATTGCGTCCTTTATTAAATTTGCCATTTGCACAGTAGTGCTTTGGTGAAAATAAAATTTTAAATTGCAATTAAATTAAACTCATTGAGGTGATTGGCTTATGCCTGTAATTAAAGTACGTGAAAACGAATCATTTGACGTAGCTTTACGTCGTTTCAAACGCTCTTGCGAAAAAGCGGGAATCTTAGCTGAAGTACGCGCTCGCGAATTTTACGAAAAACCAACTACAATTCGTAAACGTGAAAATGCAACACTTGCAAAACGTCACGCAAAACGCAACGCTCGCGAAAACGCGCGCAATACCCGTTTATACTAATTTATAGTATTTTCTGACTCGAGTTAAGACAAACCGTGAATCCTTTGGACTCACGGTTTTGTTACTTTAAGCAAAACAAAAATCTACGCCAAAAACGACCGCACTTTCACACCACGATCACGGAGGCTCGACAATGAAAGGTTCTATTCCACGCCCCTTTATTGATGATTTGCTGACAAAATCCGATATTGTCGATGTGATTAACAGTCGCGTAAAACTAAAAAAAGCTGGTCGCGATTATCAAGCCTGCTGCCCTTTTCATCACGAAAAAACACCATCCTTCACAGTTAGCCAAAAGAAACAGTTTTATCATTGCTTTGGTTGTGGCGCACATGGTAATGCGATTTCCTTTTTAATGGATTATGACAAGCTTGAATTTGTAGAGGCTATTGAAGAACTTGCTGCTATGGCTGGGCTTGAAGTACCTTACGAAAAACGCGCCAATAACAGCGGGAAACCTCAAGCTAATTACCAAACCAAACGAAATCTCTATGAATTAATGCAAGAAATTGCCACGTTTTATCAAAACCAATTACCATTAAATGCGCAGGCGCAAGGATATTTACAACAACGCGGGCTTTCACCTGAAATTATTGAGCGTTTCCAAATTGGGTTTGTGCCGAATGCGATGGATACTGTATTGCGTAAATTTGGTGTTAATCGTGAAGAACAACAAAAACTCATTGAGTTAGGCATGCTTTCGCGCAATGATCGTGGCAATATTTACGATAAATTCCGCAATCGCATAATGTTCCCGATTCGCGATAAACGTGGTCGCATAGTGGCTTTTGGAGGGCGGGTATTAACGGATGAAAAACCGAAATATCTGAATTCACCAGAAACCATTACTTATCATAAAGGTAACGAGCTTTATGGTTTGTACGAAGCCTTACAAGCCAACGATGAACCCAAACAATTACTGGTTGTTGAAGGTTATATGGATGTGGTCGCATTAGCACAATTTGGCGTGGATTATGCGGTAGCTTCTTTAGGTACGTCCACGACATCAGAACAAATTCAACTTATTTTTCGTTCGACTGAACAAGTTGTTTGTTGTTACGATGGTGACCGTGCAGGGCGTGATGCAGCGTGGCGAGCGTTAGAAAATGCGTTGCCTTATTTAGAAGATGGCAGACAACTCAAATTTATTTTCTTGCCAGAAGGAGAAGATCCTGATACTTACATTCGCCAATATGGCAAAGAAAAATTTGAAGAATATATCGAAAGTGCGCAATCTTTAAGCGAGTTTATGTTTGCTCACTTAAGCCCGCAAGTTGATTTTTCTAGCAAAGAAGGACGAGGAAAATTAGTTGCGCTGGCTGCGCCGTTAATTCGTCAAATTCCTGGAGAAATGCTTCGCTTATCGCTACGCAATATGCTTGCTCAAAAACTTGGGATTTTTGATCAAACTCAGCTGGAAAATCTTATTCCAAAACAATTAGAACAAGCCAATACACAACAAAAAGTCGCTAATAATAAGATCAAAAAGACACCAATGCGAATGGTCATTTCATTACTTCTGCAAAATCCTGAATTAGTAAAACGTATGTCTGAAAGTGGCGTGCAAGCATTACGTGCGGAAGCTGGTTTTGAAATTCTGGAAAAATTGACCGCACTTTGTCGCCAACGAGAAGGTATTACGACAGGGCAGATTTTAGAGCACTTCCGTGATACGCCTTACAGCAATCCCCTTGAAATACTGGCAACTTGGGATCATTTATTAGACGAAGCAGAAATCATCAATGCATTTTCACAAAACTATCGTCGCTTAAATATTCAAGCCATTGAGCGAGACATTGAAATGCTTATTGCTAAAGAACGAGCTGAAGGGCTTACTGATGAGGAAAAAACAGTGCTCGTTCACCTTTTAGCGGGGAAAGAACAGCAGAAAAAACAGTTAGTTAATCCTCAATAACAATGATAAAATTCTAAGTTCGTAACAAGAATTATATTGCTACTATCACATCAAGCAAAACGGATATAAAAATGGAAAAAAATCAACAATCTACGGCTGAACAATATTCAGAACAAATTGAACAACTGATGGAATTAGGTCGCACTCAAGGTTATTTAACCTATGCAGAAATTAATGATTTATTACCAGAAGATGTCATCGACCCTGAATATTACGATAAGTTGCTACAAACGCTACAAAATGATGCAGGGATCCCCGTCTTAGACGAAGCCCCAGAAAGCGATGAGATGATGTTGAATGACACAATTCCGGATGAAGATGCGGTGGAAGAGGCAACCCAAATTCTTTCAAATGTAGAATCTGAAATAGGTCGAACAACCGATCCTGTCCGTATGTATATGCGTGAAATGGGAACGGTTGATCTTCTTACTCGTGAAGATGAAATTAGCATTGCAAAACGTATTGAAGAAGGAATTGATGAGGTTCAAACATCCATTGCCGCATGTCCTGAAGCTTTAAATGGGTTGCTAAAAAATTATGATGATGTGGAAAAAGGAAACTTCCGTTTAGCTGACTTAATTACAGGTTTTGTCGATCCAAATGCAGAAATAGAAGAACATAATGTCATTGATGAAAACTTTTCTGAAGACGGAGAAGAATCAGAAAGTGCAGATGTGGAAGACAATGAAGATGAAGACGAAAGCGAAGCAGAATCTACATCAGATTCAAGCGAGTCTGATAATAGCATTGATCCAGAAGTCGCGAGAGAAAAATTCCAACAGTTAAAAGACCAGCACACTAAAACGCTTGCTGTTATTGAAAAACATGGTCGCTCAGGAAAACGCGCCCAAGATCAAATTGCACTACTTGGTGAAATTTTTAAACAATTCCGCTTAGTACCAAAACAATTCGATTTACTCGTTTTGTCAATGAAAGAAATGATGAAACGTGTACGCTACGAAGAACGTCAATTACAAAAAATATTGGTTGATATTGCAGGAATGCCAAAAGATGATTTTGAAAAATTCATCACAACCAATGGTAGCAATACTGAATGGGTACAAAAAGCCTTAAAATCTAGCAAACCATGGGCAAAACGCTTACCAAAATATGAAGAACGTATTCTTGAGGCATTAAACAACTTAGCTAACATTGAAGAAAACACGAAACTTACCGTTACCCAAATGCGTGATATTTGTGATGCAGTCGCTCGAGGTGAACAAAAAGCTCGTCGTGCTAAAAAAGAAATGGTAGAAGCTAACTTGCGTTTAGTAATTTCCATCGCGAAAAAATACACGAATCGTGGTTTACAATTCCTAGATTTAATTCAAGAAGGGAATATTGGTTTAATGAAAGCGGTAGATAAATTTGAGTATCGCCGTGGTTATAAATTCTCTACATATGCTACTTGGTGGATTCGCCAAGCCATTACACGCTCTATTGCGGATCAAGCTCGTACAATCCGTATTCCTGTGCATATGATTGAAACAATTAATAAACTTAACCGCATTTCTCGCCAGTTATTACAAGAAATGGGACGTGAAGCAACGCCAGAAGAATTAGCTGAGCGTATGGGAATGCCTGAAGATAAAATCCGTAAAGTATTGAAAATTGCAAAAGAGCCAATTTCTATGGAAACGCCTATCGGTGATGACGATGACTCACATTTAGGTGATTTTATTGAAGATTCAACCTTAGAACTTCCTTTAGATTCTGCAACAGCACAAAGCTTAAGAGTTGCGACTCACGAAGTTCTTGAAGGCCTAACACCACGAGAAGCAAAAGTATTACGCATGCGTTTTGGTATCGATATGAATACCGACCATACGCTTGAAGAAGTGGGTAAACAATTCGACGTTACACGCGAACGTATTCGTCAAATTGAAGCAAAAGCGTTACGTAAATTACGTCATCCTAGCCGATCAGAAACATTAAGAAGTTTCCTTGACGACTAAACGTTACAAATAAAAAAGGAGCTATAGCTCCTTTTTTATTATTCTAAACTGATAATAAAAAACCCGATCTAAGACCGGGTTTTATTTTGCCTATCTGACAAATTATTCTGCAACAACGATTACATCTAATGTTGCAAATACTTCACCGTGAAGTTGGAAACGAACGTCGTGGTCACCAAGACTACGGATTGGACCGTTTGGTAAACGAACTTCACTTTTCGCAATTTTAACGCCTGCTGCAGTTACTGCTTCTGCCACATCACGAGTAGTGATTGCGCCGAATAAACGACCTTCATCACCTGCTTTAGATGCGATAGTCACAGAACCTAATGCAGTAACTTCTGCTGCACGAGCTTGAGCTGCTGCAAGATTTGCTGCTGCTGCCGCTTCTAATTCTGCACGACGTGCTTCAAAGTGTTCAATGTTAGCTTTAGTTGCCATAACTGCTTTACCTTGTGGGATTAAAAAGTTACGTGCAAAACCTGATTTAACATTTACTTGATCGCCCACTTGACCTAAGTGAACAATTTTATCTAAAAGAATTACTTGCATTACCGTATCTCCTTAATTACTGATGATTGTCAGTGTATGGAAGTAACGCTAAATAGCGAGCGCGTTTGATTGCACGAGCTAATTGACGTTGGTACTTCGCACGAGTACCGGTAATACGGCTAGGTACAATTTTGCCGCTTTCTGAAATATAGTTCTTTAATGTAGCGATATCTTTATAATCGATTTCAACAACATTTTCCGCTGTGAAACGGCAGAACTTACGACGACGGAAATAACGTGCCATTTGGCTAGTCTCCTAATCTATAAATTCGATTTGCTCGGCATGTAAAACTAATTGGCATAACCCACTTGGGGTTTTATGTGATGTAATAAATCCCACCACCAAAATTTTACTACCGACCGTAATGCTTTGAGTTTTTTCTATCAATTGATTACCACTAATTTGAACTGGCATTTTTAACCAAGCTTGACGTGAGAAACCACTTTCAATCTGATCAGAACGATGTTCTAACAAAAACTTACAATGCTCAATTCCACTAGGGCTCTTTAATCGCTTTGGTAACTGAGAAACGACTCCCATAACCGAAAAACGATTATCAATTTTCAAATTACTCTTCAGCATCCTCAAAATCGTTGTTTTCAACTTCAGCTAAAGGTTTACGTTCTTCTTTAGCCGCTTTCATTGGGGACGCTTCTGTTACGGCGTGCTTAGTATGGATAACAAGACTGCGTAATACAGCATCGTTATAACGGAAAGTCGTTTCTAGCTCGTCGATGACTTGTTGAGGCGCTTCTACATTCATAAGCACATAGTGTGCTTTGTGTAATTTATTAATTGGGTACGCTAATTGGCGACGACCCCAATCTTCTAGGCGATGAACTTGACCACCAGCTTCTTTTACAGAACCGGTGTAACGTTCGATCATACCTGGTACTTGCTCGCTTTGGTCCGGATGAACCATAAACACGATTTCGTAGTGACGCATTACTGCTCCTTACGGGTTAATCAGCCTTTGACGTAGATCAGCCACCAATCTGCAAAGGCAAGGAACGAAAAATTCAATGTGGCTAAGGGTTGCGGATTATACCGATTTTTTTACGTTCCGCAACCAGTTTGAGTTCTTTTTGAGCAAAAAAGAAGACCGATATATATCGGTCTATCTCACATATTCTGCAATTAACGGCTGCGGAAAATAATACGTCCTTTACTTAAATCATAAGGCGTCATTTCTACAGTCACTTTATCCCCAGTCAAAATACGGATATAGTTTTTACGCATTTTTCCTGAAATATGCGCAGTAACCACGTGACCGTTTTCCAACTCCACGCGGAACATAGTATTCGGTAAAGTCTCTAAAATTGTGCCTTGCATCTCAATGCAATCTTCTTTCGCCATTGTATCCTCTAAAAATAATCGATTTTTTATCCGCTCTTTAGGCGGAAAAGTTAAGAAAAACGGGCGGATTATAGCCGTTTTTGGCTTTCTACGAAAGAAAAAATAATATTGTTCATAAAAAACTCAATTTAGCATAAGTTAACAATGATTTACAAAGCCAAAACAAGCCCTATAATAAGCGCACTCTTATAAAAGAAGATAATATATGAATTCAAAAAAACACTTAGGTCATACCGCGCGTAAACGCTTTGGTCAAAACTTTTTACATGATACTTCTGTAATTCAAGGTATCGTGGCAGCGATTTACCCACAACCCAATCAATTCCTAGTGGAAATTGGTCCGGGGCTTGGCGCCTTAACAGAGCCTGTTGGTGAACTTGTCGATCATCTGACTGTGGTAGAACTTGACCGAGACCTCGCAGAACGTTTACGTCATCATCCATTTTTACATCAAAAGCTCACTGTTATTGAAACGGATGCAATGCAATTTGATTTTGGTGAGCTTTATACAAAAGAGAATTTAGCAGAAAAAGGTCAGAAATTACGTGTGTTTGGTAACTTACCTTATAACATTTCTACCCCATTAATGTTCCACTTATTTAAGTATCATGATGTGATTCAAGATATGCACTTCATGCTGCAAAAAGAAGTAGTCAAACGCTTATGCGCAGGACCAAATAGCAAAGCTTACGGTCGTTTAACCATTATGGCGCAATATTTCTGCCAAGTGATGCCTGTACTTGAAGTGCCTCCTTCTGCATTTAAACCTGCACCGAAAGTGGATTCAGCGGTTGTGCGTTTAATTCCGCATAAAGAATTGCCACACCCTGTAAAAGATTTATATTGGTTGAACCGTGTTTGCTCCCAAGCGTTCAATCAACGCCGCAAAACATTGCGTAATGCACTCTCAACATTATTTTCACCTGAAAATCTGACCGCACTTGGTATTGATTTAAATGCACGCGCAGAAAATTTAACCATTGCTGATTATGCTCGCTTAGCGAACTGGCTGGCAGATAATCTACCAGCAGATGTTAATAACGATGAAATATTAGATTCAGAAGAGTAAAAATAATAAAAGGTGTAATCCTTGTTACACCTTGGCTTTCTACGTAAAACGGACAATTTCTTTACCTTGCATTTCTTTAATACGTTGTTGTTCTTTCCATTTTTTTCTATTTAAAGCTCGTATAATATTTTCTTTTATCCGAGTTAAACGCTGTTTCAATGTCTTTTTCTTACGGATTTTTGGACGTTTTTCTCGTTCTTTTTCCAATCCACTTGTTAATACACTTTTACTTTGATTCGCTTGGAGTTCTTGAATACAAATTGCTGGATTAAGTTGATAGACAATATAATTATCAACATCAACTAATTTATTAAAAATAAGTTCATCAACTGCAACAATTTCATCAGAAGGAATATTCTTTAAATATTCAATTACATATTTAGCCGCACCTTGAGAAATAATATAACCAGCAGTCCCCCAATGAGTTGATTTTAAAATATCAAAATTCCTAGAATAAAAAGGTGAAATTTTAGTTTGTTTCTCAAGTTTAACTGGCTGTAAAAAAGTTTCTAAACGAATAATAAAAATATCATTAAAATCAAAACGTGTTTTTAACCATTCATCTTGTGCCAAAAACACTTCCGCATTCTCGCCAAGAATTACATCATCTTCAAAAATTGTGAGATATTCCAAATTTTCATTCACACACTTATTCCATAATAAGAAATGGCTAATTAATGATCTGCACCCCAAAAGTTGGACTAAATAACCAACTCACTAAGGTGCAGATTTTTTATGACCAAATACAATTTTCTTTTCAAGCAACAAGTCATCGAATTTTATCTTCAAAATGGTAAAAATAGTT
>NZ_QQKA01000013.1 GCF_003493605.1 Haemophilus haemolyticus
TGGGCGATTAAAAACGGAATGTTATTACGGCAAACGATTTGAGACGTTCGAACAACTGGAAAAAACGATTCATGAATATATTCATTATTACAACCATGAGCGCATTCAGGGGAAACTAAAAGGACTCAGCCCTGTGAATTACAGAACTCAGTCCTTGAACTAAATCAGTCTAACTTTTTGGGGTCAGATCACTTTTCCCCTTTCTTATTTCTGTTACTAAATCGCCCAACCGCCTGCATAGAATGCAACGAGTACGATTGCAATAATCATGGTTCCTGCATTTAAGCGTTTAATATCGCCACTCACAATTCTTCCAATTACTAATGCCGCAAAACCTAACATAATACCTGTTACGATGTTCGCTGTAAGTACGATAAATACTGCGCAGATTAATCCGCTCATCGCGCCAACGAAATCATCGAAATCTAATTTGCTTACATTGCTTAACATTAATAAACCAACATACATTAATGCTGGAGCAGTTGCGTAGCCTGGCACTAAGAACGCTAATGGTTGGAAGAAAAGCATTAATAGGAATAACACACCAACAACGATTGCAGTAATACCTGTTTTACCGCCTGCTGCTGTTCCTGCTGCAGACTCAATATAAACGGCAGCTGGTGCTGTACCGAATAAACCTGAGAATAAGCTACTGATTGAGTCTGAAGTTAGGGCTTTACCGCCATTGATAATTTGACCATCCTTATCAAGCAAGTCGGCTTGACCTGCAACTGCACGAATTGTACCAGTTGCGTCAAATACTGCGGTCATCACGAGAGCAAATACCACTGGTAAGATTGCAGGTTGTAATGCGCCCATAAAATCTAATTGTAAGAAAAGAGAGTTTTCGCCAAAAGTTGGCATTTTGAAAATTTCTCCGCCAAATTTTACATTTGGATCAAAAATTAAACCGACAATAGTAATAGCGATAATTACCCATAAAATACCGCCTTTAATTTTCATTTTTTCAAGACCAATAATTAACGCTAAACCAATTAAGGACATCATGACTGGGAATGAAGTAAAATCGCCTAATTTTACTGGTAAGCCCGCTTGGTTGCTGACAACTAAACCAACACCGTTTGCCGCAATTAAAAGTAAAAATAATCCGATACCAATGCCTGCTCCGTGAGCGATACTGGCTGGTAAATTACGCAAAATCCATGCACGGATACCTGTGGCAGAAATTAAGGTAAACACAACCCCCATTAAAAATACTGCACCTAACGCAACGGGAATAGCGACCTTTTGACCAATCACTAAGCTAAATGCAGTGAAAGCTGTAAGAGAAATTGCACAACCAATTGCCATTGGTGCATTTGCCCATAAGCCGATTAAGATAGAGCCTAATCCTGCAACTAAACAGGTGGCAATAAAGACAGATTCCGCAGGAAAACCTGCAGCACCTAGCATATTGGGTACCACGATGACAGAATAAACCATTGCTAAGAACGTGGTTAGACCCGCGATAATTTCTTGACGAACAGTTGAACCACGTTGCTTGAGTTCAAATGTTTTTTCTAAAGTTGGCATAGTGTTCCTTGAAGTTAAGTAAAAAATTGGAAGTAATAAGGTGCGCTATTCTACATCATAAAAATAAGAAGTAAACGTTTGCGTAAGTTTTATTTAGGGGAAAGTGCGGTCAAAATTATGAATAGTTATAAAATAATCTATTTGCTGATTTTCTCAACAAATCAAACTGCGAGTATGCGGAAAAACTGCTATACTTGTCGCGTTTTTTAACTTGATAAAATGAAGGAAACAAAATGGCTGATTTTAATCAAATTTTAACGCCAGGCGATGTAGATGCCGGCATTATCAATGTAGTAAATGAAATTCCAGAAGGTAGCTGCCATAAAATCGAATGGAATCGTAAAGTTGCGGCATTCCAGTTAGATCGTGTTGAGCCAGCAATTTTTGCAAAACCAACTAACTATGGCTTCATTCCACAAACTTTAGATGAAGATGGCGATGAGTTAGATGTGTTATTAATCACTCGCCAACCATTAGCAACAGGTGTATTCCTTGAAGCTAAAGTAATAGGTGTCATGAAATTTGTTGATGATGGCGAAGTGGATGACAAAATCGTTTGTGTCCCTGCAGATGATCGTGATACAGGCAATGCGTATAATTCATTAGCAGATTTACCGGCAAACTTAATTAAACAAATTGAATTCCACTTCAATAACTACAAAGCACTTAAAAAACCAGGCTCAACGAAAGTGACCCATTGGGGCGATGTAGAAGAAGCGAAAGAAGTGATTCGTGAGTCTATTAAACGTTGGAATGAGCGTTAATTAATAAACACATTTGATTGTAAAAGTCCCTGATTCTTTGAGTTGGGGATTTTTTATAGCAAATTTCAGAAATTTAGATAATAAAAAAACACCTTTCGGTGCTTGCTTTATTTTTAAGTGGTGGGTCGTGAAGGATTCGAACCTTCGACCAACGGATTAAAAGTCCGCTGCTCTACCGACTGAGCTAACGACCCAATTAGACGACTTTAAAGTAAATTTTAAAATCTTTAGATTGGTATTTAAATGGTGCCCGAAGCCAGACTTGAACTGGCACGCCTCGAAAGGCGAGGGATTTTAAATCCCTTGTGTCTACCGATTCCACCACTCGGGCATATAGACAACTAACATTTGCGTATTATGGAGGCGTGTCCCGGAGTCGAACCGAGCTACATGGATTTGCAATCCAGTGCATAACCGCTTTGCTAACACGCCACGAATTGGAGCGGGAAACGAGGCTCGAACTCGCGACCCCGACCTTGGCAAGGTCGTGCTCTACCAACTGAGCTATTCCCGCATTCGCTGTTAGTGGTGCGCATTTTACGGAAATTCAGATAACTGTCAATTACAGATTTAAAAAAATTATCTAACCGTTTAAAAAAAGTTCATTTTGTTCAAATAAATCACAGAAAATGATGGAAAAATGGAATTTTATGTAATTTTCTAATTTCTACTTTTATCACTTTTTCCTTTGTGCCAAAATGCTAAACGTTTTTAGCACGTAAAGTGCAGTTGATTTTTTCATTATTTTCAGAGGATGTTATGACACAACAATATGCTATCGATACTTTATTAGCTCAAGCAGGCAATCGCAGTGATGAGCGTACTGGTGCAGTTTCTACACCAATTTTTCTTTCTACTGCTTATGGTCATTATGGTATCGGTGAAAGCACGGGATTTGATTACACGCGTACCAAAAACCCAACTCGTACAGTGTTAGAAGAAACGATAGCTAAATTAGAGAATGGAGATCGTGGTTTTGCGTTTTCTTCTGGTATGGCTGCAATTCAAGTTTTGATGACGCTTTTCACTGCACCAGATGAATGGATCGTTTCTAGCGATGTGTATGGTGGTACTTATCGACTATTAGATTTTTCTTATAAAAATAACAATAGTGTAAAACCTGTTTATGTCAATACGGCATCTGCTTCAGAAATTGAGGCGGCAATTAACCCAAATACGAAAGCGATTTTTATTGAAACCCCATCGAATCCTTTAATGGAAGAATGTGATGTGGTTGAAATTGCAAAACTTGCGAAAAAACATAACTTAATGTTGATCGTGGATAATACGTTTTTAACGCCAGCGCTTTCTCGCCCATTAGATTTAGGCGCTGATGTGGTGATTCACAGCGGGACTAAATACATTGCTGGGCATAATGATGCACTTGTCGGGTTGATTGTTGCAAAAGGCCAAGGACTTTGCGATCGCATTGCTTATATTCAAAATGGTGCGGGGGCAGTACTTTCTCCGTTTGATTCTTGGCTGACTATTCGTGGTATGAAAACCCTTTCTTTGCGCATGAAACGTCATCAAGAAAATGCACAAGCTATTGCGGAATTTTTAAAAGCTCAACCGCAAGTGGAATCGGTGCTTTATCCAAATAAAGGTGGGATGTTGTCTTTCCGTTTGCAAGATGAAGATTGGGTTAATACGTTCTTAAAATCCATCAAATTGATTACTTTTGCAGAAAGTTTAGGCGGTACAGAAAGTTTTATTACTTATCCTGCCACTCAAACTCATATGGATATTCCAGAAGCCGAGCGTGTAGCTCGTGGGATTACTAATACCTTGCTGCGTTTTTCAGTCGGTATTGAAGATGTAGAAGATATTAAAGCAGACTTACTACAGGCTTTTGCAAACTTAAAATAATTGGAGCAAACCATGAAAATTGCAATCTATAGCACTAAAAGCTATGACCGAAAATATATTGAGCTCATTAACGCGAAATATAATTTCGATTTAGAATTTTTTGATTTTATGCTGAACGAGAGTACCGCACGTTTGGCAGAACATTGCGAAGTAGTATGCATTTTCGTGAATGATAATGGTAGCCGAAAAGTATTAGAAAAATTAGCTGCACTTGGTGTGAAAATCGTGGCTTTGCGCTGTGCCGGTTTCAATAATGTTGATTTAAAAGCCGCTCAAGAATTAGGCATTCAAGTTGTACGCGTTCCCGCTTATTCGCCTGAAGCGGTGGCGGAACATACCATCGGTTTGATGATGACACTGAACCGTCGAATTCATCGTGCTTATCAGCGTACCCGAGAAGCGAATTTCTCTCTTGAGGGATTAATTGGTTTTAATATGCACGGACGCACGGTCGGCGTGATCGGAACAGGCAAAATTGGGATCGCAGTGATGCGCATTCTGAAAGGTTTTGGCATGAATATCTTGGCATACGATCCTTTCAAAAATCCAGTGGTGGAAGAACTGGGTGGACAATATGTTGAATTAGATGAGATTTATGCTAGATCTCATGTGATTACGCTTCATTGCCCAGCAACGCCAGAAAACTATCATTTATTAAATCGCGAGGCTTTTGCAAAAATGAAAGATGGCGTGATGATCGTTAATACGAGTCGCGGTTCTTTGATTGATACTCAAGCTGCAATTGATGCGTTAAAACAGCGCAAAATCGGTGCGTTAGGTATGGATGTGTATGAGAATGAACGAGATTTGTTCTTTGAAGATAAGTCTAATGAAGTGATTCAAGATGATATTTTCCGCCGTTTATCTTCTTGTCACAATGTGTTGCTAACAGGCCACCAAGCGTTTTTAACGGAAGAGGCACTAACGAATATTGCGGATGTGACCTTATCAAATATTTATAAATTAAAATCTGGCAAAGAGTGTGAAAATATTGTTTTGCCGTCTTAGCTTTTGGCAATTAAAACGATTAGTTTACATTTTTTAAAACGGTGTTATTCTGCACCGCACTTGTAAGTTTAAAAAAAGCCCTTATATAGGGATTCCATTCACAAAATAAGGAAAACAAAATGAGCGAAGTATTACACATTAATGACGCAGATTTTGAAAGTGTTGTAGTTAATTCAGATATCCCCGTTTTATTAGACTTTTGGGCACCTTGGTGTGGTCCTTGCAAAATGATTGCACCAGTGTTAGATGAACTTGCGCCTGAATTTGCTGGTAAAGTTAAAATCGTGAAAATGAATGTGGATGACAACCAAGCAACCCCAGCACAATTTGGTGTTCGTAGTATCCCAACATTATTATTGATTAAAAATGGTCAAGTTGTTGCAACTCAAGTTGGTGCATTACCAAAAACTCAATTGGCTAACTTCATTAACCAACATATTTAATCGTTGCTTAAAGTTATAAGTAACATTAGAGCATTGATAAGATTGCCCCTTAATGGGGCAGTTTTTTTGTCTAAAATTTTGATGAACGACCTGATGAGAATCAAAGTACTTGCTCAAATTCTATATTTAAAGGAAAGGCTTTGGTTATTGTATTGTAAATAAAACAACAGCGTAATGCATTTTGTGTGAGTTGTGTGAAGATGTCATCGGTTAAATCTGATGAAATAAAAATTTTAATTTTGCCGTCATTAATGATAGGTTGCTCACTATAGCCGCGAACGCCCAGTAAGGTTAAAGGATTGGCGAGGTTGAGCCAAATTTTTCCTTCCATTTCTACAATATCAGCACGTTGTTGAGCAAAATGTGCTTTTATACTGCTCAAAATTCCCCCTAAAATAGAAACAGCAAAATAATCTACCGCACTTTTTTGTAACGATTGGTTATCGAAATTGACTTGTGAATAGAGAGAAATGCTGTCATTCGGGGTGAATAATTTAATTTCTTCTCCGCGTAATACTGCTCGATATTTCGCTGTAAAACATTCACTTTCAGGTACGTTATACATAACGTTCCTTCAATATTGATTTTGCTTCATTTAATACCTTAAGTTTGGCTTCAATAATATCAAAACCATTTAAAGGGCGGTTAGAAAAAGTGGCAAATCCACAATCTGGATTTAGCCAAATTTGCTCTGGTGGAAGGTAATTTAAGGCTTTTTCTGCGCGCTGAACAATCTGCTCTACGCTTTCCTCTTCATCAGAACGAGGATTGATGACGCCTAAGCCTAAAATACATTTTTGTCTTAAGATTTCACTTTCTAATAACGAACTTAATTCTCCCGCTCTTGGCGTAGAAAATTCGAGCATTAAAATATCAGGTAATGCCGATTCAAATAAATCCACTAGTGATGTATAAGGTCCGCGCAGTAATACGCTTTCATCTTTGCTCCAGTTGCCACGGCATACATGTAGTGCAGTTTTGATATTTTTATTTCTTGCATACTCAAAGATTTGAGTAATTAAACTTTTTGCAAACTGTAGTTCCGCTGCAAAATCTTGTTTTTCGCTTAACGCCGCACACATAAATGAACGTGTTTGATGATGGCTAAAAATAACTTCTGTCAAAACAGGCTCATCAAATTGAACTACGCTTACGCCTAGCTCACACAAATGATCAATTTCTTGCTTTAAGATAGCAACAACATCTTTTGCCATTTCTTCTTTTGATGAATAATGTTGCCCTGACACAGGCGAAAGCCACATGGAGCGAGCCATTAAGTAAGGCCCTGGCAAGGTTGCTTTAATTGGCTGCTTAGTTAGATTTTTCAGTAGCAACATCTCATCTGCTACCAAAGATCGTTTGTAGCTAATTTTTCCCACGCAAATAGCATTTTTTATGGAAAGTGCGGGAACATCCAAGGTTTCTAGCATTGACTCAAAAATTTGCTTTTCTTTAATGTGATCGAGCATTTCACTCATGCTCATTAAGGTCGCACCTTGAATTTTTTGTGCAATAAAAGAAAGGTAATTGTCGCGAAGTAATTCGCCACTCGTGATGATATCAATGCCAGTACGTTGTTGAAGTTCGACAATTTGTTTTGTTTCTTGAACAACGATTTGATCAAGCTCTGCTGTGGTTATTTTGCCTAGTGTGTGCTTTTTACGCGCCATCAAAAGTGCTTGGCTACGAGGCATTGAGCCTAAAAGGGAAGTTGTGAAAGGTTTCATAGAAAATCCACAATGATGGGCGTTTATTACACGCCCATCATGACATATTGATCTTAAAAGAATTTTAAATATTCATTGGCAGCTTGTAATTGAGCAAAACCTTTTGTTCTGCCCGCAACCCAACGTGTTAATCCTTCCAAATCCATCATTTCTTTATGTTCTGGATTGTTGTAATCCATTTTGAATAAGGTTTCGGTGAATGCATTGAATTTGGTTTCATCTAATCCCACGCGTCCACTAAAAATACAATGGTCAAATGATGGTGTTTTTGCGAGCACTCGAACTGTTGCGGGATCGAGCGTGCCATCTTTTGTCCAACGTTCAAAGTTGAAATCTAACATCCATGTTGCGGCAACTTGGCGATCTTTTAATGCATTGGCTGCATCTAATTCACCGCCTACATGATCGCCGTGCAAACCAACACCTACATCAAAGCGTTTTTCTACATAATCTTGACCAAATTCCAAGCCATGTTGATGTAAAAACTCGATTGGAATTAACCGCGCTTGTGGGGAATCTATCGCACCAAAAGCAATAGTTTTATTTTTTAAATCTTCAATCGATTGGATAGTTAGATCATTAACAACTAAATAGCTTTGACGATCTTGGTCGGTATCACGCATGGCACCATTTAAGGTTTTACCACCACTACGTAAGTAACCATCTAACCAAGCTAGAGGAGAGTTCCACGCTACATCAATTTCAGTATTGAGTAACGCATCAACTTGCCCTTTGTAGTCTTTGAAATACACGGGTTCAATAGGGAAGCCTTCTTTTTCGAAAAAGTCTGCAATAATTCCCCAAATCACTGTCACTTGTGGGGCGTAGATTACCGCCCCAATTTTTAATTTCTCACTCATTTTTCACCGCACTTTATGGAATTTGTTGACCTGTAATGGCTTTACCTAACCAAATATTTAGCACATCGACACTTGGTGCCATCACTTGACTTGCTAATGCATCGCGTAAATAGCGTTCCATTGGTCCCATTTTGTTATAAGCCTTGCCACCGCCAATACGCATACCAATTTGTGCAAGGGTAATCGCATTTTCGCTCGCGAGAATTCGGGCAGCTAATAATTTAGCCAATGCATCTGCATCACCTTCTGTGGCTGCACGAGCCGCATCTCGCGTAGCACATACAGCAGCGTTTGTGTTTGCATAGATTTTAGCTAAGTGAATTTGCACGGTTTCGATTTCAGCTAATGCAGTGCCCGATGTGTATTTACGGTGTGTTGAATGTTTAATTGCCTCAGTAAGCACTGCTTTACATACGCCACTATAGACAGCAGCCAAGCCACAAATAAAGGCTGGTGCGATACCACCAAATACTTGTTCTGCGCCTGCGCCAACTTCGCCAATACGCCAGCTACGATCTAATGGCATATCGGTCATTCGCATAAAGCAAGAAACATTACTACGCATACCTAAGCCATTCCAGCTATCAGCTTCAAAAGTTAAGCCTTGAGTACCAAGTGGAAGCACCCAGTTATCAATAGTTTCGCCATTTTCAGAAGGCAAAAGCGCTAAATAATAAGAGGCATAATTTCCCGATGTCACCATGGATTTTAAGCCATTGAATACTGCATGTTCAGCATTAAATTGTGCGGTTGCATCGGTAATATAGAAGTGAGTACCCGTGCCTAATTCACTATAGGCGAGTGCGGCAAAGGTTTGATTTTGAACAATGTCAGAAAAGATTTTTTGTTTGAGTTGATCGCTGCCGAATAGATTTAAACAATTCACAGCAACGTTACTCATCATGTAACAGAGACCAGCAGAGGCTGAACTTTCAGCTAATGCCATACAGACTTCAGCATGTTCTTTGAGGGTTAATCCCATTCCGCCGTATTCTTTTGGAATTAAAAGTGAAAACCAACCAGCTTTACCTAATTCCTTAAATGCCTGAACAGGAAATTCTTTTTTTTGATCGAGTTCGTCGGCGTAAGGCTCAATAAACTGTTCCGCTAACTTTCTCACCTGAGTATAGATTTGCGACATAATATATCCTTATTGTGTGTTGAGAAAAACTTTCTACGAGGCGGATATTATTATGCTCCGTTTCTTTTTTCTAGTATTTAATTCAAAATAATTTCAGTAATGTGACGTGGATCAAGAAAAAATCTGGCAAGCATTTTCCCATGTGGCTTTTTTAATCAATTCAGCAGGTTCATTTCTTAAGGCGCAAAGAGCTTTAAAACTTTCCACAATACGCTCAGGTCGATTAGGTTGGCCTTGAAAACCAAATACAGGCATATCAGGACTGTCTGTTTCCAACACTAAGGCATCAAGCGGCAACTTCGCGATTGCTTGACGAGTTTTATTGGCGCGTTCATAAGTGATAGTGCCTCCAACTCCGATTTTATAACCTAAATCAACAAAGCGTTTTGCTTGATCGTAACTTCCTGAAAAACCGTGTACCACGCCAAGTTTAGATAATGGAATACGTTTTAAAAAAGTAAAAATTTGATCATGGGTTTTTCGACTGTGAATATTGACGGGTAAATTAAATTGTTTTGCCAAATAAAGTTGGCTTTCAAAAAAATGACATTGTTTTGCCCAAAGTTCATCGGTGAGCAAATCAGGAATCGCACGTTCCAAACCAATTTCAGCCACCGCCATGCAATTTGCATCACGATTTTTTAAGGCTTGTTCTAACAGAATCAAATCATTTTCGGCGTGTTCTTTAATATAAAGAGGATGGAGCCCAAGCCCATAGTACAAATTATTAGGAAAAAGTGCGGTCATATTTTGGATTGTTTTAAAATCAGCTTCTTTTACCGCCACAATCAGTATTTTTTGTACATCGGCTTGCTTAGCATTATCAATAAGCTGTGACAAAGGCTCCCCTGTAAATTGTTGGAGATAATCGAGATGCGTGTGAGTGTCGAAGAAGGGCATGAGCATTTTCCTTTAGGTCGATAAAAAATGGCGGAATTGATCCGCCATTCGCCATTATTCTACTGAAACCGATGTAATCACTACATCTTCAGTTGGAACATCTTGATGAAAGCCTTTGTTGCCTGTATTCACCTTTTTGATTTTATCAACAACATCCATGCCTTCAACCACTTCACCAAATACTGCATAGCCCCATTCTTGAACGACTTCGCGGCCAAACATTTCTTTTGAACGATAATTTAAGAAATCATTGTCTGCCACGTTAATGAAAAATTGTGCTGTCGCTGAATGTGGATCTGAAGTGCGAGCCATTGCAATGGTTCCACGTTTGTTACTTAAACGATTGTTCGCTTCATTTTGGATTGGGGCTTTAGTTGCTTTTTCGCGCATACCGCTTTCCATACCACCGCCTTGAATCATAAAGCCATCAATAACACGGTGAAAAATTGTGTTATTATAAAAACCGTCTTTGCAGTAATTTAAGAAGTTTTCTGCTGTAACTGGAGCTTTATCAAAATCCAATTTAATTTTAATGTCGCCAAAGTTTGTGTGTAACGTAACCATTTTGTTTTCCTTCTGAAAAATTAAGGGTCGTATTATTCCACAATCGAGGTAAAAGTGCTATAAAAGTGCGGTTTGTTTTTATTTCATTTTACGAGCTTAAAAATGCTAAAAATTTTCAATACCTTAACGAGAGAAAAAGAAATCTTTAAACCTATCCACGAAAATAAAGTGGGAATGTATGTTTGTGGCGTGACTGTTTATGATTTGTGCCATATCGGTCATGGACGCACTTTTGTGTGTTTTGATGTGATTGCCCGTTATTTACGTTCTTTGGGTTACGATTTAACTTATGTGCGTAATATTACGGACGTAGATGACAAAATTATTAAACGTGCGTTAGAAAACAAAGAAACCTGCGATCAACTTGTGGATCGTATGGTGCAGGAAATGTATAAAGATTTTGATGCACTTAATGTATTACGCCCTGATTTTGAACCCCGTGCGACCCATCATATTCCTGAAATTATTGAAATTGTGGAAAAATTGATTAAACGCGGACATGCTTATGTTGCGGATAATGGCGATGTGATGTTTGATGTGGAAAGTTTTAAAGAATACGGCAAATTATCTCGTCAAGATCTTGAGCAATTACAAGCTGGTGCACGTATTGAAATCAATGAAATCAAGAAAAATCCAATGGATTTCGTGCTTTGGAAAATGTCGAAAGAAAACGAACCAAGTTGGTCTTCCCCTTGGGGCGCAGGTCGTCCGGGTTGGCATATTGAATGTTCTGCAATGAACTGCAAACAGCTTGGCGAACATTTTGATATTCACGGTGGTGGCTCTGATTTAATGTTCCCTCACCACGAAAATGAAATCGCGCAATCTTGCTGTGCGCATGGTGGCCAATATGTGAATTATTGGATCCATTCCGGCATGATCATGGTAGATAAAGAAAAAATGTCGAAATCCCTCGGCAATTTCTTCACAATTCGTGATGTATTAAACCACTACAATGCAGAGGCTGTACGTTATTTCTTATTAACGGCACATTATCGTAGCCAGCTCAATTACAGTGAAGAAAACTTGAATTTAGCGCAAGGTGCGTTGGAACGTTTATACACGGCTTTACGAGGAACAGATCAAAGTGCGGTTGCTTTTGTCGGAGAAAATTTTGTAGAAACTTTCCGTGAAGCAATGGATGATGATTTTAATACGCCAAATGCACTTTCTGTTTTATTCGAAATGGCGCGTGAAATTAACAAGTTAAAAACAGAGGATGTTGAGAAAGCCAATGGGCTTGCTGCTCGTTTACGTGAATTGGGGGCGATTTTAGGATTACTTCAACAAGAACCAGAGAAATTCTTACAAGCAGGTTCTAACGATGATGAAGTAGCAAAAATTGAAGCACTGATTAAACAACGTAATGAAGCCCGCGCTGCAAAAGATTGGGCCGCTGCGGATGCAGCGCGTAATGAGCTCACCGCTATGGGTATCGTATTAGAAGATGGTGCGAATGGAACAACTTGGCGTAAGCAATAAATTCAAACGTTAAATTACTTTCATTAAAAAGACTAAGTTCAGAATGCAATAGAACTTAGTCTTTTTATTTTTTCATCATTTCTTAATATAGGATTTTAATGTTTGTTCCACTTCATAAATCCAATCTAATTCATGCTGCGTGAAACCCGCTTGAATACGAGCATCGGTATTAATGACACCTTTAAAAATTACAATACGATATTTGTGTAAAAGCTCTGTAAAGCATTTCATCGCATCTAAACCCCGTTTTTTAGAAAGGGCGTGATACCAATGATTGCCAATATATACATGACCAATTTCATCGCGCAAAATAATATCCAAAATGTTCACAGCGGCAAAATCTTTACGTTGTGCGATTTTCTCTTGCAGAACAGGTGTGGCATCGAGACCCCGCGCTTCTAATACACGAGGAACTAACGCCATTCGTTCCCAAATATCGTACGCGGTGGCTTGCGCCATTTCCCATAATCCTGCATGGGCTTCAAAAGCACCATATTGATAACCCAATGTTTTCAAATGTTCATTGACTAAGGAAAAGTGCGTGCTTTCTTCACGAGCGACACGCAACCAATCTTTCACAAAAGCCAAACCTTCACCAAGTTCTTCTTGTGCATTACGCCCAAATCGCCAAGCTGCATCTAAGCCTAAATTAATCGCATTAAACTCAATATGTGCGATAGCGTGCAATGTGGCTGCATAGCCTTCTTCTGTGGCGAAAGAACGTTTAGGCACATCTTTTGGTGCAACTAAGAGCGGTTTTTCAGGAAAAGCGGCAATATTATCTTGCGGCACGACTTCGGGAAAATCTTCTAATTTAATCAACTGAATTTGTGGCAGAAGATTATCGTAGAGATCATTAACTAAACGACATTTTTCTTGTGGATTCGCTGTTTTTAGTGCGGTTTCAACCTGTTGCCAAAATTGTGTAATAAGTGCAGTCATTTTTTCTCTCTTATTCGTTAAAACGGATCAAACCTTCTTGTTGTGTTGTTGCGATTAATTGACCATCTTGCGAGAAAATCTGCCCACGCGCCAAACCACGGCCTCCAAAGGCATTATTGCTTTCAATTGCGTGCAAATGCCAGTGATTTAAATCAAACGGACGATGGAACCAAATACTATGATCAATGGTTGCGACTTTCATTCCTTTTTGTAAAAAGCCTTTTTCGTGCGGATGAAGTGCGGTCAAAATACAGTGAAAATCGGAAAAATAAGCCAATAAACATTGCTGAATTTTTATATCAAGCGGCGTTTCACCATTGGTTTTAAACCAAGAATATTGCTCCGCAGGCAATTTTGTTCCGTTAAATGGGTTATTCAAATATTTGGTTCTCACCTCAAATGGACGCTCTGCCGCAAATTTTTCATTGAGTGGTTCTGGCAAGGTTTGAGCCACTTTTTGTAGCATCACATTTTCATCTGTAAAGTCTTCAGGCGCACCAACATTTGGCATCGTATTTTGATGTTCAAAACCTTTTTCTGGCACTTGGAAAGAGGCTGTTACATGACAAATGGTATTTTTATGTTGAATGGCTTTCACGCGTAATGCAGAAAAGTTACGCCCTTCACGCAAGGTTTCCACATCGTAAATAATCGGATATTGGCTATCTCCCGGAGCAAGAAAATAGGCATGACAAGAATGTAAAATACGATCTTCTGGCGCCACTTGCATTGCCGCTGATAATGCTTGAGCTACAACTTGCCCACCAAATACTTGACGAAAACCTAAATCTTGGCTTTCACCGCGAAAGATTAAATCATCAATTTTTTCAAGTTTAAGAAGATGAATGAGGTTATTGAGAATATCTGACATATTGCTTTCCTTGAGGATAAGAAAAAGTGCGGTTATTTTAGCGGAGATTTTTAGGAATGCCAAAGTTGGAAACAAAAAGCACGCATTAAAAAATGCGTGCTTTTGCTAGCGTGTTAATCAAAGGTGTTTAACTCTTCTCTTCACTTCTTCCTGTTTTCCCGCATTAAATGGGCGGGCATCAGGGCTGCCTAGATAGCCACAGACGCGGCGAGTGACAGACACTTTTGTGCTGTCGTGATTGCCACATTTCGGGCAGACAAAACCTTTGCTGGTACATTCAAACTCGCCGGTGAAACCACATTCATAACATTCGTCAATCGGTGTATTTGTGCCGTAGTAAGGCACGCGATCGTAGCTATAATCCCACACATCTTCCAATGCTTTTAAGTTGTGTTGAATATTTGGATATTCGCCGTAGCAAATAAAACCGCCACTAGCGAGTGGGGGATATGACATTTCAAAATCCAGTTTGTCGTAAGGATTCACTTTTTTTTCTACATCTAAGTGGTAACTGTTCGTGTAGTAGCCTTTATCCGTTACGCCTTCAATCACGCCAAATTTTTTGGTATCTAGACGGCAGAAGCGGTCGCATAAGTTTTCACTTGGCGTGGAGTAAAGGCTGAAGGCATAACCTGTTTCTTTTTGCCAGTGTTTAACTGCCTCGCTAAGGTGGCGAACAATCGCAATGCCTTTTTCGCGTAATTGTTCATCATCAAAAATATGCCCTTTGTTATATAGCGCATTAATGGTTTCGTGAATACCGATATAGCCGAGTGAAATAGAGGCGCGTCCATTTTTGAAAATTTGTGCCACATTTTCATCCGCTTTTAACCGCACTCCGCAAGCCCCTTCCATATAAAGAATGGGGGCAACGCGAGCTTTGGTATTTTCAAGGCGGGCAATACGTGTCATTAATGCTTTTTTCGCAATAGCTAAACGTTCATCTAAAGTGCGGTAGAAATCTTCTTCGTTTTTGGACTCCAACGCAATACGCGGTAAATTCAAACTCACCACGCCAAGATTATTACGCCCATCGTGAATTTCGTGGCCTTTTTCTTCGTATGCACCTAAAAAGCTACGGCATCCCATTGGGGCTTTAAAAGAGCCTGTGACTTTGACAACCTGATCGTAATTGAGAATATCTGGATACATACGTTTTGATGCACATTCCAATGCGAGCTGTTTGATATCGTAATTCGGATCGCCTTGAGTTTGGTTCAAGCCTTTTTTGATGGTGAAAACAAGTTTTGGAAAGACTGGCGTTTTATGATTTTTTCCGAGTCCACGAATCCGGTTTTTCAAAATAGCTTGCTGAATTAATCGGGATTGCCAACTTGTACCTAAACCAAAACCAAAGGTCACAAATGGTGTTTGTCCATTCGAAGTATGCAGTGTATTAACTTCATATTCTAAAGATTGGAAGGCATCGAAACATTCTTTTTCAATCAATGCTTTGGCGTAACCTTCAACATCAGGTACATTCCATTCTTGGGCATGTTTGAGGTGTTTTTCGTAACTGATTTGCACATAAGGAGAAAGCACTTCATCAATACGGTTAATGGTTGTGCCACCGTAAATATGGCTGGCGACTTGGGCGATAATTTGTGCTGTCACTGCCGTTGCGGTGCCGATAGATTTTGGGGGTTCGATTTCCGCATTGCCCATTTTGAAACCACGAGACAGCATCCCCTCTAAATCCACTAACATACAGTTAAACATTGGAAAGAACGGCGCGTAATCTAAATCGTGATAATGAATTTCACCTTTTTCATGAGCCTCTACTACATCGCGTGGAAGAATATGGTGCTTGGCATAATGTTTTGCCACAATCCCAGCAAGCAAATCACGTTGCGTTGGAATCACTTTCGCGTCTTTATTGGCGTTTTCATTAAGTAATTCTACGTTGCTTTGTTCAATCAAACCTTCAATTTCTTTTGTTAGCTGGCTACGTTTTTCGCGGGCTAAATCACGATCATGACGATATTCAATATACGCACGAGCAACCTCGGGATAACGACTTGCCATCAATTTATCTTCAACGATTTTTTGAATCTGATTAATATCAATCTCGCCTTGATGATGGGTGAAAATCTCATTTCCTACTTCTTGCCCAATTTGGTGGCAATAAAATTCATCGGAAATATTGACCGCACTTGCGGCTTTTTTAATGGCATTGATGATACGTTGAATCTCAAATTCCGCACGAGAACCATCGCGCTTGATGACCCCAAAGTTACTCATGATATAGCTCCAATATATAGTGTTTTTGAAATGCGGACTGCACTATATATAGATCTAAAAAGATAATCAACACACAATATGTAGTGTTTTTAGGCATTTTATTGTAAGAGAATTTTGTTAAAGATTGATTTTATTAGAAAAATATCAAATTAAGTTGTTGAGAACTTTTCTCAAATATTTTTGATTTTGTGATCAATATCACAATGTTTACTTTTGGGGTTATAGGTTTTGAGAAAAAATAGTCTATGGTAAAATAGATGAGTATTTAACAGAGGTAAAAATGATGACTGATAAGCTAAATTTAAATGTATTAGACGCTGCATTTTATTCGTTAGAGCAAACCGTAGTACAAATTTCAGACAAAAATTGGTTTGATATGCAACCCTCTATTGTACAAGATACCTTAATTGCAGGTGCAATTCAGAAATTTGAATTTGTTTATGAGTTAAGTTTAAAAATGATGAAACGCCAACTTCAACAAGATGCAATTAACACCGATGACATTGGGGCTTATGGATTTAAGGATATTTTGCGAGAAGCATTGAGATTTGGTTTGATTGAAGATATGTCAAAATGGGTTGCTTATCGTGATATGCGTAATATTACATCACATACGTATGATCAGGAAAAAGCCATGGCTGTTTATGCACAAATTGATGATTTTTTAATAGAAAGTCGTTTCCTATTGGAGCAATTACGTCAGAGAAATCAATATGACTAGTTTTGAACAGTTTGATATAAAATCTGAAGAATTGGCGATTGTGAAAACTATTTTACAACAATTAGTACCTGATTATACCGTGTGGGCTTTTGGTTCTCGTGTAAAGGGAAAGGCAAAAAAATATTCCGATCTTGACCTTGCGATTATCTCTGAGGAACCTTTAGATTTTTTAGCTCGTGACAGATTAAAAGAAGCTTTTTCTGAATCAGATTTACCGTGGCGAGTGGATCTTGTTGATTGGGCTACAACGAGCGAAGATTTTAGGGAAATTATCCGAAAAGTTTATGTTGTTATTCAGGAAAAAGAAAAAACGGTCGAAAAACCGACCGCTCTTTAGACCAAATGTAAATTAAGCTGCCACCATTACCATCGCTGGGCGAATGACTCGGCCATTTAAGGTGTAGCCTTTTTGCAATACGACGCTAATTTGATTGCTTTCAAAGCCTTCAGCAGGTTGCATTGAAATGGCTTGATGTAAGTCAGGATTAAATGCTTCACCGACAACCCCCACAGCTTCTACACCAAAACGACCAACGGTTGAAACTAATTCTTTTAAGGTCAGTTCTACGCCGTCAAATAAGGCTTTTACGCTTTCATCTTCTTTATTTGCTGGAGTGGCAAGCGCACGCTCTAGGTTATCGATAGTATTCAAAATGTCTTTTGAGAATTTTTCCAATGCGAATTTATGTGCTTTTTCTACGTCCTGTTCAGTTCGACGACGAAGATTTTCAATTTCAGCACGAGAGCGAAGTAAAATATCCTGTTCTTTGTTTGCGGCTTCTTCTATTTGAGTTTTTAGCTGCTCTTCAAGTTCTTGCACTCGGGCAATTGCTTCTTCTAAAGGATCAAGTTCTTGAGACGGCTCTGTTTGTTGTGTTTCTTCCACAACAGCGTCTTCTTGCTTTTCTACTTCTGGGGTTTCAATTTTTTGTTCTTGTTCTGACATTTTTTTCTCCGTAAAACAAAATTGATTAATCGTAATTGGGCATAGTGTAGCAAAAAACGATATAATGACGAAAATGTTAAATTCAAGTGCGGTCATTTTATGAATCATTTATATCGTTCCTTTAAAACCATTGCTCTTGTAGGTAAGCCTCGCAATGACATTAACTTACAAATGCACAAAAACTTATTTCATTGGTTAATGGAACGTGGTTATCAAGTATTGGTGGAAAAAGAAGTCGCCATAACACTTGAATTACCTTCTGAACATCTTGCTACGTTAGAAGAAATAGGTCGCCGAGCCCAATTAGCCATTGTGATTGGTGGAGATGGCAATATGCTAGGGCGCGCCCGTGTGTTAGCGAAATACGATATTCCATTGATTGGTATTAACCGTGGTAATTTGGGATTTTTAACGGATATTGACCCGAAAAATGCCTATTTCCAGCTTGAAGCTTGTTTAGAACGTGGCGAATTTTTTGTGGAAGAACGTTTTTTATTGGAAGCAAAAATCGAACGAGCAAGTGAAATCGTATCAACGAGCAATGCGGTAAATGAAGCGGTTATTCATCCCGCCAAAATTGCACATATGATTGATTTTCACGTATATATCAATGATAAATTTGCTTTTTCTCAACGTTCTGACGGATTAATTGTTTCTACGCCAACAGGCTCAACGGCTTACTCTCTTTCTTCTGGAGGGCCTATTTTAACTCCAAATCTCAATGCAATTGCTTTGGTGCCAATGTTTCCTCATACATTGACTTCTCGTCCTCTTGTTGTTGATGGTGATAGTAAAATATCGATTCGTTTTGCTGAGCATAATACATCTCAATTGGAAGTGGGCTGTGATAGTCAAATAGCCTTACCTTTTACGCCTGATGACGTGGTGCATATTCAAAAAAGTGAGCATAAACTCCGATTGCTTCATCTAAAAAATTATAATTATTACAATGTATTAAGTACCAAATTAGGTTGGTTGAAATCATTTTAATTTTTATAAAAAAGCATGGCAGAAACGCATCATTAAAATACTGTAAAAAAATCCTTTACTGTAAATTAAATCAGTTGTAATATGATTGATATACAGTTAAAGGATTTTGCTATGCTTACTCAACTTACTATCAATAATTTTGCGATTGTTCGCCAGCTTGATATCGAATTGGCGAAAGGAATGTCTGTCATTACAGGGGAAACTGGGGCCGGTAAATCTATCGCCATTGATGCTTTAGGTTTATGTTTCGGACAAAGAGTAGAAACCTCAATGGTACGCGAAGGGCAGGAACGTGCAGAAATTTGTGCAACTTTCCAACTAGAATCGCAGAATCCTGCTTATCAATGGTTGAATGAGCAAGAATTGCAAGATCCAGATAATCCAACTGAATGTATTTTGCGTCGTGTGATTAATGCAGACGGACGTTCTAAAGCTTTTATTAATAGCACTCCTGTATCCGCGTCTCAATTAAAAGAAATTGGTCAATATCTTGTTCATATTAATGGGCAGCACGCTTCTCAATTATTGCTAAAAAATGACTATCAGCTTCAGTTAGTTGATAATTTTGCCGCTCATCCTGAATTACTTGTGAAAATGCGTGAAGATTATCAGGCATGGAAAAATCTTCAAAATCAAGTTAAAACCTTTCAACAAAAAGTGGCAGAAAATGAAGCACGTAAACAACTTTTACAGTATCAAGTGGATGAGTTAGATGAATTTAACCTTCGACCAAATGAATATTTGGAATTAGAAGATGAACAACGTCGTTTATCTAGCAGCGAACAGCTAACCCAACTTTCTCAATCAGCCTTGCAAATTTTAAGTGAAAATGACACGGTAAATATTGATAACTTGCTTTATCGTGCGACACAATATATTGATGAATTAGCTGAACTTGACCCGCAATATGCTGAAGTGCAAAGTATGTTGAATGATGCGTTGATTCAAGTGCAAGAAGCAACCAGTGAAGTTCGAAATTTATCAAGTAATATCGAGCAAGATCCTCAACTTTTACAGGAAATCGAACAGCGAATTAGTCAGGCTTTACAACTTGCTCGTAAACATCAAGTTAAACCTGAAGATCTTGTGGAACATCACAAAAAATTAAAAGCAGAATTAACCGCACTTTTAGATTTTTCTGAAAGTGAAGATATGTTGATTGAGCAAGAAAAACTCGCATTTGAACAAATGCAATCAACGGCTAAAGCATTAACAGCAAGTCGTCAGCAATCTGCAGCTCGCTTAGCGCAGAATGTCACGCAGTCGATAAAACAACTTGCAATGGAAAATGCTGAATTTTATGTAGAGTTGAATACGGATTTAGATAAAGTAGGATCAAACGGTGCGGATAATGTGATTTTTACTTTGCGTAGTAATTTAGGTCAACAACCTCAACCGTTAGCTAAAATTGCCTCTGGTGGTGAGCTTTCTCGTATTTCTTTGGCGATTCAAGTTTTAACTTCTGATCAATCGGCTATTCCAACGTTAATTTTCGATGAAGTGGACGTGGGCATTAGCGGAAAAACAGCAAGCGTTGTCGGAAAACTTTTACGTCAATTAAGTGAACGCTGCCAAGTATTATGCGTAACGCATTTGCCACAGGTCGCTTGTCATGGCCATCATCAGTTCAATGTAGAAAAATTTACTGTGGATAATAAAACTGAAACACAAATGACCGCACTTTCACAATCTGAACGTGTACCAGCCTTGGCAAGACTCTTGGGCGGAAGTGAAATTACAGAATTAGCCTTAGCCAATGCACAGGAAATGTTAGATTTAGTTCATTAAAATGGGATTTAATTAGTATTTTATGAACTAAATAGCTTATCCCAAAATGTTTGAATAAATGACCGCTCTTTGACAAATTCAGTTTCATCCACAACGGAGGATTTGCCTATCAAATTTAAATGGTGAATAGCATTGCGTAAATCAACATAACATTGTTTTAAGGTGTCGCAGTCTGTTTGGCTAAGAATTTGAGCCTCAGCCATATTATCGAAAATACGTACGTTATCTGACCATTTTGTCAGTTGTGGGTTTTGTGGGGCATTGGCAAGCATTAAATATTGAGCAATAAATTCAATATCAGTGATACCACCGCGATCTGTTTTAAGATTAAATTCACCATCTTTTGAATGGGACAAATGCGTGAACATTTTTTCTCGCATTTCCACAACATCTCGTTTTAATTGCTCAATATCTCGTGATGCAGAAAGTACTTGTTGGCGGATATGCTCAAATTTGGCTTTAAGAGATGATTCACCAAATACAGGGCGAGCACGCACAAGCGCTTGTTTTTCCCATGTCCAAGCTTCATTTAATTGATAATGGGCAAATGCAGAAAGAGAGCAGCCAATTAAGCCAGCATCGCCAGAAGGGCGTAGGCGCATATCTGCCTCATAAAGTACGCCAGCGGAAGTATTTATGCTGAAAATACTTACAATTTTTTGTGCCAAACGCAGGTAAAATTGATTGCTATCAATCACTTTTTTGCCACCTGTTGTTTGACTTTCTACGGCATCGTACAAAAATACGAGGTCTAAATCGGATTTATAACCGAGTTCAATCCCCCCCAGTTTTCCATAACCAATCACTAAAAATCCTTTTTCGTCATTTTGTAAATGTTCAGGCACACCAAATCTAGACGAAACTTGTTTCCAAGCTAGATTCACAACGACTTCAATAATCGCTTCGGCAAGATAGGTTAAATGATCACTTACCTTCATCACTGGTAATGCTCCCAAAATATCTGCCGCAGCCACTTTTAATAGGGTTGCTTGTTTAAATTGACGCAAAGCATCAATAAGCTGTTCTTCATCATCAGGTGGTAAACGAAGAAAATATTGATGTAACTCCGCAGGATATTGGGTAAATGGCAACGGATGGCGTAGCGCTTCTGTATTAAGCAATTCATCTAATAAGATAGGGTGGCGAGCCAGTTGTTCTGAAATAAGTTGAGACTGTGCACAAAGTTCAATAACTTGCTGAAGGGCACGAGGATTTTCCAATAATAATTCTAAATAAGTCGTGCGACTCGAAATTTTTTCAATAATGTTCAGAATTCGGGGGAGCAAAGTGCGGTAATTTTCTTGCTGAAAAATGAGTGCAAGTACTGTTGGCATTAAATGACTCAAAACATCACGCCCACGCGAACCAATCACTCTGTGATTTAGGCTGTCTTTGAATTGAGCAAGCTTTTCTAAAACGTCATCAATATTATTTTCTGATACACCACTCTCTAATAATGTTTGTTCAATATCCTCAAAATCTGATTCTAGAAAATCTTGCCACTGGCTATCAGTTTGTGAAGTCTCATCTTGTTCATCACCGATTAATTGAGTAAATACCGCTCGCACTTTTTCTTGTTTTTGTTGTAAAGTGCGGTAAAAATCGTCCCAATTTTCTATTGGATAATGTTTTTCAATGGTTTGATTATTTTCATTTAAACAGGTGAATGTTTTACATGCCTCGACTAAACGAATTTGATCTATTTCATCGGTTGGTAGTGTTTGAGTTTGTTGATCGTTAATAGCTTGTAGAATGTTTTCTACGCGGCGTAAAAAAATATAACTTTCACGTAAATCGTGGAATTGTTGTTCGGTAATTAATCCTAGTTTGGTAATTTCAGGCAAGATCTTTAAGAGTGAATGTTGTTGCAGATTGATTTCTCGCCCGCCTCGAATGAGTTGAAAAACTTGCACGATAAATTCGACTTCACGAATCCCCCCTGCACCCAGTTTAATGTTATCTTTCAAACCTCGACGGCGTACTTCTCGCTCAATTTTGCCTTTCATTTCGCGTAAAGATTGAATCACACTAAAGTCAATATAGCGACGATACACAAAAGGGCGTAACATTTTTTGCAATTTTGGAACGTTGGGATCCTTTGTTTGTGCGCCCAATACTCGTCCTTTAATCATTGCATAGCGTTCCCAATCTCGACCTTGATCTTGATAATATTGTTCCATTGCCGCAAAGCTGAGAACAAGCGCACCGCTGTCACCAAATGGTCGCAAGCGCATATCAGTTCGATACACAAAACCATCAGAAGTAAATTCATCTAAGGTAGAAATAAGGTGTTGCCCTAAACGTGTGAAAAATTTCGTATTATCCACAGAACGTCGAGCATTTGTATTCTCAATGGATGTTTCCCCTTGTGATGGATAAATGAAAATTAAATCAATATCCGAGGAAAAATTTAGTTCAAAGCCGCCTAGCTTCCCCATTCCTAGGATATAAAGCTGTTGCGGATTGCCTTGTTCATCCATTGGCGTGCCCATCTCCGCACAGGCTTGATGATAAAGCCAATCGCGAGCAGCGATAATTAAACTTTCTGCAAGTTGTGAAAGCTGAACAAAAATTTCCTCAACAGTCGCAAGATTCAAACTTTGACAAAAACTTAATTTTGCCATTTCAATGTTACGGAATTGGCGTAATGTTTGATAGAGTGCAGTTTCGTCATGTACATTGGCTAACTCTTTATTCAAACGCTCAGTATAGGCAGAGCAATCTGCAAAACAGGGGGATTTTTCCCACCATTGTTTCACTAAGTGCGGGTATTTTTGCAAGACTTTTTCTACAAAGTCAGACATTGCCATAGCATAGCCTAATTGATAAACAGGCAGTTCAGGATGATTTGAATTTTGTTGAATGGCGTCGTGAATTTTTTCTGGGGAAATGTCTGGAAAAGATTGGCACAGGATTGCGCCAAGGGATTGTAATTTTTGTTCAATGAGGGCAGAAAGTGCGGTCATTTTTTCTAACCTTTTTGATAAGAATCTAAGTGACGTAATACGATTTCTTTCGCTTGTTGAGGTTGCAAACTATCCAGCCATTGTATTGGAGTTTTCCAACCGCGCAGCCAAGTGAGCTGGCGTTTTGCAAGTTGGCGCGTTGCACAAATACCACGGAAAATCATTTCCTCGTGATCGTAATCACCTTGCAAATATTCCCACATTTGACGGTAGCCTACACAGCGAATTGAAGGTAGATTAATATTTAAATCATCACGCGCATAAAGTTTTTCTACCTCTTTTTGAAAACCTAGTTCAATCATTTTATGAAAGCGTTGTTCTATGCGGTCATGCAAAATATGACGATCTTGCGGAGCAATTGCAAATTGCACAAAATCATAAGGCAAGGCTTCGCCTTTTTCTTCCGTCAGCTCTGTGAGTGATTTTCCTGTGATATAAAAAACCTCTAAAGCACGATTGATTCGTTGAGAATCACTCGGATTAATTCGAGCGGTAGAAATGGGATCGATTTTGGCGAGTTCTGCGTGTAATGTTGCCCAACCTTGTTGAGCCGCTTTTTGTTCAAGCTCGGCGCGAATATTTTCATCAGCAGAAGGCAAGGGAGAAAGCCCTTCAATTAAGGCTTTGTAATACAACATCGTACCTCCCACTAGTAACGGAATTTTGCCTTGTGCAGTAATATCTGCCATTTCTCGTAGCGCATCAGCGCGGAAATTCATTGCGGAATAGCTTTCTGACGGATCTAAAATATCGATCAGTCGGTGAGGCGCAAGGTCAAGTTCTTCTTTTGATGGTTTCGCTGTGCCAATATCCATTCCCTTATAAATAAGAGCCGAATCCACACTAATCACTTCGACTGGAAGCGAGCTTCGTAGTTGAATGGCTAAATCTGTTTTACCTGAGGCTGTTGGGCCCATTAAAAAAATTGCGGTTGGTTTCATGAAGAATCTAAATTTCGTCTAATAAAGGCTGCCAATTAACAGGTTTTAGCAACTGGGCGAATGCCGCGCGATTCGTTTGCGTCAGTAAACGTTCCGTCTCGCTCAATAAATTGAGTGCGTCCGCTAAAGTGTTAAAGGTTTTGCATTCTAATTGTGAGCAAAGTGCGGTTAAAAATGATGATGAATTTTCATCTCTAGTCAGCATTGCCATCACGCATTTTTGTAGATTTTGTGTACGCAATACACTTGGCACTTTATTTAAGGTTAAGCGTAATTGTGCTTGATTTTCGATAAATTCAAAGCCAATTTTTTTGAAATCAGCTGAATATTGTTGCCATGTTTGAAATTGTGCTTCCGTTAAACGAAACACAATGGGAATCAATAAAGGCTGTTGTTCAATCTGTATTTGTTTTAACGCTAGTTGCCATTGCAAGCGTTGTAATTTTTCCAATGAAAGCAAAAAGAAATCTTGGTTTTGTTGTAATAACAACGCGCGATCTTCAATAAGTGAAAGGGCGCGTAGATGTGATGAGCACTCAATTATTTCAGTTGAGATGATTTTAGCTGTATCTGAAATATTTTGTTGTGCTGTATTTGATATATCCTTTTGCTCTGTAGGCGGTAATGTACGTAATAATTCAGCATATAAACGTTGCTCAGTTTTACTTGGTGCATCAGAACGGTAATCTCGATAACCAGTACTTACATGATTTGACAACACTGGTGTATTAGAAAAGTGCGGTTGATTTTGCTGTGATTTTTCATGATATTGTGGCGCAAAGATATTTTGCCCCGCAGAGGCACGATTAGGACGAATACTGTAATTTGGTTGGGGTTCACGCACCGCATTTTCTTCGTGATTTTCTACCGCACTTTGGTCTGTGTGCCAATTAAGCTGTTCTTGATTGTTTAGCGCATAGCTGATGCCTTCGTAAATAAAATCATGAATCAGACGTTGTTGATGAAAGCGTACTTCATGTTTGGTTGGATGAACATTGACATCTACATCGTGCGGATTTAAATCAATAAACAACACAAACGCAGGATAAGCATCGTTTGACAAATATTGAGCATAGGCTTGTCTAATAGCATGGTTGATCACTTTATCACGCACCATTCGCCCATTGATATAGCAATAACTTAAATCATTTTGAGTTCGGCTAAAATTTGGTGTGGCTACCCAGCCCGATAAATGTAAATCATCGTGTTTCCAATCAATTCGTAAGGCATTTTTGACAAAATCATCCCCACAAATAGCAGCGACACGTTTCAGTTGCTGATTGAGATCGAAGGCAGGGCGATATTGACGGATGATTTTTCCATTATGCGTTAATGTAAATGCCGTGTTGAATTTCGTTAAAGCAATGCGACGAATGACTTCATCAATATGAGCAAATTCTGTTTTATCTGTGCGCAAAAATTTTCGGCGGGCTGGCGTGTTGAAAAAAAGATTGGCGACTTCAACTGTTGTGCCAACAGGATGTGATGCGGGTTTGATTGTTGTTTCCATATTACGACCTTGTGCATAAACTTGCCAAGCTTCAGTTTGTGCTTCGGTGCGAGAAGTTAGGGTTAGACGTGATACAGAGCTGATACTTGCTAAGGCCTCGCCACGAAAACCTAAACTTAAAATGGCTTCGAGATCGTCAAGATCGGTAATTTTACTCGTGGCATGTCGTGCCAAAGCAAGGCTTAATTCTTCTTTTGGAATGCCACAGCCATTGTCACGAATGCGGATTAAATTTGCCCCGCCATTTTCGATGTCGATTTGGATTTTATTTGCGCCTGCATCAAGGCTATTTTCCACTAATTCTTTTACCACAGATGCAGGGCGTTCTACCACTTCTCCAGCAGCAATTTGGTTAGCAAGTTGTGGGGAAAGAATTTTAATAGGCATTTATTTTTCTCTTAATTTTATTTTTTGTCCTGTAATAACTTTGCCATTTTTTAAATGTGGATTTAGGCCCAATAGTATATTTACTGGAATGTTATATTCTCTCGAAATAGCATAAAGTGTTTGGTTTTTTGTTACTTTATGATAGAGCGGAATTATATTTTTTTGATTGTTGTTTTGTATATTCTTCTCTTTTTTTAAATCTTTATTGATATTATTTACTGATCTATTTTGTTTTTTGTGAGAATTATTTTCATTAATTATTAATGGTTTAGTTTTTATATCGCCATTATCAGGAATTTTAATACTTTCATTTAGCCAAAGTGTTTTTCTCTTTAATTGATTTAATTTAATAATATCAGAGACTTTTACGTGATATTTATTTGATAAGCTACCTAAACTTTCTCCTTTTTTTACAATATGGCGAATGCCACTGTCTTTAATATTATCTTCATTTATATTTTGTTCTGAAGTGCGGTTATTTTTCCCTGATTTTTTTGTATCGTTTTGTTTGATGTTTTGCACTAAATTGTCTTTCACTAAGGCGTTGGTTTTACCACTACGGAATGCAACTAAGCCTTCATAAATCATATAAGCAATGCGGCGACGATAGGCTTGAGAGTTAAGTTTTTTTTCTTCTTCTGAATTGGAAAGAAATCCCGTTTCTACCAACACAGAAGGAATATCTGGCGAACGTAGAACACCTAGACTTGCATGTTGTGGGGTACTGCGACTTAATATTGTTACTTTAGCAAAATGGCGCAAAATATGTTCGCCTAACGCATAGCCAGTACGTTGGCTATGACCAAATTGTAAATCAAGCACAGTTTGATCTAGGTATTTGTCATTATTGTGTGAAAGCACCTTTCCTGCACCACCAAGTAATTCCGAGCGTTTTTCATCGTCTTCTAGCCATTGACCCATTTCATCATTGGCTCGACGGTTTGATAATACCCAAACAGAAGCCCCGCGACGATCAGGCGATTCAGATGAATCGGCATGGATAGAAATAAGATAATTCGCTTTAAATTTACGTGCGATTTCTGAACGTTCAGGCACGGAAATATAATAATCACTTTTACGCGTTAATACACCGCGAAAATGTGGATCTTTATCCAATAAGGCTTTTAACTCTTTTGCAATCGAAAGGGTAACATTTTTTTCATAAATGCCTAAATTTCGGCTGATTGCACCGGGATCTTTTCCTCCGTGACCAGGATCAATTGCAATCGTAATAGGTGCTGCAAAAATAGAAAAGCTAAATGTCGAGAAAAAAAGAAAAAATAAAATTTTAGTTTTCATAAATAAGTTAATTAGAAAATGCGCTTATAATATTTTTACCCAAATTTGTTTGTGCGATTAATTCAATATTTCGTGCATCATCGTAATAATCAATATTTATTAAAATATCCGCTTCTGGCAATATGCCTTGACCTTTTTCAGACCATTCAATTAAGCAAATGCTATCAGTATTAAAATAATCTCTAATACCCATAAATTCGAGTTCTTCAGGATCTGCTAAACGATATAAATCAAAATGATAAATCATTTTGCCTGCAATATTGTATTCTTCAACCAGCGTGTAAGTTGGGCTTTTTACATTACCTTGATGACCGATACCTTGCAACATTCCACGTGTCAGCGTTGTTTTTCCTGCGCCAAGATCACCGTTAAGATAAACCATAATTGCTTTTTCAGTATGCAAATCTAAAAGAATTTCGGCGAATTTTTTGCCGAAGCGGAGCATAGAAAATTCATCAGGGATATATTGAGTTAAGCTTTCCATAACAGGTCATTAATGAAGAAAAATGTGAGCAGATTCTACCGCACTTTTGAGATTCATAAAAGTGCGGTGAAATTTCTAGGGATTTAATTTTATCATTTCATGGTCAGCAAATTGCTTGACCAAATTTGCTAGTGGCTGAGTGTTAGGTAAGACCAAATCCGATGCGATTTCAAACAACGGCACAATGACAAACTCACGATTATGCATATCATAATGGGGAATCGTTAAGCGTTCGTTTTGAATAATTTCATTGCCGTAAAGTAAAATATCTAAATCTAATGTGCGTTCGCCCCAGCGACGTAAACGCACTCGACCTTGCTCGTTTTCAATACGCTGTAATTCATCTAATAGCGCAAGCGGGCTAAGCTTGGTTTCAATTTTTGCAACAGCGTTCACATAATCGGGTTGATCTTGTGGACCGAGTGGTTTGCTTTTATAAAAAGAACTCGTTGTTACCAAATCTGTGTTTGGTAACTGACTTATCGCTTTAAGCGCAGCATGTAATTGTTCTATTGGCGTATTTAAATTGCTGCCTAACGCAATATATGCGGTAATCATCTCTTCCCTTAATCTGCTGAACGCGTTGTTTTACGACGGCGTGGACGGTAGTATTTTTTCTTTGGTTTAGGATGTAAGCGTTGTTGCTCCTGTATCAACTGTTCACGCTGTTCACTATTGCTGAATTGATATTCGTGCCACCATTTGGCTAATTCAATTGTTTCGCCACCTTCAATTTCTGCACGCATAGCCAGTAAATCAAAGCCTGCACGGAATTTTGGATGTTCCATGGTACGCATTGGTGCTGAACCAGTACGTTTTAATAATTGCAGCTGTAAGAACCAAATATCACGAATGACCGCAGTATGACGACGTGGCGCAGCTAAAGCACGGCAGAACAAATCTAAAACTTCATTACCCGCCAACGCATAAGCATCATGATTATTTAGACCACCTTCATTTTTCAAAATTTCCACTTTTTCGCGTAATGGATACCAGAAAAATGCCGCAAATAAGAACGCAGGATTAATACGAAGTTTATCTGCAACACGTTCATCTGTCGAAGTAAGCGCGGTGACGATCATGCGTTCTGCAAAACTATCTTCTTTCTCCGTAAAATATGGACTTAATGCTGGGAAAAGTTGTTCAAATAAACCATATTGACGTAATAAACGATAGGTTTTTACGCCTTGTCCTGCTTGTAATAATTTTAAACTTTCGTCAAATAAGCGAGCTGGCGGAATATTTTTTAATAAAGGCGTAAGTTCACGAATTGGTTGTTCGCTCGGTTTTTCAAGGAACATATCAAGTTTTGCCATAAAACGAATTGAGCGAAGCATACGCACAGGATCTTCTTGATAACGCGTAACTGGATCACCGATTAAACGTAGCTTGCCTGCTTTGAGATCTTTAATGCCCTCGAAATAATCTCGTAACGTATTATCTTGTGGATTGTAATACAGTGCATTGACCGTAAAATCACGGCGTGCCGCATCTTGTTCGATCGTACCGTAAACATTATCGCGTAGTAACATGCCTTCATTACTTTGCTTTGCTTGATTTTCATTGCGAGCATCACTGTGATTGGCACGGAAAGTGGCGACTTCAATAATATCTCGACCAAACATAATATGCGCTAATCGGAAACGGCGACCCACTAAACGGCATTGGCGTTGAAAAATGTTTTGGATTTGATCAGGACGGGCGTTTGTTGCTACATCAAAATCTTTTGGTTTTTTACCGAGCAATAAATCACGGATACATCCACCGACGATATAAGCCTCGAAACCTTGACGTTGCAGTTTTTCCACAACAGTGAGTGCATTACGGCTAAAATCTCGCGGGGAAATATCAAATTGAGCCGCTTTAATCACATTTTTATCGTAGCGACGTGTTTGTTCTGATTTTTTTGCTCGCACTTTTGATATTTGGCTATTAGAACGCTCAACTCGTTTAGAATAAGCACTTGTTTTGGCAACCTCTTTTGATTTTTTTGTTTTTTTGCCAAACAAATTTTTGATATAAGTAAGAATAATTTACTCCGTTTTTTTATTGTAAATTAATGGTTTAGCTCTTTTCTTGTAGGAAAAGTTAAGGGAAAATTTTCCGTATTTTTAAATGTAAAAAAGTGCGGCTAATTTTAACCGCACTTTGGTATTTTTCAATAGAATGAATTAACCAGCGACCTGTTTTTCGCGGATTTCAGCTAACGTTTTGCAATCAATGCAAAGATCTGCTGTTGGGCGTGCTTCCAAACGACGGATACCGATTTCCTCTCCGCAACAATCGCAGTAACCGAAATCATCGGTATCAAGTTTTTTCAAGGTTGCTTCGATTTTTTTCATTAGTTTGCGTTCGCGATCACGATTACGCAATTCTAGACTAAATTCCTCTTCCTGAGTTGCTCGGTCTGCGGGATCGGGGAAATTGGTCACTTCATCCTGCATATGTGCAACGGTGCGAGAAGCTTCTTCCACGATTTGTTCGTGCCAAGCATTAAGAATTTTTCTGAAATGAAGAATTTGCTCTTCATTCATATATTCTTCATCTTTTTTCATTTGATAAGGCTTAACGCCTGCTAAATCTAGCAAGCTCAATGACGCTCTTGACATTTCTCACTCCTAATACATACAGAATTTAAGCGTGGACTTCACGACTTCCTGTCTTGTTATTTTAGTTTGTTCCTGACAGCTTTTTAGGAACCCAATTTTTGCGGGCGGTATAAATATCAGAAGTTGTTTGTTTTAGCAAGTAAATTTTCCTGAAAAATTTATTTTTACGATACAGATCGCAAAATTTGAAGCAATCGTTTGCATATTTAAATAAAACTAGCCTAGGCTTAGAGATATTATGATTAATCTTTTACAAAAATGAAATTAAACTTAATAACTTTAGCTGTCTTGTTAATTGTTGCGGATTTAACCTTGTTATTTCTACCGCAACCGTTGCTATTGTCTTGGCAAGTTGCTCTCGTTATTGCGCTTGCTTTGATTTTTCTTTTTATTTTTTTCCATAGAAACGTTTTAGTTTATCTTGCCTTTTTTGTTGTTTCTCTAGGTTATACACACCATTCGGCACTTAGCTTGTTACAACAGGCTCAAAGTATTACCGCTCAAAAACAAGTGGTGACTTTTGAGATTCAAGAAATTTTGCACCAACAGGATTATCAAACGCTTATCGCCACAGCAACATTGGCGGATAACTTACAAGAGCAACGAATTTTTTTAAATTGGAAAGCAAAAGAGGTGCCTCAACTATCGGAAATTTGGCAAGCTGAAATTTCTTTACGTCCCCTTTCTGCGCGATTAAATTTTGGTGGATTTGATCGGCAACAATGGTATTTTTCAAAGGGGATTAACGCTGTTGGAACCGTAAAAAGTGCGGCGAAAATTGCTGATGTTTCATCATTGCGTGCAGAAAAATTGCAACAAGTGAGAAAGCAAACGGAAGGGTTATCACTACAAGGTTTATTGATTGCGTTAGCTTTTGGCGAACGGGCTTGGTTAGATAAAACCACTTGGTCAATTTACCAACAAACCAATACCGCACATCTTATTGCTATTTCTGGTTTACATATTGGGTTGGCTATGGGAATTGGATTTTACTTGTCGCGTGTTGTGCAAGTATTTTTCCCAACCCGTTTTATTCATCCTTATTTTCCTTTAGTTTTTGGTGTTTTATTTGCTTTAATTTATGCGTATTTGGCTGGTTTTAGTGTGCCAACTTTTCGTGCCATTTCAGCACTTGTTTTCGTTTTCTTTGTTCAAATAATAAGGCGACATTATTCGCCCATTCAGCTTTTTACGGTGGTTGTTGCTTTTTTGATTTTTTGCGATCCATTAATGCCGCTTTCGGTTAGTTTTTGGCTTTCTTGTGGGGCAGTTGGTTGTTTGATCCTCTGGTATCGTTATGTGCCTTTTTCTCTTTTTCAATGGAAAAATCGTCCCTTTCCCCCAAAAGTGCGGTGGATTTTGAGTTTATTTCATTTGCAATTGGGGTTATTGCTCTTTTTTACGCCTTTGCAACTTTTTCTATTTAATGGCTTATCGCTGAGTGGATTTTTAGCCAATCTTATCGCCGTTCCAATTTATAGTTTTTTCCTTGTGCCATTAATTTTATTTGCCGTTTTTACCAACGGCACAATGTTTTCTTGGCAACTTGCAAATAGGTTAGCCGAAGGAATCACTTGGTTAATTTCTGTTTTTCAAGGAAATTGGCTCACGGTTTCATTTAATTTAGCATTGGTTTTAACCGCACTTTGTAGCGGAATCTTTATGTTAATTATTTGGCGTATTTATCGAGAACCAGAGGCTTCATCATCAACTTGGAAAATTAAACGAGCAAGATTTTTTACATTGAATCTCAGTAAACCTTTGCTAAAAAATGAACGAATCAACGTTTTGATATGTTCTTTCGGCATTATTCTTATGTGTTTTATGATTTTGTTGTTTAAACAATTGAGCAAACCAACTTGGCAGGTAGATACTTTAGATGTGGGGCAGGGCTTGGCAACGCTGATTGTGAAAAATGGCAAAGGGATTCTTTATGATACGGGTTCTTCTTGGCGAGGTGGAAGTATGGCTGAGTTGGAAATTTTGCCTTATTTACAAAGAGAAGGGATTGTTTTGGAAAAATTGATTTTAAGCCACGACGATAACGATCACGCAGGTGGTGCTTCGACAATTTTAAAGGCGTATCCCAATGTGGAATTTATTACCCCGTCGCAAAAAAATTATGGGGAAAATTACCACACTTTTTGTACTGCTGGACGTGATTGGGATTGGCAAGGGTTACATTTTCAAATACTTTCTCCTCACAACGTTGTGACACGAGCTGATAATCCTCATTCTTGTGTAATTTTAGTCGATGATGGAAAGCATCGAGTTTTGCTGACTGGCGATGCTGAAGCAAAAAATGAACAAATTTTTGCCCGCACTTTAGGCAAAATTGATGTGTTGCAAGTGGGGCATCATGGAAGTAAGACATCGACAAGTGAATACTTACTTTCTCAGGTTCGACCAGATGTAGCGGTTATTTCTAGTGGGCGTTGGAATCCGTGGAAATTCCCCCATTATTCGGTTATAGAAAGGCTTCATCACTATAAAAGTGCGGTAGAAAATACCGCTGTTTCAGGGCAAGTGAGGGTAAATTTTTTTCAAGATCGATTAGAAATCCAACAAGTACGCACAGAATTTTCCCCTTGGTATGCGCGTGTAATTGGATTATCGAAGGAATAAAAGGTACAATGCGCGCAATTTTTACTATTAGATAGCGATTATGCAAGAGCAAAAATTACAAGAAAATGATTTTTCAACCTTACAAACTTTTAAACGTTTGTGGCCAACAATTAAACCTTTTAAAGCGGGGCTTATTGTTTCTGGTGTTGCGTTGGTTTTTAATGCGTTGGCTGATTCAGGTTTGATTTATTTGTTAAAACCGTTGTTGGACGATGGATTTGGCAAGGCAGACCATTCATTTTTGAAAATTATGGCTTTTGTCGTTGTTGGAATGATTATTTTACGTGGCATTACCAACTTTATTTCTAATTATTGTTTGGCGTGGGTATCAGGCAAAGTTGTGATGACAATGCGTCGCCGCTTGTTTAAACATTTAATGTTTATGCCAGTGAGTTTCTTTGATAGAAATTCAACAGGTAAATTACTTTCTCGCATCACTTATGATTCTGAGATGATTGCAAGTTCTTCTTCAGGATCTTTGATTACCATTGTGCGAGAGGGAGCATATATTATTTCTCTATTGGCAGTAATGTTTTACACAAGCTGGGAATTAACCCTTGTTTTATTTGTTATCGGGCCAGTTATTGCGGTATTGATCACTATCGTGTCAAAAATTTTCCGTAAATTGAGTAAGAATTTACAAGATTCAATGGGAGAATTAACTGCAACGACCGAGCAAATGCTGAAAGGACATAAAGTCGTGCTTTCTTTTGGTGGTCAGCTTGTCGAGGAAGAACGTTTTAATAAAGTGAGTAACAATATGCGTCGTAAAGGTATGAAAATGGTTACCGCAGATTCCATTTCCGACCCTGTTGTGCAGATTATTGCTTCTCTTGCTTTAGCTGCTGTATTGTTTTTAGCTACCACGCCATTAATTGCGGAAGATAATTTGAGTGCAGGTTCTTTTACGGTAGTTTTTTCATCTATGTTGGCAATGATGCGTCCATTAAAATCTTTAACCAACGTAAACTCTCAATTCCAGCGTGGAATGGCAGCCTGTCAAACGCTATTTGCCATTTTAGACTTAGATCCAGAAAAAGATAACGGTACTTATAAAGCTGAACCCGCGAAAGGCGAATTAGAATTTAAAAATGTGAGTTTTGCATATCAAGGAAAAGAGGAACTTGCATTAAATAATATTTCTTTTAGCGTGCCTGCAGGAAAAACCGTAGCTCTAGTGGGACGTTCTGGATCGGGCAAATCAACCATTGCTAATTTAGTGACACGTTTTTACGATATTGAGCAAGGCGAGATTTTACTGGATGGCGTGAATATCCAAGATTATCGTTTATCTAATTTACGCGAAAACTGCGCTGTGGTTTCTCAACAAGTCCATTTATTTAACGATACCATTGCGAATAATATTGCTTATGCAGCGCAGGATAAGTATTCTCGCGAAGAAATTATCGCTGCAGCAAAAGCGGCTTATGCTTTAGAGTTTATTGAAAAATTACCGCAAGGTTTTGATACGGTAATTGGCGAAAATGGTGCTAGCCTATCAGGTGGGCAACGTCAGCGTTTAGCGATTGCTCGTGCTTTATTGCGTAATTCTCCAGTATTAATTTTAGATGAAGCCACATCTGCACTAGATACGGAATCTGAACGCGCCATCCAATCTGCATTAGAGGAATTAAAGAAAGATCGCACGGTTGTTGTGATTGCCCATCGATTATCTACTATTGAAAATGCGGATGAAATTCTTGTGATTGATCATGGAGAAATTTGTGAGCGTGGCAACCATAAAACATTGCTTGAACAAAATGGTGCTTATAAACAGCTACACAGTATGCAGTTTAGTGGCTAATTTATTAATTATCGAAAACGCGAGTTGAAAAACTCGCGTTATTTTATCCGCACTTATTAGAAAGGATTTTCTATGCCCTTCTGGTATTCCAATTCCAAACTTATTTGGCTCTTATCGCCTTTTTCTTTATTGTTTTGGCTGATTAGCCAAATTCGTCGCGCCTTATTCTCTTTGGGGATAAAATCTTCTTATCGCGCACCAAAACCAGTGATAATTGTGGGAAATTTGTCTGTGGGTGGAAATGGCAAAACGCCCGTGGTGGTGTGGCTTGTGGAAGAATTAAAAAAACGAGGTTTGCGCGTAGGTGTGATTTCTCGTGGTTACGGCAGCAAATCTAAAACTTATCCATTATTCGTCACTGAAAATACGCGTCCAATTGAAGGTGGCGATGAGCCTGTATTGATTGCTAAACGCACCAATGCGCCAGTTGTGATTTCTCCGAATCGGCAGCAAGCGATTGAATTACTCTTAAGCCAAACAGAATGCGATATTATTATTTCTGACGATGGTTTACAGCATTATCAATTACAGCGTGATTTAGAAATTGTCGTAATGGACGCAGAGCGTGCATTGGGAAATGGTTTTGTATTGCCTGCAGGCCCATTGCGTGAATTACCAAGTCGATTAAAATCCGTAGATTTTGTGATCACTAATGGTGGAAAAAATCAGTATTCAGATGCGGTTATGCGTCTTGTGCCTCATTTCGCGATTAATTTAAAAACCAATGAAAAACGCCAATTAAAGGAATTTCAATCAGGTGTTGCCATCGCAGGGATTGGCAATCCACAGCGTTTTTTCACTATGTTAGAAAACTTAGGGATTCAGTTACAGCGAACGCAAGCATTTCAAGATCATCAACATTTTGAAGCTTCTCAATTAGAAAAATTTGCTGAAAATCAACCGCTCTTTATGACGGAAAAAGATGCCGTAAAATGTCAATCTTTTGCCAACGATAATTGGTGGTATGTCCCTGTGGATGCAGAGATTATTGAGGCTGAAAAACAATGTGAAAATTTACCGCACTTTTGGGACAAAATAGACAAACTTGTGGCGCAATATAGAAATGGCTGAAAGAATTAATTCTCCGTTGTTTGAAGTGATTGTTTATCGATAAAGCCGAAATATTAAAGAATAAGGAATAAATTATGTCATTTACCGTGATCATCCCCGCTCGTTTTGCATCAAGTCGTTTGCCAGGAAAACCGCTTGCTGATATTGCGGGTAAGCCAATGATTCAACATGTATTTGAGAAAGCACTGCAGTCTGGGTCGAACCGAGTGATTGTTGCTACCGATAATGAAAATGTGGCTGATGTTGCCAAAAGTTTTGGAGCGGAAGTGTGTATGACTTCGGTTAATCATAATTCTGGTACAGAACGTTTAGCGGAAGTGGTAGAAAAATTAGCGATTCCTGACAATGAAATCATTGTCAATATCCAAGGCGATGAGCCTTTGATTCCCCCCGTTATCGTGCGACAAGTGGCAGATAATTTAGCAAAATTTAATGTAAATATGGCAAGCCTTGCGGTAAAAATTCACGATGCCGAGGAATTATTCAATCCAAATGCAGTGAAAGTGTTAACAGATAAAGAGGGCTATGTACTGTATTTTTCCCGTTCGGTTATTCCTTACGATCGTGATCAGTTTATGAATTTGCAGGATGTTCAGAAAGTACAGCTTGCGGACGCTTACTTACGTCATATTGGCATTTACGCATATCGTGCGGGGTTCATAAAACAATATGTGCAATGGGCACCGACTCAACTTGAAAATCTAGAAAAACTTGAGCAGCTTCGCGTGTTATATAACGGCGAACGTATTCACGTAGAACTTGCGAAAGAAGTGCCTGCAGTGGGGGTGGATACCGCTGAAGATTTGGAAAAAGTGCGGGCAATTTTAGCGGCTAATTAAAATGTTTGATGCTAAAAAGTTCTTAGCGGATGTCTCTCACGAACCTGGTGTTTATCGTATGTATGACGATAAGGATCAGGTTATTTATGTTGGGAAAGCAAAGGATCTAAAAAAACGTCTTTCAAGCTATTTTCGTAAAAATCTGAGCAGTAAAAAAACAGAGGCGTTGGTTGCGTCAATTCATCATATTGACACCACGCTAACTTCATCTGAAACGGAAGCTTTACTGCTAGAGCATAATTTCATCAAGCTTTATCAGCCTCGCTATAACGTATTATTGCGTGATGATAAATCCTATCCATTTATTTTATTAACCAAAGAACGCCATCCAAGAATCACTTCTTATCGAGGGTCTAAAAAATTTGCGGGTGAATATTTCGGGCCATATCCTCACGCTGGAGCCGTGCGTGAAACGTTATCGCTTTTGCAAAAACTTTTCCCTGTTCGTCAATGTGAAAATTCCGTTTATTCCAACCGCTCTCGTCCTTGTTTGCAATATCAAATTGGGCGTTGTTCCGCACCTTGTGTTCAGGGATATGTTTCCGATGAAGAATATAATCAACAAGTTGAATTAGCGCGCTTATTTTTGCAAGGCAAAGATCAACAGGTGTTAGATTATTTAATTGGTAAAATGGAGCAGGCAAGCAGAAATTTAGATTTTGAACAGGCGGCTCGTTATCGCGATCAAATTCAGGCGGTGCGTTCGGTTATTGAAAAACAATTTGTATCCAATGAACGTTTAGATGATATGGATATTATGTCCATCGCTTACCAACACGGTTTAGCCTGTGTACAAGTGATGTTTATTCGTCAAGGAAAAGTGCTAGGCAATCGCAGTTACTTCCCAAAAGTCCCCGCCAATACGGATTTATCGGAACTTACCGAAACTTTTGTGGGGCAATTTTATTTACAAGGTCATCAAGGACGAAGTATCCCGAATAGTATTATTGTGGATCGTCAATTAGCTGAAAAATCAGAGCTTGAGCAACTTCTTACGGATCAAGCTGGCAGAAAAGTGACGATTCAAGAAAGCGTAAAAGGCGATAAGAGTAAATATTTACAGCTCGCACAAGTTAATGCTAAAGCGGCTTTAAATGTACAACTTAAACAATCTTCACGAATGTCAGAGCGTTATCAAGCGTTGTGTGATCTGTTAAATCTCCCTGAAATTAAGCGTATGGAATGCTTCGATATAAGCCACACGATGGGAAATCAAACGGTCGCATCTTGTGTTGTTTTTAATCAAGAAGGCCCACTGAAATCTGATTATCGTCGTTTTAATATTGAAGGCATTACTGGTGGGGATGATTATGCAGCAATGGAACAAGCGTTGCAGAAACGTTATGAGCGTGATTTAGAAGAAGATAAAATTCCCGATATTATTTTTATTGATGGTGGAAAAGGGCAATTGAATCGTGCGCTGAACGTGTTCCAACATCTTCAAGTAAAATGGAATAAAAATAGACCGCACTTAATTGGCGTGGCAAAAGGTGTGGATCGTCGAGCAGGGCAGGAAGTACTGATCATCAGCAAACAAGACCGCGAAATTCATTTACCTGATGATAGTTTGGCATTGCATTTGATTCAACACATCCGTGATGAAAGCCATAATCACGCAATAAGCGGACACCGTAAAAAACGTCAAAAAGCCTTTACACAAAGTGGTTTAGAAACCATTGAAGGTGTGGGCGCTAAACGTCGTCAGGCTTTACTGAAATATCTTGGTGGTTTACAAGGTGTGAAAAAGGCGACCTTAGATGAAATAGCCTCTGTGCCTGGAATTTCCCTTAAACTTGCCGAAACGATTTTTGAAACGCTTAAAAACGACTAATCAATCATTTCTCAAATGTAAATAACGATTGCTTTTCATCATAAAGCCATTATGATCCGCACTTTCGGATTTATTTAACTCTATTATAGGAAAAATTATGTTTGAATGGATTACCGATCCTGAAGCGTGGATATCACTTGCGACACTTGCTGCTTTGGAGATCGTTTTAGGGGTCGATAATATTATTTTTATTAGTATCCTAGTTGGGCGTTTACCTGAAAGCCAACGCCAGTCTGGTCGTATTGTTGGACTTGGTTTAGCAATGCTAACAAGAATTTTGCTTTTAATGTCACTGGCGTGGATGATGAAACTTACTGCACCGTTATTTACTGTGTTTAATCAAGAAATTTCTGGGCGTGATTTGATTTTATTAATCGGTGGTTTATTCCTGATTGTAAAAAGTTCAGGCGAAATTAAAGAAGCAATCAATCATCAAGACCATCATGAATCGGAAAGAAAAAATAAAGTGAGTTATCTTGGCGTATTAATTCAAATTGCAGTGCTAGATATTGTGTTTTCTTTAGATTCCGTGATTACAGCCGTAGGTATGGCAAGCCACCTTCCTGTGATGATTTTGGCGATTATTATTGCCGTGGGTGTGATGATGTTTGCAGCAAAACCAATCGGCGATTTTGTGGATACACACCCAACGTTGAAAATTCTAGCTTTAGCCTTCTTGGTTTTAGTGGGAATTAGTTTAATTGCAGAAAGTTTAGATATTCACATCCCGAAAGGTTATATCTATTTTGCAATGGGATTCTCTGTTGTAGTCGAAATGATCAATATTCGAATGAGAAGATTGATGAAATAAATTAGAAGTGCGGTCTATGTAGACCGTATTTTTTTCGATTAAGCTTTTTTCAAAAACTCAGATTTCAACATGATTTTGCCGCAATCGACATTATGATCGCCATTTACTAAGCGGATGTTTTTGAATTTTGTACCTTTTTTCAATACTTCTGATGAACCTTTTAATTTTAAATCTTTAATTAAAAGTACATCATCACCATCCGTAAGCAAATTCCCATTGCTGTCTTTTACGATTAGTTGATCGTCATCTGATTCTTGAATTTCATTATTATCCCATTCATTACCGCAATCAGGGCAAACAAAATTAATTGAATCGTGGTAAACGTATTCACTTTGACATTTTGGGCAATTAGGCATTTGATCCATTGGGTTTTCCTTCTTGATTACATATAATAGGCGCGCGAGTATAGCAAAAAAGATCTCTTTCGCCAAAGCGTGAAAGTTTTTGATAAATTTTTAAGGAAAATGTATGAAAAAACAAATTCTTGCCTTAGTTTGTGGCGTGATGTTTAGTAGCTCAACTTGGGCACACAATTTGCAATTAGAGCAATCTTTACCATCGGTCAAAGTGAGTGAGTATGGTGAAATTGTACTTTCTGGAAAAGATACCGCGTTTCAACCTTGGGGTTCTGCGGAATTAGCGGGTAAAGTGCGTGTTGTACATCATTTAGCAGGTAGAACTGCAGCAAAAGAGAAAAATCAGCCAATGATTGATGCGATAAAAGCATCCCATTTTAATCCTGTAAAATACCAAACAACGACTATTATTAATGCGGATGATGCGATTGTTGGTACAGGTATATTTGTAAAAAATAGTGCGCAAAAAGGTAAACAAGAAAATCCACATAGCCAAGTTGTGTTAGATGATAAAAGTGCGGTAAAAAATGCTTGGGGATTAAATCCTAAAGATAGTGTAATTATCGTGTTAGACAAAACGGGAAAAGTAAAATTTGTGAAAGAAGGAAAATTGTCTGATAGTGATATTCAGGCTGTTATTTCACTGGTGAATGGATTAACTAAATAACGTAATACAAAGTAAAAATCCCTAGGTCTTGAGACTTAGGGATTTTTTAATTCTGATGGCGGAGGAATAGGGATTCGAACCCTAGGAGGGCGTAAACCCTCGCCGGTTTTCAAGACCGGTGCCTTCAACCACTCGACCATTCCTCCGTGATTGATGGGCGTAGTATAATGAATATTTTATTGATGTAAATAGAAATTTGATGATTTAACTTTAGATGATGATAATTTATTCATTTTGATGAAATTAATTCCATTAATAGCATTGACTTTTTTATCCTTAGCCCTTACTTTACTGAAGACTTTTTATTTATTTTACAAGGAGCTTTTATGCAATCACGTCTTATTGTGGATGCTCAAAAAGAATCGTTACTCAGCACACATAAAGTGTTGCGTAACACGTATTTTTTACTGGGATTAACAATGGCATTTTCAGCAGTTGTTGCGTTTATTTCAATGAGCTTAAACTTGCCATATCCAAATATTATTGTGTTATTGGTTGGCTTTTATGGCTTACTTTTCTTAACCAATAAATTAGCTGATCGCCCTGTTGGTATTTTGGCTGCCTTTGCTTTCACTGGATTTATGGGATACACCATCGGGCCAATTTTAAATATGTATGTGGCACGTGGAATGGAAGATTTGATTATGCTTGCATTCGCGGGAACTGCTATCGTATTTTTCGCGTGTTCCGCTTATGTATTGACCACGAAAAAAGATATGTCATTCTTATCTAGTGCAATGTTCGCATTATTTATTGTGCTATTGCTTGGTATGGTGGCAAGTTTCTTCTTCCAAATTCCTGCGTTATCAGTCGCAATTAGTGCATTATTTGTTGTGTTCTCAACAATGACCATTTTGTATGAAACCAGTAATATTATTCACGGTGGAGAAACAAATTACATTCGAGCAACCGTGAACATCTATGTTTCAATCTACAATTTATTCTTGAGTTTATTAAGATTACTTTCTATCTTTTCAAGTGATGAATAATGATTGAATTTTGACTTTATGACCCCACTATTTAGTGGGGTTATTTTTTGGAATAGGCAATGGAAAAACAAATTTTTGAACACGTAGTCAATGTTGAGGAAGAACAATATCAGCCTAAGCAAGAGTTTCATAATGTGGAAACAAAGTTAGATGAAGCGTTAGACGGAGAGTTACTTGATGCTCAGCTTGAACAGGCATTGAAACCAAAATCCAGTTTTGGAAAAACGGTATTAAAATTTACCGCACTTTTATTTGGCACGGCGACGATAGCCCAATCCGTGCAGTGGATTTGGGATAGCTATCAACAACATCAATGGATTTATCTTGCTTTTGCTTTAGTCAGTTTAATTGTCATTTTATTGGGTATTAAAGAGATTATTGGTGAGTGGCGACGTTTAGTTCGTTTAAAAAAACGTGAGCAATTGCAACAACAAAGTCAGCAGATTTGGTTAGAAAGTGCGGTAAAAAATAGTGATGTTTTTTCTGTTCATAACGTAGAAAAAAGTAAAGTTCTTTGCTTAGATATTGCAAAATCTCTACGTTTGGAAAATGATTCTCCAGCGGTAATTCAATGGCAACACCAATTAAATGAAGCTTATTCAGCGCAAGAAATTACGCATTTATTCAGTCGTAATGTTTTGTCTTCTTTTGATGTACAAGCTAAAAAATTGATTAGTAAAATGGCCGCTGAATCAGCTGTGATTGTCGCGATTAGTCCACTTGCTGTAGTGGATATGTTTTTTATTGCGTGGCGAAATCTTCGATTAATGAATAAGATTGCTGAAATTTATGGGATTGAATTAGGGTATTTTTCACGTATTCGATTGTTAAGAATGGTATTGGTCAATATTGCTTTTGCTGGGGCAACTGAAGTGGCACAAGATATTGGAATGGATTGGCTTTCTCAAGATGTGACAGCAAAACTTTCTGCGCGTATAGCTCAAGGAATCGGTGTGGGATTGCTCACTGCTAGATTAGGCGTGAAAGCAATGGAGCTTTGTCGCCCATTAGCATTTCAATTAAATGAAAAACCAAAGCTCTCACATATTCAACAGGAATTACTTAGCTCGGTGAAAGATATTGTTCTCGGTAAAAATAAAATTTACAAAAAGGAGCAAGTCTGATGAAAATCGAGGTTGTTTATCAACATAGCGATTTTATTATTATCAATAAGCCTGAAGGTATTAGCGTTCATAAAGATCAAGAAGAACAAGGCTTAACAAAACTTGTTGCAAAACAACTGAATGTGCCTCAAGTATGGTTAGTTCATCGCTTGGATAAAGTGACGTCGGGGCTATTAATTTTGGCGCTGAATGCTGAAAGTGCGGCTGAATTTTCACGACTTTTTTCTGAACATAAAATTCATAAAACGTATCTGGCATTAAGTAACCAAAAGCCTAAAAAGAAACAAGGTTTGATTATCGGGGATATGAAGAAATCCAGAGATGGCGCATGGAAACTTTGCCAAACAAAAGACAATCCCGCAATTACGCGTTTTGCAAGTGTAAGTTGTGAGCCTAATTTACGTTTATTTATTTTAAAACCACAAACGGGAAAAACGCATCAATTACGTGTTGCCATGAAAAGTTTAGGTAGCCCGATTTTAGGCGATGGACTTTATGGTAAAAACACTGAAAAAATTGACCGCACTTATTTGCATGCTGCCCAATTGGAATTTGATTATTTGAATGATTTTATTTCGGTAACTTGTTTACCCTCTCAAGGTCAATTTTGGATTAAATCCAGTGTGTTTGAGCAAATTAAGGCTTATCTGGCAAAGCCGTTTTTATCAAAATAGAAATCTCTGTATAATAAAGACAATTTTACTCTTTAATAGGAACAAAAATGAAATTTATCTCTTTTAATATAAATGGTTTACGTGCTCGACCACATCAACTTGAAGCCATTATTGAAAGATATCAGCCAGATGTAATCGGCTTGCAAGAAATTAAAGTCGCTGATGAGGCTTTTCCTTATGAAATTACAGAAAACTTAGGTTATCACGTATTTCATCACGGTCAGAAAGGTCACTATGGCGTAGCATTACTGACTAAACAAGAACCTAAAGCGGTTCGTCGAGGTTTTTCAACAGACAATGAAGATGCGCAAAAACGCATTATTATGGCTGATCTTGAAACTGAATTTGGTTTGTTGACCGTAATTAATGGCTATTTCCCTCAAGGGGAAAGCCGTGCGCACGAGACTAAATTTCCTGCTAAAGAGAAATTTTATGCAGATCTTCAACAGTATTTAGAAAAAGAACACGACAAATCGAATCCTATTTTAATTATGGGTGATATGAATATTAGCCCAAGTGATTTAGATATTGGTATCGGAGATGAAAATCGTAAACGTTGGTTACGCACGGGTAAGTGTTCTTTCTTACCCGAAGAAAGAGAGTGGTATCAACGTTTGTACGATTACGGATTGGAAGATAGTTTCCGTAAGCTTAACCCAACAGCAAATGATAAATTCTCGTGGTTTGATTACCGTTCTAAAGGTTTTGATGATAATCGAGGTTTACGAATTGATCATATTTTAGTAAGTCAAAAATTGGCTGAACGCTGTGTCGATGTGGGCATTGCACTAGATATTCGAGCAATGGAAAAACCTTCTGATCACGCACCGATTTGGGCTGAATTTAAATAGGAAAGCGAAATGGATATGGCAAATTGGCAGAATTATCGTTCTACCGTGAACGGTATGCCTGCCGTGTTTACCGCAAATATTGAAGATGTTGAAAAATATCATGGTAAAGATCTCGATAAAATAGTGCAATTCACAATCGCTTATAAGGCAGATGATGAAACAGGTTTGCCCTCAGAAGTTGAATACGATAAGTTAATTAATCGTGTATTTAAAATTCTGGCGCAATTAACCGCACTTCCGAATGTATTTTTTGCCGGACATTTTATTTGTAATTCTCAAGCTAAAATGCATTTTTACTGTGAGCATGAAAATCTTCTTGTAGAAACTTTACAACAAATTGATTTTGTTAAAGATATTAATGTACAAAAGGATTTAAGTTGGGATACTTATTTTGACTTTTTGCTTGCTTCCCCATTAGAGATTAAATTAAATGCAACGGAAGAGTTACTTGATTTGCTGAAAAATAAAGGTCGTGATTTAAGTGATACCTATCTGGTGGAGCATAGTTTTCATTTTGATGAAGAAGAAAAAATGTTCCCTTTTATGGATGAGCTTAGTTTAGGGGATTATTCTTTCACGACATTACAATATTCTGCACAAGCTATTCAGTTTAATGAAGAGGATGAACCTTATTTCTTAGTAAAATTAGAGCAAGAAATTTCATTAGATAATGGTGAAATTTTTGAACAAGTAGAACGTTTTGAAAAACTTGCTGGTCAATTTGCGGGAGAGTATATCGGCTGGGAATGTGATTCTTTGATGGATTCTAATAAACAGTTGAATTAGTTTTTTAGATACTCGTAAGTCATAAAAAAAGAGAGATATTTATGATCTGCACCCCAAAAGTTGGACTAAATAACCAACTCACTAAGGTGCAGATTTTTTATGACCAAATACAATTTTCTTTTCAAGCAACAAGTCATCGAATTTTATCTTCAAAATGGTAAAAATAGTT
>NZ_QQKA01000014.1 GCF_003493605.1 Haemophilus haemolyticus
GAATTGGTTGGGGCTGCTCCTAGTACGAGAGGACCGGAGTGGACGCACCACTGGTGTTCCGGTTGTGTCGCCAGACGCATTGCCGGGTAGCTAAGTGCGGAAGAGATAAGTGCTGAAAGCATCTAAGTACGAAACTTGCCAAGAGATGAGTTCTCCCTGTCTTTAAGACAGTAAGGGTTGTTTAAGACGAAGACGTAGATAGGTCTGGTGTGTAAGTGATGTGAGTCATTGAGCTAACAGATACTAATTGCCCGAGAGGCTTAACTATACAACGCTCAAGTGTTTTTGGAAAACAGAGTGAAAGAAAAAGAAATTAACTAAACGTTCAGCTTGTTGCCGATAAGAAGAAGAGAAACGAAAAACGAAAAAAGTGAAGTAGTAAAAGATAAGAAACAAAGAGTAAGTTATCAAAGAATTATCCCGGCGGCGATAGTGCGGTGGAACCACCTGACACCATACCGAACTCAGAAGTGAAACGCTGTAATGCCGATGGTAGTGTGGGGTTTCCCCATGTGAGAGTAGGGCACCGCCGAGTTATCAAATACAAATCTAAATTACATAAAAACAGAAGAACCCCAGTTGAATAACTGGGGTTTTATATTTTAACTAAAATAATTATCCAAATAATTAATTTTATTAATTAGCATATTTCTAATTTTAAGGTATTATACTGATTCCCTAAATTTTAATTTTATATGAATATTATTAATGAAACCAACCTTTCTAGAATTTAGACATCTTAAAACTTTACTGGCTTTAAAAGAGACAGGCAGTGTTTCTCTAGCTGCAAAGCGCGTATATCTAACCCAATCAGCACTTTCTCATCAAATTAAATTAATAGAAGAACAGTTTGGTTTACCTTTATTTGAGCGTAAAAGTAATCCACTTCGTTTTACTTCAGCGGGAGAGCGTTTAATTCGTCTTGCGAATGAAGTAATGCCGAAAGTGATTGATGCTGAACGTGATCTTGCACGGGTAAAACATGGCGATGCAGGACAGTTACGTATAGCGGTGGAATGCCATACTTGTTTTGATTGGTTAATGCCAGCGATGGACGAATTCCGTCAGCATTGGGGGCTAGTAGAATTGGATATTGTATCTGGCTTTCATACGGATCCCGTTGGTTTATTACTTTCCCATCGAGCAGATTGGGCGATAGTATCAGAAATAGAGCATAATGATGATGTTATTTTTAAACCGCTCTTTTCTTATGAAATGGTTGGAATTTGCTCAAAAAATCATTCTTTAGCAGAAAAAGACATTTGGGAAGCGGAAGATTTTATTGATGAAACTTGGGTAACTTACCCCGTACCTGACGATATGTTAGATCTATGGCGTAAAGTGCTTAAACCAAAAGGCATTAATCCTACTCGCCGTACAACAGAACTTACTATTGCAATGATTCAACTTGTTGCGAGCAAACGCGGTATTGCCACAGTGCCTTATTGGGCTGCCTTGCCTTATTTGGAAAAAGGTTATGTCGTAGCAAGAAAAATCACAAAAAGTGGCTTATACAGCAATTTATATGCCGCGATTCGCAAAGAAGACGAATCCCTTTCTTATTTAGAAGATTTTTATCAAACAGTCAAATCTCAAAGTTTCTCAACTTTACCTGGACTTTCTGTTTTAAATTTATAGACGTAATTAATGGATTTATTTCAACAAAATCAACAGCCTAACCCAATTACTGAAGCGGCTAAGGCTGCTTTTCCCTATAGCGTACCAATGATTGCAGGATTTTTATTTCTTGGCATAGCATACGGTATTTATATGAAAGCACTTGGTTTCGGATTTTTGTATCCTACTTTGATGGCTTTACTGATTTATGCGGGTTCTGTTGAATTTATTGCGGCAGGCGCACTTATCGCACCTTTCTCTCCAATCAGCGTATTATTAATTACCTTAATGATTAGTGCCAGACAAATTTTTTATGGCATATCAATGTTAGAAAAATATGGCATACATATAGGAAAAAAACGCTGGTATTTAATCACAACACTGGTAGATGAATCTTTTTCCTTAAATTATATGGCAAAAATCCCACCGCACTTAGATAAAGGCTGGTATATGTTTTTTGTGAGCTTATATTTGCATATTTATTGGGTGCTTGGTACAGCAATGGGTAACTTATTTGGCACTGTTTTACCTTTTAATTTAAAAGGCGTGGAATTTTCAATGACAGCACTATTCTTAGTTATTTTTGCAGAAAATTGGCTAAAAGAAAAATCCCACGAAAGCTCTCTATTAGGTTTAGGCATCGCATTAGTTTTTTTACTTATTATAGGAAAAGAATATTTTTTAATTCCAACATTAATTAGCATTTGGTTAATTTTAACTATGCGAATAGCTAAATTAGAAACAAAATGACACTAACAGAACAAATTATTACCATAGGAATTTGTATAGTAGCGGTACAATTTACACGTTTATTACCATTTTTTGTGTTTCCTGTTAATCGCCCCATTCCACAATATATCCGTTATCTCGGAAAAGTTTTACCTCCAGCAATGTTTGGTATGCTTGTCGTTTATTGTTATAAAAATATTGATATTTTAACTGGCTATCACGGTATTCCTGATTTGCTTGCAGGGATAGTCGTGCTTGGCTTACATTTCTGGAAGAAAAATATGTTTCTATCTATTGCCATAGGCACACTTTTCTATATGGCTCTTGTTCAACTTATTTTTATATAATTTTCCCTTGCAAACGGTTGCTTCTTTTTCTTATCTTTTCCTTGCATTAAAAATCTTTTATCATAGCCAATGTTTTTATTTTTAATCAAAGAGAACAACATAATGGACTTTAATTTTATTGAGTTTTTAGGTTATATGGCGACTTTTTTTGTTGCTGCATCTTTCTTATTTAAATCTATTGTGCATTTACGCATTGTAAATAGTATCGGCGCGATTTTATTTGTTATTTACAGCTTAATTATCACAGCATATCCCGTTGCAGTATTAAATGCGTTTTTAGTTGTGGTAAATATTTATCAACTTTGGCGATTAAAACAAGAAAACCTCTCTAAATAAAAGAAAAGCGTTGAATTAAATTTCAACGCTTTTTTTCTGGAAAAGTGCGGTAGAATTTTACCGCACTTTGTTATTTTAATGCTCCCGCGTTTTATAAAACGCTACATCGGGATAACGTTCTTGGGCTAAATTTAGATTTACCATTGTTGGCGCAATATAGGTTAAATTATCGCCGCCATCTAAGGCTAGATTTTGCTCGTTTTTACGTTTAAATTCTTCAAATTTTTTCCCATCGGTGCATTCTACCCAACGAGCCGTGGAAACGTTCACATTTTCATAAATTGCTTCCACGTTATATTCAGTTTTTAGACGAGAAACCACCACATCAAACTGCAACACACCCACAGCACCCACAATTAAATCGTTGTTTAATAATGGACGAAACACTTGCACTGCACCTTCTTCAGAAAGTTGCACCAAGCCTTTTAACAGTTGTTTTTGTTTAAGAGGATCTTTCAAACGAATGCGACGGAATAACTCTGGCGCAAAGTTTGGAATGCCTGTAAATTTCAGCATTTCGCCTTGCGTAAAAGTATCGCCAATTTGAATGGTACCGTGATTATGCAAACCAATAATATCGCCTGCGTAAGCTTCTTCAGCGTGAGCGCGATCGCCCGCCATAAAAGTCAGCGCATCAGAAATAACCACATCTTTTCCAATACGGACGTGTTTAAGTTTCATTCCTTTTTCGTATTTGCCCGAAACAACACGCATAAACGCCACTCTGTCACGGTGTTTCGGATCCATATTGGCTTGAATTTTAAACACAAAACCACTGAATTTTTCTTCCGCACTTTCCACCGTTCTTGTATCCGCTTGACGAGATTGCGGCTTCGGAGCCCATTGCGTTAAGCCATCAAGAAAATGATCCACTCCAAAATTGCCTAATGCCGTCCCGAAAAATACTGGTGTAAGTTCCCCTTTAATAAAGGCATCTTGCTCAAATTCATTACTTGCGCCTTGCACCAATTCCAATTCGTCACGAAGCTGTTGTGCTAAATCATCGCCAACCGCGGCATCTAATTCAGGGCTATTTAAACCTTTAACAACACGAACTTCTTGAATAGTTGAGCCTTGACCAGATTGATAAAGATAGGTTTCATCTTTTGCAAGATGATAAACACCCTTAAACAATTTCCCACAGCCAATTGGCCAAGTAATTGGCGCACAACGAATTTTCAACACATTTTCCACCTCGTCCAACAATTCCATCGGATCACGAATATCACGGTCGAGTTTATTCATAAACGTGATAATTGGCGTATCACGTAAACGTGTGACTTCCATCAACTTAATCGTACGTTCCTCCACCCCTTTGGCAGAGTCAATAACCATCAAACAGCTATCCACAGCGGTTAAAGTGCGGTAAGTATCTTCAGAGAAATCTTCGTGTCCGGGGGTATCGAGCAAATTCACTAAACAATCATTATAAGGAAATTGCATCACAGAAGTGGTAATCGAAATTCCACGTTGTTTTTCCATTTCCATCCAGTCAGATTTTGCGTGAGCCGCCGAGCCTTTGCCTTTTACAGAACCTGCTGTTTGAATCGCATTGCCGTATAAAAGTACTTTTTCAGTAATCGTTGTTTTACCCGCATCAGGGTGGGAAATAATCGCAAAAGTGCGACGTTTATTCACTTCTTGAGGATAAGCCATAATTTTCTCTTATTCATTCAAATTGTATTAAAAAATCGGCGTATTATCCTTGAAAATAGCGTGTTTTGCAAAAACACCTTATATAGAACACCACAATTTTACAAATTTATAATGGAACACCGAGTGGGCTTACGCCCCCTACGGTTTTACAAATTTAAGGAAAATTTAATGGTTATCATAACATTTCCATTGTAGGGTGGGCGTAAGCCCACGCGGTTAATCCCATTTTAAAAAAATTGGTCGGCTTTGTACAAAAACAAATTTTCGCTTATACTACGCAAGTTTTTTACGCTAACAACATAGGAAAAATTATGGGTTTCTTAACAGGTAAACGCATTTTAGTCACCGGTCTTGCAAGCAATCGTTCCATCGCTTACGGGATCGCAAAATCAATGAAAGAACAAGGTGCAGAACTTGCTTTCACTTATTTAAACGATAAATTACAACCACGCGTAGAAGAATTTGCCAAAGAATTTGGCTCTGACATCGTGCTTCCTTTAGATGTAGCAACTGATGAAAGCATCCAAAATTGCTTTGCAGAATTAAGCAAACGCTGGGAAAAATTTGACGGCTTTGTTCACGCCATTGCCTTTGCACCAAGCGATCAACTAGACGGCGATTACGTAAATGCGGCAACTCGTGAAGGCTATCGTATCGCTCATGATATTAGCGCATACAGCTTCGTTGCAATGGCACAAGCGGCACGTCCTTACTTAAATCCAAATGCTGCATTATTAACGTTGTCTTACTTAGGTGCAGAACGTGCAATTCCTAACTACAACGTTATGTGTCTAGCAAAAGCCTCTCTTGAAGCCGCAACCCGCGTAATGGCAGCAGATCTAGGCAAAGAGGGCATTCGCGTAAACGCTATTTCAGCAGGCCCAATCCGCACTTTAGCGGCATCAGGCATTAAAAACTTCAAAAAAATGCTTTCCACCTTTGAGAAAACCGCTGCATTACGTCGCACTGTGACTATCGAAGATGTGGGTAACTCAGCGGCATTTTTATGTTCTGACTTAGCCTCTGGCATTACAGGCGAAATCGTTCACGTTGATGCAGGTTTCAGCATCACTGCAATGAGCGAATTAGGCGAAGAATAAGTTTTCTTCCATTCTTTTTAGGCAGGCTTTTCAGTCTGCCTTTTCTCTTTTTTAAAATATAACGATGTTTCAAAATAACTATGTTTCAAGATAATCCTTTACTCGCACAACTTAAACAACAAATCCACGACAGCAAAGAACAGGTTGAGGGTGTGGTAAAAAGCACAGATAAAGCCTACGGCTTTTTAGAGTGCGATAAAAAAAACTATTTCATCGCACCGCCATCAATGAAAAAAGTGATGCACGGCGACAAAATCAAAGCCACCATTGAAAAACAAGGCGACAAAGAACAAGCCGAGCCAGAAGCCTTAATTGAGCCAATGCTCACACGTTTTATCGCAAAAGTGCGGTTCAATAAAGACAACAAATTACAAGTGCTGGTCGATCACCCAAGCATCAATCAGCCAATCGGCGCACAACAAGCCAAATCAGTAAAAGAAGCACTGCAAGAGGGCGACTGGGTCGTCGCACATTTAAAAACCCATCCATTGCGTGACGATCGCTTTTTCTACGCCACCATTAATCAATTTATTTGCCGAGCTGATGACGAATTTGCCCCTTGGTGGGTTACATTGGCACGTCACGAACAATCTCGCTATCCCGTGCAAGGCGTAGAACATTATGAAATGTTAGATCAAAAAACACGTGAAAATCTGACCGCACTTCATTTTGTAACCATTGATTCCGAAAGCACAATGGATATGGACGACGCCTTATATATCGAACCCATCACACAAAACAACGAACAAACAGGTTGGAAACTCGTGGTCGCCATTGCTGACCCAACCGCTTATATCGCCTTAGATTGCCAAATTGAACAAGAAGCCAAACAGCGTTGCTTCACAAATTATTTACCGGGCTTTAACATTCCAATGTTACCCCGTGAATTATCCGATGAATTATGCTCTTTAATCGCCAATGAAACCCGCCCCGCACTCGTTTGTTATATCGAAACCGATCTTGCAGGCAACATCACAGCCAAACCGCATTTTGTTTCCGCTTATGTGCAATCTAAAGCAAAACTGGCTTACAACAACGTCTCAGATTACTTAGAACAAACCCAAAACGTGTGGCAACCAGAAACGCCAGAAATTGCACAACAAATTCATTGGCTATATCAATTTACCAAAGCCCGTATTCAATGGCGAAAAAACCATTCCTTACTCTTTAAAGAAAAACCTGATTACGCCTTTGTGCTGGCAGAAAACGGCAAAGTGCAAGAAATCAAAGCCGAATATCGCCGCATAGCCAATCAAATTGTGGAAGAAGCAATGATTATCGCCAACATCTGTGCTGCCCAATTTTTACACGAAAACGCAAAAACAGGCATTTTCAACACTCACAGCGGTTTTGATAAAAAATACTTAGAAAATGCACATCATTTCTTAATGGCAAATTTAGCCAATGAACAAAATAACACAGAGCTGGCAGAACGTTATTCCGTAGAAAATCTGGCAACATTAAAGGGCTATTGCCAAATGCGTCACGATATCGACCATCTAGAAAGCGATTATGTAGCCCTACGCCTACGCCGTTATTTAACTTTCGCCGAATTTAAATCAGAATTAGCACCGCACTTCGGACTGGGGCTAGAGGGGTACGCCACTTGGACATCCCCAATTCGTAAATATTCTGATATGGTTAATCATCGCTTAATCAAAGCCGTGCTGGCACAACAGCCTTGCGAAAAACCACAAAATGATGTATTGGCACGTTTGCAAGAAGCCCGCCGCCAAAATCGCCTCGTCGAACGTGATATTGCCGATTGGCTATATTGCCGTTATCTTGCACCGAAAGTGGCTGAAAATGCGGAATTTAATGCAGAAGTGCAAGATGTAATGCGGGCAGGCTTACGCGTACAACTACTCGAAAATGGTGCATCGTTATTCATCCCCGCCGCCAGCCTGCACAACAACAAAGAAGAAATACAACTAAACCCCGATGAACTCGCCCTTTATATCAAAGGCGAACGCACTTATAAAATCGGCGACATGGTAAAAGTGAAACTCACAGAAGTGAAAGAAACCACACGCAGCATAATCGGCGAAATTCTTCAATAAAAAATGGCAGGATAAACTAATCGTAGCAACCATAGGGTGGGCGTAAGCCCACGTGTTTTTTAACAGGATTTGTAGGGTGGGCGTAAGCCCACGCGGTATTCTACAATTTATTTTCCTATATTTCCCGCGTGGGCTTACGCCCACCCTACAATTTATTTTCCTATATTTCCCACGTGGGCTTACGCCCACCCTACAATTTTAAAGAAAATCAAATGACAAACGTAGGGTGGGTGTGAACCCACGCGTTTTTCCATTCCCCCATCATAAATTTATACGTAATGTGAACGCAATCCCACGCGTTTTTCAATAACCACTTGTTTTTATTAAACTTTCTATTTTTTTTTTTTTTTTTTTTTGAGGGGTCAAACTTTTACAAAATACCACTTCTTATTCATTTCAATAATGGATATAATAGTCACCATTTATTAAGGAAAGTAAACCAAGTTACTTAATTTATTGATTTAAGGTAAAGAATTATGAACAAGATTTTTAAAATTATCTGGAATGCCACCACTCAAACTTGGGTTGTGGTGTCTGAACTCACTCGCGCCCACACCAAACGCGCCTCCGCAACCGTGGCAACCGCCGTATTGGCGACGCTGTTGTCTGCAACGGTTCAGGCGAGTGGCGGTGAGTCGGAAGACGGTCCGCCAAGTAATGGGTTTGACCCAAAAAATCCAGATCCTACAGCAGAGTTTGAAACTACGGATAATTATCAATTCGGTCTTGCTGTTTTAGATGAAAACGGCGAGATAAAAAATGAAACTTTAAAAAATAATAGCTTTGAAAATGATGAAGAAAGAACTAAGTATAATATTTCTGTAGAGACGACTAATAGTGGATATACGCTTCCTACGTACTCTAGTAGTTTCCTTTACCTTAAAGAAAACGGCGGGATTGAGCTCGAACAAGATGGACGTTTAGCTAAATTTAAAGTAAAAACTGGCGACGGATTAAAAATTGATGGAGATAATAAACTCACTGCCGACACCATTAATCTTACCGTTAATGACGGCAAAGTAACCTCCCCTGATGATGACAGCAAAAAACTTGTTAATGCAGGCGGTTTAAAAGCAGCTTTAAATGAATTAGGTTGGAGACTTAAAGCCACTGATGGAACCATTGGAACCGTAAAAAGCGGCGAAGAAGTAGAATTTAAAGGCGAGGGTGTTACTGTAAAAACTGAAAATAAAGACGGTAAACACATCGTTACCATTACAGCCCAAACACAACCACAAACTGGCGGAAATGCGGGGGGGGCTTGGAAAGCTATTGCTGGCAAAGAAGGCACTGGCGAAGTTGATCCTGCAACTCCAAAAGAAGAAAGTGTTTCTGCAGGCGATACAGTGACTTTCAAAGCTGGCAATAATCTAAAAATCAAACAGGAAAATAAGAACTTTACTTATTCACTGAAAGATACTTTAACAGGCTTAACGAGCGTTACTTTAGGTAAAGATAATGATGTAAAAACCGTAATCGACAAAAACGGCTTAACCATCACGCCAGCGAATGCGGGTGCAGATAATGCAAACACCATCAGCGTAACCAAAGATGGTATTAAAGCGGGTAATAAAGAAATTACCAATGTTAAGAGTGGTTTAACAACTTATGGAAATAACCAAAACCCTACAGCTAATACAGTTAATTACGCCAAGAAAGACTTGGTTAATTTAGATGCTCTTAAACCTACAGTTGGCGGTGCTGCTACAGCAAATGACGACCTAGCTAAAAAAGCTGCTACTGTAGGCGACTTAGCGGGCTTAGGCTGGGTGCTTTCAGCTAAGAAAACTACAAGTGATAACGGTGCAACTGATACCGAGTTCCACGCAGCGGTTAAAAACGCCAATGAAGTTGAGTTTGTTGGAACAGGCTCTGCAACTGTGTCTGCGAAAACTACAGATGGTAAACACATAGTAACAGTAAACGTGAAAGAAGCTGAGCTTGGCGACGGTCTTGAAAAAGAAAACGGCAAGATTAAGCTCAAAGTGGATAGCACAAATACCGACAATGTACTAACTGTTGATCCAACAAAAGGTGTATCTGTCACTAAAGGTAGCTTTGATGAAGTTAAAACTGAAGCAACTGCTACAGCTCAAGGTGCAACTCCTGATGCAAATCGCGGTAAAGTGGTTGTGAGCGGTGTAACAAATGGCGGACAACCAAGCGAAGCTGACAAGAAAAAAGTCGCGACAGTGGTTGATGTAGCTAAAGCAATTAACGACGCAGCAACTTTCGTGAAAGTGGGAAGTACAACTGATGATATTGAAGATGATGCAGTAAACGGAGATGACACTAAAGACCAAGCTCTCAAAGCAGGCGACACCTTAACCTTAAAAGCGGGTAAAAACTTAAAAGTTAAACGTGAGGGTAAAGATGTAACCTTTGCTTTAGCGAAAGATATTACTACGGAGAATGCGACTTTTAGTAACAAGTTATCTATTGGTGGTGCTACAACGGCTGGTGCTACAACACCGAAAGTGAGTGTGACTAGTACGGCTGACGGCTTGAAATTCGCTAAAGAGCCTGCGGGTGCTAATGGCGATACTATGGTTCACTTGACTAATATCGCTTCGACTTTAGATGATCATCGTGTAGGTGGAAATACAACGCATCTAGATAAAGAGGTTAATGAGGCACATCGTAATCGTGCAGCAACTGTTGGCGATGTGTTAAATAGTGGTTGGAATATTCGCGGTGTTAAACCGACGTCTACAAACAATCAAGTAGAAAGTGTTGATTTTGTTGCAACCTACGATACGGTAGATTTTGTTAGTGATGGAGAAACAACAACTGTAACGGTAGCTCAAAAAGATAATAAGAAAGGTGCTGAAGTTAAAATCGGTGCGAAGACTTCTGTTATCAAAGACAATAATGGTAAGTTGCTCACGGGTAAACAGTTAAAAGATGCAAATACTGGTACAGCGACCGATGCAACTGAAGATGCAGACGAGGGCAAAGGCTTAGTTACAGCAAAAACTGTGATTGAAGCAGTGAACAAGGCTGGTTGGAGAGTGAAAACAACAGGAACTCCTGCTGCAGGTAAAGACGGCTTTGAAACTGTCACATCAGGCACAAATGTAACCTTTGCTGATGGTAATGCGACTACAGCTATCGTAAGTAAAGACACTCAAGGTAATATCACTGTTAAGTACGATGTAAATGTTGGTGAAGGCTTAAAACTAGATGGCAATAAAATCGCAGCAGATACGACCGCACTTACTGTTGAGAATGGCAAGGTAAAAGCTCCTGATGCAACTAATGGCGATAGCAAGAAACTTGTTAATGCGGGTGATTTAGCGACCGCTTTAGGTGATCTAAGTTGGACAGCGAAAGCTGGAGCAGAAGACGGTGGTGAGACTGATAATAGCAACCCTGCAAATGGTCAAGAAGTCAAAGCAGGCGAAACAGTAACCTTTAAAGCAGGTAAGAACTTAAAAGTGAAACAGTCTGGAAAAGACTTTACTTATTCACTGAAAGATACTTTAACTGACTTAACGAGCATTACTTTAGGTAAAGATAATGATGTAAAAACCGTCATCGACAAAAACGGCTTAACCATCACGCCAGCGGCTGGTGCGGGTGCAAATAATGCAAATACCATTAGTGTAACCACATCAGGCATCAAGGCAGGTAATAAAGAAATTACCAATGTTAAGAGTGCTTTAACCACTTATGGTGCTAATACAAACGGACAACCTCAAGCTCAAACAGGCACTGTTGATGAAGCTAAGAAAGGCTTGGTTAATTTAGATACTCCTACAACACCTGCAGTAGCTGGAAATGGTGTAGATGCAAAAGTTCCTGATACCACAGCGGCAACCGTAGGCGACTTACGTGGCTTGGGCTGGGTGCTTTCAGCTGAGAAAACCACGAAAGACGATAATGGTGGAGTAAATGATGCTGCATTCCACGCAGCGGTTAAAAATGCCAATGAAGTTGAGTTCAAAGGAGAGGGTGTAGCAACTGTATCTGCGAAAACTGATACTCAAACAGGTAAACATGTAGTAACAGTAAACGTGAAAGAAACTGAGCTTGGCGACGGTCTTGAGAAAGATGGCAGCAAGATTAAGCTCAAAGTGGATAGCACAAATACCGACAATGTACTAACTGTTGATCCAACAAAAGGTGTATCTGTCACTAAAGGTAGCTTTGGAGATGTTAAGACTGAGGCTACTGATGCTAACCGCGGTAAAGTAGTTGTTAAAGCTTCTGATACAACAGCAGCAAATGCAGCACCAACCGACGCTGACAAGAAAAAAGTGGCGACTGTTGGCGATGTTGCAGATGCTATCAATAGTGCTTCAACTTTCGTGAAAGTGGGAAGTACAACTGATGATATTGAAGATAGTGCCGCAGGCGAAAATGAAACTACAGACGAAGCTCTCAAAGCAGGCGACACCTTAACCTTAAAAGCGGGTAAAAACTTAAAAGTTAAACGTGACGGTAAAGAGGTTACCTTTGCTTTAGCGAAAGACCTTGATGTTAAAACTGCGACTGTAAGCGAGAAATTATCAATTGGTTCTGGTAACGGCAAAATCAATGTGACCAGTACAGCTAATGGTTTAACCTTTGCAAAAGAAAATGGAACGCCTGTAGCAGGAGGTGGTACACCTGATACGAGAGTTTATTTAAATGGTATTGCAACTACTTTAACTGAACCGGGTGCGGGAGCGAAGTCCTCACATGTTGATTTAAGTCTTGGTAGCACGGAAAAATCTCACGCGGCAAGTATTGAAGATGTATTGCGTGCGGGTTGGAATATTAAAGGTGCTAAGACTGTAGGTGGCGTGGTTGATAATGTTGATTTTGTTGCGACTTACGACACTGTGGAGTTTACAGATGATGGTAAGGGTACAACGACGGTAACTGTAACCCAAAAAGAAAATGGCAGAGGTGCTGACGTTAAAATCGGTGCGAAGACTTCTGTTATTGCTGCAAAAGACGGTAAGTTATTTACTGGAAAAGATAACAAAGAGAAAAATCAAGCTACAAATGCCAACCCTGCAACTGATGATACGGATGCGGGCAAAGGCTTAGTGACTGCTGAGACTGTTATCAAGGCAGTGAACGAGGCTGGTTGGAGAATTAAAACAACTGCTGCTGATGGTCAAGCTGGTCAGGGCAACTTTGAAACTGTTGCATCAGGCACAAATGTAACCTTTGCTAGTGGTAATGGTACAACTGCGACTGTAACTAAAGATGACCAAAAAGGAATTACGGTTACATACAACGCAAATGTTGGCGATGGTTTGAAGCTTAGCGATGACCAAAAAATCACTGCAGATACGACCGCACTTACTGTAGAAAAGGGTAAGGTAACTGCCCCTGATGCAAATAACGGCGATGGCAAGAAACTTGTTAATGCGGAGGGTTTAGCAACTGCGTTAAATAAATTAAGTTGGACAGCAACTGCTGACAAAGAAGGCACTGGCGAAGTTGAGCCTGCAACTCCAGCAGAGCAAGAAGTCAAAGCGGGCGATAAAGTAACCTTTAAGGCTGGCGACAACTTAAAAGTGAAACAGTCTGGAAAAGACTTTACTTATTCACTGAAAGATAGCTTAACTGGCTTGAAAGATATTACGTTGAATAAAGCGTCAGATGGTGCAACAAACGGTGCAACCACTAAGATTACCAGCGACGGCTTAACCATCACGCCAGCAGCTGGTGCGGGTGCAGATAATGCAAACATCATCAGCGTAACTAAAGATGGCATTAAAGCGGGTAATCAACAAATTACCAATGTTGCGAGTGCTTTAAAAACCTATAAAGATGCTCAAAACGGCGGAGCTCAACCAGCGGGTAATAATACAGTTGATAAAGCCAAAGAGGGCTTGGTTAATTTAGATACCCCTGTAACACCTGCGGCTGGAAATGGTGTAGATGCAAAAGTTCCTGATACCACAGCGGCAACCGTAGGCGACTTACGTGGCTTAGGCTGGGTGCTTTCATCTGATAAAACTACGAAAGCTGATGGTAATGGTGTTGAGGAAAATCAAGCATTCCACGCAGCGGTTAAAAACGCCAATGAAGTTGAGTTTAAAGGTAAAGGCTCTGCAACCGTGTCAGCGAAAACTGACGGCGGTAAACACGTAGTAACCGTTGATGTGGCAGAAATTACTGCAAACAGTGGATTGAAGAAAGACGGTAACACGATCAAGCTAAACACAAAAGAAGGCGATGATAACTTATTAAAAGTTAATACCGACGGTACCGTTGAGGTTACGAAAGGTGGTTTTGCTGACGTAGATACTGCTGCACCTGCTGCAGGTCAAGGTGCAACTGCAAATGCCAACCGCGGTAAAGTAACCGTTAGCGGTGTTACAGATGCTACGCAAGCAACTGCTGAAGACAAGAAAAAAGTCGCGACAGTGGTTGAGGTTGCTAAAGCGATTAACGACGCCGCAACTTTCGTGAAAGCGGAAAATACTACTGACGAAATAGGCGATAATGAAACCGATAATGGTCAAAATGACGCACTCAAAGCAGGCGACACCTTAACCTTAAAAGCAGGTAAAAACTTAAGAGTTAAACGTGACGGTAGTAACGTAACCTTTGCTTTAGCGAAAGACCTTGATGTAACCTCTGCGAAAGTGAGTGATACTTTAACGATTGGCGGTAATAGACCTGCTACAGGTGGAGATAAAACGCCAAAAGTGAATATCACTAGCACAGCGAGCGGTTTGAATTTTGCACAAGAGGGTAAAGCAGGTAAGGATGCTTACGTTCATTTAAATGGTGTTGCTTCAACCTTGCAGGATACGTTGTTAAATGCAGGCGGTACGGCATCTGTAACAAAAGAAAATATTACAGATGAAGAAAAAGCACGCGCTGCAAGTGTTCAAGATGTCTTAAATGCGGGTTGGAATATTAAAGGCTTCAAGCCTAATGAAACAACTTCTAGCAATGTTGATTTTGTTCGCACTTACGACACCGTTGAGTTTTTGAGCGGAAGTGAAGAAACCACAACGGTTACCGTAGAGAGTAAAGATAATGGTAAGAAAACCGAAGTTAAAATCGGTGCGAAGACTTCTGTTATCAAAGAAAAAGACGGTAAGTTAGTGACAGGTCAAAGGGGGGCTGTTACTGGTACAGCTGATGCAGCAGATAACGATACTGGCAAAGGCTTAGTGACTGCTGAGACTGTGATTGAAGCAGTGAACAAGGCTGGTTGGAGAATTAAAACAACCGATGCTAATGGTCAAAATGGCGACTTCACAACTGTTGCATCAGGCACCAATGTAACCTTTGCTAATGGGAGCGGTACAACTGCGGAAGTCACTAAAGATGCCAATGGTATTACCGTTAAGTACAATGCAAGCGTGGCTGACGGCTTGAAGCTAGAGAATAATAAAATCGTAGCAGATACAGTTACACTTACTGTGAATGATGGTAAGAACGCTAATAATCCGAAAGGTAAAGTGGCTGATGTTGCTGAAGACGACAAGAAGAAACTGGTTAATGCAGGTGGTTTAGCTGATGCGTTAAATAAACTAAGCTGGACTGCAACGGCTGGCAAAGACGGCACTGGCGAGGCGGAAGATCAATCTGACCAAGAAGTCAAAGCGGGCGACAAAGTAACCTTTAAAGCAGGCGATAACTTGAAAGTGAAACAGTCTGGAAAAGACTTTACTTATTCACTGAAAGATAGCTTAACTGGCTTGAAAGATATTACGTTGAATAAAGCGTCAGATGGTTCAACAAATAGTGTGACCACTAAGATTACCAGCGATGGCTTAACCATCACACCAGCAGCTAACGGTGCGACAGATACTGCAAGCACCATTAGCGTAACCAAAGATGGCATTAAAGCGGGTAATAAAGAAATTACCAATGTTAAGAGTGGTTTGAATGCTTATGGAGATAAGAATAATCCGACTTTCAATGCCGCAGGTAACTCTGCAACTGATTTAACCAGACAGGTTGATGGTGCTTATGACGGTTTATTAAATCTGAATGAAAAAGGAGCAGATAAAAATCTCTTGGTGGCTGACAGCACAGCGGCAACCGTAGGCGATTTACGTAAGTTGGGTTGGGTATTGTCTAGTAAATCAGGGGCAAATATAGATCCTATTAGCTATAAAGTTAAACAAGCTGATGAAGTTCTCTTTACTGGATCTGGTGCTGCAACGGTTACTTCCAGCTCTAAAGACGGTACACATACGATTACTGTGAATGTGGCTGAAACCAAAGCAAATAGTGGTCTTGAAAAAGATGGCGATACCATTAAGCTAAAAGTGGATAAAAGCACTAATAATGTTTTAACTGTTAGTGATAGTGGTACTGCTGTAACTAAAGGCGAATTTAATATAGTGGATACTGCAGTTCCTGCTGAAGATGCAAGTGCTGAAACTAAAGCTAATCGTGGTAAAGTAACTGTGAAAGATGCTACTGATAAGGACGCTGATAAGAAAGTCGCAACTGTAAAAGATGTTGCAACAGCAATTAACAGTGCGGCGACTTTTGTGAAAACAGAGAATTTAACTACTGCACTTGATGAAGATAATCTGACAGATGACGGCAAGGATGACGCACTTAAAGCTGGCGATACCTTAACCTTTAAAGCGGGTAAAAATCTGAAAGTTAAACGTAGTGGTAAAGAAATTACTTTTGACTTGGCGAAAGATCTTGAAGCGAAAACGGCGACCTTTAGTGATAAGTTGTCGATTGGTTCTGGTACGAATAAGGTTGATATTACCAACGATAATGGCAGCTTGAAGTTGGCGAAAGGTGCTGCTGATATTCAATTACGAGGTATTAGCTCAACCTTAACTGACACTATCACAGGCACAACAACAAAAGCTGAAAATGGTGTAGATGTTCAAAATCATAACCTTGCAGCAAGCGTGAAAGATGTGTTGAGTGCGGGTTGGAATATCAGAGGAGCTACTACTGCGGGTGGTGTAGTTGATAATGTTGATTTTGTTTCGACTTACGACACTGTGGATTTTACAGATGATGGTAAAACAACAATAGTAACCGTAAGCCAAAAAGCAAATGGTAAAGGTGCTGAAGTTAAAATCGGTGCAAAAACTTCTGTTATTAAAGAAAAAGACGGTAAGTTAGTGACAGGTCAAGATGGCAAGGATAATAATACTCCTGCTACATCTGATGCGGACACTGGAACAGGCTTAGTTACAGCAAAAACTGTGATTGAAGCAGTGAATAAGGCTGGTTGGAAAGTCACTGGCGAGGGTACAACTGTTGGTAATAATGAAACAGCATTAACCAAAGACAACGCCCAAACCGTTACATCAGGCACAAGTGTGAACTTCAAGAACGGTAAGACAACTACTGCGACTGTAAGTAAAGATGCTCAAGGTAACATCACGGTTAAGTATGATGTAAATGTTGGCGAAGTCTTGAAAGACAATGAATTCCGCGCACCAGATAACACAAAACTTGTGAAGATCGGCGATGAATACTTCAGTGAGGAAGATATTGATCCTGCAACTGGTCAGCCAAAAGTGAAAGATGGTAAGAAAGTTCAGGCTAAATATAAAACAGTGAATAAGGAAGTCTTTGCCGTTGGTGCTGATGGTAATACTTCGGGAGCTGCCGTTACTTTAACTAACCAAAATCAAGGTGTGGTTACAGGTAAACAGGTGGCAGAAGCCATTGCGAAGTCTGGTTGGAATTTAGGCTTGGCGAATGCTGATCAAGCTGTTTCTGCCTTTGCTACTACTGGTGGTGGCAAAGCCTTATCAGATGTTACGCTTGAGCGTGTTAATGCAAATGACAATGTGCGTTTTGCAAATGGTAAAAATACCGTAGTGAAAGCGGCTGTTGTGGAAAATGTGGATAAAGATGGTAATAAAGTTACTAATACTTATGTCCGCACAGATCTAACAGGTTTGCCTGTTCAATACACGACAGAAGATGGCAAAGCAGTAAGTAAAGTGGGGGATAAATACTACACTTTAGATGACAAAGGTGAGCCGTCAGCTACTCCATTGAGTGATGAGGCAGTTGGTAAATTAAGTGTGAATTTGGTAAGCCCTACTGTAGGTAATAATCCAACTGCAGGCAATAAGCCAACGGCTTTAGGCAATCTTGCAAATGGTGCGAAAACCTTTGATGCTCCAAAAGCTGAAGATGGTAAAGAATTGGCATTGGCAAATGATGGTAAGTATTATCCGAAAGATAAAGTAGGGGCAAATAATGCCGCACCAACGGATGGTACAGCTTCTGTTAAAGTCGCTAACCCAGGCAAGGCAGGATTGGCAGACTTGGCAAATTCAACATCAAGCAATGCGGCAACTGTGGGCGATTTGAAAAACTTGGGCTGGCAGATTTCTGCAGGCGATAGCTACAATGACCAAGTGAGAAATGCCGATAAGGTTAATTTCAAAGGTAGTAATGGTATTAGCGTTTCTGGTAAAACACTAGATGACGGTACGCGTGAAATTACCTTTGAATTGGCTAAAGGCGAAGTGGTTAAATCGAATGAATTTACCGTTAAGAATGCCGATGGTTCGGAAACGGACTTGGTTAAAGTTGGCGATAAGTATTACAGCAAAGAGGATATTGACTTAACAACTGGTCAGCCGAAAGTGACAGCTGGCAATACAGTTGCTGCGAAATATCAAGATAAAAATGGCAAAGTCGTTACTGCTGACGGCAGCGATACCGCTGTTACCCTAACCAACAAAGGTTCTGGTTATGTAACAGGTAACCAAGTGGCAGATGCGATTGCGAAATCAGGCTTTGAGCTTGGTTTGGCAAGTGAAGCTGATGCGAAAGCAGCGTTTGATGATAAGACAAAAGCCTTGTCTGATACTAAAGCGGAAACTGTAAATGCCCACGATAAAGTCCGTTTTGCTAATGGTTTAAATACCAAAGTGAGCGCGGCAACGGTGGAAAGCACCGATGCAAACGGCGATAAAGTGACTACAACCTTTGTGAAAACCGATGTGGAATTGCCTTTAACGCAAATCTACAATACCGATGCAAATGGTAAGAAGATCGTTAAAAATGGCGATAAATGGTATTACACGAAAGATGATGGTTCGGCTGATATGACCAAAGAAGTTACTTTGGGTAACGTGGATGCAAATGGTAAAAAAGTTGTGAAAGACAACGATGGTAAGTGGTATCACGTTAAATCTGATGGTTCTACGGACAAAACACAGGTGGTCGAAGAAGCTAAAGTTTCTACCGATGAAAAACACGTTGTCAGCCTTGATCCGAACAATCAATCGAAAGGTAAAGGTGTCGTGATTGACAATGTGGCTAATGGCGATATTTCGCCAACCAGCAAACAGGCGGTAAACGGCAGCCAGATTTTCGCATTGGCCGGCAATAAAACACCAAATATCACTAATGTGACGGTAGAAAATAAAGTTGATGGTAAGACTACGACTAAAGTCTATAACAATGTTGTAGTGGGCGACGACGGTAAACCATTATTGACCACTTATAATGTGGAGGGCAGAAAAGAAGTTATCACCAATTCGGTGGTTGAAGCCATCTACAATATGAATGAACAAGGGATTAAGTTCTTCCACTCCAACGACGGCACTGCCAAACGCAGAGAGGAACGAAGCAATGACTTTGACTCTAGTGCAAGCGGCAAATACGCGACGGCAATCGGCGCAAGAGCTGATGCGGTAGGCAATAATGCCATTGCCTTAGGCTACGGCTCAAAAGCCTTGCGCGATAATACGCTGGCGATTGGTACGGGCAACGTTGTGAATGCGGAAAAATCTGGTGCATTCGGCGATCCGAACTACATCGAAGATAAAGCCGACGGCAGCTACGCTTTCGGTAACGATAACCGTATTACTTCTAAAAACACTTTTGTGTTGGGTAATAGTGTTAATGCGAAACGTGATGCAAATGGCAATGTACTGACCGAAGAAAAAGAAGTGGTTGGAAAAGACGGTACGAAGACGAAAGTAACCGTGCCGCAAGCCTTAGGCGAAACTGTAGAAAATTCTGTTTATCTCGGTAATGCTTCAACTGCGACAAAAGATAAGGGTAAAAATCTGAAATCTGATGGTACGAAGGGTAATACCACAAGTGCCGGCGCGACGGGTACGGTAAACGGCTTTGCCGGTGCAACGGCGCACGGTGCGGTTTCTGTCGGCGCAAGCGGCGAAGAAAGACGTATCCAAAACGTCGCGGCAGGTGAAATTTCCGCTACTTCAACCGATGCGATTAACGGCAGCCAGTTGTATGCCGTGGCAAAAGGGGTAACAAACCTTGCTGGACAAGTGAATAATCTTGAAGGCAAAGTGAATAAAGTGGGCAAACGTGCAGATGCAGGTACAGCAAGTGCATTAGCGGCTTCACAGTTACCACAAGCTTCTATGCCAGGTAAATCAATGGTTTCTATTGCGGGAAGTAGTTATCAAGGTCAAAATGGTTTAGCTATCGGGGTATCAAGAATTTCCGATAATGGCAAAGTGATTATTCGCTTGTCAGGCACAACCAATAGCCAAGGTAAAACAGGCGTTGCAGCTGGTGTTGGTTACCAGTGGTAAAGTTTGGATTATCTCTCTTAAAAAGCGGCATTTGCCGCTTTTTTTATGGGTGGTATTATTGTTTCAACCAAATGAATTTGTGTTAAATTTCCTTTTTATGGTTAAAGCGTAATGTTTTTAAATTGAATTAAAAAGATGAAAATAAAGACTTGACAAAACCTATAAATATCCTTTAAAAGAGATCTGTAACAAAAAAATAACAAATCACATAACATCATATAAAGGGTATCTTATGAATATCGTTCCGATCAGTGAATCGGCGGTGGTTTGCTCTTTGCCACCCCCAGCTTCCATTCAACAACAACGCCAATTATGGGCGTTTGCTCGTCAATTGCAATCAGAACAAGATATTGTAGAAGTTGTCTTGGGAATGAATAATCTTACGGTTTTTACCGATTTTTTCGTAGATTTTAAGCCGCTTGTGCAACGTTTAGAACAACTTTGGGCTGAGTTGAAAGTATCGGATTTTCAAGGGCGTCATATTGAAATTCCTGTTATTTATGGGGGAGAGCGAGGTCAGGATTTATCTGATGTAGCGAAATTTCATCAGACAACACCAGAGCGGATTATTCAGATGCACAGTGAGCCTATTTATACTGTATATATGATTGGCTTCCAAGCGGGTTTTCCTTATTTGGGTGGTTTACCTGAAAATTTACACACGCCGCGTCGTGCCACGCCAAGAACGGTTGTTCCTGCTGGTTCTGTTGGTATTGGGGGCGCACAAACGGGGATTTATCCTTTTTCTTCGCCAGGTGGGTGGCAGTTGATCGGTTATACTAAACAAGCACTTTTTGATAAAAATCAAGCGCAACCAACCTTATTACAAGCTGGCGATACTGTGAAATTTATTGTGGAGGGGATTGAACTATGATTGATATTCTTGATGTGAAATCCCGTGCGACCATTCAAGATTTAGGGCGTTTTGGTTTACGCCGATTTGGCATTAGCCATTGTGGGGCAATGGATAAATTAGCATTACGTGCGGGCAATATTTTATTGGGCAATGCAGAGAATGTTCCTGCCATTGAAGTGCCTTTAGGCGGTATTACATTGCAATTTCAGCAAGATATGAATTTTTGTGTGACTGGTGCTTTTTATGAAATGATGTTAGATGATAAGCCCATTTTTGCTTATTGGCGTTATCAAGCGCGAGCAGGTCAAATATTAAAAATGGCACGTGCAAAAATTGGAATGTATGGTTATTTATGTGTTCAAGGCGGTTTTGTTTTGCCTCAAGCATTGAATTCTTGCAGCACGGATTTGAGAGCGCAAATAGGGGGCATTGAGGGGCGTTGTTTGCAGGCAGGCGATCAATTACAAACGGCAAATGATCATATTTTGCGTAGCGAAATTGGTGTTGCGCCGATTCCGCTTCGAGATGTTATTCGTGCTTTGCCATCTTCTGAATATCAGGCGTTTAAACGAAAATCCCAATATTATTGGTGGCGAAATGAATGGACGTTACAAACTAACAGTGATCGTATGGGTTATCGTTTTCAAGGTCAGACATTAGAATTAAAGCAGCCGTTGGAAATGCTATCTCACGCCATTCAGTTTGGTAGCGTGCAAGTTCCACCAAGTGGTCAGCCTATTATTTTGATGGCTGATGCGCAAACCACAGGCGGTTATCCTAAAATCGCTAATGTGATTGATGCTGATCTTGGGGCTTTGGCACAGGTGCGTTTAGGTTCAACGATTAAATTTGAAGCGGTTAGCTTACAAGAGGCTGCTAAATTACGCCGTAAAAATGAAATATACCTTGATCAAATTAGGAGAATTGTTGATGAAAAAAATTGATTTAAATGCAGATATTGCAGAGGGTTTTCCTTTTGATGAAAGTTTATTGCAGTTGCTTTCTTCTGCAAATATTGCTTGTGGCTTACACGCTGGGGGCGCAAAGGAAATGCAAAGTGCGGTCAAATTTGCGAAAGAAAATAAGGTGCGTATTGGCGCGCATCCTAGTTTTCCTGATCGCGAAAATTTTGGTCGTACGGCAATGGCGTTGTCTTCACAGGAATTAATCGCACATTTGCGTTATCAATTGGGGGCATTAAAAGCGATTTGTGATGGCGAGGGGGCGGTAATTAGTTATGTTAAACCTCATGGTGCGTTATATAACCAAGCAGCAAAAGATGAAAAAATAGCGCGTGTAATTGCACAAACCGTTTATCAATTTGATCCGAATTTGAAATTAATGGGGTTAGCAGGCAGTTTAATGTTGCGCATCGCAGAGGAAGAAAAATTGCAAACGATTTCTGAAGTTTTTGCCGATCGACATTATATGCCTGATGGGAGTTTGGTGCCTCGTTCTCAACCAAATGCAATGGTGGAATCTGATAAGGAAGCCATTCAACAAGTGTTACAAATGGTAACAAAGGGGCAAGTCAATGCCATTGATGGAAGCCTTGTTCCTGTAAAAGCAGAAAGTATTTGCTTACACGGCGATAATCAACATTCTTTACAATTTGCTAAACGCATTGTGGAAGAATTAGAAAAAAATCATATCAAAATAACGGCATAAGCCGAATAAACACATAACATCAACTTAACAATGGAGGTGCTTTATGGCATCAATTACTCACAGACGAAATGCGGTTTTAGGGGCGGCTTTCTTAATGGCGACATCCGCCATAGGGCCTGGGTTTTTAACTCAAACCGCAACCTTTACAAATACTTTATTAGCGAGTTTTGGCTTTGTTATTTTATTATCAATTTTGTTAGATATTGGTGCTCAACTTAATATTTGGCGAATTGTTATTGTGTCTGGTAAACGCGCGCAAGATATTTCTAATGCGGTTTTTCCGAAAGCAGGGTATTTTCTTGCTGCGCTGATTGTGATGGGCGGGCTGGCTTTTAACATTGGTAATGTTGGCGGCGCGGGGCTTGGTTTAAATTCTATTTTTGGTATAGCACCAGAAATGGGCGCAGTGATTAGTGGTATTATTGCTATTTTGATTTTTTTGCGTAAAGAAGCAGGCTTATTAATGGATCGTTTTGCGCAATTAATGGGTTTTATTATGGTTGCGCTCACATTTTATGTCATGTTTAAAACTGAACCACCTGTGGCTGAAGCAGCCTATCATTCCTTTATTCCAGAACAAATTGATCCTATTGCTATTGTTACATTAGTGGGGGGAACCGTAGGCGGTTATATTACTTTTGCAGGCGCGCATCGTTTATTAGATGCGGGCATTCAAGGCGAAAAAGCAATGGCTGAAGTGAGCCGTAGTTCTGTTTCAGCCATTTTAATTGCTTCAACAATGCGTGTTGTATTATTTCTTGCGGTGCTTGGCGTGGTGTCAAAAGGTGTGGCTCTTAATCCTAAAAATCCAGCTGAAACGCCTTTTGAATATGTAGCAGGTAATTTTGGTCAAGTGTTATTTGGAGTGGTTATTTGGGCAGCGTCTATCACATCTGTTATTGGTGCGGCTTATACTTCAGTTTCTTTCTTAACGACCCTTTGTCCAACCATTGAACGCAATCGTAATCGTTGGATTATTGCCTTTATTGTGATTTCTACTGTTGTTTTAGTTACTGTGGGAAAACCTGCTGCGGTATTAGTTTTTGTGGGAACATTAAATGGCTTAATACTGCCGATTGCATTGGCATTAATTTTGTTAGCTGCTTACAGAAGTGATATTGTTGGCACTTATAAACACCCTGTTTTTTTAGCTTTTTCAGGCTGGTTTGTTGTGATTATTATGGCAATATTAAGTGGAAAAACGATTATTTCTTATATCTCTAGTTTTTTTAGCTAACTAATATTTTGTGAAAGGATCTGCATTTCATGATGTTAAATATCAATCATTGAAATGCAGATTTTATTATTTATTTTTTGCCTAATTGTGGCAATACTGAATCTTTAATTGCGCTTAATAAACCTGTTTGTGCATAGATACCAAGTTTACCTCGGGTGTCAGATACATCTAAATTGCGCATTGTTAATTGACCGATACGATCAATTGGATCAAATGGCGCATCTTCCACTTTTTCCATACTTAAACGCTCTGCTTCGTAGGTTAAGTTTGGTGATTCGGTATTTAAGATAGTGAAATCGTTACCACGACGAAGTTCAAGCGTTACCGTACCCGTAATTGCTTTTGCCACCCAACGTTGTGCTGTTTCACGCAGCATTAATGCTTGCGGATCAAACCAACGACCTTGGTATAACAAACGGCCTAAACGGATGCCATTAATACGATATTGTTCAATAGTATCTTCATTGTGAATACCGGTTACTAAACGTTCGTAAGCGATATGCAATAATGCCATCCCTGGTGCTTCATAAATACCACGAGATTTGGCTTCAATTATACGGTTTTCGATTTGGTCAGACATCCCTAAACCATGACGACCACCAATACGATTTGCTTCTAGAATAATATCAACTGCATTATCAAAACGTTTACCATTTAATGCGACAGGGACACCTTCTTCAAAAGTAACGGTGACTGTTTCTGGTTTAATTTCTACATTGTCATCCCAAAATGCTACACCCATAATTGGTTTAACAATTTTCATGCCTGTGCTTAATTGCTCTAAGTCTTTTGCTTCATGGGTTGCACCCAGCATATTGGAATCAGTCGAGTAGGCTTTTTCAACGGACATTTTGTAGTCAAAACCATGTTCGATAAGGAATTGAGACATTTCAAAGCGGCCGCCAAGTTCTTCAATAAATTGTGGATCTAACCAAGGTTTATAGATTTTTAAATTCGGGTTTGTTAATAAACCATAACGATAGAAACGCTCAATATCATTCCCTTTGAATGTAGAGCCATCTCCCCAAATATTCACATCGTCTTCTTTCATTGCTGCAACAAGCATTGTGCCGGTTACTGCACGACCAAGTGGAGTCGTATTGAAGTAAGGAATGCCGCCTGTCGAAATATGGAATGCTCCACATTGAATTGCCGCAATGCCTTCATGAGCAAGCTGAGCACGACAATCAATTAAGCGAGCATTTTCAGCACCATACGCCATTGCTTTTTTAGGGATTGCGCTGTAATCATCTTCATCGGGTTGGCCTAAATTGGCGGTGTAGGCATAAGGCACCGCGCCTTTTTGACGCATCCAAAGTAATGCCGCGCTGGTATCTAATCCGCCAGAGAACGCGATACCGACTTTTTGCCCTTCAGGTAAATGTTGTAGAATTGTATTTGACATATCTTTTCCTTGTTTATAATTCAGATTGAATAATTAATCATTTTATTTGAATAAAAAGTCATTTAAATATAACCGCACTTTTTATGTTTGTCTAGTCTTTTATGCGTTAAGACTAAAAATCTTTAGTTGTCATCATGCATAAAAATCCCCGCTGTAAATAGCAGGGATTTTGATCTCTATTTTGTTAATAAATCTAGCGCTTCCTGATATTTATCAACAGTTTTCTGAATAATATTTTCTGGCACTTTCGGTGCGGGAGCTTGTTTATTCCAGCCGCTATTTTCCAACCAATCGCGTACAAATTGTTTATCGAATGATGGAGGATTAATCCCTCCTTGATAAGTATCGACAGACCAAAAACGGCTAGAGTCTGGTGTTAATACTTCATCCATTAAGGTGAGCGTGCCATTTTCATCTAAACCAAATTCAAATTTTGTGTCGCAAATAATAATACCTTTAGTGAGTGCATATTCTGCAGCAGCAGTATAAAGGGCGATCGCTTTTTCTTTTACTTGTGCGGCTAAATCAGTCCCGATGAGTTTTTCACATTCGGCATAGCTGATATTTATATCGTGATTGCCTACGGCTTCTTTACTTGATGGGGTGAAAATAGGTTCTGGCAATTTACTGGCTTCAACTAAGCCTTCAGGTAATTTTAATCCGCAGATGGTTCCAGTTTGTTTGTAATCTTTTAAACCACTGCCAGTTAAATAGCCACGTACGATAGATTCAATTTTAATGGGATTCAAACGTTTACACACTACAGCGCGATCTTTGATTAAATCAGCTTCTTCTTTTGGCAACACATCATAAACACTCTCGCCAGTGAAATGATTCGGCATAATGTGAGTAAGTTTGTTAAACCAAAAGTTGGAAATTTGAGTCAGGATTTCTCCTTTTCGTGGAATAGGATCATCTAAAATAACATCAAACGCAGATAAGCGGTCAGAAGCAACCATTAGCATGCGTTTATCATCGATTTCATAGAGATCACGTACTTTACCTGAATAGATTTTTTTTAGACTTAAAGTGGGGAGTTGTTGTGTCATCGTTTTGCACCTGTATGAAAGTAAAAACTGGCGCGTATTGTACCGCACTTTTAAAGCAAACGTTTGCTATTTTTTTAAAGAAATAAAAAATCCCCTGAAATTTCAGGGGAAGTGTAGTTTTTTCGCTTCAAAATATTTGCTTATTATTAGCAATATACCGCGATTAATTATTGTGCGGGTGGATTTGGGTTATCCAATACATCCCAGACGCTTTCTTGCCGAGGAGCAATTTCGGTTTCAGCTGGTGGAGTAGCTGGCGATGGAGAAACATTTGATGTTTCTCCGCAGAAATTCTGCCCATTATTCACCCAAACTGGGATCACTCGATTGCTGTCACAATCCCAGCTACCATGTTGGGTAATTCCAACCCATTTCATATTTGCGGGTTTATTTAGCTTCAATTTTTCAATATAAGTATGGCTTAAATAATCTTTATAAATCTGTAATGCGCCTGATGCACCAGTAAGTTTTGTTTCGCCATTATCATCGCGACCAAGCCAAACTGTGCTGATATTTTTTCCATCGATCCCCACAAACCAAGTATCACGCGCATCATTTGTTGTCCCTGTTTTACCAGCTAAACGTAAATCCGCATAATCATTTTGCAAGCTACGAGCTGTACCACGTTCAACAGTTTGTTGCATCGCAAATAACGTTTGGAATGCGGCTTCTTGTGGGACCACTTGTTTTGCAGTTTTATCATGTTGATAAATGATATTTCCTTGACGATCCGCAATGGTATCGACGGTTGTGAGCTCAATCCGTCCACCTTGATTCGCAATAGTTTGATAAAGTTTAGTTACATCATAAGGTGAAATAGTATAAGCCCCGAGCAACATAGCGGGCACTTTTGGAATTTCCACATTATCCCATCCCATCGCTTTTTGTGTATCAATGACTTTGCTCAAGCCGACTTTCATCCCAATATTCACAGTCGGAATATTTAAAGAACGTGCTAAGGCATCCATTAACATCACCGAACCACTATATTTTTTGTCATAGTTGCGCGGCTGCCATGGCGGGCTACCTTTGACATTAATCGTAATTGGCTGGTTATTAATTGGGGTATTCAAGCGGAACTGTTCTGGATTCGAAAGTGCGGTCAAATAAATTGATGGTTTTACTAAAGAACCAATCTGACGTTTTGCCATTAATGCACGATTAAAGCCTGCATATTGCGTTTGCAAACCACCCACTACCGCACGAATTTCACCCACGCGGTAATCCGCAACAATCATAGCACCTTCTAAATATGGATTTTTCGTTTTCAGTTGTAGTTGTGAAACTGTATTCACCACTGCATTTTCTGCTTGAGCTTGTTGTTTTAAATCCATTGTGGAAAAAATACGTGCGCCAAGTAAGCTCGACATTTTATGTTCGCCAAGCTCACGGCGTAAATCTGCTTGTAAAGTTTGAATAAACGCAGGGTATTTACGCGAGATTTGTCCTTTTTGTTGAATACCTAAAGGTCGTTGGCTTAATAATTGGTAAAGTTCATCACCGATCATTTTATGTTCAAGCATGAGCTTTAAAACAACATTACGACGTTCTAAGGCATTTTGAGGATTACGCCAAGGATTATAAAGTGAAGGACCTTTGACCATCCCGACTAAAAGTGCAATTTGATCTAAGCTAATTTCACGAATTGAACGACCAAAATAGAATTGGCTAGCTAATTCAAAACCGTGAATTTGCGTATCGCCATTTTGTCCGAGATAAATTTCATTAAGATAGGTTTCGAGAATACGGTTTTTATCATAACGCCAATCTAACACCAATGACATCAAGGCTTCGTTCGCTTTACGGGTAATCGTACGTTCGCTTGATAAAAATAAATTTTTCACGAGTTGTTGAGTGAGCGTACTCCCACCTTGTACCGTTTGCCCTGCACGGATATTGGTAATTAATGCTCGTATAATCCCCACTGGGTTTATACCATGATGATCATAAAAACGGCGATCTTCCGTTAAAATTAAGGCATCAATCAATAAGCGCGGGTAATTTTGTAAAGGAATTGCAAGGCGATCTTCATTATCAGATTCCAACATCGCAATCAATTTTGGCGCAAGGCGAAACTCATCGATTGCTTTTACTGCAACGAGATCTTCAATTCGATTAAGTTTGTTATCGACAAAACGTAAACGTAAAACTCGTTGTGGTTCTGGTTTATCAGGGAAAGGGAAAGCGCGGCGAAGAACTACAATGGTATCATCTTCCAATTTGAAATCACCTGGTGCGGCAACCATGGTCGTTTGGCGATATTCGTTATCTAATAAAATTTGAATCACTTCATCGAAAGCGAGATTATCTGAAATTTTCACACTTTCAATGCGGCTATACACTTCAGCAGGCAAACGCCAAATTTGCCCATCCATTTTTGAACGGATTTGCCAATCGAGATAACCGCCGTAAAAAATCGTTAAGATAAGCGCAGTGAAGCTAAATTTCAGTAAAAAACCTTTAAAAGTGCGGTTATTTTTTGGCGTGTTTTTCGATGATTTTTTAGCGGAGTGTTGAGAAGTCATAGTGAGTTAAGCAATAAAATCAACATAAGATTGGAGAAAATGAATAAAATCTTGCGTACCGCAAAAAGCAAGGCTTTCTTCATCATAATAATGAAAATCGTCTTCCAGAATTTCATCTGTTTCAATGGCGAGATTGTTGGCGCGCACCATTACTTCATCAGCATCTAAAAACAATGTATATTCTGCGCCGACTAAGACTTTTTCTTGATTTTCAGAGAGTGATTGTGCAGTAGAAAGTGCGGTCAAAATCGCCTTTGGATTTGACCGCACTTCTGTATTGAACCAGTTAGCAAGGGCAATGTGTTCCATTGAACATTTTACGGATACATTGCCTTGATAATGTGTAAATTGAAAATCCATCTTAGATACTAAAGGATGAACCACAGCCACAAGTGCTGGTCGCATTTGGATTATTTACAGTAAAGCGTGAACCTTCTAAACCTTCTGTGTAATCAACGGTACCACCGATTAAATACTGTAAACTCATTGGGTCAATCACAAGTTGAACGCCTGATTTTTCAATCGTTAAATCACCTTCATTCACTTTTTCATCAAAAGTAAAACCATATTGGAAACCGCTACAGCCACCACCTGTGATATACACGCGTAATTTCAAATTAGTATTTTCTTCTTCGTTGATTAAACTTTTTACTTTATTCGCTGCTGCATCAGTAAATGTCAATGGTACTGCAATGTTATCTGTCATAATTATTTCCCGCTTCCCGAAAATTTGAATTTCGTTATTATCTAATAACCATTTACTCCATTCAAGTGTAATCCAGTTTTTTCCTAGAAATCGTGCTATAATCTGGCAAAAATTTTTTCAAAAAAGGTGAAATAAAATGGCTATTCCAATTAGAACAGAAAAAGAAATTGTAAAACTACGTGAGGCCTGCAAATTGGCTTCGGATGTGCTGGTGATGATTGAACCTTACGTAAAAGCAGGTGTAACTACTGGTGAACTTGATCGAATTTGCCATGAATATATGGTGAATGAACAAAAGGTTATCCCTGCGTGTTTGAATTATCATGGTTTCCCAAAGGCTACCTGTATTTCCATTAATGAAGTTGTCTGTCACGGTATTCCAAGTGACGATAAAGTGCTAAAAAATGGCGATATTGTGAATATTGATGTCACGGTGATTAAAGATGGTTATTTTGGCGATAACTCAAAAATGTATATCGTGGGCGGAGAAACGAATATTCGTAGTAAAAAATTAGTGGAAGCGGCACAAGAAGCCCTATATGTGGGATTGCGTACAGTAAAACCAGGTATTCGTTTAAATGAAATAGGTAAAGCCGTGCAAAAATATACTGAAAGTCAAACTTTCAGCGTTGTGCGTGAATATTGCGGACATGGTGTGGGTACAGAATTTCACTGCGAACCTCAAGTATTGCATTATTACGCAGATGATGGAGGTGTGATTTTAAAACCAGGCATGGTGTTTACGATTGAGCCAATGATTAACGCGGGCAAAAAAGAAGTGCGAGTTATGGGAGATGGTTGGACAGTAAAAACCAAAGATCGCAGCCATTCAGCACAATATGAACATCAACTTGTTGTTACTGAAACTGGTTGTGAAGTGATGACTATTCGTGATGAAGAAATTGCGGAAGGTCGAATTTCGCGGATTATGGTGAATGTGTAATTGGCATTAAATTATAATATTAGGGCGTAGATATTGATCTGACCCCAAAAAGTTAGACTGATTTAGTTCAAGGACTGAGTTCTGTAATTCACAGGGCTGAGTCCTTTTAGTTTCCCCTGAATGCGCTCATGGTTGTAATAATGAATATATTCATGAATCGTTTTTTCCAGTTGTTCGAACGTCTCAAATCGTTTGCCGTAATAACATTCCGTTTTTAATCGCCCA
>NZ_QQKA01000015.1 GCF_003493605.1 Haemophilus haemolyticus
GAATTGGTTGGGGCTGCTCCTAGTACGAGAGGACCGGAGTGGACGCACCACTGGTGTTCCGGTTGTGTCGCCAGACGCATTGCCGGGTAGCTAAGTGCGGAAGAGATAAGTGCTGAAAGCATCTAAGCACGAAACTTGCCAAGAGATGAGTTCTCCCTGTCTTTAAGACAGTAAGGGTTGTTTAAGACTAAGACGTAGATAGGCAGGGTGTGTAAGTGATGTGAGTCATTGAGCTAACCTGTACTAATTGCCCGAGAGGCTTAACTATACAACGCTCAAGTGTTTTTGGAAAACAGAGTGAAAGAAAAAGAAATTAACTAAACGTTCAGCTTGTGGCCAATGAAGAACATAGATAGAAGTTAGAATAAAAGTTATCAAAGAATTATCCTGGCGGCGATAGTGCGGTGGAACCACCTGACACCATACCGAACTCAGAAGTGAAACGCTGTAATGCCGATGGTAGTGTGGGGCATCCCCATGTGAGAGTAGGGCACCGCCAGGTTACCAAATACTTATCTAAGTTAAATTAAATAAAAACAGAAGAACCCCAGTTGGATGACTGGGGTTTTTGTTTTTTGGAATTTACTCATTATTTAATCAAATAAGAGTCTAATTTTAGTTTTAATAAAACTGCTATCTTCATATACGATTTTTTATAAGTTTGTTAAACTAATAAAAATTTATATTTTTCTAATTTAATGAATTATCAAGATCGCATTTCTAATATTTTCTCTGTTAATGGCGAATTAAGTCAAAGTATCAAAGGTTTTAGACCTCGAACTGAGCAGATTGAAATGGCACGTGCTGTTGGCGAGTCAATCCAAAATAAATCTTCCCTTGTTATTGAAGCTGGAACGGGTACAGGAAAGACCTTTGCATATCTGGCTCCTGCTCTAGTATTTGGTAAAAAAACAATTATTTCTACAGGATCTAAAAATCTTCAAGATCAGCTTTTTAATCGAGATCTTCCTGCTATTAAAAAAGCCCTTAATTTCACGGGAAAAATTGCGTTGCTAAAAGGTCGAGCAAACTATCTTTGTTTAGAACGTTTAGAGCAAGTGATTGCTCAAGGTGTGCTTGGAGATAAGTCCGTTTTAGCCGAATTAAGTAAAGTACGTACATGGAACAATAGTACTAAAACAGGCGATTTCACAGAATGTATCGAGCTTGCAGAAGATAGCCCAATTATTCCTCAACTGACGAGTACAGCTGAAAGTTGTTTAGGCACCGATTGCCCTAATTATTCAGAATGTTATGTAGCAAGTGCGCGTAAAAAAGCATTAAATGCTGATTTGGTTGTAGTTAATCATCATTTATTTTTTGCTGATATGGCTGTGAAAGAAAGTGGTTTTGGCGAACTTATTCCAAATGCAGAAGTGATTATTTTTGACGAAGCTCATCAGCTGCCAGATATTGCCAGTCAATATTTTGGTCAATCTTTAACATCACGCCAGCTTTTTGATTTGTGTAAGGATATTAATATTGTTTACCGCACAGAACTTAAAGATATGCAACAGTTTGGCACAACATCTGATACCTTACTGAAAGTGGTACAAGATTTTCGTTTATTACTGGGTAATGGGAGTAATGTTCGAGGAAATTGGCGTGAGCTTTACACGCAAAGTGCGGTGAAAAAAGCCTTTGAATTATTACAAGAGAAAATAGATTTTTTATCTGAAGTAATTAAATTAGCACTTGGTCGTTCTCAAACTTTAGATAGTATTTTTGAGCGTGTTGAGTCCATTAAAATCCAGCTCAAACATTTATCAGAAACAAATATTGTGGGTTATTGTTATTGGTATGAAGGAAATGGTCGCCAGTTTGGTTTACATATTACGCCATTGACAGTAGCCGATAAATTTGGTGCTCAGCTCGAAGCGAAAGAAGCGGCTTGGATATTCACATCTGCGACATTAGAAGTGGGGGGAACTTTTAATCATTTCTGCCAACGTTTAGGTATTGAAAATGCGACACAAAAAATTTTATATAGTCCCTTTAATTATCCTGAACAATCTTTGCTTTGTGTGCCTCGATATTTGCCGAATACTAATCAAGTGAATACATTAAATTCACTAGGTGAAATGTTATTACCCGTGATTGAAGCAAACAAAGGGCGTTGTTTTGTTCTTTGCACTTCTTATTCAATGATGCGTGGTTTAGCAGAATACTTTCGTGAAAAAAGTAATCTTTCTATTCTATTACAAGGCGAAACCTCAAAAGGAAAATTACTCGAGCAATTTATAAAAGAAACGCATAGCGTTTTGGTAGCAACTTCTAGCTTTTGGGAGGGTGTAGATGTGCGCGGCGATGCACTTTCTTTAGTGATTATTGATAAACTTCCCTTTACCGCGCCAGATGAACCTTTGTTGAAAGCCCGTATTGAGGATTGCCGTTTACAAGGTGGCGATCCATTCAATGACATTCAAATTCCTGAAGCGGTGATTACGTTGAAACAAGGCGTTGGGCGTTTAATTCGCGATGTTACAGATCGTGGCGTTGTGATTATTTGTGATAATCGATTAGTGATGCGCAATTATGGCGAAACATTTTTGAAAAGTTTACCTAACTCAAGTCGTACCCGTGATCTCAACAAAGTGATACAATTCTTACAAAATAAATAAACGAGAATAATAATGCAAAATTTAACTTTATTGGCGTTAGATACTTCAACTGAAGCTTGTTCTGTCGCCTTATTTCATCGTGGTGAGAAAACACATATTAATGAACTTGCACAACGCACTCATACCAAACGAATTTTACCCATGATTGATGAAATTTTGGCAAATTCGGGTTTACGTTTAAATCAAGTTGATGCGCTTACCTTTGGGCGTGGGCCTGGTAGTTTTACTGGTGTTCGTGTTGGTGCTGGGATTGCACAAGGTTTAGCGTTTGGTGCGGATTTGCCTGTCATTCTTATTTCAAATTTAACCGCAATGGCACAGGCGGCATTTGAATTACATCAAGCAGAAAATGTTGTTGCCGCGATTGATGCCAGAATGAATGAAGTTTATTTTTCTCAATTAGTGAGAGAAAAAGTGCGGTCTGATGTCGGGGAATTTTTTCAATGGCGAGAAATCATAACTGAACAAGTTTGTTCCCCAGAACAAGCTATTAAACAGCTTCGAGATGATAATGCATTTAGAGTTGGGACTGGTTGGGCAGCGTATTCTCAATTTACTGAAAAAAATCTAACAAGCTCAGATATTGTGTTACCTAATGCCTTATATATGCTGGAGCTCGCACGAGTAGAATACTTGCAAAAACGCACAATTTCAGCTTTAGAGATTGAACCGATTTATTTGCGAAACGAGGTTACTTGGAAAAAATTACCAGGACGTGAATAAGTTTAAATAACTGGAGGATAGAAAATGAAAGGCAAAATCACCTTATTTTTTACCGCACTTTGCTTGGGATTGACTGGCTGTATGGCACCGCCGAAAGGGTTAGAAGAAGAGCTATTCTCTATTAATTCCTATCGCGAGATTTCCTCTCAAGATTTAACCTGTCATTGTAAAACTGTTCGACTTGGAGGGAAAATTGTTCAGGCGACTGTTTTACCAAATCAAACAAAAATTGAAGTGTTAAGTTTACCAGTATCATCAATTTCAGGTAAACCATTCGTTGAATTTCAATCAGATGGCCGTTTTATTGTGTATTTCAACGGCTTTGTGGACCCTGAAAATTTAAAAGAACGTTATATTACTGTAGGTGGGCAATTAGCTGGAACAGAGAAAGGCAAGATAGAACAAGCTGATTATACTTATCCTGTTATTCAACCTGATAAATACCGTATTTGGACACTTAGTACTACCCATGATTATCCAGCAGATGATTGGGATGAAGATGATTGGGGATTTTTTAGATGGAGATATCGCCCTTGGTATGTCCAGCCTGAAATTCGCTATTATTTGAATTAAATGATAAAATCTTAAAGATTTTCCAACAAATTAGGATAAAAAATGGAAAAAATTTGGTTTCAAAATTATCCAGAAGGTTCTGAAAAATTTCTGGATACCTCAAAATATGAATCTATTTTGGATATGTTCGACAAAGCTGTGCGCGAACATCCAGATCGCCCCGCTTACATTAATATGGGGCAAGTACTTACTTTTCGTAAATTAGAAGAGCGCAGTCGTGCATTTGCCGCGTATTTGCAAAATGAATTTAAACTTCAGCGTGGAGATCGCGTGGCATTAATGATGCCAAATTTACTGCAATATCCTATCGCACTTTTTGGTATTTTGCGTGCGGGCTTAATTGCAGTAAATGTCAATCCTCTTTACACACCGAGAGAATTAGAGCACCAGTTGCAAGATAGTGGTGCGGTAGCGATTGTCGTAGTATCAAATTTTGCTTCTACCTTGGAAAAAGTCGTTTTCAATACCAATGTTAAACACGTTATTCTTACCCGAATGGGCGATCAACTTTCATTTGGTAAACGTACTTTAGTCAATTTTGTCGTGAAATATGTGAAAAAACTCGTGCCGAAATATAAATTACCGCACGCAGTGACGTTCCGCGAAGTATTGAGTATTGGTAAATATCGCCAATATGTTCGCCCTGAAATGGAACGCGAAGATTTAGCCTTTTTACAATATACCGGCGGCACAACAGGTGTAGCGAAAGGTGCGATGCTGACGCACGGAAATATTATAACCAATGTCTTCCAAGCAAAATGGATTGCTGAGCCATTTATCGGTGATCATTCTCGCACTCGTTCTGCCATTTTAGCCTTGCCTCTTTATCACGTATTTGCCTTAACGGTGAACTGCTTATTATTTTTAGAGTTAGGTGTAACGGCGATCTTAATTACTAATCCGAGAGATATTGAAGGATTTGTGAAAGAGTTGAAAAAATATCGTTTTGAAGCGATCACTGGTGTAAATACCTTATTTAATGCCTTGTTAAATAATGAAAATTTCAAAGAAGTTGATTTTTCTGCTTTAAAACTTTCTGTAGGTGGGGGTATGGCTATTCAACAGTCTGTAGCAACACGTTGGCACGAATTGACGGGATGTAACATCATTGAAGGTTATGGAATGACGGAATGTTCGCCATTAATCGCAGCTTGTCCGATTAATGTTGTGAAACATAATGGCACTATTGGTGTACCAGTGCCAAATACTGATATAAAAATCATTAAAGATGATGGTTCAGATGCAAAAATTGGCGAGCCTGGTGAATTATGGGTGAAAGGCGAGCAAGTCATGCGAGGTTATTGGCAACGACCTGAAGCGACAAGTGAAGTGTTAAAAGATGGTTGGATGGCAACTGGCGATATTGTCATTATGGATGAATCATATAGCTTACGCATTGTGGATCGTAAAAAAGATATGATTTTGGTTTCTGGCTTTAATGTCTATCCAAATGAAATTGAAGATGTCGTTATGCTGAATTACAAAGTGTCTGAGGCTGTGGCAATTGGTGTTCCTCACGCAGTTTCTGGCGAAACGATAAAAATCTTTGTGGTGAAAAAAGACGATAGTTTAACTCGTGATGAACTTCGCAACCATTGTCGTCAATATCTCACAGGCTATAAAGTGCCAAAAGAAATTGAGTTCCGAGACGAACTGCCAAAAACCAATGTTGGCAAGATTTTACGTCGGGTTTTACGCGATGAAGAGATCGCAAAACGTCCAAAACATTAATGTCAAAATGGGATAGCAATATCCCATTTTTGTTCTTTTTAAATAAAAAATCACTATGATAAAAGAATGTCAAAATCCACCGCACTTTAGAGTCATTTCGGATAATGCTGCACTATTGGAAATTTGTAATTTGGCTCAGATGAAAAGTGCGGTCGCCTTAGATACAGAATTTATGCGTGTTTCCACTTATTTTCCTAAGTTGGGATTAATCCAACTTTATGATGGAGAACGCGTATCTTTAATTGATCCTTTAGCGATTACGGATTTTTCGCCTTTTGTTGCACTATTAGCCAATCCTAAGGTATTAAAAATCTTACATTCTTGTAGTGAAGATTTATTGGTTTTTTTACAAGAATTTGATCAGCTTCCACGCCCAATGATTGATACGCAAATTATGGCACGCTTTCTTGGGCTTGGCACATCTGCAGGTTTGGCAAAATTAGCACAACAATACTTAAATGTAGAAATCGATAAAGGTGCAACTCGCACTAATTGGATCAAACGCCCCCTTTCTGATATTCAACTTCAATATGCAGCAGGTGATGTTTGGTATTTATTGCCGCTTTATCATATTCTTGAAAAAGAGTTAGCGAAAACACCTTGGGAAAAAGCCGTAAGAGATGATTGCGAACTTGCTCTTTCTAAAACGCATAAATTACAAGAACGAGATTCAGAAAAAGCTTATTTAGATATTCCAAATGCTTGGAAATTAAATCCATTAGAATTGTCTCGTTTAAGAATTTTGGCGCAGTGGCGACAAAACGTCGCGATAGAACGTGATTTAGCCCTGTCTTATATTGTGAAATCAGATAATCTTTGGAAAGTGGCAAAGAATAATCCACGTAATACATCTGAAATGTTAGAAATGGGATTAACTGAAAATGAAGTGCGTGTGCGTGGTAAAAAGATTTTACAATTACTTGCTCAAGCAAGAGGTGTTTCTTCTGACGACTATCCAAAACCTATTGAACGTATTTCTGAAGATCCTCGTTACAAAAAAACAATTCGATTGTTACAAGAAAAAGTGAATAGCCTAACACCAGCAGGTTTAACCCCTGAAATCGTTGCGAGTAAACGCACTTTGGAAGAATTGATTAAATGGGTTTGGAAATATAATTGTTCTCAAGATAAACTGCCAGAGTTGCTGATTGGATGGCGCAAACCTATTGGTGAAAAGTTAGTTGATGTACTTAAGTAAATATAAAAAAGCGTTGAGCAAATAGCTCAACGCTTTTCGTTTTTACTCATAGAGTTTTTTCACTTGTTCAGGTGTCATCACTCGTTGGTATTTACTAAATTCTTTTGCCATATAGTAAGCACCAAAGTTTGTTAAGTGATCTTGATCAGCGTACAAGTATTTTCCCTCTGCCATAACACTATCTTTTGGTAAATACTGTTGAGCATCTACCCAATAAACATTAGGAATATCTTTGACTAAATCGTGAATGATTTTGTTACTCGCATCAATATCTCCCATACGATGAATTGGAGTTAAGTATTTTTCAAGTCCATAATTTTCTAATAAGTAACCACGCAGTGGAGAACGGCTTACTGAACTATTATTAGCAAAAACATATACGGGCTTTTGCATCGCTAGTTGTTTCACTGTTTCTTTAAAACGCGCTTTAAAGTCTGGTTCAATGAAAGTTTCGGGTCTAAAGCGAGGTACTGGTTGTCCGCCCATTTTCAAGTCATAAAATGCTGAAATAAATATCGCTTTATATTGAGAATCTTTCTGCCATACAGATTGGCAATTAGGATCTAATTGATATTGATCATTCACAAGAAAGCTACATTCAATTTTATCTTTGAAAATATCTGCTTTCCAGCCTTCTTTATTTCCCACGTAGTTTAGAAAAGCTTCTAAATGTGAAGAATGAGAATCGCCTAAAATAATGACCTTAGCAGGATAATGATTTTCATTAGAAACGGGGATTTCTTGTTCAATATGCTCTTGTTCAACTCGCATTATTTGTCTTTTATAAAGATTAAATCCTAAGAGTAAAAGAGAAGGAATAAAATAAATATAAAGAAAACTTTGTTTAAAGTTTAGTTTTGATTTTCTAATTGGCTGTTCGATTAAATAATAACTTAGAACTGAAAAAATTATTGTTAATACTATTACTATAGCGATAGATTGATTGTTAATTTGTTTTTCGCCCGTTATATAATAAGCCAACGCAATAAAAATCCAATGATATAAATAAAGAGAATAAGAGATTTTTCCAATAAATACTATTATTTTATTAGATAAACATAATTTAATAATGTTATTTTGTGATGTGGTATGAATAATTAATGCTGTAAAAATACAGGGGGGAATTAAAGTAATACCTGGAATATATGCAATATCATTATTCATTAAAAATAAGCAGGAAAATAATAGTAATGTACTTAATATTGCAATAACATTGCTTGCTTGCTTGCTTGCTTGCTTGCTTGCTTGCTTGCTTGCTTGCTTGCTTGCTGAAAGATTATGATAAATTGCCAACAAAGATCCTACAAGTAATTCAGGAAATCTGAGATTAGAGAGATAATAAATATTAGGCTGATGCAATACTTCTTTGTAAAAGTTAGCTGGAATAAAAGAGGTGGCAAGTAAAATAAAATTAGCGTTATAATAAATAATACTTTAATTTCTCTAATTTTTTTATAAGCTAAAATTAGGATAAGTGGAAAAATAAGATAGTATTGTTCTTCTACGGCTAATGACCAAATATGTAATACAGGGTTTTCATTCGCACTTAAATCAAAATAACCTTGTGTTAATCCTAGATAGAAATTAGATAGGAATGCAATAGCTAATTCAATCGTTTTTCTTAATTTATTGAAATCATTATAAATAAAAATAGCAGACGCAATGAAAGACACTAATGCCATTACTGTAATAAAAGCAGGATAAATTCGTTTAATTCGTCGAGTATAAAATTGCTTAAACGAAAAAGAATTCTGTTGAATTTCTGTGATAATAATACCCGTAATCAGAAAACCAGAAATAACAAAGAAAATATCCACCCCAAGAAAACCACCAGATAACCAGTTTTCATTAAGATGATAAATAATGACTGAAATAACAGCAATTGCGCGTAGCCCATCAATTTCTGGGCGATATTTAATAGATGACATAATATTCCTTTTATAAAATATAAACCGCACCTTGATTTATGCGTCAAAAGTGCGGTTATTTTTTTATGTGTTTTTACACGTTGAATCGGAAGTGCATTACATCGCCATCTTGTACGATGTAATCTTTGCCTTCTAAACGCCATTTACCCGCTTCTTTTGCACCGTTTTCACCGTTGAATTGGATAAAGTCTTCATAAGCGATAACTTCTGCTCGGATAAAGCCTTTTTCAAAGTCGGTGTGGATTACAGCGGCTGCCTTTGGTGCAGTTGCGCCGACTGAAACTGTCCAAGCTCGTACTTCTTTTACGCCAGCAGTGAAATAAGTTTGAAGATTTAAAAGTGCGTAACCAGCACGAATTACGCGATTCAATCCCGGTTCTTCAATGCCTAAATCTTGTAAAAACTCGACTTTTTCTTCATCATCAAGTTCTGCAATTTCAGATTCAATCGCTGCACATACTGGAACAACAACTGCTCCTTCTTTTGCTGCAATTTCACAAACGCGATCTAAATATGGGTTATTTTCAAAACCATCTTCATTCACGTTTGCGATATACATTGTTGGTTTTAAAGTTAAGAAGTTGTAACTCTTGATTGCTTGCAATTCTTCTTTGTCTAACCCAACAGAGCGAATCATTCCTGCATTTTCCAGCACAGGAAGGATTTTTTCCATAACGGAAAGTTCAAATTTAGCTTCTTTATCGCCACCTTTTGCACGTTTTTGTAAACGTTGGATTGCTCGTTCACAGCTGTCTAAGTCTGCTAAAGCTAATTCAGTATTGATAGTATCAATGTCATCTTGTGGGTCAATTTTCCCAGCAACGTGCACGATATCGTCATTTTCAAAGCAACGCACTACGTGACCAATTGCGTCTGTTTCGCGGATGTTTGCTAAGAATTTATTACCCAATCCCTCGCCTTTGCTAGCACCTGCAACTAAGCCTGCGATGTCCACAAATTCCATCGTGGTAGGTAATACGCGTTCAGGTTTAACGATTTCTGCCAATGCATCTAAACGCGGATCTGGCATTGGTACTACACCCGTATTTGGTTCGATAGTACAGAATGGATAGTTTGCGGCTTCAATACCAGCTTTAGTGAGTGCGTTAAAAAGAGTAGATTTGCCGACATTTGGCAATCCCACAATACCACATTTGAATCCCATAATTTTTCCTTATTTTGAGTAAAACGGTTGTAAAACTAACCGCACTTTTAAATTTTGAAACTGTTTAAACGGTTGGTTGCTTTGACCATTCCATCTTTGAAAATCATTTCTACACAATCAGTTGCCTCATCTAGCACTTTTTCAAGTGCATCGCGATCTGCCGGTGATGGTTTATTTAAAACATAACCCGCCACTAAATCACGATGGCCAGGATGCCCAATGCCAATGCGTAAACGGTAGAAATTATTGTTATTGCCTAATTGAGCCACAATATCTTTTAAACCGTTATGTCCGCCGTGCCCGCCGCCTTGTTTGAGTTTTGCTGTGCCTGGTGGTAAATCTAATTCATCATGAATCACTAAAATTTCTTCAGGTTTAATACGGTAAAAACTTGCCAATGCCCCAACCGCTTTACCGCTTAAATTCATAAAAGTTGTCGGTACTAAAAGGCGAACTTCTTTTCCATTCACTAAAGTGCGGGCAGTTTTTCCGAAGAATTTACTTTCTGGATTTAGCAAAACGTTAAAACGACGTGCCAAGCGTTCAATAAGCCATTCGCCCGCATTGTGGCGTGTATCGGTATATTTATCGCCAGGATTGCCTAAACCAACAATGAGTTTTATTTCTGACATTTTTATTTGATGATGTAAAAAATAGTGGCGTATTGTAGCGAAAAAGCCTTAAATTCTCAATCTATAACGCTAAAACAAGCGGCTATAATTGAGTGACGTTATTGCTCGTGATTTATCATTAAAAGTCACCGCACTTTTCCGTTATAATGGTTAAAATTTTTTAACAAAGAAGTAAAAATGAATCAGATTAACATTGAAATCGCTTATGCTTTGCCGGAGCGTTATTATTTGAAATCTTTTCAAGTTGATGAAGGAATCACCGTGCAAACGGCGATTACGCAATCAGGGATTTTAAGCCAATTTCCAGAGATTGATTTGAGCACAAATAAAATTGGGATTTTCAGTCGTCCAATAAAATTGACTGATGTATTAAAAGAGGGCGATCGTATTGAAATTTATCGTCCATTACTTGCTGATCCGAAAGAAATTCGCCGTAAACGTGCAGCAGAGCAAGCTGCAGCCAAAGAAAAAGGAGCTTAAAAATGACCGCACTTTCATCTGTTGATTTTTGTTTACCTGAACATATCACGCCAGAAATTTTTCTACGCGATTATTGGCAGAAAAAGCCACTTGTGATTCGGAACGGTTTGCCTGAAATTGTTGGGCAGTTTGAGCCACAAGATATTATTGAGCTCGCGCAAAATGAAGATGTCACCGCTCGTTTAGTGAAGACATTTTCTTATGATGATTGGAAAGTTTTTTTTAGCCCTTTGAGCGAAAAGGATTTCCAACAATTGCCAGAGAAATGGTCGGTGTTGGTTCAAAATTTGGAGCAATGGTCGTCTGAATTAGGACAACTTTGGAATAAATTTGGCTTTATTCCTCAATGGCAACGTGACGACATTATGGTGTCTTACGCGCCGAAAGGTGGCTCCGTTGGTAAGCATTATGATGAATATGATGTATTTTTGGTGCAAGGCTATGGCCATCGTCGTTGGCAAGTGGGTAAATGGTGTGATGCAAGCACTGAATTTAAACCCAATCAATCGATCCGAATTTTTGATGATATGGGCGAATTGGTGATTGATGAAGTGATGAATCCGGGCGATATTCTCTATATTCCAGCGCGTATGGCACATTATGGCGTAGCTGAAGATGATTGTTTAACCTTTTCTTTTGGCTTGCGTTATCCAAATTTAAGTAATTTGATTGATGGAATAAGCAAAGGTTTTTGTCATCAAGATCCTGATTTGAATTTAAGCGAGTTTGATTTACCGCTACGTTTAATCCAGTCTGAACAACGTACAGGTAAACTTGCGGATGAAAATATTCAAGCGATGAAACAGCTTTTATTGGATAAATTGACTCATTCAGAAGCTTTTGATGCGTTGTTTAAGCAAGCCGTAGCAAGTGCGGTGAGTTCTCGTCGTTACGAGTTATTAGTCTCTGATGAAATGTGTGATCCTGATGAAGTGCGGTCAATTTTAGAAGAGGATGGCGCATTCCTTTCTCAAGACAACAATTGTAAATTGCTTTACACCGAAAATCCGTTGCGTATTTATGCGAATGGCGAATGGTTAGATGAACTTAATGTAATTGAAACTGAAGTGTTGAAACGCTTATCTGATGGTGAAAGTTTGGATTGGACATTTCTATCTAATTTAGTGAATGAAACTGAAGATCTTGAAATTTCGATGGATTTGTTGTTGGATTCAATTTGTAACTGGGTTGATGATGGTTGGGTGTTAATTGAATAACATGTCAGACAATATTTATTCCGTATCTCAACTCAACTCTGCTGCGCGTCAGATGCTTGAGGGCAATTTTTCCCAAATTTGGCTAACGGGGGAAATTTCCAATTTTACGCAACCCGTGTCTGGGCATTGGTATTTAACGCTGAAAGATGAAAATGCACAGGTGCGTTGTGCGATGTTTCGCATGAAGAATTTGCGTGTTGCTTTTCGTCCGCAAAATGGGATGCAAGTGCTTGTGCGTGCCAATGTGAGTTTATATGAGCCTCGTGGTGATTATCAGCTTATTATTGATTCTATGCACCCAGCTGGCGAGGGCTTGTTGCAACAGCAATTTGAAGCGTTAAAAATGAAGTTGGCTGCGGAAGGATTATTTGCTCAAAATCTCAAGAAAAATCTACCGCACTTTAGTAAAGCAGTTGGGATTATTACCTCTTCTACAGGTGCGGCATTACAAGATATTTTGCATATTTTGGCACGCCGTGATCCAAGTTTAAAAGTCGTCATTTATCCCACTGCAGTACAAGGCAAAGAGGCGACAGCAGAAATTGTGCAAATGATTGAACTTGCTAATGCGCGACAAGAAGTGGATGTATTAATTGTGGGTCGTGGTGGTGGTTCATTAGAAGATCTTTGGTGTTTTAATGAAGAAGAAGTGGCGCGAGCGATTTTTCGTTCAACCTTACCCATTATCAGTGCGGTGGGACACGAAACAGATATGACGATTGCCGATTTTGTGGCAGATCTTCGTGCGCCGACCCCTTCTGCTGCGGCTGAGTTAGTTAGTCGTAATCAAGATGAATTATTGCAACAACTGCGCCATCAACAGCAACGTTTAGATATGGCATTTGATCGTTTATTTACGCGAAAAAGCCAGCGTTTGAAACACCTAACCTTACGATTACACAATCAACATCCACAGAATCAGTTACGAGCTCAACAAGCGAAAAATGAACAGCTTACGCATCGTTTGCAACTTGCTATGTGGCGTCAGTTTGAAAATACACAACAAAAATTCACCGCACTTTCTTCTCGTTTGAAACAAAATCCATTGCCATATCGAGTGCAACGTCACCAACAACGCTTAGAGCAGTTACAAGTGCGGTTAAATTTTTGTGTAAATCGCCAAGTGACGGAGCGTCAAAATAAACTGGCAACGTTATGTGGAAAATTGGATGGTTTAAGCCCGTTGAAGGTATTGGCGAGAGGTTATTCCATTGCAGTGAACTCGCAAGGTAAAGCCATTGTTAGCGTGAAAGATGTAAATCAAGGGGACTTCATTACAACTCAAGTGGCTGATGGAAAAATTGTGAGTAAGGTTTTGTAAGATGCTTATTTTGTAAAAATGGAGTAAAACATTATCTTACGAAAAAAGAATACCGTGATTATTGATAAATTATCACGGTATTTTATTTTGTGACTCACTTCAAACTTTCAACAAAAAGTGGAAACCTTCTATTTTTTTTGTAGTCTTTTAAGCGTATGATTTTGCGCGCAGTTTTGGAGAAAACAGATGTCAGAAATTCAACATTTTAGCCAACAAGATATCGAAATATTGGGTGAACAAACTTTGTATGAGGGTTTTTTCACACTTAAACAAATCCAATTTAAACATAAACTTTTTGCTGGGGGGCAAAGTGGCGTCGTAACCCGAGAATTACTTATTAAAGGCGCCGCCTCAGCGGTTATCGCTTATGATCCAAAAGAAGATTCGGTGATTTTAGTTGAACAAGTTCGTATTGGCGCGGCTTATCATCCTGAATCTCATCGTTCGCCTTGGTTACTCGAATTAATTGCAGGTATGGTGGAAAAAGGCGAAAAGCCAGAAGAGGTTGCTTTGCGTGAGAGTGAAGAAGAAGCAGGGATTCAAGTAAAAAATTTAACGCATTGCTTAAGTGTGTGGGATAGCCCAGGTGGAACGGTGGAGCGGATTCATTTATTTGCTGGTGAGGTTGATAGTTCACAAGCAAAAGGTATCCACGGTTTGGCTGAAGAAAATGAAGACATTCGAGTACACGTAGTAAAACGTGAACAGGCGTATCAATGGATGTGCGAGGGGAAAATTGATAATGGCATTGCAGTGATTGGATTGCAGTGGCTTCAATTAAATTATGCTCAGTTACAACAGCGTTGGAAGTGTAGTTAGGGGGCATTAATGAAAAATACGTTTGTTTATCAGACGGAAAAGCCTGTTATTAAATTATTACAAATTACGGATCCCCATTTATTTAAAGATGAAAGCGCTGAATTATTGGGGGTAAATACACAAGCAAGTTTTGCTCAAGTATTAAAGGAAATTCAGCAAGAAAATAACCAATTTGATGTGATTCTTGCTACAGGCGATCTGGTGCAGGATAGTAGTGATGAAGGTTACATTCGCTTTGTAGAAATGATGAAACCTTTTAATAAACCCGTATTTTGGATTCCGGGAAATCACGATTTTCAGCCTAAAATGGCAGAATTTTTAAATCAACCACCAATGAACTCGGCAAAACATCTTCTATTGGGCGAGAATTGGCAAGCCTTATTGTTGGATAGCCAAGTTTACGGTGTACCACATGGGCAACTAAGCCAGCATCAACTCGATTTATTAAAAGAAACCTTAGGAAAAAATCCTGAACGTTATACGTTGGTCGTATTACACCATCATTTATTACCAACTAATTCCGCATGGCTTGATCAACATAACCTTCGTAATTCTCACGAATTGGCAGAAGTGCTCGCGCCTTTTACTAATGTGAAGGCTATTTTGTATGGGCATATTCATCAAGAAGTAAACAGTGAATGGAATGGTTATCAAGTGATGGCAACGCCAGCAACTTGTATTCAATTTAAACCTGATTGCCAGTATTTTTCTCTTGATACGTTACAGCCTGGTTGGCGTGAAATTGAGTTACATTCAGATGGTTCAATTCGTACGGAAGTAAAGCGCATTCAGCAAGCGAAATTTTTGCCGAATATGCAAGAAGATGGATATTAAATTTCGTGGACGTTTTAAAAATCACTTTCATAGTAAGCATTTTTAAAACGTCCACTATTCTAACCCAATAAAAGTGCGGTCAAATTTTCAATTGTTTTTAACGATTTGCGAGTTCAAAAATCATCGCTTCTGCTTGGCAACTAAAAGTGAAAGAGGCATTTAGTTGAACGCCGTTTTCAACTGCCACGATTTCGTTTTTAATTTCGCAAGGATCGCTTTCTGTATCGCGAGCTTTTTTCGTTAATCGTTCAAGCGCTGCATTTGCATCTGCTTCTGTGCTATAAAATTGATGTACTTCTACGCTACAGTCAGAGCCGTCAATAATCGTGCCTACATCAACACAACTACAAGTTAAGGATTCTTCTGCTTTGCATTTTACTGTCATTTTCTTTTCCTTATATGAATATTTTGGCGCATTTTATCATTTTTCTTTTTCCCCATAAATGACAAAAATTGAACAAAAGAGCCCATTAAATGCAAAAAGTTCCCGCTAACTGGTCGGAACTCTAATAAAAACAAGGAAATGAATTTGCACTCAATAGATTCGGGTTTTAGAATCGCCCAGATTTTTATTTATAACAAAGGTTTCCAAATGAAAAAATTTAATCAATCTGTATTAGCAACTGCGATGTTATTAGCAGCTAGTGGGGCAAATGCTGCAGCGTTCCAATTGGCGGAAGTTTCTACTTCTGGGCTTGGTCGCGCGTATGCGGGTGAAGCGGCGATTGCAGATAATGCATCAGTAGTAGCAACTAACCCGGCTTTGATGAGTTTATTTAAAACGAATCAATTTTCTGTGGGGGGCGTTTATGTGGATTCTAAGATTAATATGAATGGCGATGTAAATGTTACTTCTCCACTAGCTATGAGCCAACAAAATCCAAAAGGATTACTTGCTTCAGGCTCAGCTTCACACCGTAGTATCGTTCCTGGTTCTCTTGTGCCAAATATGTATTTTGTCGCACCAATTAACGAAAAATTTGCTCTTGGTGGTGGAATGAATGTGAACTTTGGTTTAAAGAGTGAATACGATAACAAATATAATGGCGGTGTATTTGGTGGAACAACAGATCTAACTGCGTTAAATTTAAACCTAAGTGGTTCTTATCGTGTTACTGAGGGATTTAGTGCTGGTTTAGGCTTGAATGCGATTTATGCTCAAGCAAAAATTGAGCGTCGTGCAGGCATTATTTCTGACGCTGTGAGTAGAGTAGGTGCAGGAATTGATATGGGGCAAATTCACATTCCTCCTAAATATGCTCCTGACGTTGCGGCGTTACGTCATTCCATAACATCAAAAGATAAAATATTAACTCAATTACAAGACAAAGCAGCTTGGGCTTTTGCTTGGAATGCAGGCGTAATGTATCAATTTAATGAAAATCATCGAATTGGTTTAGCTTACCATTCTAAAGTAGATATTGACTTTACGGATCGCACGGCAACTAGTTTACAAGCTCAGCGTATTGGTCAAGAAGGTGGTTTAAAGCTTAATTTGCCTGATTACTTAGAGTTTTCAGGATTCCACCAATTAACTGAAAAATTTGCGATGCACTATAGTTATAAATATTCCCATTGGAGCCGTTTAAAAAACTTATATGCAAGCTATCACGCTGATGGAAAAGAAGCCTTCCATAAGAAAATGTACTATAGAAATAGTTCACGTGTTGCATTAGGTGGAACTTATAATGTAGATGACAAATTAACTTTACGCGCAGGTATTGCTTATGATCAAGCTGCTGCAACTGAACATGCTAGTGCGGCAATCCCTGATACTAATCGTATGTGGTATAGCTTAGGTGCAACCTATAAATTTACTCCAAATCTTTCAGTGGATCTGGGATACGCTTACTTAAAGGGTAAAAAGGTTAAGTTTACAGAAAAACAAACTGTTGCAGGTCTTGCTACTGTTACTGCAAATTACACCTCTAAAGCAAGCGCAAATCTTTACGGCTTAAACTTAAATTATAGTTTCTAATCCGTTAAAAAATTTAGCATAATAAAGCACACTTCCACACGAAGTGTGCTTTTCTTTTTATAAAACAAGGTGAAAAATGACCGCACTTTATTACACTTATTATCCTTCACCAGTCGGACGGCTTTTGATTTTATCTGATGGTGAAAGTATTACTCATATTGATTTTGAAAAAGAGCAATATGAACCTAATCCAAAATGGCACAAGCAAGATGAATTGCCTGTTTTTCAAAAAGTGCGGTTAGCTCTTGAACGATATTTTAATGGGGAAGTTGAGCGTTTTTCAGACATTTCTTTAAAACCTGAAGGCACAGCGTTTCAACAAGCCATTTGGCAAGCCTTGCGCGAAATTGCTTATGGCGAACTTTCAACTTATGGAGAGCTGGCGTTACGGATTAATAATCCTAAAGCTGTTCGTGCCGTGGGCGGTGCGGTAGGCAGTAATCCGATTAGTATTATTATTCCTTGTCACCGCATTTTAGGCAAAGCTCGTACTTTAACTGGTTTTGGTGGTGGCTTAGAGGCAAAACGTTTTTTATTACAGTTAGAGAAAATTCCCTATATTGATAAAGGCACTGAAAATACTAAGCCTCGCTTTTTTAAGAAATATCACGAATGATTCCACAAACCCTTGAACAATTACTTTCCCAAGCGCAATCTATTGCAGGCTTAACTTTTGGGGAGTTAGCTGATGAACTGTATATTCCTGTCCCGCCTGATTTAAAACGTGATAAAGGCTGGGTAGGCATGTTATTAGAGCGTGCTTTAGGTGCAACAGCAGGGAGTAAAGCTGAACAGGATTTTTCTCATTTAGGTGTTGAACTTAAAACATTGCCGATTAATGCTGAGGGTTATCCTCTTGAAACCACCTTTGTGAGCCTTGCACCATTGGTACAAAATTCAGGGGTTAAATGGGAAAATTCTCACGTTCGTCATAAACTTTCTTGTGTACTTTGGATGCCTATTGAAGGCACCCGTAATATTCCATTACGTGAACGCCATATCGGCGCGCCAATTTTATGGAAGCCAACAGCTGAGCAAGAACGTCAATTAAAACAAGATTGGGAAGAATTGATGGATTTAATTGTACTTGGCAAATTGGATCAAATTACCGCTAGAATTGGGGAAGTGATGCAACTTCGCCCGAAGGGTGCAAATAGCCGTTCTGTGACAAAAGGCATTGGCAAAAATGGGGAAGTGATAGATACCTTGCCTTTGGGCTTTTATTTACGTAAAGAGTTTACTGCAGGTATTTTGAAGGCGTTTCTAGATAATAAAAATGGGTGAATAATGATCTGACCCCAAAAAGTTAGACTGATTTAGTTCAAGGACTGAGTTCTGTAATTCACAGGGCTGAGAGTCCTTTTAGTTTCCCCTGAATGCGCTCATGGTTGTAATAATGAATATATTCATGAATCGTTTTTTCCAGTTGTTCGAACGTCTCAAATCGTTTGCCGTAATAACATTCCGTTTTTAATCGCCCA
>NZ_QQKA01000016.1 GCF_003493605.1 Haemophilus haemolyticus
TGAACCATACCGAACTCAGAAGTGAAACGCTGTAATGCCGATGGTAGTGTGGGGCATCCCCATGTGAGAGTAGGGCACCGCCAGGTTACCAAATACATATCTAAATTAAGTAAAAACAGAAGAACCCCAGTTGAAGGACTGGGGTTTTTGCTTTTTGGGAATTTACTCATTATTTAAATAAATAAGACTCTAATTTTAATTTTCAATAAGTAAGTGATTTTTCAACTCATATGAAGTCACATTCCTATAAATGTTTTATTAGCTGTGCTACAATCTCGCTAAAATTCTACCCTTAAAAACAAGAGAAATTATGACCGCACTTAATGTATTAATTTATCCTGATGATCACTTAAAGGTTGTCTGTGAGCCTGTTACTGAAGTTAATGATGCAATTCGTAAAATTGTTGATGATATGTTTGATACGATGTATCAAGAAGAAGGTATTGGTTTAGCTGCACCTCAAGTAGATATTTTGCAACGTATTATTACTATTGATGTTGAAGGTGATAAACAAAATCAGATTGTCTTGATTAATCCTGAAATTTTGTCTTCTGAAGGTGAAACGGGAATTGAAGAGGGATGCTTATCCATTCCAGGGTTCCGTGCGTTGGTTCCTCGTAAAGAAAAAGTGAAAGTGAGAGCGTTAGATCGTGACGGTAAAGAATTTACTTTAGATGCGGATGGTTTGCTTGCGATCTGTATTCAACACGAAATTGATCATTTAAATGGAATTTTATTTGTTGATTATCTTTCTCCACTTAAACGCCAGCGCATTAAAGAAAAGTTGATTAAATACAAGAAGCAGATTGCGAAAAGCTAAAACGTAGGGTGGGCTTTAGCCCACCAATCATTTCAAAAAATGGTGGGCTGAAGCCCACCCTACTTCCTATCAATCGCCATAACGTAGAACATTATGAAATCACTTAATATTATTTTTGCTGGTACGCCAGATTTTGCTGCACAGCATTTACAAGCCATTCTAAATTCTCAACATAATGTGATCGCTGTTTATACTCAACCTGATAAACCAGCTGGTCGCGGTAAAAAACTGCAAGCAAGCCCTGTTAAGCAACTTGCTGAGCAAAATAACATTCCCGTTTATCAACCTAAATCCTTACGTAAAGAAGAGGCGCAGTCTGAATTAAAAGCGTTAAATGCAGATGTAATGGTTGTTGTCGCTTATGGATTAATTTTACCGAAAGCTGTATTAGACGCCCCTCGTTTAGGTTGTTTGAATGTGCATGGTTCTATTCTTCCTCGTTGGCGAGGAGCTGCACCCATTCAGCGCTCAATTTGGGCTGGTGATGCACAAACGGGTATAACCATTATGCAAATGGATGAAGGTTTAGATACAGGTGATATGTTACACAAAGTCTATTGTGATATTTTACCGACTGAAACTTCAACAAGTCTTTATAACAAACTGGCAGAGCTTGCTCCATCAGCATTAATTGATGTTTTAGATAATATTGAAAACGGTAAATTTATAGCGGAAAAACAAGATGACAGCCAAAGTAATTATGCCGAAAAACTTTCTAAAGAAGAGGCTCAATTAGATTGGTCGCTTCCTGCAATGCAACTTGAGCGTAATATTCGTGCTTTTAATCCTTGGCCGATTGCTTATTTTTCAACGGAAGATAAGGATGGCAATGCTCAAACTTTAAAAGTGTATCAAGCGGAAGTGTTGCCTCATCAAGATAAACCAGCGGGAACTATTTTAAGTGCGGATAAAAATGGCATTCAAATTGCGACTGTCGATGGTGTCTTAAACTTATTGCAATTACAACCTGCAGGTAAAAAGCCTATGTCTGCACAAGATTTATTAAATGGCCGTGCAGAATGGTTTACTATTGGTAAGGTGCTTGCATAATGAAAAAATTTTCTTCTAAAACTATCAAAGTAAAAAATTCAGTAAAAATGACCGCACTTTCGACCAGAGCTATTGCTGCAAACTTAATTTTGCAAGTATTGGATGAGGGCAAATCCTTGTCGGCGTTAATTCCAGAAGTGCAACTTTCTGTAAAAGCCCAAGATTTGCCCTTACTACAAGAAATTTGTTTTGGCGTGTGTCGCGTATTGCCTCGCTTAGAGCAAATTATCAAACGTCTTGTGGATAAGCCGCTTAAAGGTAAAACTCGCATTGTTCATTGCTTGTTACTTGTAGGGTTATACCAATTACTTTATATGCGAGTGCCTGCTCATGCGGCAGTTGATGAAGTTGTGAATGCAACAAAATCATTAAAATCTGATAGTTTTAGAGGATTAGTGAATGCGGTTTTGCGTAGGTTTTTACGTGAGCAAGGTGAAATTTTGGCCATTATCGATAAAAATTGGCAAACGCTTCACCCTGAATGGTTCGTGAATAAATTAAAAAAAGCCTATCCGAATTGGCGTGAGATCATTGAGGCGAACAATCAGAAACCACCAATGTGGCTACGAGTGAATTCACAAAAAAACGCCCTCGAAACTTACCGCACTTTACTTGAAGAACAAGGTATTTCTTCGAAAACAAGCCATCATCCTAATGCGCTATGTTTAGATATACCGATTGCTGTGCAAAAATTACCGCACTTTGAAGAAGGGGCGGTTACGGTACAAGATTTGAGTGCACAGTGGGCGGCAACGTTGCTTGATCCAAAAAATGAGGAGTGGATCCTTGATGCTTGCGCGGCACCAGGCGGTAAAACGACTCATATTTTAGAACTGGCACCTCAGTCTAATGTGATTGCATTAGATGTTGAATCTCATCGCTTAAAACGAGTAGAAGAAAATCTTGAACGTTTAAATCAGCAAGCGATAGTGGTGTGTGGTGATGCGAGTAAACCTGACGAATGGTTAGCTGAAATCGGTAAAAGTGCGGTGAAATTTGACCGAATTTTACTTGATGCCCCTTGTTCTGCAACAGGGGTGATTCGACGCCACCCCGATATAAAATGGTTACGTAAAGAAAGCGATATCGCTCAGCTTGTTGAACTACAGAAGAAAATTCTGAGTGCACTTTGGGAAAAACTTAAGCCAAACGGTATTTTGCTTTATGCGACTTGTTCTGTATTGCCAGAAGAAAATTGCGAACAAATCCAAGCATTTTTAAATGCCCACGCGGATGCGGAGTTATTGCCATTACCTTTTAGTGATGATAAAAGTGCGGTGGGTTTTCAATTCATTCCGCAACCAAATAGTGGCGATGGGTTCTATTATGCGAAATTGCTTAAACGAGCATAAAGGAGGGCGATAATGAAAATCATCATTTTGGGCGCAGGTCAGGTAGGAACAACGCTTGCCGAAAATTTGGTTAGTGAAGATAACGATATCACACTCGTTGATAACGAGTCCCCACAGTTACAAGCCTTACAAGAAAAGCACGATTTGCGTGTGGTACAAGGCTCTCCATCATCTCCAAAAGTGCTTCGTGATGCAGGTGCGGCTGATGCAGATTTAATGGTTGCCGTAACAGCCTCTGATGAAATCAATATGGTAGCCTGCCAAATGGGCTATACATTATTTAATACACCAACGCGTATTGCCCGTATTCGTAATTCAGAATATTTACGTGAAAAAGATAAGTTATTCAATGATGAGAATGTACCTATTGATCATTTGATTTCGCCTGAAAATCTTGTGACAGATGAAATTACACGTTTAATTGCTTATCCAGGGGCATTACAAGTCGCCCATTTCGCGAATAATCGTATTAGCATGGTTGTGGTAAGAGCTTATTATGGTGGTCCTTTGGTTGGATATGCGCTTTCCGCATTTCGTGAACATATGCCACATATTGATTGTCGTATTATGTCTATTTTGCGTAACGGCAAACCGATTCGCCCGCAGGGGTCTACTATTGTTGAAGCTGGTGATGAAATTACTTTTATTTGTGCAACTGAGCATATAAAAGCAGTAATGAGTGAACTTCAGAGATTAGAAAAACCTTATAAACGTGTAATGATCGTCGGGGGCGGAAATGTTGCCGCTGGCGTAGCGAAATGTTTGGAAAATGTTTGTACCGTAAAATTAATTGAGCGTGATGAAGAACGGGCTAATTTGTTAGCTGAAAAACTTTCAAAAACCTTGGTTTTTTATGGTGATGCGTCTGATCAAAATTTATTGTTTGAAGAACATATTGAAAATGTCGATGTGTTCCTTTCATTAAGTAGTGATGATGAAGCTAATATTATGTCTGCTTTATTGGCAAAACGTTTGGGAGCCAAGAAAGCAATGGTGCTGATTCAACGAATTGCTTATATAAACCTGATTCAAGGTGGAAGTATTGATATTGTGGTTTCACCGCAGCAAGCAACTATTTCTGCTTTGCTTGGGCATGTTCGTAAAGGTGATGTGAAAAATGTGGCTACATTACGACATGGTATCGCTGAGGCTATTGAAATTGTCGCGCATGGTGATGAAAGCACCTCCAATGTGGTAGGGCGCAAAATCGGTGAGTTGCGTTTGCCTATGGGAACCATTATTGGTGCTTTATTGCGTGGTAATGATGTAATTGTTGCACGACGCCAAGTTGTGATTGAAGAAGGCGATCATGTAGTGATTTATTTGAGTGATAAGAAGAATGTGCCTGAAATTGAAAAATTGTTCCAGCCAAGTGCATTCTTCATTTAACGATTTATTTACTTTTAAGATCGGCTGATTATAATCGTCGCTCTTTTTATTCAATCTCTAAAGGAAAAATTATTATGAGTTTTATTAAGGAATTTCGCGAATTTGCAATGCGCGGTAATGTTGTAGATATGGCTGTCGGTGTGATTATCGGTGGTGCGTTTGGTAAGATTGTAAGCTCACTTGTCAGTGATATTTTTATGCCTGTGTTAGGTATTTTAACGGGTGGTATTGATTTCAAAGATATGAAATTTGTATTAGCTCAAGCACAAGGCGATGTTCCTGCAGTTACTTTAAACTACGGTGTGTTTATTCAGAATGTGATTGATTTCATTATTATTGCTCTTGCAATCTTTATGATGATTAAGGCACTTAATAAAGTGAGAAAACCAGAAGAGAAAAAAGCAGGTCCTACATCAGAAGATTTGCTCACAGAAATTCGTGATTTATTAAAGAATAAATAATGAAATTGAAAAATAAAGGTTGGTAAATATGCCAACCTTTTTTTATTGTTATTTTTTAGGCTATAATCGGCCCCTAAAATTTAAGGAATTAAAAATGGAAAAATATAATAAACCCCGTATTGAATGGGATTGCCGCCGAGGAATGTTGGAGTTGGATAAAATCATTATGCCTTTTTATTTGAAGCATTTTGATGAATTAACAGATGACAAAAAAGATATATTTATTCGTTTATTAGCAAGTACAGATCTGCAGCTATTTTCTTGGTTTTTTAATCGTGGCCAATCATCAGATTCAGAAATTCAATCTATGGTGGAATATATCCAAAACGTACAAAAAATCACAACTAATTAAAATTATTAAGATACGTATGAACTTTTTTCACACACTTGTGTCTGAGATTGCAACAAGAGCTTGCTGTCTTGAATATTAAGGCGTGTTAGATATTGGCATAGGAGAAATATGGCTGAACAGCTAACAGATCAGGCTTTGGTAGAAAGAGTGCAGCAAGGGGATAAGAAAGCCTTCAATTTGTTGGTTTCTCGTTATCAGAATAAAGTGGCGGGGCTTTTGACTCGCTATGTGTCACGTAACGATATTCCTGATGTGGTGCAAGAATCCTTTATAAAGGCTTATCGCTCAATTGAATCTTTTCGTGGCGAAAGTGCTTTCTATACATGGCTTTATCGAATTGCCGTCAATACGGCAAAAAATTATTTAACGGCTCAAGGGCGTCGTCCACCTAATGAAGATATTTTAGCTGAGGATGCTGAAAATTATGATGTGGGTACGCACTTGCGGGATGTAGATACACCCGAAAATGAAATGTTATCTAGTGAACTTGAACGAATCGTGTTTAGTACGATTCACAGTTTGCCAGAAGATTTAAAAACAGCAATCACCTTGCGAGAGCTAGAAGGCTTAAGCTATGAAGAGATTGCAGAAATTATGGATTGCCCTGTTGGTACTGTTCGTTCTCGTATTTTCCGCGCAAGGGAAATTATTGAGAATAAAATTCAGCCACTGATGCAACGCGAATAAAAATGTCGGAGTTTACTATGCAAAAAGAGCAACTTTCAGCCTATATGGATGGCGAACAAGTCGAGGCTGGCTTGACAGATGCTTTATTGAAAGACGAAGAATTACAAGAATCTTGGCAGGCATTCCATGCTGTACGAGCAGTGATGCGTAAAGAAAGCGCCTTGTTTCTAGGGGCTGATTTTACCGTTAAAATGGCAGGTTTAATTGAATCTGAAGAAGTGAAGAAAGTCGATGTCATTGCGGTGTCTCAACCTGAACCAGAAGATGCGCATAATTCTGCATTTATGCAAAAATTAAAAGCGTTCTTTGCGCCAATGACGCAAGTTGCTGTTGCTGCTGGTGTATGTTTAGTGGCGGTACTTGGTGTTCAATCTTTCAATAATAAAAACGATGCGTCTAATTTACCTGAGACTCCAGTGTTGCAAACCTTGCCATTTAATAATGCAGTTCAAGAGGTTAGCTATAATGCGCCGAGTAAAGATACATTGACATCGGATCAGCTTGAACAAAAAAGTCGTCGTATTGGTGCGATGTTACAGAACTATGAATTACAACGTCGTATGCATGTCGATGCATTAAATGTAAGTAGTAATAGTCAGAAATAATACGATTAGTTCAGTTAGTTTATGTTAATTCACCACCTAATATGTTATTTAGCGTGGTGAATTTTTATCCTTTAAATTTATTTTTATGAAAAAAATCGCGTTAAAATTCACCGCACTTTCTCTTTCTTTACTATTAAGTAGTATTGCTTCTGCTGAAGATCTTTCTGCAAAGCAGTCTTTAGATAAAATGACACAAGCATTGGATAATCTCAATTATGAAATTGCCTTTGTTCAAACAACGCCATCAAATATGGATTCCTTTCGCTATCGTCATATTAAGAAAGATAATAAAACTTATGCGCAATTAGTAACGCTTGATGGACGTCAACAAGAAATTATTCAACGTGATAATTTAGTCAGTTATTTTCAGCCAAATACTCAAGCATTTACGCTTAATAGTGGCAATATCGTCGATGCAATGCCGGCCGTTGTTCGTGCTGATTTTGATAAACTTTCTTCAGCTTATGATTTTATAAAATTAGGCAAAGATCGAGTGGCAGGGCGTTTTGCTGACACGATTCGTATCGTCCCTAAAGATGATTTCCGATATCAGTATTTAGTCTTTGTCGATGAAGAAAATGGTTTATTATTACGTGGCGATATGCTTGATAGTGAAGGTAAATTACTTGATCAGTTTAGAGTTGTAACGCTTTATATCGATGATAGACTAAGAGGATTGACGGAGTATATTAACAAGGTCTCAATGCCCCCGTTATTGAAAGAAAGTAAAAATGAACAAAGTTCAGATATAACTTGGTCTGCAGGTTGGTTGCCACAAGGTTTTTCTTTAATTCGATATACTCAAGAAACATTGGAAAATGAAGTGATAGATAGTGCGCTATATAGCGATGGTTTGTTCACTTTTACGCTATTTGTTTCTAATGCTGGTTCTAATGTATTACCTGAAAATACTTGGAAACAAGGGGCCTATACGATTTATAGTGAAGTGCGTAGCGGAAAAGAAATTACGTTTATCGGGCAGTTGCCAATAGCTGCAGCTAAGCGTATTGTACAAGAAGTTAAATTTCGATAGGAAGTGCGGTGATTTTTCACCGCACTTTTGTCTTTAACGATTAGTGTAATTTTAATCTTGGTTTTAAATAACGATTAAGTTTATCAACCAGAATAATCAATCCAATTTTAATGCAACCATGTAAAGCATGTTGATGCATTCTATACAAAGATACATAGGCAAATTGTGCAAATTTACCCTGAATGGTAAGAGGATTTTTTCCAAATTTATTCGAAATACTGCCTAATGCAGTAAAGCTCGAAAGAGAAACCAAGGTGCCTTTATCGTTATATTTAAATGCTTTTAATGGTTTTTGCTCAAAAAATGCAAAGATATTTTTTGCACAAGCTTTTGCCATTTGATGTGCGGCTTGAGCTCTTGGCGGGACTAATTTACCGTTTGGCTGCGTTAATGCTGCACAGTCGCCAATGGCAAAAATACTGTCATCAACGGTTGTTTGAAGCGTGTCTTTTACCACTAATTGATTGATTCGATTGAGTTCTAATCCATCAAATTGTTGTGTCACTGTTGAAGTGCGAACGCCTGCCGCCCAAACAATGAGATCTGCCTTAATTTCTTCCCCGTCTTTAGTGATAAGGGTATTGGGTTGAGCTTCGGTGATCATTTTATTTAATTTCACGTTCGCGCCCATTTCTTGTAACTCGTCTAATACCGCAGCAGATAAATCTTCGGGTAGTGCTGGTAGTAAGCGAGGTCCTGCTTCAACAAGTGTGACTTGTAAACATGAGTTATCAATCTTGCCATAGCCGTAAGAAGATAAATCTTCCGTGGCATGATAAAGCTCAGCGGTTAATTCCACACCAGTTGCGCCACCGCCAATAATCGCAATATTTACTTTGCTTTCATCGACTAATTTCTGTTTAAATTCTTCTTCACCAATATCATCTAAAGCACGGTTCTCTGAGAATTTAAGGAATAATTCCAACATTTTTTGCTGAAAGCGCAACGCTTGACCTGAACTGTCTAAGAAAATACAGTTATCAGCTACACCTTTTGTGTTGAAATCATTTGATTTGCTACCAATTGCAACCACTAAATAATCGTAAGGAATTCGGCGAGCAACGACGAGCATATCGCCTTCTTGCCCATAAACAGGGGCGAGTTCAACATATTTTTGTTCACGATTAATACGAGTGATTGAACCCTGTTCAAAACTGAAATGGTGATTTTTACCATGTGCGCGATAGCTAAGAGAATCTACGCCATCATCCATTACGCCCGTTGCAATTTCATGCAATAAGGGTTTCCATAGATGAGTGGCATTACGATCCACAAGTGTCACCTTAGCTTGTCTTTTTCGACCTAATTTATCACCTAAGAATGTCGCTAATTCAATGCCGCCAGCGCCCCCGCCAACGATCACGACGTTTTTCATAAAGCTCTCCTAAAAGTTTAAATTGTTAAAAATGTTAAATTAATGTAATGATAACATAACAACTAAACAGGGCGAAAAACTTTCATGAAAATAACCTCACTTTTATTGATGGCAATATTCGTAGATTGGTTGTAATGCTTGAATAGTTTGAGTGATAAAAGAGACGGGATTTATTTGATTGATCTCCGATTTTTCAATGCTTTTTCCTATGCACCAAAAATCTTCTTCTGAGCGTAAAATGAGATCGTTTTTAGTTATTTGTTTTACTTGGCGAAAATCATCATATTCACTTTCATCTTCTCGCCAAATATCAAAACCAGCAAATTGTTTGAAATCAAATTGATCAAGCCACTGATTATATTGTTGCACATTAATTTGTGAGCGATCAGCACGATAGCAATGCCAATCTAAGCACACTCTTAGTCGGCGACGATTTAAGAGCACAGAAAAGATTGCTGCAGAATTTTGGTTAAACTCGTATTTAAAATAAGCGAAGAAATGTGCTCGAACCTGCCAACCATTGGTCCAGCTTTCAATATGCGGTTTTGCAAAAGGCGTACCGAGTTGTGCTGAAACAGATTGAATTATCGCTTTCCAGTTATCCCAATGTAATTTGTAATTAGCTTTAATCGCCGGAATATCTTCCGGGCAGAATTTTTTCATTTGGGCGAATTGATAGAAAGGAATATTGAACAGTTCACAAGATTCGGCAGTAAGCGAAAGCATAGCGTTTCCTTAAAAATCACTGTAATTTTTGACCGCACTTTGTGTGAAGAACTGTTTGTCTTCCCAACGCAACATGGTCATTCTATTATTCCACACACAACCAGTATCCAAGGCATAAATACCTTGTGGCGTCGGCTCATCGACTAAACTTGCCCAATGCCCAAAGACAATGGGAATTTGTTTATAAAGTGGATTATCTAAATTAAACCAAGGCGTGAGCTCTGCTGGCGCATCTTTTAAAGGGGATTTACAAGCAAAATCAAAGCGATGATCCAAATAGCAAAAACGCATTCGAGTAAAAGCATTAATAATGTAACGATGACGCGCTAAGCCCTGCAAATCTGGTGACCAGCGATCAGGCTGTTCGGAATACATATTTTCAATAAGATAATGAAAATCACCGTGTTGTAAAATCTGTTCAACTTCAGCTGCACAAGATTTCGCCGTTTCCAAATCCCAATCAGGCGAAATGCCTGCGTGAGCCATCAGGAAATTTAATTCTTCATTATGAACAAGTAATGGCTGATGGCGTAACCAGTCAATGAGTTCATCAAAATCGGGTGCATTAAAAATAGCATCGACACGATCACGAGGTTTCACTTTTTTAATACCCAGTGCGGTCGCAATTAAGTGTAAATCGTGATTACCTAGTACGGTTTGCGCGGCATTACCGAGTGATTTTACGAAACGAAGACATTCAAGTGATTTATCCCCACGCGCCACAAGATCCCCCACGAGATAAAGTTTATCTTGCGTAGGATTGAAGCTCACACGTTCTAATAAAAGCTGTAATTCATCATAACAGCCTTGCAAATCACCGACGAAATAGGTTGCCATTTTTGCTCTTCTATAAATAAATTTTGAGAATTTTAACACAGACTTTTATTGTTGATTTATTCTTTTCGTATAGTAGAATGCAAAAAATTTAGTTATTTCCATTTTTATTTAAATATGAGTGCTATTGAAAATATTGTCATTAGTATGGAGAATGCAACTGAACGTCGCAAACATATTACTAAGCAATTTGAATCAAAAAAACTTTCATTTAGTTTCTTTAATGCGTACACTTATCAATCAAACTCCATATTACATAATATAGAGGAATCTAGAATACTTACTAAAGGAGAAAAAGGCTGTTTAATGATCTGACCCCAAAAAGTTAGACTGATTTAGTTCAAGGACTGAGTTCTGTAATTCACAGGGCTGAGTCCTTTTAGTTTCCCCTGAATGCGCTCATGGTTGTAATAATGAATATATTCATGAATCGTTTTTTCCAGTTGTTCGAACGTCTCAAATCGTTTGCCGTAATAACATTCCGTTTTTAATCGCCCA
>NZ_QQKA01000017.1 GCF_003493605.1 Haemophilus haemolyticus
CCGTACAGTAGGTGCAGGTGTTGTAGCGAAAATCATCAAATAATTGATGGATTCTTGAATGTCTTAAAGGCAGAAAGAAGACAAAAGAAAGTGCGGGGAAAATTCTCCGCACTTTTTGTTTATAGGTGATATTTGAAAGTTATCAAAATGTGATTTTTTAATCAGTATTTTATCGACTGGTTACATTTCTTTCGTTATAATTGAGCGTCTTATTTTATTTAACAAACGTGTTCGGTGTGAATTTTTACCGAGTGCAAATTAATTGAGGTAACAAATGTCATTAAATATTGAAACAACTCAAGGTTTAGAACGCCGTGTAGCGATCACCGTTCCAGCTGAAACTGTATCTAAAGCAGTTCGTGAAGAATTTAAACGTGCATCAAAAAATGTGCGTGTAGATGGTTTCCGTAAAGGCCATGTTCCAGCTCATATTATCGAACAACGTTTCGGTGCATCAATCCGTCAAGATGTATTAAACGATTTATTACCACGTCATTTTTTTGATGCCGTGATTGCAGAAAAGATTAATATCGCAGGTCGTCCAACTTTTGGTATTGAAACTTTTGAAGAAGGTAAAGATCTAGTTTTCACCGCAACTTTTGAAGTTTATCCAGAAGTTAAATTACAAGGTTTAGAGAATATTAAAGTTGAAAAACCAACTGTTGGAATCACAGAAGATGATATTGATAAAATGGTTGATGTGTTACGTAAACAACAAGCAACTTGGGCAGAAACCGACTCGGCAGCGAAAGCAGATGATCGCGTAACTATTGATTTTGTTGGTTCTGTCGATGGCGAAGAGTTTGAAGGTGGTAAAGCATCTGACTTCGTATTATTTATGGGACAAGGTCGTATGATTCCTGGTTTTGAAGATGGTATCGTAGGCCATAAAGTAGGTGAGCAATTCGATATTAATGTAACTTTCCCTGCTGAATACCATGCAGAAAACTTAAAAGGTAAGGCGGCAAAATTTGCAATTACCTTGAAAAAAGTAGAAAACATGGTGTTACCTGAGTTAACAGATGAGTTTGTAGCTAAGTTCGGTCCGAATACTAAATCTGTTGCGGATTTACGTGTAGAAATTCGTAAGAATATGGAACGTGAATTGAAAAATGCATTAGTTTCACGTGTTAAACAACAAGTAATCAACGGTTTAATTGAACAAAATTCAATTGAAGTGCCAGCTTCTGCTGTAGAAGAAGAAATTAATGTATTACGCAATCAAGCGGCTCAACGTTTTGGCGGTAATGCACAACAAGCTGCACAGTTACCACGTGAATTATTTGAAGCAGAAGCAACTCGTCGTGTTCAAGTAGGTTTATTATTCTCTGAAGTGATTAAATCTAATGAATTAAAAGCTGATGAAGAACGCGCTAAAGCAATGATTGCAGATATTGCATCAGCTTACGAGCAACCGGCTGAGGTTGTTGAATACTATAGTAAAAACGAAGAGTTAATGAACAATATTCGTAACGTAGTATTAGAAGAACAAGCAGTGGATGCAGTACTTGCTAAAGCACAAGTTACAGAAAAAGTTTCTTCGTTTGATGAAATTATGAATCCACAAGCATAATGATTAATTAATATCGTTATGATTGAATAAAAGTGCGGTCGCTCTTTTTAACAAAAGCGACCGCATTTTTATTTGTAGGTTATTTAGAGTAAAATAATTAGCAATTTTAGTGAAAAAGGTAAGAAAATGAGTGTAATTCCTATGGTTGTTGAACAGACTTCGCGTGGCGAGCGTTCATACGACATTTATTCCCGTTTATTAAAAGAGCGTGTGATCTTCCTAAGTGGTGAAGTGGAAGATCGTATGGCTAATCTCATTGTGGCTCAGCTGCTTTTTTTAGAGTCTGAAGATCCAACTAAAGATATCAATATTTATATAAACTCTCCCGGTGGTTCTGTGACAGCAGGTATGGCTATTTACGACACAATGCAATTTATTAAGCCAGATATTCGTACACTTTGTATCGGTCAGGCATGCTCAATGGGCGCATTCTTGCTTGCTGGCGGAACCGCTGGCAAACGAGCAGCGTTACCAAATGCGCGTGTGATGATTCACCAACCTTTGGGTGGTTTCCGTGGTCAAGCATCGGATATTCAAATTCACGCACAAGAAATTTTGAAAATTAAACACACTTTAAACGATCGTCTAGCATTCCATACTGGGCAAAGTATCGAACGAATTGAGAAAGATACAGATCGCGATAACTTTATGTCAGCTGAAGAAGCAAAAGTATATGGTTTAGTTGATGAAGTTTTAATTAAACGTTAAGGAAACACATGTCAGACAAAGATAAAGATTTACATTGCTCTTTTTGCGGAAAAGAAAAAAGCGAAGTAGATAAATTAATTGCTGGTAAAGACGGCTATATTTGTAATGAGTGTATTGAACTTTGTCATTCAATGCTTGAAGAAAGTAATGATGAAAGTGTAGACGAAAGTGCGGCAGAAAATGAGGAGAAATTACCAACTCCTCACGAAATTCGCGCTCATCTAGATGATTATGTTATTGGCCAAGATTATGCGAAAAAAGTGCTTTCTGTCGCAGTTTACAATCATTATAAACGCTTACGAACTAATCATCAAAATAATGATGTTGAGCTTGGCAAAAGTAATATCTTGCTTATTGGACCAACGGGTAGTGGTAAAACATTGCTTGCTCAAACACTAGCTCGTCGTTTAAATGTGCCGTTTGCGATGGCTGACGCGACAACATTGACTGAGGCTGGTTACGTGGGTGAAGATGTGGAAAATGTCCTACAAAAGCTTTTACAAAACTGTGAGTATAATACTGAAAAAGCAGAGCAAGGCATTATCTATATTGATGAAATCGATAAAATTAGCCGTAAATCAGAAGGAGCATCAATTACTCGAGATGTATCTGGCGAAGGTGTACAACAAGCATTGTTGAAACTCATTGAAGGTACCGTAGCTTCTATTCCACCTCAAGGTGGTCGTAAACATCCACAGCAAGAAATGGTGAAATTGGATACGTCAAAAATTCTCTTTATCTGCGGTGGCGCATTTGCGGGATTAGATAAAATTATCAGTAAGCGTACACAAACAAGTACGAGCATCGGTTTTAGTGCGAAAGTAGAAAAAGATGAAGAAGAAAAGTCTCTTTCTGAATTATTCCGCCAAGTAGAACCAGATGATTTAATGAAGTTTGGCTTAATTCCAGAATTTATTGGGCGTTTACCCATGATTTCTCCACTAAGTGAATTAGATGAAGAAGCCCTTGTGCAAATTCTTACACAGCCTAAAAATGCCTTAACTAAACAATATCAAGCTTTATTTGGACTTGAAAATGTGGAGTTAGAATTCACTCTAGAAGCTTTAAAAGCAATGGCGAAGAAAGCGCTTGAAAGAAAAACAGGCGCACGTGGTTTACGTTCTATTGTCGAGGCTGTATTACTTGATACGATGTATGATTTACCATCTATCGAAAATTTACGTAAAGTAGTCGTGGATGAAAGTACCATTGTAGATAATACTGCTCCAAAATTAGAATATCATTCTTAATAGAAAAGTGCGGTTGTTTTTCCTTATGTTTTCTATTTTGCTTGATGATTTTCAATAGGCAAGGAGAAAAGAAAATGCTACAATCGCACGTTCTTATAACTTTATTCTTATTTTCCTAAGTAAATAACGGATTCAATTTATGGCAACTGAAATTGTTGATAAAAAGAAAAATGTACCAGAGACGGTGGTAGAAGGTAAATCTAAAGGATTAAATACCCTTCTTTGGATTTTAGTCGCAGTCTTTTTTGCGGCAGCTGCAATTGGTAATGTTTATTTCCAAAAAGTATATTCATTACCTATTCGTGTAGTGGGTGTAGTCATTGCATTAGTGATTGCTTTTGCATTTGCAGCAATTACTAATCAAGGTACAAAAGCTCGTACATTCTTTAAAGATTCAAAAATAGAAGCGCAAAAAGTGGTATGGCCAAGTCGCCAAGAAGCGCGTCAAACTACATTAATCGTAATTGGGGTAACAATCATTGCATCCTTATTTTTCTGGGCGACAGATTCGATTATTGTGACAGTAATTAATTTCTTAACTGATTTGAGATTCTAAAATGACTGAAGAAACAACTGTATCAAAAAAACGTTGGTATGTATTACAGGCGTTTTCTGGTTTTGAAAGCCGAGTGGCTTTAACTTTGCGTGAATACATTAAACAGCAACAAATGGAAGACCAATTTGGTGAAGTGTTAGTTCCAACTGAAGAAGTCGTTGAGAATGTTGCAGGTAAGCGTCGTAAAAGCGAACGTAAGTTTTTCCCTGGCTATGTGCTCGTAGAAATGGAAATGAATGATGAAACATGGCACTTGGTGAAAAGTGTTCCGCGTGTTATGGGATTCATTGGTGGTACACCTGATAAACCTGCGCCAATTTCTAAACGAGAAGCCGATACTATTTTAAACCGTCTAGAACAGACTACTGATAAACCTCGTCATCGCAATGAGTATCATCCTGGTGAAGAAGTTCGTGTGGCAGAAGGTCCATTTGCAGACTTTAATGGTACAGTAGAAGAAGTAGATTATGAAAAAGGTCGCTTAAAAGTTTCTGTATCAATCTTTGGTCGTGCTACACCTGTTGAACTAGAATTTGGTCAAGTAGAAAAAATACATTAATTCTTGATTAAGAATAATTAAAAAAATTACCGCACTTCTATAGTGCGGTTTTTTCATGCCTTGAATTTATCAAGGTATGTATTGCTTGCGTGATCTTTAATTTTAGGAAATTAATTGGTCGTAGAAGATAAGATATAAAAAATCCCTTGCTCAGCAAGGGATTTAGTAATGAGTTAAAGTGCGGTAGAAATTACCAACCTTTTACAACACCATCTTTAAAGTGTTTTTTAGCTTCTTGGTAAACTTCTTCTGTTTGGTAAGATTTTACGAAATCTTGAACAGCTTTGCTGTCTTTGTTATCGGTACGAGAAACGATAATGTTCACATATGGAGAATCTTTATCTTCTACAAATACACCGTTATCTTGAGCATTTAATCCCACTTGACCCGCATAAGTGTTGTTTACTACAGCTAAATCAACATCGTCTAATGCGCGAGCTGCAACAGAAGTATCTACTTCAGTGATGTTTAATTTTTTCGGATTTTCAACAATATCTAATACAGTTGAAAGAAGGTTATTTGCATCTTTTAATTTGATTAAACCTTGTTTTTCAAGAAGAATTAATGCGCGGCCGCGGTTTGTTGGATCATTAGGAACAACAACTTTAGCACCTTCTTGTAATTCATTTATACTTTTGATTTTTTTAGAATAACCCGCTAATGGATAGACGAAAGTATTACCCACGATGACTAAGTTATTTAAATTTTTCGCTTTTGCATCTTCATCTAAATAAGGTTTATGTTGCATTGCGTTTGCATCTAAATCACCTTTAGATACAGCTTCATTTGGTAATGCATAGTCATTGAATTCAACGAATTGAACGTCTAAACCATATTTTTCTTTAGCGACTTTTGCTGCAATTTCTGCAACTTGGTGCTCTGGGCCAGACATTACACCGACTTTGATTTTAAGTGGTGCAGCTGCAGCTTCAGGTTTTTTGTCTTCTTTACAGCCTGTTAAAACGAGAGCTGATGCGATTGCAGTGATTGCAAAAAGTTGTTTTAATTTCATAGGATTTCCTTCCTGTTTAAGTTAAGGGTTGTGTTTAATTAACGATGATCCACTTTTTTAGCCAGTGTATCGCCGAGTTTTTGGCTAATCATAACGAATAGCACAATAATAATGGTTGCCACCCAAGTGACATAAGGCATATTGCGATATACGCCGTAGTTGATAGCGAGGCTACCTAAGCCACCGCCGCCTTGCGTCCCCGCCATTGCCGAGTAACCAACTAAAGTGACCAGCGTAAGCGTGATGCCATTAATGAGTGTAGGTAGCGCCTCTGGCAAATAGAATTTACATACAATTTGCCATTTAGTTGCTCCCATTGCTTGAGCAGCTTCGGTTAAACCATTTGGAATTTCCATTAATGCATTAGCAGTTAAGCGAGCCACGAATGGCATCGCACAAATACTTAATGGAATAATTGCTGCTGTTGTACCTAATACAGTTCCCACGATGAAACGTGTTACAGGTAATAAGATTAAAAGCAAAATAATAAATGGAATGGAACGCCCAATATTAATAATCGTGTTTAACACAAAATGAGTGCGGTTGTTTTGTAAGATCTCATTTTTTCCAGTTAAGAAAGTCCATACGCCAACAGGCACGCCGACAAGTACAGCAAGTAGGGTAGATGCAAAACTGATATAAACAGTTTCATAAGTTGCGGTTGCGACAACACCCCACATTTGAGGTGTTAATTGCTGGCTGAATGTTGCCAAGAAATCATTGAACATAACCAAGCACCTCCACGCGCACATTGTTTTCCATTAAATAAACTTTGGTTTGCGTAATCGCATCTTCATCGCCTGCTACTTCAGCAATGGTATAACCAAATTTCACGCCTCCAGCATAATCAATTTGTGAGGTTAAAATACTGAGCTCCACGCCAAATTTTTTTGATGCCTGAGAAAGTAACGGTGCATCAACTGATCGACCCGTAAACTCAAATTTGATAATTGGATACGCTTTGCTATGCTTCGGCGTATCAGTAAGATTTTCCAAATATTCATCAGGTAGACTGATGTGGAAGGTCGAACGAATAAACTCTTGAGCTAATTCTGTTTTAGGATTTGCAAAAATTTCACCGACAGTACCTTGTTCAACTAGACGACCCTGATCAATAACAGCAACTTGATCACAAATCTGTTTAACAACTTCCATTTCGTGAGTAATCAATAAAATCGTAATACCTAAAGTGCGGTTAATTTCTTTTAATAATTTCAGAATAGATTGTGTCGTTGCAGGATCTAATGCGCTAGTGGCTTCATCACATAATAAGACTTTAGGATCGCTGGCTAAGGCGCGAGCAATAGCTACACGTTGTTTTTGCCCACCCGAAAGATTGCTTGGGTAAGCATCTCGTTTCTCACTTAAACCAACAAGCGCTAAAAGTGCGGTAATTTTTTCTTGGATTTTTGCTTTTGGCATACTTTCCAATTCTAAGGGTAATGCTACGTTTTCAAAGACGGTGCGAGAACTTAGTAAATTGAAATGCTGAAAAATCATTCCAATTTGACGACGAGCGCGTACTAATTCTCGATCAGAAAGTCCTGTTAATTCTACGCTATCAACAATAACGGAACCGCTTGTCGGTTTTTCTAATAAATTCACACAGCGAATTAATGTGCTTTTTCCTGCGCCAGATGCACCAATTACGCCACAGATTTGACCTTTTTCGATATTCAACGAAACATTATCAAGCGCAGTCAATTTTTTGTTCGGTAGCTCAAAAATTTTCGTAATATTATTTAGCTTAATCATATAAGCCCTTTTTATTTATTGTTTTTAAGTCTGTTTTGGTATTCTAGATGTCTAGATTGCTATGTCAATATGTCAGATTATCTTTTTTAGACAGATTAGTTATGACTTATATTTGCTAATCCTTTGGATTAAATAGATAATTTTCCTTAATTTAATATATATAAAAGGTAAGAGAATGAATAAGGCTATTTTTTTAGATCGCGATGGCACGTTAAATATTGATTACGGTTATGTACACGAAATTGATAACTTTAAGTTTATTGATGGTGCGATTGATGCATTGCGAGAATTAAAGAAAATGGGATATATGTTGGTGTTGGTTACCAATCAATCTGGAATCGCACGTGGCTATTTTTCTGAGGATCAGTTTTTACAGTTAACAGAATGGATGGATTGGTCATTGGCTGAACAAGATGTGAATTTGGATGGTATTTACTATTGCCCACATCATCCTGAGGGAAAAGGTGAATATAAAGAAGACTGTGATTGCCGGAAACCTAAACCTGGAATGTTATTGCAAGCGATCAAAGAATTAAAGATCGATCCTATGCAATCTATTATGGTTGGAGATAAAGTTGAAGATTTAAAAGCGGGAATTGGCGCGAAGGTGAAAATGAATGTATTAGTTCGTACAGGTAAACCAGTAACAGAGGAAGGCGAGAGAGTGGCTGATTATGTGTTAGATTCTATTGTTGATCTTCCAAGAATTTTAAAACGGTTAAAAAAATAGCTCAAAATATCTATATTTTGCTCTAATCGCTTGTGCTTTAATCAAAAGATCATTTTTTTAAATATTTTTACAAAAAAGTACTTGCAAGGGATTTGAAAATCCCTATAATGCACCGCACACAACGACGCACTGTTGTGAAGTATTTAAATTTACAAGTGCGTCGTTGTTTTTTGCTCTTTAACAATGTATCAGACAATCT
>NZ_QQKA01000019.1 GCF_003493605.1 Haemophilus haemolyticus
CTTAGATGCTTTCAGCACTTATCTCTTCCGCACTTAGCTACCCGGCAATGCGTCTGGCGACACAACCGGAACACCAGTGGTGCGTCCACTCCGGTCCTCTCGTACTAGGAGCAGCCCCAACCAATTCTCCAACGCCCACGGCAGATAGGGACCGAACTGTCTCACGACGTTCTAAACCCAGCTCGCGTACCACTTTAAATGGCGAACAGCCATACCCTTGGGACCTACTTCAGCCCCAGGATGTGATGAGCCGACATCGAGGTGCCAAACACCGCCGTCGATATGAACTCTTGGGCGGTATCAGCCTGTTATCCCCGGAGTACCTTTTATCCGTTGAGCGATGGCCCTTCCATTCAGAACCACCGGATCACTATGACCTACTTTCGTACCTGCTCGACTTGTCTGTCTCGCAGTTAAGCTTGCTTATACCATTGCACTAACCTCACGATGTCCGACCGTGATTAGCAAACCTTCGTGCTCCTCCGTTACGCTTTGGGAGGAGACCGCCCCAGTCAAACTACCCACCAGACACTGTCCGAGACCACGTTTCGTAATCTTCGTTAGAACATCAAACGTTAAAGGGTGGTATTTCAAGGACGACTCCATAATCACTGGCGTGACTACTTCTAAGTCTCCCACCTATCCTACACATCAAAATTCAATGTTCAGTGTCAAGCTATAGTAAAGGTTCACGGGGTCTTTCCGTCTAGCCGCGGGTACACCGCATCTTCACGGCGATTTCAATTTCACTGAGTCTCGGGTGGAGACAGCCTGGCCATCATTATGCCATTCGTGCAGGTCGGAACTTACCCGACAAGGAATTTCGCTACCTTAGGACCGTTATAGTTACGGCCGCCGTTTACTGGGGCTTCGATCAGGTGCTTCTCTTTCGATTACACCATCAATTAACCTTCCAGCACCGGGCAGGCATCACACCCTATACGTCCACTTTCGTGTTTGCAGAGTGCTGTGTTTTTAATAAACAGTTGCAGCCAGCTGGTATCTTCGACCGGTTCAACCTTCAGGGGCTAGCCCTTACAATCTACGCCGGCGCACCTTCTCCCGAAGTTACGGTGCTATTTTGCCTAGTTCCTTCACCCGAGTTCTCTCAAGCGCCTGAGTATTCTCTACCTGACCACCTGTGTCGGTTTTCAGTACGGTTTAGTAAAGCCTTTCGCTTAGTGGCTTTTCCTGGAAGTGTGGTATCAGTTACTTCAGCTCCGTAGAGCCTCGTCATCATCTCTCAGTGTTAAGGAAGTCCGGATTTGCCTAAACTTCCCACCTACCAACTTAAACGCACATTTCCAACAGTGCGATAACCTAACCTACTCCGTCCCCACATCGCAGCTTTACCAAGTACAGGAATATTAACCTGTTTCCCATCGACTACGCTCTTCAGCCTCGCCTTAGGGGCCGACTCACCCTGCCCCGATTAACGTTGGACAGGAACCCTTGGTCTTCCGGCGAACGGGTTTTTCACCCGTTTTATCGTTACTTATGTCAGCATTCGCACTTGTGATACGTCCAGCATGCTTCTCAACACACCTTC
>NZ_QQKA01000020.1 GCF_003493605.1 Haemophilus haemolyticus
TGATCTGCACCCCAAAAGTTGGACTAAATAACCAACTCACTAAGGTGCAGATTTTTTATGACCAAATACAATTTTCTTTTCAAGCAACAAGTCATCGAATTTTATCTTCAAAATGGTAAAAATAGTTCACTTACCCGCAGGCATTTTCAACTTGCCGAAACAACATTAGAACGTTGGATTAACCAATTTAATCATAGTGGAATCAATGGGCTAGCCGTACTGGGTAAGAAGCGAAATTACTCACCTGAATTTAAACTTAACGTGATACAAGCGGTTAAAAATGGGCAATTTTCTGCAGAAGCCGCTTGCTTACATTTTGGTATTGCCAATTCAGGCATAGTTAGCCAATGGTTGAAAGCCTTTGAAAAACAAGGTATAAACGGCTTAATCCCCAAACCTAAAGGTCGCCCAACCATGAAACCGAAATACCCTAAAATGCCGCCTAAGCCTAAAACACGAGAGGAAGAACTAGAATTGGAAAATCTCCGACTACGTGCGGAGAACGCAATCCTAAAAAAGTTGCAAGAGCTCAACCAACAAAAAATGCAGAAAAAGTCACTATCGTAAAGGCATTACGCATTCATTTTCCGCTGCCCATTTTATTAGATTTAATCGGCTTGGCACGCAGTGTTTTCTTCTATCACTTGAAGACGAAAAACGATAAAAATTCAGCACTCTCACAAGCAATCGCCACTATTTATCATGATAATCACGGAAACTACGGTTATCGCCGTGTGACGTTTAAGCTAAGAGAAACCATTAAAATTAACCATAAAAAAGTGCAACGTATTATGCAATGGTTGGGGCTTAAAGGAAAATGCAAGACACAACAATATCGTTCTTATCAAGGTGAAGTCGGGCATATTGCGGATAATCTGTTACAACGCGATTTTACGGCAACACAGCCTAATGAAAAATGGACAACTGACATTACCGAGTTCAAGTGTGCGGAAGGCAAGCTCTATTTATCCCCCATTAAGGATTTATTTAACAATGAAATTATTGCTTATGATTTAGCTCGAAGCCCGAACTTTGAGCAAATTACCCGAATGATGAAACAAGCTGTAGCAAGGCTTGAAGGCGCAAAACCGATTTTACATTCGGACCAAGGTTGGCAGTATCAGATGATAGGCTATCAAAACATACTCAGGGAGAATGGCATTCAACAAAGTATGTCAAGGAAGGGGAATTGTTTAGATAACAGTGCGATGGAAAGCTTCTTTGGGCGATTAAAAACGGAATGTTATTACGGCAAACGATTTGAGACGTTCGAACAACTGGAAAAAACGATTCATGAATATATTCATTATTACAACCATGAGCGCATTCAGGGGAAACTAAAAGGACTC
>NZ_QQKA01000021.1 GCF_003493605.1 Haemophilus haemolyticus
AAAGAGGGAACTGAGAAGGAAACTCTGAAAGCAAACCTATTTTGCATAAAATCTTGATTGAACAAAAGCAATCAAGTGTTTAGTTGAATGAACATACGCATCAAATTGACCGCACTTTGAAGTGAAAACTTAAAGTGATTGAAAACATTTGAGGTTGTATAGTTAAGTGACTAAGCGTACAAGGTGGATGCCTTGGCAATCAGAGGCGAAGAAGGACGTGCTAATCTGCGAAAAGCTTGGATGAGTCGATAAGAGGCGTTTAATCCAAGATATCCGAATGGGGAAACCCAGTAGATGAAGAATCTACTATCAACAAGTGAATTCATAGCTTGTTGAGGCAAACCGGGAGAACTGAAACATCTAAGTACCCCGAGGAAAAGAAATCAACCGAGATTTCGTCAGTAGCGGCGAGCGAAAGCGAAAGAGCCTGTTAATGATAGCAGTAGAGATAGAGGAATAAGCTGGGAAGCTTAGCGACACAGGGTGATAGCCCCGTACTCGACATCCAGGCTGTGGTACTAAGTTAACGAGAAGTAGGGCGGGACACGTGATATCCTGTTTGAAGAAGGGGGGACCATCCTCCAAGGCTAAATACTCCTGATTGACCGATAGTGAACCAGTACTGTGAAGGAAAGGCGAAAAGAACCCCGGTGAGGGGAGTGAAATAGAACCTGAAACCTTGTACGTACAAGCAGTGGGAGCCTGAAAGGGTGACTGCGTACCTTTTGTATAATGGGTCAGCGACTTATATTTTGTAGCGAGGTTAACCGAATAGGGGAGCCGAAGGGAAACCGAGTCTTAACTGGGCGAATAGTTGCAAGGTATAGACCCGAAACCCGGTGATCTAGCCATGGGCAGGTTGAAGGTTGGGTAACACTAACTGGAGGACCGAACCGACTAATGTTGAAAAATTAGCGGATGACTTGTGGCTGGGGGTGAAAGGCCAATCAAACCGGGAGATAGCTGGTTCTCCCCGAAATCTATTTAGGTAGAGCCTTGAGCGGACACCTTTGGGGGTAGAGCACTGTTTCGGCTAGGGGTCCATCCCGGATTACCAACCCGATGCAAACTACGAATACCAAAGAGTGATACTCAGGAGACACACGGCGGGTGCTAACGTCCGTCGTGGAGAGGGAAACAACCCAGACCGCCAGCTAAGGTCCCAAAGTCTATATTAAGTGGGAAACGAAGTGGGAAGGCTTAGACAGCTAGGATGTTGGCTTAGAAGCAGCCATCATTTAAAGAAAGCGTAATAGCTCACTAGTCGAGTCGGCCTGCGCGGAAGATGTAACGGGGCTGAAATATAGCACCGAAGCTGCGGCAT
>NZ_QQKA01000022.1 GCF_003493605.1 Haemophilus haemolyticus
ACCTATAAACAAAAAGTGCGGAGAATTTTCCCCGCACTTTCTTTTGTCTTCTTTCTGCCTTTAAGACATTCAAGAATCCATCAATTATTTGATGATTTTCGCTACAACACCTGCACCTACTGTACGGCCACCTTCACGGATTGCGAAACGTAAACCTTGGTCCATCGCGATTGGGTGGATTAAGCTTACTGTCATCTTGATGTTATCGCCTGGCATTACCATTTCCACGCCTTCTGGTAATTCAATAGTACCAGTTACGTCAGTTGTACGGAAATAGAATTGTGGACGGTAACCTTTGAAGAACGGAGTATGACGACCACCTTCTTCTTTTGATAATACGTACACTTCTGATTCGAAGTCAGTGTGTGGCGTGATTGAACCTGGTTTCGCTAATACTTGACCACGTTCGATTTCTTCACGTTTGGTACCACGTAATAATGCACCGATGTTTTCACCTGCACGACCTTCGTCAAGTAATTTACGGAACATTTCAACACCCGTTACAGTAGTTTTAGCTGTATCTTTGATACCTACGATTTCTACTTCATCACCAGTGCGGATGATACCACGCTCAACACGACCTGTTACTACTGTACCACGACCTGAGATTGAGAACACGTCTTCGATTGGAAGAAGGAACGGTTGGTCAATTGCACGCTCTGGCTCAGGAATGTAAGTATCTAAGTGGTTTGCTAACTCAAGGATTTTTTCTTCCCATTCTGCAACGCCGTTTAATGCTTGTAATGCAGAACCACGTACGATTGGAGTATCGTCACCAGGGAAGTCATATTGAGAAAGAAGTTCACGAACTTCCATTTCTACTAATTCTAATAACTCTTCGTCATCTACCATGTCGCATTTATTTAAGAATACGATGATGTAAGGTACACCTACTTGGCGACCTAATAAGATGTGCTCACGAGTTTGTGGCATTGGACCATCTGTCGCTGCTACTACTAAGATAGCACCGTCCATTTGCGCCGCACCGGTAATCATGTTTTTAACATAGTCCGCGTGTCCTGGGCAGTCAACGTGTGCGTAGTGGCGAGTTGGAGTATCGTATTCAACGTGTGATGTGTTGATGGTGATACCACGCGCTTTTTCTTCTGGCGCGTTATCGATTTGGTCGAATGCACGAGCTGCACCACCGTAGTGTTTTGCTAATACGGTTGTGATTGCTGCTGTTAAAGTTGTTTTACCGTGGTCAACGTGGCCGATTGTACCCACGTTTACGTGCGGTTTTGTACGTTCAAATTTTTCTTTAGACATT
>NZ_QQKA01000023.1 GCF_003493605.1 Haemophilus haemolyticus
ACTTGTCGGACGCATTGCCGTGCTGACGTACCGCCTTCAAAACGGTCGGACAGGACGCAATCCCCCGTTCGTGCAAAAACGCCTTGATTTTCTCGGCATCAAACGCTTTTTCAGAGTGCGCAGCCTCCCCGTTGGACGGCACTTTGAAATAATCCGCATCGCCGAAAAACACCAGCCCGTAAACGCGCCACATATCGTTTTGGAAATTCGGATAATGAAACTGCATCGCGCGTTTGTCTTCCTTGGGCGGAAACGTCCCCATCATCATGACCGCAGCCTTCGGCGGCAACACGGAATCGAAGGGATGGGTTTCGATTTCAAGCAGATTTTCAGACACGTTCAATCCTCCAACAGGCAAAACGGCAGACAGCCGGTTTTTGCACCAAACCGCCAAACACGGCAAGCCTTCAAACAGCATTATCACGCCCTGCCGTTTTCGGTTACAATGCCGACATCAAACGGATACTGTAAACACATTTATGTTTCAACACACAGGACGACACATAAAGCACCGCCCTATGTGCCATCCTGATTTGGAAGGGGTTACGCCCCTCCCAAATAGAGTCTGATTCTACCGCCCTAAAGGGCGGGGTTTCAACCGAAAAGGAAACACGATGAAAGAACACAAAGCCCGCAAGCGTTTCGGGCAGAATTTTTTGCAGGACACGCGGATTATCAGCGATATTGTCAACGCCGTGCGCCCGCAGGCGGATGATGTCGTGATTGAAATCGGTCCGGGTTTGGCGGCGATTACCGAACCTTTGGCGAAAAAGCTGAACCGCCTGCACGTTGTCGAAATCGACCGCGAGCACGCATGCCGCCTTCTGCTTGAAA
>NZ_QQKA01000024.1 GCF_003493605.1 Haemophilus haemolyticus
GCGTTTACCACGGTATGATTCATGACTGGGGTGAAGTCGTAACAAGGTAACCGTAGGGGAACCTGCGGTTGGATCACCTCCTTACCAAAGACGAGAGACAGCGAGTGCTCACACAGATTGGCTGATAATTGTAGACAAATGAGCAGAAGAAAACATTACCCTTGGGTCTGTAGCTCAGGTGGTTAGAGCGCACCCCTGATAAGGGTGAGGTCGGTGGTTCAAGTCCACTCAGACCCACCACTCTGAGAGTGAGTGAAGTGAAAGGTGTAATGTAAGTAACTAAGACATAAATGATTAGTTATTAAATTATGATGAAATGGGGATATAGCTCAGCTGGGAGAGCGCCTGCCTTGCACGCAGGAGGTCAGCGGTTCGATCCCGCTTATCTCCACCACTTATCATCGTTAAGTAAATTTATACATTTAGTTTATTTAACGATGATAACTGAAAAGTTTTATCAACTGTTCTTTAAAAAATTGGAAACAAGCTGAAAATAAGAGATTTTCGAGAGAAAGTCTGAGTAGGCAAAACGGGAAAGTGAAAAGAGGGAACTGAGAAGGAAACTCTGAAAGCAAACCTATTTTGCATAAAATCTTGATTGAACAAAAGCAATCAAGTGTTTAGTTGAATGAACATACGCATCAAATTGACCGCACTTTGAAGTGAAA
>NZ_QQKA01000025.1 GCF_003493605.1 Haemophilus haemolyticus
CTTCCGCCGCTGTTTTCGCTTTGCCTGCTTCTATTTCAGAGACTTTAGCTGCATCTTCAGAGGCTTTAGCTGCATCTTTTGATTTTCCAGCTTCAGTCGCTGAGCTTGCCGCCTCGCCCGCTTTCGTATTCGCAATATCACGAGCTGCTTCCGCATCATTTTTCGCTGTCACAGCCGCATCTTTCGCTTTTCCTGCTTCTGTTGCAGAGTTAGCAGCCGCATCTTTCGATCTACCCGCCTCAGTCGCTGAATTTGCAGCTGCATCACGAGCCGCTTCCGCCGCTGTTTTCGCTTTTCCTGCTTCTGTTGCTGAGTTGGCAGCAGCATCTTTTGATTTACCCGCCTCAGTCGCTGAATTTGCAGCTGCATCACGAGCCACTTCCGCCGCTGTTTTCGCTTTGCCTGCTTCTATTTCAGAGACTTTAGCTGCATCTTCAGAGGCTTTAGCTGCATCTTTTGATTTTCCAGCTTCAGTCGCTGAGCTTGCCGCCTCGCCCGCTTTCGTATTCGCAATATCACGAGCTGCTTCCGCATCATTTTTCGCTGTCACAGCCGCATCTTTCGCTTT
>NZ_QQKA01000026.1 GCF_003493605.1 Haemophilus haemolyticus
GCGTTTACCACGGTATGATTCATGACTGGGGTGAAGTCGTAACAAGGTAACCGTAGGGGAACCTGCGGTTGGATCACCTCCTTACCAAAGACGAGAGACAGCGAGTGCTCACACAGATTGGCTGATAGTTGTAGAAAAATGAGAAATTGAAAACGAAGCGAAAGCAACGTTGAAAGATAAAAAGAAGATAGAGTATCTTTAATTGATGTCCCCATCGTCTAGAGGCCTAGGACATCGCCCTTTCACGGCGGTAACCGGGGTTCGAATCCCCGTGGGGACGCCAATTAAAGATAACTTTGTTAGATTATCTTACTGTTCTTTAAAAAATTGGAAACAAGCTGAAAACAAGAGATTTTCGAGAGAAAGTCTGAGTAGGCAAAACGGGAAAGTGAAAGAGGGAACTGAGAAGGAAACTCTGAAAGCAAACCTATTTTGCATAAAATCTTGATTGAACAAAAGCAATCAAGTGTTTAGTTGAATGAACATACGCATCAAATTGACCGCACTTTGAAGTGAAA
>NZ_QQKA01000027.1 GCF_003493605.1 Haemophilus haemolyticus
TACCCGCCTCAGTCGCTGAATTTGCAGCTGCATCACGAGCCGCTTCCGCCGCTGTTTTCGCTTTTCCTGCTTCTGTTGCAGAGTTAGCAGCTGCGTCTTTCGATCTACCCGCTTCAGTTGCTGAGTTGGCAGCAGCATCTTTTGATTTACCCGCCTCTGTTGCTGAGTTTGCAGCTTCATCACGAGCTGCTTCCGCCGCTGTTTTCGCTTTGCCTGCTTCTATTTCAGAGACTTTAGCTGCATCTTCAGAGGCTTTAGCTGCATCTTTTGATTTTCCAGCTTCAGTCGCTGAGCTTGCCGCCTCGCCCGCTTTCGTATTCGCAATATCACGAGCTGCTTCCGCATCATTTTTCGCTGTCACAGCCGCATCTTTCGCTTTGCCTGCTTCTGTTGCAGAGTTAGCAGCCGCATCTTTCGATCTACCCGCCTCAGTCGCTGA
>NZ_QQKA01000028.1 GCF_003493605.1 Haemophilus haemolyticus
CCTGCCCCGATTAACGTTGGACAGGAACCCTTGGTCTTCCGGCGAACGGGTTTTTCACCCGTTTTATCGTTACTTATGTCAGCATTCGCACTTGTGATACGTCCAGCATGCTTCTCAACACACCTTCTTCCGCTTACACAACGCTCCCCTACCCAACAGGCGTATCACTAATAATCCTCACTCAAAGATGCCCGACTCAACGTTCGGGTTGCTGAACAACATTTCATGCCGCTTCGCGCCATTCTAGGTTGTTAATCGTAAGGCGTATTAGTGATACGCCTGATGCCGCAGCTTCGGTGCTATATTTCAGCCCCGTTACATCTTCCGCGCAGGCCGACTCGACTAGTGAGCTATTACGCTTTCTTTAAATGATGGCTGCTTCTAAGCCAACATCCTAGCTGTCTAAGCC
>NZ_QQKA01000029.1 GCF_003493605.1 Haemophilus haemolyticus
CCTGCCCCGATTAACGTTGGACAGGAACCCTTGGTCTTCCGGCGAACGGGTTTTTCACCCGTTTTATCGTTACTTATGTCAGCATTCGCACTTGTGATACGTCCAGCATGCTTCTCAACACACCTTCATCCGCTTACACAACGCTCCCCTACCCAACAGACTTACGTCTAATGCCGCAGCTTCGGTGCTATATTTCAGCCCCGTTACATCTTCCGCGCAGGCCGACTCGACTAGTGAGCTATTACGCTTTCTTTAAATGATGGCTGCTTCTAAGCCAACATCCTAGCTGTCTAAGCC